>NZ_JNNO01000024.1 GCF_000735585.1 Devosia sp. LC5
CGCCAGTTACGCGGTCCCGACGCAGGGCCGGGTGGGGAGACCGTGGGATGGGGGCGCCTGTCCAGTGGGGTTGGAAACTCGGCAGCCGGACCTGCAAGAATGGTACCGCCTGAACCGGACCCTGCATAAAAGCGGATCGTGACGGGCGGCCATTGGTCCGTTCTATTAGTTTCGGAAGGTCCAATGGCCGCCCGTTACCGTATAACCGCGACGCCATACCGGCCGGGCGGCGTTTCCGGCCGTCCGGGGGGCGGCTTGGCATTGACCAGTACTGCACAGAGGGAACCGGTAGCGACCTCCGGGACGTGAGCCTGGTGCGGGCGGCGGGAATCGAACCCGCAAGGCCAAAGCCGAGGGATTTTAAGTCCCTTGTGTCTACCAATTCCACCACGCCCGCTTGGCTCGGCGGCCTGTGTTTGTCACAAGGCGAAGGGCATGACAATTGGTGCCGTTGATTCTGAAAGCAGGTGTTGCATGATCGAACGTATCGATAGCGGGATCGTGGCCGGAAGCTCGCCGGTGAACGACGCCATCAAGGCGGGCAACCAGGTCTGGCTGGTGGCGATTGCCGAGGACCCGGTGACCGGCGAGATCGTTGCGGGCGGCATCGAGGCGCAGACGCGGCGGACGATCGAGAATTTGCAGATGGCTGTGACAGCAGCCGGCGGCACGCTGGCCAATATCGTGCAGGTGCAGGTGTTCCTGATCGACAGCGTCGACGCCAAGGGCATGAACGCGGTCTATGCCGAATATTTCAAGCAGCCCTATCCGGTGCGGGCGACCGTGGTGGTCAAGGAATTGCTGGCCACGGGATTGCGCGTGGAAATGCTGGCAACGGCGGTGGTGGGGTAAGATGCTGCTCAAGCGGGAACTGCTCGAAGAGATCAAGGCGGGCAAGGTCGATCTGATTTTCCGGCGCTGGAGCAAGCCGACGGTGAAAGCCGGCGGCACGCTCAAGACCAAGGTTGGCCTGCTGTCGATCAAGGCGATCGATGACATGTCACCGGACGATGTGACCGACGCCGAGGCCCAGCGCGCCGGGTTCAAGGACGTCGCCGATTTCCGCAAATGGCTCGATACGATGAAGCCGGGACATTTGTTCCAGCGCATCGAGGTCGGGTATCTGGGGGAGGGATAGGCGGCGAGCCTAAAAAGGCGTCGGGGCGGTAAAAACCATGAACTCGCCTGTGGTGGGATGAGTGAAGCCCAATTCGGCGGCGTGGAGTTGCAAGCGATCGGCGGCGGCAAAACTGGCGGAATCGCCATAAAATGCATCGCCCAGAATCACATGGCCGATAGCCTTCATGTGAACCCGCAATTGATGGGTGCGGCCGGTGAGGGGGTGCAGGCGCACCCGGGTGACATCGGCCTCGCGTGCCATGACGCTCCATTCGGTCTGCGATGGGCGGCCATGCTCATAGTCGACACGCTGGCGGGGCTTGTTGTCCCAATCGGTGGCGAGGGGCAGATCGACCAACCCTGAATCCTCTTCGATCAACCCGGCGACGCGGGCGACATAGCTCTTTGTGGTCTTGCGATGTTCGAACTGGCTGCCGATGCGGCCATGGGCGCGCTTGTTGAGCGCCATGACCAGGACGCCGGACGTGTCCTTGTCGAGCCGATGGACGATGCCGGCACTGGGCCAGGTCTGGCGGGCGCGATATTCGACGCAGTCCCACAAGGACGGGTCCTTGCCGGGCACGGTGAGCAGGCCACTCTGCTTGTCCAGCACCAGGATATCGTCATCCTGATACAGCACGTTGAGATAGGGTTCGAGCGGAGGAAAATAATCGAGCAATGTGGGCATGGGACCGGGCATGGCGCGGTCCTAGCATTGCGCCGCGCCCTTGAACACCTCTTGTATCTGTTGCCGCTCTCGCCGGTCAGGTGAGGCTATAATGCAGGCGGGCGCAACTGGGGCCAAGCGCCTGTGCCGAAATCAGCTTGGGGCTGGACCGCAGGCCGGTCGGAGGAAACAGCGGGATGCCGCCGCCGATGATTTCGGAGATGATGTAGATTTCGATCTCGTCCAGCGCACCTTGCTCCATGAAGGTCATCTGCAGCTTGCCCCCGCCCAACATCCACACATCGCCATCGTCGAGTGCGCGCAGTTCAACGATCAATGCAGGAATATCGGAACGGGTTTCGAGCGGACCCTTGGGGTTGTCGATGGGACGGGAGGTGACCACGATCACCCGTTTGCCATCATACTCCCAGGCGCCGGGATAGCGCGCGATCCAGTCATAGGTGGCTCGGCCCATGACCACGGTGCGGATGCGGGCGATGAAATTGCGATAGTCGAACTCGCCCAGGTTGAGATCGGGTTGCTGGGTGAGCCAATCGAGGTTTTCATCCGCGGTGGCGATGAAGCCATCCAGACTGGAGGCGATGTAACCGACGATTCTAGCCATTTTGCCTGCTCCTGCTGCGACGCATGAATGCGGTTTGGGGAAGTCTTGCGACAGGATATGTCAGTAGAATGGTGCGAGGATCGCCTTGGCGCTGGCAAGCAGCGGGCTCCGGTCATAGTATTGCACCATGGAAACCATGATTTTCGATACGGCTTTGGGTGAGTTCGGCATTGGCTGGACCGATGCCGGATTGGCGCGGCTGCAATTGCCGGGAATGGGGCGGGAGGGACTTGAACAGCGGATCAATCGTGGCGGCGCGCAGCCGGGCGCGCCGAACCGGAATATTGAGGCGTTGATCAATAGCATTGAGGATTACGCGGAGGGCGTTGCGGTGGATTTCGGCGCGGTGCGGCTCGATTTAACCGGCGTGCCGGAGTTTCATCGGCGGGCTTATGCACTGCTGTTGGGAATTGGCTGGGGCGAGACGACGACCTATGGGGCGCTGGCGCGGCAGTTGGGCGACGTGACCCTGTCGCGTGCGGTGGGGGCGGCGATGGGCGCCAACCCCATTCCGCTGGTCATTCCGTGTCATCGGGTGCTGGCCAGCGATGGCAAGCCGGGCGGCTTTTCGGCACCGGGAGGAGCCGAATCCAAGCTCAGGATGTTGTCGCTGGAAGGCGTTGCGGTGGGTGCGCCGGCCGGGCAGATGACGTTTGGATTCTAGGTGGGATCATGGGATTTGGTTTCACCCAGCAAAGTGGCATCGGCAAGCAGGTGCGCGCGATCGCAGGCGAGCAGATCAGCAAGGCGCTGGCGGAGTGCTGGGCGCTTGATAGTGATTTCGACAAGACCGTTCATGGCCTGCGGCGGCGCTGCAAGAAATTGCGGGGGCTGGTGCGGCTGATCGAACCACAGTTCAAGACGTTTGCGGCGGAGAACAGGGCGTTTCGCGATGCGGCCGACGGGCTGGCGGTGGCGCGGGATGCGACGGTGATGCTCGAAACGTTCGGCGCCCTGGTGGAGTTCGACGCCGGGCGGGGGCAGAAGGCGCGGCTCGATCGGGCATTGGCGGGGCAGATACATCAGGTGCTGCGGGACCGCATTGATGGGGGGCTGGAGGAGAGGAATCGCAAGCAATTGCTGGCTGCCTTTGCCGGCACCATGCTGGCGGCCGAGCAACGGGCGCATGACTGGGTGATTGCTGGGCGGGGCTTTGCGCGGATCGGGGACGGGCTGGAAGCTACCTATCGGCGGATGCGGGCGGGCATGCGGACGGCGGCAGCCGATTTGACCGCTGAGACGCTGCACGACTGGCGCAAGGACACCAAATATCATTGGCATCATTTGGGCCTGTTCGAGTTCTGTGCGCCTGATCTGCTGAGTGGGCGCAAGGCGTTGCTCGATGATTTGGGCGAACTGCTGGGGGACCATCACAATCTGGCGGTGCTGGATGAGACGCTGGCAGCGGCGCCGGGTCTGGCCCGGAGCGCGGTGCTGGCCACTCAGGCCGTGATCGTGGACCGGCAGGCGGACTTGGCGGGGCAGGCCTTTGCGTTGGGGGGGCAATTGACGGTCGAGAAGCCGGGCATGCTGCGGCGGCGATTTGAACAATACTGGTCACTATTGCCGGTGGAGACATAGCGTGGCGCAGGAAATCGAACGCAAGTTCTTGGTGGCGGGAGACGGCTGGAGGACACTTGCCACCAGCAGTGCGCTGCTCAAGCAGGGCTATTTGTCGTCCAACGCCAAGGCAACGGTGCGCGTGCGCAGCAAGGACGACCGCAGGGCGGCGTTGACCCTCAAGGGCGTCGCGCGGGGGCTGTCACGGGCGGAGTATGAATACGAAATCCCCATCGAGGACGCGCGGGAACTGCTGGCGATGGCGGAACCGCATGTGCTCGAAAAGCGACGGCATATTGTGCCGTTTGGCGGTTTGATCTGGGAGATCGACGTCTTCGAGGGGCGGCATATTGGGCTGGTCATTGCCGAAGTGGAACTGGAGAGCGAGGACCAGGCGGTATTGTTGCCGGATTGGGTGGGGACCGATGTCAGCACCGATGAGCGCTATTTCAATGCAAGCCTGGCGCGAAGTGATGGCATGCCGAAATAATCCGATAGGCGGATGACGGCGGATGCGGATCGGGATAGGTCAGGTAGCCTCCCAAACCGCAGGTCACAACTTGTCCGTCACCAAATCCAATCCCACTGCGGCTCTGTGGCTCGCAACCTTCGGCCTGGTTGCCATGGCGGCGATGTCGGCCGCCATTCATGAGGCAGCCAAGGTCGCGCCGGTAGGGCAATTGGTGTTCTGGCGCAGTTTCGTGGCGCTGTTGCCTATTGTTGGCTACATGGCGGTGCGCGGACAGATCGGGCCGTCGTTGCGTACCCGATACCCCCATAAGCACCTGATCCGCGGGCTGCTGGGCTGCCTGGTCATGGTGCTGTCGTTCATCTCGCTGGCATATCTGTCGGTCGGGGTAGCGACGGCGCTGACTTATCTCGCGCCGATCTTTTCGATTTTGGCGGCGATGGTATTTCTGCGCGAGCGGCCGACAGCGACAGTGTTCGTGGGTGTGGCGCTGGGCTTTGCCGGGATCGTGCTGATGCTGTTTCCGGCGCTGGTTGGAGCGGAACTGCGCGATGGCACGCTGATCGGGATTGCAGCGGCGATTGGCATGGCCGCGGCCAATGCGCTATCGCGGGTACAGGTCAAGGACCTGACGCGGACCGATCCGCCAGCCAGCATTGCGCTGTCATTCGCGGTGATCTGCAGCCTTGCGGGACTGGCATCGAGCCTGTGGGGCTGGGCCGAGCTGGACGCGGGAGCATTTTCGCTGCTGATCGCGGCGGGGGTACTGGGCGGCATGGGGCATGTTCTGATGATGGAGGCGACTGCCCGGGCGCCGGTATCGGTGCTGGCAGCCTATGAATATACCGGAATCATCTGGGCATTTCTGTTCGACATCGCGTTGCTGGGCGTGGGGCTGGATGGCTGGGTGGTGGCCGGCGCGATGGTCGTGGTAGCTGCAGCGGCGCTGGTAGCCTATGGGCAAGGGCGGTTTGCCAGCAAGCCCGTGGCGGCGGAATAGGCTGCTATTGCCAGCGCTTGAAGCTCTTGAGGTGGTCAAGCGATTTCAGCACGGTTTGGGTAATCTTTTCGACGCTGTCGGTCACCGGAACAGGCAGCACGTTTTCGCTGGCCGGATCGGGCACTTCGAGCGTGGCGAATTGGCTGTCGAGCAGGCTTGTCGGCATATATTCGTGCTTGCGACGGGCCATACGCTCGGCGACGACCTCCTTGTTGCCGTCGAGATAGACGAAGAGGATCGGCTCGCCCGCCTGTTCGACGAGGAAATCGCGATAGGTGCGGCGCAGGGCCGAGCAAGCCCCGGTGGCCGAGCCCTTGCGGTCGGCGGCTTCATGCAGCGCCTTTGCCAGCTTCTCGAGCCAGGGCCAGCGGTCTTCGTCGGTCAGGGGGATGCCGGCGCGCATTTTCTCGACATTGGCTTCAGGGTGGTAGCCATCGCCATCAAGGAACGGCACATGCAGCCGGCGGGCGATGGATTGGCCGATTGTGGACTTACCGGACGAGCTGACGCCCATGACGATGATGATGCGGGCCGGGACGAGGGACATAAACGCTCCTGGTCAGACGGTGGCGGTGAAGGCGCCATCGACATAGAGGATATGCCCATTGACGAAGCGCGAGGCCTCCGAAGCAAGGAACACGGCGGCGCCGCCCAATTCTTCGGGTTGGCCCCAGCGCCCCATGGGGGTGCGGCTTTCGATCCATGTGTTGAACTTGGCGTCCTTGAGCAGGGCGTCGTTCATTTCGGTCGAGAAATACCCTGGCGCGATGCCGTTGACGTTGAGGCCGTGCCGAGCCCAATCCACCGCCATGCCGCGAGTGAGGTTTGCCACGGCCGCCTTGGTCGCCGCATAGGGGGCGATGGAGGGCCGGGACAACTCGGCGAGGAGCGAGCAGATATTGATAATCTTGCCGGTGCCGCGCGCGATCATGTGACGGGCGACGGGCTGGCTGACATTGAACACCGAGGTCAGGTTGGTGGCGATGACCTGGTCGAACTTTTCGGGCGGGAAGGCTTCGAGGCTCGAGCGAAATTGCATGCCGGCATTGTTGACCAGAATGTCGATCGGCCCGATTTCGTCCTCGATATGGCTGATGGCGTCGCCCACGCTGTCGCGGCTGGTCACGTCGAAGGCAACCGCATCGACGCTGGCGCCGGTGGCCGCCAGGTCCTGCGCGGCGGCGCCGAGGGCGACATTGTCGCGGGCATTGAGCACGATGGCCGCGCCGGCCTGGGCCAGGGCCTTGGCCATAGCCAGACCAAGGCCGCGGCTCGATCCGGTGACGAGGGCACGTTTGCCGGTGAGATCAAACGGGGATGGTGTGTGCAAGGCTTGCCTCCATGAATGGCCGGAACCTAGGGTGCACCGCCCGACCGCGCAATAGCATCTTCCATACAAGCGTGTTGAATAGCCGTTTTTTGCGCGATTACGGCTTCCGTATCGGCCCAGTTTGTGGTCAGTTCCCGGCCGCGCGGCATGCGCTGCGTGCATGGATTGCACAAGACGATCTCGGAAGGACAGACATATGTCGACAGCGGATATCGGCCTGATCGGGCTGGCGGTTATGGGCTCCAATCTGGCGCTGAACATCGCCGAAAAAGGCTACACGATCGCTGTCCATAACCGGTCGCCCGGGCGCATTGACGAATTTGTCGCCGAGGCCAAGGCCGAGGGCCTGGATGGCAAGACCATTCCTAAATACGACCTGGCCGAGTTCGTGCAGGCCGTGAAGGCGCCGCGTTCCATCATCATCATGGTCAAGGCGGGCAAGCCGGTTGACGAGATGATCGAGCAGCTACTGCCGCTGCTGGAAAAGGGCGACGCGATCATCGAGTGCGGCAATTCGCTGTTCACCGATACGCAGCGCCGGTTTGATTACCTGACCCCCAAGGGCATCGGCTATCTCGGCGTCGGCGTTTCCGGTGGCGAAGAAGGCGCGCGCCATGGTCCTTCCATCATGGTGGGCGGCTCCAAGGAGCAGTGGCACAATGCCGAAGCCGTGCTGACCGCCATCGCCGCCAAGTTCAACGGCGAAAGCTGCTGCGCCTATTTGGGCGAAGGCGGCGCGGGCCACTTCGTCAAGACCATCCACAATGGCATCGAATATGGCGACATGCAGATGATCGCCGAAGTCTATGGCGTGATGCGCGATGGGCTGGGCATGAGCCCGGGCGAATGCGCTGACGTGTTCAAGGAATGGAACAAGGGCCCGCTCAATTCCTACCTGATCGAAATCACCGGCCACGTACTGGCTGCTGTTGATGGCGAAACCGGCAAGCCGCTGGTTGATCTGATCCTCGACAAGGCGGGCCAGAAGGGCACCGGCGTCTGGTCGGCAATTGCCGCCCAGCAGATGGGCGTGCCGGCCACGGCCATCGAGGGCGCCGTTGCGGCCCGCTCGATCTCCTCGCGCAAGGAAGAGCGCGTGGCGGCCGAGGCGATTTATGGCAAGCGCGCTGCCGGCAAGGCAGACGTGACGCTGGCGGATCTGGAAAAGGCCCTGCTGGCGGGCAAGATCGTGTCCTATGCGCAGGGCTTTGCCGTGATCGCCAAGGCTTCGGAAGAAAATGGCTGGAATCTGCCGCTGGCGACCATTGCCAAGATCTGGCGCGCCGGCTGCATCATCCGCTCGCGCTTCCTCGACCAGATGTCGGCCGCCTATGAAAAGGGTGGCAATGTGAACCTGCTGGTGGTGCCGGACTTCGTGACCCTGATGAAGGACGCGCATCCGAGCCTGCGCAAGGTCGTGGCTGCTGCCGCCGTCGGGGAATTCCCGATGATCTGCCTCTCGGCGGCTCTGAGCTATTTCGACAGCTACCGCCAGGCCCAGGGCACGGCAAACCTGGTTCAGGGCCAGCGCGATTTCTTCGGTGCACACGGCTTTGAGATCGTGGGCCGTGGCACGGATTTGCACGGTACTTGGCCGAGCACGCTGGGGAAGTAAGGCTTAGGCCAGCGCCACCCAGCCGGTTTCGGTCTTTTCCAGCAATGGCGAATTGAGTGGCGCGACAATCCTGTCGCGCCATTTTTGCATTGGCTCGTGCCATTTTGTGCCCTGCAGCATGGCAGCGCCGATGGCGACGGGCTCGATGCCGGCCTTGGCGAGCAGGCGCATGACGGCGGCCATTGAGGTGCCGGAGCTGATGACGTCGTCGACTACCGCGACGCGCTTGCCCTCGAGCAACGGCAGCATGCGCGGATCGACAAACAGGGTTTTGGCGTGACTGGGGCTGGTGATCGAGCTCATTGGCTCGGAGAGGGCGTCGTCGTACCAGAATTTGCGGGAGGTGCCGAGTGGCACGGTGCGGCTATGGCCGAGGCGGCGGGCGACATTTGGGGCGAGGTGCAGGCCCAGGGTGGGGACGCCGATGATAATCTCCGGCGCGAAGGGGCGCAGCAGGTCAGCGAGGCCATCGGCCAGAGCGTCAGCGACGGTGAAGCTGGCTTGATTGATGATCAGAGAGGCGACTGCCTTGGTGCCGTCGCCGGGCAGGATGCGGATGGGCAGCAGGAGTTGGCGCCCGTCGGGGAGCGTTGCGGGATAGGCGTCAATGAAGCTGCCGGCGGGGGCGGCTTGGGGTGGCAGGATATCCTGCCAGAACTGGTGTGGCAGCAGTGACAAAAGCGAGGTTTTCCTTGCTGGCGGGAGGGGATTGGCCGAAAAGTCACCTATCCCAATTTGACGAGCTTGTCCCGTGACTCTTCCTGACGGCAATGACCCTTTCGATCTCGACGCCATGATCGCGCTGCGGCGCGATCTGCATGCTCACCCCGAACTTGGCTTTGAGGAAGTGCGCACCAGCGCCATCGTGGCCGAGCAGCTGGAGCAGGCAGGCATTGCGGTGCATCGCGGGCTGGGCAAGACCGGCGTGGTGGGCACGCTCAAAGTGGGCAATGGCACGCGGCGGATTGCACTGCGGGCCGATATGGATGCGCTGGCCATGCCCGAACTGGCCGAGCGGGACTATGGCTCGAGCGTGCCCAACACCATGCATGCCTGCGGGCATGACGGGCACACGGTGATGTTGCTGGCGGCGGCCAGGCACCTGGCGCGGACGCGGAATTTTTCCGGAACCGTGCATTTCGTGTTCCAGCCGGCCGAGGAAGGGCGCGGCGGGGCCAAGGCCATGATCGACGAGGGATTTTTCGAGCTGTTTCCGGTGGATGCGGCTTATGGGCTGCACAATATGCCGGGGCTGGCGACCGACGAAATGGCGGTGGTGGCGGGGCCGCAACTGGCTTCCTCGGATAGCTGGGAAGTGGTGTTCCGGGGTATTGGCACACATGGGGCCAAGCCACATCTGGGGCGTGACGCGGTGACGGCGGCAGGGCAGTTTCTGCTGGCGCTGCATACGATCGTAGCGCGGCGGGTCGATCCATTGCAGCCGGCGGTGGTGAGTGCCTGCGCGGTGAGCGCGGGGGATTTCAAGGCGCTCAATGTCATCCCCGATATCGTGCGGATCGGGGGCACGGCGCGGGCCTATTCGGCTGCGGTGCGGGATCAGTTGGAAGACGAAATCGGCAGATTGGCACAGGGTGTGGCGGCAACGTTCGCGATCGAGGCGGAGTACGAATTCCTGCGCCGCATCCCACCGGTAGTGAATGATATGGATGCGACGCGGCGGGCATTAGCTGCGGCGCAGGTCGCAACCGGTAGGACCGTCGTTACGGATTTCCCGCCCTCGACGGCGGGCGATGACTTTGCGTTTTTCGGGTCGGCCGTGCCGGGCGCCTATGTGTGGCTGGGCAATGGGCCGGCGGTGGACGGAGCGCTGCATCACAATTCGCGGTATGATTTCAACGATGATGCGATCGTGACGGGCGCGCGGTATTGGACGGCGCTGGTGGAGCAGGAATTGCGCTAGGCGCGCGTCAGGCCCTTGGCGAGCAAATCCAGTGCGCCTTCGGCATTGACCTGCATGGCGACTTTCAGGAGCGCGGTTCCGGTGCGGGCTGGCTTGAGGGCCCCGGCGTCGCCATCGTCACCAAGATCGACCGCCAGATAGCGTTCTTCGACGCCGAACAGGCTCGGGTCAAGCGCCAGCAGCATGACACAAGGGTCGTGCAGAGGGCGGCTTTGCCGGCCATCGCCAAAGTACAGCGCGATGACATCGGCGGCGATTGTGCCTGCTGTCGTGCCGCGCAGGTTGTTCATCCAGGTGGCGTCGGCGCGCACTTTGCGGGTGACATCGAGCGGCACCAGGGTCAGGTCCGGCCCGGCGCGGAACACAATATCGGCGGCCTCCGGATCGGTGGCGAAATTGAATTCGGAGCGGGCGCCGATATTGCCCGGCTCGTCCACGGCGCCGCCCATGGCGATGATCTGGCCGATGCGGGCGGCGGCTTTGGGATGCTGGGTGATCAAACCAGCGATATTGGTGAGAGGGCCGAGGGCGAAGATATCCACGCTGCCCGCTGGTTCGGCCAGGAGCAGGTCGGCCATCCAGGCGATGGCGTCGTCCAACGGCGCGGTCTGCGGCTCGGGCAGGGCGAGGCCGTGCAGGCCATCGCTGCCGTGGATGTCGGAAATGTCGATCACACTGCGCACAAGGGGCCCGGCAGCGCCGGTGATGACCGGGATGTCGCTGCGGCCCATGGCGGCGAGCAGGCGCCCGGCATTGCGCGTGGTGTTGTCGATGCCGATATTGCCGGCCATGGTGGTGAGCCCCAGCACCTCGAAACGCCCGCAATTGAGGGCGTGGAGGATAGCCAGGGCGTCGTCGAGGCCGGGGTCGGTGTCGATGATGACGCGGCGATTAGTCATAGAGCGGCTGCAATACCATTTCGGGGACCTTGACCAGGCCTTTATCCGTAATGCGGATTTCCGGGATCACCGAAAGCGGGATGAGGTTAAAGCCCATATAAGGAATGGTGCAGCCGGCGGCCTCCCAAGCGGTCTTGAGAGCGCGGTTTTCGGCGGCGACATCGTGCACGCGTTTGTCGGAAATGAGACCGGCAACGGGCAGGCCGACAAAGGCGGTCACCTTGCCATCCTGCACCACGACGATGCCACCCTTGGCGGTGTCGATGGTGTCGAGGGCCAGTTGCATATCGGCCTCGTTGGTGCCGGCGAGCAGGATATTGTGGCTGTCGTGGCCGACGCTGGAGCCGACGGCGCCGTTCTTGAGGCCGAAATCCTGCAGCAGGCCGTGGGCGATGCCACCCTTGGATTTGCCGTGGCGCTCGATGACGGTGACGAAGCTGAGATTGTGCTTGTCGAGAATACTGGCCCAATCATTGGCCGGCTCGATGGCCACCTTGCGGTGCGGCAGGACGATCCCCGGCAGTTCGATACCGATGGCATTGGCGGTAACCGGCGCGGTGGGCAGTTCGGGGGTGAGCTTGAGGCCCTTGGGAAGGTGCACAGTGTTGTAGGCCGCCTCGGGGTAGCGATAGCGCTGGTTGAGGGTTTCCTCCAGCAGGGGCATGACCTTGCGCTGATCAACGACCAGTTCACCGCCATACCAGGTGCTGACGGGCTTCATGTCGTCGCCCAACAGGACCAGATCGGCGCGGCGGCCGCCGCCGAGGCCGCCGATTTCGTCGCCCAGGCCGAAGCGGGTGGCGCCGTGCAGTGAGCCCATGGCCCAGGCCTGCTCGGGCTTCATGCCCAAGCGAATGGCTTCGCGCACGACCCAATCGAGGCCGAAGGTGAGCAGGTCATCGGCGTCGCGATCATCAGTGCAGACGGCGAAGCGCTTGTGGCTGGCGCCTTGCTCGGTGATAGGCTTGATGGCTTCGACGATGGAGTTCCAAGGCGTTGCCGGATTGCCGCCGCGCAGGAAGACCCAGATGCCGGCATCGATGAAATCATTAGAAATGTCGCGGTCGATGGCCTCATGCGTATCGGTGACGCCGGAGGCTGCATAGGGCGCGACGAAATCGCGGCCATAGATATGACCGGAAACCGGGCGGTTACGCTTGAGCGATTCAGCGATGATGGCATGGCTGCGCGGATCGCCCATCGCGACGGGGACGAAATCCATCTTTTCGCCCAGCGCCATGGCTTCGGGCCATGCGTCGAACAGCGCACCGATCTTGTCTGGGGTGAGGTCGCCGCCGGCGGTTTCGAGCTCTGGCGAGGTGGCAGGCACGGTGGACGGTACGGTCAGGAAGATCGAGAGCGGGGCAAGACGCGCATCTTCGAGCATGGCTTCAACGCCCGCCACGTCCATGACATTGCCGATCTCGTGGCTGTCGCAGAAAATGGTGGTAGTGCC
Organism: Devosia sp. LC5; assembly: GCF_000735585.1. Lineage (GTDB taxonomy): Bacteria > Pseudomonadota > Alphaproteobacteria > Rhizobiales > Devosiaceae > Devosia. Next base: position 12,662 of record NZ_JNNO01000024.1, read on the forward strand.
ATTGAGCAGCGCCGCTTCCGCATAGGCGCAGGCGGTGACCATCGAGCTTTCGATATGGATATGGGGATCGACCAGACCCGGCGCGATAATGCCGCCCTTGGCGTCGTAGACGGCCTTGGGCGCAGGAGCCTTTTTGTAGGTGCCGGCGGGGTGGATGGCGGCGATGCGACCGCCGACCAGCCAGATTTCCTTATCGGTAGCGATGCGCTCGGAATAGGTCGAGAGCATGCGGGCGCCGGTGATGACCAGATCGGCGGGAGCCGCGCCGCGCGCGACGGCTGCGAGGACCTGGGTCTGCTGCCAGAGCGGGGCGACGGAAAAGCGGGTGAGGGCCAAGTGGTCTACTCCTTGAAGGCGTGAAGGATGCGCACCCAGGAGCGGATGCCTTTGTGAAAGCTCGAGAGATCGTATTTCTCGTTGGGCGAGTGGATGCGGTTGTCGAAGCGGGCGAAGCCGATCAGCATGGAATCCATGCCGAGGCGCTTCTTGAACTCGCCCAGAATGGGGATGGACCCGCCGGTGCCGGCCAGGGCGGTTTCGCGGTTCCATTCGTCGGTGAGGGCGGCGCGGGCCTTGGTGAGCAGGGGGCCATCGAGATCCATGATCTGGGCGGGCGCGGCGGCATAGGCCTTGAAGGTGACGCTGCAATCGGCCGGTAGCAGATCGGTTACGAATTGGCGGAACAGGGCCCGGATGCGGTCGGGGTCTTGCCCGGCGACGAGGCGGAAGCTGAGCTTGGCGCTGGCCTGGGCGGGAATGACGGTCTTAAAGCCATCGCCGGTATAGCCACTCCACACGCCGTTGATTTCGCAGGTGGGGCGGGCCCAGACCTGTTCGAGCACCGAGCGGCCGGTTTCTCCGGCGGGGACGGATAGGCCGACGTCCGCCAGGAATTTTTCGGCGTCGAAGGGCAGGCGGTTCCATTGGTCGATGATGGCGGTGGGGACCTCCTGCACGCCATCGTAGAAGCCGGGGATGGCCACAGCGCCATCATCGCTGCGCAGCTTGCCGATAATCGTGCCGATCAGCTGGGCGGCATTGCGGGCGGCGCTGCCGAACATGCCGGAATGCAGATCCCGGTCGCCGGCGGTGATGGTGAATTCCTCGCTGACGAAACCGCGCCACATGGTGGTGATGGCGGGGGTATCGTGGTCCCACATGTCGGTGTCGCAAACCAGGATCGTGTCGGCCCTGAGGTCTTCGGCATTGGCCTGCAGGAACGGCCCGAGCGAGGGGCTGCCGGCTTCTTCCTCGCCTTCGAACAGCATGGAAATGCGGATTGGCAGCGTGCCGGTTACGTCTTTATAGGCGCGACAGGCCTCGATGAAGGTCAGCAATTGGCCTTTATCGTCGGAGGCGCCGCGGCCCAGGATGAAGGTTTCGCCATCCGGTTGCGGAGCCAGGGAGGGCTCGAAGGGTGGCGTGGTCCAGAGGGCGAGGGGATCGACGGGCTGGACGTCATAATGTCCGTAGAACAGCACATGGGGGCCCGCGATTTTGGGGCCGTGGCCGACGACCATGGGATGGCCCGCCGTATCGCGGACGGAGGCGTCAAAGCCCATGTCGGCCAACTCGCCCGCCAGCCATTCGGCGGCGCGGCGGCAATCGTCCTTGTAATGGGTTTCGGTCGAGACCGAGGGGATGCGGATCAGCTCGAACAGGCGGGCGAGGCTATCATCGAGACTGGCGTCGACGGCGTCGAGAATGGCGGTAAGTTCGCTCATCGGGCAGCCTCGTCGATGCGGGTCATTTCGGCCTTGAATTGGGTGGCGATCTGCATGGCGTCGCGCAGGGTCTTGTGGGGATCGAGCGTTTCGACCTGCCGGTTGCGCATCAGCCAGCGGCCGGCGACCATGGTGTCGGTAACGTCAGTTGGCATGGCGGCGAAAACCAGCATGGAATAGGCGTCGTAAATCGGGTGGAGGCGCGGGGCGGCGAGGCTGATGCGGATCAGGTCGGCCTGTTTGCCGGCTTCGAGCGAGCCGGTCTTGAGATTGAGGCTCAGGGAGCGGGCGCCTTCGATGGTGGCCATGCGGATAACGTCGAGGGCGGGCAGGGGTTTTCTGGAACCGCCGAGCAGTTTGGCGAACATGGAGACGGGGGCGAACTGACTGAACAGGTCCAGCGTATTGCCGCTCATGGCGCCGTCGCTGCCGATGCCGGTCGGGATGCCGGCATTGCGCAGCTTTTCGACCGGGGCGATGCCGCGGCCGGCCTTGCCATTGGAGCGGGGGTTGGTGACGGCGCAGACCTGGGCTTCAGACATCATGGTGATGTCGGCGTCGTCCAGTTGCAGGCAATGGGCGCAGATGAGGTTGGGCTTGAGCAGGCCGGCATCGCGGGCGACAGCGACGGTGGACTGGTTGTGATTGTCACGCGCCCAGGCGACTTCCAGCGCACTTTCGGCCAGGTGCATTTGCACCGGGACGACGGGGTGGCCGGCGGACCAGCGGGCGACGCGCTCCATGACCTTTAGGCCCGTGGAATAGGGGGCGTGGGGGGCGATGGAGGGGGTGACGAGCTTGTGGCCGGCGAATTCATCGACCAGTTCTTCGACGCGGGCGAAGCCTTGGTCGAAATCCTTATGGTCGGGCGGATCAAAGTCCGCCAGCGTCTGGCCGACAATGGCGCGCAGGCCCGATTGGGCGGCGACGCGGCCGACTTCGGTTTCGAAATAATACATGTCGGCGACGGTGGTGACGCCGCCCTGGATCATTTCAAGCGCCGAGAGGGCCGAGCCAACGCGGACCATTTCGGGGGTGACGAATTTGCGCTCGAGCGGGAGGATGTAGCGATAGAGGCGGTCGTCCACGTCTTCGCCCAGGCCCCGGAAGACCGACATGCCCATGTGGCAATGGGCGTTGACCGTGCCGGGCATGACGATATCGCCATTGCAGTCGATGATTTCGGCGTTTTCGACTGTCGGCCGGGTGCCGGAGCCGAGGGCGGTGATGGTGTCGCCGTCGATCTGCAGCCAGCCAGCACGGTGCTCGGTGAGGGCGTCATCGAGGGTGAGGAGCCAGGCATTGGTTAGAATGGTGGTCACGATGCCATCACGCCGCCGGTTCCGGCGCCAGAATGGTGCACTGCTCTGGCACCGGCACCAGCTTGGCCGTGGCGCCGGTTTCCAGAGGGCGGGTCAGGGGGCCGTTGGCAATGAGGGGGCCGGCCGCGGTTTCGCATTGATACTGGTAGGCGCGGCCGAGATAGGTGCGCAGGCCCAGCATGGTCGGGATGCCGTCGGTGCCGGCGGTGTCGGTGACGGCAAGGCCGTCGGCGCGGCAGGCGAGGATGAAGCTATCGGGGATGGGGCCGAAATCGTCCTGGCTCAGGGTGAGCTTGGCGCCGCCGGTCATTTGGGCGGTCACTATGGCGCCGTCGCGGGCGGTGACGCTCATGGGGATGAGGTTTTCGAAGCCGACGAAACGGGCGACGAAGGCGTTGGCGGGGCGCTGGTAGAGCACTTCGGGGGTGTCGAGCTGCATGACGCGACCCGCATGCATGATGGCGACGCGGTCCGAGATCGAGAAGGCTTCTTCCTGATCGTGGGTGACATAGACCGAAGTGGTGCCATTGGCCTGCTGCAGCTTGCGGATTTCCACCCGCATGTCGACGCGCAGCTTGGCATCGAGGTTGGACAGGGGCTCATCGAACATCAGCAGCGGGGGCTCGATGACCAACGCACGGGCGAGCGCCACGCGCTGCTTCTGGCCGCCGGACAGGGCGCCGGGGAGGCGGGTGGCGAGGTGGTCGAGGCCGACGCGTTCGAGCATGGCGGTGACGCGCTTGGTCTTGGCGTCGCCGGAAATGCCACGCTGCTTGAGGCCGAAAGCAACGTTTTCGGCGACTGAGAGGTGCGGAAACAGGGCGTAATTCTGGAAAACAAGGCCGATATTGCGCTGGTGGGCGGGCAGGCGGGTGAGGTCCTTGCCGCCCAATTCGATGGTGCCGGAGGTGGGTTCGAGGAAGCCGGCGACGAGGCGGAGGGTTGTCGTCTTACCGCATCCTGATGCGCCCAAGAGCGATACGAGTTCACCTTCGGCTATCTCAAGCGACAGGTTTTCGAGAACTTTGGTGGAGCCATAATGCGCCGTGATGTTCTGGATGGAGAGATTTTGGGTCACAGCTGGCTCACTTGGCAAGGAAGGTCAGGCCCAGGGTGCGCTCAACGATGGCCATGACGGCCACGGTGAGCGCCATGAGCAGCACCGAGACCGACGCGACGGTCGGATCGAAGAACTGCTCCATATGGGCGAGAATCTGGATGGGGAGGGTGGAGATGCCGGGGCCCGTCAGGAAGATCGAGATCGACACGTCGTTGATCGAGGTGATGAACGACAGGATGAAGGCCGCGATGACGCCGGAGCGCACATTGGGCAAAAGGATGGTGAAGAAGGTTTTGAGCGGGGGCGAGCCCAGGCTGATCGCGGCTTCTTCGATGGAGAAATCGAAAGAGGCGAGCGAGGCGCTGATGACGCGGACCACATAGGGCAGCACGAGCAGGGAATGGCCGACGACCAAGGAGAGGTAGATGGGTGCGTTGAACTGCACGGCGACGTTTTTGAGCAGGGAGAAGCCCAGAACCAGTTCGGGCACGAGGATCGGCAGCACGAAGAGCGTCGAGAGCCAGCCGGGGAGCTGGATGCGGTAGCGGTTGAGCGCGTAGGCGGCGGGGATGCCGATCAGCAAGGCGATGAAGGTCGAGAGGAACGCGATCTGCAGGCTGGTCAGAATGGTGCGGCGGAAGGCCGAAATGGCAAAGATATTCTCGAACCAGCGCAGGGAGAGGCCCTGGGGCGGGAAGGTGAGGTAGGTCGTATCGCTGAGGGCGGCGCCGACCACGATGATCAGCGGGCCGATGAGGAACACAAAGACCAGGGCGGTGAAGGCGATGAGGGCCGGGTGGAGTTTGGTGGTCATCAGACGGCCATGGGGTTGAGACGCTTGGCCATACGGGTCATCAGCAGCACGATGGCTATGGTGATGACAACCATGATGGCGGCGATGGTGGAGGCCGAAACCCAATCGAAGGTGACCATGGCCTGCTGGTACATCAGCGTGCCCATGACCATCTGGCTTTCCCCGCCCAGCAATTGGGGCGTCGCATAAGCGGTGAAGCTGCCGGTGAAGACCAACACGGCGCCGACGATGAGACCGGGAACGGCGAGCGGCAGGATGACCTGGGTGAAGGTGGCCATGGGCTTGGCGCCCAGCGAGGCGGAGGCCTGGATCAGGTCATCGGGGATGGATTCGAGTACGCCGACCAGGGTGAGCACCATCAGCGGCACGAAGAGATAGACCATGGCGACGATAACGGCGCCTTGCGTATAGAGCATGGTCATGGGCTCGCCGATGATGCCGGTGCCCACCAGCATGCCATTGAGGATGCCGTTCTTGCCCAGGATGATCATCCAGGCGAAGGAGCGGACGACGACGCCGGTCAAGAGCGGGAAGACCGCGGCGATGATCAGGATGGATTTGAGCCAGCCGGGCGAGCGCGACACGACATAGGCGGTGATGAAGCCGATAAACAGCGCGATCACGGTGGTGATCAGCGAAACCTGAATGGTGCGCCACAGAACGGTGCGCCGGAAGCCGCTGCCGAAGAAGCCGATATAGGGCGCAAGCGGCCCCGCCGGGGTGAGGAAGGTAGTGATGATGGTCGCGACGACTGGCAGCACCAGGAAGATGACGACGGCGAGCGTCGCGGGGGAGGCAAGGCTCCATCCGGCGAAGCGTTTCATGGGATAACCTTGTTAACAATACTGGCTTGTGGTTCGGCCTCATCCTGAGCTTGTCGAAGGACGAGGCCGAACCTTAGCATAAGGCCACGACCTCGTGGTTCGACAAGCTCACCATGAGGTCTACTTTGAAATTGGCGCGCGGGCATAGTGCGCGCGCGCCTTCACATTACATGCCGAACAGTTCGTTCCAGCGATCGATCCAGCCGCTCTTGGCGGCGTTGAGCTTGGTGTAGTCGACGCGCTGCAGTCCGGCGATGACGTCGGCGCCATAGGTCCACAGCGCAGCCTGCTCGGGCTCGAGCGTAACGGCGGTGTTGACTGGAGCATCGACGCCCTGTTCGGCCAGCTGCTGCTGGATTTCGGGGCTGAGGATGAAGTTGATGAACTGGTAGGCCAGTTCGGGCTCGGCGGCACCAGTCGGGATATTGACGGTGTTGAGGGTGGCGATCGAGCCTTCCGACAGGTCAGCCCAGACAGTGGTGGGAACTGCGGCCTGGATCTGGGCCAGGGTGAAGTCCTGCGCGATGGCGGCGGAGATTTCGCCGGTCGAGAACAGATTGATCATTTCCGAGCCGGTATTGTAGTTCTTGACCACGTTGGGCTTGAGTTCTTCGAGGGCCGTGAATGCGCCATCGGCATCCGCATAGGCATCGACGCCGGCATGGTCGCCAGCCTTGAGCACGACCATCGGGCCCGCCGTGGTGGTGATACCGGGCAGCGACAGCGAGGATGCCAGGTCTTCGCGCCACAAATCATTCCACGAGGTGATCGGGGTGGTGACCTTGGTGGAGTCATAGACAATGCCGACGCGGCCGATGGAATAGGCCGGGCCGTAGCCGCCCTGCGGGTCCTTGGCGAGGTCGTAGAGGCCGGCCAGGTTTGGCAGCTTGGCGGGATCGATCTTTTGGAACAGGCCGGCTTCGATGCCCTGCTGGCTATAGCTGTCAGAGAAATAGGCGACATCGACGCCGCCGCCATTGCGGATCTGAATCTTGTTCAAGCGCTCGCCATTATTGCCGGTCTCGAACACGATCTCGCAGTCGCACTGCTCGCGGAACGGCGCCAGGATGATGGATTCGAGCTTGTCGCCGTTAAAACCCCACCAGGAAATGGTCAGGGTCTTGGACTGGGCCATGGCAGGAGCGGCCGAGAGCAGGGCCGTCGCGGAGATCGCCAGCGCCAGGGCTTTGACGAGGGTGTTCTGCATTCTTGAGGGTTCCTTTGCATCGCAGGCCGGTGTCCAGCCTCCCTGGAGTTCTAGCCTATTTTTGTGGCGGGCCGCGAGCAAGCACAAAGAATAGGCCAGGGCTATCGTCAAGCGCTTTATCAACGCGATTCTGGGCAGTTCAACCGGTGCGGCGGCCGTCGACCCAGACATGTTCGATATTGGCGCGACTGGTGCCATAGAGGATTTTCTCGAACACGGCGTCGGGCCGGGTTTCGCCGAACAGGCGGATGCCGCCGGTTTGGCCTGATGTATCAATGGCAATGGCATCGAAACGGTAGCCGGGAGCGAAGATACCAATGGGCAGATCGAGGGCAGCGCCGCCGCCAGCGGTGGCCAGATGGAAGGCGGTCTTGAGGTCGACGGCCGAGCCCGGCGTGCCGCGATTTGCCGCAGGCAGAGTTGGGTCAACCCCATCCTGCAAGAGGCGGGAAGCCTGGACGGTGGTGCGGCAGGCTTCGAACATGGAGGCGCTGGGGCCGCCAGATATGTCGGTGCCCAGGCCCACATGGAGGTGCTTTTCCAAAGCGCGCCGCAGGGGGAAGACGGCGTTGGCAAAATAGATGTTGGAGAGGGCGCAATGGGCGACGGCGGATTGGCGGGCGACCAGCCGGTCCATGTCGGCGTCGGTGAGAAAATTGGAATGCCCGAGGACTGACTTGCGGGTCAGAAGGCCAAAGCTATCAAGGGCTTGCGCATCGGTATGGCCATATCGATTCAGGACGTGGTGGTGCGCCCAGTCGCTTTCCGAGCAATGGGTTTGTATGTGGCAATCGCATTCGGCGGCGAGCTGGCCAAGCCCCGTCAGTACTTCGTCGGTACAGGAAGGGATGAAGCGGGGGGTGATGACAGGGAGGACGCGGGCGTCGGTATTGGCGGGGTGCGTACGGATGTGGTCGATGACGGCGCGAGTGCCGGCGATAGCGGCTTCGGGTGAAGCATCGCGGTAGAAATCCGGGCAGGCGGCGGGATCGTCCATCACCACTTTTCCGACCAAAGCGCGCTGGCCTTTGTCGATGCAGATATCGGCCAGCAGCTTAGTGGCTTCGGTGTGCTGGGTGGCGAAGTAAAGCGCGGTGGTAGTGCCGTTGGCGAGCAGGTCTTCAACCAGGGCGGTGTAGCGTGGGCGGGCGAAGTCGAGGTCGGCGTACTGCGCTTCCAGCGGAAAAGTGTATTTCTGCAGCCAGACTTCGAGCGGTTCATCAAGGGCCTGACCGAGCTGGGGATATTGCGGAGCGTGGACGTGCAGGTCCACCAGGCCGGGCAGGATGTAGCGGCCCTCGGGCAGGCGCAGCAGGGCATCGCCATAGCGGGCGACGGCGGCGGGTTGGGCGGGATCATCGGGGCCGATTACGGCGGTGATCATGCCGGTGGCGTCGATCTCGATCAACGTGTCGGCCAGCGCTTCAAGCGCGCCCTGCTGCGGAGCATGGAAGAAGGTGCCGAGAATGGCGCGGTTGCGCAGGGTCATATTTTACTCAGAGTGCGGAGCTGGCGGGCGCGCAGGGCGCGGTAACTGAAAAGGACCAGGGCCAGCACGGTGACGATGAAGGGGATCATGCGGATCAGCTCCGCCGGTATCCAGTTGAACAGGCCCGGCAGGACCACCGCGAGGGCTTCAAAGAAGCCGAACAGCAGGGCGGCCAATAGTGCGCCGACGGGGTGGCGGGCGCCAAGCAGCACGGCGCCGAGAGCGATGAAACCGCGGCCGGCGGTCATGTCGCGGGTGAAGCCGACATAGTTGAACATGGCCAATTGGGCGCCGCCAAGGGCTGCGAGACCGCCCGAGACCAGCAGGCTCCAGGCGCGGATCGCGTTGACGGGAATGCCGGCGGCCTCGGGGGCGGCCGGATATTCACCGACGCCGCGCAGCCAGAGGCCCCAGGGGGTGCGGTAGAGGAAATACCAGATGGCAAAGACCAGGAAAGCCGCGACCCAGGACAGGATGGAGTGGCCGGAGAGGAATTGCACCAGCGTGTGGCCAATGCCGGGGATTACGCCAAGGAAGGAGAGATCGAGCGCGGGAATGGCCTTGGAGGGCAGGTTGATCGAAGTGCCCTTGTCGCCGCCGGTGGCGAGGGTGAGGGCGAAGACCGTGCCGCCCGCAGCGAAGATATTGATGGCGAAACCGACGAGGATGATGTCGGCCTTGAGACGCAGATGGAAGAAGGCCATGACCGCGCCGAGCAGCGCACCGGCGGCGATGGCGGCGAGGACCGCGATGTACCAGGGGGCAAAGACCGAGACGATGACGGCGGTGAGGCAGCCGACCAGCATCATGCCTTCGAGCGCGACATTGAGCGCGCCGGAGAGGTCGGCCACGAGGCCGCCAAGGGTGGAGAGCAGTAGCGGGGTGGAGGTGCGGACGACGGTGACGAAAAAGGTCGCCGAAAAGACAGTCATGAACAGTTCGATCATTTGCCGGCCTCCATGGCGGCGGCGGGTGTAGTGTCGCGACCCAGCAGGCGGGCGAAGAACTTGCGGCCGGGCATTGAGAAGGACGATGCGACCAAGAGGATGATGATGGCGGTGACGACGCCAATGACTTCTGAGGGCACGTCGGTGCGGATGTTCATGAGCTGGGCGCCCTGGCGGAGATAACCGTAGAACAGGGCGACGACGGGGACTGCGAGCGGGCGGCTGCGGGCGACGATGGCGATCAGGATGCCTTCGAAGGCCAGGCCTCCCTCGAACAATATGGTCAGCTTGCCATAGGACTGGCCCTGCACGAACATGGCGCCGAGCAGGCCCCCAAGGGCACCCGCGACCGTCATGGCGGACACCATGATAACAGTGGAGCGGATGCCGGAATATTCGGCGAATTGGGCGTTGTGGCCAACGAGACGCAGCTTGAGGCCCCAGGCGGTGCGGTAGAGCGCGAACCAGACGGCGAGCACAGCCACGATGGCGAAGATCAGCCCGATATCGATGCGGGTGCCGGCAACCAGGGCGGGAAACACGGCGGTGGCGGGGAAGTCATTGGTGGTCAGAACGCCGCTGCCGGGCGGCACGAGCTGGGTGCGGACCAGATAATTGCAGAGTTCGATGGCAATGTAGTTGAGCATCAGCGAGGAGACGATCTCGTTGGCGCCCAGCTTGGCCTTGGCGATGCCGGGGAGGAAGCCATAAAAGCCGCCCGCGATCATGGCGCAGAACACGCCGAGGGGGATGCCCAGCCAGGTGGCGCCGATGGGCGAGAGGGCGATATAGGCGGCAGCGAGGCCCCCGACATAAACCTGGCCCTGCACGCCCATCGAGAATTGGCGGGCCTGGAAGACGAGGCTGAAGGCGAGGCCGGTAATGGTCAGTTTGGCGACGTCATCGATCCACAGGCCAATGGTGCGCGGCCGGGAGATCGGGGCGGTCAGCAGCACGTTGAAGGCCTCAAGCGGGGCCTTGGAGGTGAGCAGGATGATAACAAAAGCGACGCCCAGCGCGATGATTGCGGCGGCCAGCGCACGGCCGGTTTCGCGGCGGATATTGGCCCAACGGGCTTGGCGGCCGAGCACGGCTTCGGTGGTCATGCTCATCGCAGTGCCCCCTGCATTTCGGCCGGGGTCTGGGTGGCGATGCCCAGCATATAGGTGCCCAGGGTTTCGGGGGTGAGGTCATCGGAATTGACGAAGGCGGCGACGATCTTGCCGCGATAGAGGACGACGAGGCGGTCGGCCAAAGCCAGCAATTCAGACAGATCGGCGGAACTGAGCAACACGGCGGCGCCGGCGTCGCGGGCCTCGGTCAAGGAGCGCCAGATGAATTGGGTAGCGCCAAGATCGACGCCACGGGTGGGCTGGTTGACCAGCAGGAGTTTAGGCTGTTCGGAGAGTTCGCGGGCGACCACGACCTTTTGCATATTGCCGCCTGAGAGGGTGCCGACAGCGGCGCCGGGGCCGCCGACGCGGATGGAGAAGCGCTCGATGAGCTTTTCGGTATTGGCCTTGATGGCCTTGAGGTCAAGCAGGCCATTGCGGACGTAGCGCCTGTCGTCGAGGCGGGTGGCGACGAGGTTTTCGGCGACGCTGGCACCGGTGGCGAGGCCCCGGGCGAGGCGGTCTTCGGGGATGCTGGCGAGGCCGGCAGCGCGGCGCTCGAGAATGGTGAGGGGTGCCAGGCTCTTGCCATTGAGATAGGCGACGCCCTCGGCAATGGGGCGGAGGCCCGCGACGGCTTCGAGCAGTTCGGACTGGCCATTGCCTTCCACGCCCACAAGGCCAACGATCTCGCCGGCATGGACGCGCAGGTTGAGATCATCGACCAGGGTGGCGCCGTTTTCGCCGGTGACCTTGAGGGCCTTGATCTCGCAGGCGAGAGCCCCCTGATTGGCGGCGCGGTCGACGCGCAGGGCGACTTCGCGCCCGACCATCATGGCGGCGAGGCTTTTTTCGGTGACTTCGCGAGCGGCGACTTCGCCCACCGATTTGCCGGCGCGCATGACGGTGATGCGGTCGGAGATTTCGAGGACTTCGGGCAGTTTGTGGGCGATGAAGATGACGGTGCGGCCTTGTTCGACCAGAGCGCGCACGGCGACGAACAGCTCTTCGACTTCCTGCGGGGCGAGGACGGCGGTGGGCTCGTCGAGAATGAGGATGCGCGCGTCCCGATAAAGTGCCTTGAGGATCTCCACGCGCTGCTGCTGGCCGACAGGGAGTTGGCCGACCGGCGGCAGAGGATCGACGGAGAGACGGAACTTTTCGGAGAGCGCGCGCACCGCCTCGATCGCCTGTTGGCGATCGAACCGGACGCCAGTGCGGGGCTCGGAGCCCAGCACGACGTTTTCGTAAACAGAAAAGGATGGCACGAGAGAAAAGTGCTGGAACACCATGCCGATACCGGCGTCGATCGCTTCGCGCGGATTGGTGAAGTTGACGGGCTTGCCATCGAGCAGGAGCGTGCCGCGATCGGGGCGCTCGATGCCGAAGAGGATTTTCATCAGGGTGGATTTGCCGGCGCCGTTTTCGCCGACCACCGCATGCACCTCGCCCGCATTGATGGTGAGGTTGACCCCGTTATTGGCGACCACACCGCCCGGATAGGTCTTGCCGATGTCTATCGCTTGCAGCAGCGGGGCCATGCACGTTGCTTCCCGTTGGAAAAATGGCGCCGCCCTGTGGGGCGGCGCCGGAAACATCACTTCATCGCGGTGGCGGGGACCAGTTCGCCCGAATTGATCTTGGCCTCGAGAGCGTCGATCTCGGTGCGGACTTCGGCCGGGACCAGCTTTTCGTAATAGGCATTCTTGGAAATGCCGACCGCGCCTTCGGGCATGCCCAGCAGCACAGCGCTGCCATAGGCGGCGGTGCCGTCAATGGTCTGCTGAAGCGCGAGGAAGAGCGAGTCGCCGACCTTCTTTTCAACCGAAGTGAAGATGACGTCGGCCTGGGCCGGGTCGGTCTCGGCGAAGATTTCGGCCTGGTCGCTGTCGACGCCAACGGCGAGCTTGCCGGCATCGCGCACGGCCTGCAGTGCGCCGATGCCGGTGCCGCCGGCAATCGGGAAGATCACATCAGCACCCTGGCCAAGCTGGGCGAGGGCCATTTCCTTGCCCTTGGCCGGATCGCTGAACGTGCCGGCGACGGTGTTCAGGATCTGGATATCGGGATTGGCGGCCTTGGCGCCCTCGTCGAACCCAACCTTGAAGTCGGTGACGGTGGGGAATTCCATGCCGATGATAGTGCCCAGAATACCTGTTGTGGAGAGCTTTGCGGCGGCGAAACCGGCCAGGTAACCGGCGGCCGAAGTCTGATATTGCAGGGCCAGCACGTTGGAACAGCAGCCAGTGGAGAAATCGGGGCTGTCGTCGAAGATGATGAACTTGGTATCGGGATATTCGGGCGCCAATTTAGCGACAAAGCCGGTCATGTCGAAGGTCCCGACGATGACGACGTCATAGCCGGTGTCGGTGGCGTCCGCGAACGCCGGTTCCCAGCGACCGCGATCATAGCCGGCTTCGATGACTTTGATCTCGACGGGAAGTTCGGCGGCAGCGCGCTCCACGCCGGCCGTGGCACTGTCGAGGAAGCTCTTGTCGCCGCGGGTGCCGTGCAGCACGAGCGCGACAGTGAGCGGGTTTTCGGCGGTGTATTCCTGGGCCTGCAGGGTCACCGGAGCTGCTGTGGTCAGCAGTCCGGCGGCCAGCAGGAGACCCGCCGAGCGACGGGTCAGGGAACGAAACGACATGGGCGCACTCCGAGTTCGGGATTGTCAGGGGATGTAGGCGATGGATGCTTGGTAGATCTCGACCAAGCGGTCGATTTTGGCTTCCTCGACCAGGGTCACCATGGGTGTGCCGAGACGGCCGGATGGATCGACCACGGTCATGCCGCGCGTGATGCCGGGCGCCAGTGCCACGTCCATGGATGCGCGCAGCGATTTGGTGACGATGGCGGGATCGATGACGACGGCAGCGGCCAGCGGATCGACAAAGCGGAACACGTCGCCGCCGCCATAGCTGGCATTGGTGCGGCGGGCGTGATCGGCCAGGGCTTCGGAGAAGGCTTTTTCGGGGCCGGCAGCGACCTTGGCGAAAGCGGCATCGACGTCGGCGCCGCTCATATTGTGGGTGACGCAGGGCTCCCACGGGATGACGACGATGTCGATATCGGCCGAGAAAACCACCGAGGCGGCTTCGGGATCGGCATAGATATTGAATTCGGCGGCGGGGGTGGTGTTGCCGCGGCCATAAACGGTGGCGCCCATAATGGTGAGCTGGCCGATGCCGTTGATGATGGAGGGCTCAAGACGCAGCGCCAGAGCCAGATTGGTCAGCGGGCCGATCATCAGGAAATCGATCTTTTCGCCCTTGCCGCCGGCCTCGCGGAAGGTCTGGCGTAGAAAGCCGATGGCGTCCTCGCTGGCGGGCTTGGCGTTTTCGAGCGGGCGGGGAGCGCCGCCCAAGCCGTCTTCGCCATGAATGTACTTGGCGTCGATGATCTTTTGCGTCAGCGGGCGGTCGGCGCCCATATGCACGGGCACGTCAGCGCCGGCGATGGCCAGGGTCGAGAGGATATTGCGGGTGGCGGCGTCGAGGCCGACATTGCCGAAGACGGTGGTGATGGCGTCGGGCGTGCGGCCGCCCGCGATGAGCATCAGCAGGGCCTGCGCGTCGTCCACGCCACCGTCGGTATCGAGAATCAGTTTGTTCAAATTTTGCCTCATGCGACCTGGCGCGCCCGTTCGACACGCGCCCAGAAGTCCTGGTAAGTGGCCGAATAATTCGACCTGATGGATTGGTAGCCGGCGCGCTGTAGCATGCGATCGCGGACGATGTCTTCGCCGGCAACCCAGACATGGGTAACGTCCCGGCCGCTGCCAGAATAGACGAGCACAGTCTCGATGTCCGGGGTTTCCGAATAGCCGGGGCCACGCATATCCACAGCGATGATGTCGGCGGCCTTGCCGGTTTCGAGCGAGCCGATCTCGTGATCAAGGCCCAAAGCCTTGGCGCCTTCAATGGTGGCCATGCGGATCAGCTCGGCGCTGGAGATCGGTTGTGCCACGCCTTCGCGGTGGGAGGCGACGAGGCCGGCCACGCGCATTTCGGCGATCATGTCATAGGAATTGTTGGCGGCGACATTGTCGGTTCCCAGGGCGACGGTGACCCCGGTCGCCTTGAGCTTGACCACCGGGCAAATGCCCTCGCGGCCCGAGCGCAAGCCCGCCGTGGCGTTGTAGGAGACTGACGCGGCGGGCGCGGCGGCGAAAATGGCTATGTCTTCGTCGGATAGATCGAGGCAATGGGCAGCATGAACGCGGCCGGCAAAGAAGCCGTCGCGGGAGAGGGCCTGGGTGGCGGTCAGCCCGTAGCGCGCCATGGTTTCTGCATTGTCCTCCGGCCCCGCTGCCATATGCAGGTGCATGCCGACGCCGTATTTGACGGCCATATCGACTTCGGCGCGCAGCAATTCTTCGGAATTGTCGACATAGGGGGCGTGGGGGCCGAACCAGGGAATGACCCGGCCATCGGCTGGGCGCTGTTTTTCGATGAAGGCGGCGGCTTTGGCGAGTTCGTCGTCGCCACGGTCCTTATCGCCCAGTTGGACAATGCCATAAGCGATGACGGCGCGCAGGCCACTCTTGCCGGCGGCCTCGGCGATTTCCTCGGCGAAGAAATACTGGTCGCAGAATGTGGTGGTGCCGCTCAGGGCCATTTCGGCGCAGGAAAGCGTGACTGCGGGGCCGATATCGGAGGCGACCAGCGAGAGTTCCGGCTCGCGGATGGAATTGTACCAGCCTTCCATGGTGAGCAGGCTCTGGCCCTCCGAGCGGCCACGGAACAGAACCATGGCCGAATGGGTGTGCGCATTGATGAGCCCGGGCATGACGAGATGACCGGGCAGGGCAATAGCCTCGTCAAAGGGGGCGGTGTCGGGCTGGGTGGCCTTGGGGCCAGTGCCGGTGATGCGGCCATCCTGAAAGGCGACCCAACCGTCCTGATGGACGGTGTTTTGCGCATCAACAGTCAGAATCGTGGCATCATAGATAAGAACGGAACGCATTTGACCTAGCACAGTAAACCGCTTTACATGGCGAATTAACGCCAGTTATCAGCACAATGTCAAATGCTATCGCAGTTCATTTGCACAAACCATATGCGAATGCGCGAAATGCACAACACGGCGGCATGGTCCGCGGCGGCGGGATAGCCGAAGATGAGAATGGACGGGGAATGGAGGGCAGGTCATGGCTACGCTAAGCGATGTCGCGGAAGAGGCCGGCGTGTCGCCGACGGCGGTGTCGCGCTATCTCAATAACAGGATCGAATTGCCACAGGGTACGCGCGACCGGATCGACGCGGCGATTGCCAAGCTGGACTATCGCCCCAATCTGTTGGCCAAGCGCCTGTCCACCGGCAAGACGGAGGCCATTAGCCTGGTGACGCCGGAAATCGGCAATCCGTTTTTTGCGGAACTAGCCGCTGCAGTTGAGGCCGAAGCCGAGCGGCATGGCTATGCCGTTTATATGTCCTCGACACGGGGCGACCGGGCGCGGGAGGTAGACGCGATCAAGCGGCTGCATGACCAGCATGTGGACGGGTTGATCATGATGACCAACCAGCCTGATGACGGTACATTGGCCAGGCTTTTGGCGCGGCATAACAATGTGGTGCTGCTGGACGAGGATATTCCGGGTGTGTCGGTGCCGCGTGTGTTCGTGGAAAACGAGCAGGGCGCCTATGCGGCGACGCAATTGCTGATCGCAGCGGGGCACCGCGACATCGCCGTCATCAGCGGGCCCGGCGGGCTGATGAGCGTCAAGGAGCGGCTGGCGGGGTTCCGGCGGGCAATGGGTGAAGCGGGCATCACGGTTCGCGAGGATTGGTTGTTACTGGGGCAATATTCGCGCGAATTCGGGCATGATGCGGCGGAGCGCCTGCTGGCGGGTCAGGAGCGGCCGAGCGCGATTGTGGCCTGTTCGGACTATCTGGCAATCGGCGTGTTGCAGGCATTGCGACACGCGGAAGTCGCGGTGCCCGGGGACATGTCGCTGGTGGGGTTTGACGATATGCCATTTGCCGAATTGGTCGACCCGCCCTTGACCACGGTGCGCCAACCCGTTGCCGAAATGGGCAGGCTTGCCTTCACGCGGCTATTGGCGCTGATCAACAAGACCGAAACCGAGACCATGACTCGCCTGCCGGTGGAGTTGGTGGTGCGCAAATCGGTGGCGCGGTTTGGGGGATAAGGTCTCGTTGATCCTGGCTCACGGCTTGGGTAAGCAGGGCGCGGCACTGGCCGCAGGAGAATTATAAGCATGGATTTGCCGGACGATCTGCTGATCAACGCCGCCGACGAGGTTCGTATTCGCCAGCATCTGGCGCTGGTGGCGCTGGGCAAGCGACCAGCGGATCGCGCCGTGCGCGTCGGGCGGCTGCTCGATGTGCATGGACGGCGCTGGCATGAGGATCAGGAGATTGTCATGTCCGGGCGGCGGATCGCCTGGGTGGGGCCGGCGGGCGCCTATAGTGGCGAGGTCGCGGCGCGGGTGGAACGGCCAAATCTGCATGCCGTGCCGGGGTTTGGCGAGGTTCATAAACATATTGAATCAAGCCATTTGACGCCCGAGCATGAGGCGGCTTTGGTGCTGCCTTTTGGCAATACCTGGACCTGCGAGGCCAGCCACGAATTCTCCAATGTGGATGGGCCGAATAATCTGGAATTCTGGCTGACAGCGCGGCGGGCTGGATCGCCGATGAAGATATTTCCGCTGCCCGGATCGGCCGTGCCGCCGACGGCCTATGAATGGGGCGGCGGGCATTTCGGCTATGACGAGCAGCAGGGCTTTTTGAAGCAACAGCTGATGGTCGCGGGGCTCGACGAGGTGATGGATTGGCCGGCAGTGTGGAACCCGGAGAACCCGTCCTATGAGCGGCTCTGGGGGATGATCCGGGCGACATTCGAGCAGCGCGGCGTGGTCGAGGGGCATGCGGCCGGCATGCGGGCGATTGACGATATCAACGCTTTCGCGGCTGCCGGCATGGCATCGGACCATGAGGCGTGGACGGCCGAGGAAGTGCGCGACAAGTTGCGGCGTGGGCTGTTCATGGAATTGCGGCCGCACTCGGTCAAGGAGATGATCGGCGGGCTATTGGCCGAGGGGCAGCAGGATTGGTCGCAATTCGCGCTGTGTACCGATGACCGCTCGTGCTCGGACACGATGAAGCTGGGGGCGACCGACCACAATGTTCGGCTGGCCATCGAAGCGGGGCTGGCGCCCGAAATCGCCATTCAACTGGTGACGATCAACCCGGCGCGGCATATGCGGCTGACGCCCTGGGTGGGAGCGATTGCGCCTGGGCGGTTTGCCGATCTGGTGCTGCTCGATGATGTGGAAAGCCTGTCCATTGCCGAGGTTTGGGCGGATGGGCAGCAGGTTTCAGAGGGCAGAGCCTATATTGGTCCGCTGCCCAAAATTGCCTGGCCGGGCTGGGCGACGGGGACGGTGAATATCCAGCGCGAGATGGTTGCCGGGGATTTCGCGATTACGGCTGAGCCGGGGCGCGAGACCATGTCGGCGGCGATATTGCGGCCGTTCCATTGGGCGGATGAGTTCATCACGATGGACCTGCCGGTCGTTGGCGGGCTGGTGCAGCGGGACGCCGGGCGGAACGTCACCAAATTTGCCATTGTCGACCGGTTTTCGGGCGAGGGGCTGGCCTCCAAAATGTTCTGGCTGGGCACCGGGCCGAAGACGCCGGAGACGGCGCTGGCCTGCTCGATGGGGCATGACAAGCACAATATCTGGGTGGTTGGATCTTCGGACGCGGCCATGGCCAAGGCGGTCAATGCGCTGCGGGAAACGCAGGGCGGCTGGGCGCTGGTGCGCGAGGGCGAACTCGCGGCGATTGTGCGCTACGAGGTGGGTGGGCTGATGACCTGTCGGCCACCGGCGGAACTGGATGCAGAAATGCAGGCACTGTATGCGGCGGCCGAGGGGATCGAGTGGATGTATGAACCCACCTTCTCGCCGCGCTGGTGGCCCGGCTTCCCCGAGCGGCTGGCCTTTGCCACGCTGACCTGTGCGCCCTGGCGCTGGGTGCTGGTGGCGCCTTCGCCGCTGGCGCCGGAAGGATTTGTGAATGTGGCAACGGGGGAGACGCATCCCGTCGTTTGGTGAGGCGGGGCTTGCCTAGAACGTCTTGAACATCACGTAGGCGTCGACATAGCCGTGGACCGGGTGGTTGAACGCCTTGGGCAGGGTGCCGACGATGTCGAAGCCGAAGGATTGCCAGAGGGCGACGGCGCGGGTGTTGCTGGAGATGACGTTGTTGAACTGCATGGCGCGGAAGCCGCGTTCGGCGGCGCGGTTCAGCGAGTGCTGGCACATGGCGCGGGCAACGCCGCGGCCTTGAGCATCGGGGGCGGTCATGTAGCCGGCATTGGCGACGTGCGAGCCGCCGCCCTGGCGGTTGGCCATCAGGTAGTAAGTCCCCAAGATCACACCATTTTCTTCGGCGACGAAGACTTCGTGGCTGGGGCTTAGCCAATAGGCGAGGACCGCGGCGTCATCGAGATCGCGCGCTGTGGCATAAGTTTCCCCGGCAGCCAGGACTGGCGCCACGATGGCGAGAATTTGTGCCGTGTCGGCCTCAGCGGCCGGGCGGATTTGCAGCGTCATTTTCGTCTTCATCTATGGGTGGAACGCGGATCTGGCCGGGGGGCGCCATGTCGGGGATTATGGGTTTGTTGGCGATGGAGGGGCGGTGGCCCAGCTCGAAGCGCCAGGCGGCGATGGCAAACAGGATAAGTGCGAGGGCGACGCAACCGGCGGCGGCGACCCAGGGGGCGCCGGGGAAATAACCGGGCGAGTCGGGGGCTGAGGTGAAGTAGGAAAAGATCTGCGTGGCCGCCACCGGGCCGATAATGGTGGCCAATGAATTGGCGGCATTGACCGCGCCCTGCAGTTCGCCCTGGGCATTGTCGGGGACCTGGCGGGAGAGCACGCCATTGATGGCGGGCGGGGCCAGGCCGCTGATGGCGCCGATCATGATGAAGACGTAGAGATAGGCCACTTGGTCGGTGAAGGCGACGCCGATAAAGGCGGCGATGGCGGCCAAAAGGCCCAGTATGGCCACGGGCGGCTCGCCAATACGCTTGACCAGGGGGCCGACGATGAAGGCCTGGCAGATGGCAAAGCCAATGCCGAAGGCGCCCAATGCCCGGCCGATATTGGACGAGCTGAAGCGGAAGACTTCGGTGGTGAACCAGCTGAATACCGTAGGCAGCGCCTGGGCGGCCAGCGAGAAGGCGAACAACACGGCCAGCAACCAGAGCACAACGGGGTATTTGCGCAGGGCAATGACGGCGCCGAAGGGGTTGGCGCGGCGGATGTCGAACTTGCGGCGCGCATGCTTGGGCAGGCTTTCGGGCAGGATGAAGAGGCCGAAGAGGAAATTGGCAAAGGCGAGGCCCGCGGCAGCGAAGAAGGGGACGCGGGGGCCCAGTTCGCCGAGTTCGCCACCGATGACCGGACCGATGATGAAGCCCAGACCGAAGGCGGCGCCGATCAATCCGAAGCGGTGCGTGCGCTTATGCGGCGGGGTGATGTCGGCCATATAGGCGGTGGCGGTAGCGACTGCGGCACCGGCCACACCGGCAATGATGCGGCCGATAAACAGGTACCAGACGAAGGGGGCGATCGCCATCATCAGGTAGTCGAAGGTGAGGCCGAGCAGGGAGCAGAGCAGCACCGGGCGGCGGCCGAAGCGATCGGACAGATTGCCCAATACCGGTGAGAAGACGAATTGCATGAAGGCATAGGCGAAGACCAGGTAGCCGCCGATGACCACGGCATTGGCGACGCTGCCGCCGGTCAGCTCTTCCAATAGCTCGGGCATGACCGGCACAATGATGCCGACGCCGATCATGTCGAGCAGAATGGTGACCAGGATACAGGCCAGCGTCAGGCGGGAGCGGGTCGCAGCTTGCATAAAGTGGCGCTAACCTTCTGATTTTCAGGGGCCCAGCGGGCTAGTTGGTGTCGCGCAGTTGACACAGCCGGATCGGCCAAAGCAAGGCCGAACGGTGCCGGGGGTGGCATGCGCGACAGCTTAACGCGGCGGGAAGATGAGTCTCTTCAGGGGTTTAACTCGGGTGCTTCGCGGGGTGATTCAAGGTTTTGAGGCTGCGCATTATGTCCGTAGAGCCAGGCGAGGCGCTTGAGGTGACCGCGAGGGCCCTGGGCCGATATGACCAGGTTGCGGGCGGCGCTGAAAGGCCAGGGAAGATGAAAAATCTTGCCATTGGAGCGGGAAATCCTGGCGACGCGCTCGACGCGAGGGCGGCGGATGGCCTCGAATTTGGCGAAGGCGGATTCGGCGCTGGATTCCTTGATCAGCAGGGGCGCGAGGACGGCGGCGTCTTCGATGCCCATGGCGGCGCCCTGGGCCTGGAAGGGGAGCATGGCGTGGGCGGCATCGCCGATGAGGCCGGTATTTTCGCGGTGCCAGGCGGGGGAATCGACGGTGTAGAGGGGCCAGGGGGTCCAGCTCTGGCCGGCGGCGGCGCGGATGGCCTTGAGCCTGGCGGGG
>NZ_JNNO01000025.1 GCF_000735585.1 Devosia sp. LC5
GTCCGGCACTGGCAAGCTGGTCTGGGCCAATGACGCCGCCGAGGCTTTGATGGCAGAGCCCGGTTCGGCCATCAGCGGGCGGCTCGGCGCGCTGCTTCTGGTTCACCCCTCGCAGATGCGAGAATTCATGGCGGCCTTGCAGCGCGCCAATGCGCCCGCGGGCAGCATTGGCACCGACATGCTCGCCACCCATCCTGAAA
Organism: Devosia sp. LC5; assembly: GCF_000735585.1. GTDB lineage: Bacteria > Pseudomonadota > Alphaproteobacteria > Rhizobiales > Devosiaceae > Devosia. The sequence goes on from NZ_JNNO01000025.1 coordinate 201, forward strand.
CCGGCAATGCCATCGCATTGTCGATCGTCCCGGCGCGCAATCTTTTCGTGCAGGGCCTGCCCGCCTTGCGGGGCGCCCATATTGCGTTGCGCGATCTCTCCGAACGGCTGCCGCCGGGTTTTGAGGATCGGATCCGCGCCATGTTCGACCTGACGCCAAAGGAGGCTGCACTGGCGGCGGCTTTGGCGAGCGGGCGGGCGCTGGGCGATGTTGCGCGTAACAATGGCGTATCGATCCTGACAGTGCGTACCCAATTGGGACATCTGTTCCGCAAGACCGATACCAAGCAACAAAGCCAGCTGGTGTCCCTGCTGCTGGCGGTGGAGCCACTGCCCCAGATGTAGGCCTTTGCGGCTGGATTTTTGCGCGATGGCGGGGCAGGGTGCGCCGGTCATTTTTGGAAATCGCTCATGTCTGCAAAACTCTCCGGCCCCATGCTTGCACCCAAGTCGGGCGCCCGGCCTAGCCACGCTGTGGTGCTGTTGCATGGCTATGGCAGCGATGGTGCCGATCTGATCGGGCTAGCGCCGCATTGGCAGGATATTTTGCCGGATGCGCTATTCGTGTCGCCCAATGCGCCCGAGGCATGCCGGCTCAGTGGGGCGGGCTATCAGTGGTTCGATATCGACTATGAGGGCGATCGGCTGGCCAGCCGGCAATTGGGTGTGGTGCAGGCCCGCCCGGTGCTGGTCGAGTTTCTCAACGATCTGTGGCGGCAGACCGGGGTCATGCCGCAGCGGACCATCCTCGCCGGGTTCAGCCAGGGCGCGATGATGGCGCTGCATGTGGGCCTGTCACTGCCGGAGCCGCTGATGGGGATCATTGCCTTTTCCGGCGCCTTTCTGCCCGCAGAAGGGTTTGCCGAGGGACAGTTCGCCAAGCCATCGGTATGCCTCGTGCACGGGGACATGGACCCGGTGGTCGATCCCGAGTTCAGCACCGATGCCGATGTGGCGCTGCGATTGGCCGGATATGATGTTGCCTATCATGTAAGCGCCGGAGTGGGGCATGGCATTGCGCCGGATGGTCTGGCTTTTGCCAGCGCGTTCATAGCCGATCAGCTTGAAAAATAATCGCTGATTACTCTGCACGTGCCCGCTTCACAGCCCTGACACAAAGGGCCTAGTATAAAGGGGCTATGGACTTACTCGATTCCCGATCCGGGAGACTCAAGTGACGATCCACGTGTCGCCTGAGGCCTGTCCCGCACTCGTTCTGAACGCCGACTTCCGGCCGCTCAGTTATTATCCCTTGTCATTGTGGTCCTGGCAGGATGCGATCAAGGCCGTGTGCCTGGACCGGGTCAATATTGTCAGCCATTACGATACGGTCATCCACTCGCCCAGCTTCGAAATGCAGCTGCCCAGCGTGGTGTCGCTCAAGGATTATGTGAAGCCGGCGCGGCATCCCGCGTTTACCCGCTTCAACGTTTTTCTGCGCGATCGCTTCCAGTGCCAATATTGCGGCTCCAAAGATGATCTGACCTTCGATCATGTCATTCCGCGTTCCAAGGGCGGGCTGACCACCTGGGACAATGTCGTGGCCGCCTGTGCGCCCTGCAACCTGCGCAAGGCCAACCGGCTGCCCAGCGAAATCAAGATGTATCCCCATCAGGCGCCGTATCACCCCACGGTGCACGACCTGCACAATAATGGCCGCGCCTTCCCGCCCAACCATTTGCACCAGAGTTGGCTCGACTATCTCTATTGGGACATCGAGCTGGAGCCCTAATGGCGAAAATCCCGCCTGGCTTTCGCTGGCGGGGTTTTTCATTGCTCACCTGTGTGTTGAGGCCTCACGCCGCTTGGGTGCCAGCGGGTTTGCGGCCGGCGATAAACGCGCCGAAATAGCGGGTAATCAGCGGCACGACCAGCAGGACGATGGTGGTTGCCATGAAGGGCACCAGTACGAGACTCCGCTGCCAGATTTCCCAGCCGGTGGTGAGCGGCATCAGTATATAGAGATAAAGGGTCACGACCGGATAGACGGCCAGGGTCATGATGGCGGCCATGCGCAGGCGCGCAGCGAGAGAGGGCTTCATTTCCAAGCTCCATTGAAACGGTACGTTTCGTTATATATGGGAACGACACGTTTCGTTCAAGTCTTTTCTTTCGACCAGTTTTGCCCGATATTACGGATATGACAGAGCCCAGCGCAGACGATAGCGAGGCGCGCCGCCGATCCATCGGGGCGCGGCGCAATCCCGATACCCAGGAGGCCATTCTCGACGCGGCCGAGGCCATCGTCGAAGAGGAAGGCATTGCTGGTTTTTCCATCGAGGCGGTGGCCAGGCGGGCGCGGGCCGGCAAGCCGACCATCTATAAATGGTGGCCGGGCCGTACGGCCTTGCTGCTCGAGGTCTATCACCGGCACAAGCCGGCAAATGTGCATATGGATACCGGCAGCGTGGAGGGCGATGTGGTTGCCTTCTTCACCGGCGTCTTTGCGCATTGGGGCAATACCGGTGCCGGGCAGGTCTTCCGCTTTATCGTCGCCGAAGCCCAACGCGATGAGACCGCCGCCGCTTCGCTGCGGGCCTATGCTCGCGAACGGCGCGAGCAATCTGGGCAGATTTTCGAGCGGGGCGTGGCGCGGGGCGAGCTGGCAGCGAATATCGATACCGGGCTGGCCGCCGACATGCTGGCGGGCTTTGCCTGGCACCGGCTGCTGACCGGGCGGCTGATAGCCGACCCGCAGGAGATGCGGCAGGCAGCCCGGCAATTGGTCCGGGGGCTGTTAACCCCCGGAGCATAACGACGCTTACTGTGCGGCGGGAACGGTTTCGCCTTCGCCCGCAGCGGCGGCCGGCTCGGACTGTGCCTTGACGGCGGCGTCGAGGGCGGCATCGGGAATGTCGATGGTGACGCCTTCCATCAGCTTGGCGACGGTGCCGTCAAAAGTGGTCATCAGCAATTGCTGCTGCAGCTGACCGGCGACCTGCTCGAACGTGGGCGGAGCGGATTGGCGCTTTTCTTCGAGCTTGATGATGTGCCAGCCGAACTGGGACTGCACCGGCTCGGAGACCTGGCCGATTTCGGTCAGGGCGTAAGCAGCTTCCTCGAAGGGAGCAACCATCATGCCCTTGCCGAAAAAGCCGAGATCGCCGCCATTGGCTGCGCCCGGATCGATCGACTTTTCCTTGGCGATGGTGGCAAAATCGGCCCCGCCATCGAGTTCGGTCTTGATCGCCTTGGCTTCTTCTTCGGTGGCGACCAAGATGTGGCTGGCGCGGATTTCCTCGGCTGGCTTGAAGTCGGCGACGAGCTTGTCATATTCGGCGCGCACGGCTTCCTCTGTCACCGAATTGGCAATTGCGTCGGCGAAATAGGCGCGGCGCAGGGCGCGTTCTTCAAGATAGGCCAGCCGCTGCTTGAACAAAGGCGTGTCGCCCATGCCGGCATCGCGGCCGGCCTCGGCCATGACCTTCATGTCGATCAGCACGCGCAGCAGGAACGGGCGGCGCTGGTCGGCCGGCATCTGGCTGAGTTCCTGGGTCAGGTCTTCGGCCGCAAAGCTCAGATCGGCTTCGGTGATGGTTTCCCCGCCAACGGTCGCCACCACGGCATCGGGGGAGACGGGCGCGGGTGCCTCGGCAGCAGGCGCCTCAGCGGCGGGAGCGGGGGCCGCGTCCTGGGCAAAAGCGGGAGCGACAGCATTGGCCGCCATGAGCAGCGCCAGCACGCTGGCAGTCGTGGCATGGCGCAGGGTCGAAAAGGACATCAGGACATTCTCCTTGGCCGGCGCATCCGGTGGCGCCTGGGCTCGTTACTGGTCGGCCTGCCCTCACACGGCATCGGGGCCAAAATATGCCGCGCCGCTACTTGTGAGGAGACGGCGGCAGAAGACAGGCCTAATTGCCGGTTTGGGCCGGGTTTCCGGCGGGCGCAGGAGGTGTCGCCCATTTCGGCGGCGTTGACAAGACAATGGCTCGCTCTTACATCTCACGCGCTTTTCAAGGCCCTTGGCAAGGCAATGGACAATGACGTCCTGACTTGCCACGGGGACAAACGAGATCGTGAAGCCGCAACGGCTTTGTCATCGCGCCGACGAGGCCAGCCGGGTAAGGTGCCCGACCGAGACCGCCTAGGCCTTGCGCGTCCGCGCCGGTGATCAAAAAAAGGACCTGACATATGGCACTTGCTGCGCTCGCCCGGCGGATATTCGGTTCTCCGTCCGATCGGCACGTCAAGCGGTTCCAGGGCAAGGTGGATGCGATCAACGCACTCGAGCCCGAATTCGCCAAGATGAGCGATGACGCGCTGCGCGGCATGACGGCCGAATTCAGGTCGCGGCTGGAAAAGGGCGCCAAGCTGGACGAACTGATCGTGCCGGCTTTCGCTGCGGTGCGCGAAGCATCCAAGCGCGTGCTGGGCATGCGGCATTTCGATGTGCAGCTGATCGGCGGCATGGTGCTGAACGATCGCTCGATCGCGGAGATGCGGACCGGCGAAGGCAAGACGCTGGTGGCAACGCTTGCCGTCTATCTCAATGCTCTGACCGGTGAAGGCGTCCACGTCGTCACGGTCAACGACTATCTGGCCCGCCGCGACGCCGCCTGGATGGGGCAGATTTATAATTTCCTGGGGATGAGTTACGGCATTATCGTGCACGGGCTGACCGACCCGGAGCGCAAGGCCGCCTACGCCGCCGACATCACCTACGGCACCAACAACGAATTCGGCTTCGATTACCTGCGCGACAACATGAAATATACGCGCGCCCAGATGGTGCAGCGCGGCCATGCCTATGCGATCGTCGACGAAGTGGACTCGATCCTGATCGATGAGGCGCGCACGCCGTTGATCATTTCGGGTCCGTCCGAGGACCGCTCCGATCTTTACGTCAAGATCGACGAGCTGATGGCAATCCTCGACGAAGGCGATTTCGAGATCGACGAGAAGCAGCGCTCGGCGACGTTTACCGATGCCGGCATCGAAAAACTCGAAGAGCGTCTGGCGGCCGATGGCCTGCTCAAGTCGGCGTCTATGTATGACGTGGAAAACGTCGCCCTGGTGCACCATGCCAATTCGGCACTGCGGGCGCACAAGATGTTCCGCAAGGACAAGGACTATATCGTCCGCGACGACGAAGTGGTGATTATCGATGAATTCTCCGGCCGCATGATGCCGGGCCGCCGTTATTCGGAAGGCCTGCATCAGGCGCTCGAAGCCAAGGAACACGTCAAGATCCAGCCGGAAAACCAGACGCTGGCCTCGATCACCTTCCAGAACTATTTCCGCCTCTACAAGAAGCTGGCCGGCATGACCGGCACAGCCTCGACGGAAGCCGAAGAATTCGCCGATATCTATAAGCTCGATGTCGTCACCATCCCCACCAATCTGCCAGTGGCGCGTAAGGATGATGAAGACGCGATCTATCGTACGGCGGCCGAGAAGTTCGATGCCATTGCCGATTTGATCAAGCAATGCCAGGAGCGCGGCCAGCCCGTGCTGGTGGGCACGACCTCGATCGAAAAGTCGGAAATGCTGGCCGAGTTGCTGCGCAAGAAGAATGTCGGCAGCATGAACGTGCTGAACGCGCGTCACCACGAGCAGGAAGCCTTTATCGTTGCCGATGCGGGCCTGCCAGGTGCGATCACCATCGCCACCAATATGGCCGGCCGCGGCACCGACATTCAGCTGGGCGGTAATCTCGAAATGCGCATCGAGAAAGAGACCGCCGGGCTTGAGGGCGAGGCGCGCGAGGCCAAGATCGCCGATATCAAGAAGACTATTGCCGAGGACAAGGCGAAGGCTTTGGCTGCTGGTGGACTGATGGTGATCGGCACCGAGCGGCACGAAAGCCGCCGTATCGACAACCAGTTGCGTGGCCGTTCGGGCCGTCAGGGCGATCCGGGCCATTCGGCTTTCTTCCTGAGCCTGCAGGACGATCTGATGCGCATCTTCCCGGTGGAATCGATGGATTCCATGCTGGGCAAGTTGGGGCTCGAGCAGGGTGAATCGATCACCCATCCCTGGGTCACCAAGGCGATTGAGCGGGCACAGGGCAAGGTCGAGGCGCGCAATTTCGATATCCGCAAAAACATCCTCAAATACGACGACGTGATGAATGATCAGCGCAAGGTGATCTTCGAGCAGCGTCTGGAAATGATGGATGCCGAGGATGTCAGCGAGACGGTGGTCGATATGCGCCACGATCTGGTGGAAACGCTGGTTGCCAAGGCTATCCCGCCGCGCTCCTATCCCGAGCAGTGGAACACCGAGCAGCTGGAAGCAGCCGCCAAGACCTATCTCAATCTTGACGTGCCGGTGAAGGCATGGGCCGAGGAAGAGGGGATTGATGCCGAAACCGTAACCGAGCGGCTGATCGAGGCGGCCGACGCGGCCGCAGCGGCCAAGGAAGCCCAGACGCTGCAAGCGTTTGAGGCGGCCGGTACGCCCAATCCGACCGTGATGCGCCAGGTGGAAAAGACCATCCTGCTGCAGTCGATCGATGGGCTCTGGCGCGAGCATCTGGTGACGCTGGATCACCTCTCCAAGGTCGTGGGCTGGCGCGGTATCGCTCAGCGCGACCCGCTCAACGAATACAAGCAGGAAGCCTATGAGCTATTCCAGGCGCTGCTGACCAATATGCGCGAGCTGGTGACGACCCAGCTCAGCCATGTCGTGCTGCAGCCGCGCCCGGTGGCGCCGCCGGCGCCTGATTTCTCCCGCATTCGCGAAACCCATATCGATCCGTTGACCGGCGAGAACGATGCCGATGGCGGCGACACGATTGCGGATTCGCTGGGGGCGGTGGGCAGCGATCCCTCGCTGCGGCCCGTCGATCCCAAGCTGCTGGTTGGCGTGTCGCGTAACGCGCCCTGCCCCTGCGGTTCGGGCAAGAAGTTCAAGCATTGCCACGGGGCGTTCTAGGCGCCGGTTTGGCTCAACAAAAAAGCCCGGGCAGTGATGCCCGGGCTTTTTGTTTGTGCGGAATAGGATGGCGCGCTGCGCGCTCAGCACTTCACGCGGATTTCGGCGAAGCCGGTGGTTCCGCCGTCCCCGGATGACATGACGCTGATATTGCAGGTGCTGTCGGGCAGGGGAATGGTGGCGCCCGAGGCGATTGTGGTGCCACCGGCCAGGGTGATGAAGCCATTGTCCACCACCGCGATATCCACCTTGGCTGTGGTGTTGCAGATCGGATAGCTGTCGCCGGCCGAGACCAGGATGCGCATGCCATCGGGCAGGCAATCGGCATTGGCTGCGTTGGCCGCCGGGCTTTCGGGCATCGCATCCGGTGCCCCCGGAATGGCCGGCAGGGCGGCCGGGGCCGCACCGCTGCGCCAGTTCTGTTCGAGGATGGCGAGGCGATTGGCCAGGTCCTGCACGGCCCCGTCATTGCCGGCTGGGGCCGGGGTAGAGGGCGCCGCCGCGCCTTGCTGGCCATAGAGCGCCAGGCTCAGGCGGATCTGGGCGATGTCGGTGGAGATGCGGGCGATATCGCGCTGGGTTTCGGTATAGACCCAGCCGGAGGCCGCAATGGCGGCCACACCGACCAGGCCCACGACAAAGCTCAGCACCCGGCCGGTGCCCGGCTGGCGGGGCGGTTTTCGGGCGCCAGGGGGGAAAGCGGTGGCCGGCTCTTCCTTGGAAACGCCGCCCAGTGTCCAGGTCTCTTGCACTGCCAGGTCTCCATCATGCGCCAGCGCGCTGTCATTGCGCCGGAATGCGGCCCAAGCATGATGCTCAGCCAAATTGCACGCGCTGATGTCGGCGCCCGTTAGCCGCGCTTCAAGGGCGAATAGCGGGGATCGGGGCGATTTTTCCGCTCATCACCGGCACGATATCGGCATCCTTGCCGCCGCCAAACACATTGCCCAGGCCACCAAACAGCCCTGTGACGGCGCCATTGATCGCCTCGCCGCGCGCCTTGATGGCGGCCTGCTCACTGGCCTTGCGCTGGGCGCTGGTCTGATGGCTCTCGATCGCCGTGGTGTCGGCGGCCTGCAGCGCCAGCAATTGCGGGCTGCGGCTTACCGGCGGGCACGGGCCTAGTGCGTCGAGCGGCGTGCGATTGCCGGCGTTGAAAATATAGCGGCCTTCGCAAACATCCCAGACGGGCGGCGTCTTGGTCAGTTCGAACAGGTCCGAGCCCTCCTTGATATTGCGCCAGAAATCGAGATGCGGGCTGGCCACGTTCTGAGCGAGCTTGGTGCTATTCATGCGATAGGGCAGGATCTGGATCTGGAAGCTCGGATTGCCGCCCTTGAAGGTTTCGCGCGCCAGGGCATAAATCTCGGCAATGCCGGCATCGGTCATGGCAAAGCAGCCCACCGATTTGCAATCGCCATGCACCATCAGATTGGAGCCGGTGCGGCCATGGGCACGGTCGAACTTATTGGGAAAGCCGACATTGAAGGCCAGGTAGTAGGACGAGTTCGGGTTCATCAGGCCAGGGGTGATGGTGTAAAAACCTTCAGGGCTCTGATAGTCGCCTTCCTTGACCTTGGGGCCTAGCGCGCCCGAATAGGCGCAGATGGCGTATTGCTTGAAGAGCGCATATTGGCCCGATTTGGTGCGTTTCCACACCTCGAGCACTTCTTCCTGTTTGAAGACGCGGATGACCATGGGCTCGGACGGCGAGGAGCCGATACGAGCCAGGCCCGCCAGCGTTTCGCTCGACAGTGGCCGGTTGGCCCGCTCATTGCCGCCCTTGACGAAGCCGGTGCACGCGACGAGCCCGAAGGCCAGCCACAGCAGGATGATCAGCGAGCAGATATTGCGCAGAAGCGTGGACACCGGAAGCCGCCAGATGATGCGATAATATGGGCTGACCCTTAGCGGGCCATAGTTACCGCAGCATGAGTATTCGCGGTGAACGATTCCTTACCATGCCGAAAAATTGGCTGGAAGCGGGCCGTTCACGCAAAGATGTGATGGCTCTCCTAGAGCGTCGTGCCGATGGCCAGGAATTTTTCGCGGCGATGTTCGCGGGTTTCCAGCCGTCCCTTGCCGGCAAAGTCGGCCAGGAACTTGTCGATGGCCGCGCTCGTGGACGCCATGATCTGCTCGGGGTGGCGATGAGCGCCGCCGGTGGGCTCGGGAATGATGCCATCGACCACACCGAAAGCCAGAAGATCGGCCGAGGTGATCTTCATGGTGGTGGCTGCGTCCTGGGCCTTGGCCGCGTCTTTCCAGAGGATCGAGGCGCCGCCTTCGGGGGAAATCACCGAATAGATGGCGTGTTCGAGCATGAGCACGCGATTGGTGGTGGCAATGGCGATGGCGCCGCCCGAGCCGCCTTCGCCGATGATGATGGCAAGGTTGGGTACGCCCAGTTCGAGCGATTTTTCGGTGGAGCGGGCAATGGCCTCGGCCTGGCCGCGTTCCTCGGCGCCGATGCCGGGATAGGCGCCGGCGGTGTCGACGAAGGAGATGACCGGAATATTGAAGCGGTCGGCCATGTCCATGATGCGGACGGCCTTGCGGTAGCCTTCGGGACGGGCCATGCCGAAATTGTGCTTGAGGCGGCTTTCGGTGGAATTGCCCTTTTCCTGGCCCAGAATGGCGACGGGCTGGCCGTTGAACCGGCCGAAACCGGCCTGAACCGCGGCATCTTCGCCGAATTTGCGGTCACCCGAAAGCGGGCTCCATTCGGTGATCAGGCTCGAAACATAATCGGAGAAATGGGGGCGCTGGGGATGGCGGGCGACCTGGGTTTTCTGCCAGGGCGTCAGCTTTTTATAAATCTCGACCAGCGCCTCGTCGGCGCGGCTCGACAGGCGGTTGACTTCCTCATCGATGGACACAGCCTGGTCGGTCGCCGCGAGCGACTTGAGTTCGGCGATCTTGCCTTCAAGATCGGCTACCGGCTTTTCGAAATCGAGATAAGACTGCATCCCACCGCCCGTTTGGGGTCGTTTTGTTGCGACCATAGAAGTAAGGGGCTGCTCTTGCGCCCCAAAGTGGCCGGAAAGTGGCGACCGATCACCTCCGAGTCAAGACTACAACGCGAATGCGCTTAATCGGTGCACATTTGGCTAACATTTCGAGTGCCGTACAGCCACCTATTTTCTCAGATCACTCAGGGGATGGTGCTGTTCGACAAGGCTTCTCAGCTTTTCGTCGAGAATGTGGGTGTAAATCTGGGTGGTCGAGATATCGGCATGGCCGAGCAGCATCTGCACGACCCGCAGGTCGGCGCCCCCACCCAGCAGGTGACTGGCAAAGGCGTGGCGCAGCACATGCGGGGCCACGCGAGCCGATTTGATGCCGGCGCGGCCGGCCAGGTTCTTGAGGTCGCGCGCAAAGACCTGGCGGGAAAGATAACCCTCCGCGCTAGTGGCGGGGAAAAGATAGGGGCCGGGTTGCAGCGTCTTGAGATAGACGCGGATGGCGTCGCGGGCGCGGTCATTGACGGGCACGACGCGCTCCTTGTTGCCCTTGCCGGTAATGGTGATGAAACTGGCGTCGCGCATCACAGCGGCGCGTTTAAGGCTGACCAGTTCGGATACGCGCATGCCGGTGGCGTAAAGCAGTTCGAGCAGCAGATAGAGACGGAGGGCGGAAGCCTGCTTTTGCGGAGAGCCTGCCGCATTGGCTTCGGCTTCCGCCGTGGTCAGCAGCGTGTCCACTTCGGCGATGGACAGCACTTTGGGCAAGGCGCGGCGGCTTTTGGGGCTTGAAACAATGCGGGTCGGATCGTCGCCGCGCAGATTGTCGGCGCAGAGGAAGCGGTGGAACTGGCGGATGGCGGAGAGGCGGCGGGCGCTGGAGGAAGCTGACAGGCCCTGGCTGCGCAAGTCATCGAGATAAGCGGTGACGGTTTCGCGCGGCGCGGTGAGCAGGGTCTGCTTGTGGGCTTTGACGAAGCCGGCATAATCGGCGAGGTCGCGGCGATAGGCCTCGATGGTGTTTTTGGCGGCGCCGCGTTCGGCGCTCATCATTTCAAGGAATGAGCCGATGAGATGATCCCCGTTCACGGCGTGGGCGCCGGATCGGTGGGAGCGGGTGCCTGGCCGGGCAGGGTGGGTTCGCCGCCGCCCAGCAGGTCGCGCTGGGGAATGCGGATCGTGGTTTGCTTGGGCGTCGGCTGCACATAGGTCACCAGCGCGATCATGCCGCCATAGACCAGGCCGGCGAGAAACAGCAGAATGATGATCAGGCGGATGAGCGTGGGCATGGCGATCCGGCGGTTGAACTCTTTGCGTAAAATTGCCTGCAAATGGTTTCCATCTGGTAGGCATAGTCCAGTTTGCCGATTTTGCCTCCCCGAAATGAAGGAAGCGCCCGCATGTTCTTGACAGGCCGGACCGGGACGGCTTGATAGCGCGCAAACAAGACTTGGAGCCCCAATTGAGCCGATCCGATCCGGCAAAGCGGCAGGCCCGCGCCGAGGAACTTGCCGCCCTGTTGGCCGGCAGGCCGATCGTGCTTGTCGGCATGATGGGGGCGGGCAAGACGACAGTGGGGCGGCGGCTGGCGGCCAAGCTCAACCGGGTGTTTCTCGACAGCGATGAAGAGATCGAGAAAGCCGCGCAGATGAGCATCCCCGAGATCTTCGAGCAGCGCGGCGAGGCCGAATTCCGGGCCGGCGAGGCCCGCGTCATTGCCCGGGTGCTCAAGGACCCCGATATTGTTCTGGCCACGGGCGGCGGCGCCTTTGTCAGCCCGGAAACGCGGGCGCTGGTCAATGCCGAAGCCATCTCGATCTGGCTCAAGGCGGAGGCCGATATTCTGTTCGAACGGGTGTCACGGCGCTCCAACCGCCCGCTGCTCAAGACGGCCAATCCGCGCCAGGCGCTCGAAAAATTGATCGCCGAACGCTATCCCATCTATGCCGATGCGCATGTGACCGTGCTGTCGCGCGATGTACCGCAGGATGTGGTGGCAGGTGATGTGATCGAGGCCGTACTGGCCCATCTCAAGAATTAGGACTGTTTTGCTCATGGCCGATATCGCCCACAAGGTTCACGTAGCACTGGGCGAGCGCGCCTATGACATTCTGATCGGCGACCGGGTGATCGAGGAAGCCGGGCCGATCCTGGCCGAGCGCTTCCCCGGCAGGCGCTTTGGCATTATCACCGACGAAAACGTGGCCAAGGCGCAATTGCCGCGGCTGATCGCTTCGTTGGATGCGGCCAGGTTGGGCCATAGCGAGATCGTATTGCCGGCCGGCGAAAGCACCAAGGGCTGGCCCGGCTTGCAGGCAGCCGTCGAGGGCATATTGGCGGCGCGGCTCGAGCGGGGCGATCTGGTGATCGCGCTGGGTGGCGGGGTGATCGGGGATCTGGCCGGGTTTGCTGCTTCGATTGCGCGGCGCGGCATGGATTTCGTGCAGATGCCGACTTCGCTTCTGGCGCAGGTCGACAGCTCGGTGGGCGGCAAGACCGGGATCAATTCGTCCCATGGCAAGAATTTGATCGGGGCCTTTCATCAGCCCCGGCTGGTGCTGGCGGATTTATCGACGCTCGACACTTTGGCGCCGCGCCAATTTGCCTCTGGCTATGCCGAAGTGGTCAAATATGGGCTGATCGACGACGAGGATTTCTTCTTCTGGCTCGAGGAAAAGCGCGAAGAGATTTTTGCCGGGGGGCCGGCGCGGGGCGAGGCGATTGCCCGTTGCTGCGCGCATAAGGCGCGGGTGGTGATCGAGGACGAGAAGGAACTGGGCGTTCGCGCGCTGCTCAATCTGGGGCATACTTTCGGGCATGCGCTGGAAAAGGATACCGGCTATTCCGACCGCCTGCTGCATGGCGAGGGTGTTAGCATCGGCATGGTGCTGGCGCATGGTTTTTCGGCCAGGCTGGGCCTGGCGCCGAGCCAGGATACCGGGCGGATTGCAGCGCATTTGAAAAATGCGGGCCTGCCAACCATATTGGGTGATATTGAAGGCGGGCTCGGCTCGACCGAGAGTTTGATGGCGGCCATTGCGCAGGACAAGAAGGTCTCACGCGGGGCGCTGACCTTCATCCTGACGCGCGGCATCGGCAAGGCCTTCATCGAAAAAGGCGTGGCGCCGGAAGCGGTGTCGGCATTTCTGGATGACATGCGGTAGGCTTTTCTTCCTTCTCCCCTTGTGGGAGAAGGTGCCCGAAGGGCGGATGAGGGGTTGCCTCCGCTGACATTGAAGCGAGGGGATGGCTCAGTACCCCTCACCCTGATCATTCTTCTGAACGAAGAATGATCTGTCCCTCTCCCACAAGGGGCGAGGGTAGACGTGCTAAAACGACCCATCCACCGGCAAAACGTCGATGGCGAGGGCATGCACCGGGCCTTTGAGTTCGCTTTCGAGCGCGTCCATGACCGCGCGGTGTTGCGCAACGCGGCTTAGACCGTCAAAATGACGGGTCGCGATTCTGACACGAAAATGGGTTTCACCACCCTCCCGCCACCCGGCGTGACCATGATGCTGGCTCGACTCGTCGATCACATCGAGGAAAGCGGGGGCAAATTTAGCGGTGAGCTTGGCTATGATGGTCTGTCTGGCGGACATAATGGCAGGTTCCTTTGGTCTATTGGCAAGTAACTAGGCGAGAATGAAACTGCAATCCAAGCTGTTCGATAACATTCGCATCAGGCCGCGCCGGGAAGAAAAGCCCGCGCCGGTGGAGCAGATTTGCGACTGGGAAGGCTGTGACCGGCCCGGCACGCACAAGGCACCCAAGGGGCATCGCAACGAGGGGCAGTATCACCATTTTTGCCTCGAGCATGTGCGCCACTACAATACCGCGTTCAATTTCTTCGCCGGCATGGAGAAGGACGAGCTGGAAGAGGCGCTGCATGCCCCGCCCAAGGCCGACACCCGCAAGAGTTTTGCGACGGGCCAGGCGGGCGCACGGCCGGCCAGCACGGCGGGCCTGCGGCCGGGCGATAAATATGGCGACCCGTTCGGGGTGTTTGCGCGCTACCGGCATCGGCAGGCGCAGACGCCGGCCTCCGAACGCGTCAAACCATTGCATGAGCCGGACCGGCGGGCGCTCGAAACGCTGGGCATTATGGGCCACGCCAAATCGGACGAGATCAAGGCCGCCTACAAGACCCTGGTCAAGATCCATCACCCCGATGCCAATGGTGGCGACAAATCCTCCGAGGACAGGCTGCGCACCATCATCGCGGCCTACTCGCATCTCAAAAAGGCGGGCTTCGTCGCAAAGTAGTTGAGTTCGGTGAGGGAGGCCTGCAAATGGCAGTTTTCTGCGCTTCCGGTGCTCACGTACTCATGTACGCTCCGCTCCGGTTCTCGAAAACCACCATTTTCGACTCTCCCTGACCGAACGCGTCACGAGAGGCAGGGGTGAGCAATCCACGGCTACCCCCCTTGTCACATTGCTGCTATAGAGCGCCCGTCTTTTCGTTCTCCCGCCTCGATTTTCTCTCCTTCCTGCAAGAGCCCTCCAATGAGTGAATTCAGCAATCTGCCCGACACCGACTACAAGGCCCGGGACCTGTTCGGGATCGACACCGACATGGTGGTCAAGGGCTATGCCGAACGCACCAGCCATGTGCCCCCGATCGACCCGGATTACCTGTTCGATCGCAACACGACCCTGGCGATCCTGGCCGGCTTTGCGTTCAACCGCCGCGTCATGGTGCAGGGCTATCACGGCACGGGTAAATCGACCCATATCGAGCAGGTCGCGGCGCGGCTGAACTGGCCGCTGGTGCGCGTCAACCTTGACAGCCATGTGTCCCGGATCGATCTGGTCGGCAAGGACGCGATCGTGCTCAAGGACGGCAAGCAGATCACCGAATTCCGCGATGGCATCCTGCCATGGGCGGTGCAGAACAACGTCGCGCTGGTGTTCGATGAATATGACGCGGGCCGTCCCGACGTGATGTTCGTGATCCAGCGCGTGCTGGAAGTGGCGGGTCGATTGACCCTGCTCGACCAGAACCGCGTGATTGTGCCCCATCCGGCATTCCGCCTGTTCTCGACCACCAATACGATCGGTCTGGGCGATACGTCGGGGCTCTATCACGGCACCCAGCAGATCAACCAGGGTCAGATGGACCGCTGGAGTCTGGTCACCACGCTCAATTATCTGCCGCATGACAAGGAAGTCGGCATCGTTCTGGCCAAGAATAAAGGCTATGGCGAGACCGAGAAGGGCATGAAGCTCATTTCCAACATGGTGCGGCTGGCCGATTTGACGCGTCAGGCGTTCATCAATGGGGACCTGTCCACCGTGATGAGCCCGCGTACGGTAATTACCTGGGCCGAGAACACGCAGATTTTCGGGGGCGATACCGGTTTTGCGTTCCGGCTGACCTTCCTCAACAAATGTGACGAGCTCGAGCGCCCCGTGGTGGCCGAGTTCTATCAGCGCGTGTTCGGGGAAGACCTGCCGGAAAGCTCGGCCAATCTGGCGGTGACGGCTTAGGTCAAGGCCCCCTCACCCGCCGCTACGCGGGACCTCTCCCCCAAAGGGAGAGGTGAGAAGGGCACTGAGCGTGCCACAACTTCACCTCTCCCTTTGGGGGAGAGGTCGGCCCAAAGGGCCGGGTGAGGGGGCCTTCCTTCCCGGTCACAACATGAACCGATAGACCCATGGCACAAGTACCGCGCAGCAAAGCCAACAGACCCGACCAGACCCAGGTCTTCAAATCGGCCATGGGGGCGACCGTGCGCGCCATTGGCGGCCGGGCGGATCTGGAAGTGAGCTTCACCTCCGACCGGCCGCTGCTGACTTCGGACAAGGCGCGCCTGGCCAATCTGCCGCGGCTGCCGACAAGGCGTGACGTCGCCATTGCCCGCGGGCAGGGCGACGCCATGGCGATGCGGCTGGCCAGCCACGATCCCGAAACCCACCGCAAGCGCAGCCCCATGGATCCCATGGCAAGGGCGGCGTTCGATGCGCTGGAACAGGCGCGGGTCGAGGCTTTGGGCTGTGTGCGCATGCCGGGCATGGTGGGCAATATCGGGGAAATGCTGGAAGATCGGCTGTTCCGCGCCAATTTCGCCGAGGTCGATGACAAGGGCGATGCGCCCATTGCCGAGGCCCTGGGGCTGTTGCTGCGCGAGAAGCTGGCAGGGGTGCCGGTGCCGCCTTCGGGGCATGCGCTGGTCGATCTGTGGCGCAAGGAGATCGAGGACAAGGGTGGCAAGTCGCTCGACGATCTGCTGACGCGCTACGAGAACCAGGACGAGTTTTCCAAGGCCGCCAAGGCGCTGCTGCGCGACCTCAACCTGGTGCCCGAAAGCGAGCTGGATGATCCGGACGCCTCCGACGAGGAAAGCGACGACAATCAGGAACCCGATGCCGGGGATAGCTCGGACAAGGCGCCGGAGCAGGGCGAGGGCGAGAACGAAAGCTCGGATGCCGATCAGGACCAGCAGGCCGGCGAGTCGGAAGAAACCGGCGACGTCGAGGGCATGGAATCGGACATGGCCGACACCGATGAGGACGCGGCCGCCGAAGCGGGCGAGGACGCGCCCATGCCCCCGCCTGCCAAGGATGGCGGGGAGCGCCTCTCCAACCAGTTCCAGTACAAGGTGTTCACCACCAAGTTCGACGAGATCGTCAAGGCGGCCGAATTGTGCCCGCCGGACGAATTGGATCAGTTGCGGGCGCTGCTCGACAAGCAGCTGGAAAATCTGGCCGGTGCGGTGGCGCGGCTGGCCAACAAGCTGCAGCGGCGGCTGATGGCCAAGCAGAATCGGAGCTGGCAGTTCGATCTGGAGGAAGGGCTGCTGGACACGGCGCGGTTGACCCGCGTGGTGACCGATCCGATGCAGGCGCTCAGCTTCAAGGTGGAGAACGACACCGATTTCCGCGACACGATCGTGACGCTCCTGATCGACAATTCGGGCTCGATGCGCGGGCGGCCGATCACCATTGCGGCGATCTGCGGCGATATTCTTGCCCGCACGCTGGAGCGCTGTGGCGTCAAGGTCGAGATCCTGGGCTTCACCACCCGCGCCTGGAAGGGCGGCAAGAGCCGTGAGGCTTGGCTCGAGGCCAATCGCCCGGCCAATCCCGGGCGCGTCAACGATGTGCGCCACATCATCTACAAGGCAGCGGACGAACCTTGGCGGCATGCGCGGCGGAATCTCGGCCTGATGATGCGCGAAGGGCTGCTCAAGGAAAATATCGATGGCGAGGCGCTGGAATGGGCGCGCAAGCGGCTGATGGCCCGGCCCGAGGCGCGGCGTATCCTGATGGTGATTTCCGATGGCGCGCCGGTCGATGATTCAACTCAAAGCGTCAATGCCGGCAATTACCTGGAAGCCCATTTGCGCCAGGTGATCGAGGATATCGAAACGCGCTCGCCCATCCAGTTGGTGGCGGTGGGCATCGGGCATGACGTGACCCGCTATTATCGCCGGGCGGTGACGCTGCTCGATGCGGAAGAATTGGCCGGGGCGCTGACTGATGAGCTGGCGGCCTTGTTCGATGAAGAGCCGCCCGCCCAATCGCGCCGGCGCGGCCGCGGATGAGATGGCTTGCTGCTGGCTGCATCGCCGCGCTGCTGGTGGGCATGCAGCCTGCCACAGCCGCCGAGGTGACCGTCAGCGCCGTCCAGATCACCCGCTTCAAGGAGAGCGCGCTCGACCAGAAGGTGGATAAGCTGATCTGGCGGGGCGGTATCGCCATGGTCAGTCAGGAGGACACGTTTGGCGGGCTTTCCGGGCTGACCTTTACCGGACCGGACCATCGCGCGGTGTTTGTCAGCGATCGCGGCAATTTCGTCTCCGGGCAATTGGCCTATGACGACGCGAACCGCTTGTTCGGCTTTATCGGCGTCACCATTGAGCCGATACGCAATTCCAAGGGTGATCCGCTGCCCCGGCAATATGCGCGGGATGCCGAGTCAGTGGATACCGTTTATCGCAACGGGCTGCCGGTCGCGGTGCGGGTGGGGTTCGAGCATTTGACGCGGGTGGCCGATTTTGCGCTGAGCGATGGTGTGCCGGGTGGGGCTGCGCGCGAGGTGCCGACCCCCGATTGGCTCGGTGAATTGCGGACCAATGGCACACTGGAATCGGTATGCGTGGCGCCGGCCGGTTCCCCGATTGCGGGATCGACGCTGTTGCTCAACGAGGGCGCGATCGACGCGGACGGCAATCATCGCGGGTGGCTGTTGGGGCAGAACGACAAAGGGCCGGTGAGCTATCGCTCAAGTGCGGCGGCCGACCCCACTGAATGCGCCTTCCTGCCCAATGGGGACCTTTTGGTACTCGAACGCGGCGTGTCGTTCCTGACATTTTCCATGGCGCTGCGCCGCGTGCCGGCGGCCGAAGTGCGGGCCGGCAATGCGATGGCGGGCGAAGTGTTGCTCTCGGCCGGGGGCGGGGAGGTCGACAATATGGAGTCGATGGCGGTGTATACGGCGGCCGATGGCGAGGTGCGGATCGTCATCGGGTCGGACAATAATTTCAACGACTGGCAGCGGAGCCTGTTGCTGGAGTTTGGGGTGCCCAATTAACTTTGGCACTAGACCCAGTACCGCCGTCATTGCCCGGCTCGTCCGGGCAATCCATGCCTCCACCAGCACTGAAAGATGGATCACCCGGACGAGCCGGGTGATGACGGTGGGAATGGGGCGGTGGTCGAAAGCCCCCAGCCTTACGCCCGCGGGGCGAGTGGCGGGAGGGGCATGATCCGGCCCATCAGGGCGCGGTAGGGGGCCAGCAGCAGCAGGGCGGCGAGGAATTTTACCAGGAAATCGCCGGAGGCCAGCGAGATCCAGAGCGGGACTTCGGGGCCGATGCCGAGCCATGGGGCGGGGAAGGCGAGCGAGCCATCGGCCAGGCCGAACAGCAGGTCGATCCCGACCAGAGCCGGGGCGAAAGCGACAGTGAAGAAGATCGCGGTATCGATCAGCGAGCCGAACAGCGAGCCGGCCAAGGGGGGCAGGAACCAGGCTTTGGCGGCGCGCAGGCGCGAGAAGACGGCAATGTCGAGCAATTGGCCGATGAGGAAAGCCGTCGCCGAAGCAAGGGCAATGCGCTGGGTGGTGGCGGGGCCGCCTTCGGCATTCCAGGGCAGCGGATGATAGCTGAGATAGAATGACAGAACCAGGCCGACGAGGAAGCCCACCAGCACGACGAGCCGGGCATTGCGCGGGCCGTCATAGCGGTTGGTGAGGTCGGTGACGAGGAAGGCAAAGGGGAAGGTGAAGGCGCCCCAGGTCAGAAGATCGGCCAGGTTGACCGAGCCGAGCTGGACCTGCAGCGGAAACAGCACCAGGATATTGGACGCGGCCACGACCACGACCATGGCGGCAACGGCCGCCAGGAAACGAGCAAGCATCAGAATGCACCTCAATGTAACCGCGGCCCGGCAGCAGACCGGCGCGGATGTTTGTCTTGGCCATCATAGCGCAAAACAAAACCGCGTGGGCACATCATCCACGCGGCTAATTCTTATAGGCCGGCCGTTCGCTTAGGCAGCAGCGAGAGCGGCGCGAACTTCCTTCTTGATACCCTGGGCCAGGGTCGACAGGGTCGCGTCGTCCTGCTTGAGCAGGAAGGCGTCGAGACCACCGCGGTGCTCGACGGTGCGCAGGGCCGCAGCCGAGATGCGCAGCTTGACCGGACGGTTCAGCGCGTCCGAAATCAGCGTCACGTTGAGCAGGTTGGGGAGGAAGCGGCGGCGGGTGCGGTTGAGCGCGTGGGACACATTGTTCCCGGTCATTACGCCCTTGCCAGTCAGTTCACAGCGACGTGCCATTTGGAGATATCCTAATTTGTGTAAAGGTCCTGCGTGGCGGCTCAATACCGCGACGGGCCTCGATTGTTGTGAAATCTTGGCCGCTCTTTAGAGAAAAGGGGGGGGCGCGTCAAGAAGACAGCGCCCGCAAACGCCCGTGATTGCCTTGCATGGGCCACAAGGGCACGGCAATTTCATCATTAATAGTGATTCGCTGCGGCGTCCGGGCCTGCCTGCTCGCCCCCAAAGTGTTGAGACGACGCGCCCGTGACCTATTTCCGTTCCGCTTTCGCCGCAATGGCCCTTCTGGCTGCAACGCCCGCTCTGGCCCAACAGGTGGATGCCCGGGCCAGCTATGTGCTGACCCTGGGCGGCATCAATATCGCCATGATGGATGTCGAACTCGGCGACACTGGATCGCGCTATGCGCTCGATCTTTCCGCCAATGTAGCGGGAATGGGTGCGGTGGTGGCCAGCGGCACGGCCAGCGCCCATGCCTCGGGCAGTTCGGCCAATGGGCTGGTGTCGCAGAGCTTTAATCTGAAAACGCGGGCCAATGGCGAGGCCTTTGGCGTGGATGTGTCCTTTGCCGGCGGCGAGGTCAGCGCCTTCAAGGTCGAGCCGCCGATCACCGATACCTATGACCGGGTACCGCTGGAACGCCGGCATCTGACCGGCGTCGGCGATTTCCTCTCGGCCTTCGTCGTCAAGGGCGGGGCGCTCGACAAGGGGCTGTGCCAGCGCAAGCTCAATATCTTTACCGGGGTTGAGCGCTTCAACATCGCCATGAGCTATGCCGGGGAGGATGAAGCCACCTCGCCGCGCACGGGCTATCAGGGGCCGGTCGTGGTATGCAGTCTCGATTACCAGCCAATCTCGGGGCATTTCACCGAGTCCGAAATCACCAATTACCTGGCCGACAAGAGCCGCATCCTGATGTGGTACGCGCCGCTGGGCCAGACGGGCTATTTCGTGCCCTATCGCGTGTTGCTGGGCACCAATATGGGGGATCTCTCCATGGTGCTGACCAGTATGAAACCCTGACGTTTCGTCCCGTTTCGATACGGTCAACGGGTTTTTTGCCAAGATCGCGGCCCAAGGCCGGGCATTTGTGGGGGCTGCGTTGTTAAACCGGTGCAGCCCTTATGCTTTTTGCGATTAGCGTTTCGTTCAGACCTGGCCGAAAACGGGCAATCTTCATGCTTTGGTGATGGAGTTGA
Organism: Devosia sp. LC5; assembly: GCF_000735585.1. GTDB lineage: Bacteria > Pseudomonadota > Alphaproteobacteria > Rhizobiales > Devosiaceae > Devosia. Next base: position 21,021 of record NZ_JNNO01000025.1, read on the forward strand.
ACGGGTTTGGCGGAGAGCGGGCGGGTTTTCGGTGGTAGCGCTGCCGGCTAGTGGGCGAGCGATGGCGCGGGCCACCAGATGTGGTGGAGAACAAAGCCGCATTGTTTGATTCTCTGCCGTTTCTTCCCTGTTCGTTCCGGGTTTGGTTCAGGGGTGAACGCGGACGGGGCTGATGGCGCAGAATTGTGCCGTTTCGGGACGGGAGGGTGTGCTGCCCTGGCTGGTTGTGGTTCTCGCCACGCCTCCTGCGGACCTCGTGTTCATTCAAACCACAATGTCATTCCCGCGAAAGCGGGAACCTCTGTTTTCTTCTCGGGTATAGCCAACGGAGGTCCCCGCTTTCGCGGGGATGACATGGTGGGCGGGATAGATGTTTCCGCGGCTCTTGGAAGCTGGATCGCGTTTCCGCCCCCCCCCCCTGTCCCCCGATGGGACGGTCAATGGGGAATATCCTCAATCCTGGCGCTAAGGCCCGCAGGGATGGGGCGGCGAAATCTCTACGGAGCAGAAAATTGCGTATCGCCGCCGTTTACCTTTGCTTCACGGATCGCAAAAATTTCCGGATTTTCATGGTTTGGTAGCCGAGTTGAACAGGAAAGCTCGGTTGGCGGCCGAAACGCAACTGCCGCGGGCGTCTCTGGTGGGGCGGGATGCCGCGACCCACTACCGATGGTGGAGAACAAACCGGGATTCAGCGAGTCGCGCCGATTCGGTTCTGTTTCGTTCCCCTCGTGTTCTCGCCATTAAGCAGGATGACATTTCTGTCGTCTGGAGTGTGCTTTTGTGGGACAGCCTGTTGGGGGCTCGTAACCGGACAGAACTGCCCCTACATTGGCGGCGATGACTTTTGCACCATACCAATCGGTCAAGGCGATTCTGGGCCCGACCAATACCGGCAAGACCTATTTCGCCATCGAGCGGATGCTGGCCCATCCGAGCGGGATGATCGGGCTGCCGCTGCGTTTGCTGGCGCGCGAAGTCTATACGCGGGTGGTCGAGCGGGTCGGTGAGCAAGCCGTAGCTTTGGTCACGGGGGAAGAGCGAATCGTGCCGGCGCGGCCGCGCTATTGGGTCTGCACGGTCGAAGCCATGCCGATGGATATCCATGTCGATTGCGTGGCGATCGACGAAATCCAGACAGCAATCGATTTTGACCGCGGGCATGTGTTCACCGATCGGATTCTGAATGCGCGCGGCCGCCAGGAAACCCTGCTGCTGGGCGCGGCGACCATGGCGCCGGTAATCCGAAAACTCCTGCCCAATGCCGATATCGTGGATCGGCCGCGCTTTTCCCAACTGACCTATGCAGGGTCCAAGAAGATTTCGCGCCAGCCGACGCGATCGGCCATCGTCGCCTTCTCGGCGCGGCAGGTCTATGCCATTGCCGAACTGATCCGGCGCGAGCGGGGCGGGGCCGCGGTGGTGATGGGCGCGCTCTCGCCCCGCACACGCAATGCGCAGGTCGAGCTCTACCAGAATGGCGATGTGGATTTCCTGGTGGCGACCGATGCCATCGGCATGGGGCTCAATCTTGATATCCACCATGTCGCCTTTGCCGACGACACCAAATTCGATGGCCATCAGAGCCGGCCGCTAACTGCGGCAGAATTGGGGCAGATTGCCGGCCGGGCGGGGCGCCATGCGCGCAATGGTACGTTCGGGGTGACCGGGGGCACCGAGGGATTCGAGGAAGAAATGGTCGTGGCGCTCGAAACCCACGATTTTGAGCCCGTTAAAGTGCTGCAATGGCGCAACAATAGACTAGATTATTCATCCATCCCCGCACTGCTCGACAGCCTCGAGCAAAGCCCGGAAAACCGCAGTTTGACCCGGGTTCCGGTGGCCACGGACCAGCGGGCGCTCGAATTTGTGGCGCGCAACGAGGCGGGCAAGCTGGCGCGTGGTCTGGACGGGGCGCGGCTGTTGTGGGAATGCTGCCAAATCCCTGATTATCAGGGGATTTCTCCGGCCAATCACGGGGAAATCGTCACCCGAATTTACTCGGATTTGAAACGAAATGGAAAGGTCGATCAGGACTGGATTGCCGAGCAGGTTCGCTTTTGCGACAATGCCAGCGGGGACATCGATACGCTCAGCAACCGGATCAAGCAAATCCGTACCTGGACGTTTGTCGCCAATCGGAAAAACTGGCTTGCAGACCCTTCACATTGGCGCGAAAAGACCCGAGACATTGAAGACCGCCTGAGCGATGCCCTGCATGAAAGGCTCACCCAGCGGTTCGTCGACCGGCGCACGAGCGTCTTGCTTCGCCACCTGAAAGACAAACGTATGGCATCTCCCGAGATCAATGAGCGTGGCGAAGTTCGGCTGGAAGGCCATCTGATCGGCACACTCGAAGGCTTCCGCTTTACCCTTTCCCGCAATGACGGGGACGTCGATACCAAGGGCTTACGGGCGGCAGCCGATCACGTGGTGGCGCCCGAAATCTACAATCGGGCCGACCGGCTGGCCGGGGCGCCGAACGAGGAATTCGTGCTGGCGACCGATGGAAAGCTGCGCTGGAAGGGCGATGTCGTCGCCGAACTGATCGAGGGCGATGCGCTCTATCGGCCGCGCATCCTGATTCTGGCCGACGAAACGCTGACCGGCGTCGACCTTGAGCGCGTGCAGGATCGGTTGAGCCTGTGGTTGCGCCATCACATCAATACCGTGCTCGAAAGCGTCATGGCGCTGGAAGCGCCGGCCGATATCGAAGGCGCGGCGCGGGGCATTGCCTTCCAGCTTTACGAGCATCTGGGGCTGTTGCCGCGGGCGCAGGTGGCCGACGAGGTCAAGGCGCTCGACCAGGACGTGCGCGGCAAGATGCGCAAGCTGGGCATCAAGTTCGGCGCCTATCACATCTTCCTGCCGCTGGCGCTGAAGCCGGCGCCGCGCGAACTGGCACTGATTCTGTTTGCGCTGAAAAATGGCGGCATCCGCCAGCCGGGCGTGACCGACATTCCCCATATCGTGCTCTCGGGCCGCACCTCGTTCCTGGTCGATCCCGAGGTCGATACCAGGCTCTATGAGGTCGCCGGCTTCAAGGTGGCGGGCAAGCGGGCGGTGCGGGTCGATATTCTCGAGCGGCTGGCCGACATTATCCGGCCGCTGATTGCGCTCGATCCGAGCCGCCATCAGGGCGATGTGCCGGTGGGTGCTGCCGAAGGCAACGGCTTCCGCGTGACGGTCGAGATGACCTCGCTGCTGGGTTGTTCGGGCGAGGATTTCGCCTCGATCCTGAGCTCGCTCGGCTATCGCGTCAAACGCACGCCCAAGGTTGCCGCGCCCGTGGCCGCGCAAGCCAGTGCGGAAGCGCCGGCGCTGGAAGAAGTGCTGGCAGAGAATCCGGCATCGGTCGATGCTGTTGCCGAGGCGCCGCTGGAGGCCGTCGTGGCCGAGGCAGAAGTGGCTCCCGTGGCGCTTGAAGCCGAAATTCCGGCGACGACAATCGTCGAAGCCGAACCGGCTGTGGTTGCCGATGCGACCCCCGCCGAGCCGGAATTCGATGAAGTCTGGTTCCCCGGCGGCAAGCGGCCCGAGGCCAAGCGGCATGAGCATCGCCGCCGTCCCGAGGGCGAGAACCGGCAACGGCCGGTGGCCAAGCGCCGTCCCGAGGGGGAAGTGCAGGACCTTTCCAAGGCCCAGCATCTCAACCCCAAGCCCAAATTTGAGGGTCGCGGTCGCAACGACAACCGCAAGACCGAACGGCCCCGCGACGAACGGCCGAAATTCGAAAATGCGCGGCCGGAAAAGCGCGAGGCCAAGTTCGATCCAGACAGCCCCTTTGCCAAGCTGGCGGCCTTGCGCAACAAGAGCGCGGAGTAGCGATTGACAGGAACGAGCCCGATACCCGTTCGCAAGGAACGGCTCGACAAGTTCCTGTTTTTCTCGCGCGCCCTCAAATCGCGCACGCTGGCGCAGAAGGTCATCGAGACCGGCGCCATCCGCGTCAATTCCGAACGCACCGACAAAAGCGACTACAAGGTTGGCGCGGGCGACGTGCTGACCATGGCGATCCACGGCCGCATCATGGTTTGGAAAATCCTCGATGCGGGCGTGCGGCGGGGTCCGGCCAGCGAGGCGATGACGCTTTACGAGGATCTTTCGCCTCCAACCTTGCCCAAGGCCGAGCGCTCGCCCTATGAGGCGGCCATCGCGCCGCGCGACGAAGGGGCCGGGCGGCCGACCAAGAAACAACGGCGCGATACGGACCGGCTCAAGGATGGAGAGGCATAATATGTCGTTCGGCGACATTCCCACCCTCACCACCGAGCGGCTGGTGTTGCGTGCGCCGGTGCTGGACGATTTTGCGGATTATGCGCAATTTCTGGCCTCGCCGCGGTCGCGCTATATGGGCGGGCCCTTCGACACCAGGGGCGCCTGGCTCACATTTTGTCACGATGTTGCCTGCTGGCGCCTGTTCGGGCATGGCGCGCTGATGATCGAGCTGCGCTCAACCGGAGAATGCGTGGGGCAGGTGGGGATCAATCATGGTCCGCTATTCCCCGAAAAGGAGCTGGGCTGGCTCGTCTATGGCCCGCATGAAGGCCAAGGCTATGCGCTGGAGGCTGCTCGCGCCATGCGGGATTGGGCCTTTGCCATGCTGAAATTGCCGACGCTGGTGAGCTATGTCGATCAGGACAATGCGCGCTCGCAAATGCTGGCCGAAAGGCTGGGCGCCCGGCTCGATCCGGATGCGCCGAGGCAGGACAAGGAGGATCTGGTCTATCGCCATGCGGGGGGATGATCGGCTGGCGCGGGAAAATTTGCTGGCCATTGCGGGATGCGAGCCAAACCCTGCCCTGCCACGATCTTGCAGGGAAAGCCAAAAGGGTTTAGCACCGCAGCCGTTGAGACCATCCGGCCCGTCCCTCCCGGCGCCGGACCATCGTTCGGGACTGCCCAATAGATGACCTATATCGTCACCGATAATTGCATTGCCTGCAAATATACCGACTGCGTCGAAGTGTGTCCGGTGGACTGTTTCTACGAAGGCGAGAATATGCTGGTCATCCACCCGGACGAGTGTATCGATTGCGGCGTCTGCGAGCCTGAATGCCCGGCCGAGGCGATCAAGCCCGATACCGAAAGCGGGCTCGACGAATGGCTGGCGCTCAACACCAAGTTTGCCTCCATGTGGCCCAACCTGACCGAGCGGCGCGATCCGCTGCCCGAGGCCAAGGAAAAAGACGGCGAAGAGGGCAAGCTGGCAAAGTACTTCTCAGAGGCACCCGGCGAAGGCGACTGAAGCTCGCTCTTGCGGCTATGCCGGGCTGCAAATGCCCGTCGCCTGCGCTTCCGGTGCTCACGTACCGATATACGCTCCGCTCCGGTTCTCGGAGACGGACCTTTTCGTCTCGGCCCAGCCGCAAGCTCTTCGCTTCAGTGCTCATGCTGCGATCGGTGGATAGCCTGTGCACGAATGTGGCATTGAGCCCGCAGCCACATCCTCGTCACATTGAATCGGATGTGCGGGCGTGCCTGGGGCGGCATTGATTCGTAGTTTTTGATTTTGCTGAAATTTTGTGCTATGGTCTCATGATATGCAGTTGAGCCCGTCACCAACCCGTGCCTGAGGGCACGATTTTTTTGACCGACATTGGTGTGTTGCCTGGCCTCCGGGGAAAGCGGACCTGGAAAGCCATGGGGTTTTTGCTGCGCGCTGCGCCCACGATTTGGGCGTCTATGAGTTTGGAGTGGACGGTCCTTCCCGCGGGGAATCGTCCATTTGGGGCGTCAACAAGGAGTTCCAAGACTATGGTAGCCAAGAAGGTACAGACACGGCTCGGGTTCAAGACCGGCGAGTATGTCGTCTATCCGGCGCATGGCGTCGGTGTGATCGTCTCGATCGAGGAACAAGAAGTCGCCGGCCTGACCCTTGAGTTGTTCGTCATCAGCTTCGAACAGGACAAGCTGACCCTTCGCGTGCCTGTGGCCAAGATCAAATCGGTCGGCATGCGCAAGCTGGCCGAGGAAGACATGGTCACCCAGGCGCTGACCACCGTGACCGGCCGTGCCCGCGTCAAGCGCACCATGTGGTCGCGTCGCGCCCAGGAATACGAAGCCAAGATCAATTCGGGCGACCTGATCGCCATCTCGGAAGTCGTGCGCGATCTCTATCGCTCCGAAGAGCAGCCCGAGCAGTCCTATTCGGAACGCCAGCTGTTCGAACAGGCCATGGACCGCATGAGCCGCGAAATCGGCGCGGTCAATCGCCTGACGCTGACCGAAGCCGTGCAGCTGATCGAAAAGAACCTGGCCAAGTCGCCCAAGCGCACCAAGGCCGACGCCGCCGAAAGCGACGAGGAAGCCGCCGCCTAAAGCGGCTGGTTCAAGGACTATGGAAGGCCGGTGGAGACACCGGCCTTTTGTTTTGCATAATGCCGGGCGGGGAGGGATTGGAGTGATGCTGGATCGGGAACAGATCGAAACTGCGCTTGCCGGGCTCGACTTGGGCATGGTGACCGCCGTGACGGAACTGTCCGGCGGGCACGCCGCCGTGTTCAAGGTGGACCTCGCGGACGGTCGCCCGGTGATCCTCAAGGTCTACCGGGCCGACCACACCAAACCCGACAAGGACGCTTTTGCTGCCGCGCTATTGCGCGATAGGGCCCTGCCCATTGCGCATTATCTGCTCGTGGATGACAGCAGGGCCAAATTGCCATTTGGATTCGCCATTACCAGCTACCTGCCTGGGGTTGCTGCTGGTTCGCTGAAGAACCACCTCGATATTGCCAGTCTCTATCGCCAGACCGGCGCATTGTTGCGCTCGCTGCATGAAGTTAAGATGCCGGCCTATGGCGCCTTTGGCGCGGAGGGTATTGTTGATCCTCTTGCGTCCAACGAAGCCTCGATATGCAAAAGGATTGCGCATTCGTTCGAGTGGTTTGTCGCCATGGGTGGGGAGCCGGCACTTGGCGAGCGTCTGCGAGACATCGCCGAAGCCCGCTTTGATTCCATCGTCCCGTTTAGCAAAGGGGCAGTCTTTGCCCATGATGACCTGCATCCCAATAATGTGCTGGGCGTGGAGGACGAAAGCGGCAAGCTAGTGTTGAGTGGACTGATTGATTTCGGCAATGCGCGCGCGGCCGATCCGGTGGTCGATCTGGCCAAGTGCCTGTTCTGCTCGGAACATGACGCGCCAGGCAGCACGCCGCATATTTTGGCGGGCTATGGCGAAATAGAACACCCCGACCCTGCTGGAGCGCTCTGGTATTATACGTTGCTGCACCGGGTGACGATGTGGTGCTGGCTGCGACGCGTCGGCGTCATTGCGACAGCCGATACGCCAAGCGGATTGATCGATGATTTGCGGATGATGACGGCATAACGCGAGTTACCCCTTGAGCACATCGCCCAATCTGCTGGTCGCGCTACCAGGCTTGAGCGGCTTTTGCTGGCTTTCGTGCGGGGCCCAGCCGGAGAGCCAGATGATGTCGAGGGTGGCGCGGATGCGGCCGTCGGGGTCGGCGTCGCGCTCGGCATAGGCGCTGGCGGCGGCGGCGAGCAGGGCAGGGGTGGCGAGGCGCCGGGGGCGGTCGGCCAGGGGATTGGCCGCACCCAGGGCTTTGAGTTCGCTCATCAGCGCGAAGGGATTGGCGTAGCGCACGATATGGGTTTCGACATCGGCAACGGGCAGAGCCAGTCCGGCGCGCTGCAATAATCCGCCGGCATCGCGCACCTGGATCATTGGCGCCACGCGGGCCGAGGCGCCGCCGGTGACCAGGCTATCGGCGGCGAGGAAGGCCTCGCGCAATTCGGTGAGCGTGTCGCCACCCAAAGCGGCAATGGTCAGCAGGCCATCGGGCGCGAGAATCGCGCGCAGGCGGGCGATATAGCCAGGCACGTCGTTGACAGCCTGCAGATGGAGCAGGGAGACGATGAGATCGAAGGGGCCTTCGGGCAGGTCGGTCAGGTCATCGGGGCCGGCAAAGGCCGCGAGGCGCTGGTAGGTGAAGCTGGCACTGGCGGATTGGCCGGTGATGGGCAGTGTATCGATATCGGGGCCGATGATCAGCGCGCGGGGAAAATCGCGGATCAGCGTGCCGATCCGGTCTTCGAGGTCGCCCAGCACGAGGTCCATGACGAAATTATTGGCGCCGGGCGCGCGGCGGGCCAAATGGGCCGCGATCAGCGCGGTGTCGAAGATTTTGGGCGGATTGGCCATAAAGGGGATTGCCGGGTTTTGCGCGCGTGGCAGGATGGCTCGTTATGGAGAGCCAGGACGAGCTTGTCAAAACCACGCCTTTGCACAGCCGGCTTGCCATGGGCATCAGGCGGGCTGGACGGGTATTGCTCGATCAGCTTTATCCCCCGGTGTGCCTGTGTTGCGATGCACCGACAGGCATGGCGGATACGCTGTGTGCCAAGTGTTTTGCCGCGCTGCGGCCGATTACGGCGCCGCTCTGCCCGGTGCTGGGCCTGCCATTCGAGGTGGCACTGGGGCCGGATGCGCTGTCGGCCGAGGCGATTGCCGACCCGCCGCCTTTCGAGCGGGCGCGGGCGGCTCTGGTCTACAACGATCTGGCGGGCACGCTGGTATCGCGCCTCAAATATGGCGATCGGCCGGAACTGGCGCGGTTCTGCGCGCGGCTGATGGCGGGGGCGGGGCATGAATTATGGGCTGACCGGCCGATTCTGGTGCCGGTGCCGCTGCATGCGGCGCGGTTACGCGAGCGGCGCTACAATCAATCGGCGGAACTGGCGCAGCAACTGGCAAGGCTTACCGGGCTTGAATGCGAGATGGGGTTGGTGCGGCGCGTCAGGAAAACCCGGCAGCAGGTGGGGCTGAGCGGGGATGGGCGGGCGCGCAATGTGGCGGGCGCCTTTGCCGTGGATATCGAACGGCTGGCGGGGGGGGCGGGGCGGTCGGTGGTGCGGGGCGGGTGGGGGGGG
>NZ_JNNO01000026.1 GCF_000735585.1 Devosia sp. LC5
CCCCCCCACCCCCCCCCCCCCGCCTCCAGCGAGGCGGCAGTCTCCCCCCCCACCCCCCCCCCCCGCGCCGGCCGCCTGGCCAACGGGGGGGGGTGTCCCCCCCCGCAACCGCCGGTCGAATTTTGGGGGGCCCTGGCCGGGGCGCTTACCCCTCTTCCCCCCCCCCCCTGGGGGGAGAGGCCGGCGGCGCGGCCGCGGGGGGAGGGGGCCTTCCCCTTGGACTCAGCAGCCCTCATCACCCTCCTCCAATCCGGCCCCACCAACGCCAACCCCGCCCGCGGCACCTCTCCCGCCACGCTCACCCTTGCGCGCTACGCGGAGTTCTTCGCCACCCTCCCGGCCAAAATCCAGCAAGAAGTCACCACCCGCTGGGGCGATCACGCCACCGACCCATTCGTGCGCGACGACACCTTCCACCTCCCCGCCCTGATCTTCGGCAATATCGCCATCCTGCTTCAGCCTGCCCGCGCCTATCAGCTCGACGAGACCACCAGCTACCACGACCCGGCTTTGGTCCCGCCCCACGCCTACATCGCCGCCTATCTCTGGCTGCGCTACGAATTCTCGGCCCATGCGCTGATCCACAATGGTAAACACGGCACGCTCGAATGGCTCCCCGGCAAAGCCACTGCGCTCGACGCCGCCAGCTACCCTGATGCCCTCTGGGGCCAGTTGCCTCATCTCTATCCGTTCATCGTCAACGATCCCGGCGAGGGCACCCAGGCCAAGCGCCGCACCGGCGCGGTCATCGTCGATCACCTCGTGCCCCCGCTCACCCGCGCCGAAACCTATGGTCCCCTCAAGGACCTCGAAGCCCTGCTCGACGAATATTATGCCGCCTCCGGCATGGATCGCCGGCGCCTGGCCGATCTACGCCGCCGCATTCTCGATTTCACCCGCGACAGCCGGCTCGATCGCGATATCGGCCTGCCCGAAGACGAAACCGAAGCCCTGATCAGAATCGACAATTTCCTCTGCGATCTGAAAGAAGCGCAAATCCGCGACGGCCTGCACGTCTTCGGCCAATCGCCCCAGGGCGATCTCGCCCGCGACCTCACCGTGGCTTTGGCCAGGGTACCGCGCGGCGACGCCCCCCGGGATAACTCGCTGATCCGCGCCCTGGCCGATGATCTCAAGCTCGGCATCGACCCGCTGACGGCCCGCCTCGGCGATCCGTGGCACGGCCCCAACGTGTTTGCGCCCTATGTCGCGCTCAATGCTAACAGTCCGTTAGCATTAAGGCACATTGGCGACGTGGTTGAAGCCCTCGAAATCATCGCTGCCGGCCTGGTCGAGGGAAAAATAATTCCCGCCCCCGATTGGCACGCGACCCAATCTGTCCTCGCTACCGTCACCACACTTATCCAACCCCGCCTCGCCGCCTCCGGTCCCGCCGAAATGGACGCGCTGCTCGATGGCCTGGATGGCAAATTCGTGCCGCCCGGCCCCTCCGGCGCCCCCTCGCGCGGTCGCCTCGATGTGCTGCCCACCGGCCGCAACTTCTACTCGGTCGATAGCCGCGCTATCCCCACGCCAACCGCCTGGGAACTCGGCAAAAAATCCGCCGAGAGCCTGGTTTTGCGCCACTTTCAGGATCATGGGACCTACCTGCAATCCCTCGCCCTCTCGGTGTGGGGCACGGCGAATATGCGTGCCGGCGGCGACGACATCGCCCAGGCCCTGGCGCTGATCGGCGCCAAACCCGTCTGGGACCCATCCTCGCTCCGCGTCTCGGGCTACGAGATCATCCCCTTGGCCAGGCTGGGCCGCCCGCGCGTCGACGTAACCCTGCGCATTTCTGGCTTTTTCCGCGATGCCTTCCCCGCCCAGATCACCCTGTTCGACCGCGCCGCCCGCGCCATTGGCGCGCTGGACGAACCGAGTGAAGATAATCCCATCGCCGCCCGCATGCGCAGTGATGCACTCGGCCTGATCGCCCAAGGCCAGTCCGAAGCCGAAGCGGGCCTTGCTGCCGGCCACCGGATTTTCGGATCAAAACCAGGTACTTACGGCGCCGGCCTCAATGCGCTGGTCGATTCCGGCACCTGGTCCACCCGCGCCGATCTGGCCAAAGCCGCCCTCGATTGGGGCCAATATGCCTATGGCGCCCAGGCCGCCGGCATCCCCGAACGCGCCCGCTTCGCTGCCCGCCTCAGTAGCGTCGATGCCGTGGTCCACAATCAGGACAATCGCGAACACGACCTGCTCGACAGCGACAATTACTACCAGTTCGAAGGCGGCCTCTCCGCCGCCGCCGAACTGCTATCCGGCCACCAGCCCGCCGCCTATCACAACGATCATTCCCGCCCCGAACGCCCGCTGATCCGCACCCTTTCCGAAGAAATCAGCCACGTCATGCGCTCCCGCGTGGTCAATCCAAAATGGATCGCCGGCGTCAAACGCCACGGCTACAAAGGCGCCTTCGAGATCATCGCCACCGTCGATTTCATGCTCGCCTTCGCCGCCACCACCGGCGCGGTCAAGACTCACCATTTCGACCTGGCCTTCGAATCCTTCATCGAAGACGCAGCAACGCGCCAGTTTATCCTCGCCAACAACCGCTACGGCTATGATGAACTGATCGCCAAATTCAACGAGGCGCGCCGGCGCGGCTTGTGGACCCCCCGTTCCAACTCGGCCTATGGTTTGCTTGAGGGAGGCGCTGCATGAACAACACTATTGTCCATCTGATCGGCTACCCCGGCGTCGGCAAGCTCACGGTGGCGCGCGAGCTTTGCGCCCTGACAAACGCTAAACTTCTCGATAATCATTTGATTTTGAACACTATTTTTGGCCTGATCGAGGCCGATGGCAAGACTCCCATTCCAGATCCTATATGGGATCAGATCGATATCATCCGCGACGCCACCTTCCGGGCCATTGAGCTGGCGGCCAAACCAGCCCGATCCTTCGTCCTCACCAATGTATTGACCGACGAGGAGCCGCTGGATCGCGAGATCTACCAGCGCGTGGTGGTCTTGGCCGAACGCCGGCAGGCCCTCTTTGTGCCGATCATTCTCGTGGCCGATACCGACGAAATCCTCAGGCGCATCCCGTCCGCCGATCGCGCCGCAAATCTCAAGCACATCGACGTTCCCGGCTCGAAGGCCTTCATGGCGGAGAATAGTGTTCTGACCGTAGATCATCCGAACACTGCCACCTTCGACACGACCGGCACCGCACCGGCGGACACTGCCGCTGCCATCGTCACCCACATCAAAAGGCTCGCCCAATGACCGACAAGCCCGTCAAAAAGACCGACCTGATGAGCGAGGCCGAGCGCAATGCCTATCATGCTGAAAAGATGAAGAAAAAGCAGGAGGCGCGGAACAAGATTCTCGCAACAAAGACCGAGGAACGGGGCCTGCTGATCGTTCACACCGGCAAGGGCAAGGGCAAATCCACCGCCGCTTTCGGCATGGTGTTTCGCGCCATCGGCCACGGCATGAAAGTGGGCGTGGTGCAATTCGTCAAAGGCGCCTGGGACACTGGCGAGCGCGACGTGCTGCTGAAATTCCCCGAGCTGGTCACCATCAATGCCATGGGCGAGGGTTTCACTTGGGACGTTCAGGATCGCCAGCGCGACCTCGCTGCCGCCCGCGCCGCCTGGGAGCAGGCCAAGCTGTTGATCGCCGACCCGGCCTATAAACTGGTCCTGCTCGACGAACTCAATATCTGCCTGCGCTACGACTACCTGCCGCTCGACGAAGTCGTGGCCTTCCTCAAGGACAAGCCGGCCGACAAACACGTCATCGTCACCGGCCGCAACGCCAAGGACGAGCTGATCGAAATCGCCGATCTCGTCACCGAAATGACCGAAATCAAGCACCATTTCCGGGCTGGCGTGAAAGCACAGGCGGGGATCGAGTTTTAGCTAGGAGCTACAGAGCAGCGGCGCCCTTAACACCCCAAATCCCGGAACCCCGCCACCAGCCGCTCCACCCTTGGCTTCATATCCGCCGCCTGCGCCGCCGAATATTGCACGGTCATCGCCGCATAGCTCAGCCCGTCGCAGAGCGCGATCATGCGCGTATAGAACATGCGTTGCCCCATAACGCCGGAAAAGCTGGCCCAGTATGAAGTTGTTGCCTGATAAGCGATGTTCCAGCCGTCGCGCTCGGCATAGCCCATGCGGGCGGCCACTTCGGCTTCAAAATCCTCGGCCGTGATGTTGGCGCCCCAGAAGCTCAGCACCTGGGCCTTGCTGGCATTGTCGAAGATCTGCCCGTCGCCATTGTCGCTTTCGCCATAGCCGGAAAAGCCGGCCGGGATTTCGCTGGTATAGCCGAAGCGGGCATTGTCATAGCGTCCCCAGCCCAGTTCCTGGGCGGTCGCCGGAAGAGCGATAAGGGCAAGCAGAACAACAATCAGGATTCGCATGTGTGACTTCTTTCGCGCGTAGCGGGCCAGAGCCCTGATCACATTAGACGACCACGATCCCGTTATGCTTGGCTTTTTCTTCGGGTTCGACATGGATTGTGATCAGCACATCGTCCACAGCCTCGCGCAGCTTGGCCTCGATCCCATCGCAAATGGCATGCGCCGCTTCCACGCTCATCAGCCCCGGCACCACCAGGTGGAAGTCGATGAACGTCATCTTGCCCGCTTGCCGCGTACGGATGTCATGGGCTTCGATAGCCCCCTCGGCATTGCCCGCGATCACCTCGCGGATCAGCTTCTGCGTCTCGGGCGGCACGGCCACGTCCATCAGGCCGCCGACACTGTCGCGGATCACGCCCCAACCCGACCACAGGATGTTGAGCGCCACCAGGCCCGCCAGGATCGAGTCGAGCGGGGCAAAGCCGGTGGTGAACACCAGCACCAACCCGATCAGCACGCCCACGGTCGAAACCACATCGGTCATCAAATGCTTGCCATCGGCCTCCAGCGCCGGCGAGCGCACCTTGCGGCCATAGCGGATCAGCACATAGGCCCAGACCAGGTTGATCACCGTCGCCACGCCGCTGATCATCAGGCCCTCGACGGGCGCATCTGGCATTTCCGGCGCTATCAGGCCAAAATAGGCCTCGCGCACGATCAGGATCGCCGCGACAATGATCATCACGCCCACGATCACCGCCGAAAAATACTCGGCCTTGTGATAGCCATAGGGCAGGGCGGCATCGGCCGGCTTCTGTGCCAGCCGCACCGCGATCAGCGCGACGATTGCCGTCACCACATTGACGATGGATTCCAGCGCATCCGAATACAGCGCCACCGAACCGGTCATCTGCCAGGCCAGCCCCTTGAGCCCGAGCACAATCAACCCGATAACAAGGCTCGCCCCGGCGACAGCCAGCGTTCGTTGATTGGTCATGATTGAGTTCTGCCCTGATCACGCCGCGCTGGAATGCAGCTGGTTTCTGCACATAACGCCGTCACGCAGATGGTGCAACCCATTGTATTTGCAAATCATTTTCAGAGGCATTCCAATGTGGCGGCGATCCCCGCCAAGCCATTGATTGACCACGCGCTTCCCTCGGCCTAGAACCGGATCAGCGCAGCGTTCCCCAGCAAGGAACTGAAACACAGTCTGGTGCGGTCGACCCAAATCGGGGACCAAGTCCAGAGCTGCAAAGAGGCGATTATGACGATTGGCGAGAGGCGAAAGCCTGCGAGAGCCGTGCCGAACCAGCAAAAGCTCGTCGCCGGCATCGGTTGCGGCAGTGCTGCGAGCGCTGGCGAGATCATCGCCCTGGTCAATGCCTGCCTGGCCGAATCCGGGCTCCACGCCTCGGCACTGCTCGCCATTGCATCACATCAGCGCAAGCACGACGCTCAACAATTATACGCCGCGTCGGCTCATTTCGGCGTTCCTTTGCGCCTGCTGAGTGACGCGGATCTGGCCCCGGCAACGCCATCCCCCAGCGTGCTCACCCATGTCGGCTTGCCCGCCATAGCAGAAGCGGTTGCCGCCGCTGCGGGCCCGCTCCTGCTCGGCAAGCGCAAATCGGCCCACGCCACCTGCGCCCTTGCCGCTTGCGGCTCCGATTTCGACCCCACCCAGTTCGGCCGCGCCGCGCTTTACCCCAGCTCGAGCGCCGCAATGGCGTCATCTACGCTCGATACTTCCCGGGCCGGACCATAGGCGGGCCGAGCAATCATGATCACCTTGACCCCGAGCCTTCGCGCCGCTTCGAGCTTGGCCGAAGTCTGCCCGCCGCCCGAATTCTTGGTGACCAGATGAGTGATCCCCTCGCGCTCCATCAGCGCCATTTCCTCCGCCAGCCCATAGGGCGGCCGCGATTGCAACAGCCTGGCATGGCGCGGCAGCGGTTCGGCCGGCGCCTCGATGGTGCGCACCACAAATTGGCAATCGTCGCGCTGCAAAAAGTGCTCGAGCCCGGTATGCCCGGTGGTCAGCAGCACATCGGCATTATGGGGCAGGGCGGCAGCCGCCTCGGCCGCCGTTTCCACCGTCAGCCAGTCGGCGCCGAGCTTTTGCTCCCAGGGCGGCCGCATATAGCGCACCAGCGCAATGCCCGTGGCCTGCGCCGCCGCGACGGCATTGATCGACATCAGCCCCGCATAGGGATGGGTCGCATCCACCAGCCGCTCGATGCCTGCCGCGCGCAGATAGGCGCACAGCCCGGGAATGCCGCCGAACTTGCCCATGCGAATATCGCCCCTGGGCAATTTTGGGTCTTGTGTTCGCCCCGCCAGGGAGGTGATGACGTCATGCCCCATGGCCACCAGCCGGTCAGCCAATTCCCGCGCCTCCGCCGTTCCGCCCAGGATCAGGATTTTCATAGTCTTTTGTTTATCCCACAGCTTCCGCTCCACTCTGCCCATTTCGCCCCCTGCGCTCAAGCGCCGAGCCTCCCCAAT
This sequence comes from Devosia sp. LC5, assembly GCF_000735585.1. Lineage (GTDB taxonomy): Bacteria > Pseudomonadota > Alphaproteobacteria > Rhizobiales > Devosiaceae > Devosia. The sequence goes on from NZ_JNNO01000026.1 coordinate 6,829, forward strand.
GTTTGACTGGATCACCCGCCCCCGCCGCAAAACCCATTTCGCCACGCTCGACCACGCCGATTTCCCCCCGCTGGAACCCGGCACAGTCTGGCTCGTCGGCGCTGGCCCCGGCGGCCCCGGCCTTGTCTCGCTATTGGGCTATCACGGCCTGGGTCAGGCCGATGTTGTCGTGCATGACGCGCTGGTCTCCGATGCCCTGCTGGCCATGGCGCCCCGCCGCGCGCAACTGGTGTTTGCCGGCAAGCGTGGCGGCAAGCCATCGCCCAAACAGGCTGATATTTCGCTGCAGTTGATCGACCTCGCCAAGGCCGGCAAACGCGTGCTGCGCCTCAAGGGCGGCGACCCCTTCATGTTCGGCCGTGGCGGTGAAGAGGCCGTTGCGCTGGCCCGGGCCGGCGTGCCCTTCCGCATCGTCCCCGGCATTTCCTCGGGGCTCGGCGGGCTGGCCTATGCAGGTATTCCGGTCACCCATCGCGACACCAACCATGCCGTGGTTTTCCTCACCGGCCATGACGATACCGGCGCCGTGCCGCAGGGCGTCGATTGGGGCGCCATCGCCAATGCTGCGCCGGTCATCGTCATGTATATGGCCGTCAAACACCTCGGTTCCATCGCCGAAAAGCTGATCGCCGCCGGCCGGGCCGCTGACGACCGGCTGACCATCGTGTCCCACGTCGCCACGCCCCAGCAATCCTCTATCTCCGCCATGCTGGCCGAGGCGTCGAGCCTCATCGACGTGCCCACCCCCGCCATAATCGTAATCGGCCCCGTCGGCGCCTATAGCCAGACGCTCGATTGGTATGTGCAAAGCGCGCGGAGCCATGTCTTTGGCTAATGGCCTCGTTATCGCCGCGCCGCGCTCTGGTTCCGGCAAGACGCTGGTCACGCTCGGCCTGCTCGCCGCCCTGCGCCGCCAAGGCGCCGTCGTCGCGCCCGCCAAAACCGGTCCCGACTATATCGACCCCGCCTTTCTCACCCGCGCTGCCCTGCGCGAGGCAGTAAATCTTGATCCCTGGTCGATGAGCCCCGCCCGCCTCAAGCATCTGGCCTCCTTTCAGGCGACAGGCGCCGAATTGCTGCTGGTCGAAGGCGTCATGGGCCTGTTTGACGCGGCGGCCGATGGCTTCGGTTCCACTGCCGACCTCGCCGAATTGCTCGACTTGCCAGTCATCCTCGTGGTCGATGCCGACCGGCAAAGCCAGTCCGTTGCCCCGCTGGTGGCCGGCTTTGCCAATTGGCGCGTCGGCGTGCGGGTCGGCGGCGTTATCCTCAATCGCGTCGCCTCGATGAAGCATGAACGCATGCTGGTCGAAGCGCTGGCCGCCACCGGCATTCCATGCCTGGGGGCCATTCCGCGCAATCCGGCTTTGGCCGTGCCCGAACGCCATCTCGGCCTCGTGCTGCCCGGCGAGGTCAATGCGTTCGAAACCTTCCTCGACACCGCCGCCGAAATGGTCGGCGACTACGTCGATCTCGATCGCCTGCGCGCTCTGGCCGCCCCCTTGCCCGAGGCCACTGAATCGGCGCCGTCTCTCCCGCCATTGGGCCAACGAATCGCTATTGCCCGGGATGATGCCTTCGCATTTCTCTATCCCCATCTACTCGACGGCTGGCGGGCTATGGGCGCCGAACTCAGCTTCTTCTCCCCCCTCGCCAATGAGGCTCCCGCCACTGACGCCGACGCAGTCTTCCTGCCCGGCGGCTATCCCGAATTGCATGGCGCCAGCCTGGCCGCCGCTGACATATTCAAGACTGGCCTCGCCGCCGCGCGGGATCGCGATGCGCTGATCTATGGCGAATGTGGGGGCTTCATGGTGCTGGGTGATGCGCTGGTGGATAAGGACGGGCAAAGCCACGCCATGGCGGGCCTCTTGCCCGTCACCACCCGCATCGACCGCCCCAAACGCACGCTGGGCTATCGGCGGCTGGTACATGCCGGGGCGCTGCCTTGGCCGGGGCGGTTGCACGGGCACGAATTCCATTATTCCTCAGCCAAACAATCCCGCCTGACGCCACTGTTTGCCGCTACCGACGCCACTGGCCAGGCTTTGCCGCCCATGGGCGCGGTAATCGGCAAAGTTATGGGCTCTTACGCCCACGTGATTGATGCGGCATAAGGCTGCCCATGGCCAAGTCATTGATGTTCATGGGCACCGGGTCGGATGTCGGCAAGTCGCTGCTGGTGGCGGGCCTGTGCCGCTTACTCGCCAATCGCGGTCTGCGCGTTGCCCCGTTCAAGCCGCAGAACATGTCCAACAATGCCGCCGTCACCGCCGATGGCGGCGAAATCGGCCGGGCGCAGGCGCTGCAGGCGCGGGCGGCGCGGCGTGAACCCATCACGGCGATGAACCCGGTTTTGCTCAAGCCGGAGCAGGAAACCGGCTCGCAGGTCGTGGTGCGGGGCCAGCGCCGGGCTTCAATGTCCGCGCGGGCCTATTGGGCCGAGCGCGGCAGGTTTATGCCCGAAGTGCTGGGGGCTTTTCATGAGCTGGCGGCTGATAGCGACTATGTCATCGTCGAAGGCGCCGGCAGCGCCTCCGAAGTCAACCTGCGGGCCAATGACATCGCCAATTTCGGCTTTGCCCAGGCCGCCGAACTGCCCGTCGTGCTGATCGGAGATATCCACCGCGGCGGCGTCATTGCCTCGATTGTCGGCACTTTCGCGGTGATCGGGGAGGCTGATGCCGGGCTGATCCGGGCCACCCTGGTCAATAAATTCCAGGGTGATCCATCGCTGTTTGCGGCGGGGATCGATTTCATCGCCCAGCGCACCGGCGTGCCCTGCTTTGGCCCCGTGCCCTGGTTTGCCGGCGCCGCCAAGCTGCCCGCCGAGGATGTTTTGGCGCTCGAAAGCTATGTTTACCGGGCCTCTGGCGGCTTTACCATCGCCGTGCCGCGCTTGCCGCGCATTGCCAATTTCGATGATCTCGATCCGCTCCGGGCGGAGCCCGGCGTCAATCTTGTATTGGTCGAACCGGGCCAGTCCATTCCGCGCAATGCGGATCTGGTCATCCTGCCCGGCTCCAAGGCGACGCGCAGCGATCTGGCGGCTTTGCGGGCCAATGGCTGGGATATTGATCTGCTGGCTCATCACCGGGCTGGTGGGCGCATTCTGGGGATTTGCGGGGGGTATCAGATGCTTGGCCGGACGATCGCCGATCCCGATGGCATTGAGGGCGAGCCCGGTGTCAGTGCGGGGCTTGACCTGCTCGATGTTGAAACCAGGCTGGAGCCGGTCAAGCAGTTGCGAGTCGAACAGGCGGTTCATACCGCCTCCGGCCTGCCGATCAGCGGCTATCACATGCATATGGGTGTTACTGAAGGCGCCGATCGTCAGCGGGCTTTTGCCAGCATTTCCGGGGCTTTGGAGGGGGCGGTGAGCGTGGACGGGCTGGTGACCGGCACCTATCTGCATGGTCTGTTTGCCGCCGATACCTTCCGCCGTGCGTTCCTGGGCAATGCGGCCAGTCCTGATCTCAGCTATGAGGCCGGGGTTGAACAAGCGCTGGATGATCTGGCGGATCATTTGCAAACTCATCTCGATATCGATGCGCTGCTTGCGCTGGCTGAACCTGTGAGCCTTGCCTGATGTACGTTCTGATCCCGCCCTTGGCCCTGCTGCTGGAACGTTTTGTGGGCTATCCGCAGCTTTTGACCGCCCGGATCGGGCATCCGGTCATGTGGTTTGGCTGGCTGATTGCCTATATGGAACAACGCACTAACACGACCGACCGGACGGCGTCGCAGCGCAGATTGGCGGGGATCGTCTCGCTGGCGCTGCTGTTGCTGGTGGTGTTGGCGGCGGCATTGTTGGTGCAGAAGATCACGCGATCCATTCCGCTGGGCTGGCTGCTCGAAATGCTGTTGGCAACGCCGTTTCTGGCGCAGAAGGAACTGGGCCGGGCGGTCGAGGCGGTGGCGGATGCGCTGGGGACTTCGCTGGCGGCGGGGCGCGAGGCGGTCAGCCAGATCGTCGGGCGTGATCCGCAAGCCCTTGACGAGGCTGGTGTTTCCCGCGCCGCGATTGAGACTCTGGCGGAAAGTACTTCGGATGGGGTGGTGGCGCCTTGGTTTTGGCTGGTGCTGCTGGGGCTGCCGGGCATCGTACTCTACAAGGCGATCAATACGGCCGATTCCATGATCGGGCATCTCAATGATCGTTATCGCGATTATGGCTGGGCGGCAGCTCGGCTGGATGATGTGGTGAACTTTATCCCCGCGCGGCTTTCGGCGGTGCTGATCACTGCCGCCTGCTTCTTTATCCCCGGCGCGAGCCCGTCAAAAGCGTGGAGGACCGCGATTCGCGACGCGCGCAGGCACAAGTCGCCAAATTCGGGCTGGCCGGAGGCTGCTTTCGCCGGGGCGCTCGGATTTTCGCTAGGCGGGCCAAGGCATTACGATGGCGAGCTGGTCGACCTGCCAGCCTTTGGTCACGGCAAAAGAACCCTTACGGCCTCCGATATCCGCTATTCCATTTTTCTATATAAAATGACGCTCACCGTGCTGGCCTGGGTTAGCATTGTGCTAGCCTTCTGCCTCACCCTTGCAGCGAGCTGACCCGGTCAGTGGTCTGATTTCAGACCACTGACCATTTCAGGCCTCGTGAATATGCGTCGGGGTCTGTTCCGGCGGCTGTCCCTTGAGGGTCATGGGCAGGCCGGCGACGATGAAATAGACGTCGTCGCAGATTTCGGCGAGGCGTTGATGCGCGGCGCCGGCCAGGTCGCGGAAGGTGCGGGCCATGGCATTGTCGGGCACGATGCCCAGCCCTACTTCGTTGCTGACCAAAATGACCTTGGCCTTTTTGAGCTGGATCAGCGTGGCGCCCAATTCGCTCACCGCGCTCGAGACATCCTCATTGGCGACCAGCAGGTTGGTAATCCACAGCGTCAGGCAATCGACCAGAATCACATCGTGGTCCTTGGAGGCCCGGATCAGGGCGTCGGGTAGCTTGAGTGGTTCTTCGATCGTGGCGAAGCGCTCGCCGCGTACGGCCTGGTGGCTGGCCACCCGGTCGCGCATTTCGCCGTCCAGCGCTTCGGCGGTCGCCAGATAGGCGGGCTTGACCCCGCCATGCAGCGCCAGCCGCTCGGCAAAGCCGGTTTTGCCCGAGCGTGCGCCGCCCAGCACCAATACATGTCGTGTCATTTCGGCTCCTCTTCGTGCCGTCCGCCCACCCCGTTCAGAATCACAAAGCCCCAGCGGCGATGGGGTTGCGCCAATGCTGCAATCAGGCCATGCCAGCACTGCGCCGGGCACCGGCTTTTTGTGCCTTATTCTACTTTCGTCTTAGCATCTTTCGCATTATGGTCCGCCCCGAAACCAGCCCCTACAATCCCCTTAGGATTTGAGTCAGTTAGGTGATGGAGGCCTGCAAATGATGAATTTCTGCGCTTCCGGTGCTCACGTACCTAAACGTACGCTGCGCTCCGGTTCTCGAAAATCACCATTTTCGGTTCACCCTGACCTAACTGTCCTCAAATCCTAGCCCACGGAGTCGATTGCGTGCCCCGATACTATCTTGGCGTTGATGGCGGCGGCACCAATTGCCGCGTGCGTCTGGCCGACGAGAATCTCAAGACGCTCGCCGAAGTCAAGAACGGCCGCTCCAACTTGCAGATCGACGATGGCGAACCGGCCTATAAGGCCATTAGCGACGGCACCCGTGACGTATTCAAGGCCGCCGGCGTGGATTTTGCCGAAACCGCCAATACCTATGCCTGTTTCGGCATGGCAGGCGGCCGCATGGATACGGCCCGAGCCGAGTTCCGCGCCCGGCCCTGGCCCTTTGCCGATGTCCAAGTCTATGACGATATCGATATCGCCCATGCCGGCGCGCTGGGCGGCGGCGAGGGCGGGGTGATCATCGTGGGCACCGGCTCGGCCGCGCTCGCCATTGTCGATGGCCAGCGCTTTCAATCGGGCGGCTGGGGCTTTCCCATTGGCGACCAGATGAGCGGCGCCATTCTGGGGCGCGAGCTGGTGCGCTATGCCGTCGAAGCCGAGGATGGGCTGATGGAGGCGTCTCCCCTGACCAAGGCCGTGATTGCCCGGCTGGGCGGGAATAACCAGGCGGTGATGACCTGGGCCTTTGCCACCGAAATGGATCTCAAGATCATCAGCGCCGATGGCTCGGAGGGGTGTGACGACGCCTTGATCGGCCGGGCGCCGGCCGAATTCGGCAAGCTGATGCCGCTATTCATCGATTATCTGGAGCAGGGTGATCCGGTGGCCCAGAAAATGCTCGATATCGAATTGGGCTATATCGACACCTATGTGCGCTGGTTCCAGGCGCGCAATGCCAAGGTCATGGCCGTGGTCGGCGGCTTTGGCGAACGCCTGTTCCCCATTCTCAAGCAGCGCTATGGCGATTTCGTCGCCCTGCCCAAATTCGAGCCGCTTAATGGCGCGGTGATCCTCGCACGCCAGAACTTTCCTGCCTAACGACGCGTCAAACCAAGGACTTGCCAAGTGTCCAGCCGTATCATTCCTGTCCAGCCTTTCGATTATGTGGTGTTCGGCGCCACGGGCGACCTGACCAAGCGCAAGCTGATCCCCGCGCTCTACCACCGCTTCAAGGACGGCCAGTTCGACGGGCAGAGCCGCATCATCGGCGTTTCGCGATCCAAGCTCAGCGATGCCGAGTTCCGGAAGGCGGCGCACGATGCGATCGCCCAATTCGTCGAAAAGGAATATCAGGACGAGGCGGTGATTGATCGTTTCATCAAGATATTCTCCTATGTGCCGGTCGATGTGAGCGATCCGGCCAATGCGGGCGATCTGGGCAAGCAATTGCGCGACGATCCCAATATCGTGCGCGCCTTCTACCTGGCCGTGGCCCCGGACCTGTTCGAGCCGATCGCCGAATATCTGGCCAAGAAGAAATATTACCGCCGCGATGCCCGCGTGGTGATCGAAAAGCCGCTGGGCCACGATCTGGCCTCATCGATGGAAATCAATGACGGCGTGGCCAAGATCTTCAAGGAAGATCAGGTCTACCGCATCGATCACTATCTGGGCAAAGAGACGGTGCAGAACCTGCTGGCGCTGCGCTTTGCCAATGCCCTGTTCGAGCCGGTGTGGAACTCGGCCCATATCGACCATGTGCAACTGACCGTCTCGGAGTCGGTGGGCGCCGGCACACGCGGCTATTATGACGAGAGCGGCGCGCTGCGCGACATGATCCAGAATCACATGTTGCAGCTGCTGTGCCTCGTCGCCATGGAGCCGCCGGCTTCGGACGACGCCAATGCCTTGCGCGACGAGAAGCTCAAAGTGCTGCGCGCGCTCAAGCCGATCGTCAATGGCGATGTGGCCAAGAACACCGTGCGCGGCCAGTATAAGGGCGTGAAGTCGGAAACTACGGCCGTGGCCGGCTACCAGGATGAGCTGCCCGAAGACAAGAAGGGCAGCCGCACCGAGACTTTCGTGGCGCTCAAGGCGGAAGTGGAAAACTGGCGCTGGTCCGGCGTGCCGTTCTATTTCCGCACTGGCAAGCGGATGGCCAACCGGGTTTCGGAAATCTGCATCCAGTTCAAGCCGATCCCGCATTCGATTTTCGACCATGCCGAAGGCGCGCCCAAGGCCAATAAGCTGATCATCCGCCTGCAGCCCGACGAAGGCGTCAAGCTGATGATGATGATCAAGGATCCGGGCCCGGGCGGCATGCGCCTGCGCGAAGTGCCACTGAACCTGAGCTTTGCCCAGACCTTTGCCGAGCGCACCCCCGAGGCCTATGAGCGGCTGCTGCTTGACGTGGTCCGTGGCAACCAGACGCTGTTCATGCGCCGTGATGAGCTGGAAGCAGCGTGGAAATGGGTGGACCCGATCCGCGAAGCATGGGACCGTTCGAGCGAACCGCCCCAACCCTATACGGCCGGCACCTGGGGCCCCACCGGCTCCATCGCCCTGATCGAACGCGACGGGCGGACATGGTATGAGGACGATAATTAAGGCATGCTGTTTCGGGCCTCAACCTTGATACGGCTGTGAACCGGGTCACCTCGCCCCTCAGGGGAGAGGTCGGCGCGCAAGCGCCGGGTGAGGGGTGCGATGCTTCGCATCTGCGACGTAGCCAGCATCGCACCCCTCACCCTGGCCCTCTCCCTGAGGGGCGAGGGGACGCAAGAACCGATGATTTTGGATAGAACGCAATGACCATCGAGCGCCGCACCTTCGCTGACAAGCCGACCCTGGCCAAGGAATTGGCCGAGGCGGTGGCAGATCGCATCCGCACGGCGATTGCCGGGCGGGGGATGGCAGCGATTGCAGTGAGCGGGGGCTCGACCCCGGCCCGGTTTTTCCAGGCTTTGGGCAAGACCAAGGATGTCGAATGGACCAAGGTGATCGTCACCCTGGTCGACGAGCGCTGGGTCGACGAAACCAGCGATCGCTCCAATGCTTTGCTGGTCAACGAAAAAATGCTGCAGGGCCCGGCAGCGGTGGCGCGGTTCTTCCCGCTCTATTCGGGTGGCGACGAACCCGGCATGACCGAAGTGGCCAAGACCAATGCATTGCTGGCCGATCTGCCCGAGCAATTTGCCGCCGTCGTGCTCGGCATGGGCGGGGACGGACACACGGCTTCGTTCTTCCCGGGCGGTGACACGCTCAGCGAGGCGCTGACCTCGGCCGGTCCGGCTATCGCGATCCACGCCCCCGGCGCGGGCGAACCGCGCATCACCTTTACCCTACCGCGTCTCCTCCACACGGATGGGCTATACCTTCACATCGAAGGGGAGGAAAAGGCCGTCGTTCTCGACGCGGCTCTGGGAGATGGTCCCGTTGAGGACCTCCCCATCCGCGCCGTATTGCGCTCCGGCCAGAATGTAACTGTCTACTGGTGCCCATAGTCCCCTCGGCGGTCCCCAATCGACTGCCTTGGCCACTACGCGGCTCCGCAGCAGCGTTCTCTTTTCGGCAAAGTGACCCCTCACTTTTCCGCGCGAGGACGCGACAACTGAGTTAGGAGCTCACTATGTCCGTTCGCCAAGCCATCCAGGATGTGACCGATCGCATCGCCGCGCGCAGTCGCGATAGCCGCAAGGACTATCTCAACCGGCTCGATGCGGCCCGCGAGGCGGGCGTCTATCGCTCGACCCTTTCCTGCGGCAACCTCGCCCATGGCTTTGCCGCCTGCACCCCTTCGGAAAAGGCGGCTCTAGCCGGCAACAAGACGCTGAACCTGGGCATTATCACCAGCTATAACGACATGCTGAGCGCCCACCAGCCCTATCAATTCTATCCCGATATCATCAAAGAGGCGGCCCGCGAAATCGGCGCCACGGCGCAGGTTGCCGGCGGCGTGCCGGCGATGTGCGATGGGGTGACCCAGGGCCAGCCGGGCATGGATCTGAGCCTGTTCAGCCGCGACGTGATCGCCATGGCGACGGCTATTTCGCTCAGCCACAACATGTTCGACGCGGCGGTGTATCTGGGCATTTGCGACAAGATCGTGCCGGGCCTGTTGATCGGGGCGCTGACCTTCGGGCATCTGCCCGCCGTTTTCGTGCCGGCCGGGCCGATGCCCTCGGGCCTGCCCAATGACGAAAAGAGCAAGGTGCGCCAGCTCTATATGGAGGGCAAGGTCGGCCGCGCCGAACTGCTCGAAGCCGAAAGCAAGTCCTATCACTCGGCGGGGACCTGCACCTTCTATGGCACGGCCAATTCCAACCAGATGCTGATGGAAATCATGGGTCTGCACCTGCCGGGCGCCAGCTTCGTCAATCCAGGCACGCCGTTGCGCGATGCGCTGACCAAGGAAGCCACGGTGCGGGCTTTGTCGCTGAGTGCGCAGGGCAATGATTATACCCCGGCCGGTCACGTCATCGATGAAAAGGCCATCGTCAATGGCTTGGTGGGGCTGCACGCCACGGGCGGCTCGACCAACCACACCATGCACCTGATCGCCATCGCTGCGGCGGCGGGCCTGCAGGTGACCTGGGACGACATGAGCGACCTGAGCGACGCGACGCCGCTTTTGGCGCGCGTCTATCCCAATGGCGTGGCCGATGTGAACCATTTCCACGCTGCCGGCGGCATGGGCTTCCTGATCCAGGAATTGCTCGAAAGCGGGCATTTGCACGAGGACGTCAAGACCGTCTGGGGCAACGGGCTGTCCAATTATACCGTGGAAGCCAAGCTGATCGAGGACAAGCTGGCCTTCGAGGCGGCGCCTAAGGAATCGGCATTGCCCAAGGTGCTGACCTCGACCAAGACGCCGTTCCAGGAGACTGGCGGGCTCAAGCTGCTCACGGGCAATCTGGGCCGTTCGGTCATCAAGGTTTCGGCTGTCAAGCCCGAGCATCGCGTGATCGAAGCGCCGGCCCGCGTGTTCCATGGCCAGGAAGGGTTGCAGGCCGCGTTCAAGGCGGGCGAGCTCAATGGCGACATGATCGCGGTGGTGCGCTTCTCCGGCCCCCGCGCGCTGGGCATGCCCGAATTGCACAAGCTGACCCCGGCTTTGGGCGTGTTGCAGGATCGCGGCTTCAAGGTGGCGTTGCTCACCGATGGGCGCATGTCGGGGGCGTCCGGCAAGGTGCCGGCGGCGATCCACATGACGCCGGAAGCCGTCGATGGCGGGCCGATCAGCAAGATCCGCGATGGCGACATGATCCGGCTCGACGCCAATGAAGGCACGCTGACCTTCCTCGGTGACGAGAAGGAATTGCTGGCCCGCACGCCGGCCACCGAGGATTTGCGGCCCCAGCATTTCGGCATGGGCCGGGAGCTGTTTGCCGGATTCCGCAGCCTGGTTGGCGTCGCCGATCGCGGGGCGAGCGTGTTTCAATAGCTTCTTCACCTCTCCCTCTGGGGGAGAGGCGAAGGCCCGACATAACGCGCGCGGGGCCGGATCAATGATCCGGTCTCGATCTGCTCCAGCGCATGGGCGAGCCAGCCCACCGAACGGGCCAGCGTGAAGATGATCAATGGCGCCGCCGGCGGTAGCTCGAATGCGGCGGCCATGGCCGAGAGCGCGAAATCGATATTGGGCCGCTCGCCCACCAGGGCTTCGCCGATTGCTGCCAGCTCGCGATAAAGCGGCGGCGCCTCGAACCGGGCCAGTAGCTCTGTCGCGCGCACATCGCCATGGGGATAGAGCCGATGGCCGAAACAGGGCAGGGCGCGTCCCTGCCGCAGGCTGAGATGCACGGCTTGCTCTGGCCCGAGCCGGCTGGCGGCGTCAACCAGGTCATCCATTGCTGCCGCCGCGCCGCCATGCAGTGGTCCGCTGAGCGTACAGAGGCCCGACAGCACGGCCGCCGAGAGGGGAGCGCCAGTCGATACGGTGACGCGGGCGCAAAAGGTCGAGGCGTTGAGCTCGTGCTCGGCCAGCAGCACCAGCGCGCGCCGGATAATGTCGGCGGCCTCGGGGCGATGCCAGTGGCGGGCGAGGCGTTCATGGGCGGTTAATTCGGTCGCCGTCGAACCGGCCAGCGCCCGGGACACTGCACCCATAACTCGGGCTGCATCGGCATGGAGGACGGCATTGCCGCGCCCTAGCGTGGGCATATCGCTGGCAGCGAGGCGCCCGAGCACGGTGAAGGCTTGGGGCAGGCCCGCAATCTCTTCGCCCGGCATGATGGGAAAGCGCGGCCGCTTGCCGCCCCAGAGCAGGCCGGCCACGGCTTCGAGATCGGCCGTGCGCGAGAGCATTGCTGCATCCTCGCTGCGATAATAGAGCCGGCCATCCTGCACGGTCGAAATCGTCGTCGGCAGCACCGGATCGCCCCAGGCGATGGACTGCGCGGCCACGGTCTCGGCCTTGCGGCGGCCATGCTGTCGGCTGGCGAGGCGGTCGATATCCTCGGTGCTGTAAAGGCTGCGGCGCGGATCGGTGGCGTCGGGTTTGGCCGCGATCCGGCCGCGACTGACATTGGCGTACAGCGTCTGCGGCTTGGTGCCCAGACGCTGCAAGGCCTGCTCTGCCGTGATCCAGCCCATGGAACCTCACATTGATGATTAGCATCAAGATTGACGTCAATCTTGAGCAGGCCCATTTACCCCATGAAGCAGAGGAGAAACAAGATGATCTCTGGATTGGACGACGTCATCGCAGCCGAAACCATGCTGTCGGATGTGGATGGGCTCAATGGGCGGCTGATCATCGCCGGCCATTCACTCGATGCGCTGGCGGGGCACACCAGCTACGAGGCCATGCTGGCCTTGTTGCTGGGCGATTTCCTTGAGGCGGATACCGCCGCCATCACCCGCCACCTGGCGACCGCCCGCAAGGAGGTGCATGCCTATATCGAAGGTGTCGACGCGGCCATTCTGGCGTTGAGCCCGATCGAAGGCCTGCGCGCCATGATCGCCCGGCTGCCCGATGGCGAGGATCGCGATACGGCCTATCGGCTGCTGGCCGCCCCGGCCGTATTCACGCCCGCCTTGCTGCGTTTGCAGCAGGGACTGCCGGTCGTGGCGCCCAGCGACACGCTTGGCCATGCCGCCGATATGCTGGCCATGTTGACCGGCACGGCGCCCAGCCAGGCGCAGGTCAATGCGCTCGATACCTATCTGGTGACGGTGTCCGACCACGGGCTCAACGCCTCCACCTTTGCCGCCCGCGTGGTGGCCTCGACGCGTGCTGGGCTGACTTCGGCGATTCTGGCGGCACTAAGCGCGCTCAAGGGCCCACTGCATGGCGGTGCGCCCGGTCCGGTGCTCGATATGCTGGATGCCATCGGCACGCCCGACCGCGCCGAGCCATGGCTGGCGGCCGAACTGGCGCGCGGTGAGCGGCTGATGGGCTTTGGGCACCGCATTTATCGCGTGCGCGACCCGCGGGCCGATGCGCTCAAGACTGCGCTGCGGCAATTGGCAGAGGCTGGCGCGGTGCCGGCCGAGCGCTTGGCGCTGGCGGAGGCTGTTGAGCGTTCGGCGCTGGCTTTGCTGCGGCAGAAAAAGCCGGACCGGGCGCTGGAAACCAATGTGGAATTTTATACGGCGCTGTTGCTGGAGGCGCTTGGCCTGCCGCGCGAGGCGTTTACCTGCGTCTTTGCGGCGGGGCGTGTCGGCGGCTGGATTGGGCATGCGCGTGAGCAGATCGATCACGGCCGGCTGATCCGGCCGCAGTCGAAATATATTGGGCCACTGGCGGCTTAGGGAGCTGAACTACCAGCCGACACCTTCTCCCCCTTACGACCGGCACCGATCGAAGAGCGCTATCGTCCCCTCGCCCCTCAGGGGAGAGGGCCAGGGTGAGGGGTGCGATGCTGGGAAATCCCGGATGTGGAAGCATCGCACCCCTCACCCGCCGGCTTCGCCGTCGACCTCTCCCCTGAGGGGCGAGGTGAGCCGGGGCATATGTGAGTCCCGGCAGATTCTGCTTCGGTGAGCTCTACCGGCTGCGCCCGAACAGCCGCTCAATATCCTTCTGCTTGAGCTCGACATAAGTGGGGCGGCCGTGGATGCATTGGCCGGAATGAGGGGTGGCTTCCATGTCGCGGAGCAGGGCGTTCATTTCGTCGACGCGCAGGCGCCGGCCGGAGCGGACCGAGCCGTGGCAGGCCATGCGGGCGATGATTTCGTCCATGCGGTCGGCGACGGCGGTGGAATTGTCCCATTCGGCCAGGCCATCGGCCACGTCACGCACGAGGCCTTCGATATCGGAATTGCCGAGCAAAGCCGGGGTTTCGCGCACGGCGATGGCGCGGGGGCCGAAGCGTTCGAGATAAAGGCCGTAGCGCTCCAGGTCCGGGGCGGCGTCTTCCAGCCGGGCGCAATCTTCTTCGGGCAGCTCGATGACGAGGGGGATCAACTGGGCCTGGCTGGGCACCGGGCCAGAGGCGAGTTGAGCCTTGAAGCGCTCATAGACCAGCCGCTCATGGGCGGCGTGCTGATCGACCAGCAAGAGGCCTTCGCTATTCTGGGCGATGATGAAATTGTCGAACATCTGCGCGCGGGCGGTGCCAAGGGGGAACTCCACCAGTGCGGGAGCGGCTTCGCTCTCGACGCGGGCGCTGGGTTCGTTGAGGCCTTCAATGCCTTGTTGGGCGGAGGCGCCATATTGCGGCGAGAAGGGATTGGCGCTGCCATAGCCCGATGCGCGATCGTAACTGGCAAAGGGCATTGCCGGGCGGGTGAAGTCCTGGCGATGCGGCACTGCGCTGGCAGGCGCCGTCTCGTATTGCGGGGCGGTGAAGGCGCCCAGAATATCGTCGGCAACGCTGGTGGAGGCTTTGAAACCCGCAGCAGTCAGCGCTTCGCCAATGGCGCGGATGACGGCGCTACGCACGGCGCCGGCGTCGCGGAAACGCAATTCGGCCTTGGCGGGGTGGACATTGACGTCAACCTCGGCCGGATCGATGGCGATGTAGAGGGCGACGACGGGGAAGCGGTCGCGGAAGGTATAGTCGGCATAGGCGGCGCGGATGGCGCCGACCAGCACCTTGTCGCGCACCGAGCGGCCATTGACGAAGTAGAACTGCGACAGCGAATTGGCGCGGGTATAGGTGGGCAGACCCGCCAGCCCCGCAACGACCACGCCATGGCGCGAGGTGGCCAGCCGCACGGCGTTCTGGGCGAAATCATCGCCGATGACCTGGGCCAGCCGCGCTTCCAGAGCGCCAGTACCGCTGACGGCGGGCCAATTGGCGGGGGAGCGGTCACTGCCGTTCAGCACAAAGTGCACCCCTGGATTGGCCATGGCGAGACGTTTCATCACATCGGTGATGGCGCCGGCCTCGGCCCGGTCGGTCTTCAAAAATTTCAGCCGCGCGGGGACATTGCCGAAAAGGTTCCTGACCTCGACCACACTGCCCCGGTTCATCGCCTGTGGCACGGGGGCGGTCCGGACTCCGCCTCGGACCTCGATGCGCAAGCCGCTTTCGGCATTGGCGGGGCGGGAGGAAACACTCCGCTCGGCGACCGAGCCGATCGAGGCCAGGGCTTCGCCGCGGAAGCCCAGTGTGCGGATATCGTCGAGATCGTCGGCACTGAGCTTGGAGGTGGCGTGGCGCTCGACCGAGAGCAGCAGGTCGGCCTGGTCCATGCCATGGCCGTCATCCTCGATGCGCATCAGCGTCTTGCCGCCGCCCGCCGTGGTGACCACGATGCGGCTGGCGTCGGCATCGATGGCGTTTTCCACCAATTCCTTGATCACGCTGGCAGGCCGCTCCACCACCTCGCCGGCGGCGATGCGGTTGATCAGATCTTCGGGCAGCTGGCGAATGGGCAAGGATCGATTCTCCTGAGGGGAGAATATAGGCGATGGCGGGGGAGTTTCCGACCCGGTTTCCCCGTTTTCACCGGATCAGTCATCGGCAAGGCATGGGGCAGAGAACAGCTCGCCGCGCCAGGCGCCGACAAGAGTGCGGGAGGCCACGATGAGCCAGACCAGCGCCAGCACGCCGACCAGCACGCTGCCGAACACCATGAGCGGGGTAAAGGGGATCACATGGGCCAGCTTGAGCGTGGTGACGGCATAGACGCCCAGCGGGAAGGTGAAGGCCCACCAGCCCAGATTGAACGGCACGTCGCCGCGGAAATAACGCAGGGTGATCAGACCAGCCATGCCCAGCCACCACAGGCTATAGCCCCAGAGCAGTACGGCGATGAGAAAGCTGGCGCCGCCCACGGCGCCGGCATAGGCGCCAAGGCCATGGGCTTGCAGTACGCCGGGCGCATGTTCGGCCAGTAGCAACATGCCCAGCGCGCCAGTGGCGATGGGGCCAAGCGCAAGCCAGCAGGAGCTGGCCATATTGGCGTCGGGCAGATTGTGCACGATCATCCGCACCACCAGCACGACAAGCATGCCCAGCGCCAGCGGCACCGAACAGGCCCAGAGGCAATAGCTGATTAGCGTGACGGTCAATTGGTCGGCGGGACCGAGATGGGGCAGGAGCAGGCCGCCGCTGGCTGCGGTGACCTCGGCGGCGACGATGGGCAGCAGCCAGATGGCGGTCATCTGCTGGGGCGAATGGCTCTGGCGGGTGAACATCATGAAGGGCACGCCGATGCCGCAGGCCAGCGCCAGCGCCGCATCGAGCCACCACAGGGCATGGGCGATCGGGATTATCGCGGTGCCGAAGGCGGGCACGCCGAACAGGACGGCGCCATTGATGATGGTCGCCAGGCCCATGGGAATGCAGCCCAGCGACATCGACATGCTCGAATGCGCCAGTATCCGTTTGGCGCCGGAAAAATGGGTGATCCAGCGCGTGGCATAAAGCGCGGTGAAGAGGGTGAAGAGCGCAATGTTGAACAGCCATAGTCCCGTGCCGGCGGCAAACAGCAGCGGCAGATCGGGGAATTGGCCCAGAGCTATGGCCAGAATGCCGGTGCCCATGGTGGCGGCGAACCAGTTGGGCGTGAAAAAGCGCACCGCGTCGGTTGGACTGGCGAGGCGGGACAGCGGGCGGATATCGGCGACGGCAATGGACATGGGGAACCTCTGCGCCGAGCAATAGCGCCGAAGCGATGTTCGTTTCCAACGCATGATTTATGTGAGATTAATCGGTAATATCGATTGATTAGTGAGCGCCCATGACCCTCGAGCAATTGCGGATTTTTCTCGCCGTGGCGGAGCGCCAGCACATCACGCGGGCGGCGGAGGGGCTGCATATGACGCAGTCGGCGGTCAGTGCGGCGGTTTCGGCGCTGGAAAACCGGCATGGCGTGACGCTATTCGACCGGGTGGGACGGTCCATTGTGCTCAATGAGGCGGGGCGGACGTTCCTGCCCGAGGCGCAGGCCGTGTTGGACCGGGCCAAGGCGGCACAGGGGGCGCTGGATGATTTGTCGCGGCTGTTGCGGGGGCGGCTGTCGGTCATGGCGAGCCAGACCGTGGCCGATTACTGGCTGCCCCGGCGGCTCGTGGCCTATCGGCAGATGCATCCGCGAATCGAGCTGGATATGGCATTTGGCAATACCGGCCAGGTGGCCGATGGCGTCGAGAGCGGGCTGGCCGAACTGGGGCTGGTGGAGGGGCAGGTGAACCGGCCGGCGCTGAGCGTGGACCTGCTCGATCAGGATGAGATGATCGTGGTGGTGGGGGCAGGGCATGCCTGGACCGAGCCGGGGGCGGCACAGGCGGCGGGCTATGGCGGCACGGCCTGGGTATTGCGCGAGACCGGTTCGGGCACGCGGGCGGCGTTTGACGGGATGATCATTAGGGCCGGGATCGATCCGGCGGGGCTCGATATTGCCATGGTGCTGCCGGGCAATGAGGCGGTGCTGGGTGTGGTGGAAGCG
>NZ_JNNO01000027.1 GCF_000735585.1 Devosia sp. LC5
CCCAGTTTCTGCCCCGTCTGCTCCATAATGCGGCTGCCGAACTGCACGCGCAGGTTGAGGGCATGTGCCAGTGTCGGACCGGTTTCATTGATCACCTGCAGATCGCGCCGCTCATACTTGTCAGCCTTGCCCCCGCGCGTAAGCGCGAGATAACCACTGATGCCGCTGCGCGTGCTGATCTTGTGCATCATGGCGCTATGCATCTGCTGTGGCCGCATCCACAGATCAAAAAAGGCAGACCGCTCGAAATCATCATGGGCCACCACCTGTTGATCCACCAGCGCGGTGCCCAGTGCCATCATCTGCATGGGGCGAGCCAATGGATTGATATCCAACAGGTCGCGGTAGCTATGTTCGAACTCGGGCGCGCAATCGCCATGCAGCATGGATTGCTGTCGCGTCTGATAATCGAAGAAACCCAGCGCCGCATGCTGACTATTGGTGGCGCGGCGCAACACTTCGGCAGCCTTGGCCCACATCGTGTCGTCGAACACCGCACCATAGAGGTAGCTCGACAGATCGGTCAGATCCTGCGGAGAAGTCTCAGCCATTTTGCAACCACCCGCGCCCATCGACGCTGTAGTTTGCCGCACTGCTATATCATCCATGTCGATGCCATTATGGCAAGACGAAAAGGCCCAGCATCGATTTTACGACGGCATCGGCACAAGTTCAGCCGGCAATGAGGCATAACTGTATCAGGCCATCAACTGGCTTTGCTATTCCGGTTCCGCAATCAGCCCAGAACGCCTTCACGGTTCCGGCAAACCGCATAATATCGCCAAAGCAACAGTGCTGCCGCAGATCGGTGCGGCGCCCAATTCCGTGCAAGATTGGCCAGTTCCGCTATTTCGGGCAGGCGATCAAGCCCCAAGCCATCCTGCGCCGCCTTGCGCAGCGCCAGATCCCCGGCCGGAAAGATGTCGGGATGGCCGGCACAGAACATCAGATAGACCTGCGCCGTCCAAGGGCCGATCCCCTTATGGGCCGTCAGATAGCTCACCGCCGCGTCAGCCGGCAGGGTTTCGAGATGATCGAAATCCAGCGTGCCCGACGCCATGGCTTCGGCAATCGCGCGCACCGTGCGATACTTGCCGCCCGAAAAACCGACGGCGCGGATCGCAGCCTCATCAAGGCTCAGAAAGCCCGCCGGGTCGAGCGCTCCCTCGACCTTGACATAGCGCTCCCAGATAGCGGCGGCGCTCGCCACGGACAGCAATTGCCCGCAGACAATACGCGAAATCCCGGCAAAGCCAGCCACATCGATGCGAGGATGAACCGCGCCGGTCACCACCCTGATGGCAGCCAGCCGCGGGTCAATCCCGACCAGCATGTCGAGATGGGCGGCGATAGATTCAACATTGTCAATGCGCGGTGACGAAGACATTTGTCTGCTGTACACAAGCTGCAATGTCTTCGCCATCGTCCAAACCCATCCTGCGTTTTGCCCCCAGCCCCAATGGCCGGCTGCATCTCGGCCATGCCTTTTCCGCGCTCTATACCTGGCAGGCGGCAGCGCTGCTGGGCGGCACGGCCCTGCTGCGCATGGAGGACACCGACCCCGAGCGCTGTAAACCCGAATTTGCCCAGGCCATCATCGATGACCTGCACTGGCTGGGCCTGGACTGGCCCGAGCCCGTCATGGTCCAGTCCGAACGCTTCCCCATCTATGCCGACGCCGCCAATCGCCTGCGCGATGCCGATCTGCTCTATCCCTGCTTCTGCTCGCGCAGCGATATCGCCGCCAGGGCCAAGGGCACCGATCCCGATGGCGCCCCGCTCTATCCCGGCACCTGCAGGCATCTGCATCGAGGCGAACAGATCGAGCGCCTGCGACGCGGCGATCCCGTACAATTCCGCCTCGACACCGAAAAAGCCACAGCCCGGACGGGCATGCTGACCTTTACAATCGTCGGCCCGCTCGTCACCGACCGCCCGCAAGTGCGCTATGCAAGGCCCGAGCGCTGGGGCGATGTGGTGCTGCAGCGCAAGGGCACGCCCACCAGCTATCATCTCAGCGTCGTCGTGGACGATGCCGCCCAGGGCATCACCCACGTCACCCGCGGCCGCGACATGGAGGCGGCGACCGATTTCCATGTCCTGCTGCAATTCCTGCTCGGCCTGCCCTCGCCCATCTACAATTTCCATCGGCTTCTGCTCGACGCCGAGGGCAGAAAGCTCAGCAAATCAAAAGGCTCGCCTACCTTGGCGAGCCTGCGCGACGCCGGCCGGACGGCCCAGGATATCCGCGGGGAATTGGGCTTCCAGGCCGCCTTTTCCCAGTAGACCTCATCCTTCGACAAGCTCGCCATGAGGTCTGCTGGACAATTCCCTCAAGCCGCCTTTTGCGCGAAGAATGGCGCGACGCAAGCCGCTACGGCTTCCGCAAAGGGCGTGCCGAAATCCTTGCCCAGAATGGCATCCAGCCGGGGATCGACCAGCTCCATCGGATTGTTCCAAAGATAGCGCATCTTGACGATTTCCCGCATCATCGGCATCGCCAGTCCCATGGCCTGCAGCACAATCCAGGGCAGTTGCGAAGCCTTGAGCGGAACCGGCGCCGCCGCCTGAATGGCCGCCAGCATGGCGCCATGCGTCTCAAAATGCCCGGCAAAGTGGAACGTCTCGAACGCACCAAGGCTCTGCCGCTGCTCTGCCACCGCCACAAAGGCCCGCCCCAGATCAGGCAGGTAGGCCCAGGCATGGCCCACATCCAGATCGGCCATATGATGGACCTTGCCCTTTTTGGCATCCATCAGCATGGCCTGATCGAACCAATCGCCAACATTGCCCGGCGCGTAGAAATCCCCGGCCCGGATGATGATGGTCTGGAACTTGCCGGCCCTGGACGCTGCCGCCAGCATGGCCTCCTGCCGCACCCGGATGGCGCCACGCGGCGTCTGCGGATGCTGCGCCAGGTCCGGTGTCATATGCCGGTCGGTCGCGGCGTAATTATAGACATTGCCCGGAAACATCATGGTCTTGCCGCTATCGCCCATCGCGGCAATCACGGTAGCAAGTTGTGCCTCGGCGCGGCCCCTGTCCCATTCTGCATAGGGCAGATTGAGCGCATTCACCACAATATCGGCATCGGCAATAGAGGCCGCGATCTCACCGACATTGCCCGCATCGCCCTTGACGAAGGTGACGCCCTCAATTGGCATCCGATTGCTCCGGCCAAAGCCGGTGACGCTGTAGCCCGAGTCACGAAACGCCTTGGCCGCGTGATGGCCGATATGGCCGTTAATGCCCAAGACCGTAATTTTTGCCGTGTTCATTCTGCATCTCCTTTGCCGGTGGACACAACATCGTCCATTCACTATCGTCGACAAATCCGCCATTATCTTCGGATCGCCATTCATAAATGAATAGAGAACCCGACTGGGCCTTGTGGCGGAGCTTTTCCGCCGTCGTCGCCAATGGCTCGCTTTCGGCCGCGGCGCGCGAACTGGGCATCAGCCAACCCACGGTCGGCCGCCATATCGAAACGCTCGAATATGATCTGGGCCTGTCGCTGTTCGAGCGCACCCTGAGCGGCCTCAAGCCCAATGTGGCGGCTCTGCGCATCTATGAGCCGGTGGCCGCCGCACAAGCCTCATTGGCCCAGGCCGCGATCCTGGCAGAGGGCGCCCAGGCCGAATTCGGCGGCACCGTCCGCATCACCGCCAGCACGATGGTGTCAAATTACGTGCTGCCCGATCTGCTGGTCGCCATCCGCCAACGCTATCCAGCCATCGCGCTCGAACTCGCTCCCACTGATTCGGCCGAGAACCTGCTGCTGCGCGAAGCCGATATCGCCATCCGCATGTTCCGGCCCAACCAACTCGACCTCGTCACCAAAAAGCTCGGCGAAATCCCCATGGTTCCGGTCGCCCATCAGGATTATCTGGATCGGCGTGGCACCCCGAAAACCCAGGCCGATCTCTACGATCACGATCTTATCGGACTGGACCGGTCCGACCTCATCATAGCCCACGCGCAAAAGCTCGGCTTCCCGCTCAAGCGCGAGCATTTCCTGCTGCGCTCGGACAGCCAGACCCAGCTTTGGCAATTGCTGCGTGCAGGCCTGGGCGTGGGCTTTGCCCAGGCGGGCCTGGTGGCTCAAACGCCCGGCATGGTGGCCCTGCCGATCGATCTCGCCATTCCCCCGCTCGAAGTCTGGCTCACCACCCACAGGGAATTGTTCACCAGCCACCGGATTCGTGCCATCTATGATGCGCTGGCCGAGGGGCTAACGAGATATATCGGTCATACGGATTCGTAGGGCAGCGAGCCCAAAGCATGCAGGACTTCATGGAAACCCTTCTCAATATCGCCATCGCGCTCGCCCTGCTCTTCGTCGTCGTCGTGCTGGGCATGGGTCTGTGGAATATGCTCAAGGGCGGTCCGGGCAATACCAGCCAGAAGCTGATGCGTCTGCGCGTCATCGGCCAGGCCGTGGCGCTCGTGCTGTTGCTGGGCGCACTCTACTTCTTTGGCGGTCGGGGCTAGCCATGGTCAAGCTCAACCGCATCTATACCAAGACCGGCGATGACGGCACGACGGGCCTGGTCCGCGGCCCCCGTCGCCCCAAATTCGACCTCCGCGTCGAAGCCTATGGCACAGTGGACGAGGCCAATGCCTTTATCGGCCATGCGCGCCTGCAAACCAATTCCATGCCCAAGATCGATATGCTGCTCTCCCGTGTGCAGAACGATCTTTTCGATGTCGGCTCGGACCTGGCGACCCCCGGCGCCGATGATCCGGCGGCGGAATATCCAAGCCTGCGGGTCCGCGCAGTACAAACCGAGTGGCTGGAAAAGCAGATCGATCATTTCAACGCCGATATTACCCCGCTCAAGAGCTTCGTGCTGCCCGGCGGCACCCCGCTTGCCTCAGCGCTGCACATTGCGCGCACCGTGACCCGCCGCGCCGAGCGCCTGACCGTGCAATTGGCGGCGGCCGAGCCCGATACCAATCCCGAAGCCGTGCGCTATCTCAACCGCCTTTCCGATCTGTTATTCGTGCTGGCGCGCGTCGCCAATGCCAATGGTGCCAAGGACGTGCTCTGGGTGCCGGGCAATCACGGTGACGTGGCGAAAGGCGGCTGATCCATGTTCCTGCCGCTGCATGACACCAACCCGATCAGGCATGTACGGTTTGCCTATGTGACCTATGGGCTGATGGCGCTGACCACCCTCTGCTTCCTGCTCCAGTCGGTGCTACCGCCGGCAGGCTTTGATCAGGCCACCATCGATTTCGGCATGATCCCCATCGTCGTGCGCAATCTTTATCCCCAGCCCGTGCCCTGGCTGCCCGATTGGGCGACGCTGATCACTTATGCGTTCCTGCATGCCGATTGGCTGCATCTGCTCAGCAACATGCTGTTCCTGTGGATTTTCGGCGACAATATCGAAGACGCCATGGGCCATGTCCGGTTCCTGGCCTTCTATCTGATCTGCGCCATCTGCGCGGCTCTGGCCCATATGGCCTTCAACCTCGACGCCAATGGCCCCCTGATCGGTGCCTCGGGCGCGGTGGCCGGCGTCATGGGCGCCTATATCCTGCTCTTCCCCCATGCCCGTGTTTTCGTGCTCGCGCGCATTATCATTCCCATTCCCTTGCCCGTGCCGGCTTTCTGGATGCTGGGTTTCTGGGTGGCTACGCAGTTCTTCTATGTGGTGATCGGCTCGACCGAATCCGTGGCCTGGTGGGCCCATCTGGGCGGCTTTGCCACTGGTGTCATACTGGCGGCGGGTCTCAAACGGCGCGAAGTCGTGTTCTGGGGCGGCCGTTAGCCCAGGCCGGACTCGGTGCAATTCACCAAATCGCCACAATATTCCAAGCCTTTGTTTACCGCCTCAGCGCTAGTCTAAGGCTTCATTGACCCAGAAGGGGCGCTCCATGGATACCGATCTCGCCATGCAAATGGTGACCATGCGGACTGCGGCAACGCGCGGTTCCGTGCAGATGGCCGTGCTCAAGAAAACCCACGACCTGGAAGCGACCCTGCTCAATACCCTGCTGCAATCCGCGCCCGCCGCCCCGCCGCCTGGCCAGGGACTCAAGATAGATAAGCAGGCCTGACCATGAGCAATTCCATCGGAACCAGCCCGCCGGCCATGATCAACCGCATCGTTGATCGCAGTGCAACGCCTGCTGTGGCCCAGCTCGCCAAGGTCGCCGAACTCACCGCACAATTGCGCATCGCTGCCGCCGAAGAACAGGCCAAGGCCGCCTTGCTCAATCCCCAAGCAGACGCAAAGGCGCCCGTGATCAATTCGGGCGCCGTGGTTGATCGGCTGATCTAGCTCTTAAGCCCTACCAGCGCCTCGACGACCGCTTCGCCATCGGCCGAATTCCATTCCGCCGGCCCCTGTAGCACGGCCAGCTC
This sequence comes from Devosia sp. LC5, assembly GCF_000735585.1. GTDB lineage: Bacteria > Pseudomonadota > Alphaproteobacteria > Rhizobiales > Devosiaceae > Devosia. The sequence continues at coordinate 6,374 of NZ_JNNO01000027.1, forward strand.
GCAGCCATTTTCATCCAGCACCAGCGTCACCGGCAGGCCCACCGCCACCGCTTCGCGCTTGAGACGCTCAAAGGCAGCAAAGCTGCTATCGGCATAGAGCGGCAGGTTCTTGAACTGGTTTTCGTCCAGGAACCCCTTGGCCTTTTCCAGCCCGCCTTCCCCGATATCGAGATTAATCGGCAGCACCATGAAGGCGTCCGAATTGTACTTGGTAGCAATCGCGTCGAGCGCCGGCATTTCCTCGCGGCACGGCACGCACCAGCTCGCCCAGAAATTGACCAGCAGCGCCTTGCCGGAAAAGTCGGCAATGCTCATGTCCTTGCCGCCAGCGTCCTTGAACGCCATACTCTTGTAGCCCCGCCCTTCCCCGCTCCCCATCAGCGCCGCCAGCTCGCCCTTGGCAGCATTGTCGATGGTTGCGGCGGCCTCTGCCTGTACCGGACATTCCTTGGCGCCGGCAGCATTGCCGAGATAGGTCCACGCCGCTATAGCTACGGCCACTCCCGCCACAGCCAGCGTGATGAACAGCCGCGAGCGGTTTGGTGCTGGTTGGTGGGGTGCGCTATTGTCAGACATGCAATCTCCAGGAAACCAGCGATGAGCAACAAGATGTGGGGCGGCCGGTTCGCCACTGGCCCCGACGCCATCATGGAAGAAATCAACGCTTCGATCGGCTTCGATCAGCGCCTCTTCCGCCAGGATATTGCCGGATCAATCGCCCATGCCACAATGCTCGCCGAGACGGGCATTCTGACGCAGGAAGATCGCGACGCCATCGTGGCCGGTCTAAATGAGGTGCTGGCGGAAATCGAGAGCGGCAGCTTCACGTTCTCGCGTACACTCGAAGACATTCACATGAATGTCGAATCGCGCCTACGCGAAAAGATCGGCGACGCCGCCGGGCGCCTGCACACCGCCCGCTCGCGCAACGATCAGGTGGCGACCGATTTCAAACTCTATGTCCGCGACACCATCGATACTCTGGTCGTCCAGGTGCACACCCTGCAGCTCGCGCTGGTGACCAAGGCCGAAGACGAAGCCCAGACCATCATGCCCGGCTTCACCCATCTGCAAAGCGCCCAGCCGGTGACTTTCGGCCATCACCTGCTCGCCTATGTCGAAATGCTGGGCCGCGATGCCGGCCGCCTGCTCGATGCCCGCAAGCGTTTGAACGAAAGCCCGCTCGGCTCGGCCGCGCTGGCCGGCACGCCCTATCCGATCAATCGCGAACGGACTGCCGAACAGCTGGGCTTTGATCGCCCCACCGCCAATTCGCTCGACGCCGTTTCCGACCGCGACTTCATCCTTGAAACACTGGCTGCCGCCTCGATCTGCGCCATGCATCTCAGCCGCTTTGCGGAGGAAATGGTGATCTGGAGTTCGGCGCAATTCGGCTTCGTGCGCCTCTCCGACAAATTCACCACCGGCTCCTCGATCATGCCGCAAAAGCGCAATCCGGACGCTGCCGAGTTGGTCCGCGCCAAGATCGGTCGCATCCTGGGCGCGTTGACTTCGCTGCTCGTCGTCATGAAAGGCCTGCCGCTGGCCTATTCCAAAGACATGCAGGAAGACAAGGAAGTGGCCTTCGACGCCCTCGATGCTCTCTCTCTGTCTCTTGCCGCGATGACCGGCATGGTGGGCGACATGGTGCCCAATCGCGAACGCATGCGCGTCTCCGCCGCTGCGGGCTTTTCCACCGCCACCGACATTGCCGATTGGCTGGTGCGCGAGCTCAATATCCCCTTCCGCGACGCCCATCACATTACCGGGCAGATCGTCGCCCTGGCCGAACAGAAGAATTGCGGGCTCGAAGGCCTCACCATCGAGGACTTCAAATTCATCGACCAGCGCATCGATAGCCGCATCCACAAGGTGCTGACGGTCGAGGCCTCGGTTGCCGCTCGCCAGTCCTATGGCGGCACGGCCCCCGCCAATGTGCTGATCCAGGCCGCTCGCTGGAAGACCATTCTCACCGGTGAGCCGCACGACCCCAAGCCGTTGCAAAAGAAAAAGCATGGCGGGCATGGCGATGGCGGGGTTGAATAACCCCGCTGCTGGCCCCACCATATCGGCGTTGAACTGATTTGGACGGAGCGATGCGAGCCAAAATCCGACAGATGCGCCTCTCCGAGCGTCATGTCGCCCTTGTGCAACACGCTTCGCTTTCCGACGAAATGCCCCCACCTCCAGAAGGGATGCGGGCAGCAACGACGGATGACTACAACGCCACGATCAATGAGTTGCTGGGCACCGAGCCCCATACCGGCGAGGTCTGGTTCTTCGCCTATGGCTCGCTGATCTGGAAACCGGCCTGCGACTTCGTCGAAATGCGCACCGGCGTGGTCCGCGGCTGGCATCGCGCCTTTTGCTTGGGCTGGAACAACCGCTTCCGCGGCAGCGACGAAAATCCCGGGCTCATGCTGGCGCTCGATCGCGGCGGCGCCTGCAAGGGCGTACTCTATCGCCTGCCGGCCGACCGGATCGACGAAAACCTGACCAAACTGCTCGAACGCGAAATGGGCTGGCTGCCCTCCGCCTTTCCCCCGCGCTGGGTCAATGTGCAAAGCGGCGAGCGCACCATCCGCGCCATCACCTTCTGCATCGACCGCCATTCGGGGCGCTACATTTCCGGCCTCACCGTCGAGGCCATTGCCGATGTGCTGGCCAAGGCGGTCGGCAATCGCGGCTCCATGGCTGAATATCTCTTCGCCACCGTGCGGCATCTGGAAGATATGGGCATTCATGACCCCCATCTCTGGCAGCTGCAAAACCTGGTCGCCGAGCGGATCGAAGCCGCTTATGCGGTGAATCGATAAGTCTTGCTTTCGTTTTTCCAAGCGGTGCCGTAGAGGTCGTCGCCAGACGGGCAACACCCACCGCGTCCTTGTGGATGCGGGACGACCGGGAACTAAAATGGTCCACCATTTCGAACATCGCGACGGCACCCTTTTTGCCGAGGACGTCAATCTGAACGCGCTGGCTGAAAAGGTCGGTACGCCGTTTTACGTCTATTCATCGGCCACCCTGCGCCGCCATGTGCGGGTGGTGAAGTCAGCGTTCGAAGGCATCCCGACGCTTCTGGCCTATGCCATGAAGGCCAATTCCAACCAGGCCGTACTCAAGCTGATGGCGTCCGAAGGCGCCGGCGCCGACGTGGTTTCGCTGGGCGAGCTCGAACGCGCTCTGGCCGCGGGTATCAAGCCCGACATGATCGTCTTTTCCGGCGTCGCCAAGACCATCGCCGAAATGCGCCGCGGCCTTGAAGCGGGCATCAAGTGCTTCAATGTCGAGAGCGAGCCCGAACTCGAACGCCTCTCTATGGTCGCGGCCGACATGGGCAAGACCGCCCGCGTTTCCGTCCGCATCAATCCCGATGTGGACGCGCGTACCCATGCCAAGATTTCCACCGGCAAGGCCGAGAACAAGTTCGGCATTCCCTATGCTCGCGCGCTCGAAGTCTATCGCCGCATTGCCGAACTGCCCAAAGTGGTCGCAGTCGGCGTCGATATGCATATCGGCAGCCAGATCACCGATCTTGAGCCCTTCGGCAATGCCTTTGGTCTGATGGCCGAACTGGTCAAGGCCCTGCGCGCCGATGGTCATGACATCGAGCATGTGGACGTGGGCGGCGGCCTGGGCATCCCCTATACCCATGAAGAGACCGCCCCACCCCACCCGGAAGCCTATGCCGCTGTGGTGCGCGACAAGATCGGCCAATTGGGTGTGACCCTCGTCATCGAGCCTGGGCGCCTGCTGGTCGGCAATGCGGGCATCCTGGTCACCAAGGTCGAATATGTGAAGGAAGGCGGCACCAATTTTGTCATTGTCGATGCGGCCATGAACGATCTGATCCGCCCCACACTGTACGAAGCCCATCACGATATCGAGCCGGTCAACCACTCCAACCTTGCCCCCATCACCGCCGATATTGTCGGCCCGGTCTGCGAAACGGGTGACTATCTCGCTAAGGCCCGCACCATGCCCGGCGTAAAGGAGGGCGATCTGCTCGCCGTTATGAGCGCCGGCGCCTATGGCGCAGTGATGGCCTCGACCTATAATTCGCGCGCTTTGATCCCCGAAGTGCTGGTCGATGGTGACCGCTTCCATGTCATCCGACCCCGCAAATCGCTCGATGAACTGATCGCGCTGGACAGCGTCCCCGACTGGCTGTGAACGCCTGCTGACACCCCTTGTCAGATCGTTTCGGGCGTAGTCCTCTTGCTTAAGGAGGAGATGGCCATGCCCGAAACACTGTCCGACCGCCAGCTCAACCGCGCCACGCTCGCCCGGCAATGGATGCTGGAACGCGCCGATATCGCCATCCCCGACGCGGTCGCGTTCCTCCTGGGCCTGCAGGCGCAAACCACCAACACGCCCTATATTGCGCTGTGGAACCGCATTGCCGGCTTCACCCATGGCGCATTGACCGAGCTCATCACTAACAAGACCCTGCTCCGCGCCACCACCATGCGCACCACGCTGCATCTGCATACCGTGCCGGATATACGCAGCATTCGCCCGCTCATGCAGCCGGTACTGGACCGCACCTTCAGCTCGGTCGCCAAATCGCGCGCCATCAATGCGGACCGGCTGGCGGTCAACCGCCAGGGCGCCGCCATAATCGACGAAGCGCCCATGACTTCAGGCGAACTCGGCCGGCGCCTGCGCGAACATTTTCCCGATAGCGATCCCCTCGTGCTGGCCCAAGTCGTGCAAGGCGCCGAAACGCTGATCCAGATTCCGCCCACCCGAATCTGGGGCCATGGCGGCGCGCCACTGCTGACGCGCATCGAAAAATGGATCGGCCAGGGCCTCTCCGACCCCATCCCCCTGCCCGAGCTGGTCTTGCGCTATCTGGCCGCCTACGGCCCCGCCAGCGTCAAGGACATGCAGACCTGGTGCGGCCTTACCCGCCTTGCCGTCGCTTTCGACGCCGTGCGCGAACAATTGGTGGAATTCTGCGGCGAGGACGGCCGTGTCCTCTATGATCTTCCCCACGCTCCGCGTCCGCCGCCGGACATGCCGGCACCGGTTCGTTTCCTGCCCGACTATGACAATGTCTTTCTGGGTTTCGCCGACCGCTCCCGCCTGCAACCGCCGCACGCAAAGGAGCGCATGGTGGTCGTCAATGGCTATATCGCGACCTTTACAGTGGATGGTTTCATCGCCGGCAATTGGACCGTAAACCGGACTAAAGATAGCCTCACGCTCGACCTCGCCCCGTTCCGCAAGCTGAGTAAAACTGAAAAGACGGATATCGAGGCCGAAGCCCACGCCATGGGTGCTTTCCTCGCCGATGGTCTGGCAAAGGTAGCGGTCGAATGGCGCCCGCTTGTCGGCTGATTACTGCTCCAGCGCCCGCCGGCCCAGCGACACCACTTCGACCGGCTTGCCCACCAGGGCGTCATCGATCTTGGCCAGCAGGTCCGCCAGCGTGAACGGCTTGACGATGACGTCGTAGATCAAGGCATCCAGCCCATGCGCCCGCTCGCGCTGATCGGCAAAGCCGGTCATCAGCACGATGATCATCTGGGGATATTTCGCCGCCACATGCAGCGCCAGCGCAATGCCATCCATGATCGGCATCTTGATGTCGGATAGCAGCAGATCGAACCGCCCCTGTTCTTCGTCGGCCGTTTCGGCGGCCAATCCCCCATCTTCCTCGGCCACCACCTCGTGGCCCTTCATGGTCAATGCACTGACCACAAAGGCGCGCACAGACGGATCGTCTTCAGCAACAAGAATGCGGGCCATCAGGGATGCTCCGGAGAAATGGGGGCCTGGGGCGCAGATGGCCCGGCATTGCCCGATAGAGGTGTTGTCTGGCGTGGCGCCATATTGCCTACCGTTGTCGCAAAGCTCAGCCGCATGCGCGCGGCCTCGCCAGGCGGCAAGGCCAATTGAGTATCAAAACTCGAGCGCTCACCCGCCATCAGATCGCGCACCGATGGGGTGACGCTCCACTCGTAAATAGCCGCGCCGGCCGGATCGAGCAGTGTCACCACAACGGGCGGCACCGCCACTGGATCAGGCTGTAGCCCCACCAACTGCGCCGAAACGATCAGCACGTCCTTGCCATCGCGCAGCGCGCGCTGCGCAGTGATATTGGAGAAGTCCAGCCCCACCACATTAACGCCCATGCCCAGCGCCGCATAGACGCCGGCCAGCGAGGGGATGCGCTCGACCAGTGGCACGCGACCGAAATAGAACAGACCAATCAAGCCGCACAGAATAAGCGCGCCGCCCACCCGCGCCGCCCGCCGCAGCCGTGCCAGGGGCAAATGCGCGAACAGCGCGCTCTGCCGCTGCAAGAAGGCCTTCTGCCGCTTGCGAATAACCGCCGGGTCGAGCTCGCCGGCCCGTTTTGTCTCTTGCGCCTGCTCAGCCGCAAGCCGCTGCGCCAGCTCGGCCGCTACGGCCATTTCCTCGGCCACCAGCGCCTCATCCAGCCCATCCTCGGCCATGGCTTCGAACAATTGGTCGGCCGGCTCCGGCGGAGCCTGGGGTCGCACCGGCTCCTGCTGCCAGGCGCGCTGGCAATAGGCGCATTGCACCTTGCGACCCGCCGAGCCAATGGCCTCGTAGGTCACCTGATACTTGGTCTGGCAATGGGGACAGGTGATGATCATCGGGCCAGACAATGAGGGTAAAACACAAATGCGCCCCGCCGAACCTAAGCCGATGGGGTTAAAACTCCTCAAACCACGCGACGGAACCGGCAAAACACCACAATTGTGCCGTTTCCTGCGGGCAATGGCTCACACCAGCCGCATCGGGGGCCCGCCTTTGTTATGATGCGCACCATGGCTGATTCGCCCCTGGGCGTACCGGCCGGCGGACAAGTGGGGAGCCTGCTTTTTGATCGAGTTTTCCGATGTGGGACTGCGCTATGGCAATGGTCCCGAAATCTTGCGGGACCTGACCTTTTCGATCGAGCCCGGCTCGTTCCATTTCCTCACCGGCCCCTCGGGCGCCGGCAAGACCTCTCTGCTGCGCCTGCTATTGCTCTCGCTCAAGCCTTCACGCGGCAAGGTCACCATGTTCGGCGAGGATGTGAGCGACCTGAGCCAGGACCGCCTGTTGCAGATGCGCCGCCATATCGGCATCGTATTCCAGGAATTTCGCCTGCTCGATCACCTGACAACCTTTGAAAATGTCGCCCTGCCGCTGCGCGTGCTGGGTCAGGCCGAAAGCGAATACCGCCCCAATGTCACCGAGCTGCTCGAATGGGTGGGGCTGGGCGAACGCATGAATGCCCTGCCGTCCCTGCTTTCGGGCGGCGAAAAGCAGCGCGCCGCCATTGCCCGCGCCGTCATCGCCCGGCCCAAAGTGCTGCTGGCGGACGAGCCCACCGGCAATGTCGACCCTGAACTCTCAAGCCGGCTGGTCCATCTGTTTGCCGAGCTCAACCGCACGCTGGGCACCACGATCATTCTGGCCACCCACGAATTGCCGCTGCTCGATAAATTCTCCTATCCCCGCATGTTGCTCAGTAAGGGCGAACTGGTGATCCATGATTGAGCGCGCCGCCAAGATCTTTGCCCTGCTGCGCCGCCGCCGTGGCGCCGCCCCCATCGTGCCGGAAAAAAGCGTCGCCGGCCGCACCCTGCTGCTCATGATCACCATTATGAGCTTCCTCTCCGCCGTCACCTTGGGCGGCGTGGTGCTGGTGCAAAAATCGGCCATTGCCTGGTCCTCCGATGTCGGACGCGAACTCACCATCCAGATCCGCCCCGTCGAAGGCGAGGTGATGGAGTCCAACCTGCGCACTGCGGTCTCCCTGGCTCAGACCACGCCCGGCGTCGCTTCCGCCCGCGCGCTGACCATCGAGGAAAGCCAGCAGCTGCTCGAGCCCTGGCTGGGCGCTGGGCTTGACCTCACCGCTATCGAAATTCCTCGCCTTGTCGTCGTGCAACTGGCCGATCCAGTCGATGCCGATATCGAGGGCCTTACCCGCAATCTTCAGGCGATTGAGGGCGCGAGCCTGGATACCCACGCCGCCTGGCGGCAACAGCTCAACACCATGGCGGGGACCATCGTGCTTTCAGGCCTGATGGTACTGGCCTTGATCGGGGTCGCGACCGTCCTCGCAATCATCTTCGCCACCCGTGGCGCCATGGCCAGCAATCGCGAAATCGTCGACGTGCTGCACTATATCGGAGCCTCCAACCGCTTCATTGCCGGCGAATTCCAGGGCCGCTTCCTCTCCATCGGCCTGCAAGGCGGGCTGCTGGGCGCCGCTGCGACGCTGCTCTTCTTCGCCGTCATCAGCACGGCGGCCGGCAATGTGCTATCCAGCGAGGCCGGCGCACAGATGGGCGTGCTGTTCGGCCGCTTTGCCCTTGGTATCGACGGACTGATCGGCATTGTCGCCGTCATCCCCGTCATTGCGGCCCTCACCGCCATCACCTCGCGCATGACGGTGCGCCGCTATCTCAGCGAGACCTCCTAGCGCCATGCACCCTGTCACCGTCGCCCTTACTGAAGACGATGCAGTCGCGGCTCAACGGCTCTATGGCACCTCGTTCCTGCTGCGCCGCTCCACCCTGCTGCGCTTTGGCGCGATGTGGCTGTTCCTGCTCATCGCTCTGATTGCGATTTCTCTAGGCACCGACGGGGCGGGCACCATTCCCTTTATCGGGATCATCATCCTGATAGCCGTGCTGCCCATCTGCATCATCGTGGGCATAACGCTGATCCAGGGCCCTCGCGCTGCCCGCCAGGCCTTTGCCGCGCAAAAAACTCTCCGCGCGCCCGTCGATTATAGCTGGTCGCCTGAAGGGCTAAGTTTTAGCTCGGAATATGGGGAGAACCTGGTGCCCTGGGCGCACCTGCATTCCTGGCTCGAAAACGATAAGATCATCCTGCTCTTTGAAGGCCCGCGCATCTATCGCATGCTGCCCAAGCGGCTCCTCAGTGCCGATCAGCTTGTACAATTGCGGGAATATCTCGCCAGCAGCGGCATTGCCCATTAAGAACGCTGCGGAAGCTGGCCACCCCTTGCGTCAGAGAGGTCCGATTTGAAATTCATCCAGGCGATCCGTACGGCATTTTTCTATCTGGTCTTCATTGGCCAGACCGCCATTATCGCCATCATCATCGGCCTGCTGTGGCTGCTCACCCGCCGCCGCACCAATCTTGCCTGGACGCTAGCCAAATATTGGTGCCGCTCCAATGTATGGCTGCTGCGCGTGCTGACCGGGGTGCGCACCGTCGTCACCGGCGCCGAGAATATCCCGCCTGGCGGCTGCATCATCGCCAGCAAGCATCAGTCCGATTGGGATGTCTTCGCCGTCTTCCCCTATACCGGCCGCCCCGCCTATATCATCAAGCAGGAGTTGATGAACCTGCCGTTTTTCGGTTGGGCTGCCCGCTCGCTCGATTGCATCGCCGTCGATCGGCGCCGCGGTGCCGATGCCATTCCCCAAATGATGAAACAGGCCCATACCGCCATCGATCGCGGCTGCCGTATCGTCATTTTCCCCGAAGGCACCCGCAAGGCTCCGCTCGCCCCGGCCGATTACCGGCAGGGCATTGTGCGCATGTATGGCGAACTGGGCGTGCCTGTCGTGCCGGTAGCGCTCAATTCCGGCCTGTTCTGGGGCCGCAATAGCCTGGTCATCTGGCCGGGTATGGCCGAAGCCAAATTCCTGCCCGCCATCGAGCCGGGTCTGCCGCCGGACGTTTTTTCGGCCCGACTCAAAAAAGCCATCGAATCCGAATCGACTGACCTGATTCTCGCCACGGTCGAAAAGGGCCTCTCGCGTCCCCTGGACACCGATCTGCTCGGCAGGATCGACGCTCTCAAGGCCTCGCGCTCCTGACGGCCAACATCACTATATGTTGACAGAATCTACTGTCATATACATAGATGTAGGCATGATATGGATGTCGGCTTGACAGCTGCGGCATTTTGTTCTAATTTTGTTCTTGTTCTACTGAACAGGGGACACGGCAATGGCTGGCATGGTTGAGGGCAGGATTGTGACACACGGTTTTAGCCGTGGGACCAATTGGCAGGGCCGTTCGGGCCGCGCCTATGACCTTGTCAGCGAAAATCTCGAACATTTCGCCATGGGCGAAGCCGAGCTTTACGTCATCGCCAAGGGTAGCCACGTGCTTTGGGTCGGCTCGACTGCCGATCTCGTGGGTGACCCGATGAGCCGCACCCGTTTCCGCCTGGCGCTCGACTGCGCTGACCGGGTCTTCCGCCTCGTCTCCCCGGCCGCCGATTCCGAACGCCTCAGCACCATCTGGGACCTCGAAGGCGCCGAACCCATGGCCGACGCTCAAGCGGCCTGAAGTCTTAGGCCGCTTCGGCGCCTGCTTCGAGCATGTCTACCAGCGCCATCAACTGCCGGTCCCGGATGCCCAGCACCTCGAGATGGCGCGCCGTATTGATCACATAGTCCACATTGCGGCCCGATAGCCCCACCCCGGCCTGCACCATGGCCAATTGCTGCTCCAGTGACAGCCGCCCGGCAAATTGCTCATGGGTCTCATCGACCACAAAGACCAAGGCGCGGACCATCCGCCCATCGGCAAGCCGCACCGGGCGCGTCACGTCACGATAGACCGAGGTGACCTGCTCGCGCTCTTCCAGATATGCCCGCACCGCCGCCCAATCGGCGTCCGCCACCTCAAACACCATGCCCCGGCAGGCCCCGCCCCGCGCCAGCCCAAATACCAGGCCCGGCCGCTCCGCCGTGCCCCTGTGATGGGTTGAAATGATCGACAGCGAGCGATGCGCGCCCCGCAGCAGACCTTGCTGCGCGCTAACATGGGCAAAGCCGGGGTTCCAGATCAGCGAGCCATAGCCGAACACCCAATGGGTTCCCGCCAGGCTCGAATGTGCGCTCAGTGTCATATCCACATCAGAATCCTAGTAAAGCTGCGCGATTGCGGCAACGGCCCACCGCATCTAGTTGCCATGCAATTATAGGTCGACCCGGATTTACCCATGCTGAACCGCTTTAGCCCCCGCGCTGCCGAGGATAAGAGTGCTCCCATGAAGAAGCGAATCATCATTCTCGGCAGTGTCGTGCTGTTTGTCGTTCTCGCCTGGAGCGCCGCCTGGCTGATCCTGGCCGGCCTGGTCCGGCAAAATATCGAGGCCCAGGCCCAGGCCGATGGCATTACCAGCCCACGCCTCACTTGCGGCACGCTCGATGTCGGCGGCTTCCCGTTCCGCTTCGATGTCGATTGCACCGACGCGAAAATCGCCAGCGGAGACCTGTTGACCGAAATCCCCGGCATTCGCGCCAGCGTCATGGTCTATCGCCCCACCCATCTGCTGGCCTCCGCCCTTGGCCCCGCCAGCATCACCGACGCCTTTACCGGCCTGCGCAATACATTGGCCTGGTCCGGCCTCGAAGCCAGCATCCGCATTGATGACTGGCGCATTGCCCGGCTCTCCATCATCGGCAAGGACATGGTCTGGTCCGATACGCTTTTGGGCAATAGTATTCTGGCACAAAGCCCGCTGATCGAGGCCCATCTGCTCGACATTCCCGAGCAGCATGACACTGAACGCCGTCTTGCCGCGCTTGCCGGTTATATCCATGCCCAGAACCTGGCCTATCCCGGCTTGACGCTGACCGGCACCAATGCCGAACTCGAACTCGAACTGAACGGTTTGCCCGACGATATCCGCAATTGGGGTGATCCGCTGCTGCTCACGCTCTGGCAGCAAGCGGGGGGGCAGCTCAAGCTGGTTTCCCTGCGCGGCAGCGACGCCGCATCCACGCTCGACGCCAGCGGCGACCTCAAGCTCGATGATGCCGGTCAGGTCGAGGGCCAGATCGATATCAAATCCACTGGCGTCGCCGAACGCATCGGCCCCTTGCTCGCGGAACCCTGGCGCACCCTGGTACTCGGCACGCCCGGCGCCGACGGCACTTATACCAACCAGCTCAATTTCCGCGCCGGCGGCATCTATTCGGGCCTCGTGCCGATAGCCGCCATCCCGCCGCTCTACTAGGCGTCGTCACCGCCGCCATGCTCGCGCACAAATACCGGCGCAGCGGGCGCCGGTGGCGCCTCATGCGGCCGGCCGAAATCGGCTGCGGCCGTTTCCTGCCCTGCCGAGATGATCGAGCGGCGGATGGCACGGGTGCGGGTGAAAATCGACTCCAGCGCCGGACCATCCCCGCTATCGACTGCCCGCTGCAACACGGAAAGGTCTTCGAGAAACCGGCCCAGCATTTCCAGCACCGCTTCGCGATTGGTCAGAAACACATCGCGCCACATCACCGGATCGGACGCCGCGATACGGGTAAAGTCGCGGAACCCGCCCGCCGAAAACTTGATGACTTCCGACTTGGTGACCGTTTCGAGGTCATCCGCCGTACCGACGATATTGTAAGCGATCAGATGCGGAATATGGCTGGTAATGGCCAGCACCATATCATGGTGCCCCGCTTCCATGATTTCGACATCGCTGCCCATGCCTTCCCAGAAAGCCACGAGCTTTTCGGTCTGTGCCGGCGGCACATCGGGCTGCGGCGTCAGAATACACCAGCGCCCGGCAAACAGTTCGGCAAAGCCCGCCGACGGCCCCGAATGCTCGGTGCCCGCAATGGGGTGGCCGGGAATAAAGCTCACGCCGGCGGGCACATGCGGACCCACCACCTTGACCACATGCGCCTTGACCGACCCGACATCGGACAGGATGGCGCCCGGCTCCAGCGCCGGCGCAATTGTCCGGGCAATCGCCTCATAGGCACCCACCGGCGCGCAGAGGATCACCAGGTCCGCGCCGCGCACCGCTTCCGCTGCGTCCAGCGTGTAAATATCGCCCAGATTAAGAGCGCGGGCCTCCTCCAGCGTCTCGCTCTTGCGGGTAGAAATGGCGATCACTTCGGCGAGGCCCTGCCGGCGGGCGGCCAGCGCGATGGAGGAGCCGATCAGGCCAATGCCGATCAGCGCGAGTTTGCGGAATTTGACGCTCATGATGCGGTTTTCACCAATGACTTGAGAATGCCGGCAACGCCAATCATGGCCTGTTCGCTGCCGATGGAAATGCGCAAGCCGTGTGGAATGCCATAGGACGTCCCGATCTCCCGCACGATCAACCCGCGCTGCATCAGTGTCTCGAAGGCCAGCGCGGCGTGCTCGGCATCGGGAAACAGCACCATGACGAAATTGGCCTGGCTGGGCACGACATGCATGTAATTGCCATCCAGCTCGCTCACCAGCCAGTCACGCCACTTGGCATTATGCGCATTGAGCCGGGCAGTGAATTCGACATCGCGCGTCGCCGCCGCGCCGGCCAGCTGCGCCGGCAAATTGACGTTGAAGGGTCCACGAATGCGGTTGATGACGTCTACCACATGGGCCGGGCCCACCATCCAGCCAATGCGAGCCGCCGCCAGCCCCATCTTGGAGAAAGTGCGCACCATGACCACATTGCTGGCCTCGCCGACCAGTTCGAGCCCCACCGAATAATCTGCCGCCGTCACATATTCGGCATAGGCACTGTCGATGACGAGAAGGATATCCGGGCGCAACCCGGCATGCAGCCGCCGCACTTCGGCGTCGCTGAGATAGGTGCCGGTCGGATTGTTCGGATTATCCAGCCAGACGATCTTGGTGCGTGGCGTCACCGCGGCCAGCAGCGCATCGACATTGGCCGTGTAATTGGTCGCCTCAACCTTGACGATAGTGCCGCCCTTCGCCCTGGTAATGATGGGATAGACCGAAAAACCATATTGGTTCATCAGCGCCTCATCGCCCTCGCCCAGATAGCATTGCCCGAGCAGGTGCAGCAGATCGTCCGAGCCATTGCCGCAGACGATGCGCTCGGGATCGATGCCATGCACCTCGCCCAGCGCTATGCGCAGGATTTTGGAGGATCCCTCGGGATAGATTTCGAGATGATCCGCGACCGAACGGAACGCCTCAATTGCCTTGGGACTGGCCCCCAGCGGGGATTCATTGGACGAGAGCTTAACGACCTTGCTGCCTGGCGCGCCGGACTTGCCGGGCACATAGGGCGAAATGTCGAGAATGCCGGGCTGCGGCGTTGGGCGAAGGTCGTCGGACATGGTGCTGCTTATCGGGGTCAAAACCGCGCGGACCATAGTCAAACTGGCGCGCTATGGCAAAGGAAAGCACTAGCCTTGGCGCGCTGTGGCGGCGCTTAGCCCCGGCACACGCACCAGGCGCTCCTCGCGCTTGCGGCGGGGCACGGCGGGAAACGCCTCCTTGCGCGCCCGCACGCAGATGACGCCGCTCATCGCCGGTCCGAACAATCGCCCGACGCCTTCGAAAAAGCGCGTCGACTTCAGCACCAGCGAAGACTGGAACGGCGGCAGGAACAGCCCATCCCGCCAGGCCACCGGCACGAAGCTATGGTCGCGCAGCAGCTTTTCCAGCTGCCCGCCCGAATAGGGGTTGCCCGAGCCGAACGGGGTATTGTCGCGCTGCGCCCAGATGCCGCGCCGCCGCGGCACGACCAGAATCATATGTCCATTGGGCGCCGTCACCCGCCACAATTCGCGCATCAATTCCTCATCGTCCGACACATGCTCGAGCATATGCACGGCAATGGTCAGATCGATCGAAGCATCGGTCAGCGGCATTTCGAGTGGGTCGCACAAAACGGTATGGGACGGACCCTCGCGCGGCCAGGCCGAGGCCCCTTGCCGGGCCGGCATAAAGGCCAGCACCCGCTCTGCACTCCCCAGGGCAAAGCGCATATAGGGCGTGGCAAAGCCCAGCCCCAGCACCCGCAGACCTGATACATCGCCGGCCAGGCCCAGCACCTGTTCGCGCACCAGTGTGCGCGAAATCCGGCCCAGGGGAGATTTGTAATAGCCAATCAGGCGGGTGACATCGCTGGTCATGGTCCGACTTTGCCGCAGTGCGATGAACTTGTCTAATGGGTGATTGCTATGTCAGGTGCGCGCACCTAGCTTTCGGGCAATAATCTAATCAAGGAGCAGTTTCATGGGTTTGATCGTCGACGTCTTTGCGGCGCGCAGCGACAATTTCGGCTATCTGGTGCACGACACCGCCACCGGCCGCACTGCCGCCATTGATGCTCCGGAAACCGCAGCCATCAAGAACGCCTTGCTCTACCGGGGTTGGGCGCTCAGCGATATTTTCATCACCCACCACCATATCGACCATGTCGAGGCCATTCCCGAGCTCAAGGCGGAATATGGCGTTCGGGTGGTTGGTCCCAAGGCCGAGGCCGACAAGATTGCCGGGCTGGATGAACTGGCGGAGGCGGGTGACCAGATTCAGCTGGGCGAGACGGTGTTCGATGTCTACGCCGCGCCCGGTCACACGCTGGGTCATATCGTTTTCCACGACAAGGCGGGCAAGCATCTCTTTACCGCCGACGCGCTGTTTTCGCTCGGCGTGGGGCGGATGTTCGAGGGCACGCCCGAGCCAATGTGGAACGGAATCAAGGCGTTACGCGAGTTCCCCGACGATACGCTGATCTATTGCGGCCACGAATATACCGAGAGCAATGCCCGCTTTGCCCTGTCGGTCGACCCCGACAACAAGGCGCTGCAGGTGCGGGCCGAGGAGGTCAAGGCGCTGCGGCAGGCCGGCAAGGCGACGATTCCGGTGAGCCTGGGAACCGAAAAGGCCGCCAATCCGTTCCTGCGGGCGGACGATCCCGTGATTGCCGCCTATTATGGATTGGAGGGTGCGGCGCCCGCCGAAGTGTTCGCCGCCCTGCGCAAGGGCAAGGACAATTTCTGAGGTTTGCGCTAGCATCCGGTACATAATCCACCGCTTTCGCGCTGCAATAGGTTAACAGACTGTTAGCATCTGGCATAACGTTTGCCTCCTATAGGGTAATGCGCCAGAGCACCCGTCCCATTCCGGGACATTCTGGCCCGCTCTGATACAGGCGAGGCATAAATGGCTGATTTTGAGACGGAAATCGGGCCGCACATCTCGGGACTGCCGGTCGCACTCGAACCGGCGGGCCCCAAACCTTCGCTGCTGCGCAGCCAGACCGGCGCGGCTTTCGCCAGCCAACTGCTGACCGGCCGGGCGCAATTGAGCCTGCAGCGCCCCGGCCAGCGGCCACCGCTCGAAGGCGCCATCGGCCTCTATGCCAGCCGCGCCCGGGCGACCCAGCGGCGCATGCCGCCGGGCTATCGTAAATCGCTTTTGGCCTAGCGGGGATTACCCCATCGTCACGTCGCGCCCGGCGCTGGTGATCGACACGGTAAAGCCGGCGACCACGTCGATCAGGCTCATCACCATCAGCAGGAAGAAGACCGAGCTGGCCGCTGCCCCGGCAACGAGGAATTCCACCAGGAACGCCACAAAGACCAGCATGGACAGCATGTGTTCCAGGATTGACGATTGCGCGCTGCGGGTTGATTTCAGCACTTCAAAGAACAGCAGGAAGACCGAGATCACCAGCAGGAAATCCCCTGCCGTCACTGCCCACGGCGTGCCCGAAAACATCGGGATGGTAAAAAGGCCCAGGGTCCAGCCGGCCGGATTGCCGCCGAATAACAGGAATGCCACGATATTGTAGAGGACGAAGGAAATCGCCAGCAGCGGTGGGATGAACGGCCCGCGCCGGACCGGCTGGCGGCCATTGGGGGGAATGTAGACACTGTCGGTCACGGCACGGCTCCGGTGATTTTTGAGCGCGCACCATGCCAGAGGTGGGGGGTGAGGTGAAGGGTGTTGACGCGGGGCGCTACCCTGCCGAGAACACGCTGCGTTTTTAGTCGGCCTTCCTCCTCCTTCTCCCAAGCTCAGTTGCGCCGTCATTGCCCGGCTTGTCCGGGCAATCCACGCTTCCGCATGCGCTGAGAGATGGATCACCCGGACTAGCCGGGTGATGACGATGAAC
>NZ_JNNO01000028.1 GCF_000735585.1 Devosia sp. LC5
CCGCCCCAGCGGCCGAACCAGCGACCCCGGCTCCTGCTGCCGAACCGACCGCTCCGGCCCCGGCAACTGATCCGGCAACGCCTGCCCCGGCGATGTGACAACGATTGCTCTCATGCCCTCGGCCCTCCCTCCGATGGCATAAAAAGGCCCCGGCACGTCCGGGGCCTTTCCTTGCGCCTTGCGACTGCCGCATTCGATGCCCATCTCCGTCCCGGGACAACAACAAGGGAACGCCAATGTTCAACATCGATCAGATCGTCAAAGCCCTCCAGACCGACAAGAACACTCAGCGGACCGCCATGACGGGTGCCGCGGGCCTCGCCGCCGGCATGCTGCTCAGCGGCGGAGGGCTCGGCAAGCTGGCCGGCAACGCCGTCAAGATCGGTGCCGTAGCGGCCGTTGGCGGCCTCGCCTACAAGGCCTGGCAGAATTACCAGCAAAACCAGCCCGGCGCCGCGCCTGCCCAGCAACCGTCGCAGGACGCCTTCATTCCCGCCCCGGCCGACCAGAATGCCCAGGAAGAACTCGGCAAGTCCCTGGTCCGCGCCATGATCGCCGCCGCCAAGGCCGATGGCCGCATCGACGCCGAGGAAAAGGAAGCCATCTTCACCAAGCTCGAAGGCATGTCCCTCAGCGCCGAGGAAAAAGCCTGGGTGTTCGATGAACTCTCGAGCCCGCTCGATATCAACGCCGTTGCTGCCCGCGCCGACACGCCCGAGCATGCCACCGAAATCTACGCGGCCTCCCTCATCGCCATCACGGCCGACACCGCCGCCGAGCGCGCCTATCTCGATGCCCTGGCCAGCAAACTCAAGCTCGCCCCCGCCCTCGTCGCCGAAATCCACAAAGCCGCCGGCGAGAAAGACCCCGAGCCCGTCCAGACCCCCGCATCGCCCTGGGCCTATACCCCGTCAGGCAGCAACGTCTGACGCCAGCGTGTTCTGAGAGATCGCTGACCCCTCATCCCAACCGAAATTCGCCTTCGCGAATTCGGTGTCCCTTCGGGCACCTTCTCCCTCAAGGGGAGAAGGAAGGCTCAGAGGTAAGCGAGCCACCGTACCAACCCTCGCCCCTTGAGGGAGAGGGTGGATCGGCCAACGGCCGAGACGGGTGAGGGGTCTGCCGCCGCAACCACCAGACCCACCCGCAGTTACACCCATGTGCGTTCTTGATCCCGCAGCGCCACCGGGCCATGTGTACTCCAACACAGGAGGCCACCATGGAACTCGGACTCTATTCCTTCGCCGAAAATACCCCCGACCCGCTCAATGGCGGCCGCCTGCAAAGCCCCGCCGAGCGCCTCAAGGACCTGCTCGAAGAAATCGAACTGGCCGACCAGCTTGGCCTATCCTTCTATGGTCTAGGCGAACACCACCGCCCAGATTACACCGCCTCGGCGCCCGTCACGATCCTGGCCGCTGCAGCCGCCCGCACCAAGTCGATCCGCCTTTCCACCGCCGTAACGGTGCTGAGTTCGGAAGATCCGGTCCGCGTCTACCAGCAATTCGCCACGCTCGATAATCTCAGCAATGGCCGCGCCGAGATCATGGCGGGCCGCGGCTCGTTCATCGAGAGCTTCCCGCTCTTCGGGCTCGACCTCAACGATTACGACGCGCTGTTCGAGGAAAAGCTCGAAATGCTGCTCAAGATCCGCGAAGGCGGCAAGGTCACCTGGCCGGGCAGTGCCCATACCAAGCCCATTCCCGGCATCGCCATCTATCCCGTGCCGGTGCAGCAACCGCTCCCGCTCTGGATCGCCGTCGGCGGCACCCCCAATTCGGTGGCCCGCGCCGCCTATTATGGCCTGCCCCTGATGATTGCCATCATCGGCGGCCAACCGCGCCAATTCGCGCCCCTGGTCGAATTCTACCGCGAGACCGCCGAAAAGACCGGCCGCGATCCCAAGGCTCTGCCCGTCGGCATCAGTTCGCATGGCTTCATCGCCGCCGACAGCCAGGATGCCCGCGACATCGCCTTCCCCGCCCATAGCGAAGCCATGAGCCGCATCGGCAAGGAACGCGGCTGGCCGCCCACCACCCGCGCCCAGTTCGACGCCGGCGCCACCCCCAATGGCGCCTATTTCATGGGCTCTCCCCAGGAAGTCATCGACAAGATCCTGATGCAGCACGAATGGTTCAAACACGACCGCTTCGGCCTGCAATTCAGCGTCGGCACCCTGCCCCACGACAAGGTCATGAAAGCGATTGAGCTGTATGGCACGGTGGTGAAACCGGCAGTGGACAAGGCGCTGGGGTAACCACGTGCATATGCAATGCTCCTGGGTTCATTGCCCTGCAGGCAAGGCTATCGGCCTCCCGAAACCTATTCCGCGGGTGTGCCAGACCAGTCATGCCGCGCCCGTGGCTCGGGCAATAGTCGCTGGACCAATGCCGCCAAGGGACGCAGCCCCCTGGGGCTATGCTTGTCACCCTCCCGGCGGCGCGCCGCCTTTATTTCAGCCTCGACATCGGGGTGGATGCAGGCCTCGCGGGTAATATTCTCGAAATGGAACGGTGCGGGTATCATCTCTCATCTCCCGGTTGGACTTACTTCCAATTGTCGATCAACACGTCATGGGGATGCGGCTGGCCCTTGTCCGTTTCGATCAGGGCCTTGAGGCTCATGAGGAAAGTGCCCCACTTGGTGCTGCAGTGGTGCATGAACTCCACCGGCTCCTTCCAGCCCATATGCTTGAACAGGACGATCGCGTAGTCATCTTCCTGCTTGAGATCGAAACTGATCCTGGTGCCGATCCACTCGGCCGGCCCGTCGATTACTTCCCAGAGCACCCGTTTGCCCGGTTCGAGCTCAAGCACCTTCATGTCGAAGCCGCCCGCCGCACCGAAGCGGAACCGCAATTCGCCCCCGACCTCGGTGTCTCCCTGCGTGTCGTTCGTCCACCAGCCGGCAAGGCCCTCGATGGTGTTGAGCGCCGCATAGGCTTCCTGGGTGGAAGCCGACTTGATACCAATCCTGTGCAGAATGTCCGGCATTGCAATTCTCCTGTGCTTGGCCGTTTCGATGCGACAAGGCTAGGATCGGAACGGCCAAGGGTGGGAGTTACAAGTGTGGCGGGATTTCAATGGACGCCCTGATCGCAGCCGCCGCGCGGGCGCTGGCGACCGGTGACATCCTCGGCGCACTCAAGCGCGTCGCCCTGCGCGATGACGCCCCGGCGCTGGCCCTGCGCGGCATCGCCATGGCGCAGCTTGGCGACTTCCCCCGCGCCAAGACACTGCTGAAAAGCGCTGCTCGCGCCTTCGGCCCCGGCGAGGCCATCGCCCGTGCCCGCTGCATTGTCGCCGAAGCCGAAATCGCCTTCGTATCGCGCGATCTGGGTTGGCCCGAAGCGGCACTCGCCAAGGCACGCACCACGCTCGAGGCCCGCGGCGACCACATCAATGCGACCCACGCGCTCCACCTCGAAGTGCGCCGCCTGCTCCTGCTCGGCCGTCTGGACGAGGCCGAAAGTCAACTGGGCGCCCTTGCTCCTGCGCCGCTGCCCCCTGCCCTCATTGCCGCCCAAGAGATGATCATTGCCGGCATCGCCATGCGACGCCTGCAGGCAACTGCCGCGCGTGCCGCCCTTGCCCGCGCCCATCTTGCCGCCCGCCATTCGGGCATTGCTGCGCTTTTGGCGGAAGTCGAGAACGCTTCCGCCATGCTCGACGCTCCGGCCGCCCGCCTGATTGTCCGCGACGAGCAACGCATCCTGCACATCGAAGAAATCGAAGCCCTGCTGGCCTCGGACGCCTTGATCGTGGATGCCAGCCGCAATGTGGTGCGCGGCCCGCAGATTGTAATCTCCCTTGCCACCCGCCCGGTGCTGTTCGCATTGGCCCGCACCCTCGCCGGAGCCTGGCCGCACGATGTCACGCGGGACCGACTGCTCATCCGCGCCTTTGGCGCCAGGCACGCCGATGAATCCCACCGCGCCCGCCTTCGCGTCGAAATCGGCCGCCTGCGCGCCCTGCTCCGCCCCTTGGCCGGAGTGATCGCAACCAAAAGCGGCTTCGTGCTGCAGCCGACTCACCAGCGCGACGTCATCCTGCTGGCGCCGCCCCTCGAAGAGCGCCACGCCGCTGTCCTCGCTTTGCTTGCCGATGGCGAGGCCTGGTCCAGTTCCGCCCTCGCGATAGCGCTGGGCGCCAGTGCCCGCACTGTGCAGCGCGCGCTTGAAGAGCTGGCAGCAGATGGCAAGGCGCAATCATTCGGCCGTGGCCGGGCGCTGCGCTGGGTCACGCCCTCCATTCCCGGTTTCCCGACAATCTTGTTACTCCCAGGCCCGCTGCCCGGCGGCTAGGTTTTGGCCAGGCACAACCAAAGAGACAGCATCATGAAAACCACGACCGCCGAAATCCTGAGCGAATACGGCCCCTATCCGGGCATAAACGACGTTCACGGCGTCACCTTTGACGGCCGCAACGTCTGGTTCGCCTCGGGCGACAAGATCAACGCCGTCGATCCCGATAGCGGCCTCCCGGTCCGCTCGATCGATGCCGCCGCCTATGCCGGAACCGCCTTTGATGGCCAGCACATCTTCCAGGTTGCCGAAAGCCGCATCGACAAGATCGATCCGGCCACTGGCCGCGTGCTCGCCTCCATCCCCGCGCCCGGCGGCGGCCACGATTCCGGGCTTGCCTGGGCCGAAGGCACGCTCTGGGTCGGGGAATATCGCGGCCGCAAGATCCACCAGATCGACCCGGAAACCGGCGCAATCCTGCGCACGATCGAATCCAACCGTTTCGTCACCGGCGTCACCTGGGCCGATGGCGAACTCTGGCACGCCACCTGGCAGGATGACAAAAGCGAATTGCGCCACATTGACCGGCAAACCGGCGAAGTGCTGGAAATTCTCGAAATGCCCGACGGCATGGGCATTTCTGGCCTCGAATCCGACGGCGCCGGCCGCTTTTTCTGCGGCGGCGGCAGCAGCGGCAAGCTCCGTGCCGTCCGCCGTCCCGGGATGTCCGCAGGCTAGAAACCTCGCCCGTGAAAAAGCCTGCCGGGCATTACTTCCCGGAGCGTTTGATCGACTTGATCTGCAGCGGCGGCAGCCCAGACTTTTCCGAGATCGCCCGATCCTGTTCCATGATGGCGGCGCGCGCCGGCTCGTCGCCATCCAGCCCGCCCAGCAGATTGGCATCCACCTTGCGGTTGGAACGCTGGCTGCCGTCTTCATAGACGATGTCGAACATCACGAATTCATTACGCGCGGTTGGCTTCTTGGCCATGATGGTAACTCCTGAAAGCAAACGCGCGGCCATCGCCGAATGGCGGGCCGCCCGTTATGAAAGCTGTTGTAACTGTGCCGGCTAACTAAAAATGCGCTCGCCCTGCTCATCGATGATCTGGCGGCCCTTGTTGAAGGCCAATGCCACCAGGTCATCCTTTGAACTCATGCGGTCGGCCCGCACGAAACGGTAAGTCTTGAGCTCGCCGCCAACGCTCTTTTCGATAATTCCGGCCAACTGCAATTCGCTGCCCGCCCGCATTTCGATGGCCTTGATCAGAAAGTCCTTATAGCCCTCTTCGCCCAGCACCTTGTCGCCGGCCGGGACGCTCTCGCTGCTGCCACCACCGAAAAGTCTCTTCAAAAACGACATTCTGGGCTCTCCCTATTCTTGTCTGGTCTTGTCTGAGGGTTGTGTGGAGAGTTAGGTCAGGGAGAGCCGAAAATGGTGGTTTTCGAGAACCGGAGCGGAGCATACTTTTCGTACGTGAGCACCGGAAGCGCAGAAAATCACTATTTGCAGGCCTCCATCACCTAACTATCCACACAACCTTAGCGCCTGCGCCGAACGGGCAGAGGCAATATCAGTTCGCCGCGCTTTTCCATTTCCTCGCGCAGCCAGCCTGGCGAAATATCGAAATGGTTCGGCCAGGTCGGCACGCCATTGGCCAGCTCGACCATGCCAAAAAACCGCCGCTCCCGCAAAGGTTCCGTCCCCTCGCCGCGCTCCCCGATCATGCCCGCCGCATCAAACGTGCCGCTCGACCCATCGGAAAAGCTCACCACCAGCTTGAACGGCACAATGGCACGGATGGAGGTGACCTTGAGGCGGGGTTTGCTATCTAAGCTCGTCATCGGCAATACCCGCCAGTTTTGCCAGGTGCCGAAGCAAGCCGGCCTTGAGTGGTGTGTTGCCGTGAATGGGCAGCGATATGCGCACCGGACTTCCAGCCAGCCCATAGATGTGATGGCTGCCATTGATCCGAAGCAGGGTCCAGCCGCGGCGCTCGATCATGCGCGCAAATTCGCGGCCGGAGATTGATCTCATACAGCGATATCCAGCTCGCGCTCGAAACCGTCCGTTGTCGTTTCAGGATCAACAGCCAGGCAGCCAACGATGGCTTCCCGGATATTGTCGTCCAGTTCCTCAAGCGTTTCACCCTGGCTCACGCAACCGGGAATGGCCGGCACTTCCGCCCAAAACCCACCTTCCTCAGCTTCGTGGACGATGATCTTGATCTTCATCGTTCGCTCCTTCTGCCAAAGGCTTTAATTATCCAAGAAGCTCCGCAGCTTGCGGCTCCTGCTGGGGTGCTTGAGCTTGCGCAGGGCCTTGGCCTCGATCTGGCGGATGCGTTCGCGGGTCACCGAGAACTGCTGGCCCACTTCTTCGAGCGTATGATCGGTGTTCATGCCGATGCCGAAGCGCATGCGCAGCACGCGTTCCTCGCGCGGCGTCAGCGACGCCAACACGCGGGTCGTGGTCTCGCGCAGGTTGGACTGGATCGCCGCGTCGATCGGCTGGATCGCATTCACGTCCTGGATGAAATCGCCCAGGTTGGAATCTTCCTCGTCGCCGATTGGCGTTTCAAGGCTGATCGGTTCCTTGGCGATCTTGAGCACCTTGCGGACCTTGTCCAAAGGCATCTGCAGCTTTTCGCTGAGTTCCTCAGGCGTCGGTTCGCGGCCGATTTCATGCAGCATCTGGCGCGACGTACGCACGATCTTGTTGATCGTTTCGATCATATGCACCGGAATACGGATGGTGCGCGCCTGATCGGCGATCGAACGGGTGATCGCCTGGCGAATCCACCAGGTCGCATAAGTCGAGAACTTGTAGCCGCGGCGATATTCGAACTTATCGACGGCCTTCATCAGCCCGATATTGCCTTCCTGGATCAGATCCAGGAACTGCAGGCCGCGATTGGTGTACTTCTTGGCAATCGAGATCACGAGGCGAAGGTTGGCTTCCACCATTTCCTTCTTGGCGATGGCAGCTTCCCGTTCGCCCTTTTGCACCTTGTGCACGATGCGGCGGTATTCGCCGATATTGAGGCCCGCTTCGGTCGCCAGCGTCGCCACGTCACCACGGATTTCGTGGATCGTGTCGGCTTCGCGCTTGGCAAATTCCGCCCAGCCCTTGCCTTCGAAACTGGCAAGCTCGGTTTCCCAGGCCGGGTTCACTTCCTGGCCGTAATAGTTCTCGAGGAACTTCTCGCGCTTGACGCCATAGCTTTCGGCCAGGCGCAGCAGGCGCCCTTCCAGCTTCACCAGGCGCTTGTTGATGTCGTAGAGCTGCTCGACCAGGTTTTCGATACGGCCGGCATTGAGCGACAGCGACTTGACGTCGGCAATCACTTCGCCGCGGAACGCTTCGATCTTCTTGCGGTCGGCATCGGACACGGTGGCGCTGCGGTCTTCGGCGTGCCGGTCCTGGATTTCGCGCATCTGCCCATAGGCATTGGCGATGCGATCGAACGTCTCCACCACCTGCGGCTTGAGCTCGGCTTCCATCGCCGACAGCGACAGCGCGTTCTCGAACTCGTCGTCTTCTTCCTCGACCGGGTCCTGTGGGGCCTGCGGCTCCTCGGGCACGTAATCGTCATCCTCGCCGGACGACGCGCGCTTGGGCGCCGGAGCCGGCTTGGGCTTTTCGGCCACGACTTCGGGCTTGGGCTGCAGATAGGCCTGCGACATATCGGGCGCCGCCTGCTTGGCGTCGGGGCCGGCATAGGTGGCTTCCAGATCGATAATATCGCGCAGCAGGATTTCGCCCTGGGCGAGCTGTTCGCGCCAGATGATGATGGCCTGGAAGGTCAGCGGGCTCTCGCACAGGCCTTCGATCATGGTCTCGCGACCGGCCTCGATGCGCTTGGCGATGGCGATTTCGCCTTCGCGGCTGAGCAGTTCCACCGAGCCCATTTCGCGCAGATACATGCGCACCGGATCATCGGTGCGGTCGGCGCCGGCCTTGGTGTTCGAGGTGGTCGAAACCGCCGTGCTGGAAGAAGATGTGGCCACTTCCTGGCCCTGGTCTTCCTCGTCCTTCTCGACTTCGGTCTCTTCGACCTCGTCTTCATCCACGACGTTGATGCCCATGTCCGAGAACATGGACATGAAGTCCTCGATCTGCTCGGAGGACACTTCCTCCGATGGCATGACCGCGTTGAGTTCTTCATAGGTGACGTAGCCGCGCTTCTTGGCGACCTTGATCAGCTTTTTTACGGCGGCATCGGAAAGGTCGAGTAGCGGGCTGTCGTTCGTCGCCTCCGGGGCGCCGGCTTCCGGCTTCTCATTTTCCTTGGTGGTCTTGGTAGCTGCCTTGGTGGCCATCTGGTACTCCGTCGGGACCCGTCAGCGCCCGGGTTCCGCTAAAGGCTTTAAGTGGTGACACCTCAAGGCAAGGTAAAGGTTTGGTAACCCAAGCGTTAACTTTCGCCTGAATACCCGGCTCGCATGGAAAAACTTTGCGTAGTGCCATACGCAAAATCGCGCGAACTCGCCGGTTTTCAGAGTTGCCTCTAAAAACTGCGTGTCGCGCGCCCCGATAACGAGCCAAACCCTTCGATCAATGCCTCTGTGCCATCGACAGTCGTAATCTGGTTCTTGATGTCCCGCAGCCTTTCAAAGGTTTCTTCGCTTGGGTCTTCGCCCAGCGCCGCTTCGGCTGCCTTGAGTTCCCTATTTAGCTGAACTTTCTTGTTATGCAAGGCCAGCGCGTGACTCAATCCTATCTCGGTGTCGGGCTGGGCGATCTCCGACGAGATTTGCCACACCCCCTGGGCGCGCAATAATTCGGCCATCCGGTCCAGCGCAGGCCCATGGCCCCGCACGCCTAATGCCGCCCGCAGGTCATCTGAAGATATGTCGTGATGGCGCACCACAAGGCTCAAAATCTCGCCCATCACTTTTTGCGCGGCAGGCGTATCGAAATCGAGCGCCGCCAGGATTTCGAACTTGTCGTCGACCAATCCCGGGTGATTGACCAGGCTCAATATGATCGCCGCCTCGCGCGGTGTCGCATCCGGTCCCGCGCCGGGCTTGAGCAGCCGCGAATTGCGCAAAGTGTCCGACACGACCAGCCGCGGCGTGCCACGCCCCGGATAACCATAGGCCCCGCTCTGCCCGTAATTGCGGCCCTGCCCATAGGCCGGCCGTCCACCACGCGGCTCGAACCGCCCCTGCCGCGACGGCGTAAAAAACGCCTTGAGCTTTTCGTCGAACGCCTGGGCATAATGAAACCGCACCGAGCTGTCCTGGATCGAATTGGCCCGCTCGCGCAACCGCGCCTGCAGGGCCGCACGTTCTTCGGGCGCCTCAGGCACGAGGCCGCCCGTTTCCATGCTCCAGATCACGTCGGACAAGCTGCGTGCCCGATCGATCA
Organism: Devosia sp. LC5; assembly: GCF_000735585.1. Taxonomy (GTDB): domain Bacteria; phylum Pseudomonadota; class Alphaproteobacteria; order Rhizobiales; family Devosiaceae; genus Devosia. The sequence goes on from NZ_JNNO01000028.1 coordinate 9,618, forward strand.
CATCGGCAAAGGCCTGCCGCCCCTGCGCCTTGATCAGATCGTCGGGGTCCTGGCCTTCGGGCAAGGTTGCGATCTTGACCGTCTGCCCGGGTTTGAGATGGGGCATCACGATATCGGCCGCCCGCTCGGCGGCCTTCAGCCCCGCCTTGTCGCCGTCAAAGCACAGCACCGGTACATCGCTCATGCGCCACAGCAATTGCAGATGCTCCTCGGTCAGCGCCGTACCCAGCGGCGCCACCGTGCCCTCAAAGCCCGCCGACACCGCCGCGATCACGTCCAGATAGCCTTCGACGACAATCACTGTCTTGCCATCGCGCGCCGCCTGACGCGCCGCCTGACCATTGTAGAGCGTCTGCCGCTTGTGAAAGAGTTCGGTCTCGGGCGAGTTCAAATACTTTGCCGGCACATCCGCTGACAGCGCGCGTCCGCCAAACGCAATCACCCGCCCGCGGAAATCCATGATCGGGAACATCACCCGATTGCGGAACCGATCATAGGGCAGCGGATCGCCTTCGCGGGTCGCCACCATGCCGGTGTCGATCATGTCCTGCGCCGATACGCCATTGGCCGCCAGATGTTCCTTGAGCCCATTGCGGCTATCGGGCGCAAAACCGATGCGGAACCGCGTCTGGCTCTGCGCCGAAACGCCGCGCTCGAGCAGATAGCCCCGCGCTCGCGCCCCGATATTATGCACCAGCGCCGCCTCGAAATATTTGGTGGCCAGCTCCATCACATCGGTCAGGCTCTTGCGCTCGGCCTCGCGCTTTTCCTGCCGCTCGTCGCGCGCCGGCATGGGCACCCCGGCCATTCCGGCCAGCTTTTCCACCGCCTCGGGAAAGCTCATCCCGGCCTTTTCGGTCAAAAACCGGAAATGATCGCCCGAAACCCCACAGCCAAAGCAATGATAGATGCCGCGCCGGTCATCGGCATGAAAACTGGGGCTCTTTTCGCCATGAAACGGGCAACAGGCCCACATGTCCCCCTTGCCCGGCTGGCTCTTGCGCTTGTCCCACATGACATGCTCGCCCACCACCTGCGTAATCGGCAGGCGTTGACGGATCTCATCGAGGAACTGATCGGAAAAGCGCATCAAGAGTAAGTAAGCATTTACTTAATCCAAGTCACCTCGCTGTGCGGGCTTATCCCCCTTATCCACTGGCTGGCCGACGCCATAGTGTGCTCGATTTAATATCCCCGCATCACCAGCCGCACGCTCTTGCCGTTTTGCACATTGACCCGTTCGAGGATGGGAAACTGGTTGAACGACACCTCGCTTGGCAGGTGGATCATCGCGACCACGTAATATTCTCCATCCGCCACACGATCAAAGCTGAACGAGCCGCCCGAACTGGCGACAGTCTTGCGCATATACTGCTCATAAAGTGGATCGGCGTCAGGCATTCGCACACCCCAGCGCAACTGGTTGCGACTGCCGTAAAGCGCCGCGATGCGCTCGTCCGCATAGGCCGTCCGCGGAATGAGGAACACATCCGTACCTACCGCCCGCAACAACTTGCCATTGTTGCGGCGCACAAAGGCCTGTCCGCTGACTTTGGCCCGCCCGCTGGCATTGATGAATGAAGCGGCCTGGGCGTCAAACGAAGCCGTTAATACCACTGGCGCGCGGGTAGAGACGCAGCCGGAAACGACCGCGATGACAACCAGCATAGTGGCCAGGCGAACCAAAGCGCGACGCCAATCCAACCCGGTCATGATCCCCCGCTATCCGCCAAATGTTCACGTTACGTACTCATAGTGCACGCACAAAGTCAAGCGTTCGGCTGGGCTTAACGCCACCCGCGACGGCCTGCGCCGAGTTCGATATTGTGCATTGCCCCGCAACCAACCGGACTTTCGGACCACCCCTTGGCCCCCACCAACAAATTCCAGCTCCGCACCCTGATCGCCCTTACCACAGTCCCGGCGCTGCTTGTCGGCGGCCTGCTCTGGTACGCGTCAAGCCTGTTGCCCTCTTGCGAGACGATTCAGCACGCGCGCCTGCCCTCGCCGGACAGCGCCTTCGATCTCATCGTCTTCTCGCGCAATTGCGGGGCCACCACCGGCGCCAATACCCAGGCCGCGCTGATCCCCGGTGGCGACACCCTGCCCGACGATGTCGCGAGCTTCCTCTCCATCGGCGCCGCCGCCGATTTGGCCCCGCGCTGGGATGGCCCAGCGACAATCGCCCTCACCTTGCCCAACGGCGTCCAGATCTACCGGCAGGATGAAAGTGTCGCCGGCGTCGCGGTCGTCTATCGTTAGGCCGCCTTGCTACGCTGGTAGAGCCGCCAGGCCCAGCCAAACAGGCCGAACGAGAAAAACACCAGCAATATCCCGCCCAGGATCACCCCGATGGAAGCGCTGAGCAGCGGGAAAAACAGGAACACCAGCCCAAGCAGCACATAGGACACGCCCGACAGCACGACCGGCCAGATCCGCGCATAAAGTTCGCGCTCCCGCGTCACCACCACGATCTGCATGATGCCCACGATGAGCGCAGCGATGCCCACCAGCGTCGACATGAAGGTCACGGTCAGAATCGTCGCAATCAGCGGACTGATCAGGATCAACACACCCAGGATCAGCGACAGCGCATTGGCAATCACGTCAAACCAGTAATTGCCGCTCTTGCCGCCACCAAAGGTCAGGCTCCACAACCCCAGCGCGCCATCGATGATCAACAGGATTCCGCCTGCCAGCACCAGCACGGTCAGCGCCTGCGCCGGCCAGATAATCGCGTAGAGCCCTGCCAGCAGCATGAGCACACCACGCAGGCCCGTCGCAAAGGCAAATCGTCTTTTCGTATCAGCCGAAACCGTCATCGCAACCTCCAACCAGCGGACTCGCCGCCTCTGTCCCTCGGGAAGTCTAGCGCGATCATCGGGTTACGACTAGCTACCATCCCTTAGCCGGCAAGCCGGGCGTCCAGCGGCGCGTCCTGCCGATATCCCGCAAAATAATGGCCGCCGTGCCGCGCCAATTCCGCATCGGCGAGGGCAAGCAGCGGCGCGCTGTTTCCTGTAACCGCCTGCCGGAAAGCACTCTCGAATGCCTGGGCCAGGCCCGCATCCAGTTTCAACAGCAAGCGCGGCGCCCATTTGCCATTGCCGGACCATGTGCCACGCCCCAGCAGCATCAGGTCGGCCAGTTGTTGATAGAGCTGCGCCGCTATCGCCGATATCTCCGCCGCTGGCCGGTCTCCGCGCAAATCGTCAGCAAGATCGCTCACCAGATAACGCAGCCGGTCATAGCCCGGTCCCGCCAGCGGCATTGGCCCACGGGCAAGGATAGCAGCGGCTTCAGTCTGAATAGAATGTGCCAGATCAGCATCAACACCAATGATGATCCCGGTGGCCACAATATGCGCCATAATCGGGCGACCGTTTTTCGCATCTTGATCGAAATAGTAAGCGAGCGTCTGCCGATCGTGCACAAGAGCCTCGACCGGAAACCCGTCCTCGATGAAAGATTCCCGCCACGCCCGTTCGAGCCGGGCATACACCACGACAAGGTCGATATCCGACGCCGGAGTACCTGCTCCGCGTATGATCGAGCCGGATACGAAGGCCAGGGCGGCGCCGTCAAAATGGCTCGCCAGCGACTTGCGTGCCGCGGCAAGGGCACGCTCGGCTATGCTGTTTAGGTTATTTTTGGGCATGGTCGCATCCTCAAAAATACGGATACGCCGGGCACAAAAAACCCCGCTCGTATCCGGCGGGGTTGGTTCGAAGTCTATGAACAGGGATTAGTTCATGCGCCGGCCAGCCACCGCAAATGGGTGGTGGTGGAAGCGGTTGCGCTGCGCAAAATCCTGTTCATGGCCGAGATGGTACCGCGCAAAGGCCGAAAGGTCAATTTCCGCCCCCGACAAAAACTAAACCCCGCCCCGCAATTTGTCGGTTGCCCGCGCGCTGATGCTGTGGTTTCTCCCCAGCTCAATCGAGGCCCGCCGCGGCGGTTTGAGTCATGTCCCTGCCCCTTATCGCCCTGTTCCTTGCGGCCTTCGCATTCGGCACGGCCGAATTCGTCATCGCGGGCGTTTTGCCCGAAGTAGCGAACGGCCTGGGCGTCACCATCCCAATCGCCGGCTATCTGGTCACCGGCTACGCCATCGGTATCGCCATTGGCGGCCCGCTATTGGCCGTCGCCACCAAGAAACTCTCGCGCAAGACGCTGATCATCCTGCTCGGCAGCGTCTTCACGCTGGGCCAGGCGCTCTGCGCCATCGCCCCCAGTTTCGAATTGCTCATGGTGGCGCGCGTGCTGGTCTCGGTCGTACACGGCACCTATTTCGGCATTGCCGCCATCGTCGCGGTCAATCTCGTGCCCGATGACAAGCGCGGTTTTGCCGTCGCGCTGATCCTGTCCGGCCTCACCGTGTCCAATATTCTGGGCGTGCCCGGCGGCACCGCCATCGGCAATGCCTTTGGCTGGCGCGCCACCTTCTGGGCCGTCGGCGCGCTTGGTCTGATTGCCACCATAGTCACCGCGCTCTTCCTGCCCGCCAAGGCCGGCAACACCGCTACCAGCGGCAGTTTCATGCGCGAATTCAAGGCGCTGGGCCGCCAGCAGATCGTCACCTCCCTGCTCATCGTCATCCTGGTGATGATCGGCCAATATAGCCTTTTCACCTATATCGCTCCGCTCCTGCTCGAGGTGACCGGGCTCGATCAGGCCGTTCTGCCCTGGGTGCTGCTGCTCTATGGCGTGGGCTCCACCATCGGCGTATTCATCGGCGGGCGTCTCGCCGATTGGAAGCTGATGCCCTCGCTCATCGTCATCCTGGCCCTGCAGGCGTCCATGTTCACCACGCTGCATTTCGTCAGCCCTTTCCCCATCGTCATGGCCATTGCCGTTATCGCCTGGGGCGGGGTGAACTTCGCCTTCGGCTCGCCGGTGCAGTCGCGCGTCCTCGCCTGGGCCGCCGACGCACCCAATCTGGCCTCAGCGCTCATCCCCACCGGCTTCAATATCGGCATCGCCATCGCCGCCGTGCTGGGCGCCACCCTGCTCGAAAACGGCTTCGGCTATCAGAACCTGCCGCTGATCGGCACTGCCGCCCTGCTGCTGGCCGTATTGGTTGCCGTGTTCTCCTACGCCTGGGAACTGCGCGCCGGCACCACCCCGCCGGTTCCGGCGGGAGCCTGATCGATGCGAACATCTGCGACAGTTCTGGCCCTCTGCCTTGCTGTGACAGCGCCCGCCATGGGACAGGAGCAATCCGGCTGGGTCGAGCAGAAATGCCATGCCTATGAGGCAGCTTGGGCACAGGCCTTGGACACTTATGGCAGCGAGCAGATGAACTACGCCTTCATCGCGGGCAACGAGAATTTCATTGCCGGCGGCTGTACCATTCCCGCCGATATCTGCCCGCGCTCAAATCAGGAAATCGACATCGCCAACGCGCTGACCATCGCCCTGATGAATGCCGGCACGGCCAGCACCTTCCTGCCCTTCAAATGCCCCACCCCACCATCGGGAGCCGGTGGTTGGCAAGGCCCTGGCCTCTAGGGACCGCTGCGCGCGTTGCCACCAATCGGTCACGATCCCGGCCGATGACGCGCCATCGTCATCCCTCGAGGCTGCAATGAAACAAATACTATTGGGTCTGGCAGTCCTTGCCCCGTTTGCCATGCCCGCATTCGCCGCCAGCCCCGCTCCCGATTCACTGCTGTGCCGCTCGCAACTTGAACTCCTGCAATCGCGGCAAAAACTGACTCCAAGCGAAGCCGCTGTCTATGAGGCGCAATGCGCTTGCCTGGAGCAGCGGGAACAGACCGGTCAGCCACGCAGCCAAACGTCTTGTGCGCAAGGCGCCCCGCAGGAGTGAACTGGCCTATTCCCGATAACCCTCTGGTGACCATACCTTAATCCTGTCGGCGGCATAGTCGCGCCAAACCGGTACAAGTGGCCGGACGGTTTGGGACGCGTCGATGATTCTCGATCAGATTTCTTTCCTGACGGCCATCGGGTTTTCCAGCGCGGCGCTCACGGTTACCCTGCTGGTCAGCTGGATGGTGTCGCGCCAGGACAGCTATTTGCTGAGCTGGTCCATCGGCATGGCTCTGATCGTGTTCGGGGTCATCGCCTATAGCATGCTCGAGCAATATGTGCCGGCCGTGCAACTCATGTCCTTTGCCCTGCTCATGGCGGGCTTCACCTTCATCTATGCCGGCGCCGTCCAGTTCCGCACCGGCACGATCTCCATCCCCAAAGTGTTTGCCCTGGGCTCATCCACCATTGGCGTCACCAGCATCATCTTTGCGCTGAACTATTCCGGCATCGCCACGGCCGCGGCCAATTTCGGCATTGCCCAGCTTCTGGCGCTGGCCGCCTATGAATATTGGCGGGGCCGCAAGGAAGCGCCCTTGCCGCTGACCCTCAATGCAGCGCTCTACGCAATTAGCGCCTTGTCCTTCGTGCTCTGCGGCCTCGTCCTGCTGGTCAATGGCCAGTTCGTGCTGACCGCCCGCCCGCAAAACTGGGCCGAGGACATCAATTCCATAATAGCCATTGTCGGCCTCACCGGCATTGGCGCGCTGTCGCTGACGCTCAACCATTCCCGCGCCGCGCGCCAGCATCGCAGCGAGGCCATGACCGATGCGCTCACCGGCCTGCTCAATCGCCGCGCCCTGTTCGACGCCCACGGCAGCAGGAGCCTCGAACCGGGCGCCGCCGTCATCATGTTCGACCTCGATCACTTCAAGGCCATCAATGACCGTCTCGGTCACGCCGTGGGCGATTGCGTATTGCAGGATTTTGCCGGCCTGATCCGCGATGGCATCCGCCCCACCGACGCTGCCGCCCGGCTGGGCGGCGAGGAATTCTGCGTCGTACTGACCGGCCTGCCGCAACGCTCGGCCGCTGCGGTGGCCGAGCGAATCCGCGCCGCGCAGGAACTGGCCGGCATCGCCATCGAAGCCACGGTCAGCGCCGGCGTCGCCATTAGCGGCGTCGATGGCGACAGTTTCGAAACCCTGCTCCGCGACGCCGACGAAGCCCTCTACAAAGCCAAATCCGCCGGCCGCAACCGCATCCACGCGCCCGGCCCGAGACTGGTGGCTTAAGCGCTCAACGCCGCCTTGACCTTCCCACTCGCCCGGCCAAAATCGATCCGCCCCGGATAATCCGCCTTCAACTGCGCAATCACCTTGCCCATGTCCTTGGCGCCGGCCGCACCGGTCGCTGCGATCGCCGCCAGGATGGCCGCGTCCACTTCGTCCTCGCTCAGCCCCTTGGGCAGGAACTCGTTGAGGATGTCGATCTCTTCTTTTTCCACCGTCGCCAGGTCCGCGCGCCCGGCCTGCGCATAAATGGCAAAGCTCTCTTCGCGCTGTTTCACCATCTTTTGTACGATGGACAGGATTTCCTCATTCGTCGCCGGCCCGCGATTCTCCTGGCGGATGGCGATATCCTTGTCCTTGATCGCCGCATTGATGGCACGCAGCGTCGCCGTACGCCGCAGATCGCGCGCCTTGAGAGCGGTCTTGAGTCCTTCGCTGATCTCTTCGCGCATGGGTTTTTGTCCTCTTGGCTTTTGTTTTTCGTGGCCCATATAGGCACAATAAGCGCCTTGCGCCACTTGCGCTGGCGGCCATGGGCTTCTAATACGAGGCCTCAATCGACATCATTGCGCGCAGCCCGGAAAAGTTACCCAACTTTGGCGGATGTCTCGCGCGACCACGAAACTTGACCTTGGAGGCCCACCGTGACCGGCTGGCAGCAATCCCCCGCGACCGCACTTTTGATCCTGGCAGACGGAACGCGTCTGGAAGGCCGCGGTATCGGCGCTGTCGGCCACGCCGCCGGCGAAGTCTGTTTCAATACCGCCATGACGGGCTACCAGGAAGTGCTGACCGACCCCTCCTATGCGGGCCAGATCATCACCTTCACCTTCCCTCATATCGGCAATGTCGGCACCAATGACGAAGACATCGAGACGGTCAATATGGCCGCTCTGTCCGGCGTCCGCGGCGTCGTGCTCAAGGCCGACATCACCAACCCGTCCAATTACCGTGCGGCCGAAAAGCTCGACGCCTGGCTCAAGAAGCGTAACATTATCGGCATTACCGGCATCGACACCCGCGCCCTGACCGCACAGATCCGCGAGCATGGCATGCCCAATGGCGTCATCGCCCATGCCGAGGACGGCTATTTCGACGAGCCCTCCATTCTGGCCGAACTCAACGCCTTCCCCGGCCTTGAAGGGCTAGACCTGGCCAAGGAAGTCACCACCGCCCAGACCTATCACTGGGACCAGACCGGCTGGAAATGGAACGAGGGCTACGGCAAGCTCGATAAGCCCGATTTCCACATCGTCGCCATCGATTACGGCGCCAAGCGCAATATCCTGCGCTGCCTCGCCGATCAGGGCGCCCGCGTCACCGTCGTTCCGGCCACCGCCACGACGGCCGATGTGCTCTCGCACAATCCCGATGGCATTTTCCTCTCCAACGGCCCCGGCGATCCGGCCGCGACCGGCAAATATGCCGTTCCCACCATCCAGAAGCTGATGGAAACCGGCAAGCCGGTCTTCGGCATCTGCCTTGGCCACCAATTGCTCGGCCTGGCCCTTGGCGGCACCACCTCCAAGATGCATCAGGGCCATCACGGCGCCAATCATCCGGTCAAGGACCTGACCACCGGCAAGGTGGAAATCACCTCGATGAACCACGGCTTTGCCGTCGATAAGGCCAGCCTGCCCGCCGGCGTCACCGAGACCCATATCTCGCTATTCGACCAGTCCAATGCCGGCCTTTCGGTCGATGGCAAGCCCATCTTCTCGGTGCAATACCACCCCGAAGCCAGCCCCGGCCCGCGCGACAGCCATTACCTCTTCACGCGCTTCCTCAACCATGTCCGTGCACAAAAGGGCCTGGAACAACGGCCCGAATTCGTGAAACCCGCAGCCTAAAGCCGATACCACCCAAGAGCGGAGCGGTCCCTCCCCCTGTCAGGGGGAGGCTAGGAGGGAGTACTCCGATACCCCCTACACGTTCCCCGAGAACGTATCGCAATCGCCCGGATTGCCCGATTGATACCCCCGCTCGAACCACGTCTTGCGCTGCGCCGACGTGCCGTGGTTGAACGTCTTGGGCACGGCAAAGCCCTGCATGCGCTTTTGCAGTGTATCGTCGCCGATCTGGTCGGCCGCGTTCAGTGCCTCCTCGAAATCGCCCTGCTCCACGATATTCTGCTGCCCGGCATAATTGGCCCACACCCCGGCATAGCAATCGGCCTGCAATTCGATGCGGATCGAATAGGCATTGGCGTCGGTCTGGCTCATGGACTGCCGGCGGCGGTTGAACTCTGGCAGCACCCCGGTAATGTTCTGGATATGGTGGCCCACTTCATGGGCCAGCACATAGGCCTGCGCGAAATCGCCCGGCGCGCCGAACTGGTCGCGCAATTGGTCATAAAAGCTGAGGTCGATATAGACCTTCTGGTCGCCCGGGCAATAAAACGGCCCCGTCCGCGCATCGGCGCCGCCGCAGGCCGTATTGACTTGGCCCGTAAACAGCACCACGGCCGGCGCCGGATATTGCTGATTGGAATTGGCGAACACTTCGGTCCACAAATCCTCGGTTTCCTTGACCACCACGCCGACAAAATCGCGCAGATCGTCTTGCTGACCGCTGGCCGGCAGTGACGAGGACGATGGCGCCGCCGATTGCGTTGGCACGCCCGAGCTGCCGCCGCTCAGAATGTCGATCGGGTTCTGCCCCGTGGCAAACCAGATAATTCCCAGAATGACGACAATGCCGATCACCCCGCCAATACCACCGCCCGAGCGCCCGCCCGTGGGAATACGGATACCGCCGCCGCCCCGGCCAAAGGGACTGCCGCCCATCCCGCCGCCCAGACCGCCCCCGGTCTGTCCGCGCCGATCCTCGATATTGGAGCTCTGCTGCCTGCCACGCCACTTCATGGGGATGATCCTTGTGCTCGGTAATGACCGCCCGGACATAAGGCATAGCCCGCCTTGCCGGTTCCGCGCCAGCGCTAAGGAGATTTGGGGTGGGACCGCATTGAAACGCAAGGCCAAAAATGTTATATATAGTCCGATATTTTTCCAAGGAGCGACCGATGACGGTTAAGCGCGTCCGCGAAATGAACGCGGAAATCAGGGCGAAAACGTCGTTGAAGCCAGCGGGCGGCTCCCTCGTCATGACGGTGCCGGCAGCGGTTCGCAAAGCGCTCGGCTACATGCAAGGCACAGAGCTTTCCGTGTCGGTCGATGACGGCAGGATGATCATAGAAGCGGTCGAACCGGCAAAGCCCGCTCCTCGTGTTCGCCAGCCGAAATATACCCTTGATGAGTTGTTGAACCATACCAGCCCCGACGCACCAATGACCGATGAAGAGCGCGCATGGCAGAACGCAGCTCCCGTGGGGCGTGAGATTTGGTAGGCAACACGGTCCCCGCACCAGGGGAAATCTGGTGGCTGAATATGTCGCCCTCGGCGGGCAAAGAGCAGGCGGGGAAACACCCCGCCCTTTGCTTGTCGGCATTCAAGTTCAACCGCGCGACCGGCTTTGCCTTTTTCGCGCCGATAACCACGGTCGGCCGGGCGTCCCGCACCACCGGTTTCGCCGTCACCCTATTGGGTGCAGGGACAGAGACGACGGGCATCATCCAGGTGGATCAAGTCCGCTCCTTCGACTATCGAGAGCGCGGCGGCACGTTCAAGGAAAAGCTCAATCCTGAAATTATCGACGAAGTGCTGGAGCGCTTCGCCCCGATCTTCGGCCTCGGGTTATTGGAGTCGGAATAGGGGGGATTGCGGTCCGTCCGCTCCTGAGCACAGAGTTCAGGATGCGGACGTAGGAACCGCAGGATAAGATGCCCCGCGGCTCGACACAATGAATTACGAACGGCCCCTGATTAGGCCGAATGATTGCCAATGAAGTGGGCCTTGGTGAACAAGGTCATGTCTAGGGGATTGGGCAGCCTGATGTCTGCCAGATCGGGAATTGGCTTGGTGGCTGGATCATAGGTGCGAGCAATTTGGGAAATGAGGAGGAACACCAGGCCCTTGTCCTCCGCGAAAGACTTCAGTGCAGATATCTGCTCGGCCAGTGGCGGGTGGGTCCGCTTCTGATCCATCAACTGCAAATAGTCTATTGCCACCACAGTGCCGGGCTCGGCTGAGCCTGCTTTGGCCATGATGTAGTCAGCACAAATATCGTCTGAGCAGTCAAGTTTGAACCCATCGTCGATTTGTTTGGTCCTGATACCTATCGAGGACATGCGCTCCTCGACCTCCGCCTCGGTGTACTCAAGCGTGAAGAACATGCCCTGTTTGCCGTGCTTCAAGGCCTCTACGACAATCTCCAAAGTCAGGAGGGTTTTCCCCTGTCCAGGACGTGCCCCTATAAGCATCATGTCGCCACGTTTCAGGCCGGCATACAGCTTGGACGCCGATGAACTTAAGGCATATTTGGCCGCTAGCAGGCTCCAGCTCTTGAAGCCTTCCGCTATGGCAATGCGCTCAAGTGCAGCATTGAGTTCAATTCCCTCGTTACGCGCAAGCTGCTTGGCGGTGCGTTTAAGGTGATAGATTGGTGCTGAGAGCTTCATAATACCCTTCCAGTGCGAGCTATATCAGCAATCCCTCCTTTTGCTTTTGCCCGAACAGTGGCTGGGTTCACAACGTGTCCTGTATGATATCTACTTTCCCAGCGGAGGGGGGCGGCGTGGACTGCACCGGAATCAGACCATATCATGAGGACCGCTTCTGGAGAAGTTTCTGTGGCATTGCGATGTCCTGTATGGGGTCGAAACCCGCCGCCCGCCAATACTTGTC
>NZ_JNNO01000029.1 GCF_000735585.1 Devosia sp. LC5
CCGTCCTGAAACCGAACAGTGTGGGTCGTGGGACAGGTCAGATTAGTAGAAGGAGCAGGTTCGTGGGGAGGGTAACGGCGCGTGTGTTGCCTGAGGGGTCGGTGGCGTAGGCGGAGAGGTGGACCTGGCTGCGGTCGTGCCAGACGGCGTCGGCTTTGTGGCCGACGAGGAGGCCGCCGATGCGGCCATCGACTTCGGGCATGACGAGGAACATGGCCAGGTCTTTGGAGCTTAGGCCCTGGCTATCGGCCAGCCATTGAGCCTCGGGGCGGCCGGACTGGATCAGCTGGATCACAGGGCAGTCGGTGCCGGAAAAGGGGTTGGACTTGGCATCGATACTATCGAGGCCGAGGGCGAAGCCGGTGAGGTTGAGGATGGCGGCGGGCGGGAAGGCGGCGAAGGCGCTTTGCACGAAGCGGATGCAGGGGGCTTCCTTGAGGGAGGAGACGAGCAGGGGAACCGGCGCGAGGTTCTGGCGCTCGAGTTCGGCGATGAGGGCTGTGATGGTGGCGGTGCCGGCGCCTTCGAGGGCGGCGCGGTAGAAGAGGATGGGGATGAATGTCTCAGCAGACCTCATCCTGAGCTTGTCGAAGGACGAGGGCGTGGCACCCAAGCCTCCACGCGCTCGACCCCGTGGTTCGACAGGCTCACCATGAGGTCTCTGATGGATGGCAGGTAGGCCGGATTCGTCGGTGATGCCGGTGGTGGGGTGCCAGAGGCCGAAGCGGGCGAAGGGGCTGGGGGTTAGGTCGGTGAGCAAGGCCCCCTCATCCGCCCTTCGGGCACCTTCTCCCACGAGGGGGGAAGGAAGGGGGGCAGCGAGCAGCTCGAACGCATTCAGGATCGTATCGGCATTGTCCGGGCCGCCGGCGATGAAGAGATTGTGCAGGCGCGTCCAGTCATCGGGGTGGATGGTGGAGCGGGATTGCAGGATGGGGTCGGGATTGGCATCGCCGGGGATGAAGGCGAGGGGGATGCGGCTATTGGCGCAGAGGGCGGTGATCTCGTCCACGCCATATTGGAAATAGGCGGCGCCGCCGATGAGGCGGAGCACGACGAGGCGGGCGTGGGCGACAGTTTTCTCCAACCATAGATCGACCGAGAGATTGTTGGAAAGGCGCAGCGTATTGGCGAGGCGCAATTGCTCCTCCCCTGCCCGGTCGGCGGCGGCGGCGAGCATGGCCAGTTCGCTATCGGCGGCGGAGGCGAAAATATAGGCGCCGGGCCGCTGATTGAGATCGATGGCTTCGCCCTCCTGCTGGATGGCGCCGGCCTGGGCGGAGAGGAGATGCATCAGCCTACCCGCAGGCCCGGCAGGGCGGTGGCACAGAAGGCGACAGCTCCGCAAAGGCCGAAAAGCAGGACGACTTCGATCGGCGGCATGGTCAGGCCGAAGAGAACGGGCAGGATGATGGGCAGGGCCACCACCGCCGACAGGGCGCCAATCGCCATGGCCTCCACCAGGCGACGCGGCGCGTCGGCCGCAAGGCCGAGGAAGCGCACGACCAGCGCCGACACGGCCGCCGGAACGAGGCCGAGCATCCATCCCACGACCAGCATGAAGCCGCCCATTTCCACGACATCCTCAAATGTAACCTGCGGCAGCTGTGCCAGCAGCGAAACGACTACATAGACTAAGGCGCCCACCAGCGGGCCGGCGAGCGTGACGGCAAGGAGACGCCAGGCGCCGAGCCGGAGCCGCGGCGCAGGCGCGTTCATGGGCGTTTCCGCGGTCACACCGCCGCCCGCTGCAGGCTCTGCGTGATCGCCGCGCGGTCGAGCGGACTTTCGCCGATGACCACCAGCGCGGTGTCGCGAACCTCGCCCTCCTTCCACGGCCGGTCGAAATAGGCGGTGACGCGGGGGCCGACGGCCTGGATGGCGAGGCGGGCGGCGGCGCCTGGAATGGCGGCAAAGCCCTTGAGGCGGAGGACGTCGTGGTTGCGGATGGTGTCCTCGATTGTGGCGAGGAGATCGTCCTTGCCGGTGATGGCTGGGATGCGCAGCGAGAAGCTGTCGAAATCGTCGTGCTCGTGGGTTTGCCCGCCATGTTCGAGCTCGTGGTGGCTGGGGCGGTTGGCGATATCGTCTTGGCTGCTCATGCCCATGCCGAGCAGGGCTGCGATATCGACATGGCCATTGCGGGCGCGGATGAGGCCGACGCCTGGGCGCATTTCGGCGCGCAAATTGGCTTCGACGACATCGAGCATGGCGGGATCGACCAGATCGGCCTTGTTGACGATGACCAGGTCGGCCACCGAGAGCTGGTCCTCGAAGAGTTCGCCCAGCGGGGTTTCGTGGTCGAGCATTTCGTCCTGGCGGCGCTGGGCGTCGACAGCGGCTTCGTCGCTGGCAAAGCGGCCTTCGGCGAGGGCGGCGGCATCAGCGACAGTGACGATGCCGTCAATGGTGACCTGGGCCTTGATTTCGGGCCAGTTGAAGGCGCGGATCAGTGGTTGGGGGAGCGCCAGGCCCGAGGTTTCGATGACGATGTGATCGAACTTTTCGGGGCGGGCGAGCAGGGCCTGCATGGTGGGGATGAATTCATCGGCCACGGTGCAGCAAATGCAGCCATTGGAGAGCTCGACCATATCCTCTTCGCGGCAGGTGTCGTCGCCGCAACCGGCCAGGATATCCTTGTCGACTCCCAGATCGCCGAACTCGTTGATGATCAGGGCGATGCGCTTGCCCTTGGGGGCATGGGCGAGAAGGTGGCGGACCAGGGTCGTTTTGCCGGCGCCGAGAAAGCCGGTGATGACGGTGGTGGGGATCTTTTCGGTCATGCAATGGCTCCGATCGGGGTGGCCGCGCGGGCGGCAAAGAGGTCGTTGAGGCGGCCGAAAACGGCGCCAAGCACGGCCCAGAACACGGCCGAGGTGCCCAGGGTGATGGCGGCGAATTCGGTGGCGAGGTGGGCGGGGACGGCGCTGGGCTCATCGGGGGCGATGGGCGCGCCGATAATGTGGGGGGCAACGATCAGCGCGACAGCCACGGCAATGGCCCAGCTGGCGCGGGTCTTGGCGAGCAGCACGAAGGCGGCGCCGGTGGCGATGGCGGTGCCCACCCACCAGAGCTGGCGGGCGAAGAGATCGGCCGCTGGCATGCCGGGAAGTTCGGGCGCCAGGCCATAGGCGGGTGCCAGCGAGAAGGTGATGAAACCGGCGGCGCCCCAGAACAGGCCATTGGCGAAGGTGATGGGGATATTGGCGAACATGGAAACGGCGCCGATGACCAGGGCAAAGCCGGCGGCGGCGAGGATTGTGGCAAGCGCGGTATAGGCGGTGCGCTCGAAGCCGTCTTGCGGGGCCCATTCTTCGACAGCGGCGTGGCTGTGTTCGGCAGTGCCTGCTGCATGTTCGTGGCCGGCGACTACGGCCGCTTCGCCATGGCTGTGGCCACCTTCGCCCTCGAAGGTTTCGGCATGCAGAATAAGCGGGGTGACGCGGAAATGCTGGATGGCGGCGGTCAATAGGCCAGCGGCCAGCGCTGCGAAAAGCGCAGCGGCAAACAGATTGCGGATCATTTTGTTTCTCTCGTGCGCTGCCCTAGTGGCAGGGGAAGCCCATGGCGTGGCGGGTGTCGTGGGCGCCATTATGCAGGCGGAAATCACCAGCAAAACCGGTGCCGACCAAAAGGGTCAGACCGAGCATGAGGGCCAGGACACCAGCGATAAGGCGCTGGGACAAGGAGAGAGAAGTGGGGACGGCGGTAGGCGTATTGATCGTGGTATTGGTCGTAGTATTCATGGCAGCACCCTCCGTGCGCGGAATAGATGGGCTCTTCGCCCGGCTTGTGTGCCGGCAGGTCTCCTGGCTCGCGGTGATAGCCACTCCCCTCGCCTTCCCGGCTATTCGCCAGTGGCATGAGAGGGGAATGCACCGCTTACAGTTGCGGGGGCAGCCACGGTTTTGCGCCCTGATGGGTACGTCGCACCGTGTTCCCTTTTCCAGCCTTTCGCTTGCGGCGTGATGCCTTGCGCTTCAGGCTGGGTATCCCCTTGCCACAACGGACGCGGGGAACCAACACGAGGATTGGTTTGCCACTAAATCGGGCGGACCGCAATGTGGTTGGTAGGAAAGGAGCGAAACCGTCAAGTATGCGGGCGCAGGCCGGTGAACGATTTTGCCGAAGGCGCCAAATGCGACTCGCAGTAGACCTCATCCTGGGTGAGCCTCGTGGTTCGACAGACTCACCATGAGGCCTTTTGGAGAATTGTGAGATGAAACCGATCAAATTCAGCCGCGAGGAAACCAAGGCCATCGTGGATGAAATCCGCGACTATTTCCGCAACGAGTTGGACCAGGACATTGGCTCCATTCCGGCCGAGATGCTGATGATGTTCTTTGCCGACAAGATGGGCGCCTATTTCTACAATCGCGGGGTTTATGACGCGCAGGCCCTGGTGCGCGAGCGGATGGACAATCTGACCGACGATCTGTTCGGACTGGAGCAGCCGACCAAGCATGTGCGTTAGGGCAGTGCGCAGCGGGAAACGGAGGTTCCCGCTTTCGCGGAATGACATGGTGGGGGATGGGGCGCTAGAAGCAGGGCGCGTTCTGTTCAGGAGGAAGCCTTGGGCTTCAACTTTGCCACTTTTGCCCCGATCGGGCTGTTGCTCGCGTCCAATGTATTCATGACCTTTGCCTGGTATGGGCATTTGAAATGGCCGACATCGGCACTGTGGCTGGCGGTGATGATCAGCTGGGGTATCGCGTTTTTCGAATATTGGCTGGCGGTGCCGGCCAATCGGATTGGGGAAGCGGTCTATAGCCCGTCCGAACTCAAGACCATTCAGGAAGTGATCTCGCTTTCGGTATTCGCGGTGTTCACCGTGTTCTACTTCGGCGAGAAGCTGACGCTGAACCACGGGATCGGGTTCGGGATGATCGCGCTGGGGGCGTTCTTCATCTTCAAGGGGCCGATCAAGTAGGATTTGCCAGGCATCGGGATACCCCCTCCCAACCTCCCCCCGATAGGGGGAGGGACCATCTGGGGGTTGAGGCTGGATCGAGCGCGGGTACCCGCTACTTCAGGCAATCGACCAGTGAGGTGGCGAGGCCACGCAGCAGGTTGGGGTAGAGATCGGAACCTTCGGTGAGGGCGCCGCCTTCGGGGTCGAGGACGCCCGACTTGGCCTGGCTGCCTTCGGTGATGGCCTTGATGATGGTGGGTTCGAAATTGGGCTCGGCGAAGACGCAGGTGGCACCCAGTTCGGCGACCTTGGTCTTGAGCTCGTCGATGCGCTGGGCGCCGGGCATGGTATCGGGCGTGACGGTGATGGAGCCGGCCAGCTCGAGCCCGAAGCGGGATTCGAAATACTGATAGGCATCGTGGAAGACGATGAAGGGCTTGTCCTTGACCGGAGCGAGAGTGGCGTCGAGTTCGGTTTCCAGTACATCGAGCGCGGCAATCTCGGTGGCGGCATTGGCCTGGTAGGCGGCAGCGTTTTCGGGATCGGCCTTGGCCAGGGTGGCGGCGATTTCGGTGACCATCAGCTTGGCATTTTCCGGATCGAGCCAGAAATGCATGTCGCCTTCGCCATGTTCGCCATGATCGTGTTCTTCATGTTCGTGATCGTGATCACCGCCCTCGCCCTCATGGGAGTGATGCTCGAAGGCGCCGCCTTCGCGGACCGGCAGGATGGTGATGCCGGGGGCCTCGGCCAGTTCGACGATCTGGGCATTGGGCGCCAGGGTATCGAGGGCATCGGCTAGGAAGAGCTCCATGCCATGGCCGGTCCAGAAGACGATATCGGCGGATTCCAGCGCGCCGGCATCGGAGGGGCGCAGGGCATAGGTGTGGGGAGAGGCGGCGCCCTTGACGATCAGCGTGGGCTCGCCAACGCCCGCCATGACCGCGGCGACCAGGGAATGCACCGGCTTGATGGAGGCCACGACATTGGGCGCGGCATAGACCGTGGAGGTCAGGAGGAGCGCGGACAGCATGGCAAAGGGGGCGAGACGTTGCATTTGGAGGAGACCTCTTGAACGGGAGCAGGCAAGTGATATGTAATGTTATTACGCTTGTAGCGATGTTATGCTATAACGTAAAGAATGACGTCAAGGGGTGATTGACCGCTGTGCCGGGTTCGTGTTCGGGCAGCAGCATCCCGCGCCCTCCCTCAAGCGGGAGGAATGGAGCCGATAGAATTATGGATGCCTTGGCCGAGAAAGAAACGCTGGTGACCTTGCGCGGGGCCGGCGTGAGCCGGGGCCACCGCCGGCTGGTGCATGGGGTGGACCTGACGCTGCGGCGGGGCGAGATCGTGACGCTGATCGGGCCCAATGGGTCGGGCAAATCGACCACGGCCAAGATGGTGACCGGCGTCTATAAGCCGACCGAAGGCAGCGTGACCCGGCGGGCTGGCATTACCATCGGCTATGTACCGCAAAAGCTGAGCATTGACTGGACCATGCCGCTCAATGTGGAGCGGCTTATGACATTGACCGGGCGACATAGCGCGGGCGAAATCGACGCGGCGCTGGAAGCGGTGGGCGCGACGCGGCTGCGCAAGGCGGCGGTGCAGGAATTGTCGGGCGGAGAATTTCAGCGGGTGCTGTTTGCGCGGGCGATGATCCGCAAGCCGGACCTTTTGGTGCTGGACGAGCCGGTGCAGGGGGTCGATTTTTCCGGCGAAGTGGCGCTGTACGAATTGGTGCGCACTATTCGCGACACGACGCAAAGCGGGATCCTGATGATTTCGCACGATCTGCATGTGGTTATGGCGGAGACCGATATCGTGATCTGCCTCAATGGCCATATGTGCTGCACGGGCACGCCTTCGGCGGTGAAGCGGAGCCCGGAATACCTGAAACTGTTCGGCGAGCGCGCGGCGCAGACGCTGGCGATTTATGAGCACCATCACGATCACGAGCACCATGACGACGGGTGCGTGGTGGGGGCGGGCGAGCACCATCATGAGCATGAAGGGCATCGGCATGGCTGAGTCAGTCGACGCAACCTCCAATATTGGGGCAACATATGTTCGGTGATTTCTTCTCGCGCGCGCTGATTGCCGGAATTGGGCTGGCGCTCGTCACGGGGCCGCTCGGCTGCTTCGTCGTGTGGCGGCGGATGGCGTATTTTGGGGATACGATGGCGCATTCGGCGCTGCTGGGGGTGGCGCTGTCGATCATCCTGTCGCTCAATATGACGCTGGGCGTATTCGCGGTCGCGGCTTTTGTGGCGGGAGCGCTGATTATCCTGCAGCGGCAGGCGACGTTGTCGACCGATGCGCTGCTGGGGATTTTGAGCCATTCGACGCTGGCCGTGGGGCTGGTCCTGGTGGGGTTTATCACTACGGTGCGGATCGACCTGATGGGGTTCCTGTTCGGCGATATCCTGGCCGTGTCGACGCAGGACATTGCCATTATCTATGGCGGTGGGGCCGCGATCCTCGCCATTCTCATTCTGGGATGGCGGCCTTTGCTGGCGTCGACGGTGAGCCCGGAATTGGCGGAGGCGGAGGGGCTGCGGCCTGAGGTCAGCCGGCTGGTGCTGATGATCCTGATGGCCAGCGTGATCGCCATTGCCATGAAGCTGGTGGGGGTGCTGCTGATTACCTCGCTGCTGATCATTCCCGCGGCGACGGCGCGCCGGCTGAGTGCGACGCCCGAGCAAATGGCTTTGGTTGCCGCGCTGCTGGGGGTCGTGGCGGTGGTGGGTGGGCTATTCGGCTCGAAAACCTGGGATACCGCGTCTGGCCCTTCGATTGTGGTGATGGCTTTGATAGTATTTGGCGTGTCGCTGGCGGTTCCCGTCGGGCGATTGTTCGGCAGGAGACCGATCCATGGCGCATAGTCACGACGTTCCCAGCGACCTGACGCGCAATCAGGGGCTGGTTCTGGGCACATTGAACCATTCGGCCGGGCCGCTCAGCGCCTACGATATTCTGGACAAGCTGCGCGGCGACGGGCTGCGGGCGCCGCTGCAGGTGTATCGCGCGCTCGACAAGCTGGTGGAGCGCGGGCTGGCCCATCGCCTGGAATCGCTCAATGCGTTCGTGGCCTGTGCCGACGAGCATTGCCATCGCAAGGGGCTGATTGCGTTTGCGATCTGCGAAAACTGCGGGAAGGTGGACGAATTCGCCGACGCGGTGATCGAGGAGCGGCTAGGCGCCTGGGCGGGGCAAAAGGGCTTCAAGGTCGAGCGGACCACGATGGAGATTCGCGGGCGGTGTGAGGCTTGTGCGGTGGCGGCCTGAGTCCAACCTCTGATCCTTCCTTCTCCCCTTGCGGGGGAAGGTGCCCGAAGGGTGGATGAGGGGTTTCTTCCTAGGTCTCTGGGCATGGGAGGGCGCAGAACCCCTCACCCTGTCAATTCTGCTGAACGCAGAATTGCCGTCCCTCTCCCTCAAGGGCGAGGGTGGGTCCGGTGTGACGAGGCTTCGTGCCACGCCCTCGTGGTTCGACAGGCTCACCATGAGGTCTACTTTTAGATCGCGATATTCCCAATAGACCTCATCCTGAGCTTGTCGAAGGACGAGGTCGTGGCGCTATTCCAAACTCAAGAAATGCACTGCTGCTGCGCCATACTCCCGGCGGTCTTCTAGCGTGAAGCCGGCGGGGAGTTCGACCGTCGCGTCCACGCTGTCTTCGAGGACTATGGTGGCGCCGGGGGCGAACCAGCCATTGGCCAGAAGCCCGGCGAGGGCCTGTTCGCCCAGGCCCTTGTTGTAGGGCGGATCGAGGAAGACCAGGTTGAACTGGCCGAAAGTGCCGGGCGTGCCCAGATCGGTGGCATCGCGGCGCAAGAGCTTGGTGATGCCCCCTGCCCCGAAGGCTTCAATGTGATCACGGATGATGCCGCGGGCTTCGGCGCCCGTGTCGACGAAGGTGACGTGCGCGGCGCCGCGCGAAAGCGCTTCGAGGCCCAGGGCGCCGGTGCCGGCGAAGAGGTCCAGCACGCGGACGCCGTCAAAGACCGGGCCGAGGCGGCTGGCGAGGATGTTGAACATGCTCTCGCGGACGCGGTCGGCGGTGGGGCGGATGGTTTCGTCCGAAGGCGAGGTCAGTTGCTTGCCGCGAAATTTTCCGGCGACGATGCGCATGGGGAGGCTCCATCCTGAAGACGTTAGGAAACGGAGATCCCCGCTTTCACGGGGATGACATTGTGGGTGGGTGGCGAGGTGCCACGACCCCATGGTTCGACAAGCTCACCATGAGATCTGCTATTTAGGACTTGGGGCGGCGCGGCCCGGTGGGGCGGGCGCCGCCGGAGGGACGACCGGCGCCGCCGCTGGGGCGGCCACCCGAGCCGGGACGACCACCGGCGGCAGGACGGCCACCGGGCTTAGGGCCACGCTGGGGGGCGGCTCCGTCACGCTTGGGGTGGGGCTTGCCATCAGCGCGGGTCTTGGGCTTGCCGTAGGTCTTGGCTTCCGAGCCTAGATTGTCGCGGCCCGGACGAGGAGCGCGGTCCGGGCGGGGTCCGCGATCGGGGCGCGGAGCACGGTCGGCGTCGGGACGGAAGCTGCGCGGCTTTTCCGAGAAATTGCGGCCGGGGCGCTTGGGCGCGCCGGTAAAGGCTGCGCCATCGCCGCGTTCGCTATCGGGACGGAGGCGGGGTGCAAAGCTGCGCGGGGCGCGTTCGCCGGCGCCGGCATCATTGCGGCGCGGACCGCGCGGCGTGCCGGTAAAGGCACGATCCTGCGGGGGACGGCCGCCCTCGGGGCGGGGAGAACGGGGACGCTCGGCGAAACCGCGCTGGGGCGCGCCGGCATCGTCGCGACGGGGCGGACGATCACCGAAATCGCGCTTGGGGCGCTCGCTGCGATCGGCAAAGCCACGGGCACCGGCGGGACGCCCGCTGAAGGCGCGCTTGGGACGATCCTCGCCCTCGCGGCGCGGCTTGCCGAAGGCCGGCTTGTCGCCAAAGGATTTTTTGTCGCCATAGGGCTTCTTGTCACCATAGGGCTTCTTGTCGCCGAAGGATTTCTTCTCGCCAAAGGCGGGCTTGGCGGGGCGTTCGGGACGCTTGCCGAAGGTGCGGGCGGGTTGATCATCGGGATCGCGCCAGGCGGGCTTGTTGCCGCCGCGCTTGGGCGTAAATTCCTCGGGCGCGCGGCCATCTTCGTCGAAATGGATGCGGCGGGGCGGCGCCATTTCTTCTTCGGCACGCGGGTCGACGCGCCTGGTGACGGGCTTGCGGCTGTCAAAACGCCCGGGGCGATCCTGGCGCGGACGCTCGGCGCGGAGTTCTTCCTCACTCTTTTCGGCGTGATCGGTGAAGCGGAAGCGCTGGCGGGCGATTTCGACGGTATTGGTGCCGCGGCCGGTGAGGCGATCACGGGTGGGTTTGCCGACAAGCTGGTTGATTTCGGGCATTTCGCTGTCGAAATCGACATCGGCGGCTTCGGCCAGCTTCTTGCCGAGCTGTTCGCGCAGGGTCGAGGCCTTCACGGTTTCGATGGCACCGACAGGGATATCGTTGAGCTGGAAGGGGCCATAGGAAACGCGGATCAGGCGATTGACCTCGAGACCAAGCGCGCCGAGCACGTTCTTGACTTCGCGGTTCTTGCCTTCGCGCAGGGCCATGACGATCCACACATTGGAGCCCTGATCGCGCTCGAGGGTCGCTTCGATGGAGCCGTATTTGATGCCGTCGATCTCGATGCCATCCTTGAGACGATCGAGCGCCGCCTGGGTGACACTGCCATGGGCGCGCACGCGATAGCGGCGCAGCCAGCCGGTGGCAGGCAATTCGAGCACGCGCTTGAGGCCACCATCATTGGTAACGAGCAGCAGGCCTTCGGTATTGATATCGAGGCGGCCGACGGAGACGACGCGCGGCAGGCCGTGTTGTTCGAGCGCCTCAAAGACGGTGGGGCGGCCTTCGGGATCTTTCTCGGTGACCACGAGGCCCGCCGGCTTGTGATAGAGCCAGACGCGCGTGCCCTGGCGGGCCGCGAGCGGGGCGCCATCGACCATGACCTTGTCGCGCCCGGTGACATTGAAGGCAGGGGTCAGCACTTTCTTGCCGTTGACGCTGACGCGGCCGGTGGTGATCCAGGCTTCGGCATCGCGGCGGGAGCAGAGGCCGGAGCGGGCAATGACCTTGGCGAGGCGGTCGCCGGTGTCGGGAGTGGCAGGGGTATCGGTCATTGGCGGAGTGCCTTCATGTCATGCGGGACCCATTTGGGCGGCGCTGGTGGAGCAATGGAGGTTTCCATCGCACAAAAAGAACGCCCCGCACAGGGCGGGGCGCATGGAAAGATGCCAGACCGGCTGGCGATCAGTCCTTCATGTCCCTGATTTCCGAATCGATGGCGCCACCGAGCATGCCCGAGCCGGTCGGACCCTGCACGCGCAGGGCGCGGCGGATTTCATCGGGGCAGCTCGGGTCGCTGAGCGACACGATCTGGCCAGACGGATTGCGGCAGACCATGTCGGCATTGCCGACGCGGGTGAAATATTCGTCGGGCGGCAGGTAAAGCGGGCGCTTGCCATTGACCCCGACCGCCATATTGGCGGCCTGCATGCGGGAGGTGAGTGCACGGGCTTCAGCTTCGGTGAGCGGGCGGCCCGAGAGCGAACGCAGGTCAACGACCTTGGCATTGCGCAGGCGGGTAATGTCGGCTTCGCTGAGACCGGACGCATCGATCCGCACCGCATCGCTATTGGCGGGCAGCTGGGCGACGGCGGCAGCCGTGGTGGGGGCCGGCAGATTTTCGGCATTGCGCGGCAATACCAGCGGCGCGCGGGCCTGGGTGGGCTCCTCCTTGGGCGTTTCGCCGGGAATGAGGCCAAAGCCGCGGGCGGTGGAGCTCATCACCTCGCGCTCGAATGTGCCGGGATCGGTGAGGGCATTGGTGCCCTCCACGGTCGTGCAGGCAGCCAGCGTGGCAGCAAGCAACAGGCCCAGTGACGCCATTGAGGCCTTGCGAGCAATCGCGCGCCCGATCAATCCAATACGCATGCAACGTCCTTCACGATTTCGGCCGCGCTTATATAGCATCCTGCCGCCTAAGACCAGATTCTGGCAGTAAAGTGTTCGCCACCCAAATCATACCTTGGCGGAGCGCGGGCGACCGATGCCGAACATGTCGGCAATGAGCAGGACGACGCCCAGCGTGATGGCCATATCGGCGATGTTGAAGATATAGAACGAATAGCTCTGCCAGTGGAAATGGAAGAAATCGGCCACCGCGCCATAGAGCAGGCGATCGAGCGCATTGGACAGCGCGCCGCCAATGCAGAGCGCCAGGCCCATGCGGATCAGCCGCTGCTCGGCGCGCCACCACCAGACCGAGAGCAGCACAATGGCGACCAGCATGATGGCGCCCAGGCCCCAGACGGGCAGGCTATCGAACAGGCCATAGGAAATGCCGGTATTCCAGACCAGGACATAATCGAAGAAATCAGTGACGCGCACGACTTCGCCGCCGCGCCAATTGGTCATGGAGACGGGGATATAGGAGGTGAAGACCTCCACGCATGGCGCGGCGCCCAGCGCAACGCAATCGGCGGAGACCTGGAACGCCTTGTGGGCGCGATCGATGCCGAAGGCGAGGATGGCCGCGGTGAGGGAGGCGTAGGTGGCGGGATTGGTGAGTTTGGTGATGTTCATCGGGGCAATTTGCTCCTTCTTCCCTTCTCCCCTGTGGGAGAAGGTGGCGCGCAGCGCCGGATGAGGGGTCAGCGGTGGCGGAGAGACCCCCTCACCCGCCCTTCGGGCACCCTCTCCCACAAGGGGAGAGGGACGACAGAGCGACAAGCGCAGCGCAAGCGTTACAGCCCCAGTTCGGCGCGTTCGCGTAGGGCCTGGGCGTCGCGCAGGGAGACGTCGGGGAAGTCGGGGTCGGAGCCGACTTCGGGCAGGACTTTCCAGGAGCGGGCGCAGCGATTGCCTTCGGCCAAGGCCGGGACCACCGCGACGCCGGGGACGTCTTCGAGGCGGAAGCCGTCGGCGGGGCCTTCGCTGGCGAGCAGAGAAATGTCCGAGGTGATGGCGATCTCGGCCAGGTCCTGGCCCTCGAGCGCGGTGAGGTAACGCTCATCGGCGATGAAGACCTGGGGAGCGGCTTCGAGCGAAGAGCCGATGCGCTTTTCGCGGCGCTCGATTTCGAGCGCGCCGGTCACCACGCGACGGACGGCGCGGATGAGCTGCCATTTATTGGCGAGATCATCGTCGAGCCATTCGGCGGGCACTTCGGGCAGCAGGCGCAGATGGACCGAGGCGCCCTCCTCCTTGTGCCGCTCCAACCAGCATTCTTCCATGGTGAAGACCAGGATGGGTGCGAGCCAGGCCGTGAGGCAATCGAACAGGTGATGCAGCACGGTGAGCGAGGCCTTGCGACGCACCGAGGAGATCGGGTCGCAATAGAGCGCGTCCTTGCGGATATCGAAGTAGAAGGCCGAGAGCTCGATATTCATGAAATTGCCGAGCAGGGTCACGACGCGACGGAAATCATATTCCTTGAACGCGGTGCGGACCTGGCCATCGAGCTGGGCCAGACGGTGCAGCATGAGCCGTTCGAGCTCGGGCATATCGGCAAAGGCGACGGTGTCGGTTGGCTGGTAATGGGCGAGATTGCCCAAGAGCCAGCGCAAAGTGTTGCGCAGCTTGCGGTAGCTATCGACGGTGGTCTGGATGATTTCCTTACCCAGGCGCAGATCTTCCGAATAGTCGGAGGAGGCTACCCAGAGGCGCAGGATATCGGCGCCATATTGCTTGATGATGTCCTGCGGGGCGACGGTATTGCCCAGCGACTTGCTCATCTTGCGGCCTTCGCCATCCATGGTGAAGCCGTGCGTGAGCACGCTGTCATAGGGGGCAAAGCCGTTGGTGGCGCAGCTTTCGAGCAGGGAGGAATGGAACCAGCCGCGGTGCTGGTCGGAGCCTTCGAGATACATCGAGGCCGGGAATTTCAGATGCGGCCACTTTTGCTTGTTGCGCAGCACCCAGGAATGGGTGGTGCCGCTATCGAACCACACATCGAGCACGTCGGTGACCATTTCATAGTCTTCGACGGGGTATTGCGAGCCAAGATAATGCGCGGCTGCGCCGGGCTTGTACCAAGCATCTGCGCCTTCTTCCTCGAAGGACTGGGCGATGCGGTGATTGACGATCTCGTCCTTGAGGATTTCCCCGGTTTGCCTATGCACGAAAACCGTGATCGGCACGCCCCAGGCGCGCTGGCGCGACAGGACCCAATCGGGGCGGTCGGCGATCATCGAGCGGAGACGGTTCTGGCCCGCGGCGGGATAGAACTTGGTCTGGTCGATGGCGCGCAGGGCACGGGCGCGCAGGGTGTCGCCACCCTGGGCGCTGATATCGCGGTCCATATAGACGAACCATTGCGGGGTATTGCGGAAGATCACCGGCTTTTTGGAGCGCCATGAATGGGGGTATTGGTGCTTGACGCGGCCGCGGGCGACCATGGCGTGGCGCTCAGCCAAAGCCGTGATGACGCGCTGGTTGGCGTCGCCCTTCTTGCCATTGTCATCGATGACGCGGGCGCCCTCGAGGCCGGGGGCGTCCTTGGTGTAGAAACCGTCATCGCCAACCACATAGGGGATGGCGCTGTCGATGCCCTTTTCGGCAAGCAGGCGGCCCGAATTCATCCAGATCTCGAAGTCGTCGAGGCCATGGCCGGGGGCGGTGTGGACAAAGCCCGTGCCGGTATCGTCGGTGACGTGATCGCCATCGAGCAAGGGCACATCGAAAGTGTAGCCGCCACCAAAGCCGCGCAGCGGATGGGCGCAGGCAGTGATGGTGCCGGGATCGACATCGTGCAGGCGCTTGGTACCGGTGACCTTGGCCTTGGTGAAGACCTCGGCCGCCAGATTATCGGCCAGCACATAACGCTCTCCGACGCTGGCCCAATTGCCTTCGGGCGCCTCGGTGATTTCGTAGAGGCCATAGCTGATCCTACTGGAATAGCTGATGGCGCGGTTGGCCGGGATGGTCCAGGGCGTGGTGGTCCAGATGACGACGAAGGCGCCATCAAGGCCACGGATGGCGTCGGCGCTGGCGGCAAAGCCACCCTCGGCCTTGGTATCGACATTGGCCGAGGCGCCCAGAACCGGGAATTTCACCCAGATGGTGTCGCTTTCGTAATCGGCATATTCGATTTCGGCTTCGGCGAGGGCCGTGCGCTCGACCACAGACCACATGACGGGCTTACTGCCGCGATAGAGCTGGCCCGACATCGAGACCTTCATCAACTCGCGGGCGATCTGCGCCTCGGCATCAAAGCTCATGGTGAGATAGGGCACGTCCCACTCGCCAAGCACGCCAAGGCGCTTGAATTCCTCGCGCTGGATATCGACCCATTGCTCGGCAAAGGTGCGGCATTCCTGGCGGAATTCGATGATCGGGACTTCGTTCTTGTCCTTGCCCTTGGCGCGGTACTGCTCTTCGATCTTCCATTCGATGGGCAGGCCGTGGCAGTCCCAGCCGGGGACATAGGCAGCATTATGCCCCAAGAATTGCTGGGACCGGCTGATCATGTCTTTCAGCGTCTTATTGAGCGCGTGGCCGATATGGATATTGCCATTGGCGTATGGGGGGCCGTCATGCAGGGTAAACAGCGGCCGGTCGGCGGCCTGCTCGCGCTGCAGCTTATAAATGTCCATGTCTTCCCAGCGCTTGAGCCAGACGGGCTCGCGCTCGGGCAAGCCCGCGCGCATGGGGAAAGCGGTTTCCGGGAGGAAGAGCGTCGACGAATAATCGGTTTCGGCGGCGCCCGCAGCGGTATCGGTCATGGGGTAAGCAATCGCATGGGAAGAATTGGGCGCCTTTTAGCAAGGCGTGGGCGATGGGGCAAAGGGTGATTTGGTGGGTGGGGTTGGCGCGGCGCTCGCGGGTATGGGTTTGCGGTGACTTCAGCACCCCCTCCCTTCCCTCCCCACAAGGGGGAGGGTGATATCGAGTGCTTGGCAGCATCTCGTCAGATCAACCGGGTTCACCCTCCCCTTGATGGGGAGGGCTAGGGAGGGGTGGAGGGACGCCACGGTTTGGCCTTAGCCCCCGACGAACCCCAACCGCAGATCCAGCGGACTAATGGGCTTGCCTTCGGCAATGAGCGTGCGGGCCTTGCGGCTGTCGCGGTCCATGGCAGCGATCAGCTCGTCCAGGCCGGAAAACACTTCCTGGCCGCGAATGTGGGCGACGAGCGCGACCGAAATGGTCTGGCCGTAAATGTCGCCGGCAAAATCGAACAGGTGTGTCTCGAAAGGCGGGCGCTGGTTGTCGAACATGGGCTTGCCGAAGGCGGCGACGCCGTCGAGCAGGCGATCGCCTAGCCGCGCACGGACGGCGAAGACGCCCTGGGCGAGCTGGAAGCCGGTGGGCACGGCCATGTTGGCGGTGGGATAGCCCAGTTCGCGGCCACGCTGATCGCCCTGTTCGACCACGCCCTCAAAGAACCAATGATAGCCGAGCAGGCGGTTGGCGGCGGTGACGGCGCCTTCGGAAAGGGCGGCGCGGATGCGCGAGGAGGAAATGGGTTCGTCCCCCTCATCCATCAGGCCCAGCGTTTCGACGGCAAAGCCGAGGCGGTCGCCTTCGGCCTTGAGGAAGGTGGGGGTGCCGCGGCGCTGGCGGCCGAAATGGAAATCGGTGCCGACAATAACGCCGGTGACGCCGAGCGCATCGACGAGGAAGCGGGAGACGAAGTCCTCGGCCTCGATCTGGGAGAAGGCACGGTCGAAATTGAGGATGGCGATGGCATCGAGCCCCAGGGCTTCGGCAAGGCGCGCCTTGGCATCGCCTTGGGTGAGGCGGAACATGAAGGGGGCGGGCGCAAAAACATCACGCGGATGCGGCTCGAAAGTGAGTACGACGGCAGGCACGCCAGCCTGGGCGGCGCGGGCCTTGAGCAGTTCGAGCACCGATTGGTGGCCGCGGTGGAAGCCATCGAAATTGCCGATAGCGACATAGGCGCCGCGCAGGGAGGCCGGGACGGCGGCCAGATTGGAGAGGCGGAGAAAATCGGGCACGGCGATTACCAGGAGAGGCGCGGCAGGAAGCCGGCCAGACGGGCGCGGCTGGGGGCGACGAGATCGGCAATGGCCTGCGGATCTGGCTTGCCGAAGGCGTCGAGTTCGGCGGCGTGGATAGAGCCGGTGATGAACAGCAGATCGAGGCCGAACTGGGCGGCGCCGGTGGCGTCGGTGCGCACGCTATCGCCAATGGCGAGGACGCGGGATTTGTCGAGCTTGCGGCCGGCGGCAACTTCAGCGAGGCGGAAGGCTTCCTCATAGATCGGCTGGTAGGGCTTGCCGGCCATCAGCACCATGCCGCCCATGGCGGCGTAGAGATCGCCCAGAGCGCCGCCGCAATAAATGATCTTGTCGCCATGCTCGACCACGCGGTCGGGATTGGCGCAGATCATGGGCAGCTTGCGGGCGAGCCAGAACCTGGCGCGCTCGCGATACATTTCGGGGGTGTCCTCATCGGTATCAAGATCGGTGACCACGACCACTTCGGCCTCTTCGGGGCCGGTGCGACGGAC
The DNA here is from genome assembly GCF_000735585.1 of Devosia sp. LC5. Taxonomy (GTDB): domain Bacteria; phylum Pseudomonadota; class Alphaproteobacteria; order Rhizobiales; family Devosiaceae; genus Devosia. The sequence continues at coordinate 17,459 of NZ_JNNO01000029.1, forward strand.
ATTGAGGCCTTCGTAGAGCGCGTCATCCTCGGTGGCGGGGCCGACATGGTGGATGGCGCGGCCGGAATATTTGGCGATCATCGTGCGGGTGGCGTCGCCCGAGGAAACGATGGCGTCATAGGCTTCGCGCACGACACCCAGATCATCGAGCAGCTCGACGATGGGGCCGGATGGCCGGGGCGCATTGGTGATGAAGACGGCCTTGCCCCCTGCCCGGCGGAATTCGGCCAGCGCCTCGACGGCGCTGGGGAAAGCGGCGACGCCGTTGTGTACCACGCCCCAGACGTCGCTAAGGACGGCATCGTATCGGCCCGCCAGATCGGAAAGACCGGCGATGTTGGGAATGGTCTGGGTCATGGCTGGGATCCGGCGCGGTGGAAGGCATGTCCTATGTGGCAGCTTGGGAGCCAGGATCAAGCAAAAAGCGGCGCGGGGCGGGTTTGCAATGGGTGCATCCGCGAAGGCGAAACACCGAAGACCTCATGGTGAGCTTGTCGAACCACGAGGTCGAGCGAGTGGAGATCGGGATGCCACGACCTCTTCCTTCGACAGGCTCAGGATGAGGTCTACTGAACTGGGCGGGCTCACGCTACTCCAAGCAGAGGTTCCCGTTGGGGTTCTGGCATGGGATGGCATGCGCCATTCGAGCGCAGCGCTCATGGCCTTCTCACCTCAAATCGCTCCACTGGAGCGATTTGCCCCTGCGGGACGGATCGAAGCCCCTCACCCTGATCATTCTTCTGAACGAAGAATGATCTGTCCCTCTCCCTCAAGGGGAGAGGGTGAGTTCCGTGCTTGGCTAGACCTCTACCCGCTGGCGGGTGACCTGGCGGAGGGGTTCAGCCATGAGGTCGGGGCGGATGGGGCC
>NZ_JNNO01000030.1 GCF_000735585.1 Devosia sp. LC5
ACCGAAGCCCGCTTGATCCCGCCCCCCGCCAGCAATTCCCGCCAGCGCCCGGCGCTTTCCTGATCGGTCGTATCCACCGTTGAGGCATTGAACGACAGCGCCCGCGTGCGCAGCCCCGCCACCGTCAAAAAGCTCCCCGCCCCGCTCTGGTCGAGCTTGAGCAACATATTCTTCCCGCTCTGAGCGGCCATGTTTTGGTCCTTTCAAGAAAATGCCAAACTCGTTGCTGGCTCACATTCGCCCACCCACCGCATCTCCCTCGGGCTTGACCCGAGGACCACTCGAAGAATGCACCAAGTTGTCAGAGGCCTTCGGGTCAAGTCCAAGGGATGCAGTGAGTTGGCGGCAGCGGCGGCTCTACCCCGCCTCACTGAAAAACCGCAACGTCACCGCCGCCCGCGCCAGCCCCGTATCCCGGTCGATCATCGTATCGGTCCGCACATGCCCGGCATGGCTCACCACCAGCCCCGCAGCGCTCACCAGGCCCGCCACCGCCACCACCCGCTCGGCAATCGCCAGCGCCCGCTTCCGGCTGGGTTGATCACCCCAGCAATGCACCAAAACCCGATGCTCCTGCCCCGGCGTCTCATCGCCATCGCGCTGCACCACGTCATGGCGCGCGATCACCACATAGGGCGCCGCGCGTCCCTTGGGCGGCGCATCGAACACCCCATTGGCCCCGATAATCGCGACCAGCTCAGCATCACTCCCCAGCGCGCTCGCCAATGCGCCCTGCAGCGCCACGATCGGATGCATGGCCTACCCCGTAAAACTGGTTTCGCTGCAGGTGCAGCTCAGATAAGCCCGCCGCCCATTGAGGTCGGCCGCGCCCACCACGTCCAGATTTCGTCCGCGATAGACGATCCGGTCCCCCGTTCCGATATCGCTGCGAAACCGCAACACCACGACATGGGAAATCGCCACACCACGCCCATCGGCACTGGTATCGTGCCGCCCCGACAGGCTGCGCACTCGCGCCCAGGCGCTGGCCAGCGGCACATAAAGCACACCATGCCCCGCCTCGTCCTCGACCACCATCTCGCGCCGGCGCAGCTGCACCCTATCGGTCAGCGTGCCAATCGGGGGAATGCGCTCGTTCATAGCCGCACCCGCTTATGCCCGGCCACCAGCCGGTCAAACCCGGACGGCACCACAGCCCCCGACCCCGCCACGATCACCGCATCGCGATGCTCGAACCAATATCCCACCAGCACCAGCAGCGCCTGCCTTATATCGGCCGGCACATCACTGGGCTCAGTCCCGAACCCCGCGACATAATCGATCTCGATCCCCTGCCGCTCCCGCAGCAGCGGCATGCCCTCCACCGAGCGCGGCAGCAGCAGCCGGTCCGGCTCCCCAAAAAACTGCGCCAGCGAAATGGCATGCAACGCCCCCGCTCCATCCACCGCATTGATTTCGGTCACCGAAATGAACGGGCTCACCGGCAGCTTCACCACCCGGCTCTCCGGCCAGGCATCCAGCACCACCCGCCAGCTCTGCGCCAGCAACGCCCGCCCCGTCACCCCCTCCACATGCAGCCGCGCCGCGCCAATAAGCGTCGTAATCAGCCCGTCCTCGGCAGTGTCATCGACCTTGAGAAACGCCTTGGCCTCGACAAGCGAAACCGGCTCCTCCGCGGGCCCAGCGAGAAGATAGGAAATCATTGTTTTGCCTTTTGATTTTGGTGCGCGGAGTCAGCTTGGGTGACCCGTTAGGTGGGCACCGTGCCGCGAAGGGAAGTCCGTCAGCCTGAGTCAGATGGAGCGAAGGCCCGAGCACCGGAGCGGAGCGTACATTAAGTACGTGAGCACCGGAGCACAGGGCCTTCGCTCTAGCTGGCCAGGATCACGGACTTTACGAGGCGGCGAATTTGAGCAGCTTGATCGCGTCATAATCCGCAATCCCGCCGCCGACCCTCTTCGTCGTATAAAACAGCACATACGGCTTGCTGCTGAACGGATCGCGCAGCACGCTCACGCCCTGGCGGTCGACAATCAGATAGCCGCGCCGGAAATCGCCGAACGCCACCGACAGCGAGTCCGCCGCCATGTTCGGCATGTCCTCGGCCTCGACCAGGTCAAACCCCATGAACCGGGCCTTGCCATCGGCCGTGGCCGCCGGCTGCCACAGGTAATTGCCGTCGGCATCCTTGAGTTTGCGCAGCGCGCCCTGCACCTTACGGTTCATCACCCAGGATGCATTCTGGCGGTAACCCGCCTTGAGTGCATAGACCAGGTCGATCAGCACATCGCTGGCATTGGCGGCCGGCAGCGCGCCTGCAGCACCCGTCGCGACATAGCCCAGATTGCCCCAGCTCCAATTGGCCTCGTCCACATTGGTCGCCGTCAAGAAGCCCTTGGGCTTGTTGACGCCATCGCCGCTGACGAACGCCGTGGTTTCCTGCGCCGCAAAAGCCGCATTCACCTCCTCGGCAATCCATTGGCCCACATCGACAGCCGCATCGTCGAGGAATGCCGAAGTCGCCGCCGGCATGGCATAGAGCTCCATGGTGGGATAGCTCAGCTCCGCCAGCGTCTGCGAGTTCGTCACCGGCCGCGCCGCCGTCTCACCCACCCAGCCCACTGCCGGACCGGTCACCGAAATCGGCCGCTTATAGACCGCGCTCGACACCTGCCGCACCCCGGCAATGGCGCGAATGGGCGACACCGCCGTCATCAGCCGCGTGATCTCGCTTTCCGTTTCGCCCGGCACCACATAGCCGCCATCGGCGCCGACGCCGATGGACAGCGCCTTCTCCTCGCCGCGCTTCACATAGGAGGAAAACGCATCCTTATATTCGCCTTCGGCCACAGCAGCCTTGCCATCGAGCAGCGGGCGGGCACGGTCAATCAGCGCGCGGTCCATCGCTGCCTTCTGGCCATCGAGCACGGCGTTAAGCCGGTCCAGCTTGCCTTCCAGCAGGCCATCGGCCGAACCACGCTTTTCCAGTTCCCCCAGCCGCTGGTTGTTGGTCGCCTTGAATTCTTCGAAGGCATGGGAGAATTCGGCGAAGAGAGCGCCAATATCGCTCCCCGCGCCGGCCTTGGTTTCAAGGCCGTCGTTGCTGTTGGTCATGCAAATGTCCTTATCGGTTGCGGATGGTTTGCGTCGCCGCCGCGATTGCGGCGCCGGTCGAAAGAGATGAGGGCGCAATCCGCGCGTCCTCCATCATGGGAAAAGTCACGATCGAGATTTCAAACAGATCGATCGCCCACAGCTTGCGCTTGCCGGCTTCGCGCGTGGCCTTGACGGTGCGAAAGCCGATCGAGAGCCCGTCCAGCGCCCCGCCTTCGATCAGGCGCTTCAGCGCATCGGCGCGCTCCACGCCTGGCACCAGCCGCCCGGAAACGAACAGCCCATGGCTGTCCTCGCCCATGGTTTCCCAAATGCCCACGGGTTCCTTGGGGTCATGCTGGAACAGCATCCGGATCCGATCGCGCCGCCGCGCCAGGCTGCTGGCGAAGGCCCCCGGCATGACGATATCGCCCCCGGCATCGACCCGGCCAAACACGCTCGCATAGCCGGAAAACCGCCCCGCGCCATCGATGCGAATGGGTCCCATCAGCGCTTGCCCGCCGGCTTGGCCGCGCTCTTGCCGCCCGGCTTGGGCCCGGCCAAAGTGCCCGCCAGGTTCCAGGCAAATTGCCGGAAAGTCTGCTGCGCATTCTCCCGATTTGGTTTACTGGCCATGGGCTTAGTCATCCTTCCTGAACAGTCGATTCAAGTTCGCGGTCTCCTGCACGAAGTCGTTGAAGTGTTGATTCACTTTGGCCATTTCCCGCAGGCTCCACACCAGCAGCGCACTGGCCCCACTCGCCCACAAAAACAGCGCCAAATGCGCCAGATCCCCCCGCTCAATGACGGTGCGCGTAAGCTCGTCCATGGTGTCCTCCAGCAAAGAAAAAGCCCCCGGGGGCCGGGGGCTTTGGTCGCAGCAGGGGCGGTGGCAGCGTTGAAAGCAAGAAGCCCGCCGGGTTGCGGCGGGCTGGTATTAATGGTCGGTAAAACCCATCCGGAGCTTGAGGACGTTGTATACGTCCCTTCGTTCTTGATCGGTCAGGTCATCTGGATCAATGACTCGAATGAGTTGTTTTTCGCGGTCTTCGTGGATGGTCGCGCCTTCGTAGGAGGGTCTGATCGGCGTGAGCCCTAATGCTTTGATACAAGCACGGTACTCATCGGCGGTCATCAGGCGGCCAGTGCAAACTTGCGGGTTTCACCGGAGGCGACGAATGCCTCTGGTATCTCATCCTCAAATGGAAGCACTTGAACGTTTTTTTCACCCGTGGCCTCAAGCATTTCCTTGATGGCGAGTGGAATCCGACGCTCAAGTTCCTCTATTGAACGAGCATGGACATAGAGACCCCTCATTTGCTCGCTCTTACCAAGAAGCAAGCCACTGTCGCGGTGCCTGACTATCTCCACAATGATGATGCGGTCTGTACTCATTTTTCCTATCTCCAAGCCGGTCGCCGCCTTTGTGGCGCCGTCCTCCCCCAGCCCATATAGTTATTAGAAGTCATACAGCGCGTAATATGTCACGTTAAATCAAGTTAACTTGCTATGCAGTTAATGTCCGACCTATGTCGAGGTTGCATAGCCGGAGCGGTATTACTCAATCGTGCGATGGACTCGCGCCATCCCAACCTCTGGGGAGCTGAGGCCTAAAGCCCCACCATCGCCCGCTTCTCTGCGTCGCTCAGAAACGGGGCACTCCCCACGCGTTCCCACAGCGCTGCGCGGTCTTCCGCCAGCGCTTCCACCCCATCGAAATCGGGCATGACCACCGCCCCGCCGAAGGCCGGCGAGAGCCAATTGCTCAATTCCTCCGCCACCCGCACCACCAGCGGCACCAGGGTCTGCCGCCACAGTGCGCGGTTGGCTTCGGCCAAGTTGGCATAAGTATTGTCGCCCGGAATGCCGAGCAGCATGGGCGGCACGCCAAAGGCCAGCGCGATGTCGCGCGCGGCCGCATGCTTGGCCTCGATGAAATCCATGTCGCGCGGCGTCAGCGCGATGGTCTTCCAGTCCAGCCCGCCTTCCAGCACCATGGGCCGCCCCGCATTGGCCGCCCCGGCAAAGCCCTGTTCCAGCTCGCTCTTGAGCCGCTCGAACTGCTCCTCGGTCAAATTGCCGCCGCCCGCCGAATAGACCAGCGCACCAGAGGGCCGCGCCGCATTGTCGAGCAGCGCCTTGTTCCACTGCCCGGCCGCATTGTGGATATCGAGGCTGGTCTGTGCCGCCTCGAGCGGCGCCATGCCGTAATGGTCGTCCATGGGATGAAACAGCGCCATATGCAGCACATTGGGCAGCGGGTCACTGTCCTGGCGCAGCCGCATGGTCCGCCCGCCGGCCGTATAGTCGTAAGCCACGGGCCACCCATCAGCCCCCGCCACCACCTTCATCCGGTCCGGCCGCAGGCAGAACAGCCCACGCACCTGCCCCTCGACAATCCCCGCCTGCAGATACGCATTCCCCGCCGTCTGCAGATAGGCATAGACCGCCTCGAGCATTTCCCCGCCCGATTGGCGCCCATTGGGCCGCCTGAGCAGGTCCGCCAGCGGATGCTCGTCGAGCCTCTTGCCGTCCTCGCTCACCACCAGCGGCACCCGATTGGCCGCCTCGGCAATCAACCTGACACAGCGATACACCACCGGATTGCGCGCGAACCCCTGATTGATCAGGCTGGCAAATCCCCGCTGGCTCCAATTGGCCGGCCCCAGGGAACTCAGGCTCATCAGTGTATGCCCGGCAAAATTCTTGGTTTCGACAGGCGCATTCGCTCCGCCGCCCAAAAGGCGGCTGATCCAGTTCGGCATGTTTTTGATCCTTGTCTAGTCCGGACCGATCCGGCCCATCGGTCGTCAACCCTCGCCCCTTGAGGGAGAGGGACGGCATTTCTGCGTTCAGCAGAAATGCCAGGGTGAGGGGCTTCGAGCCGTCCCGTAGGGCAAATCGCTCCAGTGGAGCGATTTGAGGGGAGAAGGCCATGAGAGCTATGCTCGAATGGCACAAGCTCTCCCATGCCAGACATGCAGAAAGAGACCCCTCATCCGCCCTTCGGGCACCTTCTCCCTCAAGGGGAGAAGGAAGGCGCCCGATGATGAAAGGCTAAATCCCCCGCACCCGCGGTCTCGTCCCATCCAGCAGCAATTCCGTCACCGCCCATACCAGCGCATCCACGCGGTCCGGCGAGTGCCCACCGCTTTTGCCATCGGCGCCGAAGCCGCACATCTCGTCCTCCAGCGCCGTCAGCCCCGCCACATGCCGCACCAGCCCACGCCCATAAAGCGCCGCCACCGGCTCGGCCCGCAGCCATTTGCCGCGATTGGCCCGCACAGCGCGCACCGGCACATTGGCATCGATCTGCTCGATCACCGCCTTGACCAGGTCCCCGCCCTGGTTGACCTCGACTACGATGGCATCCGCCCCATGGGCATGAAACGCCGCCACCGCCCGCTCCGCCCAGACCAGCGGCGGCGCTGGCTTGACCGTACGGTCTTCCAGCACCACAGCGCCCTCGCCCACCCGGCCGGCCACGATAATCCCGCAAGCATCCGATTTCGCCGTCCCCGTCACCGGCGGATCGACCGCCACCACAATTCGCTCCGGCACCACGCCGCTCACCGGCACAAACATCGCCCGCTGCCACAGCGCATCGGGCAAGTCCTCGATCAGTTCCCCATCCAGTTCCTGCCGCCCGAGCACCGAGCCGCGATAGCGCCCGACAATGGCATCGAGAAATTGCGGCGCCAGAAACCGGTTGTCGTCGGTGCGCATCCGGGTCACCACAGTCAGCGGATCACCCAGCAAGCGCTTGATCAACCTGGTCGGGCGCGGTGTCGTGGTCGCCATCTGGCGGGGCCTGTCGCCCAGCCGCAGGCCGAATTGCAGCATGTCCCACGCCTCGTCCGCCCTTGGCCATTTGCCGATCTCGTCGGCCCAGGCAGCGGCGAATTGGGGGCCGCGAAACCGTTCGGGGTCGCTGGCGGAAAGCACCATGGCTTCCACCCCATTGGGCCAGATCAGCCGGTTGTCGCGCAATTTTGGCTGTTCGTTGTGCGGGTGGACGCGGAGTACGCCGCTTTCCCCCTGCACCATGATGGCGATCGCCTCGGCAATCGTTTCGCCCACCAGCGCGATCGGGCCGATGCCTTGCGCGGCCAGTCCCCTGACCCATTCGGCGCCCGCCCGCGTCTTGCCCGCGCCCCGCCCACCCATCAACAGCCAGGTGGTCCAGTCGCCTTCGGGCGGCGTCTGATGCGGAGCGGCCCATAGCGGCCAATCAAACATCAGCGAGGCGACTTCCTCGTCGCTGAGCGTTGCCAGCAGGTCGCCATAGTCATCGGTGCTTGAGCTGTTCAATTCGCTGGGCCAGTTTGTTGCGCAGGTCGCTCATTTCCTTTTTCTGGGCCGGTTGGCGGCCGCGATTGGCCGTTTCCAGCTCCATCAGCTTTTCCAGGGTCTTGGCCATGGTGCCGAGCAAAGCGGCGCTCTTGTCGACCGGCTCGGTCATTGTCTTCTCCAGGTTGCGAACTTGTTTTTCCAGCACGCGCAGCATGCGATTGATCAGGAGCCGCAAATCGACGTCGCGGGTACTGCGCAGACGCCAGCCCTGCCGCTCGCGGCGAAACCGCAATTGGGCAATGGTGATGCCGTGGCGCGCGCAGATCTCTTTCTGGGTGCCGTTATTGTGTTCGTGGTCGCGCTGCACCGCAGCCCAGTCCACCTCATGGGCTGTATTCAAACCGTCCATCGATGCCTCGCTAGAATGGGGCGCGCCGGGCGCCGCCGGAGGGTCTTGGCTGACCCACTTTTCCGACCATGCCTGAACTATAGATGACCACCGTGACGCGGGGATAAGTTGGATAAGTCAGATGGTTTTTGCTGCCTCGTGAGACCTCATGGTGAGCCTGTCGAACCACGAGGTCGGGCGCGTGGAGGCTTGGGTGCCACGATCTGCCTCCCTCCCCACAAGGGGGAGGGAACCGGATCGGGGCTCGCTTGATCCAAGAGTAGACCCAAACACAAAAAACCCCGCTCCAACCGGAGCGAGGCCCTGAACCCTCAGCGAAACGCGAACCCTACCGCCGAACGAAATCCACGCTCTGGCAGGCGATCAGCTTGCATCCTGACAGCCGCATGCTGTCCCCATCGACCAGCGTGACCGAGCCTGCAACGGTCTGGCCGTCATATTTCACCGTACCGCGCCATTTGTTTGCGCCGGCGGGCCTGGCGCCGTTGACCACCAGCTGGTTGAGCATGGCAACGTTTTCCGGCTTGCGTGCGTCGCGGCGCAGCCAGGTCAGTTTGGCGCAGAGCTGGGTGCCGTCCCCGCAATAGCTGACGGCAAAGCGCGATTCCCCGGTCGTGGTCTGCCAGGTGCCGACCGGCGAAAGATCCTGCGCAGCGGCAGGTGCGGCAAGCCCAATGGTCAGGGCCAAGGCAGCGATGGTCTTGAACAAGGTCATTTTGTTCCTCGACAATATGTTCATGCCCTGGCCAGCAGGTCCGTGGGGCGGTGGAATGAAGTGTTGGTCGAACACATGCCAGACCGCAGATGAACTGGCTGCAAACTGCTTATTCAGTTTTCATTCATCGCATGGCCAAGGTGTGGCCGCCCCCCGCCGTTCCTGCATGGGAACTATGCCGGATATGCAGGCCCGAATTTGCGCGCCGCATCCAGCGCCAGTCCCAGCCCCACACTGCCCAGCACGTCGGTGCGCACCAGCTCGGACGTGGGAAACAGCGTCCGCAGCCGATTGGCAATGGCAGGCACCTGGGTCGAGCCGCCTGTCAGGATCAGGCTATCGATGTTCCCCGCCGCCACCCCTGCCCGCAGCAAGGTCTCCGCAATGGTTGATTCAATGCGCGCCACCGAATGCTCCAGCGCCTGCGTCAAGTCCTTGATCGTCATGCTGGTTTCCACCTGCTGCGCGCGCACGGCAAACTGGAATTGCGTCTCCTGCACATCCGAAAGCGCGATCTTGGTCGCCTCGACCGCGCCCACCAGCCGGTGCCCCAGCCGATCCTCGATCAGTTCGATCATGATCTCGACCTTGTCGGCCTCGCGCGCCTCCCGCCGCGTGCCGCGCAGGTCGCGCAGCGTCTGCGCATTATAGAGCCGGTTGATGCGGTGCCAGGTCGACAGGTCATAATAGGGCGCCACCGGCAAATAGCGCTTGCCGTCCTTGGTCTCGCTGCCCAGCCCCAATTGGGGCATCACCTTGGCCATGGACAGCAGCCGGTCAAAATCGGTCCCGCCCACATGCACCCCGGCCGTCGACAGAATGTCCCCGCCCCGCTCCACCGCCCGCGCCCGCTCGGGTGATACCCGCACCACCGAAAAGTCCGACGTACCGCCACCCAGATCGACGATCAGCGCCAGCCGCTCTGCCGTCACCTGCCGCTCATAATCCAGCGCCGCCGCAATCGGCTCGAACTGGAACTCGACATGGGCAAAGTCCTGCCGCCGCACCGCCAGTTCGAGCTGCCGCTGTGCCTCGGCATCCGCCGCCGCATCGTCATCGACAAAGTGTACCGGCCGACCCACCACCACCGCCTCGAGCGGCGCACGGGCCTCTGCCTCAGCGCGCGCCTTGAGCTCGGCGACGAAAATGCCCAGGATATCATCGAAGCGATAGGATTTTGCGCCCACCCTGATGCCGTCATCGAACAAGGCCGTGCCCAGCACGCTTTTAAGCGAGCGCAGCAACCGGCCTTCCGCCCCCGCCACATATTCGGCAATCGCGCCCCGCCCGAAATGAGTGCTCCGATCCTCAAAGCTGAAGAACAGCACGCTGGGCATGGTCTGCCTGCCATCTTCGAGCGGCAGCAGGCGCGGCACCCCATCAGCACCGGCAAGGCCCATGGTCGAATTGGACGTGCCAAAGTCGAGGCCGCAAGCAAGGGTCATCGGAGCCATCCATCATGGGAACCACGCCCGGCGGCGCGAGGGACGGCCCTCATAATGGCTCAGGGCCAATGACGCAACCTCGGAACGAGCAGAAGCCGCCCACGCACGGGGTCATTCCGGCGCAGGCCGGAATCCATGCTGAAGGTCATCCACGTTCACGATTTTGGAGTAAGGCGGGTGAAACCAGTCAAGCAGCCTTGCGCCGCTGCTCCTGTGCCGGCCGCAAATCCACCACTTCCAGCCGCCCCATGCCCCTGCGCTGCGCCTTTTTCAGCGCCTGCGCACCGGCCTCGAAAAATGTCCGGTCATATCCACCCTGTGGATTGCTCACCGCCAGGCCCACGCTGACGGTCACCGTCCCCGCATGGCTTTCCTTATGCGCCAGCCCCTGCCCCCGAATAGCTTTGGCGATCTTCTGTGCCAGCGTCCGCGCCATCAGCACCGGCATATCCGGCAGCGCGACCACAAAAGTCGCGCGTCCCATGCGCAGGCAGGTATCATCATCATGCGGCAGCACGTCTGCAATGGCCTGCATCACCGTCATGACGCAATCGTCGGTCGCGCCCTTGCCATAACAGGCGAAATATTCGCGATAACGGTCAATCTCGATCACCAGCAGGCTCATCGACACTCCGGCCTCGGCCGAAGCCTGCCAGGCCCTGGTCAATTCCTCTTCGATCCGCGCGCCCAGCCTGGGCTTCATGCCGATCTGGCGGGCAATCGCTGCCTGCCCATATGCCGGCACCCGCTCCTGTTGCACGGGCCTCAAGGCCCCCAGCGCCATCCGCACCCCGCCCCAGAAATGCTCAGCACTATCCTTGGCAATCACCGCATCGGTCATATCGTCGCCTGTCCCGGGCACCTACAACAGCGCCAGCGATCAGGCCACAACATGGTTAACCGGGGGTTAAGGCTTGTGACAGGTCCAAACTGGAGAGAGCATAGCAACCAGGCCATAGCCTGGTTTTAAATTATCATAAACCAGGCTATAACCTGGTTTTAATATGCATGATGCCAGGTTATAACCTGGAATATTCCTACAAAGGACCAGGCCATAGCCTGGTGGAGGTATCGAAATGGCCTGGAATCGTAACCTGCAGCGAGCCAGACATGGTCTAGACAAAAAACTTGAAACCTTTCAGCCCGCCGCTCAACACCAGCCGCCCGCGAAGGGCTGGATACGTGCACTCAGGAACTCGATTGGCCTATCGTCCGCTCAGCTTGGAAATATGCTCGGTGTTCGATCGCAGTCGGTGGATGACATGGAAAAGGCGGAGGCCAGTGGTGGCATTAGTCTCGATACGCTTCGACGTGTAGGCAGAGCCATGGACTGCACCCTGGTCTATGCCCTTGTCCCCAACTCCTCGCTGGAAACTTTCGTGGCGAAACGAGCCGAGACCCTTGCAAGAATTGCCATCACCGGCGTTGCTCACACAATGGCACTAGAGGATCAGCAGGTAACCAGTGAACTGCAACAGCAGATTGCCGACTACATCGAAGATCACATTTCTGAGCGAGACCTGTGGTCCCGAAAATGACGGACATTTTTGCAGGGCCGCTTGGTTCAATCCCGTTACCGCCAGAGGACCAGAAAGGCCTGCGGCTATCCTGGATCACCACGCGACAAGAACTCAACGAGGCCGAGCAACTGAATATCCTGGCCGGGCGCGCATGGGCATTGCGCAGCCGCGTAGACCTGACCGCAGAACGCTATCTGCTGCGGTTGCATCAGCGCATGTTCGGCGATGTCTGGTCCTGGGCGGGTAAATTACGCGTGCGCGAAACCAACATTGGCGTCTTGCCCCATGAAATCCCCACCAGGCTAAAACAATTCCTGGCCGATGTGGCCTATTGGTTGGGCCACCAAACCTATGCACCCGACGAACTATCGGCCCGATTCCATCATGGCTTGGTCCTTATTCATCCTTTCACCAATGGGAACGGCCGGCATACACGCCTGGCCGCGGACCTGATGTGCCGGCAACTCGGGCAAGACGCCTTCACTTGGGGACAGCATAGCCTGGATTCCGCCGGCGCAACCCGGCAGGCCTATCTCGCCGCCCTGCGAGCCGCCGACCAGCACGATTTCGGCCCGCTTCTCGCCTTCGTCCGCAGCTAAATCCGTTCCGGCGGTTCCCATTCCGGCCAGTCCACCGCATGCTCTTCCCACGTATCAGGCGCGACGTCGGTTTCGAGGAACGTGCGCCCGGACACCGACACGCCCACATCCACCACCGTCTGCGGATCGCCCGACACCAGCGGGTGCCACCAGGCCAGGCCCTTGCCTTCGGCAATGCGGCGATAGGCGCAGGTGGTGGGGATCCATTTGATCTCGGTGACATTCTGCGGCGTCAGCTTGATGCAATCGGGCACCTTGGCCTGCCGTCCGGGATAGTCGGTGCAATGGCAGCTATCCCCGTCCAGCAGCTTGCAGCGTACATCCGAGGTGATCAGGATGCCGCTGTCTTCGTCCTCGAGCTTGATCAGGCAACAGCGCCCGCAGCCGTCGCAGAGGGATTCCCACTCCGCTTCGCTCATCTGCTCGAGTGTTTTTTCTTCCCAAAAGGCCATCTTAACCTGACATGCGGCATGGTATTGCCGGTTCGCTCTTATACGCCATTATTGGCAATCATATTCCAGCGATTGAGTTGCATTCAGCGCTTTGGCCAGACATCACTCAGCCACAGGCGCAGCCGGGGACCAAGCGGTGCAGGATCCGTTCTACACGAAAGACAAGCGGCCCAGGAAGTCGTCCATGCTGGCGGCCGATGCGTGGCTGGATTCCTCGCTCTACGACTTCTGGCAGGGACTGGGCCGGGGCTGGACCAGGTTCCAGGACATCATGTCGGTGTTCCGCGTCAGCGGTATCAAACGTTTCTTCGTCGAAATCTTGTCCGACGCCTTCTCCTTCGGCGCCATCGGCGCGGTACTGATGACAGCGCTTGCCCTGCCCGCTTTCGACGCCACCGCTTCGGGCGAGTATAACAAGGCGGAAAACTATTCCGTGGTGTTCCTTGATCGCTTCGGCACCGAGATCGGCCGCCGCGGCATCCGCTCCGACGATTCCGTCGCCCTCAAGGACATGCCCGATTACCTGATCAAGGCCACGCTCTCCACCGAAGACCGCCGCTTTTACGATCATTTCGGCATCGATGTGGTCGGCACCCTGCGTGCGCTGATGAACAATGCCCAGGGCGACGCCTCCACCCAGGGCGGTTCCTCGATCACCCAGCAGCTGGCGAAAAACCTCTTCCTCTCCTCCGAGCGCACCATCGAGCGCAAGATCATCGAGGCCTTCCTCGCCGTCTGGCTCGAATGGCATTATTCCAAGGATGATATTCTAAAACTCTATTTCGACCGCGCCTATATGGGCGGCGGCAATTTCGGCGTCGTGGCGGCGGCCGACTATTATTTCGGCAAGAAGGTGCAGGACATTAACCTGGCCGAAGCCGCCATGCTGTCGGGCCTGTTCAAGGCCCCCACCCGCTATGCCCCCCATGTCGATCTCGCCGCCGCCCGCGGCCGGGCAAACCTGGTGCTCTCCAACATGGTTGCCGCCGGGTTCCTGACCGAAGGCCAGGTCACCGCGGCCCGCCGCCATCCGGCCACTCCTGTCGATCGCACCGCCGACGCCAATTCGCCGAATTACTTCCTCGATTGGGCATTCGAAGAATCCAAGAAAATCATCGATACCACGCGCCACGCCTCCAACAATTTCATCGTCCGCACCACCATCGACACCACGCTGCAGAAATATGCCGAGGAGGCCATCACCTCCACCGTGCGCGAAAACGGCGAGCAATATGACGTGTCGCAGGCCGCCATGGTGGTCACCGATACCGGCGGAGCGGTGCGCGCCCTGGTGGGCGGCACTGACTATGGCAAAAGCCAGTTCAATCGCGCCATCGTCTCCACCCGCCAGCCCGGTTCGGCCTACAAGGTCTTCGTCTATGCCGAAGCCATGGAACAGCTCGGCCTCAAGCCGACCGATACGATCACCGACCGCCCCGTCTGCATCGGCGATTGGTGCCCGCAGAATTACGGCCGCAACTACAAGGGCACGGTGACCCTGCAAAGCGCCTTGGCCCAATCGCTCAACACCGTCGCCGTGACCCTGTCGATCAAGACCGGCCGCGATCCCATAGCCGCGCTCAGCCACCGCATGGGCCTGCGCGCCGATTACCCCGTCACCCGCTCGCTGGCGCTGGGCGTCGCCTCGGTTTCGGTGCTCGACATGGCCTCCTCCTATGCCGTGCTGGCCAATGACGGGCTCAAGACCCCGGCCTATGGCATTACCCGCATGTCGACGCTCAATGGCGAACTGGTGTTCGAGGCCGATCCCAATCCTTCGCGCGAGCGCCTGCTCAGCGAAACCACCGTCGCCGGCATGAATTCCATGCTGCGCGGCGTGGTCACCGGCGGCACCGGCCGCCGCGCCGATGTGCCCGGCGTCCCGGTCGTGGGCAAATCGGGCACGACCTCATCCTATCGCGATGCCTGGTTCTGCGGCTTTACCGGCAATTACGTGGCCGCCGTGTGGTTCGGCAATGACGATTACCATCCCACCAAGACTCTGACGGGGGGCACCTTGCCCGCCATGGCCTGGCAGAAATTCATGGCCTATGCCCACACCAATATCGACATCAAGCCGGTCTTCGGCGTCGATTTCGTCCCCACCCAAACCATGGTCGCCGCCGCAGATCCCGCCGAAGAGCAGGTCGAAATCGCCCAGCGCCCGCCAACCCTCACCCCCGGCGCCGCCCGCAAACTGCTCGACCTGGCCGGCCTGTTCCAGGGCGAACTCCGCGCCGCCACCCCGATCAACAATCAGGCAGCCGTACCCGGGTCGAGCGCTGGGCTGTAAACTCTGCCAATGCTTGAGAGACCTCATGGTGAGCCTGTCGAACCACGAGGTCGCGCGAGTGGAGGCATGTGTGCCACGACCTCATCCTTCGACAAGCTCAGGATGAGGTCTACTGGGAACGCCGGCCCCAATGCAGTCTCCCGCGCTGCCTTGTGGTCAGCCCTTCACTTCCACAAACCGAATACGGTTATTGAACGGATCGGTCACGCTCACTTCGAGCCGCGTTCCCTCATCCTCAAGCCCCGGCTTCATGTAGCGATAGTTCTGGGCGCTGAGTTCTGAATGAAAGGCCTGTATGCCTGCCATATAAACGATCATATTGCCGCCTGGCGATGCATCGCCGGAATGTTCGGACAGATGCAGCCGCAGCCCGCCGCGCGAGACTTGGGTATAGAGCGGGAATTGTTCGCCATAGCGATGTTCCCAATCCACCGAAAACCCGAGAAAGCCCAGATAGAATTCGTGCGCCTTGGCGACATCGAAGATGCGCACGATGGGCACTGCCTGCTCAAAGGCGATTGCATCAGGCTTTTCGGCGCCCTCGATTTTCGCCGACAGGATATTCCAGCTGGCCAGCCCGAGCTGACGCGCCACGATTTCCAGCGCCTGGCTGTGGCTGATGGTGATGTTGTTGGTGGCCAATTCTTCCCGCATGGTCTTGGCCATGGCTTTGGCATCGCGATAATCGCGCATGATCGTTCCTTCGTCCCGGCGAAATTCTGGTCAGCGCCCGCATTGCCGACATCTTCGCCTGACGGTGAAACGTAAGGGAAGTCTGGTGGGAGGCGTTCGCCATGTCCTGGTTGGACGCGGGCTGCCGGCCGCCTCTGGCCGTACATAAAAAATACCGGGTGGCGCCCGGCTTGTCCAGAGCATTGGCGTGGGAACGGAGGGTGCAATTCACACTTTCTCCACCACACCATGGTTGATATAGCCTAGTGATCGTCGAGGGTGGACGAGGTCCCCCGCCACCATCGAGGCCGGCTCTTCATTGCGTTTCGTCATTCACCTCCTGCTGATGATTGCAGTCGCCCTGGGCACCGGCTTTGGCCTGTCCTGGCATGCGCTCAATGATGGACGCCTGTTCGGCGGCGCGCAGGTCGGCCCCTGGAGCGCCTGGCCCGATGTCGGCTCAGGGCAGCCCAATCCTTATACCCGCGCCCATCTGGCCCGCGCGGCATCGCTGCAATTAGGCCTCAGCGAAGGCATCCAGTTCACCGCCACGACCGACAGCGCCGGCGAACCGCTCACCCGCAATTGCACGTACCACCTCAATGGCACGACGCCCCTCGCCACCTTCTGGACGCTCTATGCGGTGGATAGTGACGGCATCAATATTGCCGCGCCCGACGACCAGGCCGCCATCCGCTCGGATAGCCTGGCCCGCGCCAATGATGGCGCCATCACGCTCAATGTCGGCACCAGTCTCATGCCTGGCAATTGGCTCGAACTCACCGGTACCGGCCCGTTCGGCCTGGTGCTGACCCTCTACGACACCACGGTTTTCTCGGGCCTCAACGGCAGCACCAATAATATGCCCGCCATCGAGCGGGAGGATTGCGCATGATCCGCACCCTGCTCTGGCTGCTGGCCGGCGCCGTGCTGGGCGGCATCATCCATATCGTGGTGATCCTGACCCTGCCCGCCCTTGCCAGGGAAACCGTGTGGACCCGTATCGAGGCGCTGGGCGCGACCAATCGCATGCTGGTGCTGCCCAGGGCCGAACCCGGCCAGCCCAACCCGCTCGGGCTTGATCCCGATCTCGCCTATGCCGTGTGCCAGGTCGATCTCAGTCAGGGCCCCGCCTATATGAGCGGCATGATGCCCGACGCCTTCTGGTCGGTGGCCATTTTCAACCAGGCCGGCATCATCATCTATTCCACCACCAACCGCGACGGCATCGGCCAGACCCTGGAACTGGGCATTTTCAACGCCGCCCAGACGCGCCTGCTCGCCCAACAGCAACTCGACATCGCCGAAGGCCTGCTCGTGGTCGAATCCGCCAGCGACAGGCTCTTCGTCCTCGTCCGCCTCGCCCCGCCCCACCAGGCCATGCGCGCCCGCTTCGAACAAGCCCTCGCCAATGTCCAATGCGGCACGCGCGGCACTCCCGCGACGCCAAGCACAGAACCGACGGTCACGCCTTAGAGCGACGGATAACAGCGGAGTCCCCCTCGCCCCTTGAGGGAGAGGGACAGATCATTCTTCGTCCAGAAGAATGTTCAGGGTGAGGGGTTCGGAGCCGTCCCATGCTCCAATTTCTTAAATTTCTCGGTGTCATTCCCGCGAAAGCGGGAACCTCCGTTTTGGGGTGGAAAGATAGGAAACAGAGGTCCCCGCTTTCGCGGGGATGACACCTCGTTGGTACAACAGAGCTAATACCCCACCGCACCCAACACCCC
>NZ_JNNO01000031.1 GCF_000735585.1 Devosia sp. LC5
TTCGGGCGCTGAAGCTCGCCGACCCCCTCCCTCGATCCCTCCCCTCAAGGGGGAGGGAAGCAAAAGGGCCCCTCGGTCAGAAGTCCAAAGTGAACACTCCCCCACAAGAGGGAGGTGTTGGGCTGGTGGTTGCGAGGCCATATGGGATGGAGCCGATGGGCTATTTCAGCGAGGGGAAATAATCCTTGGCTGTGGGCGCCAGGAGTTCCGGGATGTCGCTCAGCTTGGCGGTCAGCAGGTCTTCGCTGCAGGCGAAGTTGACGTGGGGCAGGCCTTCGAGGGTGAAGAGCACCTGGTCGCCGGGGACGAAGCGCAGGGCCAGGTTTGAGGCGATGAGGTCGTTGATGCCGCACTCGTCCTCGAATTGCGCGTCGCCGCTCGAGACGCGATGGGCAATGACATAGTCGATCAGGGACTGGCCGGCGGTCCAGGCATAGTCGCCGGGCGCCTCGAGCGCGGCCGCCTGATCCACCTCGGCGCCGTAATCACCCATCTTGAAACTGGCCACCCAATTCTTGAACACCTTGGCCAGCGGGAAGGGTTCGCCGGTCCTGGTGTCCACCATATAGGTGTCGCTGTGATTGTTGGGATGGGCGCCGGTGCAATAGGTGCTGCCGGATTCGACCCAATTCATCACCGTGGGCGAAAGATAGGTGAGTACGATGTTTTCGCTGTCGTAATCTCCTAGCGTGCCCGCCCCCATGCCCAAGGAATATTCATTGGCACCGAAGCCGGCATAGACCTGCGCCATGCAATCGAAGGCGAAGAAATTGATCGCGGCATGGCGGCGTTCCAGGGCCTCGTTGGCAAGTTGGGTCGAGGAGCCGTCGGATAGGGACAGGATGCGCGGGAAGGGGAATTTGGTGCGCGGGTCGGCGACGTAATGGAAGGTGGAGCCTTCCAGCGTTTCAGTGGCGCCCTCCTCCATCACCACTTCCATCTTGGCGAAATCATAGGGCGCGGTGTGGGGCGCAAAGATTGCGCCTTCACCGTAGAACAGCTCGAATGTGCTGTCGCGCAGGCCATAGGGGGTGATGTCGGCATCGTCAGGCAGCGTGCGGCGGCCGATTTCGGTGAGAGTGATCGGCAGGCTCTTGGACTTGTCCATGGGCGTCCAGTCCCCGGTGAGCGAGAGGCCATCGCCGGACAGCGTCACCGACCACATGCCGCCGATGGGCGGCGTTTCGACATTGCCGTCATCGCTCTGGACACAGGTGGCTTCGGTACAGGGGGCTTCTTCCAGCATGGTGATGGCCGCGGTGCCGACGCTGCCATTGGCGTCGAGCGGGATATCGCCGCCCTTGGCCAGGTAGCTGTAGCGGCCGGTCAATTGCCCCGCCGCGGGCGCGACCAGCTCGGCCACGATGTCGTGGCCGCCCAGCGTGCCCTTATAGGTGACGGCTTCGAGGGCAAAGGCGGGCGTGGTGGCGAGCAGCGCGGCGGCGAGAATGGCAAGACGCATGAAGGGACCCTCGGAACTGGTTTGGCGAGATTAGCAGGAGTGAGACGCCTGTCAGCCCCTGGAGCTTGGGCTACGGGCAGTGTTTATTAAGACTGGTATCGCCATCCGGTATCCGCTCCTGCGTCCCCTCGCCCCTCAGGGGAGAGGGCCAGGGTGAGGGGTGCGATGCTGGGTACATTGTGGGTGCTGTAGCATCGCACCCCTCACCCGGCGCTACGCGCCGACCTCTCCCCTGAGGGGCGAGGTGAGACCGGCATTTGCGATTGACCTACCCATGGCTGCTCAGGTGCTGGCGGCCTTGGCGTTGGCCTGGCTGACCAGCTCGTCGGGGATGTCATCGAAGCTGGCATAGTTCATGTTGTAGAGCTTGGCGTAGAGGCCGTGCTTTTCCATGAGCTGGTCGTGATTGCCGGTTTCGATCAATTCGCCATTTTGCAGCACGATGATGCGATCGGCGCCGCGAATGGTGGCGAGGCGGTGGGCGATCACCATGCCGGTGCGGCCTTCGAGCAGGGTCAGCAGCGCCTTCTGGATCTGCCGTTCGGTGTAGCTGTCGATATTGGCGGTGGCTTCGTCGAGCACCAGGATCTTGGCGTCGGCGACGAGGGCCCGGGCGAAGCTGAGCAATTGGCGCTGGCCCAGCGAGAGGTTGGATCCACGCTGTTCGAGTACGCCGTCATAGCCGCCGGGCATTTGCATGATGAAATCATGCGCGTCGACGGCCTTGGCCGCGGCGATGACATCGTCGCTTGTGGCGCTGGCCTTGTTGTAGCGGATGTTTTCGAACACCGTGCCGGTGAACAGGAACGGTTCCTGCAGCACCATGGCGACCTGCTCGCCCAGGGATTCCTGGGTGACGTCGCGGACGTCGTGGCCACCGACCAGGATCTGGCCCGACTGCACTTCGTAGAAGCGGTGGACCAGGGACATGGCCGACGTCTTGCCCGAGCCGGTGGGGCCGACGAGAGCAACGGTTTCACCCGGATTGACCTTGAAGCTGACATTCTTGAGCACGGGACGATCTTCGCGATAGCCGAAGGTCACGTCCTTGAACTCGACCGAACCGTCCATGTCGCCGGTCAGCACTTTGGCATCGGGCTTGTCCTCGATGGAGACCGGCACGTCGAGTACTTCGGTGATGCGGCGGCCCGAGGTCATGGCGCGCTGCATGATCGAATATTGCATGGTGAGCGAGCGGATCGGGTCGAAAAAGCGCTGGATGTAGAACAGGAACGCCACGACGACCCCGATTTCGAGCCCGCCATTGAGCACGAGCGAGCCGCCGACGACCACGACCACCGCCATGGCGATGCCGGTGAGGCTGTCGACGATGGGGACCATGACCTGGGCAAAGCGCGAGCCGGTGAGCTGGGTCAGCAGATTGGTGTGGGCCTTGTCGTCATAGAGGTCGAAATTGACCTTCTGGCGATCCAGATTCTGCACGGTGCGCACGCCATGAATGCCTTCGGCCATGGCGCCGGCGGTGACCGAATTGGTTTCGTGCGCGGCCATGAAGGCGCGCTTGGCCGGGGGCAGCCAGAAGATGCGCACGATGAACAGGATCGGCATGGTGGAGAGCGTGAGCAGGCCGAGCCGGAAATCGAGCGTCAGCAGCACGACGACAATGCCGACCAGCAGCACCATGTCACCGACCGAAATCACCGAGGTTTCGAGAAATTCCTGCATGGAATTGACATCGCCCTGCAGCCGGCTCATCAGGCGGCCGACTTCGGTCTTGTCCATGAAGCTGAGCGAAACGCGCTGCAGCTGGGCGAACATGGCGCGGCGCATGTCGAACAGCACGTTTTCGGCGACCTGGCCGACTTCGGTTTCCTGAATATAGGAGGCGCCGAAATTGAACAGCACCGCGACGGCGAAGGCGAACACAGCCCAACCCAGATTGGCCGCGCTGCCGCCCTCAGTCATGCCGCTATCGATGGCCCAGCCGATGATCAGCGGGATGGCCAATTGGGTGATGGTGAAGACCAGCACCGCCGCCACGGAGAGATAGATGCGCTTGCGATAGGGGTGCACGAAGGCCCAGATGCGCCGGACCGTCTTGGGGTCATAGGCGGCGCCGAAGACCTCTTCTTCGATGCGATGGCTGCCGACACTGGCGCGCGGGGGACGCTGGCCGGGAAAGGCTGCAACTTCGCGTTCTTCATCCATCACGCTCATTGTGCGGCGCTCCCGATTTCGATGTCATCTGTGGGGCGGGTCTGCAGGTCGTAAAGCGCGCGGTAGCGGCCGCCCAAGGCCAGCAATTCCTCATGGCTGCCGCGCTCGACAATCTTACCGCCTTCAAGGAACAGGATCGTGTCGGCGTGCAGTAGCGAGGAAAGGCGATGGGAGATGATAAGGGTTATCCGATTGCTGGCGTAGCGCCGGATTGCGCTTCGGATTCTGTGCTCAGTGCCAGCGTCGATGGCGGCGGTGGAATCGTCGAACACCATGACGGCGGGCTTGAGCACAAGGCTTCGCGCAATGGCGAGACGCTGGCGCTGGCCGCCCGAGAGGGAGACGCCGCGTTCGCCCACGACCGTATCGTAATCGGTGGGCAAGCCCATGATATAATTATGCAATTGGGCGCTTTCGGCGGCGCGCTCGATCTTGGTTTCCTTGGCCCATGGATCGCCATAGGCGATGTTGTTTTCGATTGTGGTGGTAAAGAGGAAGCTGTCCTGCTGCACCACGGCCACGGCGCGGCGCAGCGATTGCAGCGTCACTGCGCTGACATCCTGGCCATCAATGGTGATCTTGCCGCCGCTCAAATCGTAAAAGCGCGGGATGAGGTGGGCGAGGGTGGACTTGCCGCTGCCGGGGGCACCGACAATGCCGATGGTCTGGCCGGCCCTGGCCTCGAAGCTGACGCCATCGAGCGTGGGGTGGGTGGCGCCGGGATAGGTGAAATGCACGTCGTCGAATTTGAGCGTGCCCTTGGTTACCTTGAGCTCGGCGGCACCTGGCTTGTCGTCGATTTCCAGCGGCTCGTCGAGAAAGGCGAAGAAGCGGTCGCCGCAGGTGGAGGCGCGGGCGAAGGAATTGACCATGAGGCCGAGCTGGCGCACCGGCATCTGCAGGATGGTCATGAAGGTGAGGAAGGAGGCGAGCGTGCCCACGCTCATCTCGCCGGCAATGACCTTGTTGCCGCCGAACCAGAGTACGAGGCCCATGGCGGTGAAGAAGGATGCCGTCATGGCCGAGGTATTGCGGACGCGCACGCCGACGCGCTCATGGGCCAGCTCAAGCGCTTCGGCCGAGGCCACGTTGAACTTGGCCATCTCGAATTTCTGGCCGGAAAAGGCGCGGACGACCCGAATGCCGGCGAGATTTTCTTCCATGACGCGGGTGAGGCCCGAGAGCTTTTGCTGCAGCACCAGCCAGGTCTTGCGCAGGGTGAGCTGGGCGACCGAGGAGCGCCAGGCGACGAAGGGCACAAAGCTCAGGCTCAAGAGGCCCAGCAGGATATCGGTGGTGAGCAGCATATAGGCGCCCACCCCGATCAGTACCGAGAGCAGCACGACGCGCACCATGCCGGTGGCGAAGAACATGCGCACGCCATCCAGATCGAGCAGGCCGATGGTGATCAGATCGCCGGTATGGACCTTGTCGTGATAGGAATAGGAGAGGCGCTGGATCTTTTCGTAAAAGGCCAGGCGCAGTTCGTAGCCGATATGATGGCCAACCGATTCCGAATAATAGTTCTGCAGCAAGGTGAAGATGCCGCGCGCCACCGAGACGGTAAGCAGCAGGATGGCGCTCCAGAACAAGGCTTGCTGGGCATCGCCGGCACCCACGCTCAAGATGCCCTGCGCCTGATCGACCGCGTGACCCAATAGGCGCGGGATCATCAACTGCAGGACCGAGGCGACGATGGTGGCGCCGACAGCGGCGGCCGCCTGCCAGGGATGGCGGAAAGAAAATTTGGCGATCCGCAGCAGGGTTCCCTCACCCTTTCCAGCGTGAGCGGCAGCCACATGGGCCCGTGCGTCGCCGCGTGATCGGACGCGGCCAGCCTTATTGGTGGTCAAGGAAGTATCCAGACTTCAATATCTAAATGTATGGGTCCAGGCGGATGCGAGGAAGGGCTGCATCCGGGGCTAGGACAAATCAACTCGCAACAATAGAAAACGCTCATTCGCGCTGCCATTCAAGATCGAATCTAAGCAAAAAACGCAAAGTCCGACCATGAGGGCGCGCAATGGCGTTCTCATTGCGGCAGGTTGAGCTCAGGATAGATCAAGGCGGAGCATTGCCTGTTGTTGGCATCGAGCTGGGCCTGCTCGGCGGCGGTGACCTGGCCGGTATAGATGGCGTTCCACAAATCGTTGCTTTCGACGCCTTCGAGCCCGCATTGGCAATAGGTGACGCAGAGCGGCGCGCTGGTGCCGCCGCTGGTGCAGGTCTGCTGGCAGGATTTGAGGAAATCGGCTGACCGCATGGCGATTTCGGGATGGGTCGCCGAGGCCAGCGGGAAGAGTACGGCTAGTAGCAGCGGCTGATGCAGCAGATAGATCAGAAGGCTCCAGCGGCCGGCGCCGGCAAGCGTGATGGCGAGGCGGTTTTTTGGCTGGATCGCGGCCAGCCTACCGGCCAGCGGAGAGGCCAGCAGCTGGCGGGTGGCAATAATGCCGAGCAGGACGACGCCGAACCAGGGGAAGATCGGGACGAGATCATTGGCGGGCGGCGGGACGGTCCAGAAGCCGAGCACCGACCAGGTCTTGGCGTTGAACAGGGGATCGGCATAGGCGAAGTGCGCGGCGATGATGGCGGCGGCGACTATGGCCACCAGCCAGAGCGGGGCGCGCAGGAAGGGCAGCGCCATGAGACTGAACAGGGCAATGGCATGCAGCACGCCGAAATAGACGAAGCTATCGGGGAAGGCGAGATAGGTGGCGATGGTGATGATGGCGGCGCCGGCGGCGACGAAGACCCAGCGCTTCCAGAAGGCGCGCCAGCGGATAGTACGACCATGGCCGAGTACCAGCCCGACGCCGACGAGGAACAGGAAGGCGGAAAGGATGGTGCGGGCGATCGCCACCCATTGCGGATCATAGCCCACATCGGCGGCGATAAAGCGGAAATAACTGAGGTCCCAGCACAGGTGATAGGCGATCATGGCGATGATCGCGACGCCGCGGGCGATGTCGATAATGGCAAAGCGCGGGCGCGCTGCCGGGGCGGGAAAAGTCATGCTTGCCCTCGGGCAGGGATTTGGTGGCGGCACAATGGCCCGACTGTTGCGCCGGTTCAATCGTGAAAGTCGGTGACCAGGCGGCTCCAGTCTTCGCCCAACAGGCCCCCGAGATAGACATCGCCCCGCTGGGCGGCATCGACAATGGGGGGATCGCGGGTGGAGATGCAGTAAAAGCCGCGCGGCACAAAGCTGATGCCTTTGCGGCGGCACAACGCTTCCATGAGGAAGGGTTGCGCCATGCCTTGCACGCCCACGCAGCCGATGGAATCGGCATGGGACAGCAGATCGGCGATGACGGCGCCCTCCTGCCCCGGACGCGCCAGAATGTTGAGCAGGCGCGCCACCCCGCAGGGGCGGGCGTAGAAGACGCTGCAGCCGGCGAGCTTGCCCTTTTCATCGCGCACCTGGCGCAGGATCAATGGACCATCAATGGTGTTGAGCGCGGCCATGTCGAGCATCCAGCCCAGTTCGGGGGCGCTCCAGACCGGGTGGACAGCGAAGCGCTCGACGAGGGCGGGGGCCGCGGCGATGAAATCGGCGCGTGACATGGCGGCACCCTGCCCGCCTGGTGGTGCCACGAGACTGGGGATAAGACGGCGGAGGGCTGTGTCGATCGGTTTGGCGAGCAGGCTGGCGAGACCTGCCAGTGGTGCTGGGAGTTTGGTGGCGGCGCGGTTGGCGAGCCAGGCGGCGGGGCGCAGGATATGGCGCCAGTCCAGGCTCTGGATGTGCAAGACGTGGCCGCCCACGGCCTTCCAGTGATCGGCGCTGACCGGGTTGGCGCTGTCGGAGAAACAGAAAGCCTGATTGCGGGCGCGGATGGTCAGCACCATATCGGCGCCGCCGCGTGTGCGCTTGGCCGGGTCGGTCATGTAATTGCTCATCAGCCGGCCGGTAAGGACCTGACCATTGACCCGGACCTGCATGGGGATGACCAACAGGGCGCTGTCGATGGAACCATCGGCGTCGCGGTGCACGAGGCCGCCTTCTGCCTCGCTATAGAGGGGGGAGCCGAAGAAATTTTCCTCGAAATAGCTGAGGAATTCGGCACTGGGGGCGGCGCCCTTGCGGAAGACGCGTTGAAAGAGCGCGGCTACTTCGGGCACGTCGGCGCGCTGCATCGGCGCGATGGCTTTGAGGCGCGTCATGATGCGGGCCGAGCCCCGATCTGGTGCAAGGTTTGCGCCACTGTCTTGATGGCCAGATCGCGGCGGCGCACCATGTCGAGTACCGCGCCCAAGCGGGTGGGCGAGCAGCCGATGGAGCTGGGATCAGGCTGGACGTCGTGGGTGTAAAAGATCAGCCAGCCGCCATGACGCTGCAATTGATCGAGCAATTTTCCGATGCTGTCGAGGCTGGAAGAGACATCATAGAGCTCCTGCGCATGCAGGTGGGCCAGATCGATCCAGCCGCGATTAATGCCCGGCTGAATGCCGCGCAGGCCGGCAAATTTAGGAGCCAACAATCGCTTGGCATGGAGCGACACGACGCCGAACGGGTAGGCGAAGGAGGTCGGCGCCTGCCCGCTCAGCGCCGCGATTGCCGATGTATTGGCAGCAACATCGGCAACAAGATGGTCCGGCGCGACTCGCTGGACATTGAGGTGATTGCTGGTGTGTCCCCCAATTTCATGGCGATTTGCCGCCAAGTTTGCGGCCACATCTTGTCCAGCGATCAACTGGCCATTCTCGAAATTGCCCGCCAGGGCATCGGCAAAATAGAAGGTGCCGCGCGCATCATTGGCTTCGAGTAGGGGCGCGGCATTGCTGGCGGCGGAGAGAGGAAAATCGTCGAAACTGAACGAGATGACGGGCTGCTCAAGAACCAGGCGAAAGGGCCGGAACGGCACGGCGCGGGCCAGCCGCCGCGAAGCGCCGGCAAGGGGATCTGTCCAATCGATCATATGGTGGTCTCGTATGTGGGGATGGTGGCGGGCGCCAGCCCCATGGAGGCCAGCATGGCGGCAAAGGCCTCGACCGTCCGCTCGGTGGTGAAGTCGGCGGCGCGGCTCCGCAGGGCCGCGCGGTCGACGGGCCGCTCGATGGCTTCGAGAATGGCCTCGGCCAGCAAAGGAGGATTGCCGGGCGGCACCAGCGCGTGGCCGCGGCCCAGAATTTCGCGCGGGCCATAGGGCGCATCGGTGGCGACAACGGGCGTGCCGCAGGCCAGCGCCTCGACAATGGCATTGCCGAACCCTTCATGGCGGGACGAGGACACGAAAAGGCGGGCGTTTTGCAGGCGCGGCAGCGGGTCGTGCACGAAACCGGGTAGCTCGACGCAATCATGCAGCGCGAGCTTGCCGATCAGCCGTTCGAGGGCGGGACGTTCGCTGCCCTCGCCCAGGATATGCAGGCGCATGCGCAACCGCTGCCGCACCATGGCAAAGGCCCGGATCAAGGTGGCGAAGTCCTTTTCGGCGGAGAGGCGGCCGATAGCGAGGATGAGATCGTTGGCGCGCGTGACGGGCGCGGCCAAATCGGCCAACCGCGCGGCGCTGAGTACCGCATTGGTGCCCAGGCTCACCGCGCGATCGGGGGCAACGCCAAAATGGGCGATCAGTTCGTCGCGCACGGCGGCGCCGGGGCTGACCACCCGATCGGCCAATGGGTAAAGGCGCCGCGCCAGGCGATAGGCCAGCCGGTTTTGCCAATAGGGATCGGACCGGCGGGCGGCGCGGGGCGCGGCGACTTCGCGCAACACGATTTTGGGGCGGATGGCTTGGTCGAGCCGGCTGGCCGCGAAGGCGAGCAGGCAATTGCCGGCGGCTTCGGAGGCGATGACGGCGGAAGGTTGCAAAGTTCGCATCATGGCGAGCAAGGCCGGAACAGCACGGGCCATACGCAATTTGCGGCCTTGGCCCAGATCGAGCAGGGGCACGCCCGGGGCGATGTGCCGGGCCAGCGGACCGCTGCTGTCGAGCGTGGCGATCAGGATGGGCCAGCCGGCGGCGCGCAGGCCATTGGCCAATTCGATCGCGTCGCTCTGCGCGCCGCCGCCGCCAAGGGCGCGGACCAGCATGATCATTGGCCCGATGTTTCGAATTGTGCCTGTGGCCAATTTGACAGCCTCCGTAATACGCAGCGGCCACAGCTTGCATTAATTTTTCCAGCATTGTCATTGTCATGACGAATAGAAGGTTAAGTTCGTTGGATATTACGTACGCAACTATATTTACTGACCGGCCTCCAAGTTGAGCGACCGGAATGCTTCGCTTTATCTGACGTCACGACTGGCGGCGGCACTGCTCAACCTGGTGTCGGTGGCGGTCTTTACGCGACTGGCGGCGCCGGCAGTGTTTGGCGATTACCTCATCGGCTTTGCGGCGGCTTTCATTGTGTTCGGAGGGCTGTTCCAGTGGCTGATGCATGCCCATTTTGGCGTGTTCAAACCAGATAGAGCGGCGCGGCTGGTGGGAGGATTGCTGGTGGCGCTGGGGGCAATTGGCGTGTTGGGCATGCTCGGGTTGGGCGTGGCGGTGGCGGCGGGGCGCTTGGGGCCACCCGAGGCACTGGGGCTGGCGCTGCTGGTGCTGGGCTTTGTCATGCATGTCGGCGCGGTCGAGATCGGGCGGGCGCATTTGCTGGTGACCGAAGTGACGGCGGCGGGGCTGCTGCGCGGGGTGTTGATGCTGGGCATGGGGACGCTGGCTCTGCTGGTTGCGCAATCGGCGCCGCTGCTGCTGGCGGCGGTGGGGCTGGCGCAGGCGCTGGCGGCATGGCCGGTATTGGCGGGGCTCAAGCGCACGATCTGGCGGGATGGGATGGTATGGCCGGAGCGGACGGACCTGATGGCGCTGGTCCATTATGGCTGGCCGCTGATCGGGGCGCTGGCGGCGGGGGCTATCGCGATCAATCTCGATCGGATTGTGCTGGGGCGGTTTGGCGGCGCGGTGAGCGTTGCGGCCTATGGCGCGAGTGTCGATGTGGTGCGGCAGGGATTTGTCGTGCTGGGCGAGGCGATTGCGGCGGCCTATATGTCGGCGGCCAAGGCGCAGGCGGGCAATGCCCCGGTGCGGCAGGCGGCGCTGGGGCGGGCTTTTGTGACGCTGTGGAGCGTAGTGGGATTTGGGGCGCTGAGCTGGCTGCTGTTCGGACCGGCGGTGCTGGGACTGTTGCTGGCGCCGGGCTATGCCGAGGCAAGTGCTGATATATTGCCATTGCTGGTGGCGGGGACGGCTCTCCTGGCGCTGCGAGCCTATTACTTTGGGCAGGTCATCTATTTTGCCGGATCGGCGCGGCGAGAGGTGATTGCCAGCGGGGTCATGGTGGCGGTGGCGGCAATAGTGGCGATTAGCCTTGTGCCACGCTTTGGCATGGTGGGCGCGGGGTGGGCATTGCTGGCGACGCAGGCGGCAGGGCTGGCGAGTTTTCTGATTGCTGATCGACAGAGCCGGATCATGCCGGTGGATTGGCGGGCGATGGGCGTGGCGAGCGGATGGATCGTCGTGACGGGGCTGATGGCGCTGGTTTTGCTGCATGCAGGATGGGCT
>NZ_JNNO01000032.1 GCF_000735585.1 Devosia sp. LC5
CCGGCGGGGGGATGCACCATATGTGCTTCGAGGGGCCCGATTTGGCCGAGAAGACCAGGTAGCCGATAGCCAGTAGCGCAAGGGCGACGATGATGCCAACGAACCAGCCCGTTCCGCTGCTCTCGCGCGTATAAACGGTACGGTTGCCATCATTGGTATAAACGGTATCGCGGTCAGGGTTAGCCATGAGTTCGCTCCTTTGTTTCACCGTAGGACAGAAACGCGGGCTTTTTGTTTTCGTTCCCATTTGCGTGATCACGCTATTTCAGGCCGCGAGGCGAGCCGAATAGTGGTGGTGATTCAAGGGGTTTGGTAATCAAGACAAATTTCGCCGGAGCGGGGTTCCAGCACGTCTGGCCAGGCATTTTTCACAAATCTGGCGATTTTTCCTTGCCGGCCGGCTTTGGGACGGGTGGCAAGATGGCAGCGCCATTGGCCTGATAGCAAAAGGCCGGGCTGGTGCCCGGCCTTTCGTGTTTGTTCTGTCGCTCGCCTAGTTGTTGGCGACGGTGATCAGCGGGGTGATGCGGCGGATGGTGACGCGGCGGTTTTCCCGCTCCGCACCCTCGGTGCGGATCTTGAGGTAGCGTTCGCCATAGCCCTGGGTGGCCAGGTTTTCGGGCGGCACGCCGTAGAAGTCGGTCAGGATGCGGGCGACGGTGGCCGCACGCAGGTCCGAGAGCTGCAGGTTGGAGATTTCCGAACCCACAGCGTCGGTGTGACCTTCGATCAGGAAGGTTTCACCCGGATTGGCGGCCAGCAGCTGCAACATGCCATTGGCGACGTTGGAGAGAGCGCCGACCTGGTCACGGCTGATGGTGGCGGCGCCGGTATCGAACGTCAGTCCGCCCACTTCGAGCTTGCGCACGCTGTCACGGACGCGGGAAGAGCGCTTGACCTCGTCGATCGAATAGAGGCGGGCGACCTGCTCGACCGGCGGCTGGCGGAAGAAGACTTCGACCTGTTCCTCGTCGGCATAGCGTGAATCGAGTACGTAATCCTGCACCGGGATATTGAGCCGGAGCGGGGGCAGATCGAGGCCCGGATCGCGCCATTCGAGCAATTGATCGTCATAGCGGTCGTCGAAATAGGCCAGCACATATTCGCGCCCATCCGGGGTGAAACGCGAACGGCGCAGGATATCGCCATTGCGGTTACGGATGGTGACGATCTGGCTGCCATCGGGGCGCGTCACCGTTTCGCGGGTGCGGCCGCGGCTCAACTGCTCGTAGAAGACCTCGTCGGCACCCGGATCATAGAAGCGGTCCGTGTCCTGGCCGGGGGTGTTGACGATCAGCTGGGTACCAATCTGCAGAATAACCTGGGTCAGGGCATCGCCGAACCCGGCTTGCTGGATGACGGTATTGTTCTGGGTATTGTTCTGCTGGTTGATGACGGTGTTGTTCTGCGTGTTGTTGGTGGTGTTGTTCACCGTCGTGTTGTTGTTGACGATGTTGTTGGTCACGTTGGTCTGGTTGATGATCGTGACATTCTGCGGCACCTGCTGGGGTTCCAGAGCCTGGATTTCGACCTTCTGGCCTTCTTCCTGAACGGCAGAGCGCAGGGCGGCTTCCTCGGGAACCTCGAAGGCGGCCTGGGCCGCAGCGTCGTCAACCGGAGGAGGGGCCGGGGGTGTTTCGGGAACCGGCTGCGGCTGGGCTTCGACGGCTGGCTGGCCTTCCACGGCCGGGGCAGCCTCGACATCCTTGGCGCTATCGAGCACTGGGGCAATCTGCTCCTGGGTAATACCTTCGGGCAGGGTTTCGATGACCTCGGCGGGCTCGGCCGGCAGGGTTTCGGCCGCCGGGGGCTGGGCCGGATCGACCGCAGGCGGCTCGGCAGGAGCGGTGGGTTGTTCGGCCGGCGCCGCAGGCTGAATGCCGGGCACGGCAGGCAGCGACAGGCCATAGCTGGCCAGGCACGCGTCGATATCGCTATTGCCAATCTGGGCGCAGAGCGCGGCGATCTGGTTGCGGGCGCCATCGATCTGGGCCTGTGCCGCAGCAGCGTCGCCACCCGACATCAGGTCGGCCACGGCGGCGTTGTAGATATCGACCTGGGCGCGCAGATCGGCGGAGATATCGACCTGCGCGGCGGGCTGTTCGGGCGCAGGCTGCTCGGCGGCGGGCTGCTCGACAGGGGCCGGCTGTTCGGCCGGAGCTTCCACGGGGGCAGGCTGCTCGGCCGGGGTTTCGGCAGGCGCGGGCTGTTCGGCCGGAGCTTCTACAGGGGCAGGCTGTTCGGCAGGCGCGGGGGCCTCTACCGGAGCTGGCGCAGGTTCTTCGACGGGAGCGGGTTCAGCCGCGGGCTGCTCAACGGGCACAGGTTCTGCAGCGGGTTGCTCTGCGGGCGCGGCTTCAGGAGCTGGCTCCGGCGCAGGAGTTGGTTCAGGCGCGGGCTCGGGAGCAGGCGCAGGCTCTTCGGCCTGGGGCTCAGGAGCCGGTGCGGGCTGTTCTGGCGCGGGCTCGGGCGCAACTTCGGGGGGCGGGGCCGCTTCGGGAGCTGGTTCCGGGGCTGGAGCAGGTTCGGGTTCTGGAGCTGGTGCAGGCTCTGACTCTGGCGCTGCCTCGGGCTCGGGCGCCGCTTCAGTGGGCGCGGCCGGCTGGGCGGCGATGCATTCCTCGATGGTGGTGAAGCCCGCGTCGACGCATTGCTGCGGCAGTTGCGGCGCGTCCTGGGCGAAAACGGCAAGCGGGGCTGCCGTGAGCAGCGTCAAGCTCGAGCCGGTCAGGAGCCAATTTCTGAGGCGCATTGTTGTTATCCTTCTTGTCGACTGATCGGGTGGGCGTTTGACACCAGCATCACTGTTCATTCTGAACGCTGTGTGAATGGCTCACAGCGGGC
This sequence comes from Devosia sp. LC5, assembly GCF_000735585.1. GTDB lineage: Bacteria > Pseudomonadota > Alphaproteobacteria > Rhizobiales > Devosiaceae > Devosia. The sequence continues at coordinate 2,845 of NZ_JNNO01000032.1, forward strand.
GCTCGATACCGATCCCCTCCCCGGGAATGCCCAGAACGCGGCAGTTTGCGCATGCGTTCCCACAATGGTGTGCCGGCCGGTGCCCTGGCAGATCATGGCATGATTTGGGCGGGCCGTGGTTGGCGATGACGCGGACTTCGTGCTAGTCCCGACTCCAATATGCACCAAGCCATCGAAACCACGACGATCGAGACACGGGGCCAGGGTCTCTATGAGATCAGCCATGCCGTGCATGACTTTGTCAGCGGGGCTGGGGTCGCGACGGGGCTGCTGACCGTCTATGTCAGGCATACGTCCTGCTCGCTGCTGATCCAGGAAAATGCCGATAGCGACGTGCAGACCGATCTGAACGGTTTCTTTGCCCGGCTGGTGCCCGAGGGCATGGACTGGATGGTGCATAATGCCGAGGGGCCGGACGACATGCCGGCCCATATCAAGGCAGCGCTGACGCAGACGTCCATTGGGATTCCGGTGGCGGACGGCGCGCCGGTGTTTGGCACCTGGCAGGGGCTTTATTTGTTCGAGCATCGCAGGCGGCCGCATCGGCGCGAGGTGGTGCTGCATATTATCGGGGATGCTTGATGGATTGGGCGGGTTTGGCCAGCTATTGGCCCTTTGTGCTGGGGTTGCTGGTGACGGGTGTGGCGTCGGGCATCGCGGCGGGATTATTGGGCATTGGCGGGGGCGCTATCATCGTGCCGGCGCTGTCCACGTCGCTGATGGTGCTGGGCTATGACAGCGATGTGGTGCAGCATGTGGCCGTGGGCACCTCGCTTGCCATCATTATCCCCACCGGGATCATGAGTGCGCGAGCCCATTTCAAGCGCGGGGCGCTGGATATGAAGGTGCTGCGGCTGTGGGCGCCGTTCATTGTGGGCGGCACCTTGATCGGCGGGCTGATGGCGGGGTGGTTCTCGGGCGATGTGCTGCGCATCGTCTTTGCGATCATGGCTTTCGTGATTGCGGCCAATATCGTTTCGGGGTTCCAGACCAAGCTGATGGGGCATCTGCATGGCTCCTCGCTGACCCATCGCATCTCGGCGTTCGTCGTGGGCTATATCTCTTCGCTGATGGGGATTGGCGGGGGATCGCTGACCGTGCCGACACTGGTGGCGTTCGGATCGAGCATGCATGCCGCTGTGGGCACGTCGGCCGGCATCGGGGTGGCGATTGCCATTTCGGGGACGATAGGCTTCGTGATTTCAGGCTGGGGCGTTGCGGGCCTGCCGCCGCTAAGCCTGGGTTATGTGAACCTGGTGGCGCTGTTGCTGGTGGCGGTGCTGGCGGCGGTTTTTGCGCCGGTCGGCGCAGCGCTGGCGCATCGGCTGGACCAGAAGACGCTGAAATATGTGTTCGCGGCGTTTCTGGTGCTGGTTGGGTTGAATATGGTTTGGACGGTGGTGAACGGGTAGGGATCGGGGCTCTCGGTACCCCCTCCCAACCTCCCCCTGACAGGGGGAGGGGCCGCCTTATGGCTGTCGGCCAAATAGGGTTGGTGGGGGCGGGTGACTACGGGGCCGCCCCCACCGCCCAAGCCCCCCTGCTAGAGAGGGGAAAGGGTTAGGTTATTTCGTGGTGTCGGCCAGTTCCCACTGCACGGACACATTGATGGTGAAGCTCAGTTCGCCCGATTCAACCGGAACCGGTGCGCCGGCCTGGGCATCAGCCTTTGCGTACATAGGAGTGGGCTGGGGCTGATTGAAGCCCTGCGACTCGCTAATCGAGTTGATTTCTTCAAGGGCGCTGCCGGCGACATCGGCATAAAGCTCGGCCTTGGTGCGGGCATCGGCAAAAGCGGCCTTGCGCGCTTCGTTATAGAGCGCGGACGGATCGGCCACGGCGAAGCTGACGCCATTGATGGTGTTGGCACCGATGGTCACCGACTTGTCGAGGATGGAGCCCAATGTATCGAGCTTGCGCACCACGACGGTAACGGTGTTGGACACCTGGTAGCCCTGGATCTTGGGCGGCATGGAATAGCCGTTTTCGTCGCGGGCGTCGGAATAGACATAGTTCGGATTGACCGAGAAGCCCGAGGTCTGGATATCGCGGGCTTCGATGCCGGATTCCTTGAGCGCGGCGATCAGGTCGGTCATGGCCTTGGTGTTCAGGTCCAGCGCTTCGCGGGCGGTGGCGCCCTGCGTGGTGACGCCCGAATTGATATAGGCGGTGTCTGGTGCGGCGGTGACTTCCCCGCGACCCTCGATGGAGATCGAACCCGCATAGGCAGGCATGGCGAAACCGGCAACGAGGGCGAGAGGGGCGAGAAGGGCAAGGCGACGCATGGGACACTCCATAATGTGGCGATGGGAGCAATCCCCATCTATTGCGTCAGTATTGCGGCGCGGATGAACGCAAGTTGAACGTGGGTGTGGAAATCGGTTCATCGCTTGTCGTCGCGTTTCCGAAACGCAAAACCGTGGCCACTTTTGCTGGAAACGCTTCAGCAAAAAGTATGACTTTAGCCGTGCTGCCCTTGCGCCCCGGGAAACGGCCTTGTACTCACAGGCGTGAGATTTTTGGGAGGCTGGACGTGAGGCTTTATCCGGATGGGGTGCTTGTCGGCCGGGCCCGAATTGCCGGGTATGATCACCCCAGGATCGTGACGGTGCGCGGGGATCAGCTGGTGGATATCACCAGTGCAGGCCGCGCGAGTGTGCGCGATATTGCCGAATCCGGAATGGCTGCCGAGCATGTGCGGACGCAGGCGGGCACGGCGCTGGGTGGTGTCGAAGCCATCATGGCCAATAGCGCTGCGGCGGTGCCCGATGCGTCCATTCCCGTATTGCTGTCTCCCATCGACCTGCAGGCCATCAAGGCCTCCGGCGTGACCTTTGTGGTGTCGCTGCTCGAAAGAGTAATCGAGGAACAGGCCCGGGGGGATAAGTCGCGGGCCGAGGCGTTGCGCGCGGAAATCCTGGAGCTGATCGGCACCGATCTCAGCGAATTGGTGCCGGGCTCGGAGACGGCGGCCAAGGTCAAGGCGGCGCTGATCGAAAAGGGCGTGTGGAGCCAGTATCTCGAAGTGGGGATCGGGCCGGACGCCGAAATTTTCACCAAGGGCCAGCCGATGAGCTCGGTGGGCTATGGCGCCGAAGTGGGGCTGCACCCGATTTCGAGCTGGAACAATCCCGAGCCGGAAGTGGCTTTGCTGGTGACCAGCAAGGGCGAAATCATTGGCGCGACGCTGGGCAATGACGTCAATTTGCGCGATGTCGAGGGGCGTTCCGCGCTGTTGCTCGGCAAGGCCAAGGACAATAATGCTTCGGCGTCGCTGGGGCCGTTTGTGCGGCTGTTCGACGGCGATTTCACGCTTGAGAGCATCAAGCAGGCCGAGATCGCGCTGCGTGTGGAGGGCGAAGACGGCTTCGTGCTCGATGGGCATTCCTCGATGAACCAGATTTCGCGCACGCCAGAATCGCTGGTGGCGGCGACGATTGGCAGACACCATCAGTATCCGGACGGGCTGGTGCTCTATCTGGGCACCATGTTCGCGCCGGTGCAGGATCGTGGCGGCGCCGGCAAGGGTTTTACCCACAAGATCGGCGACATTGTCTCGATCTCGACATCCTCACTTGGCACCCTATCTAACAGGGTGAACCTCTCGACCAAATGCCCCCCCTGGACCTACGGCGCCAGCCATTTGCTGCGCGATCTGGCCAAGGCAAATCTCCTCTGATCTCTCCCCCGAAAGGCACATGACATGACCCAATTGCACAAGAACCTCATTGACGGGGAATGGATCGGCTCGGATGGCGTCGAGAACATCAACCCGTCCAATACTGCCGATGTGGTGGGTCTTTATGCCCGCGCGACGGCCGAAGAAACCAACCAGGCGATCGCCGCTGCCAAGGCCGCGTTCCCGGCCTGGTCGCGCTCGGGCATTCTTGAGCGCCATGCGATCCTGTCCAAAACCTCCCAGGAAATCATCGCGCGCAAGCAGGAACTAGGCGAGCTGTTGAGCCGCGAAGAGGGCAAGACGCTGCCCGAAGGCATTGGCGAAGTGACCCGCGCCGCGCAGATTTTCGACTTTTTCGCCGGTGAAGTGCTGCGCCTGGCCGGCGAAGTGCTGCCCAGCGTGCGCCCCGGCGTGGGCGTCGAGATCACTCGCGAACCGATTGGGGTGATCGGCATCATCACGCCGTGGAATTTCCCGATCGCTATTCCGACCTGGAAGCTGGCGCCGGCTTTGGCCTATGGCAACACCGTGGTAATCAAGCCGGCCGATCTGGTGCCGGGTTCGACCTGGGCCATTATCGACATCCTGGTACGCAATGGCCTGCCCAAGGGCGTGGTCAATCTGGTGATGGGCAAGGGCTCGGTCGTCGGCCAGACCATGCTGGACAGCAAGGACGTGACGGCGATTTCCTTCACCGGCTCTGTCGGCACGGGCAAGCGCGTTGCGGCGGCCTCGATCGGCTTCAACCGCAAGTTCCAGCTGGAAATGGGCGGCAAGAACCCGACCGTGGTGCTGGACGATGCCGATCTCAAGGTGGCGGTGGAAACCGTGGCACAGTCGGCCTTCTTCTCGACCGGGCAGCGCTGCACGGCGTCGTCGCGCGTGATCGTGACCGAGGGTATCCACGACGCGTTCGTCGAGGCATTGGCCGAGCGGGTGCGCAATCTGCGGGTTGGCGACGCACTGGCCAAGGACACTGAAATCGGGCCGGTGGTGGACCCCAGCCAGCTCAAGCAGGACACTGACTATATCGCCATCGGCAAGGCCGAAGGCGCCAAGCTGGTGGCTGGCGGTGAACTGGTCAAGAAGGACACCGAGGGCTATTTCCTGCAGCCCACGCTGTTCACCGAGGCGACCAATTCCATGCGCATCAGCCGCGAGGAGATCTTCGGGCCAGTGGCTTCGGTCATCCGCGTCAAGGATTATGAGGAAGCGCTGGCCACGGCCAATGACACCGAATTCGGTCTCAGCGCCGGCATCGTCACCACCTCGCTGAAATATGCGACGCACTTCAAGCGCAATGCCGAAGCCGGCATGGTGATGGTCAATGTGCCGACGGCCGGTGTGGATTTCCACGTGCCGTTCGGTGGCCGCAAGGGTTCGAGCTATGGCCCGCGCGAGCAGGGCAAGTATGCGGCTGAGTTCTTCACGGTGGTGAAGACGGCTTATACCGCTGCCGGCTGATCCGGGTTAGTAGTGAATTGGATGGGCTGGGCTCTGGGGAACTGGAGCCCGGCCGTTTTGTTGGAGGGGTGTCCTCTCATCGCCGCCGCTGCGTCAGCGCCATGCCGCCCAGAATAAGCACCACCCCCAGGGCGCTGGCCCAGAGGGTGGAGGGAGCGCCGCGGGCGAGGTCGAGTACCACCCCTGAAACCATCTGCCCGCCGATGACGAGCAGCGCCGTGTTGACGGCGCCAATGCGCGGGATGAGCCAGCTGCCGGAGGCGACGAAGATCACGCCGATGGGGCCGCCGATATAGGCGTGCCAGGGGGCGGTGGCGGCGCCGGCGGGGATCAGGCCGCCAATGGCCAGGCCCAAAGCCGTCAGCGCGACGAAGCCGACAAGGTGGTTCCAGAACGAGGCGATCAGCGGGGAGCCGGAGAGGGCGAGGCGCCCATTGAGCTGGCGGCTGAGGCCGACCAACAGGCCCGCGAGGACCGCGTAAAGGATGGGCGTGATCATGGACGGCCTCCCATGCCGACAAGGATGATCAGGGCGCTACCGGCCAGGATCAGGAGGACGGCGGCAAGATCGCGCAGTTCGAGACGGCGTTTGGGCAGGCCGAACAGGCCCCAGCGGTCGGCGGCCAGGCTGAAGACCACCTGGCCGGCCAGACCAAGGGCTAGCGTGCCCGAGAGCGCTAGCGGGGAATTGACGGTGGTGGAGGTCAGCATGACCGTCAGCGCGCCCGAAATGCCGCCGAGATAGGCCCAGGGGGGGGCGGCCGGGTGGGGGGGCGGGGGGGCGGGCGGGGGGCGG
>NZ_JNNO01000033.1 GCF_000735585.1 Devosia sp. LC5
GTGGCGAACAGGGCGATATTGACCTGCTGGCGGTGGGGTAGCGGGTAGCAGACGACGTGGTAATTGAGGGCGAACAGCACCGAGACGCGGTCGAGCGCGATGTGACCAGCCAGAGCGTCAAAAGGCAGGAGGGTGCGCCAGGCGACACGGCCGCCCCAGGTGGCGGGCGGGCCATCGAGCAGGGTGGTGCGGGTTTTTGAATGCACGCCATCGGCCCCGATCAATGCGTCGCCACGCAGGGAACGGGTTTGGCCATTGGCATCCTCAAGTGTGAGGGAGACACCATTCACGCTGGCAACACTATCCCATGCGCGGATGCCGAAGAGGATATCTATGTTGGCGAAGCGCCGGCAGGCCTTGTAGAGCGCGTCGGCGAGGTCGGCGCGGTGCATGACGGCGTAGGGGGCGCCGAAGCGGGCGGGCATGATGGCGCCGAGTTCCAGCGTGACCAGCGGACGCTTGGCGCGGGCGGGGTAGAGGTCGATACCCGTGGGTTCGAGGCTGTTTGCCGCGATGGCATCCTCAAGCCCCAGGGAGTCGAGAATGCGGCGGGCATTGGGGCTGATTTGCAGGCCTGCGCCGAATTCGGACACGGCCGGGTTGCGCTCGAGCACGGTGATGTTGGCGCCGAACTTGGCGAGCGCCAGAGCCAGCGTAAGCCCCGAGATGCCGGCACCTGCTATGTAGAAGGTGCGGCCAGTACCTGGCATGACCTAAAACTCAAGCAGCGTCAGCGTGATAGACGGCCGAGAGCGGATTGGCGGTGCCGGCGGCGAGGGCGGGATTATAGACGTAATGGGTCGAGCAATAGGGGCAGACGGCTTCACTGTCCTTGCCCATATCGATGAAGATATGGGGATGGTCGAAGGGCGGCAGGGCGCCGACGCACTGGAATTCCTTGGACCCGACCTCGATCTGGCGGAGGCCTTCGGTGTTGTGGAAGTGGGGCGTGGTGCCGTGGGCTGCCATCGGGGATAACCTGGATAGATGATTTGGTGGCCGGACCATAAACAATGGGCCGGGCGAAAGAAAGGTCTTCCGGGCGTTCACATGTACCCAAACAGGTGACACCGATTGGGCGAATAGGTTAGCAGACTGTTCACGTTGACGCGTTCCAGAGTGACCGAATGCCAAATTTTCAATCCGATGGCCTGACGCTGGCCTATGAATCCTTTGGCGACGGCTTCCCGGTGTTGTGCATCCATGGCTTTGCCTCGAGCGGGAAGGTCAACTGGATCGACACGGGCTGGGTCGAGGCGCTGACAGCAGCGGGATATCGGGCGATCACGCTGGATAATCGCGGGCATGGGCAATCGGACAAGCCCTATGACACCGAGGCCTATTATCCGCAGGTGATGGCCAAGGATGCAGTGGCGCTGCTCGATCATCTGGGGATCGAGAAGGCGGCTGTGCTGGGCTATTCGATGGGCGCGCGGATTGCGGCATTCATGGCGTTCCAGGATGAGGAACGGGTAGTGTGCGCGATCTTTGGCGGGATGGGGATGAATCTCATCAACGGGCTGAGCGACGGCAATGACATTATTGCCGGGCTGCGGGCGCCGGCTCTGTCGGGGCTGACGCATCCAACGGCGCGGCAGTTCCGGATTTTTGCGGAGCATACCGGAGCCGACCGGGAGGCGCTGGCGGCCTGCATGGAGACATCGCGCGAGCCGATGGCGCGGGCCGATGTGCGGCGGATCAATGTGCCGGTGCTGGTGGCGGTGGGGGAGGCCGACGAGATGGCCGGTTCGCCCGAGCCGCTGGCGGAATTGATTCCGGGGGCGGAAGCGTTCGTTATCCCCAAGCGCGATCACATGCGGGCGACGGGTGATGCAAAATTCAAGGCTGCGGCGCTGGAGTTTTTGGGCAGGACATTGCCGGCCAACAGGCATTCGTGAACCAAAGGGGCCGCTAAGGCTTTGTTTTGGAGCATGAGATGGCTTATATCGGTAAGTCTCGATGAAGCGGAGCCTGGACCCATGAGCGTCAGCGCAAAGAAATCAGCCGAACTCCAGGCCGTGGATCCCGTTTGGGACGCCGTGCGCGCCGGAGCCAAGCAGATCGTGGCGGCCGAGCCTTCTTTGTCCAACATGGCGATCTCTGCTGTACTCAATCAGGAAACGTTCGAGCAGGCGCTGGGGCATCGCCTTGCGGCGCGGCTGGATCATGACGATGTTTCGGCTGATCTGATCCGGCAGGCCTTTGCCGAGATCATCGCGGATTTCCCCGATATCGGGCATGCGGCACGGGTCGATCTGGCGGCGACAATGGAGCGCGATCCTGCTTGCCACCGGGCAGTAGAGCCGCTGCTGTTTTTCAAGGGCTATCAGGCCATCCAGACGCATCGATTTGCCCATGCCATGTATCTGGCGGGACGGCGGGATTTTGCGCTCTATCTGCAAAGCCGGGCCAGCCAGGTGTTCCAGGTCGATATCAATCCGGCAGTGCCGATGGGCAAGGGCATCATGCTCGACCATGGCACGGGGCTGGTGATCGGGGAGACCGCGACGGTCGGCGACAATGTATCGATGCTGCAGAATGTGACGCTGGGCGGCACCGGCAAATCCGATCAGGACCGTCACCCCAAGATCGGCAATGGCGTGCTGATCGGGGCGGGCGCCAAGGTGCTGGGTAATATCCGCATTGGCGATTGCTCGCGGATCGGGGCGGGTTCCGTGGTGCTCAAGGAAGTGCCGCCGCGGGTGACCGTGGCGGGGGTTCCGGCCAAGGTGATTGGCGAGGCCGGGTGCGCGCAGCCGGCGCTGGTGATGGATCAGGAATTTCTGGTTCACGATCTGAACGGGTGATTTTCCGGTGATGCCGGCCTGCAACCGGCGGTCGTCTGCGCTTCCGGTGCTCACGTACCAATGTACGCTCCGCTCCGGTTCTCGACGACCACCGGTTTCGACTCGGCCTGACCGGAAACTCAGCCGTTCAGTGCTGACTGCGGCTGACCTTCATTGCAGTGTGCCACGACCTCGTGGTTCGACAAGCTCACCATGAGGTCTACTGGAGCGGTGGGGCGCTTGCGGTTTGGGGTGCTGCAACTGGTCATCGGGGCTTGTCACCGCTAAAATGGGACGGAACAGGGGTTGTTTGCGTTTAGCGGGTGACTAGATTGCCGCCTCAACCCAAATCAGCAGGATACGCATCGTGAACCATCCCGAGATCATCAAGCTGCAGAAATTCCTGCAACTCAAATTCAACAACAAGAATATCGACGTGCGTCCGCGCGCCAAGCTGAACGATTCCGTCGAGGTGTTCATCGGCGATGAATCGATCGGGCTTATTCATCTGGACGACGAGGATGGCGACAAGTCGTACATCTTCAATATGTCGATCCTGGATATCGACCTGGACGAAGTCTGAGTTCTTGTCATCTGCAGGGTTATCCCCGCGAAAGCGGGGAGCTCTGTTTTTGATGCTGATGAAGCAAACGAAGGTTCCCGCTTTCGCGGGAATGACATTGTGGGGGGCTGGCCATGGCAACCCCGCTTCCCCCCTCTCGCAAGGGGTGGCCCGTGGGGAGGGCGACTTAGAGGCCCACTACCAGGCCCCGATTTTTTCCAGCCAGAGTTGCATTTGCCCGTCGAACTGGCGCCAGGATTGCAGGGCTGTGGCGTCGAAGGCGTAGACGGCGGCGATGCCGCTCGGCAGGTAGACGGTGCGGACGCATTGTTCGGGGGCGCCGGGCTCGATGGGGGCCATGCATTTGGCGACGAAGGGGTTGGCGGAGAGCGGGTCATACCAGACGCGTTCGCCTTCGTAGCCAGCTGCGGCGCCGAGCGGTTTGCCGACCAGGCCGGATATGCCGGCCAGTGTTTCATCACCAAATTGATGCAGATAGACGGCGTCGAGCAGGGTGCTGCTGGTGCGCGCACGGCTGCGCGGTAGCAGCATGACCTGGACGGGTAGGGGCGTGACGCCGTCGGGCGCGAATATCAGGGTCAGGTCGATCTGGTTGGTGAAGCCCTCGCGGATCTGCTCGCCGTAGCGGAACCAGGCGGTCGGGATGGTCAGCTCGCGCCCGGAAATGGTCTGCACGATGGGGCTGCCATCCTCGAGCGAGGGGGTGGGCGTGCGCGCAGTGCGGCCTATTTCATCGAGCAGATAGGCCGCGCCGACGGCCAGCAGCAGAGCCAGTACGGCGATGCCGGCCAGATTGAAGCCTATGGAAGGGGGATGGGGAGGCGCGGTGGGCGCCGGCTGCGAGCTCATGACCAGCATTAACCAGATTTGGCGAGCGGAGGTGACAATCGATAGGGCGGTCAATATGCTTAACGAAGGGTTAATTTCAGGCGCATGGCACAACAATGCCGGCGCGAAACAGGGCGGTTGGGCATGGCCAAGGAATTGCTGCTGGCGGCGTTTCTCATCGGGATCGGGCTCTGCGTGGCGGGGGCGGGGACCCATCTCTACCAATGGCTGGCCCGGCAGCAGGCCATGTTGCGCTTTGACGGAAAGACCTACATCGCCTCGATGGGCCATCTGGCGATGAGCTTTGTCTGCGGGCCCTACATCATGCTGCAAATGGGCTGGCAGCACGAGGATAACAGCACGCTGTCGATGACCTCGATGCTGGTGGCGTCGGTAGTGGCGTTTGGGTGGGCGTTTGTGACGGGGATGCTGTTCATGGGTATGTATGTGGCCGTTCGATATTAAGAGCCACAGCTTCAGTAGACCTCATGGTGAGCTTGTCGAACCACGAGGTCGTCCCCGGATCGTGCCACGACCTCGTCCTTCGACAGGCTCAGGATGAGGTCTACTGGAATATGCTCGAGCTTTGCGATTGCAAAAAACAATGAAGCCAGCTTCTTGGGAAGCTGGCTTCATTCTTCAGACCCCTATCAGGGTTAGACTGGATCTCGCGATCCGGGCGGGGTCCGGAAACCTGGTGATCAGTTGATGCCGGCGGTGGTGGCGACGATGCTCTGGCGGTCGTCGAGCATGTCGACCCACTGGCCGGCATTGGCCTGGGACTGGCGCTTGACATAGTGGTAGGGGGTGTCGCTCCAGAGGCGCACCGCGCCGTCCTGGTTGTCGAGCACCAGGTCGCCACGGTCGGTGCGGACGATCAGCACGGCATGGCCTTCGCCATTGGCCTGCTTGACGATGGCCATCAGCAGGGTGCTGACCGGCCAGCCGGCATTGATCAGCTCACGGCGCTTGGCCAGCGCGATATCTTCGCAATCGCCATAACCATTGGGATAGGTCCAGAATTCGTCGACCTGGTAGAGGTCGAGGTCGGAGACCGGGGTGACGTTGCCATTCACGTTGGCATTGATCTGCAGCAGTTCGGACCAGCGGGCCTCGTCCAGCGGCACGGCGGACACGACATTGTCGTTGCGGCGGCACTCGGCGGGGCGGGCCTTGCAGAACTCGGCATGGCCGACCGGAATGCTGGCGGGGGCATCGACGACCTGGACGAAGGCGACATTGGTCAAGTCGAGGGCCTGGGCCGGGGCGGCGATGGCGGCGAGGGCGAGAAGTGCGCCGAATATTGCCTTGCTGGTGAAAAACATTGTGTGGTCTCCCTGATGGAAACCACGTTAGGGACCGCCGATTGCCTCGATCCGAAAACTGCAATGCAGTTTTTATGCAAGTTTTATGGATTGGATTCAGGGGCGGTTTACTATGCGGGGGTGGTCTGCTGCATGGTGCCTGTGGCGGGCGCGGCACCCCACCCCGGTCCTCCCCACAAGGGCGAGGGACGGCTCCGCGGATGGCGAGGGGAAAGTCTGATGGACGGCGAGGGCTTGGAGCCCCTAGTTCATCCGCAGGTTTTGCTGGACGACGGTGAGCATTTCCTGGGCGGAGGCGAATTCGACTGCGACGCCGTTCTGGAAATGGCGGACGACGCGGGCGCGCATGCGGCCCAGGGTGACGGGCGTGCCCATGGCGGGGCGCACGTCAAGTTCGATGGCGGCGCCGGAAAGCGAGATATCGATGATCTTGCAATTGTAGCGGCGGCCATCGTCGAGGACGACGGTGGAGTGGCGGATATCGGGGACGACGCGCTCGTGGCGGCGGTCTTCGGGCAGGTTGAGGATGTCTTTATTGGCCAGCCAGGTGAGCTGGGCCGCCATCTTGTCGCGCTTGCGCGGGGAGGCGGCGATGTCCATTTCAAAGCCCCCGTCCATCTGGGAGAGGATGGTGCCCTCGATGCGGCCGACATGGTCGATATAGGCGATGACGCGCTCGCCGACGATTCCGGCAACGGGGGCGATGACCATGGCATCGCCGGGGGACATCTCGATGACCTGGCAGGGAAATTCGCGGCGGTCGGCCAGCATGTAGCGGCCCAGGACCGAGACTTTGACACGCTGGAAGCGTGCCGAGTCGGCCCGCGTGCGCGCGGGCGCAATGAATCGCGGTGATTGGATGTCGTCGCTGAGCATTGCCGCCGGTCGCATTGTGTTTCCACAATAAGCTAACCGGGTTTGGTTAACGCTTGGTATTGGGATTTTCCGCCAATACCAAGCCAAGTGGGCTAAAATGCCGGTGCCGTGTTTAGCGGTTTACTTACTGCGGCCGCCGTCGATAACGGCCAGGTGCGCGTAGCGGCGAGCGCTGCGGCCATAGACAGTGGCGGGCATGGGCATGTGGGGGCTGACGCCCATGTAGCTGACGTCATTGCCCACATTGGTGGCGACTTCGCGCACGGTTTCTTCCATTGCCACATCGTCGGGCCAGATCAGGCGCAGGCCGGTGATGCGCTGTTCGAGAATGGGCTGGACGCCAAGCCAATAGGGCTCTTCGAGCGCAGTCATCGCGCCGAGCAGGCGGGTGTGGGTGGAGCCATTGTGCCGCAGCGGCATCAGGATGGTCTCGAAGGACACCTTGGTGTGGAGCGCCGTGGTGCCCTGGAAGGTGACGAGCGCGACGGCATGATCCTCGGTGACGGCGCGGATCAGGGTGTCCATGGCGTCGCGGTCGCGCTCATGCCAGAGATCGTTGAAGGAGCGGCCCTTGAGCTCGCGGCAATAGCTTGTGCACAGATGCGAGCCGGCCAGGCGGAAAGAGAACTTCTCGGCTTCATTGAATTCGAGAATAAAGGTATTGGCGAGCGCTTCGCGGATGCGCGTGGGGTCGATATCCTTGCGGTCCGGTGCGCTGCGGGACCCGCGGATGGCGTTCCAATAATCGTAGAGGGTCCGAGTGCTGGTCTGCTGCATTGCTGTTGTTCCGCCGATGGCCAATGCGACCGCTCCCCGCCTTTAAGAAAGGCACAAGCCGCGACTCCACATTCGCAAATGGCTGGGGCAAAAGCGCCCTTAAAGGATAGTTAAGGTTAACGCGGCTGTCCCAATGTGGAAAAGAAGAGCCAAAGCGGCGCGGCGCCAGCGAGTCGGGGTGAAGTGATGGTCGAACAAGGGCAGACACCAGGCCAGCCGGGGCGGGAGCCGATGTTCCTGCTGCCGGGGGCGGTGACGGCGCTGGCGGGCGTGATGGTGGCGATTCACGCCGCATCAACCTTTGTGCTTAACCAGCAGGGCTATAACGAGTTCATCCTGTGGTTCGCGTTTTTGCCGTTGCGGCTGGTGGTGGCGGGGAGCGATCTGTCGGCGGCGGTACCGCTGATCTGGACGCCGTTCAGCCATGCGCTGATCCATGGCGGTTGGGACCACCTGCTGATCAATGTGGCGTGGCTGGCGATCTTTGCGACCCCGGTGGCGCGGCGCTATAGGGCCGGGCCGATGCTGGCGATATTTTTTGTCTCCGCTGCGGCAGGGGCGGCGTTCTTTGCGGCGACGACGCTTTATTCGGGGACCTATCTGATCGGGGCTTCGGGTGGGGTGTCGGGACTGACCGGGGCGGCGGTGCGGTTCATTTTCCAGCCGGTGATCGTGGCGCAGAACCCTGAGACGGGGGAGCAGGTGATGGTGGGGCGGCATCTGGCCGGGTTTGGCGATCTGATGGCCGACGCGCGAGCGCGGACATTCATCATTATCTGGGTGGTGCTGAAT
>NZ_JNNO01000034.1 GCF_000735585.1 Devosia sp. LC5
GGCGTGGGGGCACTGGGCATTGTCGATCACGACACAGTCTCGCTCTCCAATCTGCAGCGGCAGGTGATCCACACCACGGCCGGCATCGGCACCGGCAAGGTGGCGAGCGCCGCCGCCTTTGCCATGGCACTCAATCCCCATGCCGGCATCGTGCCCCATGCCGAGCGGCTGGATGCGAGCAATGCCGGCCGGCTGGTCGGCGCCTATGATCTGGTGCTCGACGGCACCGACAACCTGGTCACCCGCCGCCTCGTCGCCGCCGCCGCCGAACGCCTGGGCAAGCCCCTGGTCTCCGGCGCCGTCTCCATGTTCGACGGCCAGGTCACGGTGTTCGCGCCGGGCGGTCCCGGCTTTGCCGCGCTTTACCCCGAGGACGCCAGCGACGATGACCTGCCCTCCTGCGAGGCGACGGGCATATTGGGCCCGCTGACCGGCGTGATCGGCACGTTGATGGCCATGGAAGCCATCAAGCTCATCACCGGCATCGGCACTCCGCTGGTCGGGCGGGTGCTGACCTATGACGGCAAGGAGGCGCGGTTTTCGGAGTTTTCGTATTGAAAGTGGCTCGGTAGTTTAGCGCTACCGATCCCACCACGGTGTCATTCCCGCGAAAGCGGGAACCTCCGTTTACTTGCCCAGTATCGCCAACAGAGGTCCCCGCTTTCGCGGGGATGACATTGTGGGTGGGACGACATTGAGATCCCGACCTCGTCCTTCGACAGGCTCACCATGAGGTCTACTCGGAATATTGCGGTCTAGAAGTAGACCTCATGGTGAGCTTGTCGAACCACGAGGGTCGTGCCCCTAGGCATCAACATGCTTGAACACCAGCGCGGCATTGGTGCCGCCAAAACCGAATGAATTGGACAGCACCACGCCCAGATCCACATCGTCGCGGCGCTGGCGCAGGATGGGCATGTCTTCAAAGGCCGGGTCGAGGTTTTCGATATTGGCGCTGGCGGCGATGAAGCGGTGGCGCATCATCAGGATCGAATAGATCGCTTCATGCACCCCGGTGGCGCCCTGGCTGTGGCCGGTCAGCGATTTGGTGGCCGAAATGGGCGGGCATTTTCCGGCATCGCCGAACACCGCGCGGATCGCCTCGATTTCCTTGAGGTCGCCCACCGGGGTCGAGGTGGCGTGCGGATTGATATAATCCACCTTGGGGCCGACAGTCTTGAGCGCCATCTGCATGCAGCGCGCCGCGCCTTCGCCCGAGGGAGCGACCATGTCGAGACCATCCGAGGTCGCGCCATAGCCGGCCAGTTCCGCCCAGATCCTGGCCCCGCGCGCCCTGGCGTGTTCGTACTCCTCGAGCACCAGAACGCCGGCGCCACCCGAGATGACGAAGCCGTCGCGCGCCACGTCATAGCAGCGCGAGGCCTTTTCCGGCGTGTCGTTGAAATTGGAGCTCATGGCGCCCATGGCGTCGAACAGGTTGGATAGCGTCCAATCGAGATCTTCATGCCCGCCGGCAAACACCACGTCCTGCTTGCCCAGCATGATCTGTTCCATGCCATTGCCGATGCAGTGCTTACTGGTCGCGCAGGCCGCGGTGATGGAATAATTGACGCCCTTGATGCCGAAGGCGGTGGCCAGCGTCGCCGATGCGGTCGAGCCCATGGCCTTGGGCACGGCGAGCGGCCCGATGCGCTTGGGGCTGGTATTCTTGCGGGTGGTGTCGGCGGCCTCGACAATGGTGCGGGTGGAGGAGCCGCCCGAGCCCATGACAATGCCGGTCATGGGGTTGGAAATGTCGCTCTCTTCAAGCCCTGCATCGGCAATGGCCTGCTGCATGGCCAGATAATTCCAGGCCGCGCCGCGGCCCATGAAGCGGGTGACGCGGCGGTCGAGCAATTCGAACGGATCGAGGCGCGGATCGCCCTTGACCTGGCTGCGGAAGCCCAGTTCTGCCTGGTCTTCGGCAAAGACAATGCCGGGCCTGGCGGCTTTCAGGCTCGCCGTAACCTCGT
Organism: Devosia sp. LC5; assembly: GCF_000735585.1. Classification (GTDB taxonomy): domain Bacteria; phylum Pseudomonadota; class Alphaproteobacteria; order Rhizobiales; family Devosiaceae; genus Devosia. Next base: position 1,974 of record NZ_JNNO01000034.1, read on the forward strand.
CCAGGCTATTGCCGATCGAGGAAATGATACCCATGCCGGTGACGACAACTCGTCTCATTGCAACCTCGCTCCGTCAAGTTCGGGCGCCCTTGAGCTGGGCGCTTCGTATCGGTTTTCAAGTGGGGCGGATCGTCCGCCCCGGGCATCAGGCGCCCTTCTGGTCCTTGAGCTGGCTATCGCTGAACAGGCCCACCCGCAGGTCCTTGGCCTCATAGATCACCTTGCCGTCGGCCTTGACCCAGCCATCGGCAATGCCCAGGGTCAGACGAGAGCGCATGACGCGCTTGATGTCGATACCGTACTCGACCAATTTGACATCATCGGTCACTTGACCGGTAAACTTAATTTCACCGCCAAGGGCGCGTCCCTTGCCGGGCTGGCCGATCCAGCCGAGGAAAAAGCCGGTCATCTGCCACACGGCATCGAGCCCCAGGCACCCCGGCATCACCGGATCGCCGATGAAATGGCATTTGAAGAACCACAGGTCCGGATTGACGTCGAGTTCGGCGCGCACCTGGCCCTTGCCAAAGGCGCCCCCGGTCTCGTCGATCTGGGTGATGCGGTCGAACATCAGCATGGGCGGGGCCGGCAGGCGGGCATCCATCTGGCCCGGCAATTCGCCACGGCCATGGGCCAAAAGCTCTTCATACCCAAATGCACTCTGCCGATCGGCCATCAAAAGTCCCTCGGTTAACCTTGAGGCACGTCTCGTATAGAGGGCGGAACAGAGGGTCAATAGAGGGGCCATACCGCCTTTGGGCGCAGCATTGCTCCTGCGACGCCTGTGACGCTTGTGCGAAAAAGCCACGATAGCTATAAGGAGCTTAGGTTTTCCGGCCCTTTGGTGAAGTAAAAGGACCCAATGTCAGATCGTACCCAGACCGCCCGGTCCGTTCCCTCGCGCAAGCCCTGCCTCACGGCTGTGTTGCGCATGGCCGGTCTCCGTCCGACCCGGCAGCGCGTGGCGCTGGCCGAATTGCTGTTCGGCGGCCCGCACCGCCATGTCAGCGCCGAGCAATTGCATGACGAGGCGAGCCAATCGCGCGTCAATGTTTCGCTCGCCACCATCTATAATACGCTGCACCAGTTCCATGAAGCGGGCCTGCTGCGCGAAGTGGCGGTGGATGCCTCGCGCTCCTATTTCGACACCGACACCTCCGATCACCATCACTTCTATGTGGAAGACGAGCAGCGGATGATCGATATCCCCGCCAGCTCCGTCGAATTCGCCGCCCTCCCCAACGCCCCCAAGGGTATGAAGGTGAGCCATGTCGACGTGGTGATCCGCGTGCGCAAGGCGCAGTGATTTTTGGCGCCGCCCTCCTCAAGGAGGGCAGCAAATGCCGGTTGCCTCTCTTCCCACAGGGTCATTCCCGCGAAAGCGGGAACCTCTGTTTCTGCGCCTAGAGGCGCCTGGCATCGATTGTCGAACAGGCAGACGCAGTCCCCACAGACACACACCACCTGCGCCCTTCCCTCCATTCATCGTCATCACCCGGCTTGTCCGGGTGATCCATCTCTCAGCGGGTGCGGAGACAATGGATTGCCCGGACAGGCCGGGCAATGACGGCGGCACTTAGCTTGGAATCTAGCACGGCTTGCAACGGAAGCTTGACGCCCCGGCTATCATGAAACATATTAAGTTACATGATAGCCGAAAGCCGCCACAAAACCCCCAACCCCTTCCACGCCAGCAGCGCCTATGCCGAGGGGCCGCCGCGGCAGGTGCCGGGTTTTGCGAGCCTGCACCATATGGTGGCGCTGCTGCTGGCCGAACGGGTGCCGGCAGATGGACGCGTGCTGGTGCTGGGCGCAGGTGGTGGTCTGGAGCTTAAAGCACTGGCCGAGGCGCAGTCGGGCTGGTCCTTCCTGGGCGTTGATCCCTCGGCGGATATGCTGGCCTTGGCCAAACAGGCAATAGAGCCGCATGCCGGCCGCATGCAATTGCACCATGGCTATATCGAGGACGCCCCGGATGGAGCGTTCGACGGAGCCACGTGTCTCCTCACCTTCCATTTCATCCCGCGCGAAGAGCGGCTGGAGACGCTCCGCCAAATCCGCCACCGCCTGAAGCCTGGCGCGCCTCTCCTATTGGCCCATATCAGCTTCCCGCAGGCCGAGCCGGAGCGCAGCCAATGGATCGCCCGCCACGTCGCCTATTCGGCCGCACCGGGGACGGACCCGGTCCAGCTGGCAAGCGCCAGGCAGGCCATCGGCACCCGGCTCACGATTCTCGCGCCCGATGAAGAAGAGGCCATGCTGCGTGAAGCGGGTTTTTCGGGTGTCAGCCTGTTCTATGCCGGGCTCAGTTTCAAAGGCTGGGTGGCCTATGCCGGCTGATTTTGGACGGCTTTGGTATCTCCAAAGCCCGTTGTCCAGTCCCTGTGGGCAGGGAAATCGCCCAAGGCCCGAGTGACAAAGCCCACCTTCATCGCCCATATTGCGCCCGCGACGGAAACAGCCTCAAGGGTGGCCGATGAGCCAAAAGGTCAATCTAAACGCCTATTTCGAGCGAATCGGATTTGCCGGATCGATTGCGCCGAGCCTTGCGACACTGGAATTGCTGCATGAATTGCACCCTGCGGCGATCCCGTTTGAAAATCTGAACCCGCTGCTCGGCCTGCCGGTGGCGCTGGACCAGCAGAGCCTGGAAAAAAAGCTGCTCGGCGAAAAGCGGGGCGGCTATTGCTTTGAACACAATATGCTGTTCAAGCGCATCCTGGCCGAGCTCGATTATGCCGTGCGGGGCCTCGCCGCCAAGGTCCTGTGGAACAATCCGGACGCCGGGGGGCAGCAGCACAGCCACATGCTGCTTGCCGTCGAGATCAACGGCGCCACCTATATTGCCGATGTCGGCTTTGGCGGGCTGACGCCGACCGCCCCGCTGCGCCTGCGCGCCGACGTGGAACAGGCGACCCCGCACCAGACCTATCGCCTGACCGGGGGCGAACCGGAATGGCGGCTTGAGGTCAAGCTGGAGCAAGACTGGCGGCCGCTTTATAGCTTTACGACCCAGGAATGGGCCGACCCCGATTATGAGCCGCTCAACGCCGTCATCGCGGGTGATCCGGCTTCGCCCTTCACCAGGCAATTGCGGGTGGCGCTCTCGCCCAAGGGACAGCGCATCAAGCTCCTGAACAATCGCCTGACAATCGAGCCGCTCGAGGGCGAGCCCGAGCAAAGGCTGCTGGCCAGCGTCGCCGAATTGCGCGACGTGCTGAGCGTCACCTTCGGCCTTGGCCTGCCGGTGGCAGACCTGCTCGACCCCAGGCTCGAAGTCATCCTGGCCGATGCCGGCGTGGCGGAGGTCTAGATGGCCCCGGTCGTCGTCGATCCCGACCGCGTCAAGGAATTTGCCGATTTCGATGCCTTCTATGCTTGGCTCAAAGCCAATCACGACAGTGCAGAAGAAGTCTGGATCCGCATTTTCAAGAAGGCCAGCGGCCGGGCCACCATCACGCCGGCCGAGGCGATCGACGCGGTGCTGTGCTGGGGCTGGATCGATGCCATCCGCAAGAGCTGGGACGATGTCTCCTTCGTGCAGCGCTATTGCCCGCGCCGGGGCAAAAGCGTGTGGAGCCAGATCAATCGCGACAATGTCGCCCGCATGATCGCCGCGGGAAAGATGACCGGGCATGGCCTGGCCCAGGTCGAAAAAGCCAAGGCCGATGGGCGCTGGGACGCTGCCTATAAGCAGAGCATGGAGCCGCCCGCCGACCTGCTGGCCGCCATCGCCGCCAGCCCCAAGGCGCAGGCGGCCTATGAGACCTTGTCGGCGCAAAACCGTTTCGCGCTGACTTTCCGCACCCACAATATGAAAACCCCGGCCGGCCGCGCCAAAAAGATTGCCGATAGTGTGGCCATGCTGGAGCGGGGCGAGACCATCCATCCGCAAAAGGCCAAGCCGTGAGCCGCCACGTGGCCCTGCTGCGCGGCGTCAATCTGGGCAAAAGGCAGGTCAAATCAGCCGAATTGATCGCCGTCTTCGAGGCCATGGGCTTTGCCAATGTCAAAACCCTGCTCGCCAGCGGCAATGTGCTGTTCGATGGCGCGGCGCCCGAACGCGGCAAGATCGAAACCGCGCTGCAACGCCATTTCGGCTTCGAGATCGGCACCGTGCTGCGCACGCAGGCGCAGATGCGCGCATTGGTGGCCCGCGATCCGTTCCAGGGGCGCCTCGAGAATACCGATACCAAGCTCTACGTCACCTTTCTCGCCGAGCCCGATGCCCGCACCCTGCCCATGCCCTGCGGCATTCCGGGCGATTTCGAGGTGGTGGAGCTGACCGAGCGGGAAGTGTTCATGCTGGCGTTTCGCCTGCCCAACGGGCGGTTCGGGCTGGGCATGGAACAGGTGGGCAAACATTTCGGGACCAAGCGGCTCTGGACCTCGCGCAATTTCAATACCGTGCTAAAAGCCGCCGCATGACGCGCCAGGGAGGCTTTCTATGATCACCGTTTTCGGCTCGACCAATCTGGATCAGGTCGGCACTGTCAGCCGCTTGCCCAAGCCGGGCGAGACCGTGGCGGGCGGCACCTTCTCGATGGCGGCGGGCGGCAAGGGGGCTAATCAGGCCCTGGCGGCGCGCCGCGCTGGCGCCGATGTCCGGCATTTTTCGGCGGTGGGTGCCGATGCCTTTGCCGAAATGGCGCTCGAACTGCTCAAGGCGGATGGCGTCGATCTCAGCGACCTCAAGATTTCCAGCGGCCCCACCGGCATTGCCATGATCTTTGTCGATGGCCATGGCGAAAACGTCATCGCCGTATTGCCCGGCGCCAATGGCACGCTGACCCCATCCGATGCCGAAAAAGCCCTTGCCGGATTGGGTGTCGGCGCCGTGCTATTGCTGCAGCAGGAAATCCCGCAGGCCGCGACCGAACGGGCGCTGGACCTGGCGCGGGCGCAGAATGTCACCTCCATTCTCAATACGGCCCCCTTTCTCGACAGCACGCGGGCCATTGCGCCCAAGGCCTCGATCCTGGTCGCCAACGAGACCGAATTCGGCCTGCTGACCGGCACGGGGATCGAGCAACTCGATGCTGCCATGCTGGAATGGTCGACCAAGCATGACCAGACGGTGATCGTCACGCTTGGCCCCGATGGCGCCAAGGCCGCGACCAGGACAGGGCTGATCCATGTGCCGGCCATGCCGGTCAAGCCGGTGGACACGGTGGGCGCCGGCGACACCTTCTGCGGCTATCTCGCCGCCGGCCTCGATAGCGGTCTCGACCTGGAAGCCGCGATGAGGCGCGCGGCGGTGGCCGCGAGCCTGGCCTGCCTCAAGCCCGGCGCACAGCCGGCCATCCCCTATGCCAGGGACGTCGTGGCGGCGCTGGGTTAACCCACCGCACCTCCCCCAACCACCGGCTCTCCCTCGGGCTCGACCCGAGGGCCATCCTCCACACGGCGCGCATCCAGAGTGGTCCTCGGGTCAAGCCCGAGGAAGATGCGGTGGGTGGTGAGGCATCACACTGCGCCAACGGCGTGGGCGGTTGAACCACCGGGCCAAAAGACCAAAACAAAAAAGGCAGGCCCCCTTGGGACCTGCCTTTTTGCATTAGCTTGGCGTAGCGCTCACTTGGGCGCCAGCACCATGACCATCTGGCGGCCTTCGGAGCGGGGCTGGCTTTCGACCTTGGCCACCGGCTCCATCATGTCCTTGACCTTGATCAATAGCTGCATGCCCAGTTCCTGGTGCGCCATTTCGCGGCCCCGGAAGCGCATGGTCACCTTGACCCGGTCGCCATCGTCGAGGAAGCGCTGGACGGCCTTCATCTTGGTCTCGTAGTCATGCGTGTCGATATTGGGACGCAGCTGGACTTCCTTGACCTCGATCACCTTCTGCTTCTTGCGTGCCTCGGCAGCTTTTTTCTGCGCGGCATATTTGAAGCGGCCAAGATCGAGCATCTTGGCGACGGGCGGATTGGCATTGGGAGAAATCAGGACCAGGTCAAGACCCTGTTCCTGCGCCTCTGCAAGAGCCGCACGGGTGTTGACGATCCCGCGGTTCTCACCCTCGGCATCGATAAGCTGGACGTCGGGGCTGGCAATATCCTCGTTCGAGAGCGGCCCATCTTTCTGGGGCGCGACGGGTCTCATGGGACGGCGAATGGCAGGGATCCTTGTATTGTTAAGCCAGGTGGTGAAATCGGCCATAAAATCGTGTTAGCGGGAACATAAGTCAACTGGCAAACGGGGTATATTGCGCCCTGTTGCGTCGTTGAAACGCTTCCGCCCAGTCAATCGCAGAGTACCGGCTCTATGTCCACCATCAACGCTTTCTCCCTTCCGCTCGCCTCGGGCGCCGACCGCCGCGATATCGCGGTCGAACAGCGCCCCGGAACAGGTCCAGGCCTGTTCTGGCTGGGTGGTTTCCGCTCGGACATGACGGGATCCAAAGCGATGGCGCTCGATAGCCTGGGCGCACAAAAGGGCCTTTGCGTGACGCGATTCGATTATTCGGGCCATGGCGCCTCGGGCGGGAATTTCGACCACGGCACGATCAGCCGCTGGCTCGAAGAGGCCGAAGCGGTCTTTGCCACCACCCATGGGCCGCAGATCATTATCGGCTCCTCCATGGGCGGCTGGCTGGCCCTGCTGCTGGTGCGCGCCCTGTGGCGGCGCGGCGGCAATCGCTGCACGGGCCTGGTGCTGATCGCCCCCGCCGTGGACATGACCCGCGAATTGATGCTGCCCGGCTTTACCCCGGCCGAGCATGAAAGCCTGCAGAACAATGGCCATATCGACCAGCCCAGCCAATATTCCGACACTCCCTACCGCATCACCCGCGCGCTGATCGAAGACGGCGAAAGGCATCTGCTGTTCGGCAGCGTGATCGAAACCGGCTGCCCGGTGACCATCCTGCAGGGCGGGCAGGACCCTGACGTGCCCCAGGCCCAGGCGATAAAGCTCGTCACCCATATCCTGCACGACCCGGTGACGCTGACACTGATTCCGGATGGGGACCATCGGCTGAGCCGGGACGAGGATTTGGCACGGCTCAAGGATGCAGTGATGCATCTGGTGGAGGGGATCTAGGGAAGCCGAGCCCGTAGGCTACCTGAAGCTCTCCTCCCCACCGCTCTCCCTCGGGCTTGACCCGAGGGCCACTCGCCGCTTGCGCCGGGTTAGGAAAGGCCCTCGGATCAAGTCCGAGGGAGATGCGGTGGGTCAGACGGTATGGCGGCCCTTCCAACCCACAGACGACAAAAGCTACCGCGTCTGCAGCTTGCTCTTCTGCATCCCGTCCGGCCCAAAATTGTCCGGGCTTAGCCAGCGCTCATATTCGGCGCGCAGGGCCGGCCATTCATCGTCGATCATGGAATACCAATCCGTGTCGCGGCTCTGGCCCTTGAAGATACGGTCTTTGCGAAACCGCCCCTCATATTGAAAGCCGAAGCGCTCGGCTGCGGCCTTGGAGGGCAGGTTGAGCGCGTTGCATTTCCATTCGAAGCGCCGATAGCCCAGATCGTCGAAGGCGTGGCGGGCGAACAGGAACAGCGCCTCGGTGGCCACCCGCGTACGCGCCATGGTCGGGCCCCAATAGACGCCACCGATTTCGATGGAGGCATGTTCGGGAAAAATCCGCATCCAGCCTTGCTGACCCTGCGCCTTGCCGCTCGCCTTGTCGATGACGGCGACATAGCGCTCCGGCCCGGCATTGGTCTCGACGATCCGCGCTTCCTGTTCCGCCAGGGTCTGCGGCGGATAGCTGAACAGCCAGTGATAGCGCTCAGCGCCACCGGGCATCGTGGCCACGGCAAAAAGATCGGCCGCATGGCGCTGGTCCAGCGGTTCGAGCCTGGCGTAGCGGCCTTCAAGCACAATGCGTTCGGGCGCGGATTTGGCGGGCTGAGGCGCGCTCATGGTTGTTCACTCTCCAGAATTGCGGCAAGGCCGGTGCGATAATTGGGGTAGAGCAGCTCGATCCCCAAGGCCCGTTTGATCGCGGCGTTGGAGACGCGCTTGTTGTCGGCGTAAAAGCTGCGCTGCATGGGGGTGAGGTCGGCCGTGTCGAAATCGATCGCGGGCGGCGGCGCCATGCCGAGCAGCTTGGCGGCGTGGGTCACCAGGTCCTGGGGGGCGGCGGGTTCGTCATCGGCCAGGTTGAACGTGCCATCAAGGCGCTGCTGGGCAGCCAGCGCGGTGACCCGGCCGATATCGGCGACATGGATGCGGTTGAACACCTGGCCGGGCTTGACGATGCGATGCGCACTGCCGTCGCGCAGCTTGTCGAAGGCTGAGCGGCCGGGGCCATAGATACCGGCCAGCCGCAGAATGGTCAGTGGCACGCCGCGCTCGGCGGCATAATCGCGCCAGGCCTGTTCGGCGAGGACGCGGCGATCGCTGCGCTCGTTGCGCGGCACCAGCGGGGCGCTTTCATCGATCCAGTTGCCGCCGAAATCCCCATAGACCCCCACCGTGGAATAATAGCACAGCCATTGCAGGTTCTTTGCCGCATCCAGATCGGCGCGGTGTTGCAGCAGCGCCGGATCGCCCGCCGCGCCCGGCGCGATGGAAAGGATGACATTGCTGGCCCGCCGCAGGTCCGGTCCCAATGTGGGGCCCGGCCCGGTACCGTCGAAAAGATGCACCTGGCTGGTGATCGAAGCAAGGGCAGCGGCTTTTTCGGGCGTGCGGACGGTGCCCGAAATGCTAGCCTTTGGTTCACCCGCGGCCAGGAAAAGCGCCGCGGCTCTGGATGAGAAGCCAAGGCCGAAAAAGAAGACGTTCACCAGATATCCCCGGTCCATTCATCGCATACGCTCTTGTCGCTTTCGCCGGGCAAATAGTCCAGCCGCAAGCGCTCGCTCCGCTCCGGATCGAGTTTGCGCAGCGCCCAGATCGCAGCCCCGCGCACCAGCGGGTCCTCGGCGCCAAGCCGGGCCTCGGCCAGGGGCAAGAGCGACAGGTCGCCCGAATTGCCGATGGCGATCAATACGTTACGCAGGAACCGGGCATGCCCGATCCGCTTGACGGGCGAGCCGGCAAACAGGGTCCGGAACCGGGCATCGTCAAGCTGCACGAGATCGGCCAGAGCCGGGCGTTCCAGCTCTTCCCGCGCCCGCAGCCTGGCCTCGCGGCTGACGCTGGCAAATTTGTTCCAGGGGCAGACGGCCAGGCAATCATCGCACCCATAGATGCGGTTGCCCATGGGCACCCGGAACTCCACCGGAATAGGGCCTTTGTGCTCGACCGAGAGATAGGCCAGGCACCGCCGCGAATCGAGCTGGAACGGGGCGGGAAACGCCTTGGTCGGGCAGATATCGAGGCATCGCGTGCACGAGCCGCAGCTTTCTTCATGCGGCTTATCCCCGGGCAGCTCCGCCGAGGTGAAAATAGCCCCCAGAAACAGCCAGGAGCCAAATTCGCGACTGACCAGAACCGTATGCTTGCCCTGCCAGCCCAGGCCCGCCGCCTCGGCCAAGGGCTTTTCCATGACTGGAGCCGTATCGACAAACACTTTCACATCCGCCCCGGCCCGCCGGGCCAGCAGGCCCGCAAGCTCCTTGAGCTTGCCCTTGATCAGCTCATGATAATCGCGATTGCGCGCATAGACCGAGATGGAGCCGAGCGATTTTTCACCCAGAATAGCCAGCGGATCGCTTTGCGGCCCGTAATTGACGCCGAGCAGAATGATCGAGCGCACTTCTGGCCACAATTCGCTGGGGCTGGCGCGACGGGTGGCGGTTTCCGCCATCCAGTCCATATTCCCATGCCAGCCGGCCTCCAGCGCCGCCTGCAGCTTTTCGGGCAGGTCAGGCCGTGCGCTGGCCGGGGCAATGCCAAAGCTGTCAAAGCCCAACGCCGTGGCGCGGGCGCGCAACTCGGCGACGAGTTTGTCAGTGCTGGCAGGTGTTGCTGCGTCGGCCATCATCATCCGGGTCATTCCCGCGAAAGCGGGAACCCCTGTTTAATGGGGTAAGACGACGCCTGCAAACGGAGGTTCCCGCTTTCGCGGGAATGACACCGTGGATTGGCTTCAGAAATCGAGATCCGCATAGCCCTTTTGCGGGGGCATGGAGACGACGCGGTCGTTGAGCAGGGTGCGGAAGGCCGGGCGGGATTTGATGCGGGAATACCAGTCGCGGGTTTCCCCCGCCTTGCCCCAATCGATATCGCCCAGATAATCGAGCGTGGACAGATGCGCCGCCAAGGCAAAATCGGCCAGGGTCATGATGTCACCGGCCAGCCACGAACGGGTGGCGAACAGCCAGTTGAAATAGAGCATATGCTCATTCAGGTTCGCCTTGGCCACGCGCAGCACGGCGGGGTCGGGCGTGCCGCCGCGCTGGTCGCGCTTGAAGATTTTCTCCTCGAGCACATAGCGGGTCACTTCGTCGTTGAGCTTGAAGATGACCCATTCGATCAACCGCCACATTTCGGCGCGCGACCCCGGATCGGGTGGGATCAGCCCGGCCACCACGGCGGGGGTATAGAGATCTTCGATAGTGTGGATATTGGCCAGGATGCCAATCACCGCAATGTCATCTTCCCCCATGAAGATAGGCAGCGTGGCGGCCGGATTGAGTTCGAGCAATTCGGGCGTGCGCAGCCAGGGCTTGATCTCTTCCATATCGAGCGGAACGCCATATTCGGCGCACATCAGACGGATAATGCGGGAAGACGGATCCAGGGGATGATGGAGCAAGGTCGGCATGGCAATTGCGCTCTTGTTGTTTGGAGCCCACGTCCCGCCGCAGCTTGGCGCATGACGCGAACAGCGCTAGAGCTTTGGCAAGGGAGAGGCCCGTCGGAATGACTTAGGAGATCAAATGAACGTCGATCAAGGTCTTTTTGTGCCGCTGATCCTTGGAATCCTCGAAGGCCTTACTGAATTCCTGCCCGTCAGCTCTACCGGCCATCTGCTATTGGCCGGTCATTTTTTTGGATTGAGCCAGCCGGCCACTTTCATCGTGCTGATCCAGCTCGGTGCGATCCTGGCTGTGATCACCGTCTATTTTGCCAAACTGGGGCTGCTGATCCGCGACGCGCTGATGGGCAAGGCCTATGCCTGGCGCTTCGCCATTGCGGTCATCCTGGCCTGTTTGCCGGCCATTATCGTGGGCGTGCTGGGGCGCGAATATATCCAGCAGGTGATCTACGAATCCCCGCTCGTCATCTGCATTAGCCTGCTCATCGGCGGCATTGTCCTGCTGATCGTCGACCGTATGCCCAAGCAGGAAAAATACGACGATATCTACCAGTTTCCCTGGCATCTGGCGCTGGTTGTCGGCCTGTTCCAGATGCTCAGCCTCATTCCCGGCGTGTCACGCTCGGGCTCGACCGTGGTGGGCGCCATGCTGTTTGGCGCGACCAAGCGGAGTGCGGCCGAATTCACCTTCTTCATCGCCCTGCCCATCATGGTAGGCGCCTTCGGCTATGACCTCTACAAGAGCCGCGAGCTGATCGACATGAGCCTGGGGCTCAATATCGCCATCGGCTTTGCCGCCTCATTCGTCGTGGGCACGATCGTGGTGAAATACCTGCTGGGCTTTGTCAGCAAGCACGGCTTTGCCCCCTTCGCCTGGTGGCGCATTGTTGTGGGTGCCGCGGGCCTGGTGGCGATCCTGGCTTTCGGGCGGTAGAGGCACGATCTGGGCCCCTCTCACAGGGGAGGGCTATCGTATATGGCCGGATCTCACCTCGCCCCTCAGGGGAGAGGTCGACGGCGCAGCCGGCGGGTGAGGGGTGCGATGCTGCAAAAATACGAGATATTCCAGCATGGCACCCCTCACCCTAGCTCTGCCAGGTCGCTTTGCTCCCGGCGCCGCTACCCTCTCCCCTGAGGGGCGAGGGGACGATGGACGCTATCCATCGGTCCATATGCGACAGCCTTGCCCCTTACCGCGTCGAGGGATCGACGCCCTTATAGGTGGCGGGAATGGAGAAGAAGGCGCGCGGAATCTGCACGTCTTTTTCCACATCATAGAGCGAGAAGGTCAGTTCCGCTCCGCTGGGCTCCACCAGGCTCCATTGCGCCAGATCGAAGGTGGTGGTGTCGAAAATCAGCGACACCTGCACGGTGCCGGCCACGGTCTGGTCGACCACGGTGATCGATATATAGCCGTCCGAATTGGTGACATTGACCACATTGGCGCTGAGCAGGTCGATCTGGTCGCCGAGGAACTGGCGCAGCGGGATCGTGTCCTGCGGATAGGCGTAATAGGTCTCGTCCTTGCGGTTGAGCACGTAGAAGCCACGGCCCACCGAGACGATTTCCTCGCGGCTGGGCGGGTTGTAGCGAAAGCGCACCTTGTCGGGGCGCTCGAGGAAGAACGTGCCCTCGGTGCGTCCGCCATTGGTGTCGATCTGCAGGAACCGGCCCGCCATGGAGCGGATCGCCGAATTGTGCTGGTTGATATTGGCAATCAGCTGCTGCTCCTCGGCACTCAGCGCTCGATCGAGCGCCAAGGCGGGCAGGCTCAGGGCAAGAGCGGTGGACAGACCGAGCAGCAGGGCATCGCGGCGAATCATGAAAATCTCTGTTCCTGGCTGAAGTCGAGGTGACCCTAACCTAGAAAACAATTGCGGCAACAGCTGGAAGGTTGCATTCACGGAGCGTTCATCCACGATGCCATGCGGACGCACCGGGAGAGATGGAATGCTGCGCTTGTCGATTGTCTTGGGGTTTGCGGCGATGACCGCCTTGCCTGCTCTGGCGGCGCTGCCGCCGCAATACCAGCGGCAAAAGGAATTGCAGGCGATCATTGCCGATGCAGCGGTTGTCGATGCTTTCGGGTTCGAGGGCATTGGCGCCGTGGAATTCGTCGCGCCCGATCTCTATCGGGTGACCGGCGGGAAATGCACGCTCGAGGTCAAAATCGTCGATGTACCCAACAGGCACGGCGAAGGCTGGGCCGGGCCACGCGAATTTGCGCTCGAACTGGGCGAACCGGTCTGCAAGTAATCCGGCCCGGCTAATCGCCCAGTTCACCGCGCGCCTTCTTGCCACGGGCGATCTCGGTGGCGAGCGCATCGAGCTTATGCGGCCAGAAGACGCGGAAGCGCTCGAGCCAATCATCGATCCCACGCAGCGGGGACGCATCGAGCACATAGACGCGGCGCGTGCCTTCGGGACGCACCTGCGCGAAACCGGCCTCGCGCAGCACCTTGAGATGCTGGCTGACACCGGCCTGGGAAATGCCGAATTCGCTGGCGATTACCGCCACCACCTCACCGGAGGCATGTTCGCGCTCCGCCAGCAGTTCAAGAATACGGCGGCGCACCGGATCGCCAAGAACGTCGAAAGCGTGCATCAGCCACCCATGGGCGCTTCGCCCGAATAGAAGGCACGGGTGGCCTCGGCGGCTTTGAGCGCATGCTCGCGATCCTCGCCCGCCGCAATGGCCGCACGGCCCCAATCGTCGCTGGCGGCGCGGACCAGGCTCTTGGCTTCGTCCGACACTTCCCAGCCGCCCAGGCCTTCGGCCCGCACATCCGCGCCAGGCCGCTCGAGATGGGCGGCGAGGCCCAGAAAGCTCAAATCCCAACCAACACCCACCGCGCCCGGGCCAAACTGGTCCCAATGCGGGCTGATCTGGGCGATATGCTCGAGTTCGAGCCTGGTGCCGGCTCCGTCCGGCGTCAGCGTCAGATTGACCCAACTGGTAAAGCCGCCGAATTCCCAGGTCAGGGCCATGGATTTTTCCGGCTCGCAGGCGGTGACCGTGCCGCTGGCATTGCCCTCGACATGATAGCGGCCGCCCAATTCGAGATCGCCCGTCACCGGCGCAAACCAGCGCTTGAGCCGCTCGGGCTGGGTCAGGGCATCCCAGAGATCGGCGGGCGAGGTTGGGTAGACGCGCGCGGCAATGACGGCCTTGGCGGGCTGGCCATCTTTTTCCAGATTGCGGACTTCGCGGACCATGGCGCCCAGATGGGCGGCAATGTCGAAAGCCATGGGTCTCTCCTCTATTTCAGTCTGAACTTATATAAGCATAGACTGAAATAGAGTCGAGTCTTTGTTCGCGCGGTGCCTATCACAGGCACCGGCTTCTCCCTCGGGCTTGACCCGAGGGTCGCTCCCAATACGGCACAAGCGGCAAAAGGCCCTCGGATCAAGTCCGAGGGAGCCCCGGTGGGTGGGATGGCTAGGAACGACGGGGCACTATCGGATGAGAGGTGCTCTCAATACCCGTCGGCATTGTTCCCGACCAGGATCTCGCGCTTGCCGGCATGGTTGGCCTGGCTGATGACGCCTTCGCGTTCCATGCGTTCGATCAGGGTCGCCGCCTTGTTATAGCCGATGGCGAGACGCCGCTGGATATAGGAGGTGGAGGCCTTCTTGTCGGATAGAACGATATGGACGGCCTTGTCGTAGAGCTCGTCGCCCGAGCCGGCATAGTCATCGCCGCCACCATCGCTGTCACCGCCGAATTCGCCGCCTTCTTCGTCATCGGCGGTGATGGAATCGAGATAATCCGGCGTGCCCTGGCTCTTGAGATGGGCGACCACGGCTTCCACTTCGGCATCTGACACGAACGGGCCATGCAGGCGCTTGGTGCGGCCGCCGCTGGCCATATAGAGCATGTCGCCATTGCCCAGCAGCTGTTCGGCGCCCTGCTCGCCCAGAATGGTGCGCGAATCGATCTTGGACGTGACCATGAACGAGATACGCGTGGGGAAATTGGCCTTGATCGTGCCGGTGATGACGTCGACCGAGGGACGCTGGGTGGCGGTGATGATGTGGATGCCGGCGGCGCGGGCCATCTGGGCCAGACGCTGGATGGCGCCTTCAATGTCCTTGCCGGCCACCATCATCAGATCGGCCATTTCGTCGACGATCACCACGATATAGGGCAGCACTTCGAGGTTGAATTCCTCGCTCTCGAAGATCGCTTCGCCGGTTTCGCGGTCAAAGCCGGTCTGCACCGTGCGGGTGATGGTCTTGCCTTCGGCGGCGGCTTCGCTGACGCGCTGGTTGAAGCCATCGATATTGCGGACACCGATCTTGCTCATCTTGCGATAGCGATCTTCCATCTCGCGCACGGCCCATTTGAGCGCCACGACCGCCTTGTTGGGGTCGGTAACGACGGGGGTCAGCAGATGCGGAATGCCGTCATAGATGCTCAGTTCAAGCATCTTGGGATCGATCATGATCATGCGGCACTGCTCGGGCGTCATCTGGTAGAGCAGGCTGAGAATGAAGGTATTGATACCCACCGACTTACCCGAGCCGGTGGTGCCGGCAATGAGCAGATGGGGCATGCGCGCCAGATCGGCGATGACAGGCTCGCCGCCAATGGTCTTGCCCAGGCATATGGGCAGCTTCCCCTTCATCTTCTCGAAGTCGGAGCTGGCCAGCATTTCGCGGAAATAAACGGTTTCGCGATTCTGGTTGGGCAGCTCGATACCAATGGCATTGCGGCCCGGCACCACGGCAACGCGGGCGGAAATGGCGCTCATCGAGCGGGCGATATCGTCGGCCAGCGAGATGACGCGGCTCGATTTGATGCCCGGTGCAGGCTCGAGTTCGAACAGCGTCACGACTGGGCCGGGGCGGACATTGATGATGTCGCCCTTGACGCCGAAATCTTCCAGCACGCCTTCGAGCTGGCGGGCCATTTCCTCCAGCCGCTCGGGCGCATGCTCGGGCGAGGGGCCCTTGTGGCGCGGCTCGGCCAATAGGCTCAGCGGGGGCAGTTCAAACCCACCGGGCTCGTCAAGGAACGAGCTTTGCGCTTCGCGCGCCATGCGACTGCCCGGCACGGGACGCGGCGCGGGCGCGGTGACGCGCGGCTTGGTCGGATCTGCCGGATGGAAGCGCGAATCCCCCTGCTGGCGGTGGCTGACCACCGAAGGCGGCAGCGGCGCATCGGGCACGAAGGGAATGGAATCGTCATCCGGCTCGTCGGGATAATCGATGGCGGTATCGTCATAGCTGGGCCGCGCATTGATGCGGGGCGAGATATCGCCGGGCGCAGCAAAGCCCGGCTCGACTTGTGGAGCACTGGGCGAATGGATGCGGCGCTGCGGAGCGTCAAAGGACGGCTCATCGCGTGGCGACACAACAGGGGCGCGGCCATCAAGGCTGGGCTCGAGATCGTCATCGCGCCAGGGCGCGGCATCGGCAGCACGCTTTTCGGCATGGCTGGCACGGGCACGGCGGAAGGCGGTGCGCAGCGAATAGCCCATATGGACCATGGCGCCCAGGGCAATGTCGACGATCGGGTTGGTTTCCGGCTCGTCATCGGCTTCGGCCGGGGCGGCAGCGGATTTACGGCCACCAGCGGCGGCTTGCGCCTTGCTGGGTGCGGTGGAAACCGTGCTCCCAAGACCCATGCCGATCCAGAACAGCGCCAAAGCGGGGGCCGAGATGATGATGGCGAACAGCGCCGAAGTCACCGCCTGCGGCTGGGCGCCGGTGATCATGGTGGCAAGAGTCATGAAGCCGGTGCCGAGCAGACCGCCCAGCCCCGTGGGCAGCGGCCAGGTCTCGGGCATGGCAACGAAGGAGAAGACGCCGGTGGCCAGGATCGTGGCACCCAGCCAGCCGATCAGGCGCAGGCCCATATGGGTGGGCACGCGGCGGCGCACCATGGCCCAGCCCCATAGCGCGGGCGGCACCATCAGCACCAGGGCGCCCAGGCCCAGGGTCTGGAACAGGATGTCGGCAATGGCCGAGCCGGGAAAGCCCAGCCAATTGGCGGCCGGCTTGCTCGTGGCATAGGAAAAGCTGGGATCATCCACCGACCAGGAGGCGAGCGCGGCGAGGCAGATCGCCACGAGCCCCAGCAGCACGAAGCCGACCAGTCGCATGGGAATGCGAATCGACAAAGCGGGCGGCGGCGCCGGCATGGCTTTGGCCCCGCTGCGCGTACCGCGCTGGGGCAGGGACCGGATTTCGTCGAGCACTGGTGCGGGATGGCTGGGCATGGAGCAAACTCAATACTGCCCGGAATTGACCGGGCCCAATTGAGCTCATGCTAGCGGGACCGGGTTAACCCAAGGCTAACCATGGGGGCCGGGAGGATATTTGCTGAGGTGGGAGCGGGCGGTGGGTCTCCCACCTACCGCTCTCCACCTATCACCGGTGCTCCCCCACCCACGGTTCTCCCTCGGGCTTGACCCGAGGGCCACTCTCAGCCCGGCACACGTGGCGAGAGGCCCTCGGGTCAAGCCCGAGGGAGAACCGGTGGGTGGGATGGATAGTAGATTGAGGAGGATGCGGGCAAGAAACCCAAGAAAAGGCCCGCCACGGGGGGGCGGGCCAGGTCGCCGCAATCGTCCAGGGAGGAAGAACGAAGGGGAAGCAATTGATCGTGGTGTGCAGCCCGTGCAGTTTGCGAGTGGGAAGCCTCTGTGGCGGGCCAAGAGGGACACGAGCCGCACGCCGCGATCAATCTTTTGGTCACTAAAGATGCCCGGCGGCGGAGGACGCCGCCGGGTGAAGTCGCAATTTACGAGTTGTAGGCGCGCTCGCCGTGGCTCGACAGATCCAGGCCATCGCTTTCGCTCGATTCGGAGACGCGGGCGCCACCGAAGATTGCCTTGACGATCAGCATGGCGACCAGGGCCACGACACCGGACCAGACAACGGCGATGATCACGCCAGTGAGCTGGACCATGAACTGGGCGCCCATTTCATAGCCGTCCAGCGGGTAGCCGCCGAAGCCGGGATTAGCGACGATGGCGGTGCCCAGGGCGCCGACAATGCCGCCCACGCCATGGATGCCGAACACATCCAGGCTATCGTCATACTTGAGCATCGGCTTGAGGTTGACGACCGCCCACAGGCAGACGAAACCGGCAACCGCGCCCAGCACGATGGCGCCGCCGACACCGGCAAAACCGGCAGCGGGGGTGATCGCCACGAGACCGGCAACGGCACCCGAGACCGCACCCAGGGCCGAAGCATGGCCACGGGTGACCTTTTCGCCGATAGCCCAGGCCAGAGCCGCAGCGGCCGGAGCCAGCACGGTATTGATCAGGGCAACGGCGGTCAGCGCATTGGCTTCCAGATTGGAGCCGGCATTGAAGCCGAACCAGCCGAACCACAGCAGGCCGGCACCGATATAGGTGAGAACCAGATTGTGCGGAGCGATCGGCTCCTTCATGTAGCCCAGGCGCGGCCCGAGCACGATGGCGGCGACGAGCGCGGCCACACCGGAATTGATATGAACCACGGTGCCGCCGGCAAAGTCATAGGCGCCCATGCCGAACAGCAGGCCGGGGCCCGACCAGACCATGTGGGCCATCGGGATATAGGAGAAGGTGAACCAGATGGCCAGGAACGCCATCAGCGCGCCGAACTTCATGCGTTCGGCAATGCCGCCGACGATGAGGGTCGAGGTGATGCAGGCAAAGGTCATCTGGAAGACCACGAAGACCATTTCGGGCAGTTCGAACCCGGCCGAGAAGGTCGCGGCGGTGGATTCAAGCGTCACGCCCGAGAGGAAGAATTTGGAGAAGTCACCGACGAAAGCCGACAGGCCTCCTTCGGTCGGGCCGGCAAAAGCCAGCGAGTAGCCATAGGCGACCCACAGAATGGCGATCATCGAGAAGCCGAGGAACACCTGGGTCAAAACGGAGAGGATATTCTTGGCGCGCACCAGACCGCCATAGAACAGGGCCAGGCCCGGAATGGTCATGACGATGACGACCATGGTGGACACCAGCATCCAGGCCACGTCGCCCTTGTCGACGACGGCGGTGACTTCAGCAGCCGCCTCGGCCGCCGGAGCGGCAGCGTCCTGCGCAAATGCCGGCAGCGCCAGCAGCAGGGAGGCGATTGCAGCGCTCCCCAAAACTTTTGACATCTTCATCTTGTTGTTCTCCCGATGACGCTTAGAGGGCAGAAGCGCCGGTTTCACCGGTGCGGATACGGGTGACGGCCAGAAGATCGAGTACGAAGATCTTGCCATCGCCGATACGGCCGGTCTGGGCACTGTCGCGGATGGCCGTGGACACGGCATCGGCTAGGGCGTCATCAACGGCGATTTCAACTTTGAGCTTGGGCAGGAAGTGCACGGCATATTCGGTGCCGCGATAGATTTCCGAATGCCCCTTCTGGCGGCCGTAACCCTTCACCTCGGTCACGGTCATGCCGTGGACGTCGAGCGAGTTGAGAGCCTGGCGAACCTCTTCGAGGCGTGATGGCTTGATAATTGCAATCACCAGTTTCATGTGAGCCCCTTTGCGACTTGGCGCTGGTCTGGAATGCCCAACTAGACTCAAGCGCCGTGCCAACTCCGAATGGCGCGAAAATCATCAGCAAAAACAATGTATTAGTAATTCATAAAGGATTCACAACACCGCGGCCGTTGCGAAATGCACAAAAAATGTGCAAAACGGCAGCGAATTGGGCAAAATTACGGCAAGGCTGCCGCGACCTTCGGCCTCTTGCGCCTTATGCGTGCAGGCGCTCAATAAGGGAAAGGAGAACTGACATGGCCAGCGCTGCACAAACCCATGACGTGCTGATTGTCGGCGGCGGCCCGGTGGGGCTGACGCTGGCGCTTGCCCTGGTGCAATCGGCGCGCGGCATCCGCGTCGGGCTGGTTGATCGGCGGCCCCTCTCGGTGCCGCGCGACAATCGCGCCTCGGCCATCGCTGCTGGCGTGCGACGTGTGTTCGAGGCCCTGGGCGTATGGCCCGCCATGGCCGCCCAATCGCAGCCGATTACCGCCATGCGGATTACCGATTCGGGCGTGGGCGATATTTCTCGGCCATTGTTCCTCAGCTTTGAGGGCGATGTGGCGCCGGGCGAGCCCTTTGCCCATATGGTGCCCAATCGCATCAGCGGGCAGGTGCTGCTCGATGCGGTCGGCGCGCAGATCGAAGTGATCGCGCCGGCCGAGATTGCCTCGTGGCAGAGCGACACCCGTTCCGCCCGGCTGGTGCTGGCCGATGGTCGCGTGCTGGCGGCGCCCCTGGTGGTGGCGGCCGACGGCGGGCAATCGGCGCTGCGGCAGATGGCGGGCATTGGCGTCGTCGAGCATGATTACCGCCAGACGGGGCTGGTCACCACGATCAGCCATGAATTACCCCATGACGGGGTCGCCTATGAGCATTTCCGGCCCGCCGGCCCCTTTGCCAGCCTGCCGCTCACGGGCAATCGCTCCTCATTGGTCTGGACCGAGTCCAGCGCCGACGCGCCGCGCTTTCTCGGCATGGACAAGGCGTCATTGGCGCTCGAAATCGAGGCGGTGATGGGCTCGACGCTGGGCGCGGTGACGGTAGAAGAGGATCTGGCGGGCTTTCCGCTCCGCATGCGTATCGCCCGCGATTTCGTCGCGCCACGGCTGGCTCTGGTGGGCGACGCCGCCCATGTCGTGCATCCGATCGCCGGGCAGGGGCTCAATCTGGGGCTCAAGGACGTGGCGGCTTTGGCCGAAGTGGTGATCGAGGCCGTCCGGCTGGGGCTCGATCATGGCAGCGACGACGTGCTGGCGCGCTACCAAAGCTGGCGCCGGCTCGATACCTCGGCCATGGCCATGGTGACCGACGGGATGAACCGGCTGTTTTCTAATGATGCCGCGCCAGTGCGGGCCGTGCGGGATTTCGGCCTGGGCCTGGTCGACCGCGCCGGCCCCATCAAGGCCGCCATGATCCGCACCGCGGCGGGTGTCTCGGGCAATGGACCAAAACTGCTGAGCGGGCTGCCGATCTAGTTTTGGCCCCGCGTCAGCGTCTTGATCTCATCGGGCTCGACGCTGCGTGCTTCATCCAGGCTCAATAGCGGCACGCCCTTGTTGATGGGGAAGGCCAGGCGCGCGGCGACCGAGATCAGCTCGGTATGGTCCCCCGACAGGATCAGCCGCGTCTTGGTCAGCGGGCAGACCAGCATTTCAAGCGTCCGCACATCCAGCACATGGCGGGGATCGACGCCGGAAGGCATCAGTTGAGCGGGGGGCGGTCATTGCCGCCACGCGCCATTTCATATTCGGTCATGGCGATCAGGGTTTCGGCGCGCTGCTCCAGCGTCTGGGCTTCCAGCAGCACCTGTTTTTCGGCGGCGCCATAGGGGGAGACCATGCAGCAGAAATTGACGAGGTCAGCCGTGCCGGTGCGCTCGATCTCTTCGAAATTGAGGTCGATATTGGCGAATTCGGCATAGTCGCGCATCATCTTGATGAAGCGCTCGCGATCCACCGCGTCCTCCCCGAAATCGCGGGTGAAATCCATGGCAAAGTCCTCGGCTGCTATCACCGCCTGCCGATAGGGCGTCATCACCGTCAATTCATGGGCGAGGCGGAAGCGGGTGACGCCTTCCAGAATGATGAAATACCGCCCCTCCCCGCTTTCCTCGAAATGGGTGATCCGGCCGAGGCACCCGATCTGCTGCAGCGGACTGCGGCCGCGCGGGCTTTCCTCGGACGTATCCTCGGGCTGGATCAGCCCGATCAGCCGGTCGCCGCGCAGGGCCGCATCCACCATCTCGATATAGCGCGGCTCAAAGATATTGAGTGGACGATGCGAAAAGGGCAGCAGCAGCGCCCCGGTCAAGGGAAAGACCGGGACGGATTTGGGCAGCTCGGCAGCAGAAGTCGGTCGCTTGGGCATGAGGTCTCCGGCTCAGGAAAATAGCGCAGCCGACAGCAGCCGGCGGCCCTTGAGCGTGGCGGGGTCCTTGGGGCCCCAGGCTTCAAAGAATTCGAGCAGCTTCTTGCGCGCGCCGTCCTCGTTCCAGGTGCGGTCGCGCTTGAAGATAGCAACCAGCGCCTCGGCCGCCTCGACGCGTTTGCCTTCGGCATTGAGTACCACGGCTAGGTCGAAACGGGCCTGGTGGTCATCCGGGTTGGCGGCAAGAGCGGCTTCCAGCGCCGAGGTTTCCGACAATTCGGCCGCTTCGTCGAGCAGGCGGATGGAATTGGCAAGGCTGGTATAGACTTCGCCCTTGCGCTCGGCCTCGGGCACCATGTCGAGCGTTGCCTTGGCCTGCGCGGTTTCGCCGGCCGCGAGGTAAACCTTGGTGAGGCCGATCAGCGCCACGGCGTGGTCGGGCACATGCTGGGTCACCATGCCGAAAATCTGCGCGGCGCGGCCCAGATCGCCAGCAGCCAGCGCCTCCTCGGCGGCAGCAAGAGCCTCGGTGATCTGGGCTTCCATCGAGCCTTCGGCTGGCGCGGGCTCGGGCGCAGCGGCAATCACCTTGTCGGCAAAGCGGCGCACTTCGCCCTCGGGCATGGCGCCCATAAAGCCATCGACCGGGCGGCCACCCGAGAAAGCAAAGACGGCGGGAATCGATTGAATGCCAAGCTGGCCGGCAATCTGGGGGTTTTCGTCGATATTGATCTTGATCAGGCGGATCTTGCCGACCTTTTCATTGACCACTTTTTCCAGCGCCGGAGTCAACTGGCGGCAAGGGCCGCACCAGGGCGCCCAGAAATCGACCAGCACGGGCGTATCGAGCGAAGCATCGATCACATCGGCCTTGAAAGCCTGATCGGTCGAATCCTTGATCAGCGCGCCGGCGGGCGCAGCAGCGGGAGAAGTCGGTGTTGCAACGTTAAACGGAGTGGACATCGGCGTGACGGGCCCTTGGCGTTTTTCGATTTTTGGGTCGGTTCCGGGCTCTTCTTGCGCCCGCAAACCGGGGTGTGACAAGCCCTTCTATCCACAAGGCGACCGGAAGATGACGAAGCGGTCAAAATGTGGGTTGCAATCAGGCAGGTGATTGGGCATATAGGCGCGCATCGGGGCACTGCCAAGGCGGTGACGACGATATGGAGTGCGGGTGTAGCTCAGGGGTAGAGCATAACCTTGCCAAGGTTAGGGTCGTGGGTTCGAATCCCATCGCCCGCTCCAAATACCAAAGTCCGGCATGGCTTTGGTGACAAAGGGTCCTTCGGGACCCTTTTTGTTTTTCCGGGTTTGTTTCTGAGCTCGGCGTTTTTCCAGCAACCGAAACGGGCGCCGATAGTTCTCCTGCCGGCAGGACAGGGAGACTTGCGCCATGGCACATGTACGCTACGAGGTCGTCGAGCATGACGGCGGCTTTGCCTATAAGGTGGGGGATGTGTTTTCGGAGAGCTTTCCGACCCATCGTGCGGCTTTGGACGCGGCCATCGCCGCCGCCGACCGGCAACAGGCCGCCGGGCAGACCCAGGCGATCGGTTATCAGGATGCAGAAGGGCGCTGGCACGAAGAGCTGGCCCGCGGCGATGACCGGCCCCAGACCGAAGTCGAAGACGACCTGATCGAGCCGGTCGGGCGCCGCCCGCGGCGCTAGCCAATTCCCGTATCAAGAAACGCCATCAATTCCTTGGCGGCGGCGCTGCCGGCGCGATTGGCGCCGATGGTGGAGGCCGAGGGGCCGTAGCCGACCAGATGGATGCGCTTGTCGCGTTCCACTTGCGTGGCCAGCCGCCCGCTCATGACGATGCCGCCCGAGGGCTCGCGCAATTGCAGCGGCGCCAGATGATCGAGCGCACTGCGAAAACCGGTGCACCACAAAATGACATCGACATCCAGAATGCGGCCATCGGCCCAGCGCACACCGCTGGCCGTAATCTCGTCGAACATGGGCTGGCGGTCCAATACGCCGCGGGCCCGCGCCGCTTCGATGGCCGGGGTGACGGGCAGGCCCGTGACCGACACCACCGAACCCGGCGGCAGTCCCTGGCGCACGCGCTCTTCCACCAGCGCCACCGCGGCGCGGCCGGCATCCTGATCAAAAGGACCGGTCCGAAAGCGCGGCGGCGTGCGGGTAACCCAACTGGTCTGCGTAACCTGTGAGATTTCATCAAGCAGCTGGATAGCGGAAATACCCCCGCCGACCAGCAGTACATGCTGGCCGACAAAATCCTGGGCGGTTTTATAGTCGCGGGTATGCAATTGGCGCCCGGCGAAGAGATCGGCGCCGGGATATTCGGGAATGAACGGTTTTTCCCAGGTGCCGGTGGCATTGATCAGCCCTTCGGCGGAAAACACACCGCGATCGCTCTCGATGCGCAGCCTTGCGCCCCGGTCGCAGACCACGCTGACCGAGGCGGGGCGCAGCACATTGAGGCCGAAGCGCTCTTCGTAAGCCGCAAAATAGCGCGGCACGGCCACCGCGGCCTGCACCGAATCGTCGCCCCCCGCCAGTTCGGCAAAGGACAGGCCCGGCAGGTCATGCACACGATTGACGGTGCTCAGCGTCAGCGAGGGCCAGCGATATTGCCAGGCGCCACCTGGCGCGGGGGCCTGGTCGAGCACGATGAAATCGCGGCCGGGGGTGAGGCCCATTTGCCTGAGGTGATAGGCCGAGGACAGGCCCGCTTGTCCTGCGCCAATCACGACGACGCGGGTTTTAAGCGCAACGCGCAGGGCAGGGGATGGATCTGACAAAGGCGGGCTCCCGGGGAGAGCCCATATTTAGGGGCGCCAGGCGATGGGAGCAAGCATGGTGGCTTCGCACGCTTGACTCCCATCCATAATCGATTTATTTAACGCATATGTTAATTAATGGATACGTTAAATGCAGCCTGATCCCCTAAGCACGACGCTGGCCGCCCTGGCGGACCCGACCCGCCGCGCCATCCTGGCCCGGCTCGGGCAGGGCGAAGCCAATGTCAATGAATTGGCCGAGCCCTTCGATATCAGCCTGCCGGCCATTTCCCGCCATCTCAAGGTGCTCGAAAATGCGGGCCTCGTCTCGCGCGGCCGCACCGCGCAATGGCGGCCCGTCCGCCTCGAAGGCGCCCCCCTGCGCGATCTTGCCAGCTGGCTCGAACACTATCGCAAATTCTGGGACGAGGGCTTCGACAAGATGGATGCCCTCATCAAGGATCTCACCAAAGGACAGCCCGATGCAGCCAAAAACTGAAGCCATGACCGAAAACGAACTCTTCATCGACCGCACTTTTGCCGCGCCGGCTGCATTGGTGTTTCGCCTCTGGAGCGATGCGGAATTGCTCAAGCGCTGGTTCGGCCCCAAGGATTTTACCTGCCCCAGCTACACGCTCGATTTCCGCGTCGGCGGCGCCTATCGCGGCATGATCCGCTCGGCGCAATATCCCGATGGCTGGTTCGGCGGCACGTTCAAGCAGATCGTGCCCGATCGAAAAATCGTCATGAGCTTCGCCTGGGAACAAGGCTCGGGCCAGACCGATCTTACCGACATCACCATCACGCTCGATGAGGCCGGTAGCGTCACCAGCCAGCGCTTCCACCAGGCCCCGTTCGCCTCGATGGCCGAGCGCGACAGCCATCTGAGCGGCTGGAGCGAATGCCTCGACAAGCAGGTGAGCTACCTGCGCGACAATCCCGCCTGAGGAGAGCAATTCATGCGACAGACCCATCACGGCTCCTGCCATTGCGGCGCCGTCAGCTTCGAAGCCGATGTCGATCTCAGCGCCGAATCCCGCCGCTGCAACTGCACCTATTGCGCCAAGACGCGCTATTGGAAGAGCTTTGTCGGCGTCGACGACATTCGCCTGCTGGCCGGTGCCGAAAGCCTGGCCGATTACCGCGCCCCGGATTCGCTCTGGCCGCCCGATCATATCCATCACCATTTCTGCAAGACCTGCGGCGTGCAGCTCTATTCGCGCGGCTTTCTCGAGCAGATGGGCGGCTGGTTCTACGCGCTCAACATCGCCGTGCTCGACGGCGTATCACCGCAGGATTTTGCCAAAGTGCCGATCACCTATGAAAACGGCGTCCAGGATAAGCAGATGGAGCCGCCGGAGGTCACGTCTTACCTCTGAGGAGGACCTGTGGCCCGCCGGCCACACCTGCCCGCCATCTCCATTCCCCACCAGGAACCAAGTCTTTCAGGCCCCCGTTTAATCCAGCACGGGGCGGTAACCGCGCGGGGCCTCCCAGTCTCGCGCTTCCGCAATAAGTGGCTTGTCCACTTCCTTGAAAGGATCAGAGCAATGAAACAGCTTCTTTTGGCTAGTGTGGCCGCGTTGGCGCTCGGCATTGCCATGCCGGGCTTTGCCCAGGATACGCTGATCGGCCCCGAAGATGATGTGCAAGCCGGCGCCACGATCGGCGCGAGCGGTGGCGGAATAGCCGGCGCGACCGTTGGCGCCGTAGTGGCCGGCCCGCTGGGCGCCGCCATTGGCGGTTTTGCCGGGGCCACTTTGGGCGCCGCGGCGGGTATCGAGACTTCGGTAATCGACTATGCCGGTGCCCACCCGGTCGAACCCATCTATCTCGAAGGCGCGCTCGATATCGGCTATGTGCTGCCACCCGATGTGGTGATCTACCCGGTCGAGACCGATCCCTCCTATGGCTATATCTATGCCAATGACCGCGTCTGGATCGTTGATCTGCAAAGCCGCGCCTTGGTGCAATCGCCCGGCTACGTGGTGACCCAGAATTATCTCGATTACGCCATCGCCAACCCGATCGATCCGGTGTCGCTCGAAGCCGACGTGGTCGTGGGCTATGTGCTGCCGCCCGATGTCGCACTGACCCCGGTGCCCCAATCGAGTTATTCCTATGTCTATATCGAGGGCCGCCCGGCCCTCGTTGAAAGCACCAGCCGTGCCGTGGTCTGGATCAACTAGTCCCGGCGCCGCAAGAGTATTCCTCCCTCTTGAGGGCGGGATGGGGTGGAAGTTCCGTAGTCACGCCCGCCCCGAAGCCGCCCGGTTCACCCGGGCGGCTTTGCTTTGACCGCTTGAACAGTTTGGGCAATATTGCCGGACGAGGTCGGAGGGGCGCATGGCCGATATTCTGGACTATTGTGTGGGGCTCAAGCAGGTCAGCTTCAAACCCGGCCAGCTCATGCTGCCCGAGGGCGAGCGGCTGGGCCGGCTTTATGTGCTGGTCGAGGGGCAGGTGGAGGTGATCCGCGAGCGCACTCAGGTCACCCATGTCGATGAGCCAGGCTCGATTTTCGGAGAAATGGCGGTGCTGCTCGACATGCCCCATTCGGCCAGCGTCAAGGCGCTCTCCGCCGTCACGGCCTATGAAATTCCCGACGCACTGACCTTTCTCGATAGCCGCCCCGAATTCTCCCTCCACATTGCCACCATGCTGGCCCGGCGGCTTTATTATACCACCTCCTATCTGGTCGATCTGCAGCAGCAGGCCGCCGGCAAGCGGCAGGATCTCGACCTGGTCGACCAGATCCTGGCGTCCCTGGTCGAACCCGCCGATCACAAGAGCAAAGTCGCACGATGAATAAACCCGCCCTCACCATCACCTATTGCACCCAGTGCAATTGGCTGCTCCGCTCGGCCTGGATGGCCTCCGAAGTGCTCTCCACCTTCAGCCTTGAAATGGGCGCGGTGACGCTGGTGCCCGGCACGGGTGGCATTTTCGAGATCAGCCTCGATGGCGAATTGATCTGGGAGCGCAAGCGCGATGGCGGCTTCCCCGACGTCAAGCAACTCAAGCAAATGGTGCGCGACCGCATCGATCCCGAGCGCGATCTGGGCCATATCGACCGAACCCATACGGGCTGATCCGCGGGGACTTTCTTTTCTGATATCTTGGGTTAATCTTGCTCATTGCAAAGCGACGCGCCGTCGCGTCGCTCCTTGAGGGAGAGCCAAGCGTCATGGCGCATAAGTTCAAGATCACTGCCGCCAAGAATGGCGAGTTTACCGCCAAGTTCGTCTACAATAGCGAAACCATGGTCTGGTCGGAAAACTACAAGTCCAAGGCCAGCGCGCAGAACTGCATTGAATCCATCAAGAAGAATGCGCCTTCCGCCGCCATTGTCGACCTGACCAAGGGCGAAGAGGGCAAGGGCTACCGCTTTGAAATCGCCGCCTCCAAGGACGGCCAGACCTTTGTGCGTTTCGTCGCCGCCAATAACGAAACCATGGTGCGCTCGGAAACCTATAAATCCAAATCCAGCGCCAAGAACTGCATCAAATCCGTCCAGGAACGCGGGCCCAAGGCCGAGACCGTCGACGAGGCGTAGGGCCCGGCTCTAACGTCGTTCCACCCACAATGTCATTCCGGCGCAGGCCGGAATCCATGCTGAAGGCTATCCCCGCGCTGGATATGCGTGGATGGCCACGGACCTGGATTCCGGCCTGCGCCGGAATGACTCCGTGGTTGAACGGGCAAAAACAAATACTTCCCGCCACGCCACCCGCCCGCAAAACCCCATTCCCAAGCCCCGGCTACCCGGTCTAGTCTTGCCACCAAATCGTTCCGGGAGAATGCCGCCTCATGTCATCCATCCTCAAGCTGCTCGCCACCGCCGCGGCCTCGCTGGCCTTCGGCGCCGTTTCGGTCCAGGCCCAGGATGCCCTGCCCGACCTTGGCGGCCGCACCATCGTCGCGGTCACCGAAAACGCCTATGTGCCGCTCAATTTCGCCGATCCGAACACCGGCGAGGGCATCGGGCTTGAATATGACCTGTTCAACGAGATCGCCAAGCGCCTCAATGCCAAGGTCGATTGGCAGCTCTCCAGCTGGGACGTGATGATCCAGGCGGTGCGCGACGGGCAATTCGAAGTGGGCATGGATGGCATTACCATCAATGAGGAACGCGCCGAGTTGATCGATTTCTCCGACGCCTATCTCACCAGCGAGCAATATATGCTGGTGCGAGCCGACGAGACCCGCTTCACCGAGGCCGAGAGCTTTGCCAGCGATCCCAATCTGCTGATCGGCGCCCAGGCCGGCACCACCAATTTCTATGTCGCAGTCTATAACGTGCTTGATGGCGAAGAAAGCAATCCGCGCATCAAGCTGTTCGACACGTTTGGCACGTCGGTGTCGGCGCTGCAGGCTGGTGATGTCGATACCGTGCTGATGGACCAGACCTCGGCCAATGGCTATATCGGGGCCAATCCGGGCGCCTTCAAAGTCATCGGCGGCCCGCTCGGCGCCGAGGATTTCGGCTTCATCCTGACCCAGGGCTCCGATCTGCTCGAGCCCATCAACGCCGCCATCGCCGCCATCAAGGCCGATGGCACCATGGAAAAATTCCAGCAGAAGTGGTTCTACGAATACAGCGCCGCCCAGTAAGCGGTTTGGCTCATCGACGATGCGGCCTCCCTCGTTATGCGAGACAAGGCAATCCCCTATGCATTGATCCAGGTGCTTTATCGTCCGCTCGCCCCTCTGGGGAGAGGGCCAGGGTGAGGGGTGCGATGCTGGGATATCTGCTGATGGTGCAGCATCGCACCCCTCACCCGGCGCTGCACGCCAGCCCCTCCCCTGAGGGGCGAGGTGATCTGAGCCACATGCCAAGCGCGGTGCAGCGCCGAAGCGCGGCTGCCACCATGAAGACACCATGACCTATTCCCCCCGCCGCCCCTCCATCCTCGCCCGCACGCCCTGGTGGCTGCTTGCCATTGCCCTGCTCTTCGTGCTCGGCTTGTGGGCCATGACCGCCAATGCCGGCTATGCCGTCATCTTCCGCGCGCTGTCGGGCGGCATAACCACCACGCTCTGGGTCACCGGCGTCGCCTTCACCGCCGCCACCATTCTTGGCCTGCTCGTCGCCCTCGCCCGTACCTCCACCAACCGCGTGCTGCGCGAACTCGCCACCTTCTATGTCGAGATCATCCGCGGCATTCCCGTATTGGTCTTTCTGTTCTACGTCGCCTTTGTCGGTGCACCCGGCATGGTCGCCGCCATCAATTGGCTGCTGCAGCCCATTGGCGGCACGATCACCATCCGCCAGTTCGATTTCGCCTGGCGGGCCATCGTGGCGCTCACCATCTGCTATTCCGCCTTCATTGCCGAAATCTTCCGTGCCGGCATCGAGGCGGTCAATTCCGGCCAGGTCGAGGCCGCACGTGCGCTGGGCCTGTCGCGCTGGCATTGCTTCCGCTTCATCATCGCCCCCCAAGCCCTGCGCACCATCCTGCCCCCGCTGGGCAATGACTTCGTCTCCATGGTCAAGGATTCGGCCCTGGTCTCGGCTCTGGGCGTGCAGGACATTACCCAATTGGGCAAAGTCTATTCCTCCAGCACCTTCCTGTTTTTCGAAACCTATAATGTAGTGGCCTTCCTCTATCTCACCATGACCATTTCCCTGTCGCTATTGGTCCGCCTGCTGGAAAACCGCCTGCGCAACGAACGGCGCTGAAGCGCAGCGGTCTTGGTTTCCGTCTTCTGGCGAGCAGGATGACGGGCTCACCTCGCCCCTCAGGGGAGAGGGGACGATTGAGCCCGCGAAGCGGTACATATGATCAACCGGGGGAGAGGCCTCTTCACCACCACTTGCCGAGCGCGGCAAACTCCCCCACTTATAACCCGCAACCCACGGAGACCCGCGCATGAACCGTCTCGCCGCCCTCGCTCTCGCCGCCTTCGCTGCGGTTTCCCTCGCTGCCTGTGGCGACAATCGCACCGTGGGCTCGGTCGGCGTCGACTGGACCGGCAATGACATCGCCATCGATGCGCTGGCCGATCCGGGCGTGGATGGCGTGGTCTGCCACCTGGCCTATTTCAACCGCTCCTTCATCGATCGCATCAGTCAGGGCAATTGGTTCGAGGCCCCCTCCTATTCCGCGCTCGATTGCTCGGTGGTCGGCCCGCTGACCATTGGCAATATTTCCCTGCGCCCCGGGGGCGAGGAAATCTTCCGTGAAGGGCGCTCGCTGATCTGGAAGTCGCTCCGCGTCACCCGCATTTATGATGCGGCCAACAATGCGCTGATCTATCTCGGCCATGCCCGCGAATTGCAGCAGGGTTCGGGCAAGATGAGCCTCTCGGTCATCCCGCTCAATGGCGAGGCCGTGACCTGGAGCAATGGCGAGCCGGCCCCTGCCACCACCCCGGCCACGGTCAATACGCAATAATAGAGCCTTCCCAAGTAGACCTCATGGTGAGCCTGTCGAACCGCGAGGGCGTGGCATGCAAGCCTCCACCCGCTCGACCTGGTCCTTCGACAAGCTCAGGATGAGGTCCAGTGCTTTCTGCCCCCATCCTGCTGCATGCCATCCCATTGGAACGCCATGGCGTTCCGTCGGGCGACAACATAAAAAGATTTCGCGCCGCTCCGCTTCTATCGGCGGTCTGCAATACGATACTCTTTGCCTAACCAGACGATCACCGGTTCAGGCGCACAAGGATCAAAAATGGCCATTCTGATTGGCGATACCGCCCCCGATTTCACCCTCGAATCCACCGAGGGCAATATCCACTTCCACGATTATATCGATGGCTCCTGGGCCGTGCTGTTCAGCCATCCCAAGAATTTCACTCCGGTCTGCACCACCGAATTGGGCTATACGGCCAAGCTCAAGCCAGAGTTTGAAAAGCGCGGCGTCAGGGCGCTGGGCCTGTCGGTCGATAAGCTCGAGGATCATGCCGGCTGGGCCAAGGATATCGAGGAAACCCAGGGCACCGCGCTCAATTTCCCACTGCTGGCTGACACCAAGGGCGAGGTCGCCCGCCTCTACGACATGATCCATCCCAATGCCGACAATACGCTGACCGTGCGCAGCCTGTTCGTCATCGGGCCGGACAAGAAGGTCAAGCTCAAGATCGAATACCCGGCCTCCACCGGCCGCAATTTCGATGAAGTCCTGCGCGTCATCGATAGCCTCCAGCTCACCGCCAAGCACCAGGTCGCCACCCCGGTCAATTGGAAGCAGGGCGAGGATGTCATCATCGTTCCCGCCGTTTCCAACGAAGCCGCCAAGGCCAAGTACCCCGAAGGCTGGACGGAACTGAAGCCCTATCTGCGCATTGTTCCCCAGCCCCGCGGGTAGCGGAACAATATCCCGCGCTCAGAGCGGGTTGCCTCGCGCGCCAATGCGCGCGCTCGTTTTCTCCCTGACAACTGGGCGGCACCAACCTGCCGCCCTTTTCTTTTGGGTGGCGTGAGCTGATGTGCGGGGGAGCGGATTGGTGCCAAGGCCCAAAACGGCACAGAACCTGCCTTTTTCTCGCCCGATTTGCTGCTGTTCTGCCTTTTGATCTCCCGAATTCTTGCCGGAACCTTCGTAAAAACGCGATTGTTTGGCATATGGTATGGAACCGTGACCATTAGGCCACAGCGGGCAAGATGAATCCTGTACTGGCCGGAATCCTCGACTTGCGTTTTCTCAGATTGGCGAATCGAGGATTCATTTCCTGCAATCGCAGTGCCAATCTTGCTAATTGGGCGGCAATGCCGCCCCCGATTTTGCGGCATATGCGCAACAGCAGGTGCTTTGAGTCCAGTCATGGCGTTGCCGCCCACATTATGGCCGGGCAAGGCCATTAATCGATTGCTCACCGTAACTATGTGAGTTTCTCAGCTTGATTAGAAAAGTCGTTTCCGCCGCCGCAATTGCTGCAGCATTGCTCTCGCTTTCCACTGCAGCCTATGCCCAATGCGGCGGCGCTTCCTGGTATGGCCCTGGCTTCAATGGCAAAAAGGCCGCATCGGGTGAGACCTTCAACGAAAACGCCATGACGGCGGCCCATCGCTCCCTTCCCTTCGGCACCAAGCTGCGCGTAACCGACCAGCGCACCGGCCGGCAAATCCAGGTGACCATCAACGATCGTGGCCCGTTTATCGGCGGCCGCATCATCGATCTGTCCAAGGCCGCTGCCGGCCAGCTCGGTTTCCGCAATCGCGGCGTCACTTCGGTGTGCATCGAGCAGATCTGATCGAGAAGTAATTTTCCGTGAGACGGGCCGCCCGGCTGGAGCGGCCCGTTTTTTATGCCGAGCGCAGGCCGAGCGCGTCGATGGCCGCCACCTGGTCGGCCTCAAGCGGGCCGGCCCGCTCCGCTGCAAGCGCCTGTTCCAGTTCGGCGACGGTTTTGACGCCCAGCACCAGCGTATCGACGCCCTCGATGCCCAAGGCATAGCGATGGGCGATAATAGCGGGGTCCTCGCCCCATTGCCGGCAGAGCGCGCGATAGGGCGCGGCGCGGTCGAAGTCATTGCCGGTGGCGCGCTGATCCTCGGGGATCTTGCGGTCAAGGCCCGCGGTCAGCGCGCCGGCTTGCACGGCGCGCACGCCCATGACCCCGACCCCATTGGCCCTGGCGGCGGCGATGATGTCGCGGGGCCGCCCGGGCGTGCCGGTGCCGTTCATTTCCCCGGCGCTATCCATCAGGTTGGCGATGGCCTGCAAAGCGGCGGGGCGGGGGGCGGAAGAAATCGCGTCGATGGTCGCCCCGGTATGATTGAAACCGGTAATGCCCCAACTGGCGATCAGCCCGTCTGCGACCAATCGCTCGAAGGCGGGGACGACCGCGTCGCGATAAAGGCTGAGGCTGGTGGAGCGTTCGTCGCGCGGCCGATCATTGTTGGGATAGACGAAATCGTCGGGGCGGATTTCGGTGTGCAGCAGCATCATGTCGGCTTGGCTGATGCGCATGGCGGCAAGGCTGGCTTCCAGCGAAGCGCGCAGGCGGGGATAGACTTCGGCGGCGGGCGGATTGCCCGCGCCATATTTGGTGGTGATGCGCACGCCTTGCGGGATGCGACCCTCAAAGGCTTTGGCGATCATCGCCTCGCAGGTCTTGTAGCCGGGTGCGGTGTCGATGAGATCGATGCCCGCCTCGACCGCGCGATGCAGGGTGCCGATGGCGTCCTCTTCCGAGGCGGGACCCCAGACCATGCCGATACCGCCGCCGCCCAGCGTGAGGCGGCTGACCTTTCCGAATGGGCCCAGGATATTCTGTTGCATTGTGGTGCTCCGTTTCTAACGATCAGGCGAAGGCCGGCTCGGCCATCTCATCCAGAATATTGGCAATCTCGGCCATGGTGGTGGCGGGGAGCGGACCCTGGTCCAGGGCGCCCAGATTGTCGCGCACCTGGGCTTCCGATTTAAAGCCCGGAATGGGGATTGTGTGCGGCGAGCGGGCCAGAATCCAGCCCAGTGCGCCTTGTGCCGGGCTGCGCCCGCCGGTGGTGAGCAATTCGCGGATGGCCTCGATTCGGGCCAGCGCCTCGGGCAGCGGCTTGCCATCTTTGAAGAAGCGCACCCATTCGTGCCCGGCGCCGCGCACGTCCGAGCTTGGCAGCACCGAAGCGGCAGTGAATTTGCCCGTCAGCATGCCCATGGCCAGAGGTGAGCGATTGAGACTGGCCAGGTTCTGTTCAGCGCAGAGCTTGAGCATGTCGGGCCCGTCCCTGAACACGCTCAATTCCTGCTGCACGGCAGCAAAATGGGGGAATTTGACCATGCGGGCGGCCGATGCGGCATTGTCGGTGCTCCAGCCCCAGGCGCGGATCTGGCCGCTCTCGGCGAGCTGTTCCAGCGCTTCGCCGGCGGCATCGGCTGCAGCATCAGCCAGGTCGCCGACATGGATCTGCAGCAGGTCGATATAGTCGGTGCCCAGCCGGGCCAGCGATTGGGTGCAGGCCCATTGCACATAGGCCGGGCTCACATCGGTGGCCAGCAGCGCCTTGGCCCTGGGGTCATAAGTATAGCCGAACTTGGTGGCGATGACGGCATCGCTGCGGCGCCCGGCCAAAGCCCGTCCAAGCACGCTCTCGCTATGCCCGGTGCCATAGGCATCGGCGGTGTCGAACAGGGCCGCGCCCAGTTCGAGCGCCACCTGGATGGCGCGGATCGATTGGGCGTCATCGATATCGCCCCAGCCATCGGGTTTGCCATTGAGCAGGAAGGGGCCGCCAATGGCCCAGCAGCCCATGCCGATGGCGCTGGCCTTGATGCCGGAGCGGCCGATGGAGCGGAATCTGGAAAAGGTCATGGTGAGGATGTCCTAGTGGCTGGCGTGATTGCGGACGAAATCGGAGAGGCAGTCGCGGCTGGCGCCCAGATCGGCGAGCTGACGGTCATCCATGCTGCGCAGGATGCGCAGGGCGACGTGGTCCTGCCAGACGGCGTGGACCCGGCGAAACAGGTTTTGCAGCATTGCAGTGTTCCTTGAGGCAAAGCCGAACCCCGCGCCGGTAGCATGGCCACCGGCTTTGCAGATTTGGCTGTTTTGATTTCCGTTCGGCGCCTGTCGCGGTGCCGTCGCAGCCATACTTGCGCAAATTTGCGGCGTGCCGCTATGCTCAAGAACGCAAGACACTTTGCAGAAATGAAAAATGGATTTCAGCTGGGACGATCTGAGGCTGTTTCTGGACGTGGCGCGGCTGGGCGGGCTGAGCGCGGCTACCGCCACGACGGGCCTGAGCGCCGCCACTTTGGGCCGCCGCATCACCGCGCTCGAACGCCAATTGGGCGAGCCGCTGTTTGCGCGGTCCCAAACCGGTTATCGCCTGACCCCGCCCGGCGAGGCGCTGCTGGCCCGCGCCGAGGACGTCGAGACCGCGATGCTCTCGCTCAAGCGCTGGAAGGAGGGGGCAATCGGCGAGCGGGTGGTGCGCGTCTCGGCCGGCGCCTGGACCTCCGCCTTTCTTGCCTCCCATATCGGAGCGTTGTGGAGCGTGGATGACCGCTTCGGGCTCGAACTGGTCACTGCCAATGAAAAGGTCGATATCGGCCGGCGCAATGCCGATCTGGGCATTCGCAACCAGCGTCCCTCCGAGCAATGGCTGGCGGGACGGTTGATCGGCAAGGTGGCCTATGGCCTCTACTCAGGCCTCAACCTGGTCAATGGCATTGCCGCCGGATATTTCGTCGGCATTGCCGGCGATGGCGCCCAGACCCAATCGGCCCGCTGGATGCAGGCGCGCCATGGCGATCGCATCGCCGTGCGCGGTAATGATTCGATGAGCGTGCGCGAATTGGTGGCGGCAGGGGCCGGGCTTTCGGTATTTCCGTGCTTCGTGGGTGATAGCGACCCAAGGCTGATCCGCGTGGCGCCGCTGATCGCCGAACTCGAAACCGACCAATGGCTGGTCAGCCATCATGAGGAACGTCATACCCCCGCCGTGCGTGCGGTGGCCGATCGCATCGGCAAGCTGATGGGCGAGCATGGGGCGCTGTTCCGGGGCGAGCGGCCGGGACATTAGGCGCCGCCGTGATCGAGTTGCAACGATACAATTAAGTAGCTAAAGCGCTTGCAGGCCCTATTTTACTCCTCGGCGAAATGGACTAGCGTGCGCCTCGCTTCTGTTTGCGAGTAGCTTTTATTATGAGATTCGGCATTGAGCTGCCGCCCCAGATCAAGGTCTATGGGGCGTTCTTTGTTTATTCATTTTGCATGGGGAGCCTTTATCCCCGCCTGCCCGATATCCAGCACGCCATGGGCGTGGGCGAAGGCGCTCTCGGGTTTGCGCTGATCGGGGCGGCCCTGGGCACGCTGATCTCGCTGACCTTTGCCAGCCCGATCATCGAGCGTATCGGCTATCGCCGCACGCTGCTGACGGCTTTGCCGACGCTGGCGGTGTTTTACGCCATCGCCGTCTGGGCGCAGACGCCGCTGACGCTGTTCCTGCTGCTGATGCCGGTGGGCATAACCATCGGCGCCATCGAGATCATCATCAATCTTGAGGCCGACCGGGTCGAGCATGCCATTGGCCGGCGCATCATGAACCGCTCGCATGCCTTCTGGAGTTTCGGTTTTTTCAGCGCCGGAATGGTGGGGGCCTTCATCGCCCAGACCGGCCTGTCCGCCCAGATGCACCTGGCCATCATGGTGCCTGTTGTCGCCATCGCTACATTGCTGATTCTGGGCCGGTTTCAGCCAGCCGAGCATCGCAGCGGCGGCAATACCGATGCGGCGCCGCGCTTTGCCCGCCCGACCCTGGCTATTCTCGTGCTGGTGACGGTTTGCCTGTCGGCCATGATCATGGAGGGCGCCGGTATCGACTGGTCGGCCATCTATATGCGCGACGTGTTTGGCGCCGCCCCGTTCTGGGCCGGTTTTGCCGTGGCCCTGGGCGCCGGCACGCAGGCGGTGACACGGTTCTTCGCCGATAGTTTTGTCGAACGCTGGAGCCCGGTCATCGTCGCGCGGACCCTGTTGACCATTCTGGGCATCGGCACGCTGCTGGTCTTCTTCACCTCCGCGCAATGGGCGGCTTATCTGGGCCTGGCGCTGATGGGGGTGGGCACCAGCGCCATCTTCCCGCTGGCCATGTCGGCGGCAGCGCAGCGCACCGACCGGCCTGCCGCCGTCAATGTGGCGGCGCTGGCGCAGATTTCCTTTGTATCATTCCTGTTGGGACCGCCGCTGCTGGGCTATATCGCCGAGCATCTCGGCATTCGCTGGGCCTTTGGCGTGGGGCTGCCGCTCGTCGCGTTGAGCCTGTTCGCCGCCTCTGCCCTGGGCCCCAAACCTGTCAGATCGACCGTGACCCCATGAATATTGCACCGCAATACCGCATTTATGCGGGTTTTTTCCTGTTTGCCATAACCACCGGCGCCTTGATGGCGCGCCTGCCCGATATCCAGACCCATCTGGGGGTGTCGGAAAGCCAATTGGGCCTCACCATGATCGGCATGTCGCTCGGCTCGCTGATCTCGCTGACCTTTGCCTCCCCGCTAATCGAAAAAGTCGGGCCGCGCATGACAGCTTTGGTCACCGTGCTGGGTCCGTCATTGCTCTTCGCACTGATCCCCTGGTTGCCGGTGGCGCCGGCCGTGTTCGTCGTGATGTTCTTCACCGGGCTGTTGTCCGGCGCGCTCGAAATCAATCTCAACGTGGAAACGGACCGGCTCGAAACGGCCAGCGGCAAGCGCTACATGAACCGCGCGCATGGCTTTTGGAGCGTCGGCTTCTTCGTCACAGCGCTGTTCGGTGCCATGATCCGCCAGTCCGGGCTCAGCGTCCAATGGCATATGGCGATCATTGCAGCGATCGTCGTGCTAGTGGGCGGCTATATGTTTTTCGGCATGGTGCCGGCGCCCAAGCCCAAGGGGCAGAGCCACGATGCCGGCGCACACCGCATCGCCTTTCCCAATTGGGGCCTGGTGCCGCTCTGCATTATCGGCTTTGCCGCCTTCCTCGTCGAAGGCGCGGGCATCGACTGGTCGGCCATCTATATGCGCGATGTCTTCTCGGCCGAACCCTTTGTGGGCGGCATGGGGCTGACGCTCTTTGCCTTCTTCATGGCGGCCATGCGGCTCACCGCCGACCCGGTCGTCTCCCGCTATGGTCCGCGCAATGTAGCCATGGTGCTGCTGGTGCTGGCGGCGATCGGCGTGCTGATGGTGGGCATGGCGCCCCAGACCTGGGTGGCTTTGGCCGGTTTCTCGCTGATGGGCATTGGCTGCTCGGCGGTCTATCCGCTGGCCGTTTCGGCGGCCGCGCAGCGCACCGACCGGCCGGCCGCGGTCAATGTCGCAGCGCTTGGCCAGGTGAGCTTTGTCGTCTTCTTCCTGGCGCCACCGCTGTTGGGTTTCGTTGCCGAATATCTGGGCATCCGCAACTCTTACCTGATCTGCCTGCCGCTGCTGGTGGCCGGACTCTGGGCGGCGAGCTTCGCGCTGGGCAATCGCAAGGTGGAAGAACCGCACGGCCTGCCGCCCGAGCCGGTGCCGCCGCATGGCTGAGCTGCCGCCCATTATCGACCTGCGCCAATCGGCCACCGCGCTGCGCGTGCAGCGCGGGGTGATGCGGCTGCTGCGCGAAACCTATGACATGGCCTGCTATGCCGAGGTAACCTTGCGCAGCGGCAGGCGGGCCGATGTGCTGGGCGTGGGACCGAAAGGCGAGATCTGGATCGTTGAGATCAAGTCGAGCCTGCTCGATTTTCAGGTCGACAAGAAGTGGCATGAATATCGGGAATTTTCCGACCGGTTCTTCTTCGCTAAGCCGACGGAACTGGACGCCGGGATTTTCCCCGAAAGCGAAGGGTTGATCGTGGCCGATGGGCATGATGGCGCGATCCTGCGCGACAGCCCCGACACGCCCATGGCCCCGGCCCGGCGCAAGGCGCTGATGCTCAAACTGGCGCGGCTGGGAGCGGACCGGATCCATATGTTGATGGATCCGGGTCCGAAATAGGTCGATAGACCGTGGCTTGCCGTTCTTGCAGTAGACCTCATCCTGAGCCTGTCGAAGGACGAGGTCGTGACGGGATGGTGGGCACGACCTCGTGGTTCGACAGGCTCACCATGAGGTCTACTGGGGACGCTACCCCGCCATCGTTTCGCTGAGCCTGCGTCGCCGGATCAGCGGCTCGATGCTTATATTCGGATGCGCGACGGCCTTGCCGTCCACCGATAGACCAGCATTCCAATCCAGCCCGATCGTGCCGACCGGCAGGCCCTTAAGGGTCAGATGGCGGCCGTCAAGGCTGAGGTCGAGCCCGGCAATGCGCTGGGCGAAGGCATGGATATCGTCGCCTTCGGCGGCCAGGGCCATCCAGCCTATCATCTTGCCATAACAGCGGTATTCACGACCGGCGCTGGGGCCCTTGGTGACCGGCTCGAGTGGGGCGGTGGCTTTGTAGGCCAGGAGACCATTGCCTGAGCGCAGGATCAGGGCGCCGTCGATCAGATGTGCTTCCACCCCAGCCTGCGAGACATAGGCATGGGTGAAATCCAGGCGCGGATTGCTGCCCAGGTCGTAGAGCAAGAGGGCAACGTTTTCGTGCTGGGCGGCGCGGGGGAGGACGCCATTGCCGGCCCAATAGGAGGGGCGCTGGCTGCCCCAGGGATCGTCTTCGCCGGGATGGTTGATCCAGCTGCGGGCCAGCGGATGGGCGGAGAACAGCACGTCGATCACATGCTGCTGGTGGCCGTAGCCGCCCGGCTTGGCGCCGGCATTGCTCGATAGCTGCACGGCGGGGGTCTTGAACAGGCTTAGATGGGCGGCGTGGTCATAGCCCTGGGTGTAATGGGCGGTGATGGCCTGGCCCGGCTCGGGCCAGGCCAGACTGCCCAGCTCGGGCGGCGGCAGATAATTACCGGCGGCAAAAAACGGGAGCGAGGCGACGCCCTGATTGAGCCAGCCTTTGCCAAAGGCGACGGTAGCGAAGGGGGCAAGTTCGGTCAGCGGACCGGCGCGCAATTCCTTGTCATAGGCGCGGCCCATGCTGCCGGCGGAAACGCCGCCAAGGGTATGCAGCGCCATCATGGTAAAGATGCGGTCGGTGACGCGGCGGGCGCGGATGGCAATGTCGGCGGGGGCGAAGTCGATCAAGGCCAAGAGACCGATGAAATCGACCGGGTAATAGGCCGATGAATTCCATTCGGCCAGCCCTTCGGCCTCGACCGCATCGAACCACAAATGCAGTCGCTCGGCGGCGAGCTTGGCTTGTTCGCTTCCGTTGCGGTTGGCGGCGGTGAAGAGGCTGTCGGGGAAGAGCTGGCCAGCCATCAGTTGGGAGACGTGGAAGCACAAAGCGTGGTTCTCGCTCCAGAACCACATGACGTCATTGCCCGGCTCATCCACCCAATAGCGGAAATTGAGCAGGGCCGTCTTGGTGCGGGCGCGCAGGTCGGTGGGGAACTGGGCGGCATATCGCGCAAAGGCCCAGAGCAGCGGCACGCTGACGAAATCGGCGCAGTCCCAACGCTCCTCGATAATGCTCAGCGTTTCCTCGATAATGTCGCGGAAGCGCTGGTCAGCTGGCTGGCCCGACGCCAGCATGGCAAGGGCGGTGCCCATGCGCATCTCGCCTTCGTTTGCACTATGCAGCAGGGCCTCGCGCTTGCGCTCGGCAATGTCGGCATGACGCGGCTGGGGGGCAATATCATAGATGATTGCGCAGGCGATCCGGCGGGCAACGCGTGTATCGTCGAGGATGAAGGTCAGGTCGATAATGTGGTAGCCGTCGGGCAATTCATCGCCGCGGCAGAGGGTGACTTTTGTCTCGCCCGCGTTCAGCGTGACCGTGCGATCAAGCATGGTGTGTTTGGCATGCGAGGTCGAGCCGACCTTGGCGTGGATGGCGACGGAAAGGCTTGCGGGGGTGTCGAATTCGAGCACCAGCGGGTCGTTGGAGCCGGTAAATTCCCCGGCTGGCCGGACTTCTGCGGCCAATGCCTTGAGACTATCGAGGTGGGCATCGGCCGGGGCGCCTGGCAGGAAGACGGCGAGGGGGACGTCGTCGAGCAGGGTGAGCTCGAAGAACCAATTGGTGTCGCGCTCGGCCATGTCTTCGGTCAAAACGACGATGTCGCTGCCAGCCGCTTTGATGGGCAGGTGGACGACGCTTTGCTCGGTGGAATTGCGGGTAAAGGGTTCAAAACGCGCAGCTATTTCGCCATCGACCCAGATATGCACGCCCCCCCGCGTCGAGAGGCGGAACGAGCAATAGCGGTCGATCGGGGCGCTCAGACTGGTGCGGCACCAGCGGGCCAAACGGGTCGGGGTGAAGCGGAACTGGCTGAATTCGACGCGGCGATTGGCGCCGGGCAGGTAGAGGCTCTCCACGGGCCAAGAGGTGTCGAGTGTGACATTTCGCGTGGCGATGTCGCGCCAGGTGGCGACGCGGCAGGGTAGGTCGCCAACGTCGACGAAGCCATTGATATATTTGTAGTTTTGCTTGTCTTCAGCGGGCGCCGGAATGCCCGGAAAGGGCGTGGCCATGACTGGCGACAGGGCCCAGGCGGCAAGGCTATCGCCACGGTTGAGGATGAGAAGCGGTTTTGACATGGGACCCGATTTGGTTAGCAGACTGTTAACGTTGAGCGGCCGCAACGGCGCCAGTCAGGCTCAATTCGGCGGCAAATGACACCGCACCTGGCGGCCCGATGGCAGGGCGCGCAAAGCCGGCTCTTCACTGGCGCAACGCTCCTGCGCATAGGGGCAGCGCGGGTGGAACAGGCACCCCGAAGGCGGATTGGCGGCATTGGCGATTTCGCCCTTGAGCGGCACGCGTTTGCGGGTGCGGTTGCCGCGCGGATCGGGTTGCGGCACGGCCGCCATCAGCGCTTCGGTATAGGGATGGAGCGGCTTGCTGAAGAGATCGTGCGTCGGCGCGATCTCCATGATGCGGCCCAGATACATGACGCCGATCCGGTCGGCGATATGCTCCACCATGCCCAGGTCGTGGGTGATGAACAAATAGGTGAGGCCGAACTGCTCCTGCAAATCTTGCAGCAGGTTGATGTTCTGGGCAGCCACCGACACGTCGAGCGCCGAAACGGCTTCGTCCGCGGCAATGAAACTGGGATTGAGCGCGAGAGCCCGGGCAATGCCGATGCGCTGGCGCTGGCCGCCGGAAAAGGCATGCGGATAGCGGGTGAGGAATTCCGGACGCAGGCCGACCACGCTCAAAAGTTCGGCCACCCGGTCGCGGATTTGTGCCTGGCTGCCCACGCCATGGATCACCATGGGCTCGCCCACCAGTTCGAGCAGGGTCATGCGCGGATTGAGCGAGGAATAGGGGTCCTGGAAAATCATTTGCATTTCCTGGCGC
The DNA here is from genome assembly GCF_000735585.1 of Devosia sp. LC5. Classification (GTDB taxonomy): domain Bacteria; phylum Pseudomonadota; class Alphaproteobacteria; order Rhizobiales; family Devosiaceae; genus Devosia. The sequence continues at coordinate 44,004 of NZ_JNNO01000034.1, forward strand.
ATTTCGCGCATGCCCCGCTCGGAGAGGCCCGAAATGTCGACCACTTCGCCGGAAGCGCGGCGGAACAGGATTTGCCCATCGGTGAGGCTATAGGCGCGCAGCATCAGTCTTGCGACGGTGGATTTGCCCGAGCCGCTTTCCCCGACCAGGCCAAAGGTTTCGCCCTTTTTGATATCGAGGGAAACGTCGTCAATGGCCTTGATGTCCCCGACATGGCGTTTGCGCCAGCCGGCATGGATGGGGAAATATTTCTTGAGCCCGCGCACCGAGATCAGCGTGTCATCGGCAAGGGTCAGGCCGGGATCAGACATGGGCTGGCTCCTGCTGTTCGGTTTGGGCGAATTGCTCGGCAATATGGCAGCGCGACATCTGGCTGCCAAAGCGCAGTTCGGGCGGCACTTGGGTGTCGCAGAGACCCGGCACGGCATGGATGCAGCGCGGGTTGAAGGCGCAGCCATTGGGCACGCTGAACGGATCGGGCACCATGCCCGGAATGGTGGGCAGGCGCCGGCCCTGATCCACCCCAAGGCGCGGAATGGAGCGCAGCAGCGCCTGGGTATAGGGATGCTTGGGGGCGTAGAAAATGTCGTCGACATCGGCGGTTTCGACAATGCGGCCCAGATACATCACCGAGACCCGGTCGGCGATATCAGCCACGACGCCGAAATTGTGGGTGATGAAGACGATGGCCATGCCCAGCTCGGATTTGAGCTCCTTGAGCAATTCGATGATCTGGGCTTCGGTGGTGACGTCGAGCGCGGTGGTGGGCTCGTCGGCAATCAGCAGGCTGGGATCACACGAAATGGCCAGCGCAATCATGGCGCGCTGGCGCATGCCGCCCGAGAGCTGGTGGGGATAGGCATCGACCAATTGGGCGGGGCGCGGCATCTGCACTTTGGCCAAAAGCTCGACGGCGCGGGCGCGGGCATCGGCCTTGCTCAGCCCCTTGTGCAATTGCACGGTGCGCATGATCTGGGTGCCGATGGTGTGGACCGGGGAGAGCGCGGTCATCGGCTCCTGAAAGATCATGCCGATATGATTGCCGCGCACCTTGCGCACGGCGCGGCTATTGCGGTCGAGCGCGGAGAGCTCGAACTCTTCCCCGGTGCGGGGACGCAGGCGAATGCTGCCGCCGGTCTCTTTGGCATTCTTGGGCAGCAAGCGCATGATGGCGCGGGCGGTGATGGATTTGCCCGACCCGCTCTCGCCGACAATCCCCAGCACTTCGCCCTTGTTGACATGGTAGGACACGCCGTTGACGGCCTTGACCAGGCCCTCGCGCATGGGGAACTGCACCTGCACATTGTCCAGTTCGAGCAGCCGGTTTTCAGGCATGGAATTGGTCATGATGCTATTGCCCATAGGGGTCGGCCGCGTCGCGCAGGCCATCGCCGAGGAAATTGAAGGCCAGCACGGTGAGCACCACCGCCAGGCCCGGCGAAAGCAGCCAGGGCGCCATCGAGATCGAGCGCAGGTTTTGCGCATCCTGCAGCAGCACGCCCCAGCTGACGACGGGGGGACGCAGGCCCAGGCCCAGGAAGCTGAGCGCGGTTTCGCCCAGGATCATTTCGGGCACGGCGAGCGTCAGCGCCGCGATGATATAGGAGGTCATCGAGGGCAGCATATGCTTGGTGATGATGCGGTATTCCGAAGCGCCGGCGAGGCGGGCCGCCATCACGAAATCCTCGTTGCGGATGGCCATGAATTGCCCGCGCACCACGCGCGCCAGATGGGTCCAGCCGATCAGCGCCAGGATCAATGTAATCAGCACATAGACAAAGATGGGGTCCCAGGCGATGGGCAGAGCCGCGGCCAGACCCATCCAGAGCGGGATGGTGGGAATGGAGCGGATGAATTCCATGAGGCGCTGGATGGAAGAATCGATCCAGCCGCCGAAATAGCCCGAGATCGAACCCAGGGTGAGGCCGAGCACGAAGGCAAAGACCACCCCGACGAGGCCCGCCGACAGCGTCACGCGGCCGCCATGCATGAGGCGGGAAAAGACATCACGACCCAGATCGTCAGTGCCGAGCAGGTTGATCTGCTCGCGGCGATCGTCGACGCCGAAGAGGTGGATATTGGACTTGAACAGGCCCAGGAAATTGTAGTCGTCGCTCTGGTAGAAGAACTGGATCGGCAGCACCGTTTCGGGATCGGCCTCGTAGAGCACGCGGGCGGTATTGGGATCGCGTTCTCGCGACAGACCATAGACGAAGGGGCCGACGAACTGGCCTTCGTGGAACAGGTGAATGCCGGTCGGCGGGGCGAGGGTGCGCAGGCGCTGCACCTTGAACGGATCATAGGGCGCCACCTGATCGGCAAAGATGGCGGTCAGCGCCAGCAGGATCAGGAACCACAGCGAGACGACGGCGAGCATATGCTTGGAAAAGCGGCGCCACACCAATTGCCAGGGCTTGGCGGTGAACAGGTCTTCCTTGTGGTCGCGGACTTTGGGGGCTTCGAGGGCGGAATCGGTCACGGGCGCACTCCTCACGCGTAGCGGATGCGCGGGTCGAACCACGCCAGCAGGATATCGGAGACCAGCGTGCCGATGACGGTAAAGACGCTGAGGATGAGAATGAAGCTGCCTGCCAGATACATGTCCTGCATCTTGAGGGCCTGCAGCAGCAACGGCCCGGTGGTGGGCAGGTTGAGCACGACGGCAGTGATCACGTCGCCCGAGAACAAAGCCGGCAGCGACCAGCCGACGGTGGAGATGAAGGGATTGAGCGCCACGCGCACGGGGTAGTTCCACACCACCTGGCGTTCGGAAAGGCCCTGGGCATAGGCGGTCTCGACATAGGGCTTGCCCAATTCGTCGAGCATATTGGCACGCATGACGCGGATGAGGCCAGCCGCGCCGCCTGTCGCCAGCACGACCAGCGGAATCCACAGATGGGAGAGCAGGTTGACGACTTTGTCCCAGCTCCAGGGGGCGTTCTGATATTGCGGGGAGAACAGCCCGCCCACATCGATATGCAGATACATGAAGCCGATCCACATCAGGATCAGCGCGAGCAGGAAATCGGGCACGCCCTTGCCGAGGAAGCCGAAGACGGTGAAGAGGTGGTCGAGAATGGAATATTGCCGCGTGGCGGAATAGACGCCGACCGGAATGGCGATGATCCAGGTGAAGACTAGGCTGAGCGAGGAAATGGCGAGAGTGAGCGCCAGCCGATCCCAGATCAGGCTGCCCACAGGTGCATTCCATTCCAGGGAATGGCCGAAATCGCCACGGAACACGATATTGGAAATCCAGCGCCAATATTGCACCAGAATGGGGTCATTGAGCCCCAGATTCTGCCGCATGATCGCTTCCTGCGCGATGGAAATATAGTCGCCCTGCTGGCGCAACTGGGCCGCATAGGAGGTGACGTAATCGCCCGGCGGCAGCTGGATGATGACGAAGGATATGAACGAGATAAAGATCAGCGTCGGTATCGCCAGAAGCGCACGCCGCCCGATAAAGGCAATCATACTGCAGTTCTCTCCCCTTGCCGGCACGCCACGGCCCGGCTTGGAGTCCGGGCCGTGGGGCCGAGATGGCGCGCGGGCCGAGGGCTCCGCGCGCCTATGCGTCTATCAGGGCTGGTCGAGCCAGAACTGCTGGGTGCGGGCCAGACCAATGCCGCGGAAGATGTCGTCCTGCACCAGATCGGGCTGCACGTTTTGCATGGTGTTGCCCACGATATTGACCACCGGGCCTTCGCCATAGACGCCGATCACCCAACCCTGTTCGGTAAAGATGCGGGCCATTTCGTTGACCGAGACATCGGCTTCATCGATTGAGGCCGATTGCGAGGCCTTGTCCCACAGCGCCCAGATCTCGCGGACCGGATCGTCAGCGGGTGGCTCGATGCCTTCGGCGCCGTCCGTGCTGTACCATTTGAAATATTCGTTGCCGTAACCGTCCCAGCCCATCAGGCGGCGTGGGTCGGCGGGCAGAAAGGTCATGCGGTCGAACGGGATCCAGTGCATCTGGAAATCGTTATTGGCCCGGTTATTGTCCCATTGCGTGCGGTCGATGACGCGGGGCAGCATTTCAATGCCCACTTCGGCATAGTTTTCGGTCAGCAATTCCAGTGTCTTGGCATGGGCCGCGTCGCTGGTTTCGACCACTAGGCTGAAGCGCTTGCCATCCGCGCGCAGCCGGAAGCCCTGGGCGTCGCGTTCGGTCAGCCCCGCCTCATCGAGCAATTGATCGGCCAGGTCCGGATCGTATTCGGTCCAATGGGTGGCGAGCTCTTCATTGTAATATTGCGTGCCGGTCACCGGCGCCGCCTGGATCGGCTGGGCCATGCCCGATTGGGTCAATTCGATGATCAGCTCGCGATCGACCGCGACCGAAAGCGCCTCACGCACCTTCTCGTCGGCGAACAGGGCGGCCAGCACCTCGTCCTTGACGGTCATGTTGGGCACCAGCGACCAGATATTGGTGTCCTTCCAATTGACCGTATGATAGCCGCCGCGCTCCTCGTTTTCCTTGTAGAAGGTGAAATTGGTGAGGGTCAGCCCGCGATCCTGCATGTCCAGCTGTCCCTGGGCGATCATCAGGTTGAGCGTTTCGGGATCCTGATAGAGGCGGTGTTCGATGCGGTCGATATAGGGGAGCTGGTTGCCCTCCTGATCGACGGCGTAATAATAGGGATTGCGCACCATCACGACCGTATCGGCCGGTGGCGGCGTCTCGATCTTCCAGGCGGTGATCACGGGAAGGTCGGGATTGGACCACCAGGCGGTCGCCGCGCCCTTGGAGCCCCAAAGATCGGTCCAGGCCGCAACGTTGAACTTCTTGGCCGCTGCTGCCAATTCCTCGTCGCTGGCATAATTGTTGTTGAATTGGCTCAGATAATGCTTGGGGAACAGGAAGCTGGGACGGTCCAGACTCGGCTCCCCGGTGGAATCCTTGGCCAGGATTTGCAGGAAATACACATAAGGCTGGGCGAATTTCACCTTGAAGGTGCGCTCATCCACCACTTCGAGTTCGAGCGGCACGCCGCCCGGGGCAAAGGTCGGCTCCAGCGTGGGCACGATCTCGCGGTTGAGGAAGATGTCATTGTACCAGAAGGCGACGTCTTCGGTGGTCACCGGCTCGCCATCGGACCATTTGAGGCCGTCCAGAAGAGTGAAGGTGAATTCGGTGGAATTCTCGTTGACGGAATAGCTCTCGATATAGCCCGGCGTCAGCACGGCGCCTCCGGCTTCGTCGGCGGTCCATTTGAGGACGCGTTCTTCCATCAGCTTGGTGGGGCCCCAGCGATCGCCCGGGCCACTGAAGGCGCGGCGCCAGATGCCGCCATATTGGCCAACCTCGAGGGCGTTGACCACGGTCGGCTTGACCGGCAGGCGCTCATCGACCGGCGGCAGGCTGCCGGCTTCGACCAGCTCGGTCAGCATCGGGGCTTCCTGGAAGGCCCAGGCCAGACCGCTCAGCCCGCTCGTACACAGGATGCCGGTTGCCAAAGCTGCAACCCATTTCTTGGAATTCATCGTCTCAATCCTCCCCCAACATGAACTGGGTTCCCTCGGCGAGGCGCTATGCCCGGCCTGTGATTTTGCGCAGGAATAGCCTCGTCACAATAAAAATATTTGCATGAGATAGATCCTCCCGCCGGCAGGACATTCGAAACCGGCGCGATTTCCTCGTCTTTCCGGTGGCTTCTGCCGCTGCACTTTCATAATTGCGTCACTCGTCGTATGAATCAACTAGAAAAATTTTGCACGAATGGCATTATGCCGCCTAGCAGAGGGGAAGGGGTCCATCTTGAATGGAAGATTGGCAGATAAATCAATCGCCTAGCGAACAACGGCCGGATCCGGCAAATTTAACCAAGGTACGTGCCTCAAATCCGGCATCGCGCCAGCTGCGCCAATTGGCCGAGATATTGATCGAGGGGGGGGCGCTGCAACGCCCCGCCTTGGCCAAGCGGGTCGGGATTTCCAAACAGGCCGTATCCGAATTGCTATCGGTGCTGGAACAGCGCGGACTGGTGCAGGTGGCCGGGACGATCAATGGCCTGCCGGGGCGCTCCAGCCTGAGCTATGCGCTGCGGCCCGATGCGGCTTTGGCGCTGGGCTTTGATATCGGGGGTACCAAGATTGCTGCTGCCCTGGTCGATCTGCGCGGCAAGGTGCTGGCCGAAACTGTCGTGCCGACCGCCCTTGGCGGGCTTGACCAATTGGTCAGGCAATTGGTGGACCTGGCCGATAGCCTGACGAGGACCGCCGGGGCGCAACGGTTTCGCGTGCAGGCCTGTACCGTGGGTGTGCCGGCCGCGGTCAATCCGGCTACTGGTATTTTGAACCTTGCGGCCAATTTGCCCGGTCTGGTTGCGGTGGATTTGCATGCCCGGCTGACCAGGGCGCTGAATTGTCCGGTCTCGATCGAGAATGACGTCAACCTGGCGCTACTGGGGGAAGTTGCCAGCGGCAGCGGGCAGGGCAAGCGCGACATCGCCTTTATCGCCTTGGGCACCGGGGTCGGTGCGGGGCTGATGGTCAATGGCCGGCTATTGCGTGGCGCCACCGGCGGGGCCGGGGAAATCGCCTATCTGCCGCTGCCCGATCATCGCACTACGGCGCGCTCGCTGGCGCAGGGGCATTTTGAAACCATGGTGGGCGAGGCCGGGATTCGCGAAGCCTTTGCCCGGCGCGGCGGGGCAGAGGATGTGTCGGTCCGGACGATTTTCGATCTCGCTACATCGGGCGACGCGCGGGCGCTGCAGACCATCGACGAGTTGGCGGGGCATGTCGCGTTGGGCATCGTGTCGCTGATTGCGCTGGTCGATCCCGAACTGGTGGTGCTGGGTGGCAGTGTTGGCGCGCGGCCCGAGCTGATTGAGCGGGTGCAGGCGGAATTGGCGGCGCGCTTTGAGCGGCCGGTGCCGATTGTGGCGAGTAATACCGGCTCGCGCGCGGGATTGGCCGGGGCGCTGGAGACGGCGCGGCGGCATTTGCTGGCGGATTTGTTCGGGGAGGAATGAGGGGGCTAAATCAGTCGCCGTGCGCTGTTGCGGATGGTCAGGCGGCAGCCCAGTTCCAGGCGGTGGGCGGGAGGATGCTGGGCGGCGTTGACGATGCGCTGCTCGAGCAGATGCAGGGCGGCGGTGCCCATATGTTCGAGCGGCACGCTGACCGTGGTGAGGCTGGGCGTGGTCAATTCGCCGATGGCCACTCCGTCAAAGCCGACAATGGAGACGTCGCGCGGCGAGGCCAGCCCGGCCTTGCCCAGCGCAGCGAGCGCGCCCAGCGCCAGGTTGTCGGCGGCGCAGAAGATCGCTGTCACCCCGCCCAGCCCGTCATGCCCGGTCAGCCAGGCGGTGAGCGCCGCTTCCCCCTGATCGGGCAGAAAGCCTTCGGCCAGATGGATATGGGCGGTGTCGAGCGGCAGGCCGTTGGCGCGGAAGGCGTCGAGAAAACCGTCGCGGCGGCGGCGAATGGTCGAGCGGCCCTCCCAGGTCAGGTGCAGGATCGAGCGGTGGCCTTCCTCGATCAGCCAATTGGTGGCGTAGCGGGCGGCAAAGCGATTGCCAGGCGTGACGCTGTCGATCTGCATTTCATGGTCTTCGCCATTGATCAGTACGGCGGGAATTTCCGAAGCCGCGATGTCGTGCAGCACCTCGCGGCGGTCTTCGCTGAGCAGCAAGATGCCATCGACCTCGGCGGCTCGCGCTTCGGCCACTATCTTGTCGCCGCTGATATCAGGGCGGTCGATTTCGATGGGCACGACGCGAATGGCACGCCGCTCGCATTCGCGCATCAGCGAGCTGAGCAGCGTCCAGGAGAAGAGGTTGAATTCATTATGCGGCAGCGTATCGCTGGGCACGGCCAGAAGAATGGATCGCAGCACGGCGATCGAGGCTTTTTCCCGCCGCTTGGCGAGATAGCCCAATTGGCCGGCAGCATCGAGCACGCGGGCGCGGACCTCGGGCGAGATGGGCGCGGTGCCATTGAGCACATGCGACACGGTCGAAATGGCCACATCGGCCTGTAGCGCGATTTCCTTGAAACCCACTTTCTTGTGCACCGGCTTCATCCTGGCACCATGCGGCGCGCCATGCCGCCGCCCAGGAACATATTGGCCGGGTCCTTGAGATCGATAGGACCACGCGGATCGGGGAAATCGTGCAGGAGCGAGCTGCCCTGGGGCGCCCAGCCCAGCCCATTGTCGGGCGGGTTGGTGAAGAAGGCGCCCGGATTGTCCGAGATGCCGTAAAGGGTCTGGCAGCCCAGCTCGTCCACGCTGAGCGCCTGGCCGACCATGCGCGCCAAATCAGTGGGATCGCACCAATTGCGGGATTCGCGCGGTGTCTTCGGCTTGTGGGCCGAGCAGATGCGAATCGACAGCGATTGCACGCCGTATTTGTCAAAATAGAACCGGGCCAGGTTCTCCCCGAAAGCCTTGGAGACGCCGTACAGCGTGTCGGGGCGATAGGGCATGTCCACCGGCAGCGGCGCTCGCGCCGTGGGGTAGAAGCCGGCCACGTGATAGGACGAGGCATAGATCACCCGGCCCACGCCATGGCGGCGGGCGGCCTCGAAAATATTGTAGCAGCCCATGATATTGGCGCGCAGGATGAGGTCCCAATCGCCCTCATTGGCCATGCCGCCCAGATGCAGCACGGCATCGGGCTTTTGGGCCATCAGCGCATCGATGGCTGCGGCATCGGCCAGGTCGGCCAGCGCGATATCAGTGCCATCGGGCGCGGGGCGCATATCGGTGGCCAGCACAATGTGGCCCTGCGCGACAAGCGCTGGACGGAGCTGTGTTCCCAGATAGCCGGAGGCTCCGGTGAGCAGGATGCGGGACATGGAACCGAAGCCCTTATGCGCGCCGGAAAGTGCTGGCGTGGCACGATTGCCGATTGAGCGGTGCAAAAGTTGGTATGACTAATCCGGCCGTGAGGCAAGATAGCGTCGAGGGGGCAGGAGGCCCGAATCGGGAGCATGCCGGTGAGCGAGACAGCGCGTGAGCAATTGGCCCTGGGGCCCGTGACATTTCTGGTGCGCGAGCGCTTCGGGGTGGGAGAAAGCCCGGTCTGGGACGGGGCGCATGACCGGCTCTGGTGGTGCGATATCGAAGCGGGCGTGATCCATGCGCTCTCACTGGGCGACGGCACCCGGCAGGCGCTGCGCTTTGACGAGCCGGTGGGCAGTTTTGGCCTTGCCGGTCCCGGTCAATTGGTGGTGGCGTTCCGGCGCACGGTCGAACTGGTGGATATCCAAAGTGGGCGGCGGACGCCGCTTGCGGCGGTGGAACATGCAAAGCCCAATATGCGCTTCAATGACGGCAAGGTGGGGCCGGACGGCGCCTTTTATGTCGGCAGCATGGACTTTGGCAGCGCTGGCGAGCCGGAAGGGCGCCTCTATCGCGTCACGCCCGAGGGCGAAGTCAGTGTGCTGGCGAGCGGGGTGACCATTGCCAATGGGCTGGCCTGGAACCGGGAGGCGAACACGCTCTATCACTCCGATTCGCGCGGGCAAATGTGGGTGGATGCCTGGGATTTCGATGCCGCCAATGGGCGCATTGCCAATCGCCGCCGGCTGCGCGACCGCGACGAGACCAATGGCCGCGCCGATGGCGCTGCTTGCGATATGGATGGCTATTACTGGTCCGCTGCACCGAGCCGCAGCCGCATCAACCGCATTGCGCCCGATGGTACGCTGGCCGGCTGGGTCGACTTGCCGCTGAGCCATCCAACTATGCCCTGTTTCGGCGGCGCCGATATGCGCACGATATTTGTCACCAGCCTGAATTCAGGCGGCGACACCGAGGGCCGGGACGGTGTGGTGCAATTCCGCGCCGCGGTGCCCGGCGTGCCGGTCTGCCGGTTTGGATTTCCGCAGGGATAAAGGGTTGAGCATCGCGCCGTGCCGTCCTAGCCTGCCGCGCCGGCAAGGAGAGGCGCCGATGACCCCGTTTTACCATCTGCTGGGCAATAATCTGATTGCCAACATAACCAACTTCACCGTGTGGTTCGCACTGACCTTCTGGGTCTATATCGAGACCCAATCGGTGTTCGCCACCGGCATGATCGCTGGCGTTTATCTGGTGTTCACGGCCGGGTTCGGCTTCTGGCTGGGCAGCATTGTCGATCACAATCCCAAAAAGCTCGCCATGCTGGGCTCGAGCGTGGTGTCGGCCGCCTTCTATGCCGTGTCGCTGGCGCTGTTGCTGCTTTCGCCGGCCGAGGCCTTCACCAATCCCTATAGCCCACAGCTGTGGATCTTCGTGTTCCTCGTCATGCTGGGCGTCATTGCCGGCAATATCCGCTCCATTGCGCTGCCCACCCTGGTCACGATCCTCATTCCTGAAGACCGGCGCGACAAGGCCAATGGGCTGGTCGGCATGGTCTCCGGCATCGGGTTTTTGACCACCTCGGTGATCAGTGGGTTCCTCGTGGCCTGGGGTGGCATGGTGGCGACGCTGTCGCTGGCGCTGGTTTTGACCCTGCTGGCCTTTGCCCATCTGTTTCCGGTTCGGATCGATGAAGGGCGTGTCGAGGCGGTGCCGGGCGAACCGGTCGAGCCCAAGCGGGTCGATATCAAGGGCACGATTGCGGTAATCGCCGCCGTGCCGGGCCTGTTCGCGCTGATCTTTTTTGCCACCTTCAACAATTTCCTGGGCGGCATATTCATGGCGCTGCTGGACGCCTATGGCCTGTCGCTGGTGTCGGTGCAGGTCTGGGGCCTGCTGCTCGGCGTGCTGTCGACGGCGTTCATCCTGAGCGGGATCATTATCGCCAGGACCGGGCTGGGCAAGAATCCGCTACGCACGCTGCTGTTGGTCAACCTGATCACCTGGTCGGTATGCTGCGTCTTTACCATCCAGCCTTCGATCTGGCTTTTGGCCGTTGGGTGTTTCATCTGGATGCTGCTGAGCCCCTATGCCGAGGCCGCCGAACACACGACCCTGCAAAAGGTGGTGCCGCTGGAACGGCAGGGTCGCGTCTTCGGTTTTGCCCAATCGGTCGAACAGGCGGCGTCCCCGTTGACCGCCTTCCTGATCGGCCCACTGACCCAATTCATCGTTATTCCATTCATGACCGATGGCGCGGGCGCCGATGCCATTGGCGGCTGGTTCGGCACTGGTCCGGCGCGGGGCATTGCGCTGGTGTTTACCGTTGCGGGCATCGTGGGCGTGGTCGTGACCCTATTGGCGCTGCGCTCGAAATATTACCGCCAGCTTTCGGCGGCCTATGCCGGCAGCTCGGACGACGACGACCTTGACGGGGAGGGCGCCAAGGCCAGCCCGGCTTGACTTAACAGGCGCGACAGGATTGATGTCTAAATATGACTTTAATTGTCATTTTATGGACCAAAGATGATCACTCGCCGCTTGTTCTCGCTTCTGGCCATCCCGGCCGTGCTGACGCTGCTCGTGCCCGCCGCCTTCGCCCGGGACATTACTCACATCATGGGCACGACAGCCGTGTCCGACGCGCCGCTGCGCATCGTCGCCCTTACCAACGAAGCGACCGAAGACCTGCTGGCGCTGGGCATCGTGCCGGTCGGCGCGGTTCGCTCGGCCAATGCCAATCCATGGTTCGACCATGTCGCGGCCCGATTGGCCGATACGGTAGTGGCCGGCGAGGAGCTGGCGCCCGACATGGAAACCATCGCGGCGCTCCGGCCCGACCTGATCATCGGCAACAAGAAGCGGCACGAAAAGATCTACGACCAGCTTTCGGCCATCGCCCCCACCGTGTTTGTCGAGAACATTACTGGCCAGTGGCGGGAGAATCTGGCGGTCTATGCCGAGGCCGCCGGCAAGACCGCGGAAGCCGAAGTCGCGCTGGCTGACTATCAGCGCCGGGTGACCGCCATCCAGTCGGCGCTGGGCGAACGCCGCTCCGAAAAGGTGGGGTTGGTGCGCTTCATCGCCGGGCAAAATTACGCCTATAACAATGACAGTTTTTCCGGTTCGATCCTGCGCGATATCGGCTTCGGCCGGCCGCAGGCCCAGGACAGACCCGGCCTGGCCGAGCCGATCACCAAGGAACGCATTCCCGAACTCGATGGCGACCGGCTGCTGTATTTTTCCTACGAGACCGGGGACGGGCTGGCGCTCGAGGAGGAACAGAACTGGCTGGGCGATCCGCTCTGGCAGAACCTGGCAGTGGCCAAGACCGGCCATGTCTATGGTGTGTCCGACACGGTGTGGGCGACCGCCGGCGGGATTCTGGCGGCCCATCTGGCGCTGGATGACATCGAGCGCATTTACGGGATCGCTTCGACGCGCTGATTGCGGCCCGCCTGTGGCCCGGTCAAGCCAGCAACAGATTGTCGATGAGCCGCGTGCTGCCCAGATGCGCGGCGACGGCGAGGAGGGCGCCTTCGGGGCCGATCGTGGAGATGGGTTCAAGGCTCTGGGGGTGGCGTACTTCCCAATATTGCGGGGCGATGCGCGGCTCGGTGGCAAGGCTTGCCCGACCGATGGCGGCAAGCGTGACGGCGTGGCGTTCGCCGCCCTCGAAGGCCTTGCGCGCCGCCTCAAGGCTTCTGAAGATCGCCGGAGCTGCCTGGCGGTCGGCGGGTTCGAGATAGATATTGCGCGAACTCAGCGCCAGCCCGTCGGCTTCGCGCACAATGGGGCCACGCAGGATCTGCACGCGCAGGTTGAGATCGCGCACCATGCGCTCGATAACCACGCATTGCTGGGCGTCCTTCTGGCCGAATACGGCGAGGTCCGGCGCAACAATATTGAAGAGCTTGAGTACCACCGTGGTGACGCCCCGGAAATGGCCGGGCCGCACGGCGCCGCAGAGATGGCTCGAAACGCTGTCCTCGGTGACGAAGGTGGAAGCATCAGGCGGATAAAGCTCATGCACCGGCGGCAGGAACACCGCGTCCACCCCCGCCGCTTCGAGCAGGGCGAGATCCTGTTCGATGGGACGGGGATATTTGCTCAGATCCTCATTGGGTCCGAATTGCAGCGGGTTGACGAAAATGCTGGCAATGGTGCGGTCGGCATGGCGGCGGGCCAATTCCATCAGGCTGATATGGCCGGCATGTAGCGCCCCCATAGTGGGCACGAAGCCCAGTTTTTCGGTCCCGGGCAGGCTGTCGCGCCAGGCCCGGACCTCGGCAATGGTGCGCAATATTGTAATCATGCGATAAGGTCCCAGAGGCGTTTGGCAAGGTCCGTCTTGCTCATCACCGGCAGGGCAACGGCCTCGCCCCCGGCGCGGAACAGGGTGCCGCCATTGGTGGGCACGGAAAATCCGGTGGCGCTGGTTTCCCCGCTGCGGGCGACGGGATTGGCAAACAGGAAATCGAGTTTCTTGCCGTCGAGCTTCTTGCGGCCATTGGCTTCGACATCATCGGTTTCGGCGGCAAAGCCTAAAAACCACTGGCTGGTGGCGGCGTCCTTCAAGGCGCCCAGCACGTCCACCGAGGGCACCATATCGAGCGCCACGGCTTCGCTGGCGCGCTTGAGCTTATTGGCCGATGGCGTGGCCACGCGGTAGTCCAGCACCGCTGCGGTGGCGATCACGCCATTGACCTGCGGCAGGAAGCCCAGTGCGGCCTGCGCCATCTCTTCGGCGGTGTGCACCTCGACCAGAGTCAGGCGAGTGGCGCTGTCCTTGGGCGGAACCGGGCGCACCACGCCCTTGTCCACGCCCAGCACATAGCGCACCGCGGCGCCGCGCCGCAACGCTTCCTCGGCCATGGCCGCGCCCATGCGGCCGGTGGAGTGGTTGGTGATGTAGCGCACCGCGTCGATCGGGCTGGTGGTGGGGCCGGCGGTGATCAGTACTGTCGTGCCGGCAAGGTCGGTTTCGGGTTGGATCAGGGCCGCTTCGATGGCGCCGACAATGGCGGGGATGGGCGCCAGCTTGCCGATCCCCACTTCGCCGCAGGCCAGCGTTCCGGCGGCCGGATCGATCACGCCGACGCCGCGCTGCAGCAGGGTTTGCAGGTGGTCCTGGGTGGCGGGATGCTCCCACATCACGGTGTTCATGGCCGGAGCGATCAGCACGGGTGCCTTGGTTGCCAAGGCCACCGTGGTCAGCAGGTCATCGGCCAGGCCCAGCGCCAGCTTGGCCAGCACATTGGCGGTCGCCGGGGCGACGACGAAGACATCGGCCCAGCGCGCCAGATCGATATGCTCGGTGCCTGAAATGTCGGCCCCGAAAAGGTCCGACTTAACCGGCCGCCCGCTCAGCGTTTCGAGTACCAAGGGGGTGATGAATTGCTGGGCGCTGGCGCTCAGGATGCATTGCACCTGATGACCCCGCTTGGTGAGATCGGAGACCACGTCGGCCATTTTGTAGGCCGAGATGCTGCCGGTGACGGCGATGAGGATGTTACTGGCCAAGGGAGGAATCCTTTGGGGCTTTGACCTCTGCGATATAGGCAGTGGCAGCGGCGCGGACAATCGCGGCGACATCGGCCTTTGGCTTGGCAAAGCTGGGCGGCGGGGTGACGCTCAGCCCGATCAGGTCATTGATCACCAGCACCTGCCCGGCGCAATCGGGACCCGAACCGATGCCGATCGTGGGGATATCCAGCAGGCGGGTAATCTCGGCGGCCAGTTCGGGCACGAGAAATTCCAGCACGATGGCAAAGGCGCCGGCCTGCTGCAGCGCCTTGGCGGCCGCGGTCAGTTCGCGCGCCTCTTCCTGCTGCTTGCCGTGGCGGTAATAGCCGCCCAATTGATGCACCGATTGCGGCGTCAGCCCGATATGGGCCATGACGGCAATGCCCTGTACCACCAGCCGGGCAACGATCGGCGCGGCTGCCGCCCCGCCCTCGATCTTGACCGCCTGGACGCCCGTTTGCTGCAGGAGCGTGACCGCATTGCGCAGGGCAGTATCGGGATCGCTCGCGGTGCCGAAGGGCAGGTCGCACACCACCAGCGCGTGATTGGTGCCGCGCTGCACGGCGGCCGCGTGGCGGATCATGTCGTCCAGCGTGACGGGCAGGGTGGTTTCATGCCCCAGCACCACATTGCCCAGGCTATCGCCGACCAACAGGATATCGATCCCCGCCTGGTCGAGCAGCGCCGCGGTCACATAATCATAGGCGGTGAGCATGGCGATATTCTCGCCGCTGCGCTTCTTGGCCCGTATATCGCGCGTGGTAAGGCGCTTGGCCTGGCTCTGGACAGACATGGCACTCCTTGCAGTGAGCGAAGACCACGTGCCCCCGCGCGCCTTCATTAATGCGTTCGGGCGCTCAAGGCTATCCTCGCCGCCCAGCACGCCGGTGGATGGCAGGACGCTTTTGTTTTGCCTGTCGTCCAAATGTCATGTCCGGCTTCTAGATGGGCCGGATGACAACCATCATGCTCGACAATCTGACCAAGCGGTTCGGTGACAATCTGGCGGTGAACGCGGCCAGCTTTACGCTTGAGACGGGGTCTTTCACCGCCCTGTTGGGGCCTTCCGGCTGCGGCAAGACCACGCTGCTGAGATTGATTGCGGGCTTTGAGCAGCCGAGCGCCGGCACTGTTCATTTCAATGGCCGCCTGGTCGGCAGCCCCGGCACGATGGTGCCGCCCGAACGCCGGAGCCTAGGCGTGGTTTTTCAATCCTATGCGCTGTGGCCGCATATGGATGTCGCCGGCAATGTCGCCTATCCGCTGCAGGCGCGCGGCCTGGGGCGGGCGGCTATCGAGGAGCGTGTCGGCGCGGCGCTCGAGATGGTTTCCTTGACCGGCTTCGGACAGCGCGCCGTCGATGGCCTGTCGGGCGGTCAGCGCCAGCGCGTGGCGCTGGCACGGTGCCTCGTGACCGGCACCGATATCATTCTGCTCGATGAACCCTTAGCCAATCTCGACGTGCATCTGCGCGCCGAAATGCTGGACGTGTTTGCTCGCTTGCACGAAAAGACCGGTGCGACCATCGTGTTTGTGACGCATGACCAATCAGAGGCCTTGGCGCTGGCGGACCGGGTCGTCGTGCTGGACCGCGGCGTGGTGCAGCAATCGGGCCGTCCCGAGCAGCTTTATAACGAGCCGGCCAATGCGATGGTCGCGGGTTTTGTCGGTCGTGGGATGCTCGTGCCGGCGCTGGTGTCCGGGGGGCGTGTGATGCTGGCGGACCGGCCGGTTCCCGCTCGTGGTCAAGCGCAGGGCAGCAAGGCGACTTTGCTGCTGCGGCCGGAAAATCTGGCCCTGGCGGAGATTGGCGTTCCGGCCGCCGTCGTTGCCGCCCGCTATTCGGGGGCGGGTTATGACACAATTCTGCAATTGGCGAGTGGCCAGAATGTGCTGCTCACGGCCCGGGAGCGACTGGAGCCCGGCCGCCCGGTGCATTTTGCGGTCGAGGATGCCTGGATCGTGCCGGGCTGATCAGCGCCAGGGCAGCACACCCACCGGAAAGCGGCCGGACAGCCGATCGAGCGCTGCCAGCAGCACTATGATCACGATCAGGGTAATGACGGCCACTGCGGCTGCCTGCGGTGAGAGTCCCGATTCCTCAAGGCTGAACAGGATCACCCCGATAGTCTCGTTGCGGCTGGACCATAGCAGCGCCGAGACGGTCAGTTCATTGAAGGCGCTCATGAAGACCAGCAGCGCGCCCGCGGCCGCCGCCGGGGCAACGAGGGGCGCGGTGATCGTCAGCAGCCGCCTGATGGCGCCGGCGCCAGATGCCGCCGCCGCCTCGTTCAGGTCGGGCGGCAATTGCCCCAGCGCCGCCTCTACCGGCTTGAGGCCAAGAGCCGCAAATCGCATCAAATAGGCGATGAGGATGATCCACGGTGTCGGATAGAGGCTGCCCAGCAGCGGCAGCGGCCGCAGGAACAGCAGGATGCAGGCGATTGCCAGCACGATGCCCGGCAGGGCATAGGGCAATTCGAGCATGCCGTGTGACAGGCGCGCAAAGGCGCGGGGCAATTGCGCCATGCCCAGGGCCAGCGGCACGGCCAGCACTGCCAGGATGGCGGCGGCCAGGAGCGACAAATAGCTGGAATTGACGAAAGCCCGCATGGTGGAGGCCTGCCGCAATAGGACTTCCGCATAGTTGTCGAGCGTGACGGTGGCCGTCGAGAGCGCCACGCCATAGGCGGGCACGAGCGAGGTGGCGATGAGCGCTGCCGCCGGCAGCAACAGCGCGATGGACAGCGCCAGCATGCCGGTGATGGCGGCCGGCCAACGCCAGTGCCCGAGCGCGAAGTGCATCGGCGTGCCGCGGGTCAGCGCGAACGGCCTGCGGCGCAGCGCCAGGCCTTGTGCGCCGATACCCAGGATGGCAATAGCGCAGATCAGCAGTGAGAGCCCCGCAACCTGCGGCAGCACGGTGGGCCCGTTGCTGGAAAGTTGCTGGTAGATCAGGGTCGCCAGCGTCAGGTAATTTTCCGGCATGCCCAATAGGGCTGGAATGCCGAAATTGCCGACGCCCGAGACAAAGGCCAGAGCCGCCGCTGCGATGACATAGGGCCTTAGCAGCGGCAGCACGACGCCGCTCAGTACCCGCGCCGGCCCCATGCCGGCGGCGCGGGCCGCCTCGACATAGTCGCGCGGTATCAGGATCAGCCCCGCGCGCAGGGTGATGAAGACAATGGGGGCGTGCTGGATTCCGAAGAGCACAATGATGCCGCTGCGCCCCAATAGGGGATTGGCTGTACCCGGCGGTGGCGCCAGGCCAACGGCGCCAAGCAGCGCGCTTGATGGGCCCAGCAGATGCATGAAGGCCAGCGCCATCACCTGTGGCGCAATCATCAGCGGCAGGATCAGCAGAAAGCCCTGCAGTTTGCGCAGCGGCATATCGGTGGCCGCAATCAGCAGCGCCAATGGTGCGCCAAGCACCAGCGCCAGCAGGGCACCGAATAGCGATGTATCGAGCGTGTTGAAAATAGCCCGCTGTGTGGCGCCGCGGGCAAGCCGGTCCAGCAGCAGGCTGGCATCAAATGTGCCCTCGATGAATAGCGCTGCCGCCACCAGGCGGCCGATGGGCAGGACCGCCAGCAACCCGACCGCAAGAAGAACAAGAGCGGCGGGCACCAGGGGGCCCGCCGCTCTATGGATGCGGCCGTCCGGCAGCGACAAGGGAGGAACCGTGCCGGCCAGCCGCATCGATGGCTTGGATGAAATCACCGTGGCTTACTGGCCGAAAATCTCGCCAAACTGTTCCTTGTTGGCGGTCTCGTTGGCGAGGGCTGCTGCGGCATCGTAGGGCAATACCTTGATCCCGGCGCGGTCGGGATAACCGGCTGGCAATGCGACGCCATCGCGCGCCGGAATATAGCCCTGGTTCGACGCGAGCTGCTGGCCTTCTTCGGAGAGCAGGAAATCGATAAACAGCTTGGCATTGTCCGGATTGGGTGCCGAGGCGAGAATGGCCGCCGGCTCGGTGACGGCGGAAACGCCTTCGGTTGGGAACACGAAGGCCACCGGCGCGCCCTTGGCCGCTTCGCGGATCGGCAGGAAATCCACGATCATGCCATAGAGTTTTTCGCCGCCGGCAACGGCCGTCAGAATATCGCCATTGCCGCCGGACGCCTGGGCGCCATTGGCGGCGAGCGCGGAATAAAAGTCCCAGCCTTCCGCCAGACTACCGGTCAGCGTCACCGCATGGATCAGTGCTGCGCCCGAGGTGAGCGGGCTGGGCATGGCGAGCTGGTCCTTGGCTTCCGGCTTGGTCAGGTCAAGCCAGCTTGCCGGGACCATACTGGCGGCAGTGTTATAGACGATGCCCGTGGTGATCAGCTTGGTCGAGAAATAGGCGCCGTCCTCGTCGAACAGATTGGCGTCAAAGCCGGTCGTATCGGCTTCGGGATAATTGAGCAGCAGGCCTTCGGCCTTGAGCCCTTCCATGGTCACCACATCGGCGATCAGCAGCACGTCGGCCAGCGGCGCGCCGGCTTCGAGTTCGGCACGGAACTTGGCCATGATCTTGGGCGTACCATCGCGTACCCATTCCACCGTAATGCCCGGATATTTGGCCATGAAGGCGTCCGCGGTCTGCTGGGCATCGGTATTGGGCTGGCTGGTATAGAGTACCAGCGTGCCGTCCTGGGCGAAGGCGGGCGTGAGGGCACTGGCCAGCATCAGGCCGGCGGCAAGAAGGATTCGCATGGCAGCTCCGGGGTCAGGTTACGGCTGGGATGTTCGCGACAATGCGGCGGACTTAACCAGCCTGTTTGACACTGGCATGACGAAACCGGGGTATGCCGGCCAGACGCCTCCGCACGAGCGCGTTGAGCCAATGATGGTGTTTGCACCCGCTCTTGCTCATCGCAGCGGCATCCACCGGGCATCGCATTTCTTTGTTGCGAATGATTTGCAATTGCACTATTGAATTGCTCGTCCCAATCTGGAGTACCCGATGCGCCGTCGTTTGTTTTCCGTGCTTGCTGTGTCCGCTTTTGTCCTCGCATCGTTGCCAGCTGTGGCCCAGGACCGTCTCAAGGCGGTGACCACCTTCACCATCATTGCCGATATGGCGCGCAATGTTGCAGGCGATGCGGCCGATGTGGTTTCGGTCACCAAGCCCGGCGCCGAGATTCACAATTACCAGCCCACCCCCGGCGATCTGATCGCGGCGCAGGATGCCGACCTGATCCTGTGGAACGGGCTGAACCTGGAACAATGGTTCGCCCAGTTCCTGGCCAATCTGGGCGATGTGCCCAATGTGGTGGTCAGTGAAGGCGTCGAGCCGATGGGCATTGGCGAAGGACCCTATGAGGGCAAGCCCAATCCGCATGCCTGGATGTCGCCGACCGACGCGCTGATCTATGTCGAGAACATCCGCAAGGCATTCGTTGCGGCCGATCCGGCCAATGAAGCAACCTACAATGCCAATGCTGCCGCCTATTCCGAACAGATCAATGCGGCCGTCGCCCCGATCCGCGCCAGCATCGAGGCCATTCCCGAGGAGCGGCGCTGGCTGGCGACGTCCGAAGGCGCCTTCAGCTATCTGGCGCGCGATTTCGGGCTCAAGGAACTCTATCTCTGGCCGATCAATGCCGACCAGCAGGGCACCCCGCAACAGGTGCGCCATGTGATCGACGAAGTGCGCGCCAATAATGTGCCGGCGATTTTTTCGGAATCCACCATCTCGTCCAAGCCGGCCGAACAGGTGGCGCGTGAAACCGGCATCAAATATGGCGGCGTGCTCTATGTGGACTCCCTGAGCGAGGCCGACGGCCCGGTGCCGACCTATCTGGACCTGCTTAAGATCACCACATCGACTATTGTAAAAGGTCTGACCCCATGAATGCTGTCCAGCAGCCGGGCCTGGCGGTAAGCGACATCACAGTCGCTTACCGCAATGGGACCACGGCCATGAGACATGCCAGTTTCTCCATCCCGCGCGGTTCCATAACCGCGCTGGTTGGCGTTAACGGCTCGGGCAAATCCACCCTGTTCAAGGCCATTATGGGCTTCGTGCCGCTGGCTGCCGGATCGGTGGAGATTCTGGGCGTGCCCGGCAAGCAGGCGCTCAAGCGCAACCTGGTCGCCTATGTGCCCCAATCCGAAGACGTGGACTGGAATTTCCCGGTGCTGGTCGAAGACGTGGTGATGATGGGGCGCTATGGCCACATGAATATCCTGCGCCGCCCCCGCCCGATCGACCACCAGATGGTGACCGAAGCGCTGGAGCGGGTGAACCTGCTCGAATTCCGCCACCGCCAGATTGGCGAGCTGTCCGGCGGCCAGAAAAAGCGCGTTTTCCTGGCCCGGGCCTTGGCCCAGCAAAGCGAAGTCATCCTGCTCGACGAGCCGTTTACCGGCGTCGACGTCAAGACCGAGGATGCCATCGTCGCCCTGCTGCGCGCATTGCGCGACGAGGGCAAGGTCATGCTGGTCTCAACTCACAATCTGGGTTCGGTTCCCGAATTCTGCGATCGAACGGTGCTGGTCAAGGGTACGGTTCTGGCCTCCGGGCCCACCGCGGAGGTCTTTACCCGCGAATGGCTCGAAATCACCTTTGGCGGCGCCTTGCGCCACTTCGTGCTGGCGGGCTCAGACCTGCATGATGACGATGATCCGCGCCATGTCTCGGTGTTGACCGATGACGAACGCCCCCTAGTCATGTATGGCGAAAACGGCAAGATGAAAACCAAGCAGTCGGACCCGGTCAAGAAATGATCGACATCCTGCTTGAACCTTTTAGCTATGGTTACATGATCAACGCCATCTGGGTCTCGGCCCTGGTCGGCGGCGTCTGCGCGTTCCTGTCGGCCTATCTCATGCTCAAGGGCTGGTCGCTGATCGGGGATGCGCTCAGCCATTCCATCGTTCCCGGCGTTGCCGGAGCTTATATGCTGGGCCTCCCCTTTTCGCTGGGCGCCTTCTTCTCCGGCGGCCTTGCCGCTGGCGCCATGCTGTTTTTGACCCACCGTACCAAGCTCAAGGAAGATGCGGTGATCGGGCTGATCTTTACCGCGTTTTTCGGGCTGGGCCTGTTCATGGTTTCGCTGTCGCCCACCGCGGTCAACATCCAGACCATCGTGATGGGCAATATCCTGGCGGTCACGCCCGAGGATACGCTGCAATTGGTGATCATCGCATTGGTAACGCTGGCCATCATGCTGGTGATCTGGAAAGATCTGATGGTCACCTTTTTCGATGAAAACCATGCCCGCACGATCGGGCTCAATCCGCCGCTGCTGCGGGTGATCTTTTTCACGCTTCTGGCTGCCTGCACCGTTGCGGCCATGCAGACCGTGGGCGCCTTCCTCGTCATCGCCATGGTGGTAACCCCTGGGGCGACGGCCTATCTGCTCACTGATCGTTTTCCGCGACTGATCCTGATCGCCGTGACGGTGGGAACGCTATCGAGCCTGTTCGGCGCCTATATCTCGTTCTTCCTTGATGGGGCGACGGGCGGCGTTATCGTGGTGCTGCAGACCGTGGTGTTCCTGCTGGCCTTTTTCCTTGCTCCCAAGCATGGCCTGTTGGCCGCCAGGCGCCGCACCGCCAAGGAAATCGCCAAATGAACGAATTCCTCATCTATGCGCTCTGGCCGTTCCAGTTTCCCTTCATGACCTCAGCCATGGCGATTGCCGTCATGGTCGCCATTCCCACAGCCCTGCTCTCCTGCTTTCTCGTACTCAAGGGCTGGTCGCTGATGGGCGACGCCATCTCCCATGCCGTGCTGCCCGGGGTGGTGCTGGCCTATATCGTTGGCTTGCCGCTGGGCGTGGGTGCCTTTGCCGCCGGCATGGGCTGCGCGCTTTCGGTGGGCTATCTCAAGGAACATAGCCGCATCAAGGAAGATACCGTGATGGGCGTGGTGTTTTCGGGCCTGTTTGGCCTGGGCATCGTGCTCTACACCTCGATCCAGACCGATGTGCATCTCGACCATATCCTGTTCGGCGACATATTGGGGGTCAGCATCGAGGATCTGATCCAGACCGGTCTGATTGCCCTGGTGGTGACGGCGATCGTGCTGGCCAAATGGCGCGACCTGCTGCTGTTCACCTTCGATCCGCAGCAGGCCGGCGCCATCGGCCTGCCGGTGCGGGTATTGCATTATGGGCTGCTCGCATTGCTCTCGCTCACCATCGTGGCGGCGCTGACGGCGGTTGGCATCGTGCTGGTGATTGCGCTGCTGGTCGCCCCCGGCGCCATCGCCTATCTCATCAGCAAGCGCTTCGCGCCGATGATGCTGATCGCGGTGACGGTGTCGGTGGTGTCTTCGCTGGTAGGTATCTATGCCAGCTTCTTCATCGACTCGGCGCCCGCGCCCACCATCGTGCTGCTGATGAGCATGACCTTCATCGTGACCTTCGTGGTGACCACCATGCGGCGGCCCGCGCCGCTGGCCGCGGCTTAGCACGGGATTTCTCCCGCTTATCCCCTCCTTTGCCGGCCGGCCTAGACTGGCCGGCAAAGGAGTTTTCCCATGGACCAGAGCCCACGCCTGTCGCTGCCCCTCATCATGCCGCAACAGGCACAGAAACACGTGACGCATAATGAGGCGATCCAGGCGCTCGATGCCCTGGTACAACCCATTGTCGAAAGCCGCACATTGGCAAATCCGCCCGCCAGCCCGCTGGCGGGGGAGGCCTATATCGTGCCGGCCGCGGCGAGTGGCGCCTGGTCGGGACATGCCAATGAGCTCGCCGCATTCCAGTCCGGCGCCTGGATGTTCTACGATCCGGCGGCCGGCTGGCAGGTCTATGTCAAAGCCGACCGAACCTTTTATGTATTCGACGCGGGCGCCTGGGTGCCGCTGGCTTCGC
Organism: Devosia sp. LC5; assembly: GCF_000735585.1. Classification (GTDB taxonomy): domain Bacteria; phylum Pseudomonadota; class Alphaproteobacteria; order Rhizobiales; family Devosiaceae; genus Devosia. Next base: position 67,143 of record NZ_JNNO01000034.1, read on the forward strand.
TGGGCGCGGGACTGCCCCAATTGGGCATCAATGCCTCCCCCGATGCGACCAATCGGCTGACGGTCTCGAGCGCCGCGACCCTGCTCAACCATGCCGGTAATGGTCATCAACTCAAACTCAACAAGGCCGGCCCCAGCGATACGGCGAGCCTGCTCTATCAAAGCAATTGGTCGGGCCGGGCTGAAATGGGGCTGGCGGGCGATGATCACTGGCGGCTGAAAGTCAGCGCCGATGGCTCGAGCTGGATCGATGCCCTGACCGTGGATGCGGCGAGCGGCGTGGTGAGCTTTGCCGCATCCGTGCATCCGGCCAGCGACAATGCCGTGACGCTGGGCGCCAGTGGCGCGCGCTGGGCCTCGGTCTGGGCGGCGACGGGCACGATCCAGACCTCCGATGCGCGGCAAAAGACCGACATTGCACCCAGCGATCTGGGGCTCGACTTCATCCTGTCGCTCGAACCGGTGAAATATCGCTGGATCATTGGCGGCACCGAGAACGGTGCTGCACGTGAAGGCCGCCGCACCCATTACGGTCTGCTGGCCCAGCAGGTGAAATCAGCGCTGGAAGCGGCAGGTTGCGTGGATTTTGCCGGCCATGTGAAGGCCGACTCCGCCGATCCGCAGAGCGAGGAGGGGCTGCGCTATGACGCCTTCATCGCCCCGCTGATTGCAGCAATGCAGCAATTGGCCGAGCGCGTCGAGAGCCTGGAACGCGCTAAATCTTGAGGCCGCGGATCAGGGCCTTGATGGCCTTGCGATAGTCATTGACCTCTTCCGGTGGTGCCAGCGCGGCACGGTCGAACAGGGCGTTGAGCAAATGCGCCAGCGGCACGGCGGGCAATTCGCGGATCGCCTTGGCCTCCATGGCCGCCGTCACGCCCTCAACCAGGGTGCGCAGGCCATGGCGGCCATCGATCTCGTCGACTGCCGCCCGGCCAAGCACGGCGGGCGCATCCACCAGCAGGATGCGCCGCCGGCCCTGGTCCTGCATGGCATCGAGAAACGCATCGCCCCCGGCGACCAGCGCCTTGACCGGCCCCGGCTCGTCCTCGCTCTCGGTGGCAGCATTGATCGCCATGGCCAGCAGCATATGCTCTTCCTCCACTACGGTGGCGAACAGGGCGGCCTTGTCGGCAAAATGGTGATAGAGCGCACCGCGCGTCACCCCGGCGGCCTGCACGATCTCCGGCGTACCTGTTCCGGCATAGCCGTTCTGGGCAAAGAGCGCGCGCGCTGCGCTCACCAGGGCAGCACGGGTTCCGCTGCGTCGTTCGGCTTGGCTTCGGCGCTCTTGCATACGTACAGCCTGTATGTTAAATGACATTGCAGACAGCTTGCACGTAAATTCAATGCCTCGCAAGGATGCTTACTATGGAAATGCTCAATTCCTATCCGCTCCTCCAGGTCGAGAATGTCGCGGCAACCGCGGAATTCTACCAGAACCATCTCGGCTTTGCCCCGGTCTTCGATAGCGACTGGTATGTGCATATGCGCTCCACCGTCAAGGACCATATCGAACTCGCCGTCATCGCCTATGATCACGAGACTATCCCCGAAATCGGCCGCCGGCCGACAGCGGGCCTGATCCTGAGCTTTGAAGTAAAGGATGCGGCGGCAGAGTATGATCGCCTGCTTGCGGCCGGCGTTTCCATCGCGCAGCCGCTACGCGACGAGGTCTTCGGGCAGCGCCATTTCATCGCTGCGGATCCCAACGGGGTGTTGCTCGATATCATCACGCCCATCGAGCCCGACGCAGACTGGCTGGCCAGCCAGCAGCAATAGGCAGGTTGGTGCTAGCCTGCCGGCCTTTGGTGGGCTAATGGCACAGCATGGCTATCGACATTGCGCATTCCGACGCGGCCATTGCCGCGTCCTCCCCAGTCCTGTTGTCCGAAGCGGGTTCGCTCCGGCGCATCCCGCTTGGGCCCGAGCTGGAGCGACCCAGGAGCTTTTATGACCGGTTCGACGATCGTGCGGTGTTCTACGACGTGTTCCGCGATCACACGGGGCGTTATGTCTACCTGATGGGACCAATGGCGCTCAATCTGGCGCCTCATATTGACGGCCTTGTGGTCGAAGGCATTCAAACCGGCACCATCGTCCGGCCAAAGATACATCATGGCGTGCAGGCCATTATCCTGCGGGTAACCTTGCCCAAAGCGGATACCCATGTTCGGCTCAATATCGGCGATCAGCAGTTCGAGTTGGCCATTCAGCCAAACCGAAGCCAAGCGCTTGCTGGTGATCGCGTCATTTTCACCATCAACAAAGACAACGATCTCGAATGGATCGCCGATTGGGCGCGTTTTTACGTCAAGGAACATGGCGCTACTGCCGTGATCGTCTACGACAACGGCTCCACCGAATATCGTCTTGCTGATATCCGCAGCACGCTGGCTGCCGTCGAAGGGCTCAAAAAATTCTTGGTTATTCCCTGGCCCTATCGCTATGGCTCCATGGGCGATGTCTATACCAAGCACAAGTTCGGTGGACATTGGCCGCAGTTTGCCCAGCCGACCCTGTTCGTCCAGTTCTTCCGCAAATATGCGATGCAGGCGCGGTCCATCCTCAATGTTGACGTGGACGAACTGGTGATGTCGCCGTTTCGCAAATCGGTGTTCAAGGCGGTCGAGTGCTCTCCTTTCGGGTTGCTGCGATTCAATCGGGTCTGGGTGCTCAATGCCCGCGAAGAATCCGGGCCGCCGCGCCATAGCCAGTTCGTCATCCGCAAGAAGGGCATTGCCGCCCGCGACCGCGGCAAGAAATGGGCGCTAGCGCCCGGACGGGCGTTCTTTGCCTCCTGGCGCGCCCAACCCTGGACCCATCAGGTCAAGGGCTGGCTTAATCTATCGGGCTCCTCCAACAGCTTTTATGGCTACCATTTCATCGGCATCTCGCGGTCCTGGTATTGGGATCGCACCGAAAAGATCGTATTCGATCCCAAGCAGCATGTGCGGGACCCCTTGATGATCAAGACCTTCGCCGATGTGTTCGGCCCGGGAAACAAGCCATGAACCTGCCCACCATTGTCAGCTTCTGGCATGGCCCGATGAGCTGGCTCGAAGCGCTGTCTGTCGCCTCGTTCCGCCGCAATGGGCACCGCGTCGAGGTCTATTCCTTCGATCCTGTGCCCGGCCTGCCCGAAGGCGCAGTGGCCATGGACGCCGCCGAAATACTGCCGCGCGACAAGCTGGTGTTCTACAAGGGCAAGGGCACGCCCGGCGTGTTCTCCGATTACTTCCGCATGAGCCTGCTGCGGCAGGGGCGCGGCGTCTATGCCGATCTCGACGTCTATTGCGTGCGCCCCATCGAGGGCCCGCCAGATTATCTGATGGCCTATGAGCGCCCGGGCTCGGTCAATGGCGCGGTGCTGCATATTCCGGCCGATGCGCCGCTGCTCGATGATCTGCTCGCCATCTTCACCGATACCAAGCGACCATTGTTCGAGCCGCATTTGCCCCCGTTCCGGCGGCTGGAAATCGCCGCGCGGCGGCTCCTGGGCGAGAAGATCGCTCCCGAAGACATGCAATATGGCGCCACCGGCCCCTTTGCGCTGACCCATTATGTGCACCGGCACGGCCTGCAGCATCTGGTGCGCCCCAGCAGCGTCTTCTATCCCATTCCCTACGAGGGCATCCCGGCTCTGATGCAGCCTGGCTCCAGCATTGATAGAGCCATTGGGCCCGATACGCTGGCAGTCCATATCTGGCGCAGCCAGCTGACCCGCCGTGGCCGGGCCGGCATGCCGCTGCCCGCGCCCGGCAGTGCCCTGGCCGAACTCTGCGCCCGCGAAGGGATCGTACCCGGCTAGCCTATTTGCCCAGGCCTAGCTTCTTCTTCCACCAGCGCTTCCAGCGATGGCGGGCGAAACGGTAGAACAGCTCATTGGTCATCACATGCCGATAGAGCCGGGCGAAGGCCACGCTTTGCAGCATGCCCGAAAAAATGCCCCAGGGCTTGGCTTCCCCGGTATAATGCAGGATGGCCGGATCGAGCCCCTCATGGGCGTGGCGCGCATCGATCGTGTTCCAGCGCCAGGGCAATTGCAGCCAATTGCGCTGGAATACCAGGTTGAGGAAATCCTGGTCGTAATAGATGCGGGCCATGACGCCGTCCGTGAGCGCCTGTTCCAGCCGCCCGATAATGTCGGCCTGCCGCCATTTGGCGACGTCGATCAGAACCATGCCGGCATTGAAATAGGCATCCGCGGGATCAAAGATATCGCGATTGTTGCGCAGGTCCCGCCCACCGGTGATGAAGGCGCCGATGGAATCGCGCACTGCAGCGACCGGGTGGCCTTCCATGTCCACTTCATAGAGTTTTTCGATATTGTCGCGGACCAGCATATCGCAATCGAGATAGAGCACTCGCGTCACATCGGGGCCGATCAGTCTGTCGATCATCAGCCGCGCATAAACGATATTGCTCAGCCGCTTGTTGACCGGCATGCGGGCGGCCACATCGCGGAACAGTTCAGAGCCGTCCAGATCGTGCCACACTAGGGTAACGCCGAATTCGCCCTCGATCGCCTTGAGGTCATCAATGTGCTCTTGCGTCAGCGTGCGGTGGCAAAGGTGAAACACCAGATCGCTGCGGCGCTTGGTGAACAGGCAAACCGACCGCATCGTGGCATAGGCGGGCGCCCAGAAATTGTCGTCGAAGGTCAGAGCGACGTGGATTTCTTCTTTTGAAGAGGACTTGCCAGTGCTGCTTGTTGAGGGCGCGGTATTGGTCATGAAAATTCTCGACTTCGACCCAATACGGCGATTAGTGCCAAAAGAACAGCAAACAGCAAAGTTTGAGCGAGAACGCCAAGCATGGCATTTGTCAGCGCAGTGGAAAAATATCCAACACTGGTGACCGTAGCCAGATAGATCGCCATGCCGCGCGCCGGACCTCGTACCGCCAGAGCCCCCGCGACTGGTGCAGCAATCGCTAGACCATAGGCAATGAGCCCCATCAGCCCGCCAATAACGGCAAAGTCTGCTATATCGCTATGCAAGTGTCCTGAGGGGGGGAAGGACGGCCCTGATGGAGCGTATTGAGCGGCGATTGCGGTGAAATCGACCAGCCCGTGCCCATAGATTGGGGATGCAAGGAAGGCGCCAATGGCACTGCGATACATGTAGAGCCGTTCGGCGGTTGAGGCGTCGACCACGGCAATCGATCCGGTCATCTCGCCAAAGCTGACCAACTCCGTGAGCCTGCCGCCCAGCTTCAGGCTGACGGCACCGGCAAAACACACACCTATCGCGGCAAGGCTGGAGAGTATCGTAGCCACGGCCGGCCGGCGCGGCAATAGCAGGATTGCTGCACACGCGCCTCCCGCCATCGCCATCGGTATGAAGGCGAGAAATGGCCCGCGCGATGCCGAGCACCAAACCGCTACCAGCGCCAATACGGGCCCGAGAAGAAAAATCGGCCAGACTGATTTGGAGCGATCGAATATGCCAACCATGCTGGCGAAACCGAGCACCAGGGCGATATCGGCAAAGTGTATGGGGTTGTTGACCGACAGCCCGCCGCGATCCAGTCCGCCCAGGGTGATATCATAGACGGCGATGATCGCAGCGGCAGCAGTCCCTGCAAGCGCTGGCCACGCGATCTTTTGTGGGGATAGGTCTGCCTCCAATCGTGTAAGCAATCCCGCATAGGGCCCCACCAGAAGCAACGGACTGAGTATATATACAGCCAGGATGTGCTGCGGCGTACGCGCGGTTATTGCGAAGGCCACAACCAGTAAAAGGCAGGCGACAAGCGGCAGCCAAACCGCGGGTTGGCGCATGATTTCATGCCGGTAAGGGGATGCAATCAAGGCCATGAGCCCAATTGCCGTCAATGCCAGCGTTAACGCGTTGCCTACACCCGGCGCGACGGCTGGCAGGAATAGGCCGACAAAAAGCACGAACCAGAGAAAATATTCGTTGCGTGAATGGAGCAAATCTTAAGCCTGATCAGAAGTAGGGGGAGACCCAGGGTGGGCACCTCTAGCGAGAATGCGTGCGCACTACCATCGATAGCTGAGGGCCTTGGCTGCTGCTTCGTCGAAATGGATCGTTACCTCGGTGTCGCGCGCGGTGTCATGGATGTCATCGATATATTGGCGCTGGGTTAGCTTGAGCGTCTGGTTCTCCGCATCGGCTGAAACGAAGAGATAGTCAAAGCAATCCTTCGATTCGTCACTCTGCAGGCCGGCTATTTCGCTCTTGAGTTGGGCCAATTCACGGCCGCCGATTGCGCTGCCGTCCGAACGCTTGGTGGCGCGGACTGCAGGGACCCAGTCGAGGCCGGTCTCGCAGATATAGCGGCCATCACGAAACTCGCCGCGATCGGTGAACGCGATGTCTATATCTTGGTCCCAGGCATTGCCGATCTCAAATTCGGCGCCGCTCTTGTCCACATCGAGATAGATGTCGGACCACGAACAGGTACCTTCCTCCTCAACGTAACACCAGCGTTCGCTGCTTGCCATCAGGTGAGCCACGTCGGCAATGCGGATCAGCTTGCCGGACTTGTAGTCGTCGATGATCCCCTGTGTCCTGCTGTCGAACCCCAAGGCGGCCGATGTGGCGGCGAGCAGCAATGCGGCGGCGAGTGGGATCTTCATGGACTACTCCAACGCGGAAACTTCGCGCAATCCTAGCCGCAATTGGCCAGCGGCGGAACCGGCCTTGACACGGCAGGCTTAATGTAACAAATAAAGTCACATGAAAGCGTGCGAGTCCGGCGTCGCACCTTGCCTGCAATGTGGAGATCATCATGGATGACGTCATCATCATCGGCGGCAGTTTTGCTGGCCTGGCTGGGGCTCTGCAGCTCGGACGGGCGCGGCGCAAGGTCACCGTGCTCGACACCGGGCTGCCGCGCAATCGCTTTGCCGCCCATTCCCATGGCCTGCTCGGGCATGACCACAAGGCGCCTGCCGATATTCTGGCGGCTGCCCGCCAGCAGCTTGAGCGCTATCCGACGGTGCGCCTGCTCAATGCCCGGGCCGAGAGTGCCGGCGGCACAGCCGACGATTTTGCCGTCCTGACCGATGATGGCGAAACGCTGAGGGGCCGTCGGTTGCTGCTGACCTATGGCGTGTCCGACCAGATGCCGGCCATTCCCGGCTTTGCCGAATGCTGGGGCAAGTCGATCGTGCCCTGCCCCTATTGCGATGGGTTTGAAGTGGCGGGGCAGCATTGGGGGCTGGTTTATTCGGGGCCGCAGGCTTTGCATGCCGTCTCGCTGTTTGGCGACTGGACCGACAAGCTGACGCTGTTCGCCGACGGGCACGAATTGGATGCCGAGGCGCGCGCCGATCTGGCGCGGCGCAATGTGCCGGTGATTGATGGCAAGCTCGTAAGCATCGCGCATGACAATGGTCATCTGACAGCTATCCACCTCGATACCGGCCGCACCGCTGTCGTCGATGTCCTGTTCGCCCATCCGCGCAATCGGCCTTCCGCCAGCCTGCATACCAGCCTGGGACTCGAAACCCTCGAAGCGCCGCTTGGCCTCTATCTCAAGGTCGATGATCGCCGCCAGACTTCGGTGGAAGGCATTTATGCCGCTGGCGACCTCGCCAACCCCATGGCCAGCGTGACATTGGCCACGTCCAGCGGCGCCATGGCCGCGATTTTCGCCCAGCAATCCATGCTGCAATAGGGCGGCAGGGCTTGCCATCAGTTTAGAATGGTTCTAGACAATGTTTAGAACCATTCTAAACGAGACCGCGCCATGTTTTCCCTGCTGCCCGATACCCGCCGCTCTTTTTCGAGCCTCTCCGAACGCGAGATATTGGCTTTGGCAGTAGCGGCCGAGGAAGAGGATGGCAGCATCTATTCCGAATTCGCGACGCGCCTGGCGCCCACCTATCCGGGCTCGGCGGCTTTGTTCGAGGGCATGGCGGCCGAGGAGGATGAGCATCGCCGCCGTCTGCTCGATCTTTATGTCGAGCGCTTTGGCAAGCGGGTGGTGCCGATCCGGCGCGAGCATGTGCGCGGCTTCATCAACCGCAAGCCGATCTGGCTGCTGAAGAATCTCACCCTTGAAGCCGTGCGCCAGCAGGTATGGGAGATGGAGGAGGGCGCCTATCGCTTTTATATGGAGGCAGCCAAGCAGGTCAGCGATGCTGGCACGCGCAAGCTGTTGGGCGATCTGGCCGCGCAGGAACGCCGCCACGCCGACGCCGCCGACCGGATCGATGAGGCGGTGCTGGGCGCCGAAGGCCGCGATGTCGAAAAAACCGAAAACCATCGCCAGTTCGTTTTGACCTATGTGCAGCCGGGACTGGCTGGGCTGATGGATGGCTCGGTTTCGACCCTGGCGCCGGTCTTTGCCGCGGCCTTTGCCACCGGTGATACGCATCAGACGTTCCTCGTTGGCCTGGCCGCGGCGATCGGCGCCGGCATTTCGATGGGCTTTACCGAAGCGGCCTCCGACGATGGCAAGCTGACCGGACGCGGCTCCCCAGTCAAACGCGGTCTGGCCGCCGGCATCATGACGGCGGTGGGTGGGCTGGGGCATGCTTTGCCCTATCTGATCCACGATTTCTTCACCGCCACGGCGCTGGCCATCGCCATCGTGCTGATCGAACTCTGGGCCATCGCCTTCATCCAGAACCGCTATATGCAGACCCCATTCTGGCGGGCGGTCATGCAGGTCGTGCTCGGCGGCTCGCTGGTGTTCGCAGCAGGCATATTGATCGGCAATGCCTGAGGCTTAGGCGACCTTATGGCCCAGGGCCGCTAGGCGATTGTCGAGGATGACGCCGACCTTGGCGCATTCCTGGGCGATTTCGGCGATGAAATCGGCCAGCATGTCGCGATCGAGCGCCGCCAGCGAGCGGACGACCATGGCGGTGTCGCGGTGCAGTGGCTCGAAATCGGGCGGGGCGATTTCGACCAGCCGGCCCGCTTCGATATCGTCGGCGACGGCGGAGCTGACGAAAAAGCCCAGGCCCTCGCCCTTGATGGCGAGGCGCCTGGCGGGGCCGGTGGGCAGTTCGACACTGGTTTTGGCCAGCCGCACCAGGGCGGCGGCGGTTTCGGGCTCGGCCTGCCACCAGCGCAGCGAGATGACGCGGGGCACCAGCGCCAGCACATCCTCGATGCTGGGCTGAGCCGGTAGCCTCGCAGCGATTTCAGGCGCCACCACCAGTGGCACGCGCTCGCGCATGATGACGAGCGGCACCAGATCGACGATCAGCGGATCGATATTGGGCCAGCACAATATGCCCATTTCAGCGTCCCGCTCATGCAGCATGGCGGCGATCTGGGCTTGTCTTCCCTCATGCACCACCACATCGACGCTGGGATATTTCTGCTGAAAGCGCAGCAAGGCCTCGGTGATGAGCGGGGAAACCAGGCTGCGCAGCGAAGCAATGGCGATGCGGCCACGTTCGACCCGGCGCAGCGCCTCGCGACCCTCCTGCGCCGTGCCGATGATGCGGCGGGCAAAGGGCAGGAAAGTCATGCCCTGATCAGTCAGCGTCACAGTGCGGCCGCGCTGAAACAGCGTGACGCCCAGCAGCTGCTCGAGCGCGCGGATGCGCATCGAGGCGGTGGCCTGGGTGATGTGCAGATAAGCTGCGGCTTTGGTAAAGCTCTGGTCGCGAACGATGCGATCAAAAGTGCGAAGCTGGTCGAGGTCCATCGGGAATGCTTATGCGGCTGGAGGTATTGCGAGTAATTTTCAGCCTAGCATCGCATTTTGCGATGGGGAAGCGGGCTCAACCCGCCTTGTTGCGCTCGCGCGAGGCTTCGGCTTCCGCGCGTTTGCGGGCCCGGGCGCGGGTGGCAGCTCGGGCGGCATCGTCGCCCAGATGGGCGCCACCGCGCTGGCGGGCGAGGTCCATCTGTTTCTGCCGTTCGGCAGCCGCGGCGTGCTTGGCGCTGTCATCGCTGCAATGGGGGCAGGCAATGCCTTCCTGATAAGCCGGATCGGCTCGATCCGCTGCGGTCAGCGGATGCCGGCATGCCCGGCACAGGGTGGCATCGCCTTCGACCAGGCCGTGGCCGACCGAGACACGCTCGTCGAACACGAAGCATTCCCCGGCAAAGCGGCTCTCTTCCGTGGGGACTGTTTCGAGGTATTTGAGGATGCCGCCCTTGAGGTGGAACACTTCCTCAAAGCCCTTGCTCAGAAGGTACGAGGACGCCTTCTCGCAGCGAATGCCGCCGGTGCAGAACATGGCGACTTTCTTGTCGCGCGCCGGATCGAGGTGGGTTTCGACATAGTCCTTGAACTCGGTAAAGCTCTTGGTGGCCGGGTCGAGCGCGCGCTGGAAGGTGCCCAGGCCCACTTCATAATCATTGCGGGTATCGACCAGCACCACGTCATTGCGCTCGATCAGGCCATTCCAGTCTTCCGGCTCGACATAGGTGCCGACGGCCTTGGCCGGATTGGCTTCGGGCGCCCGCAGGGTGACGATTTCGGGCTTGAGGCGCACTTTCATGCGCAGGAAGGGCATGGTGCTGGCGGAGGAGAATTTGATCTCGGCGCCGACAAGGCGGGTGCCGAAATCGGGGCCGTCCACGAGATAATTGTCCAGCGCGTCGATGGCATCCATAGACCCGGCCACGGTGCCGTTAATGCCTTCGGGCGCCAGGATCAGCGTGCCCTTGATGCCGAGCCCACAGCAGAATTTGGCCAGAATGGGCTGCAACTCGGCGCAGTCGGGCAGGTCGGCAAATTTATAGATCGCCATCACCTTGTATGGCTGATTGGCTTGGGGCAGACTGGGCATGGGCGTATCATCGGGCGGGCACATGGCCCCGCTCATACCACTCGTAGCGCCACCCGTCACGCATGGGGCAATCGCAAATTCTCAGGAGGACGTCATGACCTATCGGGCCGATCCGGCACGCTATGACAGCATGCAATATCGCCATTCGGGCCGCTCGGGGCTCAAGCTGCCGGTCATCAGCCTGGGCCTGTGGCAGAATTTCGGCGGTACGCGGGACTATCCCGGCGCCATGGAAATCCTGGGCCACGCGTTCGACGCGGGCATTACCCATTTCGATCTGGCCAATAATTACGGCCCACCCGCCGGCTCGTCCGAAGAACTGTTCGGCCAGGTCATGGCGCGCGATTTTCGGCCCTATCGGGATGAGCTGATCATCTCGACCAAGGCCGGCTACAATATGTGGCCCGGCCCCTATGGCGAATTCGGCAGCCGCAAATATCTGATCGCCAGCCTTGACCAGAGTCTCAAGCGCATGGGGCTCGATTATGTCGATATCTTTTATTCCCACCGCTACGATCCCGAGACCCCGCTCGAGGAAACCATGGGCGCGCTGGCTCAGGTGGTGCGGCAGGGCAAGGCGCTTTATGTCGGCGTTTCGAGCTATCCCGAGGCCGAAACGCGGGAGGCGCACCGCATCCTCAAGGAGATGGGCGTCGCCACGACCATCCACCAGCCCAGCTATTCGGTGCTCAATCGCTGGATCGAGAATGACCACACGATCGAGGCCTGTGGCGAGCTGGGTATCGGCATCATCGCCTTCTCGCCGCTGGCGCAGGGCGTGCTGAGCGGCAAGTATAATACCGGCAACAAGGAAGGCACCCGCGCGGCATCCAGCAACACCACGCTGCGCGCCAGCCATGTCGAGCCGCGGGTGCTGGAGGCGGTCGACAAGCTGGGCGCCATCGCGCGGGCGCGTGGTCAGTCCATGGTGCAGCTGGCCTTGAGCTGGGCGCTGCGCCGCAAGGAAATGACCTCGGCGCTGGTGGGCGTGCGCACGCTCGATCAGCTCAAGGACAATCTAGGCGTCCTCAACAATCTGGAGTTGAGCGCTGACGAGATTGAGCAGATCGATGAAGCGACCAAGGATGGGCAGATGGAGCTGCATCCCAGTCCGAAGGGATGGTTGCGGTAAGGGCTGAGCGAGGAAGCACAGGGCCTAGTCCAACCAACAGAGCCTCCCTTCTCCCCTTGAGGGAGAAGGTGCCCGAAGGGCGGATGAGGGGTATCTTTCTGCACTTCTGGCATGGGTGGGCGCAGAACCCCTCACCCTGATCATTCTTCTGAACGAAGAATGATCTGCCCCTCTCCCGCAAGGGGAGAGGGGTGGTCCGGCGGTTAGTGGCGAGCTAATCCCAATCAAACCGCGGCACGCCGAGCGCGGTGAGAGTTTCCGCGCTCTCCCCACCAATCCGGCGCAGCAATAGCGTGCCCAGGCTATGACCAGCCTTGGTGAAATCCTCGAAGACCGTCTCGGCACCCGGCTGGAATTGCGCAAATAGCGGCGAGGCCTGTTTGGTCACGACATGGGTGGATTGCCCGACGGTCTTGCCGGCTTCGTTGAGCGCGCCGATCACCGCCAGGGCAGAAATTTCGGACGCGCAGACATAGCCGTCGGGGCCGCCATCGGGGCGGCGGGCGCGCTTGGCGACATGGGTGCGGATGGCGTCAGTGGCGCTGCCCAGATTGATATCGGCGGCAAATTCGTAGGCGATCCCAGCCTCCCCGGCCGCCCGGGCAATACCGGCCTTGAGGTGTTCGGTATAGGTCAGGGCGCTATCGGGCAGTACGATGGAGACGAGCCGGCAGCCCTTTTGCACCAGGCGCCTGACTGCGCCATAGGCAAAGGCTTCATTGTCGAAATCGACCCAGGGATGAGCATCGGGCCAACGGCTGCGGCCATGGCTGATAAAGGGGAAGTCGTTGTCGAGCAGGAAGCGGGCGCGTTCGTCATAGATTTCGGCCTTGGAAAAGATCACGCCATCGGCCATGCGATTGCGCACGATATGGCGGATCGGCTCCATGGGGGACACATTGCGGAAGAGCGGCGTGATGACGAGGTGATAGGGCGTGTTGCGCATCGCCTCGGTCAGCCCGCTGACGATGGACGTACCGAAGCCGTAAATCTGCTCGTCCGGCTCCAGCACCAGCGAGAGCACATTGGTGCGGCCGGTCTTGAGGCGCAACGCCGCGCGGTCAGGCAGATAGCCGATTTCGGCGGCGACCCTTTGCACCTTGTCGCGGGTGTCCTGCGCTAGTTCGGGCGCATTGTTGAGGGCGCGCGACACCGTGGTCACGGCAAAGCCGGTGAGTTCGGCAATGGTCTTGAGCGTTGGCTTGCCGGATGGCTTGACGCCCCGCTTGGCCGCCGGTTCGGCCGGCATATCGTCGTCAGGCACGCGGCACCCCTTCTGGCCGCCCTGCCGGGCAGCGATCATCTATCGGGGGCGGACATCACCAGATTGTCACGGTCACTGCAAGCACGGTGGCGGGTGTCATGGCTTTGTCATAATATGACAAAATTACACCAGTTTTCGTTCTGCACCCAAAGTCGAGCAGGCTTTTTTCAGAAATCGTCATTCTATGGCGTTGGCCGGGCTGGAAATCTGCCCCGAACGCCCCTATCTTGCCTTCATCGCTGGCAGAGCCCCGGCGGCCTTATCGTTCAACCTGCAGGAGAGGACTGAAGATGACATCATCGAATACCTTCACCATCCATGCTGGCTGCTCGAACGTACGTATTTCCATGCAAGCCTCAAAACGCTGGCAACGGATCTGTCGCTCCAAACGAATGTGACCTCGTCACAACCTCGTCTCAAACTCTCGATAGAACCCCCAGCGTTGCTGCTTCACCCCGGTGGTCCACATGGACCAAATTCCAGGGTGGTGAACGAGTCGACGCCAAGTGGAGCATCCACTGATGCAGGAAAACAGTCTAGATCGGGCCAAGGCCCACAAGCCTATCGTCATTGAAGTGGCCGGCGAGCCTTTGGGCGTCGTCGTGCCGCATGAAGCAGGCTATCGCTTCCTCGCCGTTCGCCTGCCGGCCTTCGCCATTGATGGCCAGCATTTCGAAACCGTCGAAAAGGCGCATTTTGCCGTGTCCCAGGCCGTCCGCAAGGGCGGCGCCGACGCGGCCTGAATTTAGCTCACCAACAGCAAAAACAAAAAAGGCATTCCCGCCACAGGGAATGCCTTTTGTTTTTGGGGGGGAACTGAACGCTCAATCGTCATTGGTCGCGTTGAGTTCTTCGGGGCGCCTGCCTTCATCGGCGGGTGGCGCGGCATGGGCTTGCAGCAGGCTTTCGATCACCTCGACCAGGGCGGTGACATCGACGCGTTGCGCGCCCTGTCTGGCCTGCCGGTCCAGCTCGTCGGAAATGGCCTCGGCCAGCACTGCACGGGGCAAGGGATTATCATGAGCGCTAGCCATTGCCATCGATGGAAATTCCCTGTTCATCCAGCCGGATTTCGACGCCGGGGCGGTTCTGCTGCTGATAGGTATAGATGGCAAACGCCACCACGGCGACCAGCAGGACGGCGATCACCGCATAAAGACCATTGCGAGTCATGAAAGCTCCCGGACGCTTGACGCTTGTTGTTCAGATACAACGCGTTGGCGCCCAACTGGTTCATTGCTTGGCTTAGCTTACCCTCAGGCCCTCGCGCCAGACGCCATGCACGACGGGCAGCGGCCCCGCCTGGCGCACCCGGACCAGATCGGCCCGTTTGCCGATGGCGATCTGCCCGCGATCCTCAAGCCCCGCCGCCCTGGCGGGATTGATGGTGACCATGGCCAATGCCTGGGAAAGGCTCAGCCCCTCGACCCGCTCGGGTAGCACGAAGACCGCCTGCAGCAGGGCAAATGGTACATAATCCGAACTCAGAATGTCGAGGAGCCCCGCCCGCACCAGATCGGTCGCCGAAATATTGCCCGAATGCGACTTGCCGCGTACCACATTGGGCGCGCCCATCAGGATGGAGAGGCCCGCATCATGGGCAGCAGAAGCGGCTTCGAGCGTGGTGGGAAATTCGGCAATGGCAACGCCATCGGCCAGTGCCTCTTCGACATGGGCGAGCGTCGCGTCGTCATGGCTGGCCAGCGGCAGGCCCAATTCGGCGGCGCGCCTGACAATGGTCTGGCGATTGGCTGCCGAATATTGCGCCTGCTCGCCGAGGCGCGCGGCGATATAGCTATCCCGCTCGGCCTGCGTGCGACCCATCTTGTCCTTGTAGAAGCGCTTGTAATCCTCAAGCGAGCCGAACTGGCGCTGGCCCGGCGTGTGGTCCATCACCGAGGCGAGCCGCGTGGCCGGATCGGCCGCATAGGTCTCGAACTGGGCGAGCAGGTCGTGGCTGGGCAATTCGCAGCGCAGATGGATGAAGTGTTCGGCTTTCAGCCAAACGCCCGCGCGGCCGGCATGGATGGCGCCGACGAGCTTGCCGACATGCTCGCCCATGGTCGGCAGATCAAAATCCGAGCCGATCCGCACCGCGTCGAACACAGTAGTAATGCCCGAGCCGGCAATCTGCACGTCATGGGCATGGAGCGACGCCAAAGGATCCCAGAATACGCCGGGGCGGGGGCGATAATAGCTTTCCAACTGGTCGGTATGCAGTTCAACGAGGCCCGGGATCAGATAATCGCCCGCCAAATCCTCGCCGGTCTGCGCTGGGCCGCTATCGATCGCAGTGATCACGCCATTCTCGATGGCGACACTGCCCTCGATCACCTCGTCGGCCAGCACGATCCTGGCATTGCGCAAGACCTGCCCTTCCATCAGTCCTGGCCTCCCAGCACAAATTCGGCGACGCGGCGGAATGGCCGGCCTTTTTCGGGTTCGACGAATAGCGAGAGACCATCGATCACCACTTCATCGTCCAGCACGGGCGAGAACCAGGTCGTGGCAGCCTTGGCGATGTCGGTGGCGTCCTCCGCGCTGAGGCGGTCGGTCAGCGTCATGTGGAACTGGAATTGCTCGAACACATAGGGGTAGCCATAGCCATCGAGCAGTTCCACCTGCCGCTCGGTCAGTCCCTTGCCGAGGCGGGCGGCGCGATCCTTGACGCTCATGGGCGCGCGGAACACTTCGAAGCTCTCCACCACATGGGCAGCAAAGTCCTGCAGCTTTTCACTCGGGCTTTCGGGAATCAGGGCCAGAAAACCATCAAGCGAGGCCAGCTTGAGTTTGCCGATGGTGAAGGGGGCATGCTCGGCGGCAAAGCGGGTGAGCGCGGCGCGCAGGTCGGCTTCGGTGGCGCCATCGGCCAGGCCCATTGGCGCCTTGATCGTGGCGTGAAAGCCGTAACGATTGGCCGATTGCGTGAGATTGAGCAGGCGCGCCCGATCGATGCCGGCAACGGGGCCGTCGAACAGATCGCCATCGGCAGCGTCGCGGCCCAGCCAGGTTGCGGCGCGTTCCCACAGGCTTCCCGTGACCGGAGGGGCAAAATAAATCGCATATCGTTCAGTCATTTTTGTCCCTTTGCAGTCAGCATCCGCCAGCCGCTATCCGCATTCTGTGTCCGTCGTTTGACAGCGCGCTGCTGGACAGCCTCACATGGCTCCGCCACAAGTGTGGCTACCCTTGGCCGTATCGAGTCGCAACCGCCCATGGATCGCACGCTACTTCAATCCCTGTTTCAGGCCGCGGTTGCCAAAGCGCAACCAGCTCTGGCCGTGCGTCTCAACCTGCCGCCCAAGCCGGTTGGGCGAACCTTGGTTATCGGCGCCGGCAAGGCCTCCGCGCAGATGGCCAAGGCGTTTGAAGCAGCCTGGGATGGCCCGCTGAGCGGACTGGTCGTTACCCGCTATGGCTATGGCGAGAGCTGCGAGCGCATCGAAATCGTCGAGGCCGCCCATCCAGTGCCCGACGAAGCCGGGTTCCTTGCGGCACGGCGGATCATGGAGACAGTATCGGGACTGTCGCACGACGATCTGGTCGTGGCGCTGATTTCGGGCGGCGGCTCTTCGCTGCTGCCGGCTCCAGCGCCCGGCCTGACGCTTGACGACGAGCAGGAGATCAACCGCACGCTCCTGGCCTCGGGCGCCCCGATCGGGGTGATGAACCTGATCCGCAATCAGTTTTCGACCATCAAGGGCGGGCGCCTGGCCGCCCATTGCACACCGGCGCTTGTGGCAACGCTGGTCGTGTCCGACGTGCCGGGGGATGATCCGGCCATTGTCGCCTCCGGTCCCACCATTCCCCTGCCGGGTACGCGCGAACTGGCCCGCAAATATGCCAATCTCTACCGGCTCGAACTGCCACCTGCGGCGCAGGCCCTGCTGGCGGGTGAGGACAATCTTGCACCCTTGCCCAGCGATCCGGTTTTCGCCCAGCACACCGTGCGTACCATTGCCTCGGCGGCGCTGTCGCTTGACTCTGCCGCCGACATTGCTCGGTCACAAGGCATCGAGGCGGCAATCCTGTCCGATTCCATCGAGGGCGAAGCGCGCGACGTGGCGCAGGTTCACGCCGCCATGGCCCGCGAAATCGCCGTCCGCAATCGTCCGTTCAACAAGCCCGTCGTGCTGCTCTCGGGTGGAGAAACCACGGTGACGCTGCGCGGCAAGGGCCGGGGCGGGCGCAATGCCGAATTCCTGCTCGCCTTCGCCATCGCCATTGATGGCGTGGAGGGTATTTCGGCTGTTGCTGCCGACACGGACGGGATCGATGGCTCGGAGGACAATGCCGGCGCTTTTGCCGATGGCGGCACCGCCACGCGGCTGCGCCACGCCGGCATAGATCCCCTGGTGGCCTTGGCCAATAACGATGCCTATTCCGCTTTCGCCGCCATTGGCGACCTGCTGGTCACCGGGCCGACCGGCACCAATGTGAATGATTTCCGGGCAGTCCTGATCCGTTAGGAGTGGATGATGGCAAAGACGACTGGCATTGGCGGTATTTTCTTTCGGTCTAGGGATAATTCGGCGCTTGCCGCCTGGTATGAAAAGCATCTGGGCGTGACCGAACTCTGGAACCAGGAGGCCGGGCTCACCGTCTTCGCGCCGTTCAAGCAAACCAGCAGCTATTTTCCGGCCGACAAGCAATGGATGATCAATTTCCGCGTCGATGATCTCGACGGCATGATGGCGCAATTGCGGGGCGCCGACATCGCCGTCGAGACGCGGCCGGACGAATGGGACACGCCCGAGACGGGACGCTTTGCACGCATCCACGATCCGGAGGGCAACCAGATCGAACTCTGGGAGCCTTCAGAGCCACAGCCGCAATAAAAATCATACTTTTATTGCGACAGACCTTGGCGGTCTGCCCGGTCTCTGCTCTAAACACCCCGCAAAAAGCGGCTCGGGGAAATCGACATGGCCAAACGCAAAATCGCTGTCATCGGTGTGGGCAAGATCGCCCAGGATCAGCACCTGCCGGTTATCGACAGGTCTGAGGATTTCGAACTGGCGGCGACGGTGTCGACGCGCGGCGTCGGCCACAACGGCCTGCCCGTGTTCAAGACCCCGGCCGAGCTTTATGAAGCCCTGCCCGACGTGTCGCTGGTGTCGATCTGCACCCCGCCCGGCATCCGCCATCAATATGTCCGCGAGGCGCTCGAGGCGGGCAAGGACGTGATGATGGAAAAGCCGCCCACCACCACCATTTCCGAATTGGACGACCTGGTCGCCTATGCCGGAAGGCTGGGCCGCGTACTCTACCAGACCTGGCATTCCCAATATAATGCTGCGGTGGATCGCACCCGCGATATCCTGGCCGAAAGCGGCGTCAAATCGGTGCGCATCGACTGGCGCGAAAGCGTGCGCAAATGGCATCCCGGCCAGGATTGGGTCTGGGAGCCCGGCGGGTTCGGCGTCTGCGATCCGGGCATTAATGCCATGTCGATCTTTACCAAGGTCATGCCCTTCCCGGTCTTTGTGAAATCGAGCAAGCTCACTTTCCCGGCCAACCGGCAGACCCCGGTCGATGTCGAAATCGTCTTCAAGTCCGGCCAATTGCACAGGCCCAGCCTCTCGGCCGGGTTCAACTGGCTCGAAGAGAGCGGGGAAATCTGGACCATCCGTTTCGAGACCATGGCAGGCGATGTGCTCAAGCTCGAAAATGGCGGCCGCAGCCTGAGCGTCAATGACGAACTGGTACTCCAGCATGGCGACGAGGAATATGGCTTGATGTATGAGCGCTTCGCCACGCTGCTGGACCGGCACGAAACCGACGTCGATGCTGCCCCGCTCCGCATGATGGCGGATGTGTTTTTGCTGGGCGCGCGGGTGAATGGGCCCGCGTTTGAGTGGTAATGTTCAATAGCCGCTGATCTGCACCTCCCCCTTTTGACGGGAGAGGTTGGGAGGGGGTGCGTAAGCCTCAATATTTGGACTGATGGGTTTATTTCCCAGCAGCACTCAAAGTCTTCAAATCCGCATCGCTGAGCTTGAGCCGCACGCCTTTGGCAAGGCTCTCGACCTGTTCCACCGAGGTGGCCGAGGCGATGGGGGCGCTGACGCCGGGTTGGGCGACGAGCCAGGCCAGCGAAACTTCGGCCGGGGTGGCGTCATTGGCCTTGGCGACCTTGTCGAGTGCGGAAAGAATGCTCTCGCCCTTCTTGTCGAGATATTTTTCAACGCCGCCGCCGCGCTGGCTTTTGCCCAGGTCGGCCTTGGAACGGTACTTGCCGGTCAGGAATCCGGCGGCCAGGCTATAATAGACGATGGTGCCGATTTCCTGGTCGATGGCGAGCTTTTGCAACTCCCCTTCGAAATCGGCGCGGTCATAGAGATTGTATTTGGGCTGCAGCACTTCGTAGCGTGGCAGCGATTTGATCACCGCAATCTCCTCGGCATCCCGGATCATCTGCGGCGTATAGTTCGAGGCGCCCACCACCCGCACCTTGCCGGCGCGGATCAGCACGTCATAGGCGCCCAGCGTTTCTTCGTGGCTGGCATCGGGATCCGGCCAGTGGCTGAAATAGAGATCGACATAATCGGTCTGCAGGCGCTTGAGCGAAGCCTCGATGGAGGTCTTGATATTGTCCGCGCTCAGCCCGTTCTTGACCTTGGCGGAATTGACCTTCGTGATGATATGCACGCCGTCGCGATTGCCGCGCGCCTTGAGCCATTTCCCGATAATGGTCTCGCTCAGGCCCGGCGGATTGCCCGGCACCCAATTGGGATAGCCTTCGGCCGTGTCGAGTGCGGTAAAGCCGGCGTCCACGAAGGCATCGAGAATGTCGAAACCCTGTTTCTCATCAACCGTCCAGCCGAACACATTGCCCCCCAGCACAAGCGGTTCGATGACAAGTTCACTGCGTCCGAGCGGGCGGCGATCCATAGGTCTTCTCCTGTGATGATGCTGTCTAAACGCGTTGGGCGGCTTTCCGTTCGCCATCTTGTTTGAGGTGGTGCGCAAAACGCCTGAGGCTAGGCCCTGGGTTCGATAAGGTCCCATTTATTGCCATAGAGATCTTCAAACACCGCCACGCTCCCATAAGGCTCATGCCGGGGCGCTTCGAGAAAGCGCACCCCGCGCGCCATCATGGCAGCATGAGTACCCGAAAAATCGTCGGTTTCGAGAAACAGCATGACCCTTCCGCCGGTCTGGTTACCGATGGCTTTACGCTGCTCGGGACCGTCAGCGCGGGCCAGCAGGAGCCGGGCGCCATTTCCGCCCGGCGGCGCCACCAGGACCCAGCGTTTGCCCCCGCCCATATCGGTGTCGGAAAGCAGGGCAAATCCGGCTTTGTCCCGGTAAAACTCTATGGCTTCATCATATTCTGCGACAAGCAGGGCGATTGTGGCGATCGAATTGGTCATATCCTGTTGGATCACTCCGTCCCATGGGGCGTCAAGCGGTGCCAGGCAGCCGAACGGATCGCAATAAAACCGTCCATTGTTGTGGAATGGGGGCGGGACCGTCATCGAATTGACCAAATGGTCAAACTGACCCATTGCGCTCCCCTAAATTCTACGCTTTGTTGGCGCCCAAGCTCCGGCCGGCAAACCGGATGCGCAAAAAACTTTCTCGGGAGACAACAATCATGAAATTGATGACCACCCTGCTGGCGGCGACCGCCATGCTGGCGCTGGCCGCGGGCGCTGCCCAGGCCAAGCAATTGGTATTCTGTTCGGAAGCCTCGCCTGCTCACTTCGATCCCGGCCCGACGACTGGCGGCAACGATTTCGACGCCTCCTCGCGCACCATCTATAACCGCCTGGTCGAGTTCGAAAAGGGCGGCACCGCCATCGAGCCAGGCCTGGCCGAAAGCTGGAGCACCTCCGAGGACGGCAAGGAGATCACCTTCAAGCTCCGCGCCGGCGCCAAGTTCCACACCACGCCCTATTTCACCCCCACCCGCGATCTCAATGCTGACGACGTGATCTTCAGCTTCGAGCGCCAGTGGAAGGAAGACAATCCGTGGTTCGCCTATCTCGAAGGCATGACCTGGGATTACTTCCAGGGCATGGACATGCCCAAATATATCAAGGAAATCGTCAAGGTTGACGATCTGACCGTCAAGTTCGTGCTCAACGAGCCCAATGCCCCCATGGTTGCCAACCTGGCCATGGACTTCGCGTCCATCGTCTCCAAGGAGTATGCCGATCAGCTCGCTGCCTCGGGCGATCTGGCCGCCTTCTCGACCCAGCCGATCGGCACCGGTCCGTTCGTCTTCTCCGACTATCAGCTCGATACCGTCATCCGCTACCAGGCCTTCCCCGACTATTGGGCCGGCAAGCAGCCGATCGACGATCTGATCTTCGCCATCACCACCGATCCGTCGGTGCGTGCCCAGCGCCTGCTGGCCGGCGAATGCGATATCATGCCCTATCCCTCGCCTGCCGATATCGCCCAGTTGCAGGCTGACGAGAACCTGACGGTGCTGGAGCAGGAAGGCCTCAATATCGGCTATATGTCCTACAACACCACCGAGCCGCCATTCGACAATGCCAATGTGCGCAAGGCGCTCTCCATGGCCGTCGACAAGGCTGCCATCATCGAGGCGGTGTACCAGGGTGCTGGCCAGGACGCCAAGAACCTGATCCCGCCCACCATGTGGAGCTACAACAACAATATCCCAGCCGACACCTATGATCCGGAAGCGGCCAAAAAGCTGCTCGAGGAAGCCGGTGTCACGGACCTGACCACCGATCTCTGGGCCATGCCGGTCTCGCGTCCCTACAATCCCAACGCCCAGCGCGTTGCCGAACTGATCCAGGCTGACTGGGCGGCCATTGGTGTCACCGCCAATATCGTTTCCTATGAATGGACCGAATATCGCGAGCGCGGCAAGCAAGCCGACCGCAAGGGTCCGTTCCAGATCGGCTGGACCGGCGACAATGGTGATCCGGATAACTTCTTCGCTACCCTGTTCTCCTGCTCGGCCATTGGTGTGTCCAATTATTCGAGCTGGTGCAACCAGGAATTCGAAGACCTGATCCAGCAGGCCAAGACCACTGCCGACCAGGCCGAGCGCACCGCGCTCTATGAAAAGGCCCAGGAAGTGTTCAAGGCTGAAGAGCCCGCCCTGACGCTGGCTCACTCGAAAGTGTTCATGCCCATGAACAAGCGTGTCATCGGCTACAAGATGGACCCGCTGGGCATTCACCGCTTTGACGGCGTCGACGTCACCGAGTAAGGCTGCCGCCACGTAAATCCAAGGAGTCCCACGCCGGTTTTACCGGTGCGGGGCTCCCCTTTCATTTTAGAGCAGGGTAAGGAGGCGCCGGCCAACGGCGCCCGTTCATCGCCCCGCCACAACAGGAAACGCGCACCCTGCCGGTTTGCCGGCGCGGCGCATTAGGGTAAAGACCCGCATGCTCAATTACATTCTGCGCAGGCTTGCGCTGATCGTGCCGACCATTATCGGCATTTCCATCTGTGCTTTCGCTTTTGTCCGGGTACTGCCGGGCGACCCCATCCTGGCCATGGCCGGCCAGCATGGCGTGACGCCGGAACGCTACGAAATCCTGCGCGAGCAATTCGGCTACAATCTGCCGATCTGGCAGCAATATTTCAATTATCTGGGCGGCGTCCTGCAGGGCAATTTCGGCGTCTCGCTGGCCACCAAGCGCCCGGTCATCACCGAGTTCATGACCCTGTTCCCCGCCACGATCGAACTGGCGCTGGTCGCCATGTTCCTGGCGGTGATCATCGGCATTCCCGCCGGCATCTTTGCCGCCGTCAAGCGCGGCTCCTGGTTCGATCAATTGACCATGGGCGTGGCGCTGACCGGCTATTCCATGCCCATCTTCTGGTGGGGCCTGCTGCTGATCATCTTCTTTTCCGGCTATCTGGGCTGGACGCCGGTCTCGGGGCGCATCGCGCTCTCCTTCTTCCTGCGTCCCATTACCGGCTTCATGCTGGTCGATACCCTGCTCTATGGCAATTGGCCGGCCTTCGTTTCGGCTTTGCGCCATCTGATCCTGCCGGCGGTGGTGCTGGGCACTATCCCCCTGGCCGTCATCGCCCGCCAGACCCGTTCGGCCATGCTCGAAATCCTGGGCGAGGATTATGTGCGTACCGCCCGCGCCAAGGGCATGTCGCCCCGCCGGGTGATCAATGTGCATGCTTTGCGCAATGCGCTCATCCCGGTGGTCACCACGATTGGCCTGCAGGTGGGCCTGCTCATGGGCGGCGCCATCCTCACCGAAACCATTTTTTCCTGGCCGGGCATCGGCAAATGGATGATCGATTCCATTTCCAAGCGCGACTATGTCGTCGTGCAATCGGGGCTCTTGCTGATCGCGCTCATCGTCATGGCGGTGAACCTGCTCGTCGATCTGCTCTATGCCGTCATCAACCCGCGCATCAGGGTGCAGTAAGATGACCCAGACTCCACAAATCGCTCCCGCCAAGTCCGATCGCGCCGCTGCCTTGCGCGAATTCTGGCACTATTTTTCCGTTAACCGCGGCGCCGTCATCGGGCTGGTGGTCTTTGCCCTCTTGGTGCTGATCGCCATCTTCGCGCCATTGCTGGCGCCCTATTCGCCCGACATCCAATATCGCGACGCCATTCTCAAGCCGCCGATCTGGGACGCCGGCAGCGATCCGCGCTTCTGGCTGGGCACCGACCCGGTGGGCCGTGATATGCTGTCCCGGCTGATCCATGGCGCCCGCTATTCGCTGTTCATCGGCTTTTTCGTGGTCAGCGGCGCCCTGTTCGTCGGCGTGATCCTGGGCGTACTCGCCGGCTATTTCGGTGGCTGGATCGACGCCATGATCATGCGCGTCATGGATATCATCCTGGCCTTCCCCTCCCTGCTGCTGGCGCTGGTGCTGGTCGCCATTCTGGGGCCTGGCCTGTTCAACGCCATGGTGGCGATTGCGCTGGTGTTGCAACCGCACTTTGCCCGTCTGGTCCGTGCCGCCGTGATGGCGGAAAAGAACCGCGAATATGTCACGGCCGCCCGGCTTTCGGGCGCCGGGCATTTGCGGCTGATGCTGGTGACCATCCTGCCCAATTGCCTGGGGCCGTTGATCGTTCAGGCGACGCTGAGCTTTTCCAATGCGATTCTGGAAGCCGCCGCTCTTGGCTTTTTGGGCATGGGCGCCCAGCCGCCGACCCCCGAATGGGGCACTATGCTGGCCTCGGCTCGCGAATTCATCCTGCGCGCACCCTGGGTCGTGACCTTCCCCGGTCTGGCGATCCTGATCACCGTGCTCGCCATCAACCTCATCGGCGACGGATTGCGCGATGCGCTCGATCCCAAGCTCAAGCGGAGCTGAGACATGCCCCTGCTCGAAATCAAGAACCTGACTGTTTCCTTCGATACCTCGGTCGGCCTGTTCAAGGCCGTTGATGGGATCGATGTGTCGGTCGACGCCCGCGAAGTCCTTGCCATTGTCGGGGAATCCGGCTCGGGCAAATCGGTGGCCATGCTGGCGGTGATGGGGCTCCTGCCCAGCACAGCGACCGTCACCGCCGACAAGATGGAATTCGAAGGCCTCGACCTGCTCGCCATGTCGCCGGCCGAAAAGCGCAAGATTATCGGCAAGGACATTGCCATGATCTTCCAGGAGCCTATCGCGAGCCTTAACCCCTGCTTCACCGTGGGCTTCCAGATCGAGGAAGTGCTGTCCAAGCATCTGGGGCTCAAGGGCCGGGTGGCCCGCCAGCGCGCTGTTGAATTGCTCCACCTGGTCGGCATCAAGGATGGCGCCGACCGGCTCAACGCCTTCCCCCATCAGATGAGCGGCGGCCAATGCCAGCGCGTGATGATCGCCATGGCCATTTCCTGCAATCCAAAGCTCTTGATTGCCGACGAGCCGACCACCGCGCTCGACGTGACCATCCAGAAGCAGATCCTGGATCTGCTGGTCCGGCTGCAAGCCGAACATGGCATGGGCCTGATCATGATCACCCATGACATGGGCGTCGTCGCCGAAACGGCCGACCGGGTCATCGTGCAATACAAGGGGCACAAGATGGAGGAGGCCGACGTGCTCTCCCTGTTTGAAAATCCCAAATCCAATTACACGCGGGCGCTGCTCTCGGCGCTGCCGGAAAATGCGGTGGGCGATCGCCTGCCCACGGTGTCCGACTTCGTCTTCGAACCGGCGCCGGGAGTGGCATGATGAGCGCATCCGTTCTCGAAGTCCGCAATCTCACCCGTGACTATATTTCCTCCGGCGGCTTTCTGCGGCCAGCCAAGGTCGTGCATGCCGTCAAGGGCGTCGATTTCTCGCTCGCCAAGGGCCGCACCCTGGCCGTGGTCGGCGAAAGCGGCTGCGGCAAGTCCACGCTGGCGCGCATGATCACGCTGATCGATCCGCCGACCTCGGGCGAAATCCTGATCGATGGCAAGCCGGTCGACGCCGGTCACGTTACCCATGAAATGCGCCAGAAGGTGCAGATCG
The DNA here is from genome assembly GCF_000735585.1 of Devosia sp. LC5. Taxonomy (GTDB): domain Bacteria; phylum Pseudomonadota; class Alphaproteobacteria; order Rhizobiales; family Devosiaceae; genus Devosia. The sequence continues at coordinate 92,687 of NZ_JNNO01000034.1, forward strand.
TGTTCCAGAACCCTTATGGTTCGCTCAATCCGCGCCAGAAGATCGGCGACGTGCTGGCCGAGCCGCTGCTGCTCAATACCAAGATGTCAGCCGCCGAGCGGCGCGAACGCGCCATGGCCATGCTGCTCAAGGTTGGCCTTGGTGCCGAGCACTTTAATCGTTACCCGCATATGTTTTCGGGTGGCCAGCGCCAGCGCATCGCCATCGCCCGCGCGCTCATGCTCAATCCCAGTTTCCTCGTGCTGGACGAGCCCGTATCGGCGCTTGACCTGTCGGTGCAGGCGCAGATTCTCAACCTGCTCAAGGATCTGCAGGACGAGTTCGGGCTGACTTATGTGTTCATCAGCCATGATCTGAGCGTCGTGCGTTACATCGCCGACGAGGTCATGGTGATGTATTTCGGCGATGTCGTCGAGCATGGCAGCCGCGAGGACGTATTCGGCAATCCCCAGCACAGCTATACCAAGACGCTGTTCGCCGCGACGCCCAAATCCGACGTGGAATCGATCCGCCAGCGCATCGCCAAAAAGGCCGCCTTGGCCTCCTGACTCTCTGGTGCCGCCCCTCCGCTCAGGAGGCGCGGCGCCAACGCTGCTCGCCCAGGAACACTTCGAGATCATCCCGGCTCATCGGGCGGGCAAAGGCGTAGCCCTGCAGGATATCGCAGCCGAGCTCGGTCAGGATCACGGCATGCGCCATGCTCTCGACGCCCTCGGCAATCACCTCGATGCCCATGGATTTGCCGATATCGACGATCGAGGCCAGCAATTGGCGCTGCCCGGCATTGTCCAGGATCGGATCGACCAATTGCCGGTCGATCTTGAGCCGGGCCGGGCGCAATTTTTGCAGTGATACAATGGAGGCGTAACCGGTGCCGAAATCGTCGATTTCGATCTCGATGCCCAATTCCTTGAGCTGGTCGATATTGCGCGCAATGACCGCATCGTCCTCGTCGAGATAGATCGATTCCACCAGTTCGAAGGAAATCCGCCCCGGCGGAATATGCAGCTTTTCGAGGCTCTCGATCAGCTCATCATCATGCAGGCGGCGGTGGGAGACATTGACCGAAGCGCGCGGCACCTTGAGGCCCATGCTCTCCCAGCGGTCCAGGTCGGCCAGCGCATGTTCGAGCACGATACGGTCAATACTGGCCATGACATTGAGGTCTTCCGCCGTCGCGAGGAACGCGTCGGGCGCACGCAAGCCCAGTACCGGATGGCGCCAACGCACCAGCGCTTCCACGCCAACCAGGTCATGGCTGCGCGCGTCGAACTGGGGCTGGTAGAAGGCGATGAATTCCTCGCGCTCGAGCCCGCTGAGGATTTCGTCGGCCACCCGTTTGGTATGCACCACCTCGGCCTGCAGCGCCTCGGAGAAATATTCGAAACGGTTCCGGCCTCGCCCCTTGGCGCGGTAAAGCGCGATATCGGCATTGACCAGCAGGCGGCCCACGTCGATGTCCGGCCCATGTTCGGCGGCAATGCCGATGCTGACCCCGAACCGGCATTGGTGGCCCTGATAGCTCACCGGCTTGCGCATTTGCGCCACGATCCGCTCGGCCATCATGCCCAGATACTGATCGCCATCGGCGGCGGGGCAGACCACCACGAATTCGTCGCCCCCGATTCGCGCCACGAAATCGCTGGCGCGGCAATTGGCCCGGAGCACGGTGCTGGCATGGACCAGCATGGCATCGCCCGCCGCATGGCCCAGTGTGTCGTTGATCTGCTTGAACCGGTCGAGATCCAGATGCAGCAGGGCAATGCTGCCGCTGCCGGCATAGCCGCCCGCCGCATTGGCCTTGAGGATATCGTCGAGATAGCGCCGGTTAGGCAATCCGGTCAGGCTGTCATGCAGGGCATTGTGCTCGATGCGGCTCTTGGCGGCTTCCAGCTCCCGATTGCGCGCCTCGGTCAACAGCTTGGTGCGCCGCAAATCCTCGCTGCGGGCCACGTCCTCGGTAATGTCCCAATTGACCCCGACCAGCCGGGGATTGCTGCCGGCTTCGCTATAAACCGCGCCGATGGCCTTGATGGTGCGCACCGTTCCGTCCGGCCAGGTGACGCGGAACACCGATTTATATTGCCCGCTGCGGATGCCCTTGGAAAAATCGGTTTGCGCCTGCGCAAAATCGGCCCGGTGCAGCGCCGCGGTCCAGTGTTCGACACGGCGCGGCGTACCATCATTGGGCAAGCCATAGAGCTCGTTCATCCGCTCGTCCCAGACCAGGTCCCGGGTCACTATGTCCATTTCCCACACGCCGACCTCCGAGCTGTCCAGCGCCAGGGAGAGCCGGCGCGACAGCCGGTCGAGCTCGGCTTCGCGCTGCTTGAGCACGCGAATATGCAGCTGCCGCTCGCCCATCAAGCGCCCGGTGATCAGAATGGGAAACAGGATCAGCGCCCCTGCAAAGATCAATGTGCCGCGCAGCGCCCAGATGCTGGGATCGCTCGTCCAGCCACCTTTGGGCCGGGCTGCAATCTCCCAGGAACCCGAGGGCAGCGCGACATTGGCGACCACCGGGTCCTGCCCATCCAGGTCCGGCCCGAAAAACCGCGGACCCTTGGCGCCGCGCGCATCCCTGCGGGTGATGGAAATATCGCTGCCAAGCGAAGGGGCAAGCAACCCACTCTCGACATAGAGCCGGTCCATATCGACGACGGCGGACACCAGGCCCCAGAAGCGGCGCTCCGTGCCATTGCCGGTGAATACGGGAAATCGCCCGACAAAGCCCTGCCCGCCCTGCACCAGGTCAACCGGTCCCGCCAATACCGGTCTGCCCGTGTCGCGAGCCTCCAGCACGGCATCGCGCTGGGCAATTTCGAGGACATAGTCGAGCCCGATCAGCGCCTCGTTGCTCGCCATCGGATAGGCCATGGTGACCACCAGGCCGGGCGCCGCTGCCACCAGCCGCAATTGGCTCCGCTCGGCAAAAATGCTCGATGCCAGGGCGGCGAAGCGGGCCTGCTCCATCCCTGGCTCGGTTGCCAGGGTCGACACCAGCCCGCGCACCAATTGGATATTGCCGTTGATATTGCCCTCGAGCTTGGCGCGGACCAGCGAAATCTCGGCCTGCACCTCCGCCCGCAATCTTTCGCGGGTGAGAATGCGGGTCTGCTTGTCGAGGAACAGTCCGCCAGCAATGAGCACGATCAACGCAATCACTGCCGGCACTGCAATGGGGCGCAGCCAGTTCAGTCTATTGTCCTGCGACGCAGTTGAATTCACCACTGACACATCCGCCTCCCAGTCTTCTGTCCGGGCAGGATGAGCCTGGCGGCACAACCTTTATGTTTGCCTTACCCGCGCCAGCTCTATCGTCTTGTGGTTAGCGGCGGGCTAAACTTGGCTTTGGTATTTACCCGGTTTCCACCACGATTGTGCCCGCCGCGGCGCATAGGGGGGTGAAGGCGGGGGAGGGGCTGCGGTCGGTTACGAAGGTATGGATCTGGTCGATACGGGCGATCCGGACCGGCGCGGTGCGACCGAATTTACCGGCGTCCGCCACGAGGATTATGTGCCGCGCATTGGCGATGATGGCTTGGGCCACCTTGACCTCACGATAGTCGAAATCGAGCAGGGCGCCTTCCTCATCCAGTGCCGAGGCGCCGATAATGGCGTAATCGACCTTGAACTGGGAGAAAAAGCCTGCCGCTGCCTCCCCCACAATGCCGCCATCGCTGCCGCGCACCACCCCACCGGCAATCACCACCTCGAATTGCGGGTAGATGCGCATCCGGTTGGCGACATTGATATTATTGGTGATGACCAAGAGGCCCGTATGATCGAGCAGCGCCTGGCTCACCGCCTCGGTCGTCGTGCCGATATTGATGAACACAGAAGCGTCATTGGGAATGAGCGCGGCGGCCGCCTTGCCGATGGCCTGCTTTTCGGCCGCCGCAATGTTCCGCCGCGCCTCATATTCGAGGTTTTCAATGCCCGAGGGCAGCACGGCCCCACCATGCATGCGCTTGAGCAGCCGCTGGTCGCAGAGCTGGTTGAGGTCCTTGCGGATGGTTTGCACCGACACGGCAAAGCGCTCGGCCAAGGCGTCGACCAACACCCGCCCTTCGAGCCGGGCCAGTTCCAGGATCGCCTGCTGGCGTGTCTGCGTGTCGCTCACCTTAGGCCCCTATGCCGGCTCGAAATCACTGGGTCGGCCGGTCACGTCGGCCAGTCCGGTAGCAAAGCGGCGGGCATTACGCACATAGCCGTCGGCCGACCGTACGAGGCCCGCAATAGCTTCAGCGTCCAACGCCCGGATCACCTTGCCCGGCACGCCGACGACGAGCGAGCCATCGGGAATTTGCTTGCCTTCGGTAATCAGGGCGCCCGCCCCGATCAGGCAATTGCTGCCGATTTTGGCGCCATTGAGCACGGTCGCGCCCATGCCGATCAGCGTATTGTCGCCAATGGTGCAGCCATGCAGCATGGCCTTGTGGCCAATGGTGCAGCCCTCCCCGATGGTCAGCGGAAAGCCCATATCGGTATGCAGCACCGCATTGTCCTGCACATTGGTGCGCGCGCCGATGGTGATGGTTTCATTGTCGCCCCGCGCCACCGCGCCAAACCAGATGCCCGCATCTGCCCCCACCACGATATCGCCGACCAGCACAGCAGTCGGCGCGATCCAGGCGACATCGGGATCGAGCCGCGGCGCGACGCCGTCGAGTTCATATAGGCTCATCAAAAGTCCTCCTCAGCTCGCCACGCCATAGGCATCGCGCATCTCGGCGATTTCGGCCAGTGCCCGGGCAAATATCTCCCAATCGTCGTGCTCGGCAATCGCCGTCCAGATCGCCTCGACATCCTCGATCAGCATGGTGCGGGGCTGGCTCCGGGCGAAATAGGGATGATCGAGATTGAGAGTGTCGCTGGCCGCATAGCCTTCCAGCATATCGGCAATCGGCCGGAAGGCCTCCGTCGCATAATACGCTGCTGACGGACTGGCGGCCGCCCGTTTGGCGCTCAACGCCCCGCCGCGCCAATCGAAGAAAAACTGCTCATAGGGCGCCTGCGACTGGTTGAGGAAGCCGAACAGCGCGGTGACAAAGGCGCTGTCGCTCTCCACATCGCGCGGCTTGAGCCCTAGCCGGGCCAGCATGGCGGCGGGCAGGGCAGCGCGGAATTGCGGCCAGATCGTATTGAGCGCCGGCTCCAACGCCTCAAGGCTGGAGAGTGGAAGCAGGCATTCGGCCAGCCGCGTCAGGTTCCAGGCCAAAGTGTCGGGCTGCCGGCCAAAGCTATAAAGTCCCGTCTCATCGAAATAGGCAGCGGTGAAATCGGGATCATAGCTGGGCAGGAACCGCCACGGCCCATAATCGAAACTCTCGCCGGTGACATTGATATTGTCGGTATTGAGCACGCCATGCACGAACCCGGCCGCGATCCATTGCGCGCCCAGCCGGGCCACGGCCGCAACCACGGCTTCGAGCAGCGCCGCCGGCTTGTCGGGCGCGTTCGATAACTCGGGATAATAGTGGGCGATCGTGTAGTCGATCAATCGGCCGATCGCGTCATTGTCTTCGAGATAGGCCAGACGCTGGAAAGTGCCGATGCGGATATGGCTGTGGCTGAGCCGGACCAGCACCGAGGAGCGCGTCGGGGAGGGTTCGTCGCCGCGATAGAGTTCTTCGCCCGTCTCGATCAGCGAAAAGCTCTTGGACGTGTAGACGCCCAGTGCTTCCAGCATTTCGGTGGCCAGCACTTCGCGCACCCCGCCCTTCAGCGTCAGCCGCCCATCGCCGCCGCGGGACCATGGCGTTTTCCCGCTCCCCTTGGTGCCGAAATCGAGCAGGCGGCCGTCCTTGAGATCACGCCCCTGTGCGAACAGAAACCCGCGTCCGTCACCCAGATCGGCATTGTAGCTGCGGAATTGATGGCCGTGATAGCGCAGCGCCAGCGGCTGGTTGAGCGAGCCGGGCAGGGGCCTGAAGCGGCCGAAATGCTCGATCCATTGTTCGTCGCTCAGCCCATCCAACCCCATGCGTTTGGCCCAGCGCTGGTCGCGATGGCGCAATATGGTCTGGGGGAAATCGGCGGGGACGACACGGTCGAAGAACGCGTCGCCGAGCGTTTCGTGGTCGGTGGCTGGCTTGAATGCGGGCATGGCGCGAAGCTAGCAATTGGTCCGGCCCGGCGCCAGTGCGCAACCCAGCCTTTCGTCTGCGCGCCTAGCGCAAGCCAGCAAATCGCCCTATATCCCCAGGAATGACAATCCAGAGCGACATCCTGCGCCTCGCGCCCTTTCAGGCCGCCATTTTCGATATGGACGGCACGCTGCTTGATACTGAAGCGGTGTTCAAGACCATCGTCTATGAAGTCTGCACCGATCTGGGCTTCGAGATGACCGATGCGGTGCATATGTCCATGGTCGGCTCCAGCCATGAGCGCACCAATCAATTACTGCTCGAAGCCTATGGCGTGGCTTTTCCCTATACGCTGTTCGACGAGCGCTGCCGCGTCAGCATGCGCGAGCGCACCCATGCCGGCGTACCGGTCAAGCCGGGTGCCCGGGAATTCCTGACCGAACTGGCCGATCGCAATATCCCGATCGCCGTCGCCACCTCCTCGCGTACCCCCCACGCCCATACCCATCTGGGTGCGGCGGGCCTGCTCGATCTGTTCCAGACCGTCGTCACCCGCGACGATGTGGTCAATCCCAAGCCCCATCCCGAGCCTTACCTGACGGCGGCGCGGCGGCTGGGCGTCGATCCGCTGCAATGCCTGGCGCTCGAAGACAGCCATGCAGGGGTCCGCGCGGCCCATGCGGCGGGGATGCAGACCATTATGGTGCCTGATCTGGTCCACCCCAATGACGAATTGCGCGCCCTCGGCATTGCTGTGATGGAGAGCCTCGATCAGGTCCGGCTGGCGGCCTTCGCGCCGCGCTGATCGCATCTGCCTCTGAACTTGTCCAAGGGTCCCGAGTCTTGCTCGGGGCCTTTTGTTTGTGCTGGCCTTGGCTAGCCGAGCGTTAATAGTTTTGGGGCGCCCGAAGCCCGTAAACTTTTATCGATCTGCTTAAACTCCCATTTGTTACGTCCCAAGCCTTTGTACGCTAAAGGTTTTCAAGTCGCGCTGGCTGGATTAACCCTAACTTAAGAAGCTAACGCCTATGGTTAACCAGCGGTAAATTTCAGCTTCCCAGCCGAGCTAAGCCCGGCTAGGGTGCGGCTCGTTATCAGACGAAGCCGGTCCGCAATGACGGAACGGATGAATGCGCCGGAAACGGCCGGACGGGCTCAGGGGCAAGGACGGGGCATTGACGCAAACCTGGCAGGTCATCGCTGTGCGTGCGGTTTCGCATGTGCTGATCCTGTGCGCGGCTGCGCTTGTGCTGTTCGTCACCCTGGCTCCTGCTCACGCCGAAAACCTGCTCATTGCCGATGTGACCCCGCTTGATGTGCCGGCCAATCTGGCCGTGTTGCGCGCCCAGCCGGCGCTCGGCGCCACCATGGCGCCGCTTGAACCCGGCCAGCAGCCTTTGACTGCGGCCCTCCTGGCCAATTACGTCGCCCGCCAGCAGGCGCTGCGCGATTTTGACGTCAACGCCGCCCTGCCGCAGCCTGAACTCAATTCCGAAGTGCTGCTGGGTTACATCGCCCGCGGTTCGTTCGGCGGGAACGGCGCGCTGTCGGCCATTGATAGCTTCGCCACGTCCAGCGCTCCGGCCGAGCGGGCATTAAGCCCTTCAGTGCTCGCTGCCTATGTCGAAAGCGGCTACCAGACCACGCCGCAGCGGCTCGATCATGCCAATACCGAGCGCGGATGCCTCGCTCAGGCCATCTATCACGAGGCCCGCGGCGAAAGCGAAGCCGGCCAGCTCGCCGTCGCCAATGTTATCGTCAATCGCGCGCGGTCGAGCAAGTTCCCGTCGACGCTATGCGGCGTCATCTATCAGAACGCCAATAAGGGCCGCTATCGCTGCCAGTTCACCTTTGCCTGCGACGGGCGCGATGACACGCCGGGCGAACGCCGGGCCTGGGTTCGCTCCAAAGATCTGGCCCAAAAGGTCTATGCCGAATTCGCCCTGGGCGAGAATGTTGGCGCCGTGCCGGGCTCGACCCTCTACTACCACACCACCGCGGTGCGCCCCTCCTGGGCCAATACCTACAATGCGGTCGCCGAAATCGGCTCGCACATCTTTTATTCCCCCAACTGATTGAAGCGCTAGGCGCGATCGGGCTCCTTCCGCTTGTGACGTAGGGCAAATGCGTCCCCATGTCTGTGCTCATGGAGGCGAAGTGTGCCTGAAGATCTGGGCGCGGGGATAAGTGGCGCAGATCGCGGCTCGCGGTATCGTCCTTGCCAAGGCCTATCCCCAAACAAAAGGGCGCCCGGAGGCGCCCTTCTTACGTCAGATGGCAGAAAATCTATTCTGCCGCCTGAGCCATCCTGGGTCCTGGGGCAGCGTCGGCGCCGTCACCGAATTTTTCGAAATTGGCGCGGAACAGGCCGGCCAGGTGGGTGGCTTGGCGGTCATAGGCGTCGGGATCGGCCCAGCTGGCGCGGGGGGTGAGCAGGATGGGGTTGATGCCGGGGACGGCGATGGGGACGGCGAAGCCGAAGAGTTCGTCGGTCCGCATCTCGGCTTGATCCAGCTCGCCATTGAGCGCGGCACTCAGCAGGCGCCTTGTCGAGGCGATGTCGATGCGCTTGCCCAAGCCGTAGCCGCCCCCGGTCCAGCCGGTATTGATCAACCAGGCGGAAGCCCCGCTTTCCTTGAGTTTTTCGGCCAGCATGGCGCCGTAAACCGTCGGATGCAGCGGCATGAACGGGGCGCCGAAACAGGCTGAGAACGTGGCCTGCGGCTCGGTGACGCCGCGTTCGGTGCCGGCCACCTTGGCGGTGTAGCCCGACAAAAAGTGGTAGACCGCCTGTTCCGGGGTGAGCCGGGCGATGGGGGGCAGTACGCCGAAAGCGTCGGCGGTGAGGAAGACGACGGTGCGCGGCGTGCCGCCCACGCTGCCCTTGGCGATGGCTGGCAGCACGTGAATTGGGTACGCCGCGCGGGTGTTCTCGGTGAGCCTAATGTCGTCAAATGCTGGCAGACTGTTAGCATCGAGAATGACATTTTCCAGCACTGTGCCAAAACGCTTGGTCGCAGCATGGATTTCCGGTTCCGCCACGGGGCTGAGCTTGATGGTCTTGGCGTAGCAGCCGCCTTCGAGGTTGAAAACGCCGTCTTTGCTCCAGCCATGTTCATCGTCGCCGATCAGTGGGCGGTCGGGATCATTACTGAGCGTGGTTTTGCCGGTGCCCGACAATCCGAAGAACAATGCGCTCTCTCCATTGGCTCCCAGATTGGCCGAGCAATGCATGGGCAGCACGCCCTGGCGCGGCGCGTGGAAGTTGAAGAGGCTGAAGACGGATTTCTTGATTTCCCCGGCATAGAGCGTGCCGGCGATCACCACGATATTGCGGCTCATGTCGAGCGCGATCACCGTATCGGTGCGGCTGCCATGGCGGGCCGGATCGGCCTTGAAGCTCGGTGCATGCACGATGGTGACGGCGGTCGGGTTGGCGCCGGTGGGCACCATCTCGCCGGGGCGGATCAGCAGGTTGCGGATGAACAGGGCATGCCAGGCGCTGGGGGTCAGCACTGTCACGCCATATTGATGGCGCGGATCGGCCCCGGCCAGCAGGTCCTGCCGGTAGAGCGGGCCGCCGGCAAGATGGGCCTGCGCATCGGCCAGCAGCGCATCGAAATGGGCCGGGCTCATGGCGCCCGAATTGTCCCACCAGACGCTGTTTTCGGTGAGGCCATCGCGTACGATGAACTTGTCCTTGGGCGAGCGGCCGGTAAAGGCGCCGGTGCGCACCGAAACGGCTCCATCGGCGGTCAGCACGGCGCCGCCATCAGCGACAGCGCGGGCAACCAGGGCCGGGGCGATATCGTTGACGAAAAGCGAAGCGGCTGCCGCCCCGATCCGGTCCCGCAAGGCGCTATGGTCGAACACACTCATCTGGCTTACTCTCCAAGGGTCGCCGCAACACCATGATGCGGCCCTCAATGGCGGCCAGATTAGCGTGGACAATAGCGGGCCAACCATCCCGAAATGGGTCGTAAGACGGAAGTTGCATCCACCCGCGGAAACCCGTCGTCATTGCGCAAGACTTGGCCGCGCCTTATTTAATGCGTAATTGTCGCCTGCAACGCGAGGCCGAACCGGCTATAGTTCTGGCCGGCCATACGCGCCACAACAAGAAAGGCAGCTCATGCCCAAGATTGCCCTGGTAGATGACGACCGCAATATTTTGACCTCGGTGTCGCTGACGCTGGAGGCCGAAGGGTATCAGGTCGCCACCTATACCGATGGTGCATCGGGTCTTGAAGGTCTCACCACCGACAAGCCGGACCTTGCCATCCTCGACATCAAGATGCCGCGCATGGATGGCATGGAATTGCTGCGCCGCCTGCGCCAGAAGTCGGATGTGCCGGTGATCTTCCTGACCAGCAAGGACGAAGAGATCGACGAACTGTTCGGCCTCAAGATGGGGGCCGACGATTTCATCACCAAGCCGTTCAGCCAGCGCCTCTTGGTCGAGCGCGTCAAGGCCATCCTGCGCCGTTCGGCCCCGCGCGATCCCTCCGCGCCCGCCGGCGCCCCGGGGGAATCCTCGCCCGGCAAGGCACTGATCGAGCGCGGCTCGCTGGTGATGGACGAAGAACGCCATACCTGCACCTGGAAGGGCCAGCGGGTCACGCTGACCGTCACCGAATTCCTCATCCTGCAGGCGCTGGCGCTTCGCCCCGGCGTCGTCAAGTCGCGCAATGCCTTGATGGATGCGGCCTATGACGATCAAGTCTATGTCGACGATCGCACCATCGACAGCCACATCAAACGGCTGCGCAAGAAGTTCAAGGCGACCGATGACGACTTCGAAATGATCGAGACGCTCTATGGCGTCGGCTATCGCTTCAAGGAGCAATAAGCACCCAAGTGGCCATTATCGACCCCGATATGGATGAGAAGCCGGACGCCAAGGCGCCCGGCAAGGCCACCCCTTTGCCCGAGCCCGAGCAGGACCAGCCCGCAGAGCCGCGCCGCACCCATCGTTGGCGGCTGGTGCTGGCCCCGTTCTACCGGCTGGCTAGCGGCATCAGCCGCTTTCTCGATTTCACGATCTTTTCCAGCCTTACCCGCCGCATCATCGTGCTCAACCTGGCGGGGCTATTGGTGCTGGTGGTGGGGATCCTGTATCTCAACCAATGGCGCGCCGGGCTGATCGACGCCCGCGTGCAGTCGCTGCGGGTGCAAGGCGAAATCATCGCCGCCGCCGTCGCGGCCTCGGCTACGGTCGATAGCGACGTCATCTCGGTCAATCCCGACCGGTTGCTGCAATTGCAGGGCGACGGCACGGTGTCCTCGCTCTCCTATTTCGATCCGACGCTCGAATTCCCGATCAACCCCGAGCGGGTCGCTCCACTGCTGCGCAATCTTATCACCCCGACCCGTACGCGCGCCCGCATCTATGACCAGGGCGGGCTGATGATCCTTGATAGTGACAATATCTATGCGCGCGGCGAGGTGATACGGCAGATCATCGAGACCAAGAAGGCGGATGATTTCTTCCTCTGGGACTGGTGGAACGCAGTGCTGAGCTGGGTGCCGGGCGACAATTTCCCGAAATACCAGGAATATGGCGTCGACGAGGGCATGCGTTATCCCGAAGTCGCTTCGGCGCTGGGCGGCGCACCGGCCGATTTCGTTCGGGTCGATGGGCAGAACCAATTGGTGGTGTCGGTCGCTGTGCCGGTGCAGCGGGTGCGCGCCGTGGTCGGCGCCATCCTGCTGTCGACCGCGCCGGGCGACATTGATTCCATCGTTGCGCAGGAACGCTGGGGTATTCTGCGCATCGCCATGATCGCCGCGGCTGTGCAGATCGCGCTCTCGCTGCTGCTGGCCGGCACCATTGCCGGGCCGATGCGGCGCCTGTCCGAAGCCGCCGAGCGGGTGCAGACCGCCGGCAATGCCCGCGCCGAAATTCCCGATTTCTCCGATCGTCCCGACGAAATCGGGCATCTGTCGGGCGCGCTGCGGCGCATGACCGATGCGCTCTATAATCGCATCGAGGCCATCGAGCGTTTTGCCGCCGATGTGGCCCATGAACTCAAAAACCCGCTGACCTCGCTGCGATCGGCGGTGGAACCCCTGCCGCTGGCCAAGCGGGCCGAGGATCGCGACCGCCTCAACGCCATCATCCAGCACGATGTGAAGCGGCTCGACCGGCTGATCACCGACATTTCCAGCGCCAGCCGGCTCGATGCCGAACTGGCGCGCGAAAGCTCGGACCGCATCGACGTGGAAAAATTGGCCGATGTCATGGTCGGCATCCAGAAAGACATGGCGCTGGGCCGCAATGTCACGGTGGTGCTAGGCAAGCGCAGCGGCAAGGGCAATGCCATCGTCAATGGGCACGAAAGCCGGCTGGCCCAGGTCTTCGCCAATCTCATCGACAATGCGGTCTCCTTCTCGCCCGAAGGGGGCGTGGTGACCGTGGCTTTGGCGACCGATGCCGACGACATCACCGTCACGGTGAGTGATGAAGGGCGCGGCATAACCGGGGATTTCGGCAAGATCTTCCAGCGCTTTTATACCGACCGGCCCGATACCGAGAGCTTTGGCGACCATTCGGGACTGGGTCTCTCTATTTCCAAGCAGATTGTGGACGCCCATAAGGGCACGATCCGGGCCGCCAACCGCCAGGACCGTTCGGGCGCAGTGTTCACGATTGTGTTGCCGCGAGCCCGCAAATAGAGCCCGCCATGCCGCAAAACCTCAATATTCATGGCACGGCGATCGTGCTGGGCGGTGCCGGATTGCTGCTGCGCGGCCCCTCCGGTTCCGGCAAATCGCTGCTGGCCCTGTCCCTGCTCGATCGCTGGGCCGCGCGGGGCCTGGATGCGGCGCTGGTGGCCGATGACCGGGTCGATCTGAGTGCCGGCCCCGAAGGGCTGACAATGGGTGCTCCCGCCGCGATTGCCGGGCTGATCGAGCTGCGCGGGCGCGGCATTATCAACCGTCCCTATCGCAGTGATGTGCCGCTGCATCTGCTGGTCGATCTGGTGCCCGAGCTGGTGCGCATGCCCGAATCCGCTGCCTTCACGGCCGAGCTTTTGGGGCTGGTATTGCCCCGTGCGCCGGTGCCGCAAGCCGGGCTGATCGGGCTCGACCATCAAATGCTGTTGGTAAGTGGGGCTCTGGCAGCCCTTGACCCGCCGGCAGGCCGGCCGTGACAAAAAACCACTTGAATCCCTGTCGCTCCGGGGCAAGACTGCCCTTCACTCGCGCCTTTGGGCCGGGTTCGGCTCCGCGCGCTATCCAAACAATGCCTTGCGCGGGCAGGGGGCAGACAATACTGGAATGCCGTCGGCGCCACGACGCGGGCGCATCTCGGCAGGCTGGGGACGTTGCATGATCGGTCTGGTTCTGGTGACGCATGGTGCGCTCGCCAATGAGTTCAAGTCGGCACTGGAACACGTCGTCGGCCCGCAGGATTATTGCGAAACCATCGCCATTGGTCCTGACGACAATATGGAAAATCGCCGCAATGACATTCTGGCCGCCGTCGACAAGGCCGATAATGGCTCGGGCGTGATCATTCTGACCGACATGTTTGGCGGCACGCCGTCCAATCTGGCCATCTCGGTGATGCAGAACCGCGACGTGGAGGTGATTGCCGGCGTCAACCTGCCCATGCTGGTCAAGCTGGGCCGGGTCCGTGGCGACATGAGCATCAAGGAAGCGGTCAATCTGGCCCAGGAAGCGGGCCGAAAATATATCACCGTCGCCAACTCGATCCTGAGCGCGGGGTAAGCCTATATGGATGCTGCCAGCACCGGCCGGGCCGTCGCCCAGCAATTGACCATCGTCAACCGCAAGGGCCTGCACGCCCGCGCCTCGGCCCGCTTCGTACGCACTGCCGAATGCTTCGACGCCACCATCGCCGTCATCAAGGACGGCACTTCGGTGGCCGGCAATTCCATCATGGGTCTGATGATGCTGGGCGCCGGGCCGGGCAGCACGATCCTGGTGCAAGCCAGCGGCAAGCAGGCCCGCGAAGCGCTCGAAGCCATCGTCGAACTGGTCAATAACGGATTTGACGAGGATAGCGACGGGGCCTCGGGGTGAGCGAGGCGGTCGAGCTCGTCCCTTATTCGGATGACTGGCCGCGAGCGTTCAACGCTATTGCTCCGACCATAGCGGCCTGTTTCGACCCGCCGCCGCTGCGGCTCGACCATATCGGCTCTTCGGCCGTGCCGGGCCTGCCTGCCAAACCGATCCTGGACATCATCGTGCTGGTGGCGGATATGGAAAAAATGGACCCGGCGCTTGTCGCGCTCGAGCGCGCCGGTTTTGAGTTCCGTCCCGAAGTGTCGAATGCCCACCGGATGTTCCTGCGCAAGCTGGGCCCGGCCGGACATCGCACCCATCATCTCCACATTCACGATAGTGCGGATGAAGTCCGTCGGCACGTGATGTTTCGTGATTGTCTGCGGAACGATGCCACGACCAGGGCCGCCTACTTGGCCCATAAGGAGGACTTGGCGACACGTTTCCGCGAAGATCGCGGGGCCTATTCTCGCGGTAAGTCGGATTTCATCGACGAGGTTATTCGAGCAGCGGGCGGACCAGAGCGGGTGCCTTGGAATCCCTAGGCACGGCTCACGCCACCTTCACACTCTCTTTGCCATTTTGCTTTGCTATGGCAGCGGAACTACGCGAGGCCCGCGCCATTGGCATCGGGCAAAGGGGAGAACCAAGCATGCGGCGGATAATTGCCGGGGCCGGCGGGTTGGGACTGGCGCTGATCCTCAGCCAGTTTCCCGAATATGCGCAGCAATATGCCCAGCGGCTGGGCGGCGCCGTCGATGAATTGCGCATCGTCACCGAGGATTTCGACCAGGCGGCCGCCGCTGGCGGGCTCAACCGGGAACAGGCCCTGGGCCGCTATGAAGGCTCGGCCGACAATTTCATCGTCGGCCGCGGCACTGCCATGGCGGCCACGTTCGTGCGCTATGAACAGCTCAGCGCCACGCTGGCCCAGATCCAGGGCGCCGGACCCGTCGAACGCTTCCAATCGCTGCCGGCCTATCTCGATACCGATATCGGCCGGCGCACGCTTGAGGCTTATAAGCCCGCTGTGCCTGTCACAGTCGAGGGCATTCTCTATGCCGGAGGCGGTTTCATCCTGGGCTATCTCGTGCTTTCGGGCCTCTGGCGCTTCTGCGCCCTGCCGTTCAAGCGGAAGCGGCGGGAGGCCTATCGGTGACGGCCTGAGCAAGCCTATTCCTGCTTGCGCAGCCGCTTGCCGGCGATGAGCCAGATCGCCGAGATAAGGAAGTAGATGGCGCCGAAGCCGGCATATCCGGCTATCGTGGGGATCACCATGGGCACCGCTTGCTGGGCCTGGACGACAAAGAAGGCGCCGGCCAGCGCCGATTGCGCGCCGCTCAGGACCATCGCCCACTGGGCTCCGGATTTCCAGCGGCGGATGGCCGTTCCCAATTGCAGCAGACCCGACAGAATTGCCCAGACCCCGAAGACCGCCAGCACGGCGCCCAATCCCATCGGCAGGGCAATCAGCACGGCCAGCGTCGTGGCCAGGCTGACAAAGATGTTGATCGCTTGTGTGCGGCTACGGGCCAGGCCGCCGTTTCTCGTGGCGTCGAGATAATTGGCTGTCGCGTCCCAGAGCGGGTAGATCACCAGCAGGACAGCGCCAAGCCCGGCCTGGTGCAGGCCAAGGGTGAGGGCGACCGCCACCCAGGCCACCGAGAAGGCGGCGCGGCTGAGGTAATAACGGGTGAGCCAGCTTTCCTCAGCGGCACGGGCGGGATTGGTTGCGATGGATGACATGATTTAGCCTATCTACTAATTGGTAGGTATTGGTTTATGGATGACCCGAACAGCCGGACCTGGTTACTGGAAGCGATTGAGCAGGGAGTTGGTGATCGTGCCGAACAGGGCCGGATCGCCAAGCGCCCGGGCGGACAGCATCCCGCCATGTACGGTCGCCATGAAGGTCTCGGCTTCGGCTCTTGGCGTGCTCGAGAGGCGGAAGACGCCCGAAGCCGCGCCGCGCTCAAAGGCCGATGTCAGCCATGCCGACAAGGTCTCGAAATGCAGCCGCACTTCGGCCGCTACTGCCGGCGGCAAGGCCGGGAGTTCGCTGGCCATCAGGGCACAGACGCAAAACGGATCGCTCGCATCCGTGATGCATTTTTCCCAATAGGCGACATATTTGACCAGTTGATCGCGCGGATCGTCGGCGGCCCGTTCCAATGCGGCAAACCCGGCTTTGGCGTCCTCGCGGTAGCGCAGGACCAGGGCGCGCACCAGATCGACCTTGCTGGGGAAATGGTGGTGGATGCTGGCCTTGCGGATGCCCACCACCTCGGCAATGTCGGCATAGCTGAAGCCGTTATACCCGCCCGCAATGATGAGGGCACGGGCGCAGGCAAGAATGCCGTCGGCGGTGGAAGAAGGATTGCTCATGATGAAGTGTCTACCTAGTGGTAGGTAGAGAGTCAAGGGCGCGCGCAGGATATAAACTTATCTTTATATCCGGTTGATCCGGGCGGCGGGCTTGGCTATAGCAAAGGCAAGATTTCCTGTGCCCAAGCGGAGCCCGCCATGACCACCAACTCGACCGACTATGCGGTCAAGGACATTTCCCTCGCCGAATTCGGCCGCAAGGAAATCCAGATCGCCGAAATCGAAATGCCTGGCCTGATGGCCATCCGCGAGGAATATGCCGCCGCCCAGCCGCTCAAGGGCGCGCGCATTGCCGGCTCGCTCCACATGACCATCCAGACCGCCGTGCTGATCGAGACGCTGGTGGCGCTGGGCGCCCAGGTGCGTTGGGTCAGCTGCAATATCTTTTCGACCCAGGATCATGCCGCAGCCGCCATTGCCGCCGCCGGCATCCCGGTGTTCGCCCATAAGGGGGAGAGCCTGGAAGAATACTGGGCCTTTACCGACCGCATGATGGACTGGGGCAATGGGCTCACTCCCAATATGATCCTCGACGATGGCGGCGACGCCACCATGTATATCCTCAACGGTGCCAAGGCCGAGCAGGATGCCTCCTTCCTCGACAAGCCCGGCAATGAGGAAGAGGAAATCTTCTTCGCCACGATCAAGAAGCGCCTGGCGACGTCGCCCAATTTCTTCTCCACCATCCGCGCCAATATCCGCGGCGTGTCCGAAGAAACCACGACGGGCGTGATGCGGCTCTATCAGCTGCATGCCAAGGGCGAGCTGCCTTTCCCCGCCATCAACGTCAATGACTCGGTCACCAAGTCCAAGTTCGACAATAAATACGGCACCCGGGAATCGCTGGTCGACGCCATCCGCCGCGGCACCGACGTGATGCTGGCCGGCAAGGTCGCCATCGTGTGCGGCTATGGCGATGTGGGCAAGGGCTCGGCCGAATCGCTGCGCGGCGCCGGCGCCCGCGTGCTGGTCACCGAAGTCGACCCGATCTGCGCGCTGCAGGCGGCCATGGAAGGCTTTGAGGTCGTGACACTCGAAGACGCCGCCCACAGAGCCGATATCGTGGTTACCGCCACCGGCAATCGCGACGTGCTGATGATCGATGACATGCGCAATCTCAAGGACATGGCCATTGTCTGCAATATCGGCCATTTCGATAACGAGATCGACGTGCTCGGCCTGCGCAATTTCAAGTGGACCAATGTGAAGCCCCAGGTCGACCTGATCGAGCAGCCCAATGGCAAGCGCCTGATCCTGCTGTCCGAAGGGCGCCTGGTGAACCTGGGCAATGCCACCGGCCATCCCTCCTTTGTGATGTCCGCCTCCTTCGCCAACCAGACGCTGGCCCAGATCGAACTCTGGACCAATGGCGAAAAGCTCGAAAAGAAGGTGCATGTGCTGCCCAAGCATCTCGACGAAAAGGTCGCCGAACTGCACCTGGCCAAGCTGGGCGCCAAGCTGACCAAGCTGAGCAAGACCCAGGCCGATTATATCGGCGTGCCGCAGAACGGCCCCTTCAAGTCCGGCGAATACCGCTACTGAGTTTTGGGCTTTTAAGATTGGTGCCCGCGGCTTCTGCCGCGGGCGTTTTTGTGCCGGGCTGTGGGGCTTTGCATATGTGCCGATCCAACGGCTTCATCGTCCCCTCGCCCCTCAGGGGAGAGGGCCAGGGTGAGGGGTGCAATGCTAGGATATCGCGCTTGTTGCAGCATCGCACCCCTCACCCGCCGCAAAGCGGCGACCTCTCCCCTGAGGGGCGAGGTGAGCCGGTGCGCAAGCGACAATCCCAACTTGGTGGACAGAGTTGAGAAGCACGATGCATGTTTCTGCTTCGTTCCCCGTCAAGGGGCGATATCCGCCATTTGGCAACAGGGTAGGTCCATTAAGACTCTTTTAGCCGATTCGCCGTGCCGGTATGGTCAGGGTGATTCGGGGCGCGGGGACACGCTGCCGGCTCGGGGTGGCGGGAACCGAAAATTCCGCTTGCGTCGCCCCTCTAGTGCAAAGCGTACCGCTCTTGGGGCGGACTTGGCAGAACGTAAAACAAACACGAGGGCAGCGCATGGCGCCGGATCGTTTCCGGAAGCATTGGGGATTCCGCGGATTGGCCGCGGCCCCTATGACACTGGCAACAGCCGTACCCGCCTTGGCCCAGAGCCCCACGACGGCCACTCTTGCCGGCGCGGCGCCGCTGGCCATTGCCGTGGGTGCGGGCGCCTTTGCCCTGCTCGCCATGGCCGTGCTGCGCACCATGCAGGCCGATGGCAAGAAGGCCCGCCGCAAGGCTGCCGAACAGATTGCCGGCCTGCGCGCGCTGGTCGACGAATATGAAGCCCTGCTCTCAGGCACGCGCGAAGTCACCGTGCTATGGACCGAAAACGATGGCGGCGCGCCCAAATTCCTGGGCCAGACCTCGGCCGTAGTGCCCACGGGCCGCCAACCCGAAAGCATTCTCGATTTCCATTCCTGGCTGGCCAATTACGATGCCGAGCAACTCGGCCAATCGCTCGAGGCGCTGCGCGTGCATGGCCAGGCGTTTTCCGCCAGCCTCACCGCCATTGACGGCCGGCTGATCCGCGCCAATGGCTGGGTGCTGGGCGGCGGCGTGGCGCTGCGCCTGCGCCCGGCTTTCCTGCAACCCAGCACCGAGCAGGCCGCGACGGCCAATGCCATGATGAGCGACACCGATAGCGTGCGCGCCATCCTGTCGCTGCTGAGCCAGCCCGCTTTCCTGCGCGGACCCAATGACAGGCTGATCTTTGCCAATCCGGCCTATCACAACCTTGCCAGGGCGCTGAACAAATCCGGCAGCGAAGCCGCCCCCGCCGAATTGCTCGACAACGGCGGGCTGAAAGCCCACCTCGCCGCCTGTGCCGGCGCCAACAAACCGGCCCGCATGAGCATGGACTGGCCCGGCCAGGGCCGGTTCGAGCTGATCGAATTTGCCATCAATGGCGGCCGCGCCGGCTATCTGCGGCCGCTCGAGGCAGCTGTCGTGCCGGCCGATCCGGGTGTCGCCCAGATCGGGGGCATCATCAATGCGCTGGCCACCCCGATCGCCATCTTCAACGGCCGGCGCGAACTGGTGCAGTTCAACCAGGCCTATGCCGATCTCTGGCATCTTAATGGCGGCTTCCTCGTGCCGGGGCTGGATGAACGGGCAATCCTGGACAAACTGCGCACCGAGGGCATGCTGCCCAGCCAGGTGGATTACCAGACCTGGCGCACCAGGCATCTGCAATCCTATACCCGCACCATTGCCTATGAGAACGAGCCCTGGCACCTGCCCGATGGCCGCACCATCAAGGTGATTTCGGCACCCGCCGGCGCCAATGGCGGGGTGATCTATGTGTTTGAGGACCTGACCGAACGGCTCAAGCTGGAAAGCACCAACAAGGCCTTCACCAATGTGCAGCGCGAAACCATCAACGCGCTGAGCGAAGCCGTCGCCGTGTTCGGCACCAATGGGCGGCTGACGCTGTCCAATCCACGCCTCTCCGCGCTGTGGAAGCTGCCGATGAACGAATTGGGGCAGAACCCCCATATCGACCAGATCGCCGAGGCCTCGGGCCGCGCCATTCCCGAGGATGGCGCCAGCATCTGGCGGGACCTCAAACGCGGGATCATCGATCTCAACCCCACTCGCTCCGACCAGACCGGGCGGCTCAACCGCTCCGACGGGCGGCTGCTCGATTATGCCATTACCCGCCTGCCCGACGGGCAGACCATGATGACCTTTCTCGACGTCACCGAAAGCGCCTCCTATTCCAAGGTGCTCAAGGAGCGCAACGACGCGCTGGTGGCCGCCGACGTGCTCAAGGACGCCTTCGTCGAGAACGTCTCCTATGAATTGCGCAGCCCCTTGACCAACATCATCGGCTTTGCCGACCTGCTCGCGGGCAGCGAGGGTGGTTCGCTCAACGAACGGCAGCGCTCCTATATCGATTATATCCGCGCCTCCTCGGTGACGCTGGGCGTATTGATCGACAATATCCTCGACCTCGCCTCGGTCGATGCCGGCATTGCCGAATTACGGCCCGAACTGCTCGATGTGCATGGCCTGGTCGACAAGGCGCGGGCGGGCTTGTCGGCGACATTCCCCGAAGTTTCGGGCGAAAAGCCGATCAATCTGGTGGTCGATATCGAAGACCGGCTGCCGTCGTTTATCGCCGATGGCACACGCATCGTGCAGGTGCTGTATAACCTGCTCTCCAACGCCGCCCGCTTCTCCCCGCCGGGCGGGGAAATCCGGCTCACCGTCAGCCATCGGGCCGAGCGCATGCTGTTCATCATCGAGGATGAGGGCCCGGGCCTGACCGATGAAATGAAATCGGCCATCCTCACCCGCCTCGACGCCCCCGCCGGCGGACGCCAGCGCGGCGCGGGGCTGGGCCTCGCCATCGTCAAGACCTTTGTGAACCTGCATGGCGGGGTCATTTCGGCCGAGCGCCGCGAACCCCGCGGCAGCCGCATCATCGTCAACCTGCCCCGCGACAGCGCCATGGCGGGCGTGGCGGAATAATTTTGCCCGTTGGTGGACGAATTTTCCCTTTGGCTGGGAATAGTCATAGATTCAGCGGCTCCAGCGCACCCCTCACCCGCCGCGTTGCGGCGACCTCTCCCCTGAGGGGCGAGGTGAGCCGGCAAGCAATTCTAAGGGCCAAAATATGCAAAAACTGCTCCCCGACGATGAAGCCACCGCGGCCCTTGGCGCGGAATTGGCCGCGACGCTCTCGCCCGGCGACTTGATCATCCTCGAGGGCGATCTGGGCGCGGGGAAAACGGCTTTGGCCCGCGCCATCGTCCGCACGCTCGCCAACGACCCCGCGCTCGACGTGCCCTCACCCACTTTTGCCCTCGTGCAACCCTATGACACGCCAAAGGGTCCCGTGCTGCATGCCGATCTCTACCGGCTGGGCGATCCGCGCGAGGTGGACGAGCTTGGCCTGCTCGAGAATCCCCATGCCATCGTGCTGGTCGAATGGGCCGAGCGCTCACCCGAAATCGTCGCGGCCGCGAGCATGGTGATTACGCTGGCCATCCCACCGGGCGGCATGGGGCGGCTGGTGAGCGTCACCCGCCGCTAGTTATCGCTGCGGCGTTTCATATGCTCGCTTTCCTGGTTGGCGCCGCGGCGGATGGAGCGGTCGCCATGGGAGATTTCATATTCTCCGGCTGGCTGTTCCTGCTCGCGGCGCGCTTCGGCCATGGATTTCTCGTGTGGATCGACCGGGGTGCCCTTGGTCTTTTCCCGGCCCTCGATAATGGCCTTTTGCTGTTGGCGGGTGCGGGCGCCGGTGGTTTTCTCGGTGCCGCGCGGCTGGGTCGTGCTTTGCTGAACCATGATGGTGCTCCTTGGCTATCGGGACCAACGCGGGCGCGGCGCCAAGGGTTTCCCGATGTGATCGGCGTGGGGGGAACTTCTCGCGTCCTTGCCGGTTGGCCCCATGAGGGCCAAGCATGGAGCAAGAGCCATGAACCATCATCCCAAGACCTCAAAACCCAATGATCTCGACCTCAAGCGCAATCCGGGCATCGGCCAGACCACGGCCGGTATCGACCAGGAGGAGACGACGTTCGAGGACGAGGAGGGCGGCTCCACCGTCGAGGGCGATGTGATGAACGGCACCGAAGGCGACGGCAGCATCAATCCGCGCCACCGCGGCCGCACCAATAAATAGCGCCTAATTCTGGCCGAGAATGGTGTCGACCACAGCCTCGACGCTCATATCCGAACTATCGATCCAGAGGCCGAGGCGCGGCGTCTCGCGCGCCAGCGCCTCGGCCAGAATACCGGGCGGAAAATTCTCGCCATACCCGGTCTTGGCCCGCGTCCGATCCCGTCGCGTCAGGGTCGCCACCGATGGCGCCAGCACCACCACTTGCGGCACCAGATCAGCCAACCGCTCCGCCGCCGCCACCAGATCCCGCCCGATCAGGATATCCTGATAGACCACGGCAAACCCTGCCGCGTGGTAGGCCCGCGCCGCATCGGTGGCGAGAAGCTGCCGCAAATCCAGCTGCCGCCGCGCCTCATCATCCAGCACCGGCCCCATCTCGGCCGCGCCATTGACGATCATCTTGCGAAACACATCGCCGCGCAGATGGACGGATTTGGGCAAGCGTTTGGCGAGAGCCTCGGCGATGGTGGATTTTCCGGCGGCCATGGCGCCGGTGATGATGAAGAGGGGTGGGGTCATGGGGGGCATTATGCCGAACCAAACCACGATGTCATCCCGGCGCAGGCCGGGATCCACGCTGTGTTCTGTCCACAATCTGAATAGCGCGGCTGGGCCTTCAGCATGGATTCCGGCCTGCGCCGGAATGACCCGGTGGGTGGAGAAGGTGCTGATAAACCCCAATTTACATCGCGCGCAATTGTATCTAGGCTCCAAGCATTGTGGGGGGCACAATGTCATTTAAAGAAGATGTCGCCGATTTGGCGAAGCGCGCCATTAGCGCGCAAGCAGTTGCTCAGAATGAAGAGGCAACGAAGAACGCTATTGTCATGCCGTTTCTTCGCGTTCTGGGATTTGATGTCTTCGATCCGACGCAAATCATTCCAGAATATGTTGCCGATGTAGGGCTCAAGAAGGGTGAGAAAATCGATTACGCCGTCAAGATCGGCAGTCGGATTGAGTATCTAGTTGAAGCCAAGTCAGTGTCGGTCAATCTGCGCGAGGCGCAGTATAGCCAGCTGTTCCGCTACTTTCACACCTGTGACGCCAACATCGGAATTCTGACCAATGGCTTGCAGATCTGGTTTTTTACCGATCTTGAAGCGCCGAACAAGATGGATGCCACGCCCTTCTTCAAGTTTGATCTGCTGTCCTATGATGACAATGATCTCAAGGAACTGGAGAAGTTCCACAAGGCCAATTTCAGCATTGAGAACATCAAGGCTGCGGCATCCACGCTGAAATATCTGCGCGGGGCGATCGCTTTCATTGAAAAGCAATGGGCCGACCCCGATGAAGCTTTCGTGCGCATGGTGGCCAAGGATTTCTATGAAGGCCAGTTGCGCACTCCCGTCGTCGAGTCGCTGAAGCCCATCGTCAAGCGCGCCTTTGGCGACCTGTTCCGGCAACGCGCCCTGAAAAAGATCGACACGGCTTTTGATGGCGGCAGCGAGGAAACCCTGATCGAGGTCAACGAGACCAAGGTCGAGACCACCCAGGAAGAGTTGCAGGGCTTCATGATCGTGCGCGCCATCGCCGCTGAGGTGGCGCCGGTATCACGCATCACTCTGCGTGACGCCCAATCCTATTGCGCGATCCTGTTTGACGACAACAACCGCAAGCCCATCGCCCGTATGCACTTCAATGGCAAGACCAAGTTCGTGACCGTATTTGGGGCGGACAAGGAGGGAGTGCGGCATGATGTGTCACGAGTAGAGGATCTGTTTGGGCTACGTGGCCCGCTTCTTGCCGCCATCAAGTTATATCTCATCTGAGGGGCCAGACATCGTGCGGAAGGTCTTCATTAGTTATCATCATGCCAATGACCAATGGGCGAAGGACGCTTTGGTCACAATGAATTTTTGGGGGGATGTCTTCGAGGATTTGTCCGTCAACTCAGGAGATATTGATGACGAGTACCTGACGGACGAAGAAATTCGAGTTCGTGTGAGAGACGGGTATCTACGTCAATCAACGGTTACGCTAGTTTTAGTAGGAACAGAGACCCGATATAGAAAGCATGTCGACTGGGAACTTTTTTCTAGCATGCGTGACAGTCAACTAAATCCGAAGTCGGGTATTATTTTGGTGCCGCTTCCGGACACGGGTATTACTCATTTCACGGCGGCGCACGGGGCGGAGGAAAAGAACGCCATATACCCCGACGTCACGAATTGGACTTCATGGAACAGGGGGGAGCATGAAGATATATACCCCCATTTTTCCACGAGAATGATAGACAATCTGGTCTGTCCGACGGCCCACATTTCAGTAGTGCCGTGGAATCGCATCGTGAATTCCCCGGACAACCTGCGTCGAGAAATAGAGTACGCACACGCC
Organism: Devosia sp. LC5; assembly: GCF_000735585.1. Taxonomy (GTDB): domain Bacteria; phylum Pseudomonadota; class Alphaproteobacteria; order Rhizobiales; family Devosiaceae; genus Devosia. Next base: position 117,210 of record NZ_JNNO01000034.1, read on the forward strand.
GACAGAATGACTTGTGAGTATGACTTCTCGACCCTAATGAGGCGACGTAACGGCCCTGGGCTCAGAAGGTAGGGTGCCCACCGATGCCACAAACCGCAAGTTCCACTCAGAACATCCTAGTCCTTACATGGGATTGGGTAACCTGGTCATTCGGAGTGGAGTTGGGCGGGCCGGCCCTTGCCGTAGTGTTGATCGGCCTCATTTGTACTTTAGCCGCTTGGCTACTCCCTCGTTTGCGACGCAATGAACTTATGGAAATAGACCAGACCGAGATCGGTATTGGTGAATCAAAAATAGTATTTCGACCAAATAATACGGACAGGCAGGTGGCGTACGCCATATGGGTTGAGTTGAGCACTCGGAAGATCGGATTGCCAATAGATCTTGATGATGATGTGATAATTGAAATATATGACTCTTGGTATAATTACTTCTCTGTTACTAGGGATATGATTAAGACCATTGCCGTGTCCAAGGTTCGAGGGGCAAGTACACGGGCGATAGTGAACCTTTCAATTGACGTATTGAATGAAGGACTCCGGCCGCATTTAACCAAATGGCAGGCGCGCTTTCGGCATTGGCATGAGAAAGAGCTGGAAAAAAAAGACAAAAGTGGCGTTGAGGTGGTCGACCCGCAGCTGATGCAAAAGAAGTTCCCTCAATACGAAGAGCTCAAAAAAGAGCTTCTAGAAATAAACAAGAAGCTAATCTTCTATCGGGGGAAGATGCAGGCGATCGTTTTCGATAAGACCTAATGCGCCTCATCCCAATTATGCGCGGCATGCGCGTCCACCTGGATCGGGACGGATAGCCGAACGGCGGGTTCCGCCGCCCCCTCCATGACCGTCTTGATCACCGGCATGGCGGTGTTCTCGGTGCCCAGGGGGACTTCGAAGATCAGTTCGTCATGGACCTGCAGCAGCATGTCGGCTTCGATGCCGGCTTTCTTCAAGGCCGGTTCCATGCGGATCATGGCGCGGCGGATGATGTCGGCGGCAGAGCCCTGGATGGGGGCGTTGATCGAGGCGCGTTCCACGAAGCTGCGTTCGCTCGGATTGTGCGAATTGGCATTGGGGAAATTGATCTTGCGGCCGAAGATCGTGCTGACATGGCCGTCGGCTTTCACCCGCCGCTTCTGTTCTTCCATATAGTCGCGAATGCCGGGGAAGCGCTCGAAATAGGTCTTGATGTAATCGCCTGCCTCGCCGCGTGGAATGCCCAGCTGATTGGCGAGGCCAAAGGCTGATATGCCATAGATGATGCCGAAATTGATCGCCTTGGCGCGGCGGCGCACGTCCGAGGGCATGCCCTGGACCGGGACGCCGAACATTTCGCTCGCCGTCATGGCGTGAATGTCCAGCCCCTCCTCGAACGCGTCCTTGAGGGCCTGGATATCGGCGATATGGGCCAGCACGCGCAATTCGATCTGCGAATAATCGGCTGAGACCAGGATTTTGCCGGGCGCGGCGACGAAGGCGCTGCGGATCTTGCGGCCATCCTCGGTGCGCACCGGGATATTCTGCAGGTTCGGATCGTTGGAGCTCAGCCGCCCCGTCAGCACCGAATGCTGGGAATAGGTGGTGTGGACCCGGCCGGTGCGCTGGTTGATATAGGCGGGCAGGGCATCGGTATAGGTGCCCATCAGCTTGGTGAGCTGGCGCCAATCCACAATGGTGCGCGCGAGCGGCACGCCCTTGAGCGCCAGTTCCTCGAGCACGCCGGCGCCGGTTGCCCAGGCGCCGGTCTTGGTCTTGGTGCCGCCCTCAAGCCCCATCTTGTCGAACAGGATTTCGCCCAATTGCTTGGGTGAACCGAGATTAAAGCTCTGCCCGGCCAGCTCATAGGCTTCCGCTTCGAAGGCGGCGGCGCGCTGGGCGAATTCGCCGGAAAGGCGGGAGAGAATCTGGCGGTCAATGGAAACGCCGCGCCCCTCCATGCGCGAGAGCACCGGGGCCAGCGGGCGCTCGATGGTTTCATAGAGCGCGGTCATGTTTTCGGCGGCGAGGCGGGGTTTGAGCACCTGCCAGAGGCGGATGGTGATGTCGCTGTCCTCGGCGGCATAGCGGGCGGCATCGGCCAGCGGCACCTGGGCAAAGGTCTTCTGCGTCTTGCCGCTGCCCAGCAGGTCCTTGATGGGAATGCCGGCAAAGCCCAGCCAATGGTCGGACAATTCGGCCATGGTGTTGAATTGCGGGCCGTCGAGCGAATAGCTCAACAGCAGCGTGTCATCGATGGAATTGACCGCAATGCCGTAGCGGGCGAGCAGGCCCAGATCGTATTTGGCATTGTGGAAAATCTTGAGGATCGAGCGGTCGGCAAACATGGGCCGCACCAGCTCGAGCGCCTCGCGCATATCCATCTGCCCCTCGACGCGTCCGCCGCCGAACATGTCGTCATTGCCCTCGATATGGCCGAGCGGCAGATAGGCGCCGGTGCCGGGGGCGACGGAAAACGAAATGCCGACCAGGTCCGCGGTCTGGTTGTCGAGCCCGGTGGATTCGGTATCGGTGGCCACATGGCCATTGCTGACGATCAAGTCGAGCCAGCGCTGTAAGGCGCTGGCGTCGCGGATGATCTCATAGGCATCCGGATTGAAGGGAATGGCCTTGACCCGGGCATGCATGTCGGCGGCGTGCAGCACGGTGGCATTGCCGGCCCGGCCAGTGGCCTCCTGGCGGGCAGCACGGGCCTCGGCGCGGGCAGTATTGTCGAAACCGACGGCGGCCACGGGCTTGGCGGCGATGTCCGGATCGGCGGCGAAGTCATCGGGATTGGCATCCAGCAGGCCGGCCAGGCGCTTGGTAATGGTGGCAAATTCCATCGCCTTGAGGAAGGGAAACAGCGCACTTGGCGCAATTGGCTGGCGCGCCAGGGCGCCCAGGTCCAACTCGACCGGCACGTCCTGCGCCAGGGTCACGAGGCGCTTGGAAATGCGGGCCAGCTCGGCATGTTCGCGCAGCTTTTCGCGGCGGGCATTCTGCTTGATCTCGTCGACATGGGCGAGCAGGTTTTCGATGTCCCCATACTGGTTGATCAGCTCGGCCGCCGTCTTGACGCCAATGCCCGGCACGCCCGGCACATTGTCGACGCTGTCCCCGCACAGCGCCTGCACGTCGATCACCTTGTCGGGGCCGACGCCGAACTTGTTGAACACTTCCTCCACCCCAATCCAGCGCAGCGGCGGCTGGCCGGGGCGGGGAATGGTATCGAGCATGCGGATCGAGCCATCGGGCTCAACCAGCTGCATCAGATCCTTGTCGGAGGACACGATAGTGACCTTGCCGCCGGCCTTGCGCGCATTGCAGGCATAGGTGGCGATGATGTCATCGGCCTCCCAGCCTTCCATCTCGATGGAGGGAATGCCAAAGGCGCGGGTGGCGGCGCGGGTCAGGGGGAATTGGGGCACCAGCTCTTCGGGCGCGGGCGGCCGCTGGGCCTTGTATTGCGGATAGATATCGTCGCGGAAGGTCTTGCTCGAATAATCGAAGATCACCGCCATATGGGTGGGCTCGTCCTCGCCCTTGAGATCCTCGGTGAGCTTGTAGAGCATGTTGCAAAAGCCCTGGACGCAGCCGACCGGCAGCCCATCCGACTTGCGGTTGAGCTGGGGCAAGGCGTGGAAGGCGCGGAAGATGTAACCCGAGCCGTCGACGAGCAGCAGATGCATGAAGCGATTCCCGATCCGTGAAGCGAGCGGACTTTAAGGGAGTTTGGTCCCGCCCAAAAGCCTTGCCGATCTTTTCATTTACCCCTGCAACAAAAACCGGCTTGTGGCGTTGGCCGGCTTTAAGCCATCATCGCTGTGGTGGTCCGCTTTGTAATGGGCAAGCCTTTTGGGTGACATGGTTCGACGCATTCCGCGCCATTTGCAGAACCCGGCCAGGCTTTGTCGCCCGGCCCCGAATGGCTGCGCCATGGCCGCATTCGGGCGGGCGGAGGGCCCGGCGGCGTGACCAGTTCGGAGCGCGCATTGATCCTGGTATCGGCCGAGGGCGACGGCGACCAGACCAGCCAATTGCTGAAAAATGCCGGCTGGGCGGCGGAAACCTTCACCCATGCCGACGCGCTGGTGGAGCAATTGCACAAGGGCGCCGGGGTGGCCCTGCTGGCCGATGAAACCCTGCATGGCGACAATCTGCGGCCGCTATTCGAATGGGTCGCCAACCAACCCTCCTGGTCCGATTTCCCCTTCATCGTGCTGACCCGCCGCGATGAAGGCATTCCTGCCGGGCTCGACAACGGGCTTGAGACCCGGCTGGGCAATGTGATCTTTCTTGAACGGCCCTTCCACCCTCAGGCGTTGAGCAATGTGGTGGGCAATGCGCTGCGCGGCCGCCGCCGTCAATATGAAGCACGCCGCTATCTCGATGACTTGCGCGAGGGCGAACAGAGCCTGCAGACGGCGCTGCTGGCCGGCCGCATGGGCTCCTGGGAGCTCGACATCACCGAACAGGTGCTGCATGGCTCCGACCAGTTCAAGGCCTGCTATGGCAGGGCGGCGGACGAGCGGCTGCTGTATGCCGACCTGATCGCCGCCATTGCCTCGCCCGATATCCAGCGGGTGCAGCGGGCGCTGCACGATTCCATCAGCACCGGGGCGGATCTGGTCATCGAATATCGCGTGATCTGGCCCAATGGCACCGAGCATTGGCTGGATTCCCGTGCCCGTGTGCTGCCCGACCGCTATGGCCGGCCCGAAACGCTGGTGGGCGTGGTCTCGGACATTACCGCCCGCCGCAATGCGGAGGCGGAGCGCGAAAAGCTGCTATTGGCCTTGGCCACCGAACGCGAACGCACGCAGCAGGCCCTGCGCGGCGAGCGGGCGCTGTCAGGCCTGTTGCTGACCAGCGTGCCGGCCGGCATTGTCGCCTATGACAGCGATTTCCGCGTCACCATCTGGAATCCGGTGATGGAACGCATTTTCGGGCTGCCCTCGCCAGCGGTGCTCGGACGGCCGCTGACCGATGTGTTCAGCCGCGATCAGGGCGACATCATCGAGCCGCGGCTGCGCGATGCGCTGGCGGGCGTCTCCGGGCCGATCGAGGAAATCGAATTGACCACTATTGCCGCGGGGCAGGTGATGCTGGAAAGCCAGCATGCCCCGCTGCGCGGCGGCGACGGACAGATCGTGGGCGGGGCGGCATTCTTCCGCGACATTACCGACCGCCACCGCGCCGAAGAGCAATTGCGTCAAGCCCAGAAGATGGAAACCATCGGCCAGCTGACCGGCGGGGTGGCGCATGATTTCAATAATCTCTTGGCTGCCGTGCAGGGCAATCTCGAATTGCTGGCCAAGCGCCTGCCCGATGACCCGCAAATCCGCCGCTTCATCGACGGCGCCTTGCAGGGGGCCCAGCGCGGCGCTTCGCTGACGGCGCGCCTGCTGGCTTTCGCCCGCCGGCAGGAGTTGACGCCCGAGCCGACGGACCTGGCCCAATTGCTCGAAGGCATGCGCGGCCTGATGGAGCGCTCGTTGGGCACTATGGTAACCATCCGCTACGAGTTGGCGCCCGGCCTGCCGCCGGCCCGGGTCGATCCCAACCAGCTCGAACTGGCGATTTTGAACCTGGCGGTCAATGCGCGCGATGCCATGCCCGAGGGGGGCGAATTGACCATTTCGCTCAACCAGATGGATGGCAGCGATAGCCGGCTGGGCCTGAGCGGCCCCTTCCTGCGGCTGGGCGTGGCCGATACCGGTTCGGGCATGGATGCCGAAACGCTCAAAAGCGCCATCGAGCCGTTTTTCTCGACCAAGGAGCTGGGCAAGGGGACCGGGCTTGGCCTTTCCATGGTGCATGGCCTGGCCGTGCAACTGGATGGCGCACTCAAATTGATCAGCGCGCCGGGCGAAGGTACCACTGCCGAACTCTGGCTGCCGGTTTCCACCTCACCCGTCACGGAGCTGCGCGAAATGCCGCTGGAACGCACCGAGGCCCCCGCTTCCACCATCCTGGTGGTCGATGACGATGCGCTGATCAACATGAACACCGTCGATATGGTGGAAGACCTCGGCCATACCGCGCTCGAAGCCTATTCGGGCAAGCAGGCGCTCGAAATCCTGGGTAGCGGGCAACAGGTGGATATGCTGATCACCGATTATGCCATGCCCGGCATGACCGGGGTGGAGCTGGCCGGCAAGGCCCGCCAATTGCGGCCCGGCCTGCCCATCCTCTTGGCCACCGGCTATGCCGACCTGCCCAGCGGCACCAGCACCGATCTGCCGCGCCTCGCCAAGCCCTATCAGCAGACCGATCTGGCAACGCAGATCGCAAGACTGCTGGCGCATCGGGAGTGATGGAAGCCGATCAACGCAGCCCGGATTGAACCAACAGCCCCGCCCGCTTGGCGTCGTAATAATAGCCAGCGGCGTAGAACCGCACCGCCTGGTCGTGATTGCCGCGCGCCGTCATATAGGCGCCGGCCAGATACCGCACCGCATAGCGCAGATTGGTCTCGGCATCGAGCAGCCCGCCGGGCGAGCCGCGATAGCCCATGCCGCTGGCGGTAGCGTGGGAAATCTGCATCAGGCCATAATAGGGCCCATTGCGGGCCGCCGGATTGTAATTGCTCTCGCGCACGATCACCCGCCGCACCAGGGCCTCGGGCACGCTATATTGCTGGGAGTAATGCGCGATCAGCCCATCGAGGCTCCCACTGGCCGCATAACCCAGCGCCTCCGGCGCCATCGGTACCGCGTCGGCCTTGGGCACATGGCCCGGCTGGGTGGGCGCCAGCGCCGCAATGGCTGCGGTGGCCGGGCCGGCCGCGGGCTTGAGCGAGCCCGTCGAGCAGCCCGAAACCACAAGCGCCAGCATAGCGGCGGCCCCAATCGCCTTCGCGCTCATCCCAAATGTGTGTACATCTGCCATAAGGTCACCCCAGACCGTTTCCATAGAAGGCGCGATAGAGTGCCGACCTGAAAAAAGCATTACGATTTTAACCATAAGCCCGGCGCAACGGCAAAACCTGCCGCGCAGCCATTCAAGCCCCAGCGCGATAAGGATAAATCGAGGCGGCTTGATGGCAAAATCGCGATGGAGCGCGGGCGGGCATTCATCTGTTCCCGATAGACCGGGAGTCTCGGTCCAGTTCCTTCCCCTCGTGCGGGCAGGTGCCGTGTAGTCCAAATACGCCCGTGCCGGCGAGGAGAGTTCCCCCGCCCCCACCTTCCCACAAGAGGGAGATAGGCAGACGGGGCTTGCCGGGCGGCGGACAGCGCCCTCACGCGGCCTGAGCGAACGACCTCTCCGCCTGCTGCTATTCCCTCCAGTCACCGTCATCATCCGGCTTGTCCACGTGATCCGCGCGGCGGCAACCGATTTGCCCGGACAAATCAGGTAATGACCATGGGAGCTTGGCTTGGGGGACGACGCGGAGACGTCCTCAAACCGAACACCGCCTCAAAAGGGGGTGGGATGAAGTGGCGCCAAGCCAATTCTGAGCGGGATGTTGATTGGAGGGCGGTCACGACGCCATTGGAGCCCGCCAATGCCGTGATACGGGATTTCTTGTTCACCCCCGTTGCGCGGCTCACACTCTTTAGCTAGTTTGCACCCCGTTCAGCCGGGGTCCGCCCCGCCCCACGGATGCACCCGTAGCTCAGCTGGATAGAGCGCTGCCCTCCGAAGGCAGGGCTAAGTCAAGCCTGCTGTAGGCGAGTGGCGAAAAAATAGAGGAAAACCAAGCGATTGGTGAAGCTGGGAGGAAGTAACAAAATCGGTTCCGAGGTCGCGGAAGCACCACGGAAGCAAACTGAAGGAGGTTGTAGAGAACGAACGGCGAGGATCGGCAGGGTTATGCACCCGTACCGTTTGAGCCGATTCGATTACTGGATTCGGGATTGACCCTGTTCGGTCTCGGACACTATCTGAACATTGATGCACCCGTAGCTCAGCTGGATAGAGCGCCACCCTCCGAAGGTGGAGGCCACACGTTCGAATCGTGTCGGGTGCGCCACCACCCCCACCAGGGGTTGGCTTGGCGGGTTAGAGCGTTCCTCCCTGCCTGAAGCGCCCTCCTATAATTGAAGCCGTGCTGGTCTGTCAGCTCGATGTCGGTCCGGCGCTGGGGTTGACCCCGGTGCTCAACCAATCGGGCGAAAGCCATCGCGTCGGCCGCGTGTCCCTGTGCGGCGACGAATTGACCTGCTTCGCGCCGGCAACGGCGAGCGCTGGGCCTCGATCCCGGCGTTCAAGCGCACCGTGCGCGGCATCCGCGTCGAGGTCGGCATGATCCGGTGGCAATGCACCAAGGACTACAAGATCGTGCCGATCCGTCGGCACGTCCTTGCGCCAGCCGTGCGGGCGTGATTCCTCCTCCGACGCGGCGGGGACGGTTGTGACACTCAAGTCATGTCCGCCTCCGATCCTTCGGAAACTCGGCTTGCGGCGCTGACCGCCAAGGTCGGCCCTGCGGAATGCTTCCGTAACTTTGCAAGTCCGGATACAGTGTTGACTGGAAGCGATCTCGTCACGTCATGCCAGAGCCTATGAACCGCCCTTACATCAAACACATCGGCATCGTGGGCTGCTCGGCAGAGGGTGCGGCACTCTGCTACAAGACAATCTGTCAGGAGGGAGCTGCGCTGCTGGGCGAACATGCGCACCCGCAGATTTCGATGCACACGCACTCGCTTGCCGATTACGTCGAGTGCTTGGAACGAGGCGACCTCGACGGTGTCGCGGAGTTGATGCTTAGTTCTGCGCGGAAGATCCAAGCGAGCGGTGCCGACTTCCTGATCTGCCCGGACAACACGATTCACCAAGCCATGGATCATGTGATCCCGCTTTCGCCGCTACCCTGGTTGCACATCGCGGAGGTGGTCGCGGCCGAGGCGGTGAGGAAGGGATATCGCCGGATCGGGCTCATTGGCACGCGCTGGCTGGTCGACAGCGACGTGTACCCGAGCCGCCTGTTGGCGGTGGGGCTCGACCATGTGCGCCCGAAGCCGGGCGAGCGCGAGCGCCTCGGAGAAATCATCATGTCGGAGCTGGTGAATGGCGTCTTTGACCCGTCCAGCATCGCCTACTTCAAAAAAGTAATCGAGCGCTTGAAGGCAAAGGGCTGCGACGCGGTCGCGCTTGCCTGCACTGAGATACCGCTCATCATCAACGACAACAATTCAGCGTTGCCGACACTAGACTCGACGCGTCTACTCGCGCGGGCGGCGTTGAGGCGTGCTGTAGCGCCTTCATCTCCTTGAATGTGAACTAAGCGGATGTACGCGCCCCGGTGTCAAAAGCGAGGTCGGTCGTGACACCAGCAACGCACCTCAGTCTTTCCACGGACTGCAGAGTGTTAGAACCGCCGGTCACAAGTGGACCTTTTTCAAGATTTGCCGGGCGAATTGGCAACGACCGCGAGTGAGTCGGGTGAGGTCATCCCGCTCCAGCGTCCACGCCGTCCTCGCCCCGTGAACACCGGGAGGTTGAGAGTAAGAGGGCTGCGCCGGTCTTCGTGACGGGTTGGAGGCCGAGAGAGAGGCTCCCGCTCGCGCCCGGCTGACGATGTGCGCGGCATCCAGAACGTTCTCGGGAAGCCACAATCCAGGGGGCGGCACTGGTCGCCCATCGAGGCCCAGCAATCGTTCCAGGGCAAACGCTACGGCGCTACCACTGGCTTTGGTATGGAAACCTTCCCCTCGATAGCGATCCGCAAATTTTCAGGCCGATGGTCCCGCATACGCCTCTCGATCTCGATGACGACTTCGTGGCGGGCTTTCGGTGTAGCTGCCGATTCGCGAATAGCAACGTCGAAGCGAACCGACCGTGCCTTCGTGGCTGCGGCGATGCTGGTTACGTGCAGATTCCGTTGAAGTGCATGATAGATAGAAAGCGCCGAATACGTCACCCGAAACGCGGCCCTCAAACTTCGTTTGTTCCTGACGCGATGCCCCGCAATAAAATGGCGATATGCTTTTCGAGCAATTCAGTGCCGCGCGCTTTCGTCAGACTCCACGCGACAGCGTTCGCCAGCAGAAAAACATCCTCGGCTGTGACATCGGCTCGAATCTGCCCGGTCTCTTTGCCGCGAACCAGAACACGATCCGTCAAGCTCTCCAGCGATCCGCACAATTCGGCAAAGCTTCCCGACTTCCCCACTGAGGCATCTAACACGCGGTTCGGCAAACCGCTGTAGGTTCTCGAAAATAGGGCCAGTTCCCGCAGCCATTCGCCCAAGGCTTTCAAGGGGTAACGCGCACGCACACGCTTGTCCGCGTTTCTTGCCAACTGTTCCACATCGTCCTGGATCGCCGCCGCTATCAGGTCTTCCCGTGTCGGAAAGTGGCGATAGAGCGTGCCCTGGCCCACCCCCACTGTCTTAGCAATCTCTTCCAGGGAGGCATCGACGCCCTTGGATGCGAAGGCCGCCCTGGCAGTCTCGACGATCAGATCACGATTGCGGCGTGCGTCCGCGCGAAGGGGGCGCTTGGAGGAGGTTGTCATGTCTCAGCATAGCACTTGACATAAACGGACACCATGTCCACTTATTCGGACACAATGTCCGCTTGTGAGGGGTCCGTCGTGCCCGATTCTGAGAATGCCCAGCCTGTTCCATCAGCTCGGAGCCGTTGGTTTGCTCTGGCAGCCCTCGTCCTGCCCGTCCTGCTGGTCTCCATGGACCTCTCCGTCCTCTACTTGGCAGTCCCCCACATAAGCGCCGATCTGACACCAAGCAGCAATCAGATGCTGTGGATACTCGATATTTACGGATTTGTACTGGCAGGGCTTCTTATTGTGATGGGAAGCCTGGGCGACAGGATTGGCCGCCGTAGGCTGTTGCTCGCCGGAGCCTCGCTGTTCGGTGTGGCGTCATTGCTGGCGGCCTTTGCGCCAAGCCCCGAGTTCCTCATCGCGTCCCGCGCCTTGATGGGGGTGGGCGGGGCCACGCTTATGCCGTCGACGCTGGCGCTGATTCGTAATATTTTCCATGACCCTGAAGAAAGAACGCGCGCCATTGGCATATGGACCGCTGCCTTTGCCGGTGGTGGGGTTCTCGGCCCCGTAGTGGGAGGTGTGCTTCTGAGCCACTTCGACTGGGGTTCTGTCTTTCTTATCAATGTCCCGGTCATCATCACCCTGCTCGTTGTCGCACCGAAGCTCGTGCCGGAGCATCGCAACGATGAACAAAGCGGCTTTGATCTTGTTGGTGCAGCCCTGTCATTGGCTGCGGTTCTCGCGTTCGTTTACGCACTCAAAAAGGGAGCCGAAGAGGGCCTCTGGTCCGTTTCCAGCGGCTCGTTCCTGTTGCTCAGCTTGATCCTACTGGTTGTCTTTTTTGCGCAGCAACGCTCGACACACCAACCGCTGATCGACTTCACCTTGTTTCGGCGCAGAAAGTTCGTTGCGGGCATCCTCGCGGTTACGCTGGGAATGTTGGCGCTGACCGGCCCAACCATGTATCTGGCGCAGTATCTCCAACTTGTCCTGTCCATGTCTCCGCTGACGGCGGCGCTCTGGATGGCCCCCCTTACGTTTGCGTCAATGGCTGGAGCGATGGGTGCAACTGTTGTCGTCGCACGGTGGGGTCTTCCGCGCACCCTGTTCGTAGGGTTCCTTCTGGCCTCAGGTGGTTTGGCGATTACGGCGACAACTCCATCGCAGAACGGTCTAGCTATCGTGTTGATCGGCGGCGCTCTGCTGGGCGCTGGCGTAACGACAATCATGTCGCTCTCAACAGACGTGGTGGTGGCTGCCGCGCCGATAGAGCGCGCAGGAGCAGCTTCTGCACTGTCGGAAACCGGCTCCGAACTCGGTGCAGCGTTAGGTATTGCTCTCACGGGAACGCTGGGCACCGTGATTTACCGCTCTTCGTTGACGCTTCCCGCTGAACTTCCAGAAGATTTACACGAGGTCGCAGCGCAAACACTCGGCGCAGCCATAGCGGTTGCCGATACTCTCACCGGGTCAACCGCCGATGCGCTTCGTTTGAGCGCTCGACAAGCCTTCACCTCCGGCTTCACCACGGCAGCGGGTGTGGGAGCAATCATGATGTTTGCGCTTGGCGTGCTGGTTCCCTGGCTCATGCGATCCGCACCCGTCGAACGCGACATTCAAACCCCGGTGATACCAAAGGCCGCAAAGGAGTAAGAATATGATCGTGGTTACAGGCGCTACAGGTTCAGTCGGACAGCATCTGGTTCGGAACCTTCACTCGCAACAGGTCGATGTCGTCGCGGCGGTGCGAGATCAGAAACGTGCTTCGTTGCCGGCCGGGGTTCGAAGCGTTGCCATGGACGTCGGGGACCTATCGTCAATTGAAAGGGCTGTAGCGGGGGCAGAAGCCGTTTTCTGGCTCTGGCCGTCACTGTCCGGTTCGGAGACTGCCGAGGTTGCGGAGGACATAGGCAGGATACTAGGAGCTTCCGGCGCGCGCATTACATATCTTTCGGCTGAGGCAGCCGCCTCAGAGCCTACTTCGTCATGGGCGATAATGGAAAATGCCATCGAGCAGGCGGTCTCAAAATGGACGACCCTGCGCTGTGTGGGATTCGCGAAGAATGCGCGCATGTGGATTCCGCAAATTCAAGCGGGCGACCGAGTTCGCTGGCCGTTTGGGAACGCGACACGCTCATTGATTCATGAGGCGGACATCGCTGAATCGGCCGCTGCGACGCTGATAGACGAGAGGCACGCCGGTCAGCGCTATACGCTGACAGGGCCAAACGCATTGAAGCAGATCGATCAGGTTAGAATCATCGGAAATGCCATTGGCCGCAGCCTGTATTGGGACGAAGAGCCCGAAGAGGATGCACGTATTCGCCTTACGGAAGAATTTGAGGATTCCGGGCTGGCTGGATACATTCTGGAGAGTTGGCGCTCTTTCATTGATAAGCCCGAACCCGTCACTTCATCCGTCCGAATGCTGACAGGGCGTGATCCCAGATCGTTTGAAAGCTGGGCTCTAGATCATGTGGATGAGTTCCGTTGACCAGAGGGCGGCATGCGCCCGCTGCGTTTTGCACCGATAATTGATCGCCAATGGGGAATGCCGACCTCGTTGGGGTCGCGTATTCCCCTAGCGTCACTCATCCAGACGCTCGCCGTCGCCGAATATCTGAACTTTCGCCAAGTGGCGAACGCGCTCGGCGTGGTGCAATCCAGCGTCAGCGCGCGCGTGAAGGTGCTGGAGGACGACGTTGGTATCCTGCTGTTCGAGCGTCACGCGCGCGGCGTCCGGCTGACGGAAGCCGGCCGACATTTCATCAAACATGTGGCGGCCGGCGTCGATCAACTCGACCATGCCGTGATGACCGCCGGCATGGCGGCGTCGGGAGAAGGCGGTCGCCTGCGCATCGGCATCCGTTGGGTAAGATGACGCCTGCGGATGAAACCAGCTTTGAGCTTCGGCATCTGCGCTACGTGATTGCGGCGGCGGAACATGGCGGGATCCGTCGTGCCGCCCGGCAACTCGGCGTTGACCCAGGTGCTGTCAGCCGCCGCATCCGCGAATTGGAAGATGAGATTGGCGTGGCCCTGTTCATTCGTGGACAGGGCGGCGTCATTCTCACCTTCGCGGGCGAGCGGTTTATCCATCGGGCGCGCAGGGCGCTGAACCAGCTCACCCATGCTACGCTTGACGCTGGCGCCATTGGACGGGGTCAGGCGGGTGTCGTCAGGATCGGGCTGATGTCCTCGATGGCTTCAGGCTTCATCGCCGAGTTGGTAGATGTCTACGCCGCCGATCACGCCCAGGTGCGGATCGATTATATCGAAGGTGACGCTTCCGATCATGTTCCAGCAATCCGGCAGCACCGGCTGGATGTCGCCTTCCTGACCGGCACGCCTGCGGCGGAAGGCTGCGACGTTTCGTATCTGTGGAGCGAGCGCGTCTATGTCGTGATGTCGACCCGACATGAACTGGCCGGAAAAGAGGAAATCTCTTGGAGTGACCTTCGGAATCAGGAATTCACCGTCAGCGAAGCGCAGTCGGGATCGGAAATCCGAGACTATCTGGTGAAGCATCTCGCCGAACTCGGCCATAGCCCACCTATTCAGAAGCATGCGGTTTATCGGGACACCCTGATGCAAATCGTCGCCGGCGGAAACTGCCTGACGCTGACCAGCGAGGCGACGATTGCCACACAGTTTCCGGGTATCGTGTATCGACCGCTCACCGAAGAAAGCCTGCCCTTCTGCGCGGTCTGGTCGCCCCGCAACGACAATCCTGCCTTCCGTCGTCTTCTCAGCCTGGCCAAGGTGATCTCGAAACGCTGCGAGGCCAGCATTGTCACGACGGGCCTGACTGGTCCTTTGGAAAGCGGGATGAATGGTTCTGATCCGGCGCCCGTCGCGCCTTCGCAAAGCCCCGATCCGTCGCAATGAACCGTTCCAGCATCGGCACGATCAGCCGCTTCGGATCGGCAGCAGTCTGGCCGCTCTCCCGGGCCATCGCCTCGGCATAGGCGACCAGATCCCGATGCAGACTGCCTGGCAGGTCTATTGTCACCTTGACCGGCTTGTCTTCGGTAACCGGGCCGAGTTTCAGCTTGGTCATATCAACCCCCATAGGGTTCGAGGACGAGATCGCGGGTGACGATGACGCGCACCGGGAAACCCGGCCGGATCGTCAGCGTCGGTACGACCTGCAATTGGCGCTGGATGATCTGCTGGCCGGCATCGTTGATGGTATCCTGCCCCCCGTCGCGGATGGCGCGCAGAAGCCGGTCGTCGTCATCGACAGCGAGTTCCGCTCCGACCGCGAGCAGCGTCGAAAGACCGGCGGCTTTCGCCATATCCCACCAGTGATAGTCGATGCCGTCCTGCAGCCCGGCATAGCCCTGGGCGTCCGCGCCCGGCTGACGCTCCAGCACGATCGAACGGCCATTCGGCAAGATCAGCCTGTTCCAGACCAGCAGCACGCGGCGCTGCCCGAAGCCGACATCGTTGCTGTATTCGCCGATGATGCGGGTGCCCTGCGGTACGAGGAGGATGCGGCCGGTCGGGCTGTCATAGATGTGCTCCGTCACCTGCGCCGTGATCTGCCCCGGCAGATCGGAACGAATGCCGGTGATGAGTGCCGCCGAAATCACCGCGCCAGCCTGAAGGACGTAGGGCGATGCGGGCGCCATGACGCGATCGGATGCGACCGTGCGCCGGTCGACAGCGGCGTTGAGGAAGGCCGACTGGCGGTCCTGCGCCGTGGGTGTACCTGCCGGGCCAGTTAGGCCGAGACCGGAAAAGTCCGGCATGCCGCCGGCTGCCGTGCCGGTTGCCGCCGCCGTTCTCGCCTCCGTCTGGAAGAAGAGCCGGCTGTTGCGGGCGGCTTCTTGCTCCGCGAGCCGACGCTGCTCTTCTGGATCGACCGCCGGTGTCGCTATTGAAGGCGGCACGACGGGTTGACCCCGGTTCTGCGCATCGAGGATCGGTCTCCCCAGATCGCCGGGCAATGCAGGACCGAGGATCGGGCCAGTGTAGTCGCGTGGCAGACCGGCGATGCCATCTGCCGTGGCGCGATTGTCTACGGAATAGAGTTCCTCATTGCCTGAGCCGGCGTCGCGGGTCTGCAGCGCATAAATCAGGGCCCCACCAATACCGAGGCTGGCAACAAGACCGACACTGGCAAGCACCTTGCGCGAGATGCGCGTGACGCGGGGAGCGTCGGCGCGCAGTCGCATAGGGGCGGCAGGTTCGCCGGTTAAAGGCAGAGCATCGTCGTCTCCGTCCGTATTCGGCTGACTGTTCGCTGTGGGATCGATAGGAGTCATGATGCGGGCCTTCCGTCGGTGCGGACGATCCTGACGGTTTGCTGACGGTCGCCGCCGCCAAGGCGCAGTTCGGCAGCGCCGAACAGGCGGTCGACGATCAGGATGTTGTTATAAATCCGGCTATTGACGATTTGCGGCTCGCCGTCCGGGCCGATGACAAAGAGCGGCGGCATCTCGCCCTGAACGATGCCGCGTGGGAACTCGACATAGACGCGGCGGCCATCGTCATAGACCGAGATCGGCTTCCAAGGTGGGTTGCCGCCGGTGAGACCATAGCGATGGTTTCGAGCCGCAACGGCCGGAATGATGGGTGTGGTAGGCACGGATTGGCGCTGTGATGCCGGTTGCTGGGGATAGGCCCAGGCAACGGCCGGCATATAGAGCGCCTCGCGAGCGCGCAGCTCGATCATGTAGGTCCGGCGATCCGTGGTGATGACGAGATTGGTCGAGATTTCGGCGCGTGTGGGTTTCACGAGAACCTGTACGCGGCGGGTGAGGCCTGAACCGCTTTCGGTGTCGCCGATGATCCAGCGGGCGGTATCGCCGGCTGCGATCGGTCCTGCGCCGGTCAGGCTTTCGCCAGGCTCCAGGGCAATCGTGGTGATCTGCCCCACGGCGGCGTAGACCTGATAGAGGGCCCCTTCACTCCATGGGTAGATCTGGATGGCGTTGTAATAGCCGTCGCGCCTCGGTTCCACGCGGGCGGCGGCATTGGCGTTCTCGACGCGCCCGGTCGGCGTGCCGGCCGAAGTCCCACCGCGGCTCGGCGTCCAGCTAGGGGGCACATGCAGGGGCCGCGGCGCCTGTTCCGTTACAACCGCCGCGACGGCGGGCAGCGGTGGAACATCGGCGTCGTAGCTGATTTCCGGCGGCTTTTTCATCGTTGCGCAACCGGCGAGCATGGTTGCGGCCAGGAGCACGGTCGCCACGGCCGCGCCTCTCTTTCCCGGCCTATCCGAGACGTGGACGGCGCGGGTCATTGGCTCATCTCCCGCGACCAGGAAATTGCATTGATGTAGATACCGAGCGGATTGGCTTTCAGCCGTTCCGCATCACGCGGCGGCTGCACGACGATCGTAAGGATCGCGGTCCAGCGTTCCGTGGTGGAAAGCTGGCCATTCTCGTAGTGGCGTTCGGTCCAGGCCACACGGAAGCTGTCCGGGGACGCCCGGATGACGCTCGACACCTCGACGGCGATCTGCTGGCGGCCGACGCGGGTGAAGGGATCGTTGGCGCGGGCGTAGTCGTTCAGCGTCGCCGCGCCGCGATCGGTGGTGAACTCATAGGCGCGAAGCCAGTTCTGGCGCACAATGATGGCGTCGGCGGGGATCGAGCGGACCTGCTCGATAAAGCGGCCGAGATGCCAGGCCACTTGCGGATCGGTCGGGCGATAATCGGCAACGGCCGGGGCGACTGCCTGCGATTGGCCGAGATTGTCGACCTGCACCACCCATGGAACAATGGTGCCGCGCGCCGACTGCCAGACTAGGGCAGAAGCGAAGCCGCCCGCCAGCAGCAGCGAGCCGAAGGCCATAAACCGCCAGTTCTTCGCCTGGACACGGGCCGAGCCGATGCGCTCGTCCCAAATCTGTGCGGCTTTTTGGTATGGGGTCTCGGGCTCGGGCGTCTTGCCGTAATGGGTTGCGGGACGTTTGAACATCAGCGGTCACTTTCGGAAAGGTTGATGGAGGAGCCGCCGCCATGGCTGTCGCCAGATCGCACCGCGTGGGCGGCGGCGGAGACGCCGTGGGACATGCCCTGCGAGCGTTTCATGCGCTTGGCCCAGTCGGGCGGGCCGTTGCCTGCGGGGGTTGAGGGGGAACCGGCAGCGTCAGCGCCGCGGCCGATCGTTCCCATGGTCGAAGAGCCGCCCGTGGTCTCGAAGGCGGATTTGGCGCCGCCAGAGAAGCTGGATTGGACGCTTTCAGTGGCTTTAGATGCGGCGCGCTTCAGCGGCGAGACGGCGGCGCTGCCGGCCGCTTTCGCTACACCGCCGAGGCCGGATGCCACACCGGATGCGCCGGACTGGCCAGCGGAGGCGAGGCTATAGGCGGTGGAGGCGCCGCCAGCGGCAGCCGCGCCTCCCCGAACGGCGGCAGCGCCACCGGAAAGGGCGGCAGCACCTCCCTTAGCGGCCAGACCTGCCGCACCGCCAGCGCCCAGAGCTGCACCGCCGACGGCGAGGCCGGCTCCGACTGCGGCGCCCGCGCCAAGCTGGGGACCGCCGGAGACAAGACCATTGGCGATGCCGGGGCCGAAAATGCCGAGGCCGAGAAGGGAAAGGGCGGCCAGAACGATCGCCATGGCGTCGTCTATGGTGGGCGTCGCCCCGCTAAAACCTGCGGTGAACTGACCGAACAGGGTCGAGCCGATGCCGATGATGACGGCCAGCACCAGCACCTTGATGCCGGAGGAGATCACATTGCCGAGCACCTTCTCGGCCATGAACGCTGATTTGCCGAACAGGCCGAAGGGGATGAGAACAAAGCCTGCGAGGACGGTCAGTTTGAACTCGATCAGCGTGACGAAGAGCTGGATGGCCAGAATGAAGAAGGCGAGCAGCACCAGGGCCCAGGCGAAGAGCAGGCAGGCGATCTGGATGAAGTTCTCGAAGAAGGACCAGTAGCCCATCAAGCCGGAGATCGACTCCAACAGGGGCCGCCCAGCGTCGAGGCCTGTCTGCGCCACCTTGCCGGGTCGCAGCAGATCGGCCGTCGTGAAGCTGGTGCCGGAAGCCTTGAGGCCGAGACCGGCAAAGCTGTCGAAGATGATCTTCGCCAGATTGTTCCAGTTGGAAATCAAATAGGCGAAGACGCCGACGAACAGGGTCTTCTTTACGAGGCGGGCGATGATATCGTCATCGGCGCCCCAGCTCCAGAACAACGCGGCCAGCGTCACGTCGATGACGATCAGCGTCGTGGCGATGAAGGCGACCTCGCCGCCGAGCAGGCCGAAGCCTGAGTCGATGTAGCTGGTGAAGACCTGGAGGAACTGGTCGATGACGCCGGTGCCGCCCATGATTATTGTCCTTCGTTCTGATGGGGAGCGGCCGGTGCGGCAGGCGTCGGGGTTCCGAGGAAGCGATCGCGGCTTTCGGTCCAGACGCGCAGGCACTCTGGATCTTCGGTGGCCTTCTGCCCGAGTTGCTGGCAGCGGCGCTGACCGGCGCGCAGCGGATCGGGGGTGGACGGCTGAAGCTGCCGGGCGGAGGGGGCCGCCGGTGCTTCTTCCTTGCGGGTCATTTCGATGGCAGTCGCGGTGATCGCGACGGCGACGAATATGATGGCGCCCAACCGGGCCAGCATCTTGCCGTCCATGGTGCTCCCCTTTCCGGGTCTCAGTTGCCGTTGTTGAACATCCGGGCGTTGCCCGGCTGGTAGCCCGTGCCGGGCGTCAGGAAACGGCGGCGCTGTTCACGGCCTTGTTCGGCGGCTGCGGCCTGTTCAGCCGCAGACAGGGCCTCGGCCCGGCCATTGGCGGCGAGCAGCGCCGTGAGGTCGGCGAGTTGCTGTGCTTGAAGGGCGAGGAGCTGATTGCCGGCCTGGGTTGCCTGAAGCGCACCGGTCGCGCTCTGGCTCCGGCCGACCAGGGCCGACATCTCGGTGCGCTGCCCGTCAATATTGCCGACGACGCCGGCCTGTACCCGCATGGCATCCTGAAGACCGCCTACCGTGTTTTGCCAACGCTCACGCGCGCCGGCAACGAGCTGCTGGTCCGTTGCCGAGAGCGAGGCTGCGCCATATTGGGTCTGGAACGCCTGATCGATTTTCTGGACGTCGAAGGCGATGTTCTGCGCCTGATTCAGAAGCTGCTGGGTACGCTGGACCGATTGCTGGAGCTGCTGAATCGAGGAGTAAGGCAGGCTCGCCAGATTACGGGCCTGATTGATCAGCATTTGCGCTTCGTTCTGAAGCTGGGTGATCTGCTGGTTGACCTGTTGCAGGGTGCGCGCCGCTGTCAGAACATTCTGCGCGTAGTTGGTCGGATCGTAGACAATCCATTGCGCGTGGGCTGGAGCGGTGAGCACCGGCGATAGCGCCAGCGGCGCGGCAAGGATCGTCGCGGCGACAAGGGCCGCGCGGGAACGGCGGATCATCATGAGGGTCTCTCCTGGTTGTTGAGGTCGGGGATGAGGTCGATGGCCCAAGCCACGTCGCGGTGGCGCAGCCAGGCGGCGAGGAAGCCCTCACGGCCATGCTCGGCAACAATGCGCTGAATGTCCGTCTGGTCGGTCTTGGAAGAGGCGGCGCAGAGCGCCAGCGCCACATCGGACAGGCCCAGCTCGAACAGGCGATTGCCGCGCCGGGACTGGCAGTAGTAATCCCGCTTCGGGGTGGCCCGCGCGAGGATCTCGATCTGCCGGTCGTTCAGTCCGAAGCGCCGGTAGATGGCGGTGATCTGCGGCTCGATGGCGCGTTCGTTCGGGAGCAGAAGCCGGGTCTGACAGCTTTCGATGATCGCGGGCGCGATGGCACTGCCGTCGATGTCGGACAGGGACTGCGTGGCGAAGATCACGGAGGCGTTCTTCTTGCGCAGGGTCTTCAGCCATTCGCGGAGCTGGCCGGCGAAGCCGTCATCATCAAGCGCCAGCCAGCCCTCGTCGATGATCAGCAGGGTCGGAGACCCGTCGAGGCGGTCGCCGATCCGATGGAACAGATAGGACAGGACGGCGGGCGCCGCGCCCGTGCCGATCAGCCCCTCGGTCTCGAACGCCTGTACGGATGCCCCGCCCAGATGCTCGACTTCGGCGTCGAGCAGACGGCCATAGGGACCGCCGACGCAATAGGGTCGCAGCGCCTGCTTCAGATCGTTGGATTGCAGCAGGACGGCGAGGCCGGTGATGGTGCGCTCGTTCACCGGCGCGGACGCCAGAGAGGTCAGTGCTGTCCAGATATATTCCTTCACCTCGGGCGTGATGCCGAGACCCTCGCGCGTCAGGATCGAGACGATCCAGTCGGCGGCCCAGGCGCGTTCGGGGACATCATGGATGCCGCCCAGAGGTTGAAGCGAAACGCTGTCGTCGGCGTCTTCGCTCAAACCGCCGCCGAGGTCGTGCCAGTCGCCGCCCATGGCGAGCGCAGCGGCGCGGATCGAGCCGCCGAAATCGAAGGCGAAGACCTGTGCGCCCGGATAGCGCCGGAACTGCAAGGCCATTAGCGCCAGCAGTACGGATTTACCGGCGCCGGTCGGCCCGACGATCAGCGTATGGCCGACATCGCCGACATGAAGGGAAAACCGGAACGGGGTCGAGCCTTCGGTCTTGCCGAAGAGCAGAGGGGGCGCTGCAAAATGCTCGTCCCGTTCCGGCCCCGCCCACACCGCTGAAAGCGGGATCATATGGGCGAGGTTCAGTGTGCTGATGGGCGGTTGCCGGACATTGGCGTAGACGTGCCCCGGCAAGGAGCCGAGCCAGGCGTCCACCGCGTTGATGGTCTCAGGCATTGCCGTGAAGTCGCGGCCCTGGATGATTTTTTCGACCAGCCGCAGCTTCTCGTCAGCGATGCGCGGATCGTCGTCCCAGACCGTGACGGTCGCTGTGACATAGGCTTGGCCGGCATAGTCGGCGCCCAATTCCTGAAGTGCCAGATCGGCGTCGGCGGCCTTGTTCGAGGCATCGGTATCGACCAGAGCCGAGGCTTCGTTGGTCATGATCTCCTTGAGGATGGAGGCGATGCTCTTCCGCTTGGCGAACCATTGCCGCCTGATCTTGGTCAGCAGCTTGGTCGCGTCGGTCTTGTCGAGCATCACCGCCCGCGTCGACCAGCGATAGGGAATGGCCAGCCGGTTCAACTCGTCGAGAATGCCGGGCGTGGTTGCGGTCGGGAAACCGACGATGGTGAGAATGCGCAGATGGGAATTGCCCAGACGCGGCTCCAGTCCGCCGGTAAGCGGCTGATCGGCGAGCAGCGCGTCGAGATACATCGGCGTTTCAGGGACGCGGACGCGGTGGCGTTTGGTCGAGATGCAGCCATGCAGATAGGTCAGCGTCTCGGCGTCATCGAGCCATGCGCATTCCGGCATGAAACCGTCGATGAGCTGGATCACCCGGTCGGTGCGGTCGATGAAGCCGCGCAGGATCTCACGAGCGTCGACGCCGGATTGTTCGCGGCCCTCGTAGAGCCAGCTCTCGGCACGCGCCGCGTCTTCGGCGGGCGGCAGATAGAGGAAGGTCAGGAAATAGCTGGATTCGAAATGCGTGCCGGCTTCCTCGAACCCGGCCTTGCGCTCGGCATCGACCAGCGCCGACGCGGCATCGGGGAAGCGGCTTGCCGGATAGGTGGCGGCGGCATGGCGCTGCGCCTCGACGAAAATGGCCCAGCCGGAGCCGAGACGGCGGAAGGCGTTGTTCAATCGTCCTGCTACGGCCACCAATTCGGCAGGGACTGCGGAATCGAGATCAGGGCCACGGAACCGCGCCGTTCTCTGGAAGCTGCCGTCCTTGTTGAGCACGACGCCGTCTCCGGCCAGCGCCGCCCAGGGCAGGAAGTCGGCGAGTCGTGTGACGGTGCGACGATATTCTGCAAGGTTCATCATGATGGTTGTTCTCCTCAGACGCCGAGATGGCCGGGGATGCGCAGATGGCGGCGCACCACATCGACGAACAGCGGATCGCGTTTGGCCGCCCAGACGGCCGCGAAATGTCCGAGCAACCCAAGCGCGATGCCAACCAGCCAGAGACGCAACCCCAGGCCGAGGGCGGCGGCCAGCGTGCCGTTGACGATGGCGATCGAGCGCGGAGCCCCGCCGAGCAGGATGTGCTCGGTCAGTGCTCGGTGAACGGGGACGGAGAAGCCCGGCACTTCGCCGGTCTGGTCGTTGAAGCCCGCCATCAGACGAGCGCTCCGCCGCCGAAGGAGAAGAACGAAAGGAAGAACGAGCTGGCCGCGAAGGCGATCGACAGGCCGAAGACGATCTGGATCAGCTTGCGGGCGCCGCCCGAACTGTCGCCAAAGGCCAGCGTCAGGCCGGTGACAATGATGATGATCACCGCGATGATCTTGGCGACGGGGCCTTCGATCGATTGCAGGATCGACTGCAGCGGCGCTTCCCACGGCATGGACGAGCCGGAGGCGTGGGCGGCGGGGGCGAGGATCAGGCTGGCATAGGTGACGGCGGCAGCCGTCGCGATATGGCGGCGGACGCGCAGAGCACGGCGGATCATGTTGGTTCTCCTGTGAGATTTGGGGTTGAGGGCACGACGCGGTAGTCGCCGTCGGGGCCGAGGCCCTCGACGCGGGCGAGTTCGGAGAGGCGGCGCAGAGATCCACGGCCTGAGAGCACGGCGACGAGATCGATGGTCTCGGCGATCAGGGCGCGCGGGACCGTGACGACGGCTTCCTGAATAAGTTGTTCGAGACGGCGAAGCGCGCCGATGCCGGTGCTGGCGTGGATGGTGCCGATGCCGCCGGGATGGCCGGTGCCCCAGGCTTTGAGGAGATCAAGGGCTTCGGGGCCACGCACCTCACCGATGGGAATGCGGTCGGGGCGCAGGCGCAGGGAGGAGCGAACCAGATCGGACAGCGATGCCACGCCGTCCTTGGTGCGCAGCGCCACGAGGTTCGGCGCGGCGCACTGAAGCTCGCGGGTATCCTCGATCAGCACCACGCGGTCAGAGGTCTTGGCGACCTCGGCGAGCAGCGCATTGGTGAGCGTGGTCTTGCCGGTCGAGGTGCCGCCGGCGACGAGGATGTTTTTGCGCGAGGCGACCGCAGTGCGCAGGGCCTCAGCCTGGTCCGCGTTCATGATGCCGGCGGCGACATAATCGTCGAGGGTGAAGACGGCGACGGCGGGTTTGCGGATGGCAAAGCTCGGCGCCGCGACGACGGGAGGGAGAAGCCCCTCGAACCGTTCCCCCGTCTCTGGGAGTTCCGCCGAGACACGCGGAGCGCCGGAATGGACCTCGGCGCCGACATGGTGCGCGACCAGACGCACAATCCGTTCGCCGTCCGCTGGCGACAACCGCTCGCCCGTATCGGACAGGCCTTCGGAGAGCCGGTCGATCCAGAGCCGGCCATCAGGATTGAGCATCACCTCGACGATCGACGGGTCTTCCAGAAACCGGGCGATGGCAGGGCCAAGGGCGGTGCGCAGCATGCGCGCGCCCCGCGTCGTCGCCTGTGATGTCTGAAAAGATTCCGCCATGTCGTCCCCTTGCGTTCAGGGACCGTTCGGCCAGCCCTGGATCGGGGAAGAGTAAGAGAGGCAGAACTTAGGCCTGCGCAACAGCGTCAAGGACGTAGTAGTGGGCTGGCGTGGAAAGACAGGGAGACGGCGGGAGCTTAGCTTGGCGGCTATGTTGCTGATCGCAGAATTTGGCATTCTGCGACCAGCAAATATCAGCCGTACAATGGTGCTTTTAAGCGAGAGTTTCACGAAAAGCAGACGGCAGGAATCGACCGGTTGAACTCACCACCCATTTCGGACGTTCGGCGATCAAACGGCTGACCATAGAACTCGACATGTGAGAACCTCTTGCCACGTGCACACTTCCATATCGCACGCCAACATGCATACGGTAGGTATGCGAGAACTTCCCAAATCCAGAGCCGCCCGCGCGGCTGAGACACAACAGCACCTTGTGCGGGTGGCGCAGGAACTCTTTGCCGCTCGCGGATATGGAGATGTGAGCCTTGACGATGTGCTGAAAGGCGTTCAGCTCACCAAGGGCGCGCTCTACCATCATTTTCGGGACAAGAAAGACCTGTTTCGCGCCGTCCTCGTGACCGTGCAGACGCAGGTTGCAGCCCGCGCCCGAGCGGCGGGTGATGCGGCCCCCGACCCGTTTCAGGGCCTCAAGGCCGTATGCCAAGCCTTCCTGCACGAGCTGCGCAAGCCCGATGTGATGCGGATCGTTTGCCGCGATGCGGGCGCGGTCCTGACATGGGCCGAATGTGCCGAGATCGACCAGCAGCACATGCTTGCCGTGATGCGCGATTTCATCGGCGCGGCGCAGGCGTCGGGGGCGCTCGCCGCGCTGGATCAGGAGGCGACGACGCGCGTTATCGCCGGGGCGATCTATCAGACGGTCGAATGGGCCTCGCATGATGAGGCCGAGGACCGGATGACTCAGGGGGAAGCCGTCATCATGCGCTTGCTGGACGGGATCACCGGCGATTGACTAACATACCGAAAGTATGGCTTAGCTGAACATACCATTGGTATGTGAGGATAAGCCATGACTGAAAAGCCCAAGACCCTTGTGATGGGGGCGAGCGGATTGATCGGCCGCCCCGTTGCGGAAACCCTTGCAGGCGCGGGCCTGCCGGTGCGGGCTGGCTACCGAAGCCGGCCCGTCGAGATTCCAGGCGCGGAAGCCGTCAGGATCGACGCCGGGACGGGCGAAGGGCTGGCGGAAGCGGTCGAGGGGATAGATCAGCTCTTTTTGCTGGTCGGGGACATGCCTCACCAGACCGAGGCCGAGCTGCGGGTTGTCGATGCGGCCAGCAAGGCCGGCGTCGGTCACATCGTGAAACTTTCGACGTTGGGCGTTGAATCCGAATCCTTCTCCATCGCCCGGATTCACCGGCCCGTAGAGCAGGCCATTGAACAATCGGGGATCGCCTATACCTTCCTGCGGCCGAACTGCTTTATGCAGAATTTCTACACCTACTATCGTGACATGATCGCCTACACCGGCATGGTGAGGATGCCTTGCGACGATGCTGCGGTTAGCTTTATCGACGCGCGGGACATTGCCGCCGTTGCCGCCCGCGTTCTCGTTGATGAGGCTTGGCGCGGCCGCGCCTACGACCTCACGGGGCCGGAAGGGCTGACATACGAGCAGGCAGCGGCCATGCTGGTGACGCCGGAAGGCAAGGCCGTCCGCTATGTGAACATCACGGATGAGGAGTGCCGTTCGGAAATGATCGCTGCGGGCCTCGACGCCACCTATGCCGAGGATACGGTTGAGCTTGCCCGCTTCTATCGCACCGGCGCGGCGGCCCGCGTCACATCGGCGGTTGAGGATATTACCGGCCGGTCGGCACTGTCGTTCTCGACATTTGCGGCCGATCACGCCGACACATGGAAATAGTATGCTGTTCAAGAGCCGGGTTCTCGATAGCATCAAGGCAGGCAGGATAACGCTTGCCTTTCGGTGGTGGACCAAGCCCACGGTGCGCACTGGCGGCACATTGAGGACGCCGATCGGCGTCCTCGCCATCAAGGGCGTCGAGGCGATCGGGCCGGATGATATTTCGGGGGAGGACGCCCGGCGCGCGGGATTCGATACCCGCGAGGCCCTGCTTGCCGATCTGCGAAAAGGGCGTGACGGCACCTTGTATCGGATCAGGTTCCATGTGGCGGGGCCAGACCCGCGCGAGGCCCTGCGCCAGAACGACCGGATTGACGCCGACGACCTCGCCGGCCTGCTCGATCAGCTCGCCGCGCTCGACAAGAACAGTCGTTCGGGACCGTGGACCGCCGATGCACTCCGTTTGATCGGTGAGCGCGACGGCAGAACCGCCGGCGAAATTGCCGAACGCCTCGGGATCGAAAAGCCGACCGTGAAACGCAAAATCCGGCAGCTCAAGGAGCTTGGCCTGACTGAAAGCCTGCAAAGCGGCTATCGGCTTTCTAAACGCGGCCGGTTTCTCGAAAAACACAGACGGAGGGCCGCATGGCCGCTCGACGGCTTTTGACGAATTCTGCTCGAAAGCCGACGGCCCGCCACCCAAACGGCGACGTTCCCCGGAAATATTCGCGACACGATGCGGAGTTGATTTCGGTGCGCTGCTGGTGTCGATCGTAAGTCAGTCAGGCTCGACTATTGAGCCGCTTGCGACTACGTCATCGGGGATCTCGCGCAAGAAGCTCTGCCCTTTCTGCAACCGACGACCGAGTGTTTCCACGAAACCCTCATAGCGCTCGCGGCCTTTGATCTGGGCGGCAGACTGTGCGTCTGGAGGAAGCGGCGGCGTGATCGTCAGCCAGAAGCGGACGAACAGCGCCAGGGTTTCGGCGGTGACGCCGAGATCGCGTTCCATCCGTTGCGCTTGTCGCGATAGCCGGTCGAGACGACGGGCGAACGCGGCTTCTCGCTTGTCGGCGCCATCGGGTGACAGGAAGGAGGCAACGGCCGCCTCCACGATGGCGGAACGGGAAAGTTTCTTTCGGTCAGCCAGTTCGGAAATCCCCTTCATCAGGTCCGAGGGCAGATAGACGTTCATCCGGTCGCGCATGGGCTTCCTCACAGGTCCATATTGTCATTGGGGTCCATGGCGATCTGCCGGGCGACACCGCGCATCTGCTGGCGCAGCATACGGGATTGTCGGGCCGTATCTTCCGGCTCGTCATCCATCACGATGTCGAATTCATTGGACGGGTTGGGCTGCGTGGTTTCCTTGGCGATGGCGACGTGATCGGGCAGTTCCGGCTCGCGGCGCAGTCCGCTGTTGGCGGCGTCCTTTTCCGCCTTCTGGATCTCGGCCAGCTGGACGGCATCCGGCGCCTGTGGTTTCAGCTCCGTCCAGGCGTCTTTCCGCGTGGTTCGTAAGGTTTTGGACGGGTCCGGCGGGGGCAGGACGCGCTCGTTGAAGCGCTTGTCCTCGAAATAGCGCGCCTTGTTGGCCCGGATCGGCGGGGTCGCCGCGAGCATGACGATTTCGTCGTTGGGCGGAAGCTGCATGATCTCGCCGGGTGTCAGCAGCGGGCGCGCCGTCTCCGAGCGTGAGACCATCAGATGTCCGAGCCAGGGCGAGAGACGATGACCGGCATAGTTCTTCATGGCCTTCATCTCGGTGGCCGTTCCGAGGGCGTCCGACACCCGCTTTGCGGTGCGTTCGTCGTTGGTGGCGAACGAGACGCGCACATGGCAATTGTCGAGAATGGAATTGTTGGCGCCATAAGCCTTCTCGATCTGATTGAGAGACTGCGCGATCAGGAAGGCTTTCAGGCCGTACCCCGCCATGAAGGCCAGGGCGCTTTCGAAGAAATCGAGCCGGCCGAGCGCCGGGAACTCGTCGAGCATCATCAGCACGCGATGCCGTCGGCTCTTGGTATGGAGATCCTCGGTCAGGCGGCGGCCGATCTGGTTGAGCACCAGGCGGATAAGAGGCTTGGTGCGGGAGATGTCTGAGGGCGGCACCACGAGATAGAGCGTGGCGGGTCGCTCGTCCTCGATGAGGTCGGCGATGCGCCAGTCGCAACGGCTCGTCACCTCGGCGACGACGGGATCGCGATAAAGGCCGAGAAACGACATGGCTGTGGACAGCACGCCGGATCGTTCGTTGTCGGATTTGTTCAGCAACTCGCGCGCAGTGGACGCAATGACCGGATGCGGGCCTTTCTCGCCGAGGTGCGGCGTGGTCATCATCGCCGCCAGCGTCGTCTCGATCGGGCGCTTCGGATCGGAGAGAAATCCGGCGACACCGGCCAGCGTCTTGTCCGGTTCGGCATAGAGGACATGCAGGATGGCGCCGACCAGCAGCGAGTGGCTGGTCTTCTCCCAATGATTGCGCTTCTCCAGCGAACCTTCCGGGTCGACCAGCACGTCGGCGACGTTCTGGACGTCGCGGACCTCCCACTCGCCACGCCGGACTTCGAGCAGCGGATTGTAGGCGGCGGATTTGGTGTTGGTCGGATCGAACAGCAGCACGCGGCCATGAAGCGCGCGAAACCCCGCGGTGATCTGCCAGTTCTCGCCCTTGATATCGTGAACGACGACGGAGCCGGGCCAGGTCAACAAGGTCGGAACGACGAGGCCAACGCCCTTGCCGGAGCGGGTCGGGGCGAAACACAGAACATGCTCGGGGCCATCGTGGCGAAGGTAGTCGCGTTCAAGTTTGCCGAGAACGACGCCATCCTGGCCGAGCAGCCCGGCGCCTTTCACCTCAGCGGGGGTCGCCCAACGGGCCGAGCCATAGGTGGCGATGGTCTTGGCCTCGCGCGCCCGCCACACCGACATGCCAATGGCGACGGTGATGGCGATAAAGCCACCGGACGCGGCGATCATCCCGCCGATGTTGAAAATCCCGGGGGCGTAGGCCTCATAGGCATACCACCACCAGAAGAACATCGGAGGATAATAGACCGGCATTCCGGCCAGCTCGAACCAGGGCGTGCCGAGCTGCGGTTGAAAGCCAAGCTGCCAGGCCGTCCATTGTGTCGCGCCCCAGATCGACATGAGCACGATCAGCAACACAACAAGGATCTGGCCCCATAATATTTTGGTCGCGGACATACGCTTCTTTCTTCACGGTAAACACCGTAGAGATCGGAAACCGTCCGCCAGTTAATCAAGTGCTAGTCAGTAGGCGTAGTGTCGATGGCTGTGTTGGCGTAGAAAAAGGCGACCCAAGCTGTTGCTCGGTTTTAACTCAACGTTGGTCAGTCGATCCGAAATTCTTCGAGAACGTTCTGGCCAGGCTGAGCAAGCGCCGGAAGGCGGGATTGTCATTGCGCGGTGACCAGACCGCGCAGAAGGGCAGTATCTCTCTCGCAAGCGGGCGATAGACGACACCTGGGAAGCGGGCTGCGGTAGTTGCCTCGCTGGTCAGCGTAAGACAGCCGCCGCGGGCGACGATCTGCATTAGCGTATCTCGATAGACCGCATGCTGCTGGACATTCAGAGGATGTCCGAGTTCGACAAGATGCTTCACCAGATAATCGTGGATCTCCGGTCCTGACTGAACTTCGCTCACGATAAACTCGCGATCCAAAAGGTCGTCCCAAGAGATTTCCTCCTTTTTGGCGAGTTCGTGCTTATCCGACATAACCACATAGACCCGCTCACTCCACAGTTGAACAAGATCGCAATCGTAAGCCATGGGCATTCCTGTCAAAAATGCCACGTCCAACCTTTGCTGCTGGATCGCCGGAATATGTTCCATGGCTCCGCCTTCGACATATTCAATTCGCACACCGGCATGATCGGCAGTGAAGGCGTCCAGTAGGTCGGCGATAAACCCTGAGGCGATGGAGGACATCAGACCTATCTTGATCGCGCCTTCCTGGCCGCGTCCGATGGCGCCCACGTCTATTGTTGCGTATGTGATCTGGTTTAGGATCGTTCGTGTCCTATGGATGAATCGCTCACCAGCACGGGTGACGGTGACGCCTGTATGCCCCCTAATGAATAAGGCGGCACCAATAGCGTCTTCGAGATCGCGCACGCGACGGCTGATAGTCGAGGGTTCAACGGACAGGCTGCGCGCGGCACGCCGAAAGCTCCGCTGCTCGGCTACTTTGAGAACGTACCGCAGATGGCGGAGCTCGAAGGTCAATCGGTCCCCTCCTGACCGCTAGTCGGCCAATTTACTAGAAAGACCTCTACGGCCACTGATACACGACGGGCTTGCGACGGGTCATTCATCGACAATCGATCGTGATGCCGGAGGTTCGCGCTCGGCTGACGATGTGTTCTGCATCCAGCACGTTCTCGGGAAGCCACAAACCAGAGGGCGTTGCCGATCGTCCATCAAGGCCAAGTAGTCGCTCCAAGGCGAACGCTACGGCGCGTCCACTGGCCATCGTATGAAAACCGTCTCCCTCTATCGCTATCCGCCGATTTGCAGTCCGATTGTCTCCCCCGCGTCCCTCGACCTCGATAACGACCTCGTGGCGCGCTTTCGGTGACGTTTCGCGAATCGCAACATCGAAGCGCACCGACTGCGCCTTCGTCACAGCAGCAATGCTGGCGACGTCCAACAGCGAGAGAGCGCTGCCTTCATGGACGACCCCGCCCGAACCGGTAAACTGCCGCGTCAGGTGCGGCCCCTCTGCCCAGAGCCAACGGCCTTCGTACCGGATCAGAGGATGCGGCGTCGCGCGCGCAACACGAGCGGCATCGGCTTGGGCCGTCGCGCCGCCGAGATCGGCTTCGTCAAAGATCGCGCCGATGCGAACTGCGGTGATTTCCGCTAAGTCGCGGGTGTGATGCAGCGTCGCCATTGTGACCAAGCCGCCAAGGTGATGTCCGAGAAGTAAGATCGGGATGTGTCTGCCGTCGCCGCCAGAGCGAGCGGTGAGCGGCGCGATCTCGACTGCGTAGTCGGATATGGCGACATAGGCGGCGCCCTTGGTGATCGCGTGATCAAGCGCGTGCAGATACTCGTCCTTGGCGAAGACAACGACGCCTCGATAGACAAGACCGGGCACCAGTCCCAAGCCTGGCGTCGTGAGATCGCACGCGACGCCTTCCGCGCCGCCCAGTTCCGCCGCGAGTTCAGCCGCTCGCGTGACATCACGCCCGGCTATGACAAGCTTCACATCCGGGTAGAGCCGCCGAATTGTTTTTGCAGCCTCGCGTCCGACGGCACCGTATCCGCCAACCATGAGAATGCCGTTTTTATCGCCGCTCATTGCGCCAGCGTCTCCGTCCTGTGCGCTACGAAACCGTCTGATTGACGCCATGCGTCATCAACCGTCGCACCGATCTCGCGAAGCGCTTTGACCGCCCGCGTGGGATCGACGACGGCGTGCGGCAGATACAGCCCTGGAGCCAACTTCTTACCTGTCCTGAGCCCGAGCATGTCTTCGATTGCCAAGCTGACACCCAGAGCAGTCATGGGAGCCTGACCATCGGGATGGACGAGGGCGCGCCTCGCGTGCGCCTGCCGCCCATCACGAGAAATGCCAGCGATCTCGATCAGAATTTCGTGCGAGAATCCTTCGCCGCGTCGGCGACTGGAAGTTTCGCCAACCGCGAACTGAAAGACAACATCCGGTGCATTGGTCGCCGCCGACAGGCTCAGCACGTCAAGATTGCCGAACGCTTGCGCGTCAAAGTTTCTCCCGTCCACTGCCTCGAACGTGCCTGCCGCATCTTCCCCGGCGATCCAGAGGAAGCGGCCTTTCTTTCGTACCAAGCCAGATGGTCCGGCCTGTGTCTGTCGCACGTAGTCGGCTTCCGCAGCGCCCCCGCCGATATCCTGATCATCCAGCAAAGCCGATACAAGGATGCGATCAATGCGATCGAAGCTGTTTGCGAGGTCAAGAGCAGCGAATGTGCTCGCCCCAGCGAGCCAGTTACTGGCAAGCAGTACGGGAGCAGCTTGCGGGCGTTCGCTGTAGAACGCCGTCTGCGGCCCAAGTTCAAAGGCTGCGCTTGATATGTCGATGAAGGGCGCGCCGTGATCCTGCGCGAAAACCTGACCGTTAAGAGTCTCATCCTTGACGAACATGGCAACGGCGCCGACAGAAATGTCATGAGCCAACCCAAGATCGCGGCGATTCAAATCTAGTGCCACGCCCCTAGAATTGCCGAGTTCGGCGGCTATGGCTTCCGCTCGCTGAAGATCGCGGCCGCCTGCAAGAATGGGCAATTCAGGCCATCTCTGCCGAAGCCGTGCTGCCGTCTGTCGCCCGACAACGCCGGAAGCGCCCACCAGAAGGACCCAAGTATTTTCATTCGCCATCTCGTCTCATCCTCCAATTGCTTCGCGCCGGCTGGACTTAGCGAGCAGGCTTATATACAATATGTAACTTACACTATGTATATAGTCAACCGGGCTCATATGATGGATGTCAAAACGAAGCGGACGCGTCTGAATCGGGATCAAAGAAGGCGACAGCTTCTTGATGTAGCGAAGGGGATGGTCGGCGCGCACGGTGCCGACGCGCTAACGCTTGTATCGCTCGCCGAGACCGCTGGTGTCAGCCGACCGGTCGTCTATGACCAATTCCAGACACGATCGGGGCTCTTCATCGCGCTCTATGAAGAGATAGCCGAACGGCAATTCGGCATGCTCCGGGACCGACTGGCGAACGCCGAGCCTGCCTTCCGATCCGTCGCCGAAGCGGCAAGCGAGGCTTATATGCGCTGCTACGCAACCGTGGGGCCGGAAGCATTCGCCATCGTCGCGGCGCTCAAGGGGGACGAGGCAATGGAACGCTTTGGAAGCGAACTCCTGCGTCGCTATATCGACGCCTATGCAGAAGCCTTTCGTCCCTACACTCGCCTTCCTGAAGAAGTGCTTACAGTTCGCTGCACGGCCATAGTTGGTGCGGCAGAAGCACTATCGGGCGTGATGGTGCGCAGCGAAATTGAAGAGCCGGAGGCCGTGGCGACGCTTTTTTCACTGATCATAAGCTGGTTCAGTACGGATATTCCTTCCGACGGCTAGAATTGCTGAACGTGGCGCACTTCGCCAACCCTGAGGCAGCAAACCTTGCTGTCCACGTTAGCTATCAACCGCGAAGTTGGAATAATATTAAGTGGTAAGGTGGCCTCTGGGCAAAGAACGGCTCGAGCCAAAGCGGCATCATCACTCTCAAGCTGAAACGCTAGATATTAACCTATTAATTCTCAAGGCTGGGCTGATAATCCACATTTCACCGAGATAACCTTGGCCAGGCTGAGAAACCGCCGGAACGCGGGGTTGTCATTGCGGGGTGACCAGACCGCACAGAAAGGCAAGCTTTCTCCGGCGAGCGGACGATAGACGACGCCGGGAAACTGCGTCGCGACCGTCGCTTCGCTGGTCAGCGTCAAGCCTTGCCCATTGGCGACAATCTGCATCAGCGTATCCCGATAGACTGCATGTTGCTGGACGCTGGGGCGATTGCCGAGTTCGGCGAGATGCTTCACCAGATAATCATGGATCTCCGGCCCCGGCGCGGCCTCGCTGACGATGAACTCCAAGTTGCGGAGGTCTGTCCAGGCGATTTCCTCCTTTTCGGCAAGTTCGTGCCTAGCCGACATCACAGCAAAAACCCGCTCGTTCCATAAATGCGCGAGTTCGCAACCTTCGGCTGCGGGGGTGCCGGTCAGGAACGCGACATCCAGCCGATGCTGCTGGACCGCAGGGACATGATCGATGACGCCACCTTCGACATATTCGATCCGCACGCCGGCATGATGGACAGCGTAAGCATCCAGAAGCTCGGCAATAAAGCCAGAGGCGATGGAGGATATCAGGCCTATTCTGATGACGCCTTCCTGGCCTCGACCGATGACGCCGACATCCTTCGTCGCATGGGTGAGTTCGCTCATAACCCTGCGCATCCGGCGGATGAACAGCTCGCCAGCGTGGGTGAGGGTGACGCCTCCATACCCCCGAATGAACAAGGCGGCGCCGATATTGTCTTCCAGATCACGGATGCCGCGGCTGATTGTCGAAGGCTCGACGGACAGGCTACGTGCGGCTCGCCTTATGCCCCCAAGATCGGCGGTTGCTAAAAGATAGCGAAGGTGTCTGAGTTCAAATTCGGAAAAAGCCACGTCATTCGCCAGCGGCCGTTGCAACCGTCGGGGCTGATAGAAAAACAACGGGTACAAGGCTGCCGACGAGAGCGAACGCTGCGACCACCATCAGTCCGGCGAGTTCGGTGAACGAAATGACGACCGACCCCAACAACGCGCCAGCACCGATTGCAGCGTTGAAAATAGCGACATAGATCGCCGATGCCGGAAGCGCCGCATCACCCGCCGTGCGCAAAATCCAAGTCTGGAAGCCGACAAATACGGCAGCAACCCCGATCCCCCAACCCACCAGCAGAATACCGACGACGACCACACTGGCGTTCGCACCGATCAGTCCGATCCCGGACAGGCACAGCGCCATCAACGCCAGCGATCCCATCACGAGCGGCTTGAGGTATCGGTCGACGAGGAAGCCCGTCATAACATTGCCGAGAAGGCCCGCGGCACCGAACGCAAGAAGGAGCGCATACAGTACATTAGGCTGCATGCGCAGACCGTCGGAGAGCAATGGTTCGATATAAGTGAATGCGGCGAAATGTGCGGTGATTGCGCACGCTGTCGCGCCGTAGATGCGAAGGAATGCAGGGTCGCGGGCAATGGCGGCAAGCGCCTGCCGCCCCACGGGCGCTGCGGCCGGTACACGAGGTACTGAAAACATGATGGCAGCCGCAGTCAGGAAGGACAAAGCCGCGATCACGCCAAACGCAGTACGCCAGCCATCGAGATGACCTATCATCCCCGCCAATGGGACACCCAGGACACTGGCCGTCGACACTCCACCGAAAATGATAGACGTCGCGACACCGACATGCCTGGCCGGAACGATCTGTGCGCCCAGCGTTCCGATCATGGCCCAGAAAGCACCATGGGCCACAGCACCGATGATCCGCGCCCCAAATAGCGTAGGAAAGGTCGTCGTCATGGCCGCAACAGCGCTAGACAACGCCAACACCAGCATGAGGCCGACAAGGAGCGGCTTTCTTGGCATGCGTCCCAGCATCATCGCCGACAGCAGCGCGGCGGCGGCTGCGATCCAAGCATAGCCGGTGACGATGAGGCCGACCTTTGCTTCGCTCTCGCCGAGATCACCAGCTATCGAAGAGAGAAGGCCGATCGGGGCCAGTTCTGTGGTGACGATGGTGTCAATCGGCGTCTAAAAGGGACCCCCTATCAGCGTGCAATAGGGACCCCCTTTTCGGGGTTCGGGATGGACGTCACGAGCGCACCGCTTGCGAGGGTTGGGGCGTAGGGAGGGCGTAGCCCGACCGGAGGCTCAACCCTCGCTTGGCGTTCTTTTGGTGGGGTCAGCTGCGGTGCTTGAAGCGCCAGCTGTCGTTGCCGGTCTCGACGATGTCGCAGTGGTGGGTGATGCGGTCGAGCAGGGCCGTGGTCATCTTGGGATCGCCGAACACGGTCGGCCATTCGCCGAAGGCGAGGTTGGTCGTGACGATCACCGAGGTCCGCTCGTAGAGCTTGCTGACCAGGTGGAACAGGAGCTGGCCGCCCGAGCGGGCGAACGGCAGGTAGCCGAGCTCGTCGAGGACCACGACGTCGAGCCGGCAGAGGTGGGCCGCCAGCGTACCGGCCTTGCCGAGGCGGGTTTCTTCCTCGAGGCGGTTCACCAGGTCGACGGTGTTGAAGTAGCGGCCACGCGCCCCGGCGCGCACGACGTTAGCGATGATGGCGGTGGCCAGGTGGGTCTTGCCCGTGCCGGTCCCGCCGACCAGCACGATGTTGCGCCGGTTCGCCAGGAAGGCGCCGCTGTGCAGCGAGCGCACCAGCCCCTCGTTGATCGGCGTGTCGTCGAACACGAAGGCGTCCAGGTCTTTCACGGCCGGCAGCTTGGCCGCCGCCATCCGGTAACGGATGGAAGCCGCATGCCGGTGGGTCGTCTCGGCGCGCAGCAAGTCGGCCAGGATCTCCATAGTCGTGCGCTTGCGCTGCAGGCCCGTGGTGACCGCCTCGTCGAAGGCGCCGGCCATGCCCTTGAGGCCCAGGCCGGTCAGCGCCGCCATCATCTCATGCCGCTGCATGCAGGCCTCGCAAGCTGTCGTAGCGGTCGCAGTCCGCCAGCGGCGGATGCCGCAGCGCCAGGTCGTCCGGCGTGACGATGCTCAGCGGCCGGGGCGGTTCGCGCCGGCGCGCCAGGATGTTGAGGATGACGTCGTCGCTGACGGTCCCGGCGGCGAGGGCCTCGCGCGCGGCAGCCTCCACCGGCTCCAGGCCGTCTTCCAGGACCGCCGCCAGCACCCGCACGAACCGGCGATCGGCCTCGTCGCCCGCACCCAGCTTGCGGCGCAGGCGCGCCAGCGCCGGCGGCAACTCCCAGTCCTGGAACGGCGCGCCATTGCGCAGGGCTCCGGGCTTGGTCGCCAGCACTGGGAGGTAGTGCCAGGGATCGTAGAGGGTCCGGTCGCGACCGAAGAACCGGCGATGGTCGGCGACGACCTCTCCCTCGCAGCGCACGACGATCCGGTCGGCATAGGCGCGGACCTGCACCGTGCGTCGCCCGGCCCTGGCCATCACCGAGTAGCGGTTGCGGTCGAAGCTGATCAGGCAGGTCCCGGTCACCGCGTGCTCGCTCTCGTGGAAGCCGTCGAACGGGCCCAGCATGGGCTGCAGCGCCGGCCGCTCGGCGGCCAGGGCCTGGGCGACCGTCAGCTCCTTCTGCTCGGGATGCTGGCGCAACTCGCCCCAGCGACGGCATTCGGCCTCCAGCCAGCCGTTGAGCTCCTCCAGGCTGGTGAAGCGCAGGCGCGGCTGGAAGAACCGTCCCCGGGCCGTCTGGACCTGGTGCTCGACCTGGCCCTTCTCCCAGCCGGCCGCCGGCGAGCAGGCCGTCGGCTCCACCATGTAATGGCTCGCCATGACCAGGAAGCGCCGGTTGAACACCCGGTCCTTGCCCGTGAAGACCGTCGTCACCGCCGTCTTCATGTTGTCGTAGATTCCGCGTGTCGGCACCCCGCCGAAGAAGGCGAACGCCCGCGCGTGCGCGTCGAACAGCATCTCCTGGGTCTCGCGCGGATAGGCCCGAACATAGATCGCGCGTGACGCACACAGCCGCATGTGGGCCACCTTCACCCGCATCGGCTTGCCGGCGATCTCGACGTCCTCGTGGCTCCAGTCGAACTGATAGGCCTCGCCCGGCTGGAACATCAGCGGGATGAACGACGGCGCATCCGCTACGCCCCGACGCCGCTTCAGCCGCCACCCCGCCGCGTAGCGCCTGACCGCGTCGTACGACCCGTCGAACCCCTCGCGCACCAGCAGGTCATGGACGCGCGTCATCCGCAGCTTCTCGCGCCGCGGCCGCGCCTCGTCCTCCTCCAGCAGTTCATCGAGCCTGGCCTGGAACGGCGCCAGCCTCGGCAACGGCTGCACCGCCCGCCGATAGGCGAACTCCGCATCCGGCTCCCGGATCGCCTTGCGCACCACCTTGCGCGACAATCGAAGGTCACGCGCGATCGCCTTGATCGCCTTCCCGGACGCAAACTCGCGCCGGATCCTCAACACCGTCTCCAACACCAACATCCCGAACTCGCCGCCTGACATCCGCCAAGCCGCCACCGTTAGACCTCAGGAATGAGGGGTCCTTATTCGACGCCGATCACACCGCTAACGGGGTCCCTTTTCCACGCCGATCCACAGACGATGGCAAACGATCCGACGCCGAGGACGCCGACAGCCAACCAGTTTCGCCATGAAGCCTGTTCATGTTGTTCTTGCATTTGAAATGGGCCTTGGATTTTTGCCCAGAAACACCGGCCACCGCTTTGGTGGTCGGGTCGCTGAATCACGGGGTGGAAATGGCCGCGAAGGCCTTTTTGGCAGCGGCGACGCCGTTCATGCAGGCCGGCACGCCGGCATAAACAGCGATCTGGAGAAGGATCTCGACGATCTCTTCGCGGGTGACGCCGACATTGAGGGCGGCGCGAATATGGAATTCCAGTTGGCCTGACGCAGTCCCCATCGCCATCAATGCTGAAACGGTCAGCATCTCGCGTGTTCTGAGATCTATGCCTGGGCGCGCGACGACATCGGCGAAAGCGAAACCAAGGATCAGTTCCGTGAAATCACCGGAAAGCTCATCAAGATTGGCGGCCACGCGCTCAGGGGCTTGCGGGTCGAGCTGGCGCAGCAGGTCCAGCGCTCGCGTGCGACGATCAGCCTGGGTCATGCGTCGACACCTTTCATGCCCTCGGGCGTATAGCGCTCGCCGATAACGGGGAGACGCGAGACGGCAAGGTCGAGGGACGACAACTCTTCGGCAGTCAGTTCCAGTTCTATCGAAGCGGCGTTTTCTTCCAGATATCGGCGCTGTTTGGTGCCGGGGATCGGGACAATGTCGTCGCCCTGGGCAAGCAACCAAGCGAGTGCGATCTGCGCGGGGCTACAGCCCTTGCGCTGGCCGAGTTCCGCGATCACATCGACGATCTGGCGGTTAGTTGTGATGTTTTCGTCTGCAAACCGTGGCAGACCGGCGCGGAAATCACCCTCGGCAAACACCTTCGCGTCCTGAAAGCGACCAGTCAGAAAACCGCGACCCAGCGGTGAATAGGGAACAAAGCCGATGCCCAATTCGCGGCAAACAGGCAGCACTTCCTTTTCGACATCGCGCGACCACAGTGAGTATTCCGTCTGCACTGCCGTTATCGGGTGGACAGCATGGGCGCGGCGCAACGTGTTGGCGTTGACCTCGCACAGGCCGATGTGGGCGATCTTGCCTTCCCGCTTCAGCGCGGCGAGACCTTCCATCGTTTCCTCGATGGGCGTCGACGCGTCGACGCGATGCACATAGTAGAGATCGATCTGTTCGATCCCGAGACGTCGCAGCGAACCCTCGCAGGCCTGACGCGCATAGTCGGCGCGATTGTCGATGTTGCGCCGGTATTCGCCGGGAGCCCGCACAATCCCGAACTTCGTGGCGATCCGCACAGTGGGGCGCCGTGTGGACAGGAAGCGGCCAATCAGTTCCTCATTGTGGTGAGGTCCATACATATCGGCGGTGTCAAAGAAGTTGATGCCCAGCTCGACAGCCCGATCGAGCACTTTGAACGATTCATCGTCGTCGCGCGGGCCATAAAACTCGCTCATGCCCATACAGCCCAGTCCAAGGGCCGAGACTTCGAGTTCAGTTCCCAATCTCCGGTGTTTCATCAACATTCTCCTTGTCAGCCACAGGAGAGTTATGTTCCTCTAATTTCATGAAACGTAGTGCAAATAATACGAATCAGTTTTCCGATATCGGAAAACAAGATATGGGCCAGGTCCATTGGGATGATGCGCGGGTTTTTCTGGCCATCGCGCGAACCGGGACGTTGTCAGGCGCCGCCACGCAACTGAAAACCGGGCTGGCGACGATTTCCCGCCGGATCGAAAGGCTCGAACATGGGCTTGGTGTTCCGCTCTTCAGCAGGCACCAGACTGGTTATCGCCTGACCGATGACGGGGAAGCTCTGGTCGCGCGCGCCGAACTGCTCGAACAGGCGGGGCATTCGTTCAGCGATGGAGGTGGCGGGCAGTCCGAGGTTGCTGGCCGCGTTCGCCTCGCGACGGCGGAGAACCTGGCCAATCCGCTGATCATTCCTTCGTTGCCAAATCTTCTCGACAAGCATCCTGGACTTGGCATCGAGATCGTCACTGACGTCAATTCGGTCAACCTGCATCGGCGCGACGCCGATCTGGCGGTGAGGATGGTCAAGCCGGAACGGGGCAATGTCACGATCCGCAGGCTCGGGATTCTTGGTTTCGGCCTTTACGGTTCAAACGCCTATGTCGATGCAAGGCGAAACGGATCAGGTATCACCGACTTTGATAATGACCGCTTCATCGGGTGGGCGGAAACACAGGGGCATCTTCCTGCTGCGCAATGGATCGAGCGTGTCTTGCGTGGACGGCAGTGCGCGCTGATGACGACGACGCTCACCTCACAGATAGCCGCCGCCAGCGCCGGGGTCGGTTTGGCCGTGCTGCCGCACTTCCTTGCGCGCCGCGAAGGGCTTGTGTGTGTGATGGATGAGTTGGGAGCCGATCAGACGATCTGGCTGGCCGTGCATTCGGATCTGGCGCATTCGCGTAGAATTCGTGTCGTATCGGATCATCTGACGGACCTTTTCCTTAGCCTGAGAGCGGCACTGCAAGGAAATTAGTCGTGCTTATTAAACGCATTGAATTGCCGGCGGAGAGCGTGATTATCGTTACGAAGCGGCGCTTCTTCTGACAACAGCTCTTTTCATGACAGATCACAGGCCGAGATCGCGTTTGCGGCCAAGGCTCCAGTCGATGCCACCGCTGCCGTTGGCGACGCCGGCGATGTGCTGGCCGAGTTTCTTTTCGAGCGGCGGGGTCCAGGGCACGAGCTGGAAGCCAAGCCCGTTGTCGATCATGGCGAAGCGGCCGGATGCA
Organism: Devosia sp. LC5; assembly: GCF_000735585.1. Taxonomy (GTDB): domain Bacteria; phylum Pseudomonadota; class Alphaproteobacteria; order Rhizobiales; family Devosiaceae; genus Devosia. Next base: position 157,463 of record NZ_JNNO01000034.1, read on the forward strand.
AGCGTCAGGCGCTGGCGATAGACACCGGCGACATGCTCGCCAGCTTGTGCCTTCATGTGCGGCAACCCCGTCTCGGTCGAGAGTTTCACGCCGACGGTATCCAGCTCGCGCTGGCGCAGCGTCTTGAGGAGATCGCGCTGCAGGATGATGCGCTGACCCTGACGGCGGGCGAGGCCCTCCTCGGTCAGATGGTCAGCGCGGACCGTCATGGCGTCGCGGACCTCGCGCCCGAAACCGCCCATGGCAAGCGAGGTCGGTTCACGCTCGACCAGACGATGATCGAGCCAGGTGGCGCCCGGCGCCGTGATCTGTCGGTTGAGGTCCAGATCGGAACGGCTGGCCAACACCACTGTCGGGTTGGGGTCATCGGGACCACCGAAGCGGCGCACCTCGACGATGCCGCCGATGGGCGGGGAATGCTCGAACGCTTCAACGCCACGGAAACGAACATGGTGGGCGCGGCCATCAATGCCGTCGATCACAGCATAGGCTTCGCCGGTCAGTTCGTTCTGAAGGCCCTTGTCCACGAGCCGGCCGATGACGGGTGTCCCTGCCGCGCCGCCGTCGATTACATAGTCGGCGACACCGCGATCCTGACCGCGCTCGGTGAAGGCGCGGTGCATGGTCTTGATGATGTCGCCACGCATGCCGAGATCGCGCAAGGATCGCTCTGCCTCCAGCCCGACCATCCATTCGCCCGGTGAGGCAGGTGCTGCGAGGCCCATCTTTTCCAGATGCTGAAGGCGGCCGACCATCAGGCGCCGCAGTTCGGGATCGGATGCACCGGGGTTTTCGGGCCGCAGGTTGATGAAGCCGGTCTCATCGGCGGCGATGCGGATTTCGACATCAAGCCGTGTCCAGCGCTCGGCCGTCATTTCCTTGTCCAGGGCGATGCGGATTTCGTGCTCGGCCTTGGGGCCGAGTTCGATGGAGACGAGATCCTCGGCGCGGGAACGCAGCCCGCGGCTGATATAGTCGCGCGAGATTACGAGGTCTGCGCCGGTCTCGTCGACGCCGCGCACGATCAGATGAACGTGCGGGGTGTCGGTGTTCCAGTGATCGACGGCCACCCAGTCGAGTTTTGTGCCGAGATCGGATTGCATCTGGCTGGCGAGATCGCGGGTGAAGGCGCGAATGTCCGTCAGGTCACCAGCGTCTTCGGGCGAGACGATGAAGCGGAAATGATGCCGATCATCCTTGCAACGTTCAGTGAAGGCGATGTCATCGGCGCGGTCGCTGCCGGCATCGAACATCACCGTCTTTTCCCCGTCTCGGGTGACGCCCTCGCGCTTCAGATAGGACAGGTGCGCCGAGAGCGGGGCGGAGCGAAACGCCTTGCCGGAGTGGCGGGCGATCCGGGCGGTGACCACGACACGGCGGTTGCCGCCAAACAGGCGGTTGCGGCTGAACGTGTTGCGGCCGCGCCCGAAGGTCGAACGGCCACGCGCCGCTGTCCCGCCGCCAGATCGTGACACCCCGCCGCTGCCGGTGTGACCAGCCTTCTTCGCAGCGCGCAGCACCTGATTGATGAAGCTCTTGGGCTTGCCGCCACGGGTGCTCTTGATGCGCCCTGGCCGGACATTGAAGTCGCTGTCGCCTTCGCTCATGGCCGCGCCCTCCAGCAGGCCAGGACGGGCACAGTGCCGGAAATAGCCTTGTAATCATTGGAGAAAACGCGATCAGCGGCACTGCTCCCGACCGACCGGCACGCCAAAAACCAGGCCAAGTCAAAGACTTGGGCGGCGGTGGACATGGCGCTTTTATCTTGCCCTCTGCCTGTCGTTACCTGTCTCCACCCCTGCCATCCCGCACCTCCTTTCCAGAAGCACGCCATGCTGCGCCACACCGCGAAACCCGTCATTGCGGGCCTCCTGCACCTGATCGGGCGACAAACAGGCTGCCCGATTGCGGTAATATCCCCGAAACGTCGCGCACAGTCGTTGCAGCCGGAGCGTCGACAGAAGCGGCATCAGTCTGCACGGGAATGGCAGAAGATGGGCCGTCCGAGCGCGCGATGAACAACGGCGCGCGCCGCCAGACATGCGGATCGACGGCAGCGACAACGACAGCACCAGAATTGTCGGGAGCGATTTCGCCCGCACCGACAAGGGGCGCGAGCGTGGCGACATAGGCGCGGGTTTCTGCCGGGAGGGGGCGGCCTGCGAGGTATTCCTCGTAGCGACCGGGACCGGCATTGTAGGCCGCGAGGAAGCCCGGCGAACCGTAGCGGTCGTGCATCTCACGCAAGTAAGCCGTGCCCGCCATGATGTTGTCGCGCGGATCGTAGGGGTCGTTGCCGAGGCGATAACGGGCGCGCAATTCGGCCCAGGTCGCGGGCATGACCTGCATCAGCCCCATCGCGCCCGCCGACGATATGGCTCGCACGTCACCGGCGCTTTCGACGCGGCGAACGGCGCGTATCCAGTGCTCGGGAATGCCGAAGCGCTGCGAGGCTTCGGTGACGAAGGCGGCATGCGGATCGGCCGTCGACGATCGCGTCACCGGCACGCTCTGCGCCTGTGTGACGACTGGCGGCGTGATGGTGAGAAGAAGGCCGGAAAGGAGAAGGACGGAGATCCGCCGGGTGGCGCGCCGACCTCCGGGTGCAGTGATGATGGCGGGCGGTGTGCGGGAGAGCGGCATCGGTCACTCCCGCTCGCCGCGCTTGGGCTGGCGGTTCCAGTGCAGCGACCACGAGGTCTTATTGCCGCCGTTCTGGAACAGGTTGGCGCGGAGCGGCTGGGGAAAAGCGGGATCGTCGATCAGCAGTGAAACATAGTCACCGGCCTTCTCGCCGGTGCGCTTCCAGCCCGCTCCAATCTCCGGTGCGCCGTCATCACCGCCGTGCAGAATGCGGTAGTCCGGCGCGTTCTCGGCGTCCGATGGTTCGGCCGGAACGATGATGAGTTCGCGGTAGAGGGTGAGCGTATGGATGCGCCCGACAAAACCCGTTTCTTCGCGAGTGAATTGACCGATCTGCGGCATAGGTTGGTTCCTTCCTGTTGCGGTGGGAGAGCTAGCGGCGAGCGGTGCGCCCGCCGCAGGCGTGGCGTTCACCGCGTTGACGCGCGCCATTCGAAGCGGCCTTCGCCGTCATTGTCGGTCCACAGCGGAACCGCGCGACCGATGATCGAAACCGACGGGATCGGGCCGAAATACCGACCGTCCAGGCTGTCGGGAACTTCCCAGTTCATCAGGAAGATTTCGCCGTCGGCGATCACACGGCAGCCCTGCCAGGCCGGCAGCGGTCGACCGATGCGGTCGCGCTCGAGCGCCGTTCCCATCTCGATCCCGTCGACGGCGATGGCGACGCCCGTCCGACAGACGGTCTGACCGGGAAGACCCAGCACGCGCTTCAGGAGCGGCGTGTTGCGGGGCAGATAACCCCCACCGTCAAGGAAGCTCGCCATCGGTTCGGGCGCATCGACGGCGACCAGATCGGTGACTTCAAGATGTCCCACCGATTCGACGGTGTAGAACCCGATCGGCGTGCTGGCCGACGCATTCCAGATGAGTTTGGTCGGGGCGTCTATCCAGGTGGAGACGGCGACGCCGCTGGTGGCGATGAACGTCGCCACGGCCCAGATGAAGCGGCTCATGGTTCCGCCCTCCGCCGCAGTAGCCACGCCTGATGCTGTTCGGCGGTATATGCGCGCGGCTCGTGACTGGCGGTCAGTCGGTTGTGAACATGCCGCCAATAGTCCGGTGCGACATCGACCGGATCGAGGCCTATCGCTTCGATGGCGTCGATCAGTTGCAGCACCCGTTCGACCTTCGGCCAGCCGTCGATCTTGAGCAGGATTTCGCCGCCTGGACGCACGAAGGGCAGCGTCTGGAATGGCTCGCCGGGACCAATGGCGCGCACGATGTCGACGCGTGAAATGATCGTGCCGTAGTCATTCGACGCCCAGCGGACGAACGCGAACAGGCTGTTCGGCGCAAAGCCGACGACACGCCGCCTGCGGTCGAGGATCTGGTCGTAGCTCTCTCGACCGAACCTGATCCAGTGTTCGATCTTCCTTTCGATCCACGTCAGTTCGACGAGGGTGGTGAACGGTGCGGGGCTGGCCGGTGACGGGCCGCCGCGCACGCGGGGAGCCGCGTTTCCGGTCATGAGGGGTCTCCTGATGGTGGTGGGAATTCGCGCGCGAGCAAATCGCGCAGCATGTCCACGACGGTGGCGCCGCGCTGGAAGGCCGCGATCTTGATGCGGCCGCGCAAGTCCGGCGTGACGTCGATTGTCAGCCGGGCCGTGAAGCCGCCGTCCTTCGGCGACGTTGCACTGGCTGCGTCGGGCGCCTTGATCCAGCTTTCGGGATCGGCGGGCCGCGCAGCGAAGCCGCGCTTTTGCGGAGGCTTCGTCATGGCCTCTCCCCTTGATGGAAAGGCAGGGTCGAGGCGATCCGGTCGCCGGCTTTGCGGGCCATGACCGGATCGATTTCGCAGCCGAGATAGCGGCGACCGGAGAAGCGGCAGGCTTCGCCCGCCGCGCCCGATCCGGCAAACCAGTCGCCGACCAGGCCGCCGGGTGGGCAACTTGTGCGGATCAAGATTTCGATCAGACCGGACGGCTTTTCGGTCGGATGGATTGCGCGGCCATGCGCATTGCGCGCGTAGATGACCGAGCGCATCAGGCGCGGCCCGCCGTCCTCGCTGACATAGTGACCGGCGTCGATATGGCCGGTGTGCGGCGGGCGTTTCTTGCGTCGCACGGTTCGCGCCGTAGCGTCGGGCGTCGTCTGAACGACGTTGTAGACGGCGCCCCACGGTGCATCGCTGCGGTAGAATTGCACGACCAGTTCGTGCACGCGCTTGAAGCGATCGGCGTGGAAGCCAGAGCCGTTCTGCTTCTCCCAGACGATCTCCTGGGCGTATTTCCACCCCGCGTCGTCGAAGGCGGTGGCCGTCGCCATGAAGCAGCGCAGCGATCCGAAAACCCACATCGAACCGGATGGCTGCACCGCCGCTCTTGCGAGCGGCAGCCAGCCATCGACACGCCGGTCCCAGGCAAGGGAGGTGTCGCCATAGGGCGGATCGGCGAAGATCATGTCGAAGGGGCCGCGCGCCGGCATGAGGACACAGCAGTCGCCAGTCAGAACAGTTTGGGAGAGCATCGTCATCGTGCGAGCCTCCCGACTTCGGCGGCGAGCGCGTCGATTTCGCGCGCGGCCATGCTGTCGGCATCGCCCTCGAAGACGAGACGTCCGGTCTGCGCCATGTCGGCGAAGGCGATTCGCTGGCCGATGGTGGCCGCAAGCAACGGCGGATCGTGATCCGTCAGTGTCTCGGCCGTTTCGCGGGCGATGACGGTGCGGGCGGCGCAGCGGTTCAGCAGGAAGCGGGCAGCAAGGTCGGGCCGGTAGATGCGCGCCTCTGTGATCAACGCCAGCATTTCGGCGGAGGCCCAGCCGTCGAACGGTGACGGCTGCACGGGGATCAACACCAGATCGGCGGCGAGAAGTGCTGAGCGCATCAGCCCGGCGATACGCGGCGGCCCATCGATGACGATATGATCGGCGTCGCGGGCCAGCTCGGGCGCTTCGCGATGCAGGGTGTCGCGCGCCAGACCGATAATGCCGAACAGGCGTGGCAGACCCTCACGCGCGCGCTGCTGCGACCAGTCCAGTGCCGAGCCTTGCGGATCGGCATCGATCAGCGTGACGCGCTTGCCCTCAGAGGCCCATTGGCCCGCCAGATGCAGGGCGAGCGTCGTCTTGCCGACACCGCCTTTTTGGTTGAGGAGCGCCACGATCATCGTGCGCCCCCGCTCTCGCGGTCATCGCGCAGGCGGATGATGTCATCGGTCTGGATCGGGGCGACAGGCCCTTTCGGGAGCCCGCTGCCGATGTTGTTCACAGCCCCATCTACAAAAGAAGAGTTAGATTCTGGGTTAGACTCTAAGTTAAGCGTCGGAATCGCCGTTTCGGGCCAGAGGGTTAACTGCGATCCGTGCGTGCGAAGTCCCGATAGTGCTGCGTGTGAAGTCCCGATACCGTTTGCGTGCGAAGTCCCGAGCGCTTCCACAGGGTTATCCACAGGCCCTGTGGAAAACTCTGCGGGCAAGATTCTGAGCAGTTCACGCCGCCCCTGGCGCTCGATGCGCAGGCGATAGCCGGGTAGCGGCTGGCGGATAGTGATGCGCCGGAGCTGGAGGGCGAAATCGGAAACCCGAACCAGGCTGCCGGACTTTTCATGGAGATGAGGGATCTCGAATACCCAGCCGTTCGGCTGGCGGCCGGCGTGTTTGCGGGCGACCCTGTAGAGCCAGCGCTCGATGCCGCCGGTCAGCCGGAAATAAGCAGGGTCGATGGCCAGAACCAATGTCCGGTCGATGACGCCGCGATAGAACCAGTCGGGCAGGACGAATTCCATGCCCTCGACCCGACCGTCGGTGCGGGTCAGTTCCTCCCATTCGTTGATCCAGGAGAACTGGTGCCGCCGCCAATGCTCGCCGTGGCGGATCGTCGTACGGATGGAGGTGGATTGCAGGCGCGACAGCGCGCCCTTCAGCAGCCGGTAGTCACGGGCGCCGGTTTCCCGGCCCGTGGCCATGAGGAGCTGGTAGGGTGTGAAGCGCAGGAAACGCGATGTCTTGAGGCCGAGGTTTTCGGCCTCAACGATCTGGCTGGCGGCCCAGATCAACACGTCAGCATCCCAGATGGTCGCCATGCCATGTTCCGGCACGGCAAAGACCTCGACGCGGACGTCGCCGGTTTCATAGAGGATCGGCACGACGCGCTTGGCCTTGGCCAGCGAGAAGAAGGGCCGTTCCATGAGGTCGCGCTGATCGCGCGGGCTGGCGTCGCCGGTGGCTACGATGAAGGGATCGAGCTTGCTCCGCTCGCTGGAGGTGATGAGGCGACGCCGTGACATATACGGCTCCTCAACGATACGAACGCGCGCCGCGCTCGGGCGCGTGGTCGTCGCGGCGTTTCGCGGGCAGGATCGAGCCGGCCGGGTCGGAGGTCGAGGTGACAGCGCCGCGGTTGGCCCAGGCCTGCAAATCCTCAATCGAATAGACGACGCGGCCGCCCAGCTTGCGATAGGCCGGGCCGGTGCCATAGGTCCGATGCTTTTCCAGCGTCCGGCCAGACAGGCTGAGGAAACGGGCGGCTTCAGGCGTGCGCAGATAGCGCGGCGGCAATCCGGCGAGATTGGGGGACATGAGAGGGCCTCCGTGGGTTCGTTGGGACCGCTGACTGTCAGCGGCGGACGAAGGCCAAGGTGGCGAAGTAGAACCGCGAAGAGGGAGGGGGAACTTGGGGAAGCCTAATTCTCCCCCTCAGGTGGGGCTTCGATCAGGAGCGCCGACGATGGCGGAGCAATTTGAGATAGCCCCCTGCGATCATGGCGAGGCCGTCGCGGACAAGATCCCTGGTGGCGTCGCGCAACGCCGAGGTCTTCCACGGATCGTCGGCGACACGGGCAGCGCCGAAGATTGTGTCGGCGATTTCTCGATAGGTGGCATGGTTCATGCGACCATCGACGGCGCGCAGCATCAGCTTCAGGCGGCGGCGTTGTTGCTGGGTCAGGCGTGCGTCGACTGGCACTGGCAGGTGGTGGAGGCGTCGCCATAGCCGGTCGAGCGCCGCAATGCGGTCGAGGCCGTCGGCGTCGAGCGGCACGATCGCCGCGAGCGGCTGGTCGGCCTCAGGTGACGCCAAAACGATGATATGGATTGCGGAGGAAAGTATCGCGAGCTGCAGGTGTGTGCCCTCTGGTGCGTCGCGCCGGATGGTCTCGAGCAGATCCGATCGGCTTTTGGGCGAAGCGGCCACAGGCGAAGGTGCAGCGGTCAGATGGAGGATGCTGGTATCGGCCTCCGGGGCCCAGAATACAGCCGTTTCACGGCCACTGTGACTCGGGCGGGCGGCGAAATCGTAACCCCCAGCGTTGGCGCAACGTTTGCGGTAGTGGCTGGTCAGCCTGTGCTGTTTTCAACAGCCCTGAATAATCTTCCTGGTAGGTCCCGTTGCGGCGTAGGCATTCCCATGCAAGATCACCGACGCTGAGATCGTCCATGAAGTCATAGTCAGGACTTGTTTTCCACCGAGATGTATCGGGGATCATGGGCACTTCTCCCAAAACTGACAGAGACACACGTCAGGCGGGAATTGATTCCAGTGAGTAGAGCGCGTGTGAAGCCGAAGCGCTGGCAACAGGTGTTGTCACCGCGACAACACCTCGTCAGTTTGGGCGACCGCGCAGCAGTTGCCGATAGCCGTGTTCGGTCATCCAGTGCGCGCGCGCCAGATGGGTGTCGTGGATATGCCGTGCGCGTTCTGGTTCCCGCTCAGGGTCGATGCCGAAGAGCACGCTCGCGGCCTCTTGCCAGTCTGCGCCATCGGCCTGCGCGTCGAGCAGGCGCATATAGAGTTTGAAATGCGCCCGGTCGTATTCGGTCAAGGCCGGGCTTGACGGTGGTTCATCGAGAAATTGGAGCGTAGTCATGTTGGCTCGGCGCAGGTTGTCGTCTCCACAATGGATGTGAGTGGCGGTGTATCGCGGAAACAGGCCGGCGGGATGGCGCGTCGGAAGCAACAGGTGTTGCGGGTCGGACATGCCGACATCAGCACTGAAAGCCTATCGCCTGATCTCTGCGACCTCATCATCCACCATCACGCCTTCACGGCGGCCGGAGGACAGGAAGATGATACCCGCCGCTTCGAGCGTCCTGCGCACCTGATCGCGGGTGCTTTCATGCACGCGCAGATCATTGACCGACTCCAAACGCTTGAGCGCGGTCAGGGATACGAGGGCCTTGTCAGCGAGCGTCTCCTGGTTCCAGCCGAGTAACGCGCGTGCGGCCCGTGTCTGTCGGGCGGTGATCATGCATGATCACCTCCACAGACATCAGTACGCACGCCACGAAAACGACTATTATAGTCGGAATATGAGCGAATAGCGACCCGGAATCGTCGTTTGAGACTGTTGAAAGGCGCCAGAAAAGGCGACTGATTCGGTCGCCGGAAATGGCGTATTCATGCTGACGGATGTCAGTAGCGAAAGCCGATGGCGGCTTTCGCATGGCCGTATGGCTTTCGCCCCTTACGGGGCGAAAGGGTCCAGCTCATCGACAATGGTGTCGTTCTCGCCGTCATACTCGCAGGCGGGCATCACGCCCATGGTGCCGTCCCCGGCGCGGAAGATGACGATGGAGACCATGAGGGTGGCGGCCAGGCTGAAGGCGAAAGCGTGAGCATCTGCGAAGGACATTGTTCCGGCTCCTGTCTTGGAGGCGGGGGACCATCCCCCGCTCGACAGGCGCCCGAAGTGTTTGTCTCCGGGTTGCGATCACCTCGCAGGCGTAGCCGAAGAGGCCGCACGCTCGCGTAGCGGACCCTTCATGGGTTGAGGGCAATAGCCCTGAGATAAACCAAGGAATTGCGTCTTTGAGAGCGGGGGTTGGTGCTTCGACCACAGGAGCTGGTAATGTTCTTTGCTCACGCTGAAGCCAGTGTTCAGCCCTCAGCGCCTGATAATCGGTCGTTGTTCTTCACTGCCCCGGAGACTGGGACGGGTGATCCCTGCCGCAGCTTTGACCGGCCGTGCCACATGATGACCGCTGGACCTTCCCCCTTGGAGGGTGAGGGCCATACGGCCATGCGCGCAATCGCGCTTTTTTCGAGGATCATTTTGGTGTGACTGGTGGCTTGCGACCCTTTCCACGGCGGATGTCAGTCTGGCGGAGCCGTGGTGAGCGGAAGTCGATAGCTTTCGCAGTGCTGGCTTGATGACCTCGCGTATCTGCGATCTGCCGAGAACAGGAAAGAAGCCCGGCGGCTTGCGCCGCCGGGCTTCGGGCTTCGGCTCAGAACGGGATGTCATCGTCGTCGGTGAACTTACCGTCGTTGCTCTCGGTCTGCTTGGCCCGGCTGAGGAAATCCACCGTCTCGGCGATAATCTCGCAGCCGTAGCGGTCGTTGCCCTGCTGATCGGTCCATTTGGTATAGTGGATGCGCCCGCGGACCAGGACCTTCATTCCCTTCTCGCAATATTGCTGGATCGTCTTGCCGAGGCCGTTGAAGGCGGTGATGCGGTGCCATTCGGTATCCTGAACCCGATAGCCGTTCTCGTCCCGAACAACCTTGCCCTCGGAATAGCGGGGGCGCGAGGTGGCCAGCGTGAAGTGGGTGATGCTGGTGCCGCCCTGGGTGGTGCGGGTTTCGGGTTCCTGACCGATGTTGCCGGCGAGAATAACGATGTTCTGCATTTGATGTCTCCGTTGCTTCAGCCCGAGGGACCGTCCCTCCGACGAGACCCGGCCAAGACCGTTGGGAGACGACTGCACCGAAGCGAATGCGCAGGGCGAACCCCGAAGAAATCAGGGTGGTGCGGGCCGGCGCTTCAGCGCCAACTCGGCCTGGTTCGCAGGGGTTGCTGGCGGAAACCGACCGGGCTTAGGGGATCAGTCAGTCGGAGGGATATGGCCTTCGGCGAAGCGCTTCGGAGCGATCAGCGGAACCTTCGTCCTTGCCGGCCTTCACCATCGAGATGGGTCGCCAGAACTGCGCCACCTGTCCGCGGCACCGGGATCTCATTCACCCTCACGCGGCCCGGCTTATAGTTCATGGAAGGCAGGGTTGACCGGGACGGCGGAGACTACCGGGAGGTGAAAGACGCAGCATTGCCTTCAATCGCCCGCTGCCGAACATTGGCATGCGAGAAGGACTGTGGTTCCCGGCCTCCGGCCATCAGCGCAAGGGAACCCGCCAGCCGGGCAATGATCCCATCTGCGGCGGTCGACTCGATGGGCGATCATCCCCTTCCGGTCAAGACTGGTAACGACGAACGCTGTTGACTGGAACTGCGATCTCCTGTTCCGAGCGGAAGCTGGGATGTCTGAGCGCGTTTGCCGCCGTCGACAGAATTTTCCCTGACTTTTCCATGTCGGCAATCTGGTCGTAAAATCTAGGATTTGTGCGACAAGAGAAAAGCTGTTGCCTAATCTCGGCCGGTTGGAAGACCTTGGAAAGGCTCTACCGCTTCGCCAAGCTCCACCCACTCATGGGCACCTCGAAAAATTGCCCGGCCCGAGTTGCTGCGGTATGAACGGGGGGTGATCGGCTGCTTGGGCGTAACGATGGCACAGATGGGTTTCTTCGATCTTTCGGACCGCTATGCGAGCCTGGATGCCAAGAAGGACCCCTTGGTCGAGATTGACGCCGTTGTGCCTTGGGAGGAGTTCCGCCCGACGCTGGAGCGGGTTTGGCGCAAGCCAGATGCGGAGCGGAAGTCGCGCGCCGGGCGCAAGCCGATGGACGCCGTTCTGATGTTCAAGACACTGGTCCTGGGCGCGCTCTACAACCTGTCCGACGACCAGATCGAGTATCAGGTGCGCGACCGTTTGTCATTCATGCGGTTCCTCGGCCTAGGGCTTGAGGACCGGGTGCCCGATGCCAAGACGGTGTGGCTTTATCGCGAAGCGCTGGCGCAGGCGGACCTGGTGGAGGCGCTGTTCAAGCAGTTCGACGGCTATCTGGCGCGACGGGGTTACATCGCGCGGGGAGGGCAGATCCTGGATGCCTCCATCGTCCCGGTGCCGAAGAACCACAACACGCGCGAGGAAAACAAGGCGATCAAGAGCGGTGAGGTGCCCGAGGGCTGGTCCGACAAACCGGCCAAGCGGTCACAGAAGGACGTTGATGCTCGCTGGACCAAGAAGCACGGCAAATCCCACTATGGCTACAAGAACCATGTGAGCATCGACAGGAAGCACAAGCTGGTAAGACGTTACCATGTCAGCGATGCCGCCCTGCATGACAGCCAAGCGGTGGACCACCTGCTGACGCGGGGCAATACCGGCGCGGGGGTCTGGGCCGATCCGGCCTATCGGTCCGAGGAGATGGAAGCCAAGCTGCGCGGCATGAAGCTGAAGAGCCACATCCACCGCAAGGGCAAGCGCGGCAAGCCGCTGACCGAGCAGGCCAAAAGCAGCAACCGGACCAAATCCTCGGTGCGTGCCCGGGTCGAGCATGTCTTCGGCGCGCAGACCAACGACATGGGCGGCACGCTGGTGCGCACGATCGGCATGGTGCGGGCGAAGGCGAAGATCGGGATGAAGAACCTCGCTTACAACATGCGCCGCCTCGGCCAGCTGAGCCGCCTGAACCCGTGCCCGGGCTAACCCAGGGACGCGGAAATCAAGTCGTGCGGCACGAAACGCCGCGCGCGACAGGCAAAGCATCAAAGACCCCGTAGCGCACAAGGGCACTGACGGGTGGCATTACGCCCATTTCAAGCCGCCGAGCCCGCGACCCGCGACCGGAAAAGGTCAAAAATCGAGGTGCCCTCATGTTTCGATCGCTCGAATACTGACATGGTGGGTAGCGCGAACGCCGGGTCAGCAAAAGAACCTACCCCCACCCCTATCCAAGACGGCGATGCATCGGCCTTCCAATAGACGGTCGAACCGCAAGTGGGGCAAAAATACATGCGGACCTTGCGCCCGCTATCGCCAGTGCGAACAAATTCCGTCGCTGCTCCAGATATTTCGACACACTCAACCGAATAGAACGCATTGGCGCTGAACGGCGCACCAGTTCTTCGCTGGCAAGCGAAACAGTGACATAGCGCAGTCAATTGGGGTGACTCGCTAAACGTCAGTCTAAGAGCGCCGCAGGCGCATTTGGCGTCGACCATAGAAACTCCTTCCGCTTGCGCGGTGAGATTATATTGATGTTGGAGGGTGAAGCGCAGGCCCGAACCGCAATTCATTGCGAGGGGCTATGCGAAGGGGCTGAAACCTGATGCTATTTTCAGGTCTACCCCAGCATCAAGATAGATCGTGGGAATGTTGAAGTCTAGTGGGAGATAGGCTGTCGCAAAACTCCCCGATTAAAGCTACAGTTCTGCAACTGACTTCTGCGACAGATGATCCAGGATAACGGCCAACCTGCAAGGGCTGGTTTCAGAGCCATCGCTTCACGCCACGAACGGCCGAGATGAGGTGATTCCTGCCGATATCGCGCCGACGTCGGCACCGCAAGATAAACGGCCGGTTTTCTGACGCCAGCGGGATGCCGCTCGCCAGCGCAACCAAACCGCCAGAAAATTCGATGCCGAAATCAGCGCAAGTTCGACCCGCCCCAACCGGCTTTTCTCACGGTGTCCGGCAGCGTGCACCGACGGATCATTATTGGACGTCCGTCGCACCGATCGCGGTTTGCTTCTCACGAAGCGTGCGTCTGCCGTCTCTGTTCGTCTCACGCAAAATGGGCCGGAATCGCCCTCATTGCGCGTCCGGCCGATCATCATTGCCAGCCGCTACAGGTAGCAACAGCTGCCGGGATGTGGAGGTTAGCGCGAGAGGACGGCCGATCCGAGGGCGTTGAGATTGAGCATCGCGGCAATGCCGATGAACAGGCCGCCAGCGCCACCGAGCAGGTTGAGCGCGATGGTCGAGTCTATGGCGTTCTTCGTGACGCCGTAGACGAGCGCGTATCCGGCAATGGCGGCCGGTACGGCGAAGATGGCAAGCGCGACGAGCCGCAAAGCCGGGTTCTTGGCAAAACCGAGCACGGCGATGACCAGACCGACCGAAAGCAGGGCCGCACCGATGGCGGCGAAACCCGACATTAGGAAACCAGCGCCGGTTCCATAGACATACTGGAACGCGGTGAGACCCACCATGAAGGGCAAGGCATAGATGGCGAAGTTATAAGCGATGAAGCAAAGCGCGATCGACAAGGAGATGGCGAGCAGGATCAGGGTCATGGAAGCCTCCACAGCAAGGTTGTGGGTCACGACAGGCTGCCAGAGGATACGCTCCGCCTGCGACTATGCTACTTCGCCGGTTCTGCAAGGATGCTTTATCTGAGCCAGAATATGGCTCTCAGTCAAGTAGTGGCGGCTGAACCAGCCGCCGAGCGGCGGCGCTTACGCGCCGCCGTCGAACTTCATGACCGGGATGCCGAGCTTGCGGGCCTTGTCGCTGAGGTTCTCCTGAATCCCGGTTCCCGGGAAGACGAGAACGCCGACCGGCAGGACATCCAGCATGGCGTCGTTGCGCTTGAAGGGCGCGGACTTGGCGTGCTTCGTCCAGTCGGGCTTGAAGGCGACCTGCGGAACCTTGCGGTTGTCGGCCCATTTCGCCGCGATCAGCTCGGCTCCCTTCGGCGATCCGCCGTGCAGCAGCACCATATCGGGATGCTTGGCATGGACCTGATCGAGCCTGGCCCAGATCAGGTGATGATCGTTGAAGTCGAGACCGCCGGTGAAGGCGACCTTGGGGCCGGCGGGCAGCATCACCTCGGTTTCCGCCCGCCGTTTGGCGGCGAGGAAGTCCCGGCTGTCGATCATCGCCGAGGTCAGATTGCGATGGTTGACCATCGAGCCTGAGCGCGGCCGCCAGGCCGATCCGGTGTGGCGCTCGAACTGTTCGGCGGCGACATCGCGGAAGAGTTCCATGCTGTTGCGCCGCTCGATGAAGGTTTGACCCTCTGCCGTCAGGCGTTCCAGCTCGACCGATTTCACCTCGGAACCATCCTGTTCCCTTTGCCCGCGACGCTGGGCCTGCTCGTTATCGTCCAGATCGCGTTCGATCCGGGCGGTGGCGCGGTGGAAGAGATTGACGGTGGACCACAGCAGTTCGTCGAGGTCGGGTTCGAGGCGGGTATCACTGAGGGTGACGATCAGGGCGTCGAAGATGTCGGCGACGGCGCCAGCGACGGCATTGCCTTCGGGAAGCGGCCTTGGGTCGGGTTCATCCTCGAACGGACGGTAGCCGTATAGCTGGAGTTCGCTGAGGAGGTGATCGGTAGGGGATGAGGTGTGTGGCGGCTCGAAACCTGCGTCATCATATTCGGTCATCATGGTGTTCGCCCTTGTCGGATCGACCGCGCCCATCGCGGCCTTCGCAGGCGACGAATGCTGTCGGGCGGCCCGGACCTGCACCCGCAGCGAAGCGGAGGGCCAAGCCTCCAGCGCTGGATGGCGAAGACCGGCTATTTTGCCTCGCGATGCAAAGCGCCCAAAGGGCGCGGCGGAAAATAGCCGGGCGCAGCCATTGCCGGTCAGGGCCGTTTGACGGCTCGATCGCCCTCTCAGAAGGCCGAGGGCGGCGGCCCCTCCTGCACATCAGGACAACACCATCACCGCATATGGCAGGTTTGGGCTGCTGCGCGCCTCATTTCCGACGTGACCGATGCCGCCTCACGCCGCGAGAAACCGGCTGGCGTCTTCGGGAACGATCTGAACCCGCAAGGCCGCCCGGAGTGCATCAATGCCGAGTTGGCGCAGATCCTCATTGAAGTCCCCGAGCACCGGCGACAGGACAACCGCCTCGATCCCGACGCCTTTCGCCCGTTCGACCAGACTGTCTCGCGCACCATCCCCCGCCGGATCGCAATCGCGCACGATATAGAGCCGCCGCAGCGACGCAGGGAACAGGATGGCGGCGAGGTGCGCCGCCGAGAGCGCCGCCATCATCGGCATAGAGGGCAGACCCGAGCGGGCCGACAGCACGGTCTCGATCCCTTCACCGGCCGCCAGAACATCATCCGCCACACCGAAGCGGACGCCGTGCCCCAGGAGATGGCCCATCGCCCGCCTCGGCGTTTCGACAGGGGCTTTGCCGCTGCCATCGGGCAAGAGCCAGGTGCGATGCGCGCCGGTCTGGACGCCGCCAAGGTCGGTGACGGCTGCGATCATCGCGGGCCAGATTTCGGTGGGATCATGCCTCTCGGGCCGATAGTAGCAGCGCGGGTGGAAACGGAGGGCTCCGGTTTCGTGCAAAGCCGTAATCGCACGTTTGCGCAAATGCGTTTCCACGACTGTCCGCCCAATCGGCTGGGCCATGGCGAACAGACGCCGTGCTGCCTCCGGTGATCCTGTCGGCGCCGTCCTGGGCCGGGATCGGGGAACCGGATCAGGCTCCGGCCTTGGCAGGCTGAGGAAGGAACGGGCTTCCTCGGCGACGTCCTTGAAGTCGATGAGGCCGCAACTCTCGCGGATGACGTCGAGTAGGTCGCCATGTTCAGCCGTCGCCGCATCGGTCCATTTGCCCGCCGCGCCTTTGCCGGATTCCGGTCCCGTCAGGCGCACGAACATCGAGCGGCCAGGGCTGTTTTGCACATCACCAACCAGCCAGTAGCGGCCTTCACGATGGCCGTTCGACAGATAGCGCTTGCACACCGCCTCGGCCTGTCGGCCGAGACGATGTGCGAGTTCGGCGGCGTCATGGCGAGCCATCTATGCCGCCTCCCGTTCACCGATGCGCTGGACGGGATAGCGCTCCAGCACCTTGGCCAGGATGGCGGGGCCGGAAGCGTCGGTGGGGATGAACATCCTCAGCTTCCACGAGATGATCTCATGGAACAGCCCGTAGGCCGAAAGGCGGTCGCGCATGACGTCGGTGAAGCCGGACAGTTCGATACGGTTGGCGCCCATGACGCGGCTGCGCCGAAGCTGAAGCCCCTCGCTGAGGTCGAGGATGGTCTTGCCGTCCATCAGCGCCATGAAGGCGTCGTCCGGCGTCAGCGTCGAGGTGCCGGTGGCCATCGCGCCCGCGACCCAGGCGGGCGAAACGCGGCGACCGACGATGCGCTCGCCGTCGTCGGTCTGGAGCCGATAGACGCGCGTCGAGTCATTGGGCAGGCGTTTCCAGATCGGCAGCAACAGGCCGCTGACGACATGGAGGGTGCTGTCGACGAATTCCGGCACCTCGGCCACCTCGACATTCCAGGCCGATGCAAACGCAGCATCATCAGCCTCGACCCAATGGGTTTCGCCCATCATCTTGATGGGAACATTATGCGCCTCCATGGGCCGGATCAGGCGGATGCGCCGCTCGATCTCACCATCGTCCAGCATGACGCTGGTGGTCGGGATTTGAACGGCGGCGCGGCCTGAACGTTCATTGATGAGGAGCCTCGCCCGAGGATCGGCAAGCTGGTCGAGGGCCTCCGTGAGCATGATCGGACGGTTGCGCTGGCGCTGCGTGATGGTCAGCAACCGAGCTTCGGCGCCGGTGCCGGGATGGACGTGGATGGTCTGGCGGTCGGTGACGACGAACGATTCCGCCCGCAGCGTTTCCAACCCGACGTCGTAGCTGCCGGAAGTGATGGCGCCCTCGATCCTGGCGTTCAGCAATTGCTCGAAGGCGGTGAACAGCACGCCTTGTAGTTCAATGGTGAGCGCCAGCAGGCGGTTGAGGAAGGTGGTGATCGGCGGCAACTCGTCCTTGATGCCGGTGTCATCCATGAGTTTAAGGCCAGTCGCCTCCTCGAACATCTGGAGCGAGCAGCCCTCGACCTTGCCGCGTACCAGCAGGAGATAGAGCTGCCGAAGCGCGTCGCGCGCATAGTGGGATTCCAGATTGTCTTCGGGCCGAAACAGCCCCTGTCCGCCGGTTTGGCGCTGGCCGCGCGTGATCGCGCCCAGCGTGTCGAGACGGCGGGCGATGGTGGAGAGGAAGCGCTTTTCGGCCTTCACGTTCGTCGAGATCGGCCGGAACAGCGGCGGCTGCTTCTGGTTGGTGCGGTTGGTGCGGCCCAGCCCCTGAATGGCGGCGTCGGCCTTCCAGCCCGGTTCCAGCAGGTAGTGAACGCGCAGCCGCTGGTTCTTCGAGCCGAGATCGGCGTGATAGGAGCGCCCGGTGCCGCCCGCGTCCGAAAAGATCAGGATGCGTTTCTGATCGTCCATGAAGGCGGCGGTCTCCGTGAGATTGGCCGATCCGGCGCGGTTCTCGACGGCGAGACGATCAACGCCGCCGGGGCTGGTCATGGAGTCGGCACCCGACTTGCGGACGATGCGCCGCGAACGGCCCGTGACTTCCGCCACCATGTCCGTGCCGAAGCGCTGGATGATCTGGTCGAGCGCCCCCGGAACGGGAGGCAGGGAGGACAGCTTCTCGATCAGCCGGTCGCGGCGGGCGACGGCCTCACGGCTCTCGACCGGCTGGCCGTCGCGATAGACCGGGCGTGACGACAGATTGCCTTCCGAATCCGTGAAAGGCTCGTAGAGCTGCACCGGGAAGGAATGGGCGAGGTAGTCCAGCACATATTCCCTGGGGGTGATATCGACGCGGACGTCGTTCCACTCCTCAGCGGGAAGCTCCGCCAGGCGGCGTTCCATCAGCGCCTCGCCGGTGGAAACGATCTGGATCACGGCGGCATGACCGTCTTCCAGATCGCGGGTGATGGCGGCGATCAGCGTCGGCGTTTTCATGCTGGTGAGTAGATGACCGAAGAAGCGCTGCTTGGCCGACTCGAAGGCGGAACGCGCGGCGGCCTTGGCCTGCCGGTTCAGCGTGGCGGAGCCGCCATCGCCGCCGCCGGTGATGTTGGCGGCCAGCATGGCGGCGTCGAGATTGTTATGGATGACTGAAAACGCCCCGGCATAGGCATCATAGATGCGGGTCTGTTCCGGCGCGAGCTGGTGCTCGACCAGTTCGTATTCGACACCATCATAGGAGAGCGACCGCGCCGTATAGAGTCCGAGCGCCCGAAGATCGCGGGCCAGCACCTCCATCGCCGCAACGCCGCCCGCTTCGATGGCTTCGACGAATTCCGCGCGCGTCGAAAACGGGAAATCCTCGCCACCCCAGAGGCCGAGCCGCTGGGCGTAGGCGAGATTGTGAACCGTGGTCGCGCCTGTGGCCGAGACATAGACGATCCGGGCGTTCGGCAGGGCGTGCTGGAGCCGCAAGCCCGCGCGACCCTGCTGCGAGGCGGTGACATCGCCGCGTTCCCCTTTGCCGCCGGCGGCGTTCTGCATGGCATGGCTCTCGTCGAAAATGATCACTCCATCGAAGTCGGAGCCCAACCAATCGACGATCTGCTGCACGCGCGAAACCTTCTCGCCGCGCTCATCGGAACGCAGCGTGGAATAGGTGGTGAACAGGACGCCTTCCGGCAGCCGAATGTCCTTGCCCTGCGGGAAACGCGACAGCGGCGTGACCAGCAGCCGCTCCATGCCGAGCGCCGACCAGTCGCGCTGCGCGTCTTCGAGCAGCTTGTCGGATTTGGAGATCCAGACGGCCTTGCGGCGCCCTCTCATCCAGTTGTCGAGGATGATCCCGGCTGACTGGCGGCCTTTGCCAGCGCCGGTGCCGTCGCCAAGCATGAAGCCGCGGCGGAAGCGGACGGCGTTCGGTGCGTCGTCGGGCGCAGCCGAGACGACATCGAAGGTGTCGTCCAGCGTCCATGTTCCGGCAAGGAAGTCGGAATGAGCTTCGCCGGCATAGATGACGGTTTCCAGTTGGGCGTCGGACAACAGGCCGTCGGTGACGATGTTGGCGGGAAGCCTCGGCCGGTAGCTCGGCTTGGGCGGCGCGACCGAGGACATGGCCGCCGATTGCACCAGTTTGGTCGGATGGGCCGCAGAGCCGGGAATACGGATCGCCTGCAATCCGTATTCCTCATAGATTGCATCGGTGATCCGGCCGTCCTCGGCGGGCGTCCAGTCGATGGCGTCATAAGCGAGTTCGACGCCCTCAGGTTCAGTGACGGTGCGGACGGGGGAGGATGCGGCGGCGCGGGCGAGATAACCGCGAACGGTGCGCGGTGCGGCGGCTGGCGCCACCACAGGAACCGAGATCGCAGCATCGACCGGCAACCGTGCCGGGACATGCTCGCCGATCCAGTCGATCAGCGTGGCGACATCGGGCGCGATCCCCGGCGATGCCGGAAAGGCGGCCGGATCGTCGGCGGGCAGTTTGTCGATCACGGTCAGGCGGGTGTCGATGGTGGTGCCATGTTTGGCATAGACCGAGCCGTCGATGGACGCGGTGAACACCACGCGACCATGTTCCTGAAGCCGGATGAAGGCGTCGCGCCAGGCCGGCGTATCGGACGCGAAGCTCGACCCGGTGATCGTCACGAGCCGCCCGCCATCGGCCAGACGCGCCAGCGCCGAGGCGATATGGCGATAGGCGGCGTCAGCCATCCGGCCGGAGACGTTAGCCATCACCGAGAATGGCGGGTTCATCAGCACCACGGTCGGCACGGTGCCAGGCGCGAGGTGATCGTGAATCTGGGCCGCGTCGAAGCGGGTGACGGAAATGGCCGGAAAGAGGTGGGAAAGAAGATCCGCGCGGGTTTCCGCCAGTTCGTTCAGCACCAGCGATCCCCCGGCGATCTCGGCCAGGACGGCTAGCAGGCCGGTGCCGGCCGAGGGTTCCAGCACGCGATCGGCAGGGGTGATCGCTGCGGCGGTTGCGGCGATCAGTCCGAGCGGGATCGGCGTCGAGAACTGCTGAAAAGTCTGGCTCTCTTCCGAACGGCGGGTGTGGGTGGGGAGAAGTCCGGCGATCTTCGCCAGCAATGGCAGAGCTGCGGCCTGAGACCCGGCTTTGCGGAAAAGCGCCTTTCCGTATTTGCGCAGGAACAGCACGGTCGCCGCCTCGCAGGCTTCATAGGCGGTCTTCCAGTCCCAGGCGCCCGCGGCGTCGGACGCGCCAAAGGCGGTTTCCATCGCGCCGCGCAGGATAATGGCGTCGATGCGGCTGCCGCGTTCGAGATGGGGGAGGAGGAGAAGTGCCGCCTGGTGAACAGCAAAGGCCGTATCGACGGCAGGAACAATCGGTGCAGCCGGAAGGGTCGCGGCGGCGGAAGCATATGTCATGGGAGGAACCTCGAGGAGAGCGAAGCGGGATGAACCGGCTGGTGCTCTCTCTCGACCCCACCGGCTCAAACTCCTCCCGGCCCGCCTCTTCCTCTCAAGGCGCGGTCATGACGATGTCGCCACGGCGTTCAGCCGAAACGTCGGCCTGACGCCGTGAAAGTGTAGTCGTTCGCGGCGATGGTCTCGTCGACGACGGCATCCGAAGTCTGGTGTTCGTATTCACGTTCGAGTTGGCGATAGAGCCAGCGGGCCAGATCGCGGAGCGCGTCGATCACGGCCTCCTCGGCATCTTCGGTCATGTCCTGATAGGTCGGACTGTCGCGCTCCACCGAGATCGACATGCAGTATTCGTGGTAATAGTGACCGCGATGGCTGGCCTCGCCGTGAAGCTGGTAGAAATTTCGCCGCTGGATCGCCTGCAAGGCATCGGCGATGCTGTGCAACTCGCCATCCTGCGGCGCGTGCGACCTGATCTTGCGAGGCGCATTCTTCTCATAGGAATAGAAGGCTTCGAAGCAGGCGCCATCGCCCTGCGACCAGAAGCCTCGGAACCAGATGCTCGGCTTCTGGCGTGTCCCGCCGCCGTAAAGGCGAACCGGCCTGGTCTTGAGGCGAACGCCGAGGGTTTCGCAGATCGTCTCGAAATCCTCATAGACGAACTCGTGCCAGTCGACGTCGGTTGCGCTTTCGCAATACCATGCGCGGGCGCTGTCCTTTGCCGAGTCGGACAGCTCATTCAGGCGATAGACGGTCGTTTCGATGATCTCAGGCATCGGGATCACCTCCGTCGAGGATTTCGGCAAGCCAGCCATCGGTATAGGTCCAGGCGATTGTCTCGCCGGTGGCGAGGTCGATAGCGTGCGCACCTCCGCCGAAGGCGTTGACGCGCGCCTTCGAGCAGGTGTTGGCGTACTGGAAGCCCCAGCGGCCGGTTAGCCCGAATTCCTTTGCGCAGATTTTGACGAACTGGATCAGGCGCTCGGGATCGCCGGTCACGTCATCGCGCATCCAGAGCTGCGTGCCGCCATGCTCGGGCTGGATGGAGAGCAAGAAGCCGTCTGAGGGCGGGTCTTCCGACGCGCCTTCCTCGGACAGGGTGTTGTAGAGGTCGAGTGCGCGAGCGGCGTTGTCGGGCGTGCCGACATCGAGCAGGCACGAGAAATGGGTGAAGTAGTCGGCCATGGAGGGTTTCTCCAGAGAGCAGGAACGGGCCAAACCGGGGAGTGCTCTCTCGACCCCAACCGGCTCAAACCCGCCCAGGCCTTCCTCTTCCTCTCAAGGTGCTGCGGCCGCTGCCCCGGACCTCCCGAAACAAAAAGCCCGACACTCCTGCGGGGAGGCCGGGCCAGATTGAGGTGATTATGGGGGTGGTCAGGCGGCAATCCGGCCTTCAACGACATCGGCGCCGACCTCATCGGCGGTGACGTCCTCCAGACGGGCATTGCCGTGTCTGTTCCTGGCCAGCCACAGCTCTGCGGCTTCGCGGCTTTCGGCCAGATACAGCAACTCGCTGTTCCCGCCAAAATCCTGAAGCACGCGCACCATGCCGATGGTCGGACGTTCCACGATCTCGAAGGTCAGATCGCTATCGACCGAATGGGCGCGCATGATGGTCACGAGGATGACGCCGCTGCTGGCGAAATTGCCCTCATGCAGGGTGATGGAAGCCGGTGAGGAATAGGTCGGACGCTCGCGGGCCGGTTCGGTTTTCACCAACCGGCCGACGCCGTTGCGGCGTTCCCAGGCGGCGAATTTCTTGGAAAACCGCGCCGGAGGCTTGGGCGTGCCATTGGTATAGCGGATCAGCGAACCGAGCGGCGCGGTGTCATGGACGATGTGTGCGGACATGGATTCAGTCTCCTGAAACGAGAAAGGCCCGGCGAATGCCGAACCTGGATGGAAGGGTGGGAAAAGGAGCGGGGCGACCGGAGCCGCCCCGCTAATGAGGTTTATTCGGCCGCAATCAGATGGGCCGCTTCGTCCTCGGGATGGTCGGTCTCGTCGTCGTCACCGGCGAGGAAGTCCGGCAGCGCCTCGATGTCGTCCTGTGCGTCAACATCTACCGGTGCCTGATCCTCCTCGAACAACCGCAACGGCTCGGGCAGCCAGCCGGTATCGGCCAGCAGGCGTTCGGCCTCCTTGGCCATGTCGCCCTTCTTCAGATGCTCGATGAGCGAGGCCGCCCGTTCGCCAGCGCCTTCACGCACGGCTTCGAGGATGCGGGGCTTGGTGACGCGGCCGAGATAGTTCTCGACCGTCGGCCGCCATCCGGCGCTTTCCACCATGTCGAGGCCCGTGGCGCGCGCCAGCCGGTCGGCCTGGGACAGGCGCTGATCAAGCCCGTGCTGTGAGAGGCCGCTGCCGCTGAACGGATTGGGCTTCTCGTAAAGCGCATTCACGCCATAGGCGACGCAATGGGCGAGCAACGCCATGCGGCTGGCGTCATCGAGCGCGGCGATCCAGTCCCAAAGCGCGTCGTCATCGGTCGGCAGGTCCGCCTTCCAGCCCTCATACCGCGTCTCGATCCCCTTGGCCGAAGGGCTGTCCTTCAGGTCCGTTCCTTGCGCCGAGAAGAAGTGGTGACGCACGGTGACTTCCAGGCATCCGCTCGGTGCGGAATAGTGGTACCGCTCCATCACCAGCCGGTGCAGCAACGCCGTCATGGCGACGTGAGGGTTGTTTGCCAGCGCATCGTGCAGCGCCAGCGTCCGGTGGGCCGTTAGTTCCGTGACCAGGCGTTCGGGCAGCGGCTTGATGACGTCATCTTCCTCCTCGGGTTCGGCAGGCTGGCCGCCGACGGTGATGACCGCGCGCTGCACGGCCGGGTCCGAGGACGCCGCAGGATCGGATTCCGTGCCTTCGGCCTCGTCCCCGTCGTCCATGGCCACGGTTGCCTCGTCCTCGGAACGGACATAGCCTCGATCAACCGACAGACGGCCTTCGCGGTCGATGTTGATGAACACCCCGGCGCGCGCGATCTCGGCCGGATCGTAGATCGCGGGACGATCCTCGAATGCGGCGAGCGCGGTTTCGATCTCGCCGACCCGCTCGTCCACCGCGTCGGGATATTCTTCGGCTTCGGCATATTCGGCTTCCAGCGCCTCATATTCCGTGGTCAGGGCGTCGAAACTCGCCTGTTCCTCATCGGTCAGCGGGATGGTCGTGCCGATCAGCCGGCGCAGGCCGTGTCCGTAGCCGTAGGGCGTCTCGACACGGGCATCGACCCACTTCCAGCCCTCGGCGGCGATGACCTCGGCCTCGGCCTTCAGTCTGTCGTCGGTGAGTTGGTCGAGCAGAGCGACATCCTGCAACCAGCCGCCATCGTCCGACTGGAACAGGTCGTTCAACACGATGCCGCCAGCGGTCTCATAGGCATCGACGCCAACGAACTGCGCCCGCTTGTCGGAAGCGCGCACCGTCGTCTCGGTCAGCATGCGCCGGATCTGATGCGGCTCTTTCGACCAGGAATCCTTGATTGCGTCCCAGACCTGTTCCTGACGGGCATGATCGGGATTGACGGTGAAGGCCATGAGCTGTTCCAGCGTCACGCCGTCTTCGGCATAAAGGTCGAGCAGCGAAGGCGCGACAGACGCCAGTCGCAGACGCTGCTTCACCACGTTCACCGGGACGAAGAAGGCCGCGGCGATGTCTTCCTCGGACATGCCCTTGAGGCGCATATCCTGGAACGCACGGTACTGATCGAGGGGATGGAGCGGCGCGCGCTGGATGTTCTCGGCCAGGCTATCGTCCTCGGCGAGGATGTCGGCGTCGGCTTCGCGCACGACACAGGGCACGAGCGCGGTCTTCGCCAGACGCTTGGCCTTCACCAGCAGTTCGAGCGCCCGGTAGCGGCGGCCACCGGCGGGAATCTCGAACATGCCCGTCTCATTGCCATCGGCATCGACGACGGGACGCACATTGAGGCCCTGAAGCAGGCCGCGACGGGCGATGTCCTGCGACAGTTCCTCGATCGACACACCGGCCTTGATGCGCCGCACGTTCGACTGGCTGAGGACCAGCTTGTTGAAGGGAATGTCGCGCGAGGACGACAGGGTGATTTTCTGAACAGCAGATGCCATCGGGGTAATCTCCGCGACGGGCGCCGAGAGCCTCTCTCTCGACCTCAAACCCGTCACGAAAAAACCCACACTCCTCTCACTCTCTTTCGGTCGGACGATCGGAGAGCCGTGGATACGGAAATGCGGAAACCCGACTTCAAACGCCGCACATGCCTTCGCATTCATTCGGCCACAGATCGAGCTGGCCGCGATCGGCATCCGTCGTCAGATCGGCCTCGCCGAGCGGGACGGCTGAGCGATGCAGATAGACTTCTCCGCGAACGCCCCGGAACCCGGTGCGGATTGTTCGGTCGAGATCGACCGCATCGGCCCAAGCTTCGGGGTCGGTGTCGCGGATATGCCGCCACGCTGCATCGGAATGAAAGGGACAGCCGATGCAGGCGCTTTTCGGAGGCAGTGGATAGTCGTGCCGTTCGAGCCAGCGCAGGCAGTCGCGGCGGGTCATGCGCCGCTCGATCAGCGGCCAGCGATTGACCTGCCAGGCCTCAAACGAGGGCCTCATGCGAAGAGCCTCATCGAGCGAGATGCCGATCCACTGTTCCACAATCGGGGTTTTGGGCGAGCGTCGACGGGTGAGACCGGCGAGTTCGCGCACCTTTCGCCGGATCGGCACGATCTTGTAATCGCCGGTACATTGACGCCGAATCATGCCGACGCCGACGCGCTCGGTGGGGAGGATGCGCGTGCCGACGACGATGGTTGCGCCGTCATCGTCTTCATCCAGCACGGGAATGGCCGTGCCTGCGGGCGTCACATTACGGGTGAAAGCCGGGATCGAAGCCCAGCGATTGCCCTGCGCACCGGCAACCAGGTCGGCGCGGATGTCGCCGCCGGACACGATATCGACCGGGAACGGCAGCACGTTGGGCGACATGAGCCAGGACAGGTGCTCGTAGACAGCCTTCGGTTCCCAGCCCGTATCGGCGAAAATCGCGCAATCGGGCATGGGACCGATCTCACCCCGCGCGGCCATCAAGGCGAGGGTCGTGGACTGAACGCCGGCGCCAAGACTGAGGACGCGTAGACGAATGGGATTGCTCTCCGTCGCTGGGGACGGAGAGCGGGCTGCGGAAAGTGCGCTCATCATGCGGCCTCCCGCTCATCGTCAAAGTCGACCGAGGGCTCTGCCTGATCCCGATCGGGCAGGAAGCCGAGGATATAGTCGGCGGCCTTGCTTGCCTGACTGGCGGCGCGGACGATGACGCGGTTGTCCTCGCGAAGGCAGGTCAACCAACTGCCAATGTAGTCGGCGTGGCGCACGGTCGGCACGATGCCCATCGATGCGCAGCAGAAGGCAGAAATGAGTTCGGCCGTGATTTCTTCGACCGAATAGAACTTCGAGCCAAAGGAGCCGGACAGATTCCTGTTCAACCGATGGGGTGCCCCGCTGGCATGACCGATTTCGTGTAGTGCCGTGCGATGCCAGTTAATCGGCTCGAAATAGGCCTGTGGGGGCGGCACCATCACATAGTCAGCGGCGGGGACGTAGAAGGCGCGATCGCCGCCGATGCGGAAATCGATGCCGGTGGCCTTGATCAGCGCCTCGACCTTCGGCTCGATCAGGCCGGGCGGCAGTGGCGGGGCTGCGATGCCAATATCCTCGGGCAGACCTTCGCATTGCGCCGCGTTGAACACGGTGAAGCGTTTGAGGAACGGGATCGCGTGGGCATCGTCGCCGGTCTCGCGGGCGCGCTTCTTCTCGTCTTCCGGAATGAAGCGGTCGGCATAGACGACGGTGGTGCCATGTTCGCCCTTGCGGACATTGCCGCCGAGCGACAGGGCCTGGCGAAACGTCAGCCAGCTCTGGCCGGGGAAGCCATGCTGGATCACCGCGCCCCAAAGGATTAGCACATTGATGCCGGAATAGCCGCGCCCCGTGGCGGCGTTCTTGGGCATGGCTAGCGGCGCCTTGGCCGCCGCCGTTCCCCAGGGCTGGACCCAGGGCACGCGCCCTTGCTCCAGTTCGCCGATGATCTTGTTGGTGATATCGTCGTAAAGGCTGGTGCGAACTGCGCCGGCACGGGCGCTGCGATCATATCTGGCCATCGGGATTGCTCCGCGACGGGCGCCGGAAGCCTCTCTCCCGACCCTCAACCCGTCACGGTCAAACCGGCCAAACTCTTACTCTCAGGGGGCGTTGCGGGGTCTCCCCGCAGAAGGGGTCGGCCGAGACCACGACTCGACCGCAGGGGAAGGCTTTCCCCCCAAATCCTTGCATGTCTCGGAGCGTTTATGGGACGA
Source organism: Devosia sp. LC5 (assembly GCF_000735585.1). Lineage (GTDB taxonomy): Bacteria > Pseudomonadota > Alphaproteobacteria > Rhizobiales > Devosiaceae > Devosia. Next base: position 184,348 of record NZ_JNNO01000034.1, read on the forward strand.
CGGTTCACGCTCCTTTGGCATCAAGCCATGCGCGAAGATGCTCGACGCGCCAGGCTAAAAGCGTTCTCGTGTCCTTATCCCAACGCCGAAGCAGGCCCGTCACAACCGCGTCCTCGGGTGTCCATTGGACGCCTCGCCGGGTCACCTCGATATAGCGGGTGTTCCAGACCAGCGATCCGCTGAAGCCGCCGGCTTCCTCGAACTTCATCTCTTCTGCGGCCTCGGGTGAGGTTTGGCTGGTCAGTTCGATATTCTCCGGTTCCCAGAAGAGCTCGAAGATCTGGTCGTCTCCACTATTCTCCTTTTCCTGGGTGGCGTAGCCGCTCCCGTTCGTCTGATGCAGTCCGAAGGCGTAACGGGCATTCTCGCCTGAGAAGCCACGGAAAAAGAGAAGCTCCGCCCGATCGGCCGGAGCGTGGCGCGGACCAAAGCGCTGATAAGGTATAGGTTGGGCCTGATGGATACAGGCTTCCCACGCCGGGTCGCTGATTGATGCGAACGCCGCGTCGACGGGATGACTCTCCATCGTCCACGGCCCCGGATGCTCGAAGACGTCGTCGCAGCCATGGAAGCGGTAGTGCATGGGCTGCACCACGGCGACATGCTCGCAGGTCAGCAGGACGCGGCGGGCCTCACGGGATACGTAGGAGCCCGTGCCGACCAGGCGCACATCCCGCTCGGTTTCCGTACCGAGCGGCGTCACGAATTGCCGGGTATGCGCGAGCATCTCATCCGTAACCTTGTCGCAGGTCGCCTTCCATTGTTGCAGCGTCATCGTTGGCCGTCTCCCTCCGCTCTTGCTGGTTCGCGAGGGCAGCCCGAACCGCCTTAACCCCCATGGACACTTTACATTGAAAACTGTCAGAAATCCGCTTATATTTCTGACAGGAGATCTGCTGTGCAACATTTGACCGAACATATCCTTGCGCATGCTGAGCGGCTTTCGGAGGGAACGCCGCTGGCGGCGAAGAGCCTGCTCCATCTCGGCAGCCGTGCCGGGGTGGACCAGGCCTTGTCGCGCCTTGCAGAGCGCGGGCAACTGATCCGGGCTGGACGCGGCGTGTATCTGCGCCCGGTCACGAGTCGGTTCGGCACGCGCGCGCCCTCGGTGGAACAGGCCGTCGAGGCGCTGGCGGCGCAGCGCGGGGAAGTCATCGTATCGAACGGCGCGGCCGCCGCGAACGCGCTCGGGTTGACGACGCAGGTGCCGGTGCGCTCCGTCTATCTGACGTCCGGACGCAGCCGCACGATGACCTTGGGCAGACAGTCGGTGGAGTTGCGGCACGCGCCGCGCTGGCAGCTCGCGTTGGCCGACCGCCCGGCCGGACAGGCGGTTCGCGCCCTGGCCTGGCTCGGTCCCGAGAAGGCGGAAGCGGCACTCCAGGCCCTGAAGCGAAAACTGCCGCCGACCGCGTTCGGCGAATTGGTGGCGGCCGCGCCGCAATTCCCGACCTGGCTTGCCCGAAGCGTCAGCAAGGCGGCCCATGGTTGAATCCTTCCTCTCGCTGTCGGCGGGCGACCGCCGTGACGCCTTGGGCGTAGCCGCCGACCGCTCCGGGCGGCCGGTTCACTTGCTCGAAAAGGATGTGTGGGTCGTCTGGGCTCTTGCGACGGTTTTCGGTTCGCCTCTTGGCGAGCATCTCGTCTTCAAGGGCGGGACGTCGTTGTCCAAGGCTTATGGCGTCATCCGACGCTTCTCCGAGGATATCGACTTGACCTATGACATTCGGGCGATCGCGCCCGATCTGGTCGGAGACGACGGCGAAGCGCTGCCAACGACGCGGAGTGAGGAGAAGCGCTGGTCGAAGGCGGTGCGTCACCGGCTGCCGGAATGGGTCAAGGGAGCGGTTCAGCCGCTGATCGTCGGAGCGATCGGCGCACAGGGTGTTTCGGCGACGACGCGGATCGAGGATGAGAAGCTCTTCATCGACTATGAGGCGATTTCTGCCGGCTCAGGCTATGTCGCCCCCAGCGTCATGCTGGAATTCGGCGCCCGTTCGACCGGCGAGCCGGCCAGCACGCGTGACGTGGTCTGCGATGCGGCGAGCCTGGTCGAGGGCGTGACGTTCCCGACGGCATCTCCGCGCGTGATGCACGCCGAGCGGACCTTTTGGGAAAAGGCGACCGCGATGCACGTCTTTTGCTTGCAGGAGCGACTTCGCGGAGAGCGCTTCGCTCGCCATTGGCACGACGTGGTTCGCCTGGATGACGCAGGGATATCCGTCGCTGCTGCGGCCGATCGAGACCTCGCCCGCGCGGTTGCGCGGCACAAGAGCATGTTCTTCGCGGAGAAGGTGGTGGACGGCGAGCTTGTCGATTATGAAGCCGCCGTCACGGGAAAGTTGCAGCTCGTGCCGAGCGGTGAAGCCCGCGTAGCGCTGGCTGCGGACTATGGGCAGATGGTCGAAGACGGACTGCTGCTTGAAGACGCCGAGCCTTTTGAGGTGCTGATCGAGCGATGCGCAGACATTGCCGAACAAGTGAACCGCGCGGCGGGGTAGTGAAAGCTGGGGGGAAGTATGGGGTTGTATGAGCGGTGGTGCGAGTCCGCCAAAGAAGAGGACGAGCGAAAGCGCTACTGGACCTATATCGAGAAAGATGGCGGCCGCGACGAGATCCGTGAGTCTCTCGCTGAGACCATCCGCTCGCACTACGATCGACTCGAACGCATCGCCGAGGACGTGGAGCGCCTCGGATATAAGGTCGCAGCTAAGATTCTCAGCGAGGCGATGCCCCAGACAGACAGAGGCCGTTCCGGCGACCTCGGCGAAATCCTCGCGACGGAGCTGGTGGAGGAAGAGATAGGCCTGCGCGTCCCCGTGCGCCGGCTCCGTTACAAGGATGGCCGCAACATGGCCATGCGCGGCGACGACTTCATCGGCGCGGGCTACGACGGCAAGGGTGAGAAGCTCTGGCTTCTCAAGGGTGAAGCCAAGAGCAACAAGAAGCTCGGCAAATCCACGGTCACCAGCGCCCGAAAGGTGCTCGACCGTGACAATGGTCGTTGCACGCCGGACTCGTTGCTGTTCGTCGCCAACCGCCTGCTGGAGAGCAACGACCCTGACGAAAACGCTCTGGGTCGCGACCTCCGCGACGAAGTGGGCCTGAAGTCGCTCCGCGCCAATCGCATCGACCACATGCTCTTCACCGTGTCGGGTAATGGCCCCCACGCCTCCCTGAAGGACGACCTCGACGCTGCCGGGACCAACCGCGACCACTACGTCGTGAACATCCACGTCGAGGACCACCAGGACTTCATCGCGGCCATGTACCAGGAGGCAGAAGACCTTGGAGACGCCTGACGAGTTGACCGCTTTCCTCGCCACCGCGACCGCCGACGGCATCCTCGGCCGGCTCCTCTATCGCGGCGCGGCCTGGTCGCTGATGCGGGAAGCGGGCGTGTTGCCGCAAAACGCGCCGCCCTTGGGCGCGACCATTGAAACTGACCTCGCCGAACATGGCTTCGCCCTGCTTCGGGGTGCCATGGCTCTGCGTGCTCAGACCGGCGCGTCTGATCTGACGAACAAGGCATTCGAGCGGGCCGCCAACGCCTTCGAAGCCATAGTGAGAAACGGCGATCCTGAGGCGCCCGATCGCGGTTTCCGCCGCACCATCGCCGCAGCCGCCTATCACCTGTCCGGCTTCTCGGCCGTGGCCTATTCGCTCTTCAACGAGACGGCTGAAGACCTCAACACCACGCCGGGCGAAACGGCGATCCGTCACCTGATCCTGCGCGACCTCGACCAGCTGCGCAGCTTCGTTCGCCATTGGCTTGGCGACGATGCCCACGGCGACGAGCAGATGGCGGAGGCGCTTGGCGGCGAGGACCCCGACATCGACGAGGTCTTGTCCACCATCCTCAACACGACGATCTGCCGAGCCCTGGCGTTCTTCGACTTCGCGCTCGAGACGGGCGAAGAGGAGCCGATCGAAAGCGCACGGAGCCTGCTCGCCACCGCCGTTAGCCTGGCTGACAATTGCGGGAACGTTCCCTTGTGGTGGATCTCGAACCTCTGCCGCCACCTGATCGACGACCTGTGGCAGCACTCGCTTCACCAAGCTTTGCCGACCGCGCCACCCGAGGGCACGGAAGAAAAATACCCCGACCTGCGCCGGCTGTTCATCTCCTCGCTCTACGCCCGCAAAACCTCGGAGGTCGAGCTGTGGCCCTCACAGCGCGAGGCTGCCCAACGTTCCACGGACGTGACGGACGATCTGGTCGTGGCCCTGCCGACCAGCGCGGGCAAGACGCGGGTGGCCGAGATCGCCGCACTGATGACGTTGTCCGCAGCGCGCCGGGTACTGATCGTCACACCGTTGCGCGCCCTGTCGGCCCAGACCGAGCGTTCTTTCCGAAAGACCTTCGCACCACTCGGGTTCAGCGTGTCCTCGCTTTACGGGGCCAGCGGCCTTTCGGCGGGTGACGAGGACGCCCTGCGCACCCGCGAGATCATCATCGCCACGCCAGAAAAGCTCGACTTCGCACTACGGAGCGATCCTTCCCTGATCGATGACGTTGGCCTGATCGTCCTCGACGAAGGCCACATGATCGGGCCAAGCGAGCGCGAGATCCGCTACGAGACGCTCGTGCAGCGCCTGCTGCGACGCGCGGACGCGGCCGAACGCCGGATCGTCTGCCTTTCCGCCATCTTGCCAAGCGGCGACGAACTGGACGACCTCACCGCCTGGATACGCTCCGACGAACCGGGCGAGCCCGTGCGTTCCGACTGGCGCCCCACGCGACAGCGGTTCGGCGCACTCACCTGGCGCGGCAAACACGCGCTGCTCCGGCTCGACCTCGATGAGGATGGCCCCTTCCTCGACAAGTTCGTCTTGGAGAAACCCGCCCGAGGGAAAGAAAAGAAGCCATATCCGCGAAAAAACTCGCACCTCGCCTTGTTCGCAGCTTGGGAGTTCGCGAGCCAGGGCAAGCGCACCTTGATCTTCTCCACCCAGGCGAACTGGGTGGAGAGCTACGGCAAACAGGTCGTCGACCTCTGCAAGCGCGGCTACCTCGACTCGCTGCTGGACGACGAGGCGCCGATCGCCCGCGCCCTGGAGGTTGGTAAGGAATGGTTGGGCGAGGACCATCCCGCCGTCGCCAGCCTGAAGGTCGGCGTCGCTATTCACCATGGCCGCCTGCCAAGCCCGTTCCTGCGCGAACTTGAAGTCCTCCTGTCCGAAGGCGTGCTGAAGGTCATCGTCGCCTCGCCGACGCTTTCCCAAGGCCTCAACCTCAACGCCGCAGTGCTGCTGGTGCCCGCGCTCTACCGTGCAGGTGAGAAGATCAAGGGTGAGGAGTTTGCCAATGTCGCCGGCCGAGCCGGGCGCGCCTTCGTCGACGTCGAAGGCCTCATTGTCCACGTCATGTTCGACAAGACCGACTGGCGAAAGAAAGAGTGGAGGAAGCTGGTCGCCTCCGCCAAGGCCCGCACCCTGAAGAGCGGCCTGATCCAGATCGTCGCTGAAATCCTTGAGCGCCTGTCGCGCGAGGGCGTGCTCGATCGTGACGATGCCTGGGAATATCTGGCCAACGCCAGAGAGGCCTGGAAATCACCCGATGAAGAGGCCGAGGTGGCCAAGCGTCTGGCCGCCGGCGTGGAATACGACGGCGACGATGTTGATGAAGACGGCGAGGACGACGACGAAGAGGAAACCATCGACGAAGAGCCGCTGTCTCAGCTCGTCGAGCGCCTCGATGCGACCGTGTTCGGCCTGATCGAAGCGCTGGACGCTGATCGCACCGATCTCCCGAAGCTGCTGGACGAGGCGCTGAAGGGATCGCTCTGGGCCCGGCAAATCGCCCGCGAGGAAGAGGACGTCGCGCCTCTGCACAAGAAGGTGTTCGAAGCACGCGCCGACCTCATTTGGAAGACGACCACGGTGCAGGCGCGGCGTGGACATTTCGCGATGGGCGTTGGGCTTGAGGCTGGCCTCTCCATCGATGCCATGGCCGACGAACTGGCCGATCTGATCGACCGAGCAGATGGCGCAGCGCTGAACGGCGACGTCGATGAGCTAGCCGATGCACTCGGAGGTCTGGGTGGACGCCTGCTGTTCATGCGGCCCTTCATCCCGGACAAGGCGAACGCGCTGCCCGCCAACTGGAAGGCTATCCTGCGCGCTTGGGTCTCCGGCGAGGAGGTCTCAAAGATTGGACCGCAGAACATGCGGGCAGTCGAGGAAGCCTTCACCTATCGCCTGGTCTGGGCGCTGGAAGCCGTCCGTACCCGCCGAATGTCCCTCGGCTGGTCGCCGGACACGGTGGCGGGCGGCGCAGCGGCAGTGGTCGAAACCGGCGTCCCACAGTTCATGATGGCGATGCTGATCCGCGCCGGCCTGCCGTCACGGCGCGCGGCCATGGCGGCTATTGAGGACACGAAGCCCGTCTTCGTCACGCCCGCGGAGATGCGGGCCTGGCTCGAATCCGACGAGATCACGGCCTACACCGACGCTGGCGACTGGCCGACGCCCGACACCGCCGCGCTATGGGCGCGCTTCCGAACCGAAGCCCTCAGCGGCGGCATCCAGAAGTGGTCGGTCGAACGCTACAAGCGCTTGCTCGACACCGATGTCGCGCCGCCCGCCGGCCTCTATCGGATCGTCACCGACGAGGGCGACGGACGGACCTGGCTCGCAACCCCTGACTACCAGCGGGTCGCCGCCTTCAGGAAGCCGGCGGTGGACCCCAAGCCCAGCCTCTTCTCGGGAAGGCTACCGGGCAACACCAGGCTGGTGGAAGCCTTGCGCGTCGGCCGCGGAAAACTGCGGTGGCCGCCTGCCGATGCATAGAGGGAAACGATAGGCATGCTCTATGCTTGGGTCGTCTCCCTCTAGTCGAAATAGTATTTCTTAGGCTGCGAGCAGTCTTTCATCCGGCTCGTCTTCCTCTCCAATGGCGCTTTGCAGGAACCGTGAAAGCGCCGCTTTTCGCGAGGTCCGGTCGAGGGCGTATGCGGTCTGCTTGAACTCGATCCCGTCCAGCAGCCCCTGAATATAGCCAGAGATCGTGTCGGCGGCCATGATGAGGGCGGTATCGAGCGTGTGAATATATTTGCTCGTGACCGTGCCCTTGGAATGGCCGATCAGCGCTGCGATCGTGACCTCGGTGAAGCCGAGGTCATTGGCGATGCTTGCGAAGCTGTGCCGCAGGACGTGTGGCGTAACATCGGCGAGCGGGCTGTCCTTGAAGATTTTCTCCCAATGGTTCGGGAAGCTACCGAACGCGTTATCCTCGCCCTGGCCAGGGAAGACGTACGTGCCCTCCGCGCCCGTGCGGCGATCCTCGAGGTACTCAATCACGGGTAGACCAATGGGCCGAATGGACTCGCCTTCCTTGCTGTCCTCCAGGCGCAGGCAGCTCGCGTCGGTATCCGCCTCGGTCCACATCAGCGAGATCATCTCCGAGCGGCGGCAGCCAGTGAGTGCAATCTGGCGGATGATCTCGACGGTCATCACATATTTCTCGTTCTCCGCCGCCTCGCGCAGCATCACGCCCAGGGTGCGGTACTCAGCCTCTGAAAGTCGACGCATGCGGACATTGTCCTTCGGCTTCTTGATACCGTGCGCCGGGTTACGTTCGATGATGCCAGCATCGACGGCATAGGTGAGGATGCCGCCGAGTAGGCCGACCGTGCGCGTCGCCGTGCCGGCGCCGCCACGCACGATGGCCCTTCCACGTAGCTTCTGCGTCTTGACCGATACCCGGGTCTTACCGGCCATGATGTCCTTCAGCACCTTATTGATGTCGGCCTTCGTCAGGTCTTTCACCCGCCGCGCGCCGATCAACGGAATGATGTGGCGTTGGATGCGGCCTGTGTCGGTGACGATTGTCGTCGCCTTCTTGGGGCGGCCGCCCTTGCCGAGAATCAATCCCGCCTTGAGGTCATTGAGATAGAGCGTGCACAGATCTTTCACCGTCAGAGCCTGGTGATCGAGTTGCCGTTCCTCGGAGGGGTTGTCGCCACGGGCTACGCGCCCGAGCTGGACTTTCGCTTCCTGCCGCGCCGTCTCCGGCGTCCAGATGCCATGTAGGCCGATCGTGTAGCGTCGGGTCCGTCCGGCGGCGCGATATTGGATCAGGTAGCTGCGTTTACCGGAAGCGAAGACGCGCAGGCCGAAACCAGGCAGGTCGTCATCCCAGACGAAATAGTCCTTTTCGCGAGCTTCCGCAGCGTCCACGATCCGTTTGGTCAGCTTTGCCATGTGGCGTCTCCTCCGCTGGAGATGGGCTGCTTCCGCGGAAGCACCACGGAAGCAGCCGGTAGGAAGTCAGAGCGAATTTGCGGATATGAATTTCGGCGGAAGAATCCAATTAGTCTATTGGTTTCATGAGGTTGAAGTGTCATGGCGTGCCCTAGCGTGCAATTAGGATGGCTGCCTAAATTGCTCCGAAGGCAGAGGTCGTGAGTTCGAATCTCGCCGGGTGCGCCAATTTCTTTATGCATTTCAAGCCTTTAAGATTGAATTGGGAAGGCGAGACGCGACAAGTTCGTTGAGCTGACTATTCAATGGCAAACTGCGCGGAACTTGCAGGAGATGCTGACCGGCCTGCTGAGCGCGACCCACGATCCGGCAACCGTCGTCGGCGAACGGTCAATTGAGGAATGGGTGCAATGGGCGCAGACGTTCATCGCCGAACTTCAGGAGCCAGTTGCAGACGTCCACGGCCTCTTCAGATCGATCAACGGTCATGGTTCGCTTGCTCCAAGTTGCATGAATTAGCTTCATCGGCATGCTGGTACTCTGCATCACGCAATCCTTCCCCGTCGATGATCTAACGGCATAGGCGGCGTTGCTCTTCAGGCGTCCAGCCAGTGGTTAACGAATTACACTGTCATTTGCGGTAGTGCTGACTGAGCACCGCGACCCGAGCAATCGGGGGCAGCCGGTGGACCTTTGTTCTTTGCCTTATCGCCGGAGGCGCCCGCATGAAGAAAATCGCTTTGGCCATGGGGGCCCTCGCCCTGGCGCTCGCGGGTCTGGTGTTTCTGTTGCCCCTGGCAATCAACTCCAGCTCGCTGAGGGCGGCGCTTGCCGACCAATTGTCTCGCGCCTCCGGGGCACAGATTGCTCTCAACGGGCCGCTCCATTTTTCCGTGGTGCCCGACTTCGGCATTATCGTCGAAGACTTCGCCTATACGGCAGCAGACGGCTCCCTCGCGATGACGGCTGAGCGGTCCGTCGCATCGGTCGCTCCCCTGTCGCTTTTCTCCGGCCAGATCCAGATTACCGGGGTCGAGCTACGGAGCCCCCGCATTGTCCTGTCCGAAGGCGCCGGCAATACGGAGCCAGAACCAAAAGGGGCCGAGGCTGAGGACATATTCCGGGTGATTGCCGGATATTTGGAGAAGGTCTCGATCGATCACATCGTGGTCACCGACGGAGAGGTGTCGCAGGACCAGGCCGGGACAATCGCCTCCATTGCCAGCGGCATTGACATGCGCCTGTCCTTCCCCGGCATAGGCGTGCCTGCTTCGATTGCCGTTTCCGGCATCATGGACGGCAACAGGATGGAACTCGGCGCCGAGATCGGCTCACTGCGCGACCTGCTCGCCCGGCAACCTGCTACGTTCTCCATTTCGGCTAAGGCGTCGCAGCCGGTGCATCCGGCGCTCGCCGACGTCAAGGCATCGGGCAGTATTCAGCTGGCGGCGGACGGTAGCTACCGCGTTACCGGTGGTGAAATCGACAGCATCGGCCAGAAGATGCAGTTGGACGCGAGCTATGTCCCGGGCGAGCGGCCCATCGTCGTTGCACGCGTCAAGGCCGGAGTCCTCTCCTATGCGGATTTCCAGCCCACAGCGGAAGGTGAAGCGCCCGCTGCCACTGCCTCCGGCAATGCGCCGGCCAGCGGCCCCGACCTCTCGGCGCTGAAAGCGCTGGATGCCGATCTGGAACTACATGCCGAAGCCCTGCAGGTGGGTGACGCTGTCGCGCGCGACGTTGTCCTCGCCGCGCAGCTCCAGGATGGCCGCCTCGTCTCGACCGTGGACTCTGCCAGTATTGCTGGCGGCAGCCTGGTTGCAAGCATAGCCCTGGACGCCAATGCCACCCCTTCCGTCGCCAGCGGCTCACTCAATCTGTCATCCATCGACATCGAACAGCTCACTGCGCTGATGGGCCAGCAATCGCCTCTGACGGGCGAAGTGTCCTCCGAGCTCCAATATGCCTTCAAGGGCCTGGATGGGACGGCAATTCGAAATTCACTCAACCTGCGCGGAACAGTTTCGCTCGCCGGCGGCAAAGTCGTTGTGCCCCAGCTTGCCTCCATTGCCGGCGAGGGCGCGGGTGTTGTTGATGCGCTGGAGGCGAACGTTCAGATCGAAGATATCCGCCAGCCACTCAGCGCTTCCGGATCGGCGCGCTGGAACGGCGAAGCCGTAAACTTTGCCACCTCGCTCACGCCGACCCAACTCCTGTGGGAGCAACCGAGCGCAGTGGTGCTCGACCTCAAGTCCGAACCCGTCAACGTAAGTTTCTCTGGCACGGTTGCGCCTTCCGGTCAGGTGAGTGGCAAAGCCGATATCGCAACACCATCATTGACTCGCGCACTTGGCTGGCTGGGACAATCTGTTGGAAACCCACTGGGCCAGTTTGCTTTTTCGGGCGGCATCTCGGCAGGCGACAGCCAGTTCACCATGACCGATGCAACAGTCCACCTTGATGACATTCGGGCCAATGGCTCGCTGTCCGTTGCGATGGCCGGCAAGCCGAGCATCACCGCATCCCTGTCGGTTGACACACTGGATCTCCGCACGCTGATCGGCGGCGGGTCACCTCCTGACGCGGCGGCATCCGGCCCTGCAGCTATCGACCTGTCCATGTTGCGGTTGTTCAATGCCGACATTCGGTTTGCAGCAAACCAGTTGGCCTATGGCGATGTGAAGGTGGGGCCGACCACGGCCACTCTGTCGGTCGCCGAGGGCGTTGCCAAGCTCAACATACCGCAGGCCGGCTTTTATGATGGCATTGTCACAGCTAACGTCACGGCCAATGGCGCCGGTAGTGTTCCGTCCATCGATCTCGTCGCAGCCATGGAAAACGTGCAGGCGCTGCCACTGCTGACGGACGCTGCCGGTTTCGGGCAGATTGAGGGACAACTCAAGGCGAGCGTCCAGGTGACCGGCGCGGGCGTCGATAGCCAGGCATTCGCCCGCTCGCTCAATGGTCCGGTCAATATCGTGGTGTCGAATGGGGCACTGCGGGGAATTGACGTTGCGGGCCTGGTTCGAAATGTGCGCTCCCTGATCAGCTCCGGCTATTCCCAGGACGCCAATGCCAAGACCGAGTTCTCCGAACTGTCCGTGGCCGTCAACATTGCCAATGGCGTAGCCAACGCGGAGACCATCCGTGTGCTCGGTCCGTTTGTCCGCATGAGTGGCGCAGGCAGCGTCGATCTGGCCGCCCAGACCATAGACATGCGCCTGGACCCGCGCGTAGTGGGTTCCCTGGAAGGACAAGGCGGCGACTTCGACGTCTCCGGCCTGGGGATGCCGATCATCATCAATGGACCGCTGTCCGGTCCCAGCATCTATCCTGACCTTTCCGCCATTCTGGCCGACCCCAATCGGGCGCTGCAGGCGCTGTCACAGCTGGGCGTCGACGCCGGCGGCCTGACTGGCGGTGCTTCCGGCGTGATCGAAGGTCTCGGCGGCGCGCTTGGTGGCGAAACGGGCGGACTGAGCAATGAAGGTCTGACCAATGCAATCGGCCAGATGCTTGGCGGGCAAGGAATGCCCACTGATGCCAACGCGCCACCAGGTGAGCAGACACTCCTGAACTCGGTTCTGGGCAGTGTCCTGGGGCAGCAGGCGCCGGGCTCTGCCGCGCCAACCGAGGTTGCGCCGCCCCCGACAGAGAATACTGCCGTTCCTGCGCAGCAGCCGGTGAATATCTTGCTTCCCAGGCCCGATCCAAGGGGCCCGGTATCTTCGGTTCCCCCGACGCCAACGCCATCGACGCCAGCGGGCCAGGTGACTGACCTTATGGGGCCGCAAGTTACACCGCCGACGGATGACCTTGGACAAGATGTGATCGAAGGGCTGATCAATCAGCTGGGTATGTAAGGAAATCGCGCGCGCAGGGTCGGGCTCATACCGTCGCCTGGATTGTCGGGATCGTGGTATTTCTGGACGTGACGCTGCCTATCAATGGCAGCTGCAAGGAGCGTGACCGGCGCCTGTTCGACGACATAATTCACGGTTGCCATGAAGCGGTCGCGCACGGCCTGATTAAGCAGAATGGAAAAGTCACCGGACGACTTCCGGATCTCGCGGCTATGTAGAGCACGCCGTCATGGCCCCAGAACTCGAACTTGAGGGTCGGTACAGCGGCACCATGGCCGTTCGGCAGGCCTCTTTCTCGAAGATGCAGAAGGTGAGTACAAACACCGGATTCTGCTGGTGTCGGAGTTTCCAGACCTGTGCTGCAAGAAGACTTTGCGCTTGCATTCCGCAATTTTGACTGGCGCGGTTTCGACGTCCGCGCCAGCCCGATGGTCCGGAACTAGTCGACCAAGGCGGTCATCAGCGTGTCGACAATTTCATTGCCAGCGCGCTCGCGCACCATGTCGACCACGTCCATGGTCTTGTCCTGGAACTGCGCCAGTTCCTCGGGCGTCAGGTCGATGATGGTCATGTGGGTTTCCAGCTCGGCGCGCTGGCTCAGGATGTGCCCATAGGGGTTCTCCTGCGCATCCACCACGCCTTGCTGCAGTGCGCCATAGAGCTCGGTGAAGGCGATCGGGGTCGGCGACGCGCCCAGGTCACGGCGCCATGCGCGCCATCCGCACCCGGTTGGGCGTCATTCCGCCCGGCCTGCTCGCGGGCACCTTCGCCTATTCCGCCATTATCGAGTATCTGCCCAATCCGGTCTTTGTCATTCGCCAGGATGAGCGCGGCCTGGCCGAACAGGCCTTTGAAACCCTTGTGCAGGCCATGCGTGGAGAGAGGCCGGCCGAGCAGGTGCAATTCGTTGCGACCAATCTGGTCTCCTATCAGGTTCCAGGGTTTTAGGAATGTCCCAGGTGTTGGTGGTCCCAGGGCCATCCGCAACTGGACGCCGCGTCTGTCCTGCACGAACGGCACGCCGCGAGCATCATGCATGACTGCAGCGTGCGACCTGCGATTCTGTGAGCGAAGGCCCGGGACTTGCGGGCATCGCTTGGGACCCACATATTGAGTCCATGGCGAAAACAGGTCCAATATCGCGAGAAATACCCAGGTTACCCGATAAGGGCAGGGTCAGCGGCGACATTGCCGACTTTGTCAAAAAGGTCGGCGCAATGGGGCGTCCAAAAGCTGCACGGGATGGGCGGCTATTGTTCGCGCTGGACGCCACGATGAGCCGTCAACCGACATGGGATCTGGCCTGTTCGTTACAGGCCGAGATGTTTCGCGCCATTCCCAGATCAAGTGCTTTGCAGGTGCAACTATTATATTTTCGGGGCTTTGGCGAATGCCGGGCCAGCAAATGGGTGCTTGATGGCGGTGCCTTGGCCAAGCTCATGAGCGGCATCGACTGTCGCGGAGGGCATACGCAGATTTCCAAAGTCTTTGCTCACGCTAGAGCTGAGCACGCCAAACGACGGATCAATGCTGTAATTTATGTGGGCGACGCCATTGAGGAAAATGTCGACGCTTTGTCCGAAATGGCTGGGCAGCTTGGCCTGCTGAATCTACCCCTGTTTGTCTTCCAGGAGGGCCAGGACGCTCGGGTCGAGGCAGCATTTCGCGACTTCGCGCGACTAAGCAAGGGCGCATATGCCCGGTTCAATGCCTCGGCGCCGCAGGAATTGGCAGCCCTGCTCAAGGCGGCAGCCGCCTACGCCAGCGGCGGCAAGGACCTGCTGGAACTGCAAATCAGTGGCCAGGCGCGGGCGCTGCTGGCCCAGTTGCCGCCGTGACCTACGTCTTCATTGGCGGGCTGGTACTCCTGGCCGCCCTTGCGGCATATAATTATCTGCTCAAGATCGAGCGTCGGAAATTAATGCAAGTGCTGCGTTGGCTGGTCGGCGGGCTTGGCATTCTGATTGCTCTAGGCCTGCTGTTTGCCCGGCGGTTCGATATCGCTCTTTTTATCGGTGCGGCTGCCTTTGCGGTGTTGCGCACCGGAAGGCTGGGACCGATTTCATTCGAGGGACCGGTGGGGGAGGCTAGCCATATCTCAAAGGTCCAGAGCTATAGTTTCGTCATGGAGCTGGATCACGATACCGGCGCGGTTTCTGGTCGCGTGCTGAATGGTCAGTTCGCGGGCATGGACCTAATGGACTTGGGCGAGATGGATACCCGGCTCCTGCTGGCCGAAGTAGAAAACGACCCCGACAGCATTAGCCTTTTAGAGAGCTGGCTCGACGCCAATCGCAGTGGTTGGCGGGAACATTTCGCTGACCAGGACGGGAGCGAAAATCCGGACACCGGGACGCGAGGCGATCCCGTCGCTGAGGCCTATGAAGTTCTTGGCCTAAAACCCGGCGCGAGCCGCACCGAGATTCGAACTGCCCATCGCAAATTGATGAAGGCAATGCATCCCGATCACGGTGGCTCAAGCTACCTCGCCGCCAAAATCAACCAGGCGCGTGATCTTCTGCTCAAACAGGCCGGCTAATCTAACCCGAATTCCACTGATCTATCCCTGGAAAGCTCCCGCAGAGCTCATTCTGCACGCCTCGGGCGAAGCGGCTCATGGCGCGCCAATAGCGGACCCAAACTCTTCGTTGGACAACCCAGCAGTTGGGTTTCGCCATTCACATTGTCGGATTTCTTCAATCGACGGCGATGCGCTGGGGCTAGAACGGACGACATCAACCCGGCGCCACGCCAACAAGGAGAATGTCGATGTCCATCCTGAGCATCACCGCGAAATCCGCATCTGCCGCCCTCGCCTTCGCCATGTTCACCGGCGTTTCCCTTGCGGCGGAAACGGTTGTTGACCTGCCCAACGGGATCAAGGGCACGCTTGCCGTGCCCGATACCGGCGCTACCGGCCCCGCCGTCGTCATGCTGCACGGCTTTGGCAGTTCGCGCGACGAAGTGGGTGGCCTCTTCGCCCAACAGGCGGCAGCGCTTGCCGCCGAAGGCATCGCGTCCCTGCGGATCGACTTCCGCGGCTATGGCGAGAGCGCCGGCGACATGGCCGATACCACGATCGAAGGATTGGTGGCGGATGCCGCCGACGCCCGCACCTATCTTGCCGGCATTGATGGCGTAGACCCGACCCGCATCGGGGTTGTCGGCTATAGCTTCGGCGCGGCCGTCGCCATGCTGGAACCGGACGCGTTCAAATCGGTCGTGGTTTGGGGGCAGATGGGGGACCTCCAGGCCGAATTCCACGAATTCCTCGGCCAGGAGTTCTACGACAAGGCGGCAGCAGAAGGCGTGGCCAGCGTCGATCTCGGCTGGCGCGTGGTGACGCTCAAGCAGACCTTCTTCGAGAGCCTCGCCAGGCACGATCTGGCTGCCCGCTTCGCCGGTTATACTGGTCCGTTCCTGACCATCGCCGGTGACGCCGATCCTGCTGCGGGCTATTTCGAGCAATATCTCGGGCTCGCTGCTGGACAGGCCGAAGCCGTGACCATCGAGGGCGCCGATCACATGCTGGGCGTCTTCAGCGAACAGCCCGGGATCGGCCAGCAGGTCATCGACAAGACCACCGCCTGGCTGCGCGAGGCACTCTAGTTATTTTGGTCAGGCTCGCCGCCGGTTTCCCGCGCAATGATGCGGAAGTCGGGGAGTTCCCTCAGCGCGCGTTCGGGACCGGCCGGCGAATAGACGACGAAAAGCTGCATGACGCCGCTGCCAGTGTTCCTGGTGGAGTGGAAGCGGCTTTCAGGCACGTAGACGGTGCAGCCGGGCCGAACCTGGGCAACGATGGGATTGCCAAGCTCATCTTCCACCATCTGCTCGCCTTCGCCCGCTATGACGAAAATGATCTCTTCTGCCCCCGGATGGTTGTGGCGCGTGTGCCCCTGGCCGCTGGGCAGGTTTACAACGCCGCCCGAGAAGCGTGACGCTTCATTGATCTCCGGGCCGACCGTCAGCGACAGCTGCCCCCAATCGAAACCAAAGGCATCGACGTCCCTGGGGTAGACGAAGTAATTCGGCTTGGTCATGGGTGATCCTCCCGTTCAGGCCAGCGTTCCAGTTCGCAGGTTCTTGAAGGCCTCTGCCTGCGCCTTTATTGCGGTTTCCGCTGGCAGGCGCTCCATCGAACTAGCGCCATAGAAGCCGTTGCATGTCGGGCAGCGTTCCAGGATGTAGCGGGCGTCCTCCGGCGTCGCGATCGGACCACCGTGGCACAGCACGATGATGTCGCTGCGCGCCCTGCGTGCTGCATCGGCGATAGCCTGGATCTCGCCGACGCAATCGTCGAGCGACTTCGCCGAAGTTGCGCCGATGCTGCCGCCGGTGGTCACGCCCATATGCGCCACAATGATGTCGGCGCCGGCATCGGCCATCGCCGTGGCCTCGGCAGGGTTGAACACATAGGGCGTGGTCAGCAGGTCGAGTTTGTGCGCTTCGGCAATCATGTCGACTTCGAGCTGGTAGCTCATCCCGGTTTCTTCAAAACTCTGCCGCATCACGCCGTCGAACAGGCCAATAGTGGGAAAGTTCTGAACGCCCGAGAAACCCATTTCCTTGAGTTCGGCGAGGAAGCGGGGAATCTGGATGAACGGGTCGGTGCCATTGACGCCCGCAAGCACCGGAGTGGTCTTGACGACCGGCAGCACCTCGACCGCCATCTCTTTGACAATCTCATTGGCATTGCCATAGGCGAGCAGTCCGGCGGCGGAGCCCCGGCCGGCCATGCGATAACGGCCCGAATTGTAGATGATGATGAGATCGATGCCACCGGCTTCTTCCGCCTTGGCGGAAATGCCGGTTCCCGCGCCACCACCGATAATGGGCACGCCTGCCGCGATCATGGAACGGAACTTGGCAAGGATGGTCGTGCGGTCGATGACGGGCATAAAGGCTCTCTTAGTTGGAGGAAATTTCGCGGAACGAGCGAACGGCCGCATCGGCGAATTCAGGGGCGTTGATATGGAAGGGCAGACGCGTAACGCGGCGCGTCGCTGTGGGGTACACGGTCTGCTCCAGCGCGTCGAACAGGGCCGCGTCCGCCGCCGGGTCCCAGAACGCGCCGCCTTCGATATCGAGCGCCGACACGCCATTCTGGGGTAACAGCATATGCACCGGGCCCTGGCATTGGTTCAGCCTGCCGCCAATCCAGCGGCCGATCTCGGCATTCTCTTCTGCAGTCGTGCGCATCAGCGTGACGTTGGGATTGTGCCGGTAGATATGCCGGCCGGCATAACGGGCCGGTATTGTCTCGGGCGCCCAGAAATTGATCATGTCCACGGCCCCGACCGACATGACGCAGGGCAGGCCGGTGCGGGCAATGGCACCGAACCGGTCCTCGGTCGCCGGCAGCACGCCGCCGAACAGCAGGTCGCAGACCTCGGTTGTGGTAATGTCCAGCATGCCGTGTAGCAGGCCGCTATCGGCGAGCTTTTCCGCGGTGCGCCCGCCCGTGCCGGTGGCATGAAAGATCAGGCAGTCATAGTCGCTCCGAAGCTGGGCCGCGATCGCAGTGACGCAGGGCGTGGTAACGCCGAACATCGTGAGCCCCAAAGCCGGCTTGTCCTGCGCTTTCGCAGCCGGGTGGGCCACCATCGCCGCGATTGCCTGGCCCGCATTGTTGAGAATGCTGCGGCTCAATCGGTTGAGGCCTGCCATGTCCGTGATGGCAGGCATCATGACGATGTCCGATACGTCCACAAAACCCGAAACGTCGCCCGATGCGAGCGTCGATACCATTATCTTTGGAATGCCCAATGGCAATTGCCGCATACCCTGCGTCACGATCGATGTTCCGCCGCCGCCGCCGATACCCACTATGCCGGCAATGTCGGCGCGGCCCGCCACATAGCGGGCGAAAGCCTGGCCCATGGCCGCAACGGCACTGCCGCGATCTTCACCGCCCAAAACGGCGGTCATGCCCTGCGGATGGGCGGCGGCGACGGTCGCCGCGGCAACATCGACTGCGATGGCTGGAGCCCGCGTGCCGACATCGACGAGCAGTGCCTGTCCGCCTGCACAGCGCACGCACGTTGCCAGATAGGATAGCTCCTCGCCTTTCGTGTCGGCGGTGCCAACCACCAGGATATGGCCCATTCGTTCCCCCGCCCTGGCCCTCTTGATGGAGCATTGTGCCGTAATTGTTCCGGCACGTTTTCGGCTATTGCTCAAAAATGAGATACGTGTATCATATTGGTATGCCAGTCTTACGTCAACGAGCCAAAACGGCCAGCACGGAAAAGGGGGAGGCGACAGAGCGCGGTCCACGGGCACGCACTCGCCGGCTCATGCTCCAATCCGCCACGGCCCTTATGCAGTCGGGTGCCACGCCTTCGGTCAGTGAAGTGGCCGAGGCGGCGGGAGTCTCGCGCGCCACGGCCTATCGGTATTTCCCGAGCCAGGCCGTGCTCGTCCACGCAGTTGTTGACGAGGCTCTCGGCCCGATTCTTGACTGGAAAACGGACGAAAGCGACACCCGTGCCAGGGTGAAGGATCTGCTGGCCTCCTCGATGCCGCGGATCAACGAATTCGAGGCAACGTTCAAGGCTGCCCTCAAGCTCTCGCTGGACCAGTGGGCGCGGCGGCAAGTTGGGACATTGGGCGCCGAGCCGCAGTTTACGCGCGGCCACCGTGTCGACCTGTTGATGCGGGCCACCAGGCCGATGGCGGATACACTATCGCGGGCACAGCGGCTGCGGCTGTCACAGGCGCTGTCGCTGATCTTTGGGGTCGAGCTGATCATCGTCCTGCGGGACATCTGGGGATTGGCCGCAGCGGAGGCAGAGGCCGTCGCGCAATGGGCCGCCCTGGCCCTGGTCAACGCGGCCGAAGCAGAGGCCGCCGGGGAAAAGAAGCCGCGCTGAGCCAAATGACCGCCAAAGGCGGCGCGGCCAGTGCGAGGAGGCGGGGGAGAGGCAACCGGCAATAGTCGGGCTTCGACGTCCCCCAGACAGAGGAGGAGAAGTACGACTTTGGGAGGGGTCGTCTTGTCGTAGTGCCTGATCATTACGCATCAAAATTCTCGCCACGAGCGAGACAGTGCATCCGAGGGAGGAGATGAAACTATGCGCAAGACCATTGCCGGTCTGTTGGCCGGTGCAAGCCTAATGACGATAGGTGCGATTTCCGCACAGGCTCAGGAGCTAACCATTCTGTGGGCCGAATGGGACCCTGCAAACTATCTGCAGGAACTCGTGAATGAATATCAGGCCGAGACCGGAGTCGCCGTGACCGTCGAGACGGTGCCGTGGCCCGATTTCCAGACCAAAGCGTTTACCGAGTTCAACGCTCAGGGGTCGGCCTACGACCTTGTGGTTGGCGACAGCCAGTGGCTGGGTGCCGGCTCGCTCAATGGCCACTATGTCGACCTGACCGAGTTCATCAACGCCAACAACCTGGCAGAAGTCATGGCCCCGGCGACGATGCAATACTATTCGGAATATCCGGGTGGTTCGGGCACCTACTGGTCCGTTCCGCTGGAAGGCGACGCGCTGGGCTGGACCTATCGCAAGGACTGGTTCGAAGACCCCGCGGAGATGGAAGCGTTCAAGGCCAAGTATGGCTACGACCTTGGCGTTCCGCAGGATTTCAAGCAACTCATCGACATCGCCGAATTCTTCCATCGTCCGGATGAAAATCGCTATGGCGCCGCCATCTATTCCCAGAACCAGGGCGATGCGATCGTCATGGGCGTCGAGAATTCCGTTTTCGCCTATGGCGGTTCCTTTGGCGACTACGAGTCCTTCCAGGTCACCGGCCTGCTGAACTCGCCGGAATCCATCGAAGCGCTGGAAGATTACCGCAAGCTGTTCACCTTCGGCCCTCCGGGCTGGGGTAACTCGTTCTTCGCCGAAGTGAACACTGCCGTTGCGCAGGGTCAGGTGGCGATGGGCATGAACTTCTTCGCCTTCTTCCCGGCGCTGGTGAACGAGGCCACCAACCCGCACGCTGCCAATATGGGCTTCTTCGCAAACCCGCCCGGCCCGCGCGGGGATGACTTTGCCGCGCTTGGTGGCCAGGGTATCTCACTGGTCTCCTACAGCCAGAACCAGGAAGAGGCCATGAAGTTCCTCGAGTGGTTCATCAAGGAAGAAACCCAGGAACGCTGGGCTGAACTGGGCGGTTACACGGCTCACGGGGCGATCCTTGAGTCGGAAAAGTTCCGCACGGCCACGCCGTTCAATGAAGCCTTCTTCCAGACCATGTTCAAGGTCCGCGACTTCTGGGCATTGCCCGAATATGCCGAGCTCCTGACCGAGGCCGCCGACGCCTTCTACCCATACGTGGTGAACGGCGAAGGCGATGCCAAGACCACGCTCGACACGCTGGCAACGACCTGGGTCGATACGCTGCAGGCGGCCGGATACCCGGCACAGTAAGGCACTCAAACCTGTCCGGAGGGGAAGGCGACTTCCTCTCCGCCTCCTGCCCAATCGGGGAACTACGCCTTGACCAGTTTAATCACCACGCTCGACCCCAGGTCTCGCGCCGCGTCTCGCGGATGGAGCGACACCACGATCCGGAATGTTTTCGTTATTCCGACGGTGGCATTCCTCATCATTTTCAACGTGTTTCCGCTGCTGTACTCGCTCGGCTTCTCGTTCACCGACTTCCGGGCATCGAGCAAGGCACAGGTCAATCTCGTCGGCTTCAAGAATTATGTCGATGTGCTGGCGGACCCGGTCATCTGGCGAACGTTCACCACGACGCTTTGGTATGTGATCGTCTCGGTCACCGGCCAGTTCGTCGTCGGTTTCGGGCTGGCATTGCTGCTCAACCGCCCTCTGCCCTACAAGGGCTTGCTGACCACCCTGCTCATGCTGCCCATGATGCTGTCGCCGGTGGTGGTGGGGCTGTTCTGGAAACTGATCTACGATCCCTCCTGGGGCATCCTCAACCATGCTCTTGGGCTGGGGCGGGTGGCCTGGCTCAGCGATGCCAACCTGGCGCTTTACGCGGTGGCCATCACCGATATCTGGATGTGGTCGCCCTTCGTGATGCTGCTGTCCCTGGCCGGCCTGTCGGCCGTGCCCAAGCATCTCTATGAAGCTGCCTCGATCGATCGCGCCGGCAAGCTCTATACCTTCTTCCGCATTACCCTGCCGCTGGTCGCGCCGATCCTGCTGATCGCAGTGATCTTCCGCACCATGGAGGCGTTCAAGACCTTCGACATCGCCTTCGTGATGACGGGCCAGCCCGCCGCAGAACTCATCTCGTCGCGGCTCTACAAAATGGCGTTCCAGCAGTGGCAGACGGGGCCGTCCTCGGCTCTCGCCTACATCATCCTGATCATGGTGCTGTGCATCACCAACATCTACGTCAAGTACCTGAACAAGGCAAAGGAGCGCTGAGATGGCTGTCGTTTCAACGCGCGCTGGGCGGCTTGGCAATCGCATCGCGATTGCGGCAGTCATCGTGGTGACATTGATATTCCTGTCGCCGATCTACTGGATCACCTCGACAGCCTTCAAGCCGCTGGTGCTGGCGACATCGGTGCCGCCGACCGTGGTGTTCGAGCCCTCGATCACGCCCTTTGTCAAGCTGTTCACCAAACGTGCCCAGCTCACGACACCAGTCGATCCCGCGGTCTACGAGGCTGCCCCCTGGTGGGAGAAACTGGTTCTTGACGGCGGTGAGCGGCTATCGCGCGATGGCCGGGGCGAGGTTGTGTTTTCGGCCTATCCAGACCGTTTCGCCAACTCGCTGATCATCGCCGTAACCTCGACGCTTCTGGCGGTGTCCCTCGGCACGATCACCGCATACGGGTTCTCGCGTTTCAGGGTCAAGGGGGAGGCCGATCTGCTGTTCTTCATTCTCTCGACCCGCATGCTGCCCCCTGTGGTCGTCGCCATCCCGATGTTCCTGATGTACCGGGCGGTCGGGCTCAACGACACCCATATCGGCCTCATCATCCTCTATACCGCGTTCAACGTGTCTTTTGCCGTGTGGCTGATGAAAGGGTTCATCGACGAGATTCCCAAGGAATACGAGGAAGCCGCGCTGGTCGACGGTTACACACGTATGCAGGCCTTCTTCAAGATCGTCCTGCCCGAGGCGGCAACAGGCATCGCCGCAACGGCCGTGTTCTGTTTCATCACGGCCTGGAACGAATATGCGTTCGCACTGATCCTTTCCAATCGCCGGGCGCAGACCGCCCCACCGTTCATTCCCAGCCAGGTCGGTACCGGCCTGCAGGACTGGACCGTCATCGCCGCGGGCACGGTGCTGTTCCTGCTGCCCGTCGCCATCTTCACCTTCCTGCTCCGCAACCATCTGCTGCGCGGCATGAGTTTTGGTGCAATCCGCAAATGACCCTTGCTGTATTCAATCAGAAATTCCTCGGGCCTGCTTCGATCGTGGTCAGCATTTTGGGGATCCTGTTCCTCTGCCAGCCATGGGTAGCGTTCCTTCATAGCTGGAGCGTCCTGGTCATGCTGATCGGGCTCATTGCCTTCAACGTGTCCGTGCATATCGCGCCGCCGCTCGAGCGTGTGGATGAAGACGACACCGGAGCGGTGTCCCTGTCGCAGACCGTAAAGACGGGGGCCGGTCATGGCTGAAATAGAACTTCGTCATGTCAACAAGCATTTCGGGCCGTTGCAGGTCATTCGCGATGTCAGCCTGACCGTTAAGGATCGGGAATTCGTCGTATTTCTGGGCCCATCGGGCTGCGGCAAGACGACGACCCTGCGGGCCATTGCGGGCCTGGAGGACATCGATTCAGGCGATATCCTGATCGATGGCAAGCCGGTGCAGACCCTGCGCGCGGCCGAACGCGACGTCGCCTTCGTGTTCCAGAACTATGCTCTCTACCCGCATCTGACCGTATACGAGAATATGGCTTTCCCGTTGCGAGCCGTGCGGATGAACCGCGCGGAAATCGATACCACGGTGAAATCGGTCGCCGGATCGCTGGGGATCAACCACCTGCTGAAGCGCCGCCCATCGGCATTGTCGGGTGGGGACATGCAGCGCGTGGCGATCGGGCGTTCCCTTGTCCGCCGTCCCAAGGGTATCCTGCTCGACGAGCCCATCGGCTCGCTTGATGCCAAACTGCGCGAGACCATGCGCGTGGAGCTCAAGCGGCTTCACGTCGAGAACGGCTCCACATCGATCTACGTAACGCATGATCAGGTGGAGGCCATGGCGCTCGCCGACCGCATCGTGGTCATGCATGAAGGCATCCTGCAGCAATTGGGCTCGCCGGCCGACGTCTACGAATACCCGGCGAACATGTTCGTAGCGCAATTCGTGGGCAGTCCGGTAATGAACATGAAGACTGCCGATATGCGCGAAACGGCGGGCAAGGTACAGGTCAGCCTTGACGGCACCGATGTCGCGTTCGACTTCCCCTCCGAACTCGCTGGAAAACTGAGTGCGGGCAAGGCTCAGAAAGACCAGTTGATGCTCGGCGTGCGGCCTGAGGGCGTCCTGATCTCGCGCGATGCCCAAGACGGCTATGTCGAACTGGTCGCCGGCATCATTGAGCCGCTCGGCTCCCATGACATCATCGACCTCAAGGTCGGCGACGGAATTCTGCGGGCCCGCACCAAGAGCGCTTATGTCAGTGCGCCTGGCCAAAAAGTATGGGCCCGCATTGATCCCGCACAGGCACACTTCTTTGACGCGACGTCTGGCATCTCGTTGGGAGTGAGGTTCTGATGGCCAATATTCAGCTCAGGAATATCACCAAGACCTTTGGCACCCATACCGCCCTCAAGGATCTCAGCCTTGAGGTCGCCGATGGCGAGTTCTTCGTGCTGCTCGGCCAGACTGGTGCCGGCAAGACGACCACATTGCGTGTCGTCGCCGGTCTCGAGAAACCCGATTCCGGCCAGGTATTCATCAATGGCCAGGACGTGAACGACTGGGGTGCCGCCGAGCGCGACGTCGCCCTGGTCCTCCAGCAATATTCGCTCTACCCGCGTTACACCGTGCGGGAAAACCTGGCTTTCCCCCTCAAGTCGCCGATCCGCAAGACACCGCAAGCCGAGATCGACGCGCAAATCGCCCGCGTCGCAAAAACGCTGCGCATCGAGCACCTTCTGGATCGCAAGACGGATCGCCTGTCGGGCGGCGAGATGCAGCGCGTCTCCATCGGGCGCGCCATCGTACGCAAACCGCGCCTGTTTCTGATGGACGAGCCGCTTTCGGCGCTCGACGCCAAGCTGCGCGAAGTCCTTCGCACCGAGCTCAAGAGCCTGCAGGTCAATCTGGGCGCAACCTTCCTCTTCGTAACGCACGACCAGGTCGAGGCCATGTCCATGGGCGACAAGATCGGCGTGCTGACCGACGGAAGGCTCGTGCAGGTCGGCACCCCCTATGAAATCTACAACAGCCCGGTCAACACCTTCGTTGCCCGGGCTGTCGGCTCGCCGCCGATGAATCTCATAGACGGGCAGGTGTCGGGCGACGCGGCCAGCGCCATCGGAGCCCGCCTGCCGCTCGGGGCAGGTAAGGCAGGCGCCGGAGAAGGACGGCCTTTGCTGTTTGGCGTGCGCCCGGAGGACCTGCATCTGCAAAGCGGCGCGCCTGTTGCCGCGCGCGTACAGGACATCGAGAACCACGGCGTGGAAAAGATCATCACCCTGCGCGTCGAGGACAAGTTCTTCCACGCGACCGTGCCCAAGCAGGCCAATCTTGAGGTCAACGAAGATGTGCGCTTCACCTGGGATCCGGAAAAGGTCATCTTCTTTGATGCAAGCTCGGGCATGAACCTGGCGCACAGCGCTGCCTGATCGAGAGTGGCCGCAAATACTCTGGGAGGAGTAGATGGCATCCAATAACAGCTATCCCAAGCTGCATAACGCAACCTGGCCCGGCGTTGTCGGCAAGGGTGCCGCGGATTCCGAGCCGATCATTCCACTCGACACGCTGCTCAAGCTGACGGCCGGCGCCCAAGCCGGCGGCCAGAAATTTGACGGTGTCGATCTGTGGCTGGCCGATCCCCATATTTCCATTGATTCCAGCCGGGACGATATCAAACGCGTCTGCGACCATATCGCTGGCTTCGGCCTTGAGGTCGGCTCATTCGTTGCTCCCATCTGGGGCGGCGCTGGCGGCGGCTCCGCCATGGGGGATGCCGATGATGTGAAACGTTTCCTCAGCCAGGTGGAAAAGGCTTGCCGGATCGGTCAGTGGATGCGTGACATCGGCATTCGCCCGAGCGGCGGCATCCGCGTCGATAGTTCGACCGGCGTCGAGGCTTGGGATCAGGACCCCGAGGGCAATACACGCAAGATCGCCGATACCTTCCGCGAGGCGGGCAAGATAGCGCAGGCCCATGGCGAGTTCATCGTTGCCGAAGGCGAGATTTGCTGGGGCGGCATGCATTCGTGGCGCGAGAATGTGAAGCTGCTCGAAATGGTGGGCATGCCCGGCATCGTCGGCTACCAGGCCGACATGGCGCATTCGATGCTGTTCGTGCTCGGCGCCAATGCCGAGAAGGACCGCATCCTGCCGCCCGATTTCAACTGGGCCGACAAAGCGGCGCTCGACGAGGCCTACAAGAAAGTCGCCGATGCGCTGCGTCCGTGGACGCTCGATTTCCACGTCGCCCAGAACGACGGCACCACATTCGGGTCGGGTGATCATGAAAAGACCGGCCGCCATTGCCAGGTCGATGATCCCAATGGCCGGCTCGATGTGGTCAAGCATGCCGGCTATTGGCTGCGCGACGAAAAGGGTGAACTGACCAAGACGATGCGCCACATCTGCTGGGACGGCTGCATGTTCCCCAACGCGGTCATGGAGTCCCAGGAGACTTGGAACAAGGTCCTGGGTCAGATGGTGCAGGTTCGCGACGCCCACGGCTGGCGCGAATAGGAGGGGGACCCAATGACCAAGCAACTCAATGTGGGCATGGTGGGCTATGGCTTCATGGCCCGCGCCCATTCCAATGCCTGGGCCAATGTCTCGCACTTCTTCGACACCGGCTATCGCCCGGTGCTGAAGGCCGCCGCGGCCCGCAATGTCTCCAAGCTCCGCCATTTTGCCGAACAATGGGGCTATGAGAGCCAGGAAAGCGACTGGCGGGCGATGATCGAACGCCGGGATATCGACGCGATCGATATCTGCGTGCCCAACGACCTCCACGCCGAAATCGCCATCGCCGCCGCCAAGGCCGGCAAGATGGTGCTCTGCGAAAAGCCGCTGGCCCGCACCGAGGCCGAAGGCAAGCCGATGGTGGAAGCGGTCGAGCAGGCAGGCGTGCCCAACATGGTCTGGTACAATTATCGCCGCGTGCCGGCGGTGAGCCTGATCAAGAACATGGTCGAGGCCGGCAGGCTCGGCCGGATTTTCCACTATCGCGCGAAATTCCTGCAGGACTGGACCATCTCGCCGGACGTGCCGCAGGGCGGTGCTGCGACGTGGCGGCTCGATGTCGAGGCGGCGGGCTCCGGCGTCACCGGCGACCTGCTGGCCCATTGCCTCGATACGGCGATCTGGATCAATGGCGGCATCACCGCGCTGACCGCCATGACTGAAACCTTCATCAAGGAGCGCGTACATGCCCAGACCGGCAAGAAGCAGGCGGTCGGCATCGATGATGCGGCAGCGGTGCTCGCCCGCTTCGGCAATGGCTCGCTTGGCACGTTTGAATCGACCCGCTATGCCCGCGGCCACAAGGCCGGCTACACGCTCGAGATCAATGGCGAGAAGGGCTCGCTGGCCTGGGATCTGCACGATCTGAACCGCGTGCAGTTTTTCGACCACGGCGTCGAAGGCGCGCAGCGCGGCTGGACCAATATCCTGGTGACCGATGGCGATCATCCCTATCTGGGCAAGTGGTGGGTGCCAGGCCTGATCATCGGCTATGAGCACAGCTTCACTCATCAGGTGGCCGATTTCCTCGACGGATTGCGGACCGGCAAGCCGGCAGCTCCGAGCTTCCGCGACGCGCTCGAAACCAACCGCATTTGTGACGCGATCATTGCCTCGGGCACGTCGGGCAAGTGGGTGCAGCTTTGAGCGTCAAGCTCGGCTTCAACCTGCTGTTGTGGACCACCCATGTCACCGATGAGCATATGCCCATCATCGAAGACCTCAAGGCCACCGGCTATGACGGGGTCGAGGTTCCGATGTTCGAGGGCGATCCCGAGCATTTCCGCAAGCTGGGCCAACGCCTCACCGATATCGGGCTGGCCGGGCAAGGCGTCGGCATCATGCCCGGCGGCGGCAAAAGCGCGGTCAGCGCCGATGCAGCCGAGCGGGAAGGGGCCCTGGGCCACCTCAAATGGCTGACCGATTGCACCGAGGCGCTCGGCGGAACAATGTTTGCCGGTCCTTTCCATCAGCCGCTTGGCCAGTTCACCGGCCGTGGTCCGCAGCCCGCGGAGATAGATCGCGTCGCCGGGGTGTTGAAACAGGCCGGCGCCTATGCCGCCAAATCCGGCATTGAAATATCGGTCGAGCCGCTCAACCGTTTCGAATGCTATTTCCTCAACACAGCCGCACAGGCCGCCGATCTCATCAAGCGCGTCGATGCGGCCAATGTCGGCTACCTCTACGACACCTTCCACTTCAATATCGAAGAAAATTCGATCGTTGATGTCATCCCCGCGACGTTCGGGCAGATCAATCACGTCCACATTTCGGAGAATAATCGCGGGGTTCCCGGCGCCGGCCATATCGACTTTGCCTCGGTGTTCAAGGCGCTCAAGTCAGTCGGCTACGATCGCTGGATGACCATCGAATCCTTCGGATCGGCACTGCCAGATCTCGCGGCGGCGACGAAAATCTGGCGGCCGATCTTCGAGACGCCCGAGGACGTTTACCGCAAGGGATACCGCCTTATGCGCGATGGCTGGGACGCGGCCTGACCAGGTCATGGTGTCGTCAAGTGCCTGAATGACAAAACTCCCCCACATCGTGGGGGAGTTTTTCCTTGAGGGAATAGCTCAGAGCTTGATCTCGGTGCCCAGAACCTTGAGGCAATCGCGCATGAACGCGCCCAGGGCCGTCCAGCCCTTGGCCGACACCATACTCCCATCGATCAGCGAGTCGGTGGGCGACAGGTCGACATAGGTGCCCCCCGCCAGCGTTACTTCGGGTTCGCAGGCCGCCAATGCGCCTACACGCTTGCCCCGAATCACGCCATCGACGGCGATAAGGATCTGAACGCCATGGCAGATCGTAAAGATCGGCTTGTTCGCCTCATGGAAATGGCGGACGAGCGCCTGGATGCGCTTGTCGGTGCGGATATATTCCGGGCCGCGGCCACCGGCGCAGTAGACCGCGTCATACTGGGCCACCTGCGCCTCGGCTTCCGAGAACGTCTTGTTGATATCGGCATAGTGGCCGGGCTTTTCGGTATAGGTCTGGTCACCCTCGAAATCGTGCAGGGAGGTCTTGATGCGATCCCCTGCCTTCTTGTCGGGGCAAACGACATGGACCGTATGGCCCACCGCTTCCATGCCCTTCTGATAGACAAAGATTTCGTATTCTTCGGTGAATTCACCGGTGAGCATCAGGATTTTCTTAGCAGGCATGACAATTCCTCCTTGTTGTCCCAGCGAGTAGCAACTCGCTTGCCGCAGTTTGGATCAGTCGAAGGCCGGCAACAGCCGAGCCCTTGAATTGATGATGTGTATGCGCATTGCTTCGCGCGCTGCCTCGGGCGAACGCTGCTCGAAGGCGGCCATGATCGCTTCGTGTTCGTCGAGCGCCTCCGCGGTCACTCGCCAGTGGAACATCAGCCTGAAGATGTGGAAATGGGCATGCTGCAGGCGCAGCGTCTCGCGGATCAGGCCATTGCCGGCAAATTGCAGAATGCGATCATGAAATTCGGCATCCTGTCGCGCGAAATCCGAATAGCGCAATTGCTCGTCAGCGCCGGCATTCCCGGCCATGCCGCCTGCCAGGGTCCGCATTTCGGACAGGCGGTCATCGTCCATGCCGGCCGCAGTCTTGGCGGCCGCCTCCGGCTCGAGCGCGAGCCTGAGTTCATAGAGTTCATCGAAACCGTTGCGGGTGATCTGCGGCGTCGCGCGGTATCCCACGAGGTGGGTCCTGAGCACGAGACCCTCACCCTCCAGGCGCCCCAGCGCCTCGCGGATCGGGGTTTGCGACACGTTCATCTCGCGCACCAGGCCATCGACGGTGATGCGCGCTCCCGGCGCGATCTTCAGCGACATCAGTTGCGCGAAAATGGCCTCGTATACCCCACCCGCCAGACTCGAGGGGCGCGCCAGTGAGGTGTTTTCGCCGTGTATGTCGCTCGTAGCCATCAGATGGAAATACCGCCCTGCATTGAAAAAACTGCTAGCACGAGACTCGACATCAAGCAATGCTATATCCTATAGGATTTGATATGTGATCACCGGGGAGGGGATCTTGATCTGGTTGCAGGGGCAGTTTGTACAGGCGGAAACCACCAGGTTTAGAAGCGGGGAGCGGCCGTGATGCCCCTCTACGGCGCCCTGCGTATTCCGCGCGAAATCCTGTTCGGTAAAGGTCAGCGCGCTGCCCTCGCCAGCGTTGCGGCGCGCACCGGCAAGCGGGCGTTGGTCTGTACCGATGAGCGCTTTGCCGCTACGCCAGTGTTCGCCGCAATGATGGATAGTCTGCGTGCCGCCTCGATCGAGATTCTTGTCCAGGACACGATCTTGCCGGACGTGCCGCGCGACAGCGTGGCCGTAGGCGTCGGGCAGGCGCAGGGTTTCGCCCCCGATATGGTCATCGGCATCGGCGGCGGGTCATGCCTCGACTTTGCCAAATGTTCGGCCCTGCTGCTCACGCATGGCGGCCGGCTCCAGGATTATTACGGGGAGTTCAAGGTTCCGGGTCCGGTATTGCCCGTCATCCTGGTCCCGACGACTGCCGGAACCGGCTCGGAGGTAACGCCCGTCGCCGTGATCTCCGATCCCGACCGGACGCTGAAAGTGGGCATATCGAGCCCGTACCTGATCTCGACGGCAGCAATCTGCGATCCCGAACTGACCTATTCCTGCCCGGCGGGGCTGACCGCGATAGCCGGCGCCGACGCGCTGACGCACGCTATCGAGGCCTTTACCGCGCTCCATCGCGAGCCCACCGCCGATCTGGCGCAGCGCCATGTCTTTGTCGGCAAGTCCGCTTTCACCGATCATTTCGCGCTTCTGGCGATCAAGCTGCTCGGCCGGAGCCTGGTCACGGCGTTCACCGATGGCAGCAACGAAGACGCACGGGCCGATGTGATGATGGCGGCGACCGCGGCAGGCTGTGCATTCGGCACGGCCGGCACGGCGGCGGCCCATGCCATCCAGTATCCACTGGGTGCATTGACGCATACCGCCCATGGCCTGGGGGTAGCGGCGCTGCTGCCCTATGTGATGACCTATAACAGGCCTGCATGCACGCCGGAGCTGGCTCAAATGGCGTCTGCGCTCGGGCTGGACATCCAGGGCCGGAGCGACAGTGAAAACGCCCAGGCCGCGATTGACGAAGTGACGCGGATCTTTGCCGCCATCAAAATCCCGCGCACGCTGTCCGAACTCGGGCTGCAGAGCGATACAATCGAATGGACGGCCCAACAGGCGGTGGGCATCGAGCGGCTGATAAAGAACAATCCCCGTCCCATCGAGCTTGCCGCCATGACCCAACTGATCCAGGCCGCCTATGACGGCGATTTCGCGGCTGCGGCTGCCCAGCAGAATGGCATAGTCCAATGACCATCGCCCCAGATATCCAGGCCTGCGCAAAGGGCCTCTACATCAACGGTCAATGGCGGCCCGCTCACGGCGGCAAGGTCATCGAAATTGTCGATCCATCCACCGAGATGGTCCTGGCCACGGTTCCCGACGCGACGCTTGAAGACGCGAGCGCGGCGGTCGAGGCGGCGGCGCGCGCTGCCGGGGGCTGGCGCAATACTGCCCCGCGCAAGCGCTCCGAAATCCTCCGCCGCTGTTTCGAACTGATGACCGAACGGGCCGAGATGCTTGCGACGCTCATTTCCATGGAGAATGGCAAGGCGCTGCGCGACGCCCGCGGCGAGGTCGCCTATGCGGCCGAATTCTTCCGCTGGAACGCCGAAGAGGCCGTCCGTATCACCGGTGAGTTTGGCACGGCCCCGGCCGGAACCAACCGGATCATCGTCGATTACCAGCCCATCGGCATCTGCCTGCTCATCACGCCCTGGAACTTCCCCGCCGCCATGGCGACGCGCAAGATCGCGCCGGCGCTTGCTGCCGGATGCACGGTCATCCTCAAACCGGCATCCGAGACGCCGCTGACGGCCTTCGCCCTCGCCGCCATCTACGAAGAAGCAGGCGTGCCGCCCGGCGTTGTCAACGTCATCACCACGACCGCGCCCGGCCCGCTGACCGCCGCCATCCTTGCCGATCCCCGCCTGCGCAAGCTGTCGTTCACCGGCTCCACCGGTGTTGGCCGTGCGCTTCTCGCCGAGGCCTCCAAACACGTCATTTCCTGCGCCATGGAGCTGGGCGGCAATGCGCCGTTCATCGTCTTCGACGACGCGAACCTCGACGCCGCCCTTGACGGCGCGATGATCGCCAAGATGCGCAATGCCGGCGAGGCCTGCACGGCCGCTAACCGCATCTATGTGCAATCGGGCATTCATGACGCCTTCGTTGCCGGGCTTGCTGGACGCATGCAGGCTCTCAAGATCGGCGCCGGCTATGACGCTGCCACCGATTGCGGTCCGATGATCACACGCAAGGCCGTCGACAAGATCGATCGCCTGGTTGCCGACGCGGTCAAGCGCGGCGCCAAGGTCGTTTGCGGCGGCCAGATTCCGAACGAGCGCGGCTTCTTCTATCGGCCCACCGTGCTGACCGAAGTGCCGCGGGATGCCGACATGGCATCGGAGGAAATCTTCGGCCCCGTGGCGCCGGTCTCACGTTTCGAGACCGAGGACGAGGTCATCGCCCGCGCCAATGACACCGAATACGGCCTTGCCGCCTATATTTACACCGGCGATGTCGGCCGCGGTCTGCGGGTCGCGGGCAAGGTCGAGGCCGGCATGATCGGTCTTAACCGGGGGCTGGTTTCCGACCCTGCCGCACCATTTGGCGGCGTCAAACAGAGTGGGCTGGGCCGCGAAGGCGGACAGCATCATGGCATCGCCGAGTTCATGGAGGCGAAGTACATCGCCACGAGCTTCTAGAGAGGCCGAGATGGAGAAAGATCCCTTCCGAATACGTGGACATCAGCCGGATTTCGACATGGTCGTCGCCGATATCGTGTCGCGCAGTGCTGCAACGCGCGAGCGCCTGCCGATGAGCGAAGCAGCCTATGGTGACGGACCTTCCGAAACGCTCGATATCTTCGTGCCACCCGGAACGACCGGGCCTCTGCCGGTCCATATGTTCATCCATGGCGGCTATTGGCGCATGTTTTCCAAGCGGGATTATTCGCTCGTCGCCGAGACGGTGGCCGAGGCGGGCGCCATCGCCGTCATCGTGGATTACGCGTTGATGCCGGGCGTCCGCATGGCGTCGATCGTCGATCAGGTTGGCCGGGCCAAGCAATGGGTCTTCGACAATATCGGCGCTTTCGGCGGCGATCCGTCCCGCTTGACGGTCAGTGGCCATTCGGCCGGCGCCCAGCTTGCCGCCCTGTTGTTCCGCGCCGGCGCTGCTCCATCGGGCATTCAGGCCGCGCTGCTGCTGGGCGGGCTCTACGATCTGGCGCCGCTGCAGAAGTCATTCCTGCAAGCCGAGATCGGCCTTACCGACGAGGAAGTGCGCCGCTTCACCCCGCTGCTCCAGGCCTACGATGCCGGCACGAGCGTTTCAGTACTGGTCGGCTCACGCGAAACACCGCCCTTTCACGATCAGGCCGGCGCATTCACCAAGCTCCTCGGCCGCCAAGGGCTCGATGTGTCATATCGCCTGATCGCGGGGCGTCATCATATGGACAGTGTTCGCGATTTGGGCGATTCAAGCTCGCTGGCCGGCATTGAGTTGACCAAAATCGTGGCCTGCACATCCTGACGCCGCGCCTGCCGGACGTGTGATCCCTGCCCGCAAGGGCAGCACGCCACGTCGAAAGACATGCCCCAACAAGCAATCGAACAGAGCCCTCACACGCGCCGTACGCCGGGGCTCTTTTGGGGCCAGCAGCCATGCATCGAGGCTGAAGCCGGGCTCGTCGGAAAGCCTGCGTGTCAATCACGGTTTCGTGTCATCGACCGGCGTAACAATCGGTGCCAATGCAGCGAACTAATCCCTGCGCGCTCGCTTGAGTTGTGCGTCCTCAAACTATGCAATGGGAGAATGATATGTCCACCAGATCAACCGTGAGTGCGGCCCTTCTGGCCAGCGCCTTTACCGCGGCGCTTTCATCCTTCGCGGCGGCTGCGCCGCTGAGCGAAGCCGAGGGCAAGGCGGCAATGGATGCTGGCAAGGAGAAGTGCTACGGCGTTTCGCTCGCTGGCATGAACGATTGTGCCGCAGGCCCCGGCACCACCTGCCAGGGTACCTCGACCATCGACTTCCAGGGCAATGCCTGGGCTTTCGTTCCTGGCGGAACCTGTACGGCGATCATGGCCCCCGGCGACCGGATGGGGTCGCCCGAGCCCTTGACGCGTGATCTGCCGGCGTAAGCCGCACATCGCGCCGGAAAGTGGAGGTCATGATGAACGAACCGACGAGAATTCAGCCCTCACGGGCATCGGCAGCCGCGCGCTTTCCGGCGCATCCCGTCGATGCCATGGCGGGGACCAGCCTCAAGCCCGAACACCTCGAACGTATCTTCGATGAAGCGCCGCAGCGGGGTTTCTTCGAGGTGCATGCCGAAAATTACATGGGCGCGGGCGGGCCGCCGCATGCGGCGCTGACACGCGTGCGGCAGGATTATCCCGTCTCCCTGCACGGGGTTTGCATGTCAATCGGGGGTCCGCAGCCGCTGGACAAGGCGCATCTGGGACGCTTCAAGGCGCTTGTCGACCGCTACGAGCCGGCGCTTGTCTCCGAGCATCTGGCATGGTCGACGCACCAGAGCACTTTTTTCAACGACCTGCTGCCGCTGCCCTATACCGAAGCCACGCTGGCCCATGTCGCCGAGCACATCGATGAGGTGCAGGACGCCATCGGCCGGCCGATCCTGCTCGAAAATCCCTCGACCTACGTGGTGTTCCCCCAATCGACGATGAGCGAGACCGACTTCATCCGCGCCATCGTCCGGCGCACGGGCTGTGGCCTGTTGCTCGACGTCAACAATGTATTCGTGTCCGCCACCAATCACGGCTATTCGGCACTCGGCTATCTTGCTGACTATCCGCTCGAACATGTAGGCGAAATCCACCTGGCCGGGCACGCCGAGCAGACCGATGACGAGGGCGAACTCCTGCTCATCGACAGCCATGACGGCCCGGTCGGTGATGCGGTCTGGAAACTCTTCGACATCGTGATCAGCAGGCGCGGCGCCACGCCCACGCTGGTCGAGTGGGACAGCGACATTCCCGATTGGCCCATCCTCAAGGCCGAGGCACTTGCCGCACAGCTGATCCTTGACCGCCATGCCTCAGGGCTTGCCAATGCCGGCCATTGACACTTACGCCGCCGGCTTCGTGTCGGCGCTGCTCGATCCAGAGCGCCCGGCCCCTGCCATGGTTTCGGGCCCCGGGCGCAAGGCGGCAGCCAAACGCTACGGCGTTTACCGCAACAACGTCACCGTCAGCCTTATCAACGCGCTCGCGGCAGTATACCCGGCAACCCAGCGGATCACGGGCCCCGATTTCTTTCGCATGATGGTGCGCCTGCATGTGCGGGCGACCCCGCCGGCCTCGCCGCTGCTGTTCGAATATGGCCGCGACTTTCCCGCCTTCATCGAGTGTTACGAGCATGCGCAGTCGATGCCGTGGTTGGCCGATGTCGCGCGCATCGAGCGGGCATGGCTTGACGCCTATCACGCCGCCGACGCAGAACCGCTGTCGCCCCAAGCCTTTGCCGTGGTTCCGGCCGAGCGGCTGGCCGGCATCGTGTTGGTACCGCACCCGGCGGCGCGCATCTTGCGCTCACGTTATTCCGCGCTGGCAATCTTTGCAGCCAACCGCGTCGATCGCCCGGTGACATCGATCGATGCGGGCGAACCGGAGGACACGCTGGTAACCCGGCCGGGGCTCGAGGTCTTCGCGCGACGTCTGCCCCCGGGCGGCGCCCCATTTCTGATCCATCTCATAGCTGGCGAACCGCTCGGCACTGCCGCTGCAGCGGCGATCGACGACAGTCCCGATTTCGATCTTGCCGCCAATATCGCGAGCATGATCGGCGCGGGCGTGTTCATTGCCATTCACTGGGGGAACTAATGTCCATCCAACAATCGGGGTTGCTGCACACCGTCACATCGATTGTCGGCCGCGTAAATTCGGGGATAGCGCGTCTCGCAACGCCCTCGCTGACCCAGCTGGTCCTCCGGCTCGCGCTCGCCGTCCCGTTCTGGCGGTCGGGGGTGAATAAGTGGGACAGGTTCCTGCAGCTCAATGATGTTGCGGTGCTGCTCTTCAGCTCGGAGTTCAAGCTCCATCTGCCCGGCGGCCCATATGCATTTCCCGCACCGGAGATGATGGCCTTTGCCGCAGGCTCGGCGGAAATCGTGCTGCCCGTGCTGCTGGTTCTCGGCCTGGCCTCGCGGCTGGCCGGATTGGGGCTGCTGGTCATGACGATTGTCGTCCAACTCACTGTGCCGGACGGCTGGCCAATTCACCTCACCTGGGCGGCGATGGCGCTCGGCATCATGGCCTGGGGTCCTGGCCGGTTATCGGCCGACCATTTTGTCGGCAAGCTGAAGGTTTAGTACTGACGCGATCCCCGGCTGACCGGGTGGCTATTGCCCATCCCGCATGGATCGTCGAAGGAACTGCGGCGGCTGCCCCAGGACGCGCAGGAAGGCACGCCGCATCCTGCCCGCATCGCCGAAGCCGATCCGATGCGCGATCTCATCGAACGCACCTGCGCCAGCCTCGACGGCCTCGCGTGCAACCTCGACCCGAAGCTGCTCCAGGGCTTTGGCCGGCGTCGTTCCCATCTCGCGCAGGAAGGCTCGTGCGAAATTGCGCGGGCTCATGGCGGCGCGCTCGGCGAGCTGTTCGATCGTGAGCGCTTCGGCGAGGTTTGCCTTGATCCACGTAACCAGCGCTTCGAAGCGTCCCGACTGGCCACCAAGTTCGAGCAGGCCCGAAAATTGGGATTGCCCTCCAGGCCGGCGGCCGTGAACCACGAGTTGCTGGGCAGTGCGGCGGGCGATTGCGGGGCCGTGATCGTCTTCGATCAGTGCAAGGGCGAGGTCGATGCCCGCCGAGATACCCGCT
Organism: Devosia sp. LC5; assembly: GCF_000735585.1. GTDB lineage: Bacteria > Pseudomonadota > Alphaproteobacteria > Rhizobiales > Devosiaceae > Devosia. The sequence continues at coordinate 220,678 of NZ_JNNO01000034.1, forward strand.
GACGTCCACGTGTCGGCGTCCCTGGTGAAGATCCGGTCGGGCTCGAGGCGGACCTTTGGATAGCTGCGCCGAAAACGCTCGCTACTTTCCCAGTGGGTCGTGGCGGAGCGGCCATCGAGCCTGCCGGCCTCTGCCAGCAGGAATGCGCCCGAGCACACGCTTGCGAGCCGGCGCGGGCGGACGGTCTTCAGCCATTCGACGACCGCCTGGAAGGCGGCCATATCCCAGATCAGCTGGCCACCTGAGACCATGATCGTGTCGAGCCCATCCGCGTCCAGCGGCCCCGCGGCCAGCCCGAGACCGCAGGAACTGGCTGTCATGCCGGCCGTTGGGGCAAGGACCTCGATTGCATAGCCATCGGGCACATAGCGGGATGCGATCTCGAAGGCGGCGGTCGGGCCGGCCACGTCGAGGAACTGGAAGCCGGGATGGATGACAAAACCGATTCTGCGCATGATGGCAGTTTTCGCCCGAAATATGTCATTTCGGACATCATTGGCTTTCACTAGGCTCACGTCAATAGTGGCTCAAGGAGGGAGCAAAGAGTGAAGAAGCGGACCGTTATTGCCTCGGTGCTTGTCGGTGCCGTCATTCTTGCAACGGGCGGCTTCGGCCTGTGGCTCGCCGCGCTCCCCTCCGGGGTTGCGGCGCCGCCTGAACCGGTGCCTGCCTCCGAGGAGGCAACCATGCTGGAGGCGCTCCGGCCCCCCATCGGTCAGCGGCCACTTGTTGCCATTGTCGGTATTAACGACGGGACCGAGACGACGGACTACCTCGTGCCAACCGGGATTCTGCGGCGCGCCGGCGTGGCCGACGTGGTGATGGTGGCGGCCGAACCGGGGCCGGTGCTGCTTTACCCCGCGCTCAAGGTCGAGCCGGATACAACTCTTTCGGTGTTCGACGCCTCCCATCCGGAAGGGGCGGACTACGTGATCGTGCCGGCCATGAGCCGGGATGACGACCCCGCAGTCATGGCGTGGCTGCAGCAGCAATCGGCCAAGGGCGCCATCGTCATCGGCGTCTGCGCCGGGGCCAAGGTGGTCGGCGCGGCCGGCCTGCTCGACGGCAAACGCGCTACGACCCACTGGTACTATCTCAAGGACCTGCTCAGGCGCAGCCCGACAATCGACTATGTCGCCAACCGCCGCTTCGTGGTGGACGGAAACGTCGTGACAACCACCGGCATTACTGCATCCATGCCGATGATGCTGACGCTGATCGAGGCCATTGCCGGGCGCGAGAAAGCCGAAGCGGTGGCACGTGACCTCGGTGTCGACCGCTGGGACGCCCGGCACGCCAGCGCGGCATTCACCCTCATCCGCCCGTTCGCCACGACCGTCCTTGCCAATATCATGGCCTTCTGGAACCGTGACGAGTTCGCCATTGGGCTCGAACCGGGGATGGACGAGGTGTCGCTGGCATTGGTGGCCGATGCCTGGTCGCGGACCTACCGGTCAAAGGCGGTCACGTTTGCGGAGACGTCCGCTATCGACACGGCTAACGGCATCCGCATCCTGCCCGACCGGACCGCTGGGGACTGGCCGGACCACCGTGCCGTTTCCATCTTCCCCGAGCACCCGCCCGCAGCCGCACTGGACCAGGTCCTCCAAGCCATTACCGAGCGATACGGCGAAAGCACGACCAATGTGGTGGCTATGCAACTAGAATATCCAAGATCTAATGCGGAGCGATGAACCGTAGCGACGGAAGCGGAAATTCTTCCCGTCTTGTCGATGCTTCACCCGCCTCGGGGTTCATGTATTATGCGCAAGCCGAACACGGGCCCCCTGATATGAGCAAGACTCCTCGCAGCAGCACTGGTCTGCGCCAATTTCTGGATGTTGAGCAGCAGCGCAACTGGACGGAAGGCAAGACGAACCTGCCTGACGCTGACGAGCGGTCGGAGTCCGTGGAACTGCGGTTCAAGTATGTGCCGCGATTCCACAAGCTGGCTGCCCGCCCCCAGGCACAGGACGTTCTAAAGATTCTCGGGCTCTACGGCCAAAGCTGCATCCCCATGCCACGCAGGACCGAGCGGCAATACTGGTCCGTGTCTTGTCTGCCATCGACGCCCGACAAGCCGCTTGTCCGCGTCAATGCGAGCTGGATGGAGCTTTTCACCATCTACGCGGATGGCGAGGGCATCCGCGCAAGGTTCATCCTGCACCTGCCGGATTTCACGACGGACCACTCGCCCACGCAGGACCAGGCGGATGAAGTCCTGCTCGAGCGCTGCGTCACGACGCCGGAGGACGTCAGCTATTTCTTCCCGCGCGGCGAGGACATTTTTGGTATCAATGTGCGTGGTTCCGCCTCGATCCACAAGTTCCTCGCCACCCCGCACGTACTGCGCGCCATTCGAAGATTCAATCTGACGCATATGAACGAGCCACTGCTACGGCGTCGCGGACTACATGCTGGAAGGTTGAGTGGCTGGGATGCCCGCCGCCGCGGCAGCGCTTGCGTTCATCCGGCCTTAGCCTGCCGTTAGCTCAAACCGGATGGCTTGGGCGCCTTCCCACAAGACCAGCTTTCCAAGCGCTGGCAGGTTCTCCAGTCCCTCAGTTAGCGTAATGAAATGGTTGCCCGCGAGCTGACCCATCTTGCTCGAGAAATCCACGCCGCCATAGGCCAAAAGGATTTCCGTCTCGCTTATGCCGCCAGGATAAAGAATGACATGGCCGGGCGCCGGATGGCTGGTGTGGTTCTCATAGCCCACCTCGAAATCGGTTTCGCCGAGCGGCACCCATACACCTTCCCCGCTCCAGCGCACATGCACGATTTGGCTGTCATAGGGCAGCACCTTCAGGAAGGCTGCGCTCGTTTTGGGCGCAAGCTCGGTTTCCAGCCGCCCTTTGAAAATATAGGGGCCGGCAGTCACTGTGATGTCGTTCAACGCATTTTCCTCTTCTAGGCGTTGCGAGCCTGCTTTGGGCGGCTGGCACGCCGGTTGCAGCATTATGAATCCAGGGCCGCGAGAAACCCCGGTTGTTCGGTATTTTCGGGGTTTCTGGATTTCCACGGCCTCTCGTTCAAGCGCGCTGCACACAAAATAGGCGACAAAATTTGCATGCTTATTGCATTGCCATTGTATGCATTATGTGTTCTTCTTCTGTCAACCAGCGTGACAATCAGGCGGGTTCAAGACGGCAGGAGCGCGGATATGGCATGGCCCACCCAGGCGGCAATGGAGCGGATCGACCGTGAACGGGAAGCCGTGCTGGCCTTCCTGCAGTCGCTTATCCGGCTACAGCCATCCGGGGAAACCGCGATCCAGGCGGCGCTGGCGGACCGGCTTGCGGCGACTGGCGCTCGCGTGCAGAGCCTGCAATACGAACCGGCCGCCGTCCCGCTCATCGATGAATTTGCCGCCGGCGCCAATGCTGCGAGCGGTACGCGCGCCAGTATTGTCGGTACCTACCGGGCCGCTACGTCCGGCGGCCGCAGCGTCATCCTTTTTGCCCATCCGGATGGGGAGCCGATAGGGGATACTGCCACCTGGCAACGCCCACCCTTCGAAGGGGTCATCAACGATGGCCGCCTTTATGGCTGGGGCGTTGCCGACGACCTAGCCGGTGTCAGCGCCGCTGTATCCGCCATGGAAATGATCAAGGCCGCGGGCATCGAACTGGCTGGCGACGTCATCGTCGCAAGCACGCCGAGCAAGCGGCACGCGCGCGGCGTCGCTGCCGTCCTGCACCATGGCTATGCCGCCGATGCGGCTATCTACCTGCATCCCGCTGAGTCAGGCGTTGGCATGAACGAGATCAAGGCCTTCGCTTCCGGTCAACTCGAATTCACTGTCACCGTGCCGGGCAAGAAGCCTGACACCACCGAGCCGGGCCATACCGCCTTTGCCCATGCCGGCGTCAATGCGCTCGACAAGGCCGTGATCCTGATCGCCGCGCTCAAGGCCCTCGATGCCCATCGTGCCCGCCGCGTTCATCATCCGCTCCTCGATGCGGCCATCGGCCGCTCGTCCAATATCCTGCTGTCATCGCTGCAATATGGGCAGAACAGGGCATTCTCGCGCATGCCCACCGAGCTCATCTTCGGCGGCGCGATATCGTTCCCGCCATTCGAGAAGCTGGCCGACGTGCAGGCCGAAGTCGCGGTTGCTCTCGATGCCGCAATCGACGCCGATCCTTTCCTGCGCCACAACCGCCCAGTGCTGCATTGGGTATCCGGCGTCACCGGCATGGAAGTGCCGGAAAGCCACGACCTCTATCGAGCGGTAGCCCATTCGGTGGAGCAGGTGTGCGGTTTCAAGCCCCATGTGAACCCCATGCATACCTCCAGCGATATCCGCAATCCGGTTGTCCAGAGGGGCATTCCCACGGTCGGTCTCGGCCCCTATTGCGGCGACCTGACCCAGACGGGGCGCCACGACGAATGGGTCGACGTCGAAGACTACATCCGTGCCGTCAAGGTCACGGCCGCCAGCGTCATCGCCTGGTGCGGCACATGCTGAAAATCGACGAGAAATCCGGAGCAGCCAATGGTTGCGACGGTCAGGACACCAATCAAACAGGAGCAGCAGACATGACTAAATCGATCCTTCTGGGATCCGCATTCGGCGTTCTCATCGCTTTCGGTGCAGCCCTTTCGATGGCCGCCCCGGCCGTTGCGCAAGACGCTGAATGCCCGGCCGGCCTGCCATTGGCCACGCCGGGCAAGTTGACCATGTCGATCAACGCAACCATTCCGCCCAAGCAATATATCAATGCCGACGGTGAACTGGTCGGCCTGCACGTTGATCTGGGCAACGAGATCGCCAAACGCCTGTGCCTTGAGCCGGAATTCATGAACGTGGCGTTTGAGGTGCAAATCCCGGGCCTGCAGACCAAGCGCTGGGACATGATCAATACGGGGCTCTACTACACCGACGAGCGCGCCAAGATCATGCAGCTCATCCCTTACACCATCAACGCGCTGGCCCTCATCGTTGCCGATGGCAATCCGCTGGGCGTGGCGACGCCCGAAGATCTGGCCGGCAAGGTTGTGGGTGTCGAGATCGCCGGCTTCGAGGAAAAGAAGATCCGCGAGATCAATGACGAGCAGGTGGCCAAGGGGCTGGCTCCGATGGATATCCGCGTCTTCAACACCTATGGCGACACTTTCCTGGCCCTGGGCGCCGGCCAGATCGAAGCCGTGTTCGCCGGCGACGCGATTGGCAAATATTATCAGGAGCAGGGCAAGTTCACGATGGCGGTGACGGGCCTCTATCCTGGCAGCCCTGGCGTCTTCGCCACGATCGAGCCCGCAATCGCCGACGCCATCGTCGTTGCCCTCAATTCCATGCTCGAAGACGGCACCTATAATGCACTGATGGACCGCGACGGCGCCACCAAGATCGAGACCTGGCCGACCTGGGAAGGCCGGTTCGCGGCCTATTTCTTCCCCGAGTGATCCTTCGGGCGCCGGCTCCGGCTGGCGCCGCCCCTGTTTACCAACCACAGCCGGATGTGCACATGACCTGGAGTTGGCCCGACTTCCTTGAATATCTCGTCAGCCCCTACATGATGCGGGGCGCCTGGACCACGGTCTGGCTGTCGGTGGTTTCCATGGTCATCGGTATCAGCCTGGGCTTTGTGGCTGCGCTGATGAAAATGTCGCACAACCGGGTCGTCAGCGGCATTGCCGGTTTCTACATCTGGCTCTGGCGCGGCACGCCGCTGCTGGTGCAATTGGTTATCATCTATGCGGGCCTGCCACAGCTCGGCATCCGCCTTGGCGTCATCGAATCCGCCATTCTCGGTCTGGCCGTCAACGAAGGTGCCTATTTCGCCGAGATCATGCGATCGGGCATCACCGCAGTGGACAAGGGCCAGCACGATGCCGCCCGCGCCTTGGGAATGACCTATCGCAAGATGATGCAGATCGTCATCCTGCCGCAGGCGACACGAGTCATCGTGCCCCCGCTTGGAAACCAGTTTCTGGGTATGCTCAAAACCTCCTCGCTCGCCTCGGTCATCTCGATGGAAGAATTGCTACGCAGCGCCCAGCAATTGGCGCAGATCGAGTTTCGCGTGCTCGAAGTCTATTTCGTCGCTGCCATCTATTACCTGGCCATGACCACGGCCTGGGGCTTCGTCCAGCGCCGCATCGAAAGCCATTACGACCGGCCATTCGATGGTCGCGATAGTGCCGCTGCAGCCGCGCAGCGGACTGTGGATCCCGCCGCCACGGAGGTGATTTCTCGATGACCGGCCAGTCTTCCGCTCCCGTCCGGCCGCTGATCCGCATCCAGCGCGTCCGCAAGTCTTTTGGCGACAATCTGGTGCTGCGTGATGTGTCGCTCAATGTCGCTCCCGGCGAGGTTGTCGTCATTGCCGGGCGGTCCGGCAGCGGCAAGAGCACGCTGCTGCGCTGCATCAATAATCTCGAGACCATCGATGCCGGTTCGATCTATACCGGCGATGAACTGATCGGCTACCGCCAGCTTGGGGGCAAGCTGGTGCCGATGCGGGAGGCCGAAGTCGCCCGCCAGCGCCAGGAGCTGGGGATGGTGTTCCAGCAATTCAACCTGTTTCCGCACCTGTCGGTGCTGGATAATATCACCGCGGCGCCGATCCATGTGCGGGGCGAGGCCCGCTCGAGCGCCGAGGCCTATGGCCGGGAATTGTTGAGCCGCGTCGGCCTGCCGGAAAAAGCACATGCCTATCCAAAGCAATTGTCGGGCGGCCAGCAGCAGCGCGTCGCCATAGCACGGGCGCTCGCCATGCGGCCCAGGGCCATGCTGTTCGACGAACCCACCTCGGCGCTCGATCCCGAAATGATCAGCGAAGTGCTCGACGTGATGATCGACCTGTCGCGCCAGGGCATGACCATGATCGTGGTGACACACGAAATGGGCTTTGCCCGTGCCGCGGCAGACCGGGTGATCCTGATGCATCAGGGTGAAATCGTGGAGAATGCTCCGCCTGAAGAATTCTTTACGGCGCCCAAGAGCGAGGCGACCAAACAATTCCTGTCCAAGATATTGCCATGAACCAGCGTCTTCCCACTGTTGCGATGCGCTTGGCGCACGGCGATGTCTTTCCCGAGCCTGTCCAAACCCCGGATTATCCCTATGTCTAAGCCGTTTCGCGGCACGTTCACCGTCATGATCACCCCCTTCGATTCCCAGAGCCGGGTCGATCTTGCCGCGACCGCCGATTTCGTCGATTGGCAGATCAATGAAGGCATTCACGGTCTGGTGCCGCTGGGCTCGACTGGTGAGTTCCTGTCGATGACAGACGACGAACGCGCCAGCGTGGCCGAGACGGTTATTGGCAGGGCGGCCGGCCGGGTGCCGGTGCTGATCGGCACCGGGTCGGAACGCACCGAGGATGTGATCCGCTATTCGCGCGAGGCCCAAGCCATGGGTGCCGATGGCGTGATGATCATCCCGCCATACTATTCCACCCCGACAGAAGATGAGCTGTTCGAACACTACCGGCGCATCGGGGAGTCCCTGTCCATCCCGATCATGATCTACAATAATCCGGCCACGGCCAATGTTGATCTGACGCCTCGCATCGTCGAACGGCTCTGCCGGATCGACAACGTGCGCTATATCAAGGAATCCACCATGGATGTGACCCGTATTCGCGATATCATGGACTTCTGCGGCGAACGCATGACGGTTTTTGGTGGCATTATGGGCTTTGAGTCATTCCTGGCTGGCGCCCAGGGCTGGGTTGCGGTCGGCTCCAATCTCATGCCGCGTGAAATGGCCGACATCTTCTCCCTCTGGTCTGACAAGGGTGATTATGATGCAGCGCGCGCGCTCTATATGCGTGTCCTGCCGGTCATCCGCCTCGTCGGCGGCCATCGATACGTGGCAGGGTCCAAGGCCGCTCTTGCCTTGATGGGGCGTTATGTCGGCGAACCGCGCGCACCGCGCCTGCCCCTGCTGGGCTCTGAGCTGGCCATGGTCATACAGGCCTTGCGGCAGGCCGGCATCAAGCTCGCGGACCTGCCGGCGTGACGTCAGGCCTGCGCCTCTCGCGCACCGGGATCGAACCGGCCGGCAAGACCCTGAGCTTCATGTTCGATGGGGTGGAAGTCGCTGCCATCGATGGTGAGACAATCGCTGCAGCGCTTGCTGCGGCGGGGCAGATCGAATTGCGCCAGGCCGGCCCGCATGAGCGTCGCGGCGTGTTCTGTGGCATGGGCGTCTGCCAGGACTGCCTGGTCGAGATCGACGGCAGGGGCAGTCAGCGCGCCTGCATGACCAAGGCAAAGGCCGGACTGGACGTTCGCCGGCATGATCCGGCCCATAGCCGACTGGCCCCGCTGGCCAGGCGGCCGCAGGCGCCGCCACGCATTGAAATGTGCGAAGTGGCCATCGTTGGTGCGGGCCCGGCGGCCCTTTCTGCCGCCCGTGTCCTCGGCGGTGCCGGCGTCCGCCCCATCCTGATCGACGAGCGGGACCTGGCCGGCGGTCAATTCTTCAAGCCGCTGGCGCCATCTTACCGATTCTCGTCTCGTGCTCTTGACAGCCAGTCCGAGCAAGGTCGAATCCTTGTAAAGCAAGTGCGCGAACTGGGGGGTGATATCCGCTCCGGCCAGACCGTCTGGCACGCATCCATCACCACGGGGGGCAGGGCCGAGCTTGGTGTCGCCGCCAATACGCAGGCCTATATCCTCTCGGCCAGCGCCGTACTCCTTGCGACCGGTGCTTATGAGCGTCCCCACCACGTTCCGGGCTGGACCCTGCCCGGCGTCATGACAACAGGGGCGGCACAAACGCTGGCGCGGGCCTATCGCGTCAGCCCCGGCCGGCGTGTTGTTGTTGCCGGCAATGGCCCGCTGAACTGGCAGGTCGCGCTGGAGATCGCGCGCGGCGGCGGCACCGTCATTGCCGTGCTGGAAAGCGCCCGTCCGACGAGGCCAGGCGCCTTGGCAGCCCTTGTTAGCATGGTGTCCGCAAGCCCCAAGCTGGCCTTTGCCGGCTTGCGATTGCGCGCCGATCTGGCCATGGCCGGTATTCCCATCCACGAGGGTGTTGTCGTTTCCCAGTTGCGCGGGAACGGGAAAGTCGAGCAGGTGATTGCGCGGCGCTCCGATGGCAGTGAGCTTGCCTTTGACGCCGACGCGGTCTGTCTGGGATACGGTTTCACGCCCTCGGTCGACGTGCTCCGTATGCTCGGCGGTCCGGTTAGCGTCGATCCGGACGGCTTCCCGCTGCCGCTGCTCGATGGCGATGGCCGCAGCGCCACCGGACCGGTCTGGGTGGCAGGCGATGGTGGGGCGATTGGTGGCAGCCAGGTTGCCATGGCGCAAGGCGCGCTCGCCGCCCACGCCATCCTCGCCAGTTTGGGCAAACCAGTGCCCGACCGTTCTGGTGCGGCCGACCAGCTTGCGCGTGCGCGCCGCTTTCAGGGCAATCTCTGGAGCCTCTTCGCGCCGCAGGTGCAGCCTCCCGAGTCGCCAGCAGAGACCATCATATGCCGCTGCGAAGGTGTCTCCGCCAGCCAGATCGCCAGTGCCGGCGCTGATGGCGTTGCCGACCTGGGCAGCCTGAAGCGTCATACCCGCCTCGGCATGGGGCGCTGCCAGGGCCGCTATTGTGCGGCCAAGGCATTGCAGATGCTGCGCGGTGACCTGACAGGGGCCAGCGAGGCCGATCTGTTCGCGCCCCAGGCGCCCACGCGCCCGGTGCCCGCAATGCTCCTCGCCAATGAAAAAGGCGAATGGGCCGGGCATCGCGAGGTCGGCACCAGCGTGACCCCGCGCGGCGCCCACCGTGCCGATCCACTCCCATCCCGATGCGATCTGCTCGTCATCGGCGCCGGAATTACCGGTGCGGCCACTGCCTTGTTCGCTGCGCGCAATGGCATGGACGTCGTTGTGGTGGATCGCAGTGCGCCCAATAGCCAGGCCTCCGGCGGCAATGCGGGGAGCCTGCATGTGCAATTGCTCAGTTGGGACTTCGGCAAGAAAGCCATGGCCGGCGGTAGCCCCGCTCTGCATACCTTGCCCCTACAACGCGACTCGGTCGCACTCTGGAAGGCGCTGGAACTCGAACTGCAAGCCGACTTCGAGATCGTTACCACCGGCGGGCTGATGGTGGCCGAGAATGCCGACCAGACCCAGTTTTTGCGCGACAAGGTCGATGCCGAACAGCGCGCGGGCATCCAGACCGAAGTCATTGGCCGCTCAGAATTGGCCAGTCTTGCACCGGCATTGGCCCAAACGACGATCGTGGCTGCCTATTGTCCGGCAGAAGGCAAGATCAACCCGCTCAAGGCCACGCCCGCCATTGTCGGCGCTGCCATGGCGCATGGCGCGCGTTTTGGCGCCGGCCATGACATCACAGGCATTCAGGCCGATGGTGAAGGCTACCGTGTCACCAGTGCCGCCGGCGCCACCATAAGCTGCCGCAGGCTGGTGATCGCCGCTGGGGGCTGGTCGAGACAGCTCGGACGCATGCTCGGCGCAGAGCTGCCGATCTCCGGCGCACCGCTGCAGATGCTGGTTACCGAACCAACCCGGCCGATACTCAAGCAATTGGTTGCCCATGCCGACCGCCACCTGACCATGAAGCAGGCAAGCAATGGCAATCTGATCATCGGTGGGGCCTGGACGGCCGATACCAATAGCCAGACCGGTTATGCCCGTGTGCTGCGCGACAGCATCGAGGGCAATCTGTGGGTTGCCGAACGCACAATTCCTGCGGTTGCGGGTCTGCATCTGTTGCGCAGCTGGGCCGCCATGAACATCAATATCGACGGCGCGCCGCTGCTCGGTCCCATTGCCGGACACCCCAATGCGTTCATTGCCGCCACGGCCAATGGCTACACCCTGGGTCCAATCATGGGCCAGATAACCGCCGCCCTTGCAGCCGGCCGCGATGCTGGCCGCGGGCTTGAGGGCTTCACGCTCGCGCGCTTCTGATCAGATCGAGGCCTTGTAGAGGCTACGCAAATGGGCCTGCGCCTTGCTGCGTGCACGCTTGGCATCGCCGCTTTCCAGAGCGTCGACGATTTCGAGGTGTTCGGTAGCATCCGGCACCAGCCGGTCAGCCAGATTGAGCGTTTCGTAAAGCCGCGTTACCATGCGCAAGCTGTGAATCATGCGGCTGAGAACCGCATTGCCGCTATAGTCGCAAACCAGCGAATGCAACTCATCGTCCGACTGCCAATGCGCCTCCGGCAGGTAGACCGGCGCTGCCAGCAAGCTGTCAATATTCTTGCGAACCAGGGCAATTGCCGCCGCAGGCACCCGGCCGGCGCTGAGCGCTGCGGCTTCACCCTCCAGGATTTCCCTGACCTTGAGGGCCTGCAGATATTCGGCCAGGCCCACCGATCGAACCACGAACGAGCGGCCATTCCGGACCACGAGGCCTTCCCCCTCAAGTTTTTGCAGCGCCTCGCGCAGTGGGGTCCGGGAGACGCCCAGCATATCGGCCAGGCGCGACTCCACGATAATGTCGCCACCGTGCAATTGCTGGGATTTTATCAGGTTGGAAACGGTCCCATAGACCCTGTCCGATAGCGCATCGGCGGACAATCCCCCCGCTGATCTGGCATCCGCTTGCACTGCTCACTCCAACTTGCGACTCATACTGCCGCATATCTTATACAATATGCATGCGAAGTGCGGCCGTGAAGTTTCGTGCCGCGAGGTCGGCCTGATCAAACGTTTCTATGGAGATATCGGGCGGTGCGCCAGCGTGATGTCAGCACGAACAACGCTGCCGCGGTCGCCCCGAACATGCCGAGCCGCACCAATTGCCGTGCGACATCGATTTCGGCGGCAAACCAGAAGTTCGCCAGCAGCCAATAGGCGGCAAGCTGGTACAGAACCGCGACGCCGAAAAAGCCCAACACCGCCCGCCGGTCCAGCCAGCATGCGCATAGGCATAGTCCTGCAAAGAACCAAAAATGCATGTCCTGATAGAGCTGCAGGCCCTCGGGACGGAGCGGCAGGCTCGTTATGGTCAGCAGCGCGATCTGCGCGGCCAGCGCCATGCTGGAAACCACCGGAACGGCGCCACTTTCCCGCCGCCAGCGCCAGTAAAAGGTCGGCAAGGCAGCCACAACAAGGCCGCCTGCCAGCATGAAGAGTGGCGGCAGCGGGCCCCCCAGCCGCCAATTCAGGCCAGCCAGCAGCACAGGAATGACCCACAGCACGGCGATGAAAACACTTTCAAGCCGCCGGTGCCGCAAACCCGGTTCTGTCGTGTTCAAAGTCATGCAGATATTCCCAGGTCAGGTGCAATCAGGCCGAACGAGCGATCAGGTTCATTTCTATATTCTCGGGGCGGACGACCACGACGGCTTGTTCCGCCATGTTCTGCCCGATGAGCGTCAGCTGGCCGCTGGTGACGATCTGCTGCAGCGGTTCGGGCCGGCCCAATAGATAGCCTTGCGCCTCATCGCACCCTTCAGTCGTCAGCAATGCCAGTTGGCCATGCGTCTCGATACCTTCGGCCAGGACCGGAATTTCGAGGCTTTTGCCCAGCGCCAGCACGGCGCGAATAATGGCCTTGGCCTGGGGGCTCGATTCAACCTCGCTCATGAACGAGCGATCGAGCTTGATCTTGTCGAAGGGGAAGGCACGCAGCGTATCGAGCGAGGAATAGCCGGTGCCGAAGTCATCGAGCGCAATGCTCACGCCCAATTCCTTGATCTGGCGCAGCATATGCAGCGAGCGCTCCTTGTCGGCAAAGATCGTCGACTCGGTCAGTTCCAGCTCCAGCCGGTCTGGCGGCAGCCCGGTTTCGCGTAGCACGTCCATGACCAGCTTGGGCAGGTCGGTATGGGCAAACTGCACCGTAGGGCGGCTCCCAGGATGCGGCTTTGGCACAGGCGGTGCGCAACACCCATTCGCCCATCTGCAAGATAAGCCCGTTTTCCTCGGCCAGCGGGATGAACTCGGCCGGCGGAATATAGCCTCGTTGCGAATGCCCCCAGCGCAGCAAAGCCTCGTAGCCGCGGATTTCGCCAGTCGAAAGCGAGGTCTGCACCTGATAGTGCACGTCGAGCTGGTTAGTTTCGAGCGCCTCGCGCAATTCGTCCGCCAGATTGCGGCGGGCCCTGACCATCTCGTCCATGGACCGCTCGTAAAAGCAGGCGGCGCGGGCGATATCGGCCTTGGCGCGATACATGGCGAGATCGGCATTGTTGATCAGCGTTTCCTTGTCGCCCGCATTGTCGGGATAGATGGCTACGCCCATGCTGGCGCCGGGAATGATCTCGAAATCATCGAGACGAATGGGCTTGAACAAGAGCCGTTTCGAGCCGCGCTAGGAAATCGGCCAACCGGTCCGCCCCCTGCATGCGATAGGTCGCCGCAAATTCATCGCCGCCGAGCCGGGCCACAAATTCCCCCACGCCCAGCAGCTTGTTCATGCGCCGCGCCAGCACCTGCAGGACTTCGTCGCCGGTCGCATGGCCGCGCAGATCGTTGATCTCCTTGAACCGATCCAGATCGATGCCGATCAAGGCGAGCTTGCCGCCGGTCTCGTCCGCCAGATCGAGTTCGTGGTCCAGGTGGTCATTGAAGCTGGCCCGGTTCGGCAGGCCGGTAAGGCTATCGCTCATCGCCATGTGGCGCAGTTGTTCATAGGATTGAGCACGCATGCTGTCATCGATCAGATAGCTGGCGGCGCCCGCCCCCAGAATGACCAGCGCGACACCCGCCACGGCCAGCGCCAGCGCCTGCAGGGCGGACGGATTGGAGAATGAGCCGTCGATCAGCATTGGCGAAACCTGGAACGCCGTCATGCCGGTGAAATGCAGGCTGACAATTGCCAGCACCAGCACACCCGTTGCCAGATATTTGTCCGCCCAGAACACGCGGCGTATCGCCAGCTGCAGTGCCAGCGCGGAAAACACCACCGACAGCACGATCGAGACCACCAGATAGCCCATGTCCCACGACACCAGACCCTGCACGCGATAGGCCATCATGCCGGTATAATGCATCGCAACAATGGCCAGCCCGACAACCGCACCGCCCAGTGCCGGCGCCAGGCGCGTCAAACCGCTTGCCGCGAGGATAAAACCCAGCTGCACGCCAAACATGGCGGTCAGCAGTGACACAATGGTCATGACCGGATCAAAACCTACCGGCGCGCCTGGATCATAGGCGAGCATGGCGATGAAATGGGTGCACCAGATCGCCGAACCCGACGCCACCGCGGTCAGGAAGTGCCAACCGGCCCGCTGCAGACCGGTCGTATTGGCAGCGCGATTGAACAGGCGAATAGTGGCTGAAGAGCCGGCCAGGCAGACCAGGGCAGCGACGGCCACCAACCAGATATTGTGCTCATACAATACGCAGCCCAGCACAGTCATCATGGTCGTTTGAACTTTCGACGATCTTTCGCCGGCACAGGTTGGCGTACGTACGCCTTATTCCGAGACCATTGAAAATTGATGAAGGAAGTCATGTATTTCTGAGTTGCTGCATCGGCTATCGATGAAGACACGCGCCGCGGAAGCGGCGGCCAAACGATGGGGCGGCCGATGCCGACAGGTTCCTACTCCGCGGGCAAGCGAAGCCCAGACGTGAGAACAAAATGGGGGAGCTAGGGCTTAGTGGCTTGCACTTTGGTGAAAGCCAGTTAAGTACGCTTAAACAGAACAGAGACGACCGTACAGAGTAGCGACGACGGTGATAACCAGCCTCAAGTTTGGAACCAGCGGCCTTCGTGGTCTCGCAGTAGATCTCGTGGGCGACGCGGCGCAGCGTTACACGACGGCGTTCCTGAATTATCTGTCGCAGGACGATGCGCCCGTAAGTTCGCTCTATCTGGGGCGCGACCTGCGCGTCAGCAGCGCCGCGATAGTGGCGGATTGTGCCGCGGCTGCTGCTGCCATGGGTCTGCGCGTGGTGGATTGCGGCGAACTGCCAGCGCCGGCGCTGGCTTTCCACGCCATGGCGGCCGGTGCGCCCAGTATCATGGTCACCGGCAGCCACATCCCGGCAGACCGCAATGGTCTCAAGTTCTTCCGCGCGAGCGGCGAGATCAGCAAGGCCGACGAAGCGGGAATCTTGGCCCAACTGGGTGAAGGCGCCGAGGCTGACGATGCTGTTCAAGCAGTCGATGAAAGCGCGCTGGCCATGTCTGGCTATCTCGACCGTTATCGCGGCGTGCTGGCCGCCGATGCGCTTAAGGACTGGCGCATTGGCGTCTATGAACATTCGAGCGTCAGTCGCCAGGCACTGGCCGAGGTCTTTGCCGGTTATGGAGCGCAGATTGTTCCGCTTGGCCGCGCCCCCGGCTTTGTGGCGATCGATACCGAAGCCTTCGGCGACGCGGTGTTTGCGCCGCTCGTGGGTTGGATCAAAGAGTATGACCTCGATGCCATCATTTCCACCGATGGCGATGCCGATCGCCCCCTGCTAATGGATGAGCAAGGACAGTTTGTCCGCGGCGATGTGCTGGGACTGTTGGCGGCGCGGTTTTTTGGCGCCGACACGGTGGTCACCCCCGTCACTTCCAATACGGCCATCGAAGCGACGGGTTATTTTGCCTCGGTGGAGCGGACCCGTGTCGGATCGCCGTTCGTAATTGCGGGCATGGAGGCGGCCATTGCCAAGGGCGCGCGCTGCGTCTTCGGCTTCGAGGCTAATGGCGGCACGCTTTTGGGTACCGCGCTGAACCTGCATAATACAGACGTGCCTGCCTTGATGACCAGGGATGCGATCCTGCCGCTGATCGGAGTATTCGGTCGGGCGGCGGCGGAAGGGGGCACCATTTCGGCATTGGTGGCGGCGCTGCCGCTGCGCGTGGCGCTGAGCGATAGGCTGGAGAACTTCTCTGCCGAAAACAGTAGCACCCTACTCGACGACCTCTCGACGCCCGCAGGGGCAGCGGCCCATTTTGGTGCGCGGGGCAGCATCGTCCGCTCGGCCGCCATTGATGGCCTGCAGGTGTTCCTCGACGATGGCACGATGATCCACTATCGCGCCTCAGGGAATGCGCCCGAATTGCGCTGCTATGTTGAAGCCGATTCTGCCGCCCAGGCGGAGGATGCGTTGCGCTGGGGCCTGGCCGCGGCCAAAATGGCTGCGATTTCGGGCTAAGCGGCCACAGTTCCTTTCGATTTTTCACCCCCTATGGCCGAGGCCTTCATGACCAGTAAAATCGTTCCCGTCATTCTCGCCGGTGGTCAGGGTACCCGCCTGTGGCCGATGTCTCGAGCGGCGCGGCCCAAGCAGTTCATCGACTTGATGGGCGATCGCTCGCTCTACCAGCAGACGCTAGAACGTCTTGCCGGCTCAGACCGTTACGCGGCGCCGATTGTATTGACCAACACTGATTACCGCTTCGTGGTGGCCGAACAGGCGCAGGAGACCGGCATCGCGTTAGGCGCCATCCTGCTCGAGCCGGTGGCGCGCAATACCGCTGTGGCCATCGCCGCAGCGGCCTATCACGCACTGGACAAGGACCCTGAGGCGGTCCTGCATATCCTGGCATCCGACCATGCGATCACCGCGGACGCCGCCTATTATGGCGCGATCGACAATGCCGAGGCGGCAGCAAGGGCAGGGTGGCTGGTGACCTTTGGCATCGTGCCAACACGCCCCGATACCGGCTATGGCTACATCGCGGTAGGTGCGGCGCTGCCTGACGGCGCCAATCAGGTTGGCCGCTTTGTCGAAAAGCCCGATCTAGCGACGGCCGAGCGGCTCCTGGCAGAGGGGGGGTATGTCTGGAATTCGGGCATGTTCATGATCGCCGCCAAGACGTTCATCGCCGAATGCGAAGCGCTGGCCCCCGATACGGCTGCCGCGGCGCGCCAGGCGGTCGACCTAGCCAAGTCCGATCTCGACTTCGTGCGGCTGGACCCCGAGGCGTTCGGCGCCGCGCCGAGCACTTCAGTCGATTACGCCATCTTTGAAAAGACCGCCAAGGCCGTGGTGCTGCCAGTGACCTTCACCTGGTCCGATCTGGGGTCGTGGGATGCGGTATGGAGCGCCAACGCGCCCGACGCTAACGGCAATGTGGTGCTCGGCTCGGCGCTGCTTTCCAGCTCCAGCAATACCCTGGTGATGACCGACGGTGCCCATGTAGTGGTCGAAGGGCTGAACGACATTGCCATCATTGCTAGCCAGGACGCAATTTTTGTCGGCCGCCTGTCGGAGGCGCAGCGGGTCGGGGCGCTGGTCAAGCAGCTCAAGGCCGATCCGGCGACGCAGGTGTTGACCGAGACGCACAAGACCGCCTATCGCCCTTGGGGCGGTTATTCGTCCGTGCTGATGGCCGACCGTTTTCAGGTCAAGCGCCTCTTCGTCAAGCCAGGCAAGAAGCTGTCGCTGCAGAAGCACTTCCATCGCTCCGAGCACTGGGTGGTGGTCAAGGGTACCGCCGAGGTGACGATTGATGGGCAGATATCGGTGTTGACCGAGAATCAGTCCATCTACCTGCCGCTGGGCTGCACGCACCGCCTCGCCAATCCGGGCAAGATCGAGCTCGAACTCATCGAAGTGCAGACCGGCTCCTATCTGGGCGAGGACGATATCGTGCGCACCGAAGACGATTTCGGCCGGGCGGGGTAAGTCGGCGCTCACGGACCGGCGAGCCAGGCACGGCTTGACTCTTGCACAATGCCCGTGGCTAGCGCCTATCGTAACGAGTTTACAAGGATAAACCAGTTCCTGATCGGTCGGATTTTATGCGTGCGATCCCGTGTTGCGTCGTGGCAACGGACGTTGTAACGATCTGCCCGCTACCTGAGCAGCTGCAGCAGACCGTGAGATAACCGGTCTGGCCGATTCGCACTTTAGTCCGGTATTCTGGGTGTTTGGGAGGCGCGGTTCTTTGAGATTCTTGCGCAAAGACCTAAATCGCAACGCTGACAACCAAGGCATTTATACATGACGAAGACCGCATTGATAACCGGTGTTACGGGGCAGGACGGAGCTTACCTTTCGAAATTTCTTCTCGATAAGGGCTACGAGGTTCACGGCTTGTTGCGGCGCAGTGCGTCGGCTGACGTGATTGACTCGCGTCTTAAGTGGCTCGGTGTCAATGACAAGGTCCAGTTTCATGATGGCAATCTGACGGACTTGTCGGGCCTTATTCGAGTGCTTCAGGATGTTAAGCCTGACGAGATTTACAATCTTGCAGCGCAGTCTTTCGTTAAGTCCTCCTGGCAGCAGCCCTTGTTGACGGGCGGCGTGACCGGCATGGGCGCCGCCAATATGCTTGAGGCCACGCGTATTGCTGCTCCTGAGGCGAGATTTTACCAGGCCTCTTCTTCTGAAATGTACGGCCTAATTCAGGAGCCTGTGCAGTCAGAAACAACGCCTTTTTATCCGCGCTCGCCCTACGCGGCAGCCAAACTGTATGCCCATTGGATGACGGTCAATTACCGAGAGAGTTTCGGGCTACATGCATCTAGTGGCATCCTTTTTAATCACGAGTCACCGCTCCGTGGCATCGAGTTTGTGACCCGCAAGATTACCGATGGCGTGGCGCGCATTAAGCTTGGGCTTGCTGAGGATATTTCGTTGGGCAATCTCGATGCTACGCGAGACTGGGGCCACGCGCGCGATTACGTTCAAGCTATGTGGCTCATGCTCCAGCAAGACATCGCCGACGATTATGTCATCGCGACGGGCCGAACCACGTCGGTGCGGGACTTCTGCAAATTGGCGTTCGCCCACGTTGGATTGAACATGGAAGATTACGTGACCGTAAACGAGCGGTTCCTGCGTCCTGCCGAAGTCGATGTCTTGCTGGGAGATGCTTCTAAGGCGAAGCAAAAGCTGGGCTGGGCGGCGGAAACCACGCTTGAAATGCTGGTCAGTGAAATGGTCGAGGCCGACCTCAAGCGTCTCAGTCGTCACGAGCATCTGTAGTTGAGTGAGTAGCCTCATGCGCGTTCTCATAACCGGCGGGGCCGGGTTTGTTGGAACACATGCGGTCAGGCTACTGCAAGAGCGCTACGGCTCACAGCTGCGACTCGCTTCTACTTCCAAATCGGCCCACTCGGTGCCTTTGCCGGATGGGTGCGAGCGGCGCATTCTCGACATTACCGATGCGCAGTCGGTTCTCGATACGATCGAGAGCTGGCAGCCTACTCATATCCTGCACCTGGCCGGCATTGCGGCGCCAATAGCAGCCAGTACGCAGCCGGACGAAGCCTGGCGGGTTCATGTTTTTGGCGCGCGCAATCTGGGGCGGGCCATTCTCGAAAAGGCGCCTCATTGCACGTTGCTTCACGTCGGCTCGGGTTTGATCTATGGCGGCTCCGCGCGCTCAAGTCTGGCGCTGGATGAAAACGCCGTTCTCGATCCGCTCGATGAATACGGAGTGACCAAGGCGGCGGCCGATTTGGCGATGGGGGTGCTTGCGGCAAAGGGCCTCAAGGTCATCCGATTGCGACCGTTCAACCACACCGGGCCAGGTCAGAGCGAAGACTTCGTTGTGCCCGCATTTGCAATGCAGATCGCTCGCATAGAAGCGGGGCTTATGAAGCCCGTCCTGCGCGTGGGTAACCTCGAGGCTGAACGGGATTTTCTGGATGTGCGCGACGTTGTGGGGGCCTATCTCTGCGCCATTGATCGTTCACCTGCCATCGCGCCCGGCTCGATTTACAATATTGCTTCTGGAGAGCCCCGCCGCATTTCGGATATCTTGGAAACGATGCTGTCGCTCAGTTCAGCCGCCATCGCGGTAGAACGCGACGAGGCGCGCATGAGACCAAGCGATATCCCGAGGGTCATCGGAAATTCCAGCAAGGCTCACGCTGAATTGGGATGGTCAGCCCGCCATTCTTTCGCCCAAACACTGCAGCAAGTGCTTGACGATTGCCGGCGACAAATCGGCAACCCCTTCCCGACATGAAAGTGTAAGCAGATGCTTATGGCAGTCTGGCGATATCGAAATTTTATTCTCGCATCGATATTCGGTGAGCTCAAAGGGCGCTTCGCGCGCTCGCGCTTGGGCCTCTTTTGGTCGATTCTTCACCCACTGGCCCAGGCGGCAATCTTTGCGCTGGTGCTGGCCGAAGTTCTCGGCGCAAAACTGCCGGGCATCGAGGACAAAGCGGCCTATCCGATTTATCTGCTCGCCGGCATGGCGGCATGGGCCTTGTTCACCGAGATCCTAACGCGCTGTATAACCGTCTTTGTCGATTATGGCGCAACGCTCAAGAAAATCGCCTTCCCCAGAATATGCCTGCCCGTTATCGTCTGGGGCGGGGCTCTTCTCAACCATGTGCTCTTGCTCCTGGCGATCATGGTTGTGTTCATGTTTATGGGGCATCCGCCAGGCTTGGCCTGGTTCGCGGTGCCGGTCGGGATCGTGCTTATCTCTCTGTTCGCTTTTGGGCTCGGCTTGACGCTTGGGCTGTTCAATGTGTTCGTACGGGATATTGGCCAGGTAATGACTGTGGTTATCCAGCTGTGGTTCTGGCTCACCCCGGTCGTTTATCCACTCCAGATCGTGCCTGAGCACCTGATGTGGCTAACCCATCTCAATCCGATGGTCGCCTTGGTCGGCATCTACCAAAATGCCCTGTTGCTTGATCAATGGCCCGACTTCATGCCGCTCATCATTCCCGCCGCTTTGGCGTTGGGGTTGGCGGGCATGGCTTTCGTCGTGTTCCGGCGCGGCAGCGCCGAATTGGTGGACGCGCTATGACACAGACCATTCTTGCAGTTGAGGGCGTTGGCAAGCGCTATACGAAATATGCATCCAATCTGGGCCGCTTTGCCAATTGGTTCGGAGCCTCGATCAAGCCCGAAAGCGAGGCTTGGGTATTGCACGATATCAACTTTGCGCTCGAAAGGGGCCAGAGCCTGGCACTGATCGGGGCAAACGGTGCGGGCAAGAGCACATTGCTCAAAATCATTACCGGTACCGTGCGGCCCAGTGTGGGCCGAGTGACGTTGAATGGGCGCGTCAGCGCCATTCTGGAATTGGGGCTTGGCTTCAATCCAGAGTTTACCGGGCGTGACAACATCTACCAGGCGGGCGGCCTCATGGGCTTCTCGCACGAGCAATTGAGCCAGCTGATGCCCGAGATCGAGGCATTCTCCGAGCTTGCCGAGTATTTCGACCAGCCCCTGCGGGTTTATTCCTCCGGCATGCACGCGCGGCTGGCATTCTCGCTGGCGACCGCGGTCAGGCCCGACGTGCTGATCGTCGACGAGGTCCTGTCGGTGGGCGACAGCTACTTCCAGCACAAGAGCTTTGATAAGATTCGCCAGTTCAAGGAGCAGGGAACGGCCATCCTGTTTGTGTCTCACAGCATGGGGGATGTGCGCGCATTATGCGACCGCGTGTTGCTCATCGAAAAAGGCACAGTCCTCAAAGACGGCGAGCCCGACATAGTGATCGACTACTATAACGCCATGATAGCCGAGAGGGAAAACGCTCGGTTGACCATCGAGCAAGGCAGAACCAAAGAAGGCTGGTCCTATACACGCTCGGGCACCTACGAAATCACCAGCGAAACACTGGAACTCCTGGACGCAGACACCAGAGAGCCTGTTGCGGTGGCTCGTGTGGGCCAGGAGCTTGTTTTGCGTCTCGTAGCGAGGGCGGGGGCTGATCTGGGCCAACTCGTTCTCGGATATATGCTACGAGATCGCACCGGACACGTCGTTTGGGGAACCAATACCTGGCATACCGGGCAGGCCTTGAAAGACATTGAAAATGGGGAAACGGTCGCGTTCGAACTAAATTTTACCTGCTCGCTTGGCCCTGGATCTTACTCTTTTAGTCCGGCCCTAGTCAGTTCGGATACCCATTTAGAAAACAACTATGAATGGCAAGATAACGCTCTTGTTTTTGATGTTATCAATGCAGATGAAAAATACTTCATCGGAACGAATTTCTTGCCGTCAATATTCAACATTGACCGGAGCGGTCAGTGACTTTCACCTCATACGCCCAAAATTTTGAGGATGTGATTCTTTGGCGTGCGCTCAAGCATGTTGATGTTGGCTTCTACATCGACATAGGCGCGCAGGATCCCATCAAGGACTCAGTAAGTCGAGGGTTCTATGAGCAGGGCTGGCGCGGGGTGCATGTTGAGGCCAATCCCTTCTACTCAGAGCGGCTGCGTAAGAACAGACCTGATGAGGACGTGCTTGAAGTTGCGGTTGATCGGCAAGAAGGCGAAATTGCGTTCTTTGACATAGCAGAAACTGGCCTAAGTACCGGGGATACAGCGGTCGCCCGCGAACACGAGGCTCAGGGAAGGCATGTAACAGAGGTTGTCGTAAAGAGCTGTCCTTTGTCTGTCATTCTGAAGCGATTTCGGGATCGAGATATCCACTGGCTCAAGATCGACGTCGAAGGAATGGAGGAGGCCGTCATTGATGGTTGGTTGCCTTCGGATGTTCGGCCCTGGATCGTTGTGATTGAGAGCACGCTGCCTGGGACGCAGGAGCCGTCAAGTCAGCTCTGGGAGCCCAAGCTTCTAAGTTTGGGGTATGAGTTTGCATATTTCGATGGCCTCAACCGGTTCTTCGTTAGCCTGGAAAAACTCGAGCTAAAAACGGCGTTCGGTGCTGGACCAAATGTTTTCGACAGTTTCATTCTGGCCGACACTTCTGATTTTATCGTCCAGAATGAAGAAACCGGGCACTCCAAGATTGCTGTCTTGGAACGAGAGGCGCGTCGGGCGCTGGAGACCCGGATCGAGGAACAACGAGAGCTTCTTTCCACCGCCAGGCAGCAGTTGCAGGCAGAAAATTTCGCTCGTCTGGCAGTCGAGTCTGAGCTTTCTCATTTGGCGCGACAGCTGGATGCTCTGACGGCATCTCGTTCGTGGCGGATTACCGCGCCATTGCGAGTGGCCGTAGATGCGATGAAATGGTTCAGCGCTGGCGCTTACGCTTGGTTGACTCTCAAACCAGGAACGCGGCCGCGTCGAATGGCGCGACGCCTGGCCGTTAACATGGGTCGTCAGCTTCTAGCCAATCCGAAACTCGCGCGTCGTTCCAGGCGTCTCGCAAGCATGTTGCCTAGTTCGATCCAAGCGAAACTGCGGTCGATGATCAAGGGGGCGGCCGTTATGCCACCAATAAAAAATACGATCGCCCTTTCAGTCACGGACACATCTGAGCTTCCGGCTCGCGCCAAGGAAATATACGCGCTGTTGTTGATAGAGCAGCGTGATCGGAAGGTGGACTGATGCGGATCGTGATTGACCTGCAAGGCGCGCAATCTACCGGCAGCAGGAACCGGGGGATAGGTCGATACTCTATTGCACTTGCCAAGGCCATCATCCGCAATCGCGGCAGTCACGAGGTTTTCGTTGTACTAAGTGATTTATTTTCTGACACAATCGATCCGATTGTCCAGGATTTGCGGAGTATTCTACCCGCTGGCAATGTTCGCGTCTGGAAAGCGCTCGGCCCAACCAATATAATGAAACTGGAAAATAACTGGCGCCGGGTCGTTGCTGAGCAGACACGCGAGGCCTTCCTTGCCAGCCTCAATCCAGATGTCATTCTGGTTAGTAGCATGTTCGAGGGGCTAGGGGATGATGCCGTTACAAGCATTGGCACCATGGGGCCCGGCCCCCTGACTGCTGTCATTCTCTTCGACTTGATACCCTTGATTCACCGCAAGCCCTATCTCGACAACGCCGCGGTCGAAAGTTGGTACCTAGAGAAGATTGAACATTTGCGCCGAGCTGACCTTTGGCTTGCAATCTCGGAGTCATCCCGGCGAGAGGGGATTGAATACTTGGGTGCTACCGAGTTTCGATGCCAATCAATCTCCACAGATGCCGAATCCCAATTCCGGGAAATCGAGATATCGGACGCAGATGAGCGCGCTTTACGCGAGCGATACGCCCTCGATCGTCCCTTCGTGATGTATACGGGCGGCATCGACCATCGCAAAAATATCGAAGGGCTGATTTCAGCTTATGCGAGGCTCCCGGCGGAAATACGCGACAGCCATAGGCTTGCGATCGTCTGCTCTGTCCATCCTGCCGAAAAGGCAAGACTGGAAAATCTGGCCCGACAAGCCGGTCTGGGGCCAGGCGATTTGGTTACGACCGGTTTTGTCCCAGAGGACGATCTGGTGGCACTTTACAATTTATGTACCTTGTTCGTCTTCCCTTCCTGGCACGAAGGATTTGGTTTACCCGCGCTCGAGGCAATGCGATGCGGCGCCCGGGTCATAGGTTCAAATACATCGAGCATTCCAGAAGTCATCGGGCTGGATGAGGCGCTCTTCGATCCGCGATCGGAGGATGCGATGGTTGCCGCACTGCACCGCGGACTGGCGGATGAGGCATATCGCCAGCGTTTGCTGGACCATGGAAAGGTGCAGGCTCAAAGCTTTTCCTGGGACACGAGCGCGCAAAAGGCGATCTCCGCAATGGAGCGCTTGGTGCATGAAAAATTCGGCAAAGAAGTCGCGGGCACGGAAATGACCCCTTGGCGGCCGCGATTGGCTTATGTATCCCCTCTGCCGCCGGAAAGGAGCGGCATCGCCGACTACAGTTCTGAACTTTTGCGCGTTTTAGCGGAGCACTACCAGATCGACGTTATTGTTAACCAGAAGCAAGTTTCCGATCCGTGGATCAACAAAAACTGCGGCATTCGGACCCCAGACTGGTTACTCTCGAATTCAGGATACTATGATCGTGTCCTCTATCATTTTGGGAATTCCGCCTTTCATCAACATATGTTCGATCTGCTCGACGCTGTTCCCGGCGTTGTTGTCCTGCATGATTTTTTCTTGTCTAACATCGCTGCACATATGGAGGCTCTTCACATCGCCCCTGGCTTCTGGGTGCATGCGCTCTATGAGGCGCATGGGTATGTCGCGCTCAAGGAGCGCCTTACGGCAGTGGACACCGCTGATGTGATCTGGACCTATCCATGTAGCTTGCGCGTTGTCCGAAATAGCCTTGGAATGATCAGCCATTCGCCTCATTCACTTCGCCTGGCGAAGGAATGGTATGGCGACGATGGCGAGCAATGGGCCGTCATCCCTCTGCTGCGTAATCCTGCCGTAAGCACAGCAAAGGAAGCGGCACGCAGGAAGCTGGGCATTAAGTCTTCAGATTTCGTTGTTTGCAGTTTTGGGATGATCACCCCAGGCAAGCAAAGTCTGCGTTTGCTTGAGGCCTGGCAGAAGTCGTCCCTGGCGCGCAGTCCGGATTGCCGACTCATCTACGTGGGTGAAAATCATGTTGGCGATTATGGACAAGCACTCGTCCAACGGGCCCAAGAGGGCGATAATGCAGATAGGGTTCAAATAAGCGGGTGGGTAGGTGCGCCCACCTTCCAGGATTATCTGGCGGCCGCCGATATGGCGGTGCAGCTGCGAACGCTGTCTCGTGGAGAGACGTCCGCTGCGGTGCTCGATTGCATGGGCTATGGGCTGCCCACTATTGTGAATGCAAACGGCAGCATGGCTGACCTGCCGGACCATGCAGTTCTGAAGTTGCCGGACGATTTCGACGACGAGGAGCTGGTCGATGCCATCGAACAATTATGGCAGGATCGAGAGCGCAGGGAACGCTTGGGCCTGACGGCGCGCGATTTCATTCTTGATCAACACGACCCGACGCGTTGCGCCGTGCAATATCGTGAGGCGATTGAGGATTTTTATCGCCGGGCCACCCATAGCTGGCGGGGCCTGTCAAAGGCGATCGGCACGATGCCGGATGTTCAACACAATAAGAGCGAACTCATGGGGTTGGCACATGCGCTGGCCCAAACATTCCCGGCCGTACCGCGCCAGAGGCAAATTCTGGTAGACGTGTCCACGCTAGTCGAGCGTGATGCGGAAACCGGCATCCAGCGGGTGGTTCGCAATGTGCTCAGACAATGGCTTCACAGGCCGCCAGCCGGATATCGGGTTGAGCCGGTTTATGCGACCCCAAATTCTGGCTATCGCTATGCTCGGCGCTTCACCCTGGGTTTCTTGGGGTGCAGCGATGAGCTCCTGGAGGACGAGCCTATCGATTTTGCGCAAGGCGACATGTTCCTGGGGCTCGACCTTCAGCCTTATGGAGTCATGATCCACAGGGATTTCTATCAGGAGTTGCGGCGCTATGGTGTTTGGGTCGGCTTTGTCGTTTATGATCTATTGAGCGTACGGATGCCCCAGCATTTTGTGCCGGGCGCAGATGCGGAATTTTTCAATTGGCTCACTGTTGTTGCTGAGAACGATGGCGCCGTTTGCATCTCACGAGCAGTCGCAGCCGATTTGGACCAATGGGTCGATACGCATGTACGCGACAGGAAAGGGCAACTCCGCATCAGCTCTTTTCACATGGGCGCCGATCTTGATGATCATAACGGATCGACCGGTTTGCCGGACGATGCGACCGAGTTTTTGCACCGTCTGACCGCGTCTCCCAGTTTTTTGATGGTCGGAACGATCGAACCGCGGAAGAGCCACGCACAGGTGCTCGCCGCGTTCGAGCTGCTCCTAGAGCAAGGAGTAGAGGCTAATCTCGTCATCGTCGGCAAGCTGGGATGGAGCTCTGAGGCGGTTGTAAAAAAGCTGCGTGGTCATCCACAGCTTGGTAAGCGCATATTTTGGCTTGAGAACGTTTCTGATCAGTATCTCGACCGAATCTATGCTGCCTCAATTTGCCTGATTGCTGCGTCCGAGGGAGAGGGATTTGGCTTGCCGCTAATCGAGGCAGCGCGGCACAAGTTGCCAGTTCTTGCTCGTGACATACCCGTCTTTAGAGAAGTAGCAGGGGCCCACGCAGCGTACTTCCAGGGAGGAACGCCTGAGGATCTGGCAGCAGCTATCAGGCAATGGCTGGAACTATATCGCAAGGACGAACATCCTCGCTCCGATGACATGCCTTGGCAGACCTGGGCGCAAAGTGCCCGCCAGTTGATGCAGGCCGTTGGTCTCGATGCCGCGATCCGCTGACGATGCATATCGGAATTGATGTTCGAAATCTCACTGGCGGGAGTGTAACCGGCATTGCGCGGGTTCTGATAGAGAGTGCACGGGTGCTCGATGAGCGAGGGGCCCGGCTCTCGTTTTTCTGGCCGGGTAGGCGCCAGGCTTCGCCCCTTGATACGTTCACCACGGCCCGGCATGTCGAGAGCGTCTTTCCGCAGGCTGGCGGCGCCGTGGCCTGGCAGTTCACGGGCCTGCCCCTGGCGGCGCGCCGGGCACGGCCGGACGTGTTCTGGGGTCCAGCCCATCGGCTTCCGGCCTTTATGCCGCGCACTATCCCCCTGGTGGTCACCATCCACGACCTTGTCTGGCATCGCCAACCCCAGACCATGACGTTGCGCCGCCGCTTGGCCGATGCGGGCCTGATGCGTCTTGCCGTGCTCCGGGCCGACAAGGTGCTGGCCGACTCCGACGCCACGGCCCGCGACATCGGCGCGATACTCGGCCGCCAGGACGCAGAAACCCTTTATCCCGGTGTCACTCAAATGACAGGGACCCCCCGTGCCGACGTGCTGGCGCGCCATGGACTGGCCCGTGGCGGATACGCCCTTTTCGTCGGCACGGTGGAGCCGCGCAAGAACCTGGTTCGGCTGCTTGACGCATTCACCCGGTCGCGCGCGGCCGCTCGCGCCGATTGGACATTGGCGTTGGCAGGTGGTCAGGGCTGGAAGGATGAGGCGATCCGAGCCCGGCTTGCGCCCTTGATATCGGCAGGGCATGTCCGGGTGCTTGGCTATGTCAGTGACAGCGATTTGGCGGCCCTTTATGCCCATGCGCGGTTTCTTGCCATGCCCTCGCTGTATGAAGGCTTCGGGCTGCCGGTGATCGAGGCCCAGCAACACGGCACGCCGGTCTTGGTATCGACCGCCGGCAGCCTGCCCGAAATCGCTGGAGCAGGCGGACTCGCTGTTGACCCCTTTGACGAGCAGCAACTGGGCCTGGCGCTCGCGCGACTCTTCTCAGACGATACGCTGAGGGCAGGTCTGTCCAGCGCCGCCCACGCCAATGCCCGGCGCTTTGACTGGCAGGCCTATGGCGACCGGCTCACGGCCATTTTCGAGACACTGGCGCGCACCCACCCCAGGTAAGTGGCACTGTTAACGTGCTCCCGCCCGGGTGAGCACCGTCTTGATCGTGCGGAAGATAATGATGATGTCGAGATCGAGCGACACGTGCTTGAGGTAGTAAAGATCGTAAGCGAGCTTTTCGATTTCCTCGTCTTCGGTGCCGGCATAGCCGTGCGATACCTGGGCCCACCCAGTCAATCCCGGCAGCAAGATCTGCCGGTTTACATATAACGGGTTCTGCGCCTCGAGCGCTTCGGCAATCGGCACTGAGACGGGGCGAGGGCCAATAAAGCTCATCTCGCCACGCCAGATATTATACAGCTGGGGCAACTCATCGAGCCGCAACTGGCGCAGCAGATGGCATCCTGGCAGAATGCGTGTGTCATTATCCTGCGCCGCTTCCGGTCCGGCGTCTTTGCGCATGGTGCGGAACTTGTAGAGATTGAAGGCCGAGCCACCATAGCCTCGGCGCTGCTGCACAAAGATAGAGGGCCCGCCATCCACCGCGCGGATATAGAGCCAGATCAGGCCGCAGGCCACAGCAGCCGGTATGCCCAGAACGAGCACGCCGCACATGTCCAAGATCCGCTTAAGCCTGTAATAAGCGATCTGGGCTGGCGAATAGGAAACGTCCGACAGATCGAAGCTTTCAAGATCAACTCTGCCTAGAGCGCCCTCGAGATAGGTCGGCCAGCCCTCGATTTCCAGGCCGCGTAGATATAGGCGCGCTAGCTGGGTTGCCCATTCCGGCGTGTGATGAGCGACCGGATCGATCAGTACTTTCCTGAAGCGCATCTCAACATCGTCGGCGGACACAATAGCAATGGGCCAACCCGCTGCCGCCTGCACATTCTGCGCACCGTCAAATGCCAGCAGGGCGACGCTTCGCTTGAGCTTGCGCACCATCGAAATGTTACCGAACGTTACAAAGAACAGGCTGGAGGGCAGGGTGAGGGCAATGGCGATATAGCTGATGGGAATGCGGAATGCAGAAACCACCGCCACCACCAGACAGGCAGCGAACATGGTGACCAGAAGCGTCATGGTAAAGGGGTGGGTGAGCCGGGCGCCAACGATGAGTAGGCTCGAGGCAATCGCCGGGATGAGGGATGCCGCGACCGCCACCAAGATAATGCTGTGCCAATCGGTCCGCCCCGCGATCCACATTACCAGGATGTAGATCGCCATCGCTGCACCACTCGCCAAGGCGAACGCCGGCAGTGCTGCCTTCGCCGAGTTGGCGTAGGAATTCTGTCGCCTGGACGCCCCCTGGCGGATCAGAGCTTCAAGGCCCTGCATGTAGGGTGGCTTAGGCATGGTTTGTCACTTTGTGCTGGGGCCAGTATTGCGGCTGGTCTGGGCCAGCAGGTGGCGGTCGATGCCGATGGGCTATTCCATAGCGCAAGAGTGTGTCGGGGTGAAGCCGTATGAGGCGGCGCGCGGATTCGCGTTCCCAGATTGCAATCGACGGACAGGGCCGTTTTGTGTATGCGGCAAGTGCCCCGGGGTTTGCCAGAAAGGTATCACGTGAAGATTCTCCACGTTTACAAGACATACCTGCCGGAGGATTTTACGGGCGTGCCGCGCGTAATCCATGCCCTCGCCGAGGGCGCGGCCCGCGCCGGAGCGGAGAGTTCGGTCTTTGCGTTGACGCGGGGTGGACGTTCGAAGTCATTGCATGTGGGGCAGCATCAGGTTCATCTGGCACCGCAAAATCTGGCTGTTGCGTCCACGGGATTCTCCCTTTCAGCTTTCGCCCAGTTCAAATCCCTAGCCGCAACCGCTGATATCATTCACTATCACTATCCGTGGCCCATGGGCGATCTGCTGCATTTCTATGCGCGCCCAAGCTGTCCAGTGGTTGTTACCTACCATTCCGATATCGTGCGCCAGAAGACCTTGCTCCACCTCTATGCACCCCTGCGCGACAGATTCCTGGCGGGCATGGATAGGGTGATAGCAACCTCGTCCGCTTATGCCGAGACCAGTCTGACGCTAAAAAAATTCAGCAGCAAGGTCTGCGTCATTCCCATTGGTATGGACGACAGCCCGGCGCCAGATCCTGCAAAACGGACATATTGGCGAGACAGGGTTGGGACCGGTTTCTTTTTGTTTGTCGGCGCCTTGCGCTATTACAAGGGTATCGACTTTCTGATGCAGGCGGCAAAGCGCAACGGCCTGCCGGTCATCGTGGCAGGATCCGGTGACCCCGCGCCCTGGCAGGGCCCTGGGATCGAAAAAGTGACATTTGTTGGTGAGATTGACGACGCCGACAAGCTGGCCTTGCTCGACTTATGTCATGCCTTTGTCTTTCCCTCCCACCTTCGCTCCGAGGCGTTCGGTATTTCGCTGGTGGAAGCGGCCCGTGCGGGCAAGCCGATGATTTGCGCCGAGATCGGCACTGGCACCACCTTTATCAACATAGACGGATTAACTGGGCTGGTTGTACCACCCGGCGACGCAGCAGCGCTGTCAGCCGCCATGACACTGCTGGCCAATACGCCAGGTATGGCGCGGGCAATGGGGCAGGCGGCGCGTTACCGCTATGAAACACTTTTCCGTGCCCAGTTCATGGTCGATGCCCATGTTGATCTTTATAGTCAACTGCTAGGCGGTCATAAGCCGAGCGGTATAGCTGATCCGCATAGCTGACCGCGCACGGCAGTTTGGGCCAGTTTTGAGCTGGCGCTTTTTCCATCTGACGTAGGACCGATTTTGGCTGGGGATTCCCCCGAGGGTGGCTACCTAGCCCGGTAGACAGGCTGCTCCTATTCCTGTGAGCATGGGAGCTTATGAGTTCACAGAGGTTCACCTCCCGAACTTAAGGAAAGGTCGCCAGGCAGGTGGTTGAATGCCGCTATGGCGTTCCGGATGTTGCGGCACTGGGCGGTCTTGCTGTCCCAGCGCAAGTCGGCGCCACCGTTCCGCAGCCGGTGCAGGATCAGCTTCCGTAAGGTGCCTACTTTAAAAATGCGGGCCACCGAACTTGGTTCTGGCGGCCCGCATCCGGGGTGATGCGCCCTTACTTCAAAAAGTCAGCCACGTTTTCGGCGGTAACGACATCGACGCCGGTATAGATGATGTCTTCCACCGTTTCGCCATTGGTCAGCGCGAGCAGGGTGTCCATGGCGACCTGGCCCATTTCATAGGGGCGCTGGCCGACCAGGCCATGGGCATAACCTTCGCTCAGCAACTGGAGCTGCTGGGGCAGGGTATCGGCGACGACCAGGGCAAGGGCCTTGCTGTCGACATCGGCCTTGAAGCCATCCACGAAGTTCTTCCAGCCATCGGGGGCGAACATCGGCCAGCCGCCAACCGGCACGATGGCGCCGATATCGGGATTGGCGGTCTTCAGATCCCCCATCTGCTGCACGGCCAGGGCAATGTCGTCATTGGAGAAGGTGGGCGAGCCCGGCACTTCGGTCCAGGCCGAGCCGGCCAGGGCTTCGCGTACCCCATCCACCCGCAGGGCCAGGTTGGGCGCGGCAGCGCCGCCCGAAATCATGCCATAGGTGCCACCCTCCGGCTTGACCTGCAGCAGCAATTCGCCCAGCGCGGTGCCGAATTGCTTGTTGTCGGTGCCCACATAGGCCGAGCGCTGGCTATCGGGCGCATCGCTGTCAAAGGTGATGACCGGGATGCCGGCCTCGACGGCGCGGTTGATGACGGTGGTGGCGGCCGCAATGTCCGATACCGAGATGGCCAGGCCATCGACGCCCTGGGTGATCAGGTCTTCGATGATCTGCGCCTGGGTGGCGGCTTCGTGTTCCACCGGCCCGATATAGGTGCAGGTCACATTGCCCAGTTCCGCCGCCCGGGCTTCGCAACCATCGCGGGCCAGATCGAAGAACGGGTTGTTCATCGCCTTGGGAACCACCGCGAAAACCAGGCTGTCCTGGGCAAGGGCAGTGCCTCCCAGCAGCAGCGATGCGATCGTGCCGAGCACGAGGATAGACTTGTTCATTTCTGTTCCTCCGAAAAAACCGGATATCCGGTCACTTTCGCCGGCAGAGAATTCTGCCGGCCTCCCTACACCGCCGCGCGACCTCCTCGTCACGCGGCAGCGATTTCACCCGTTCCGCATGGAACGGAGGCGATCCACCAGCACGGCCGCCACGATGATGCAGCCCACCAATGTCTGTTGCCAATATGGGTCGACCCGGGCCAGCACCAGGCCATTGCGGATCACCTCGATCAGCACGCAGCCGATGATGGCCCCGGCCGCGCCCCCGACGCCGCCGGCCAGGTTGGCGCCCCCGATCACGGCGGCGGCGATGATGGTGAGCTCATAGGCGGTCGCCAGGTTTGCCGGCGCCGAGCCGAGCCAGCCCGAAATGATGATGCCGTTGAAGCCAGCGGCCAGCCCGCACAGCATATAGACCTGGATCTTGACGCGATCGACATTGACGCCGGTCAGCCTTCCCGCGCTTTCATTGCTGCCAATGGCGAAGACGTGCCGCCCCCAGGCGGTATGGGTGAGCGCCAGCCACATGGCGATGGCGCAGATGATGAGATAGACGAAGGCGATCGGCACCACATTGAACAGCTTGCCTGCGGTGACCAGCAGGAACAGGTCCTTGTCGGGCCCCGATGGAAACGTGCCGCGGCCATAGGTGGCCACATAGGTCAGCCCCCGCACGATCGAAAGCGTGCCCAGCGTCGTCACGAAGGCGCTCAGCTTCAGCTTGGCGATGGCAATGCCGTTCATCAGCCCGATCAGGGCGGCAACGCCCAGCCCGCCCAACAGAGCCAGGATCAGCGCGCCACCGGGAAAGAGGGCAAAGGACGCTCCCGCCAGCGCCCCCATGATCAGCGAGGTGACCGTGGCCGATAGCGCCATGGTGGAGCCGACCGAAAGATCGATGCCGCCGGTAATGATGACCAGCGTGATACCCAGCGTGGCGATGGCGATGAAGGAGAAATTGCGCGTGATATTGGAAATATTGCCCGCCGTCAGGAAGTTGGGCGACAGCATGCTCATCACCACGATGATGACGATCAGGGCTGCAAGCACATAGGCCGACTGGCTGGCCAGGAACCCTTTCTGCCAGAAGCGCGTGCGGCGCACATTGGAAAAGCCTTGTGTGTCGATATTGGCCATCATGCAATTTCCTTGGCACCGGTAATGAGCGCGGTCACTTCTTCCGGTGACGTGTGGGCGATCGGCTTGTCGGCGACCTTGGTGCCGCGCCGCATCACGATCACCCGCTCACAAACTGCGAACACATCGGGCATGCGGTGGGAAATCAGGATCACCGCGATCCCCGCGTCCTTGAGCCGATGGATCAGGTTGAGCACTTCGGCCACCTGGCGTACCGAGATGGCGGCAGTGGGTTCATCCATCAGGATGACCTTGGCATCGGCCAGTCTGGTGCGGGCAATGGCTACCGCCTGCCGCTGGCCGCCCGACATCTGGCGCACATAATCGTCGGCGCGGGTTTCCGATTTGAGCTCGGCAAACAGCTCGGCCGCCCGCTGGTTCATCGCATTGTGGCGCAGGAAGCGGAACGGGCCGACATTGTATTTGAGTTCCCGCCCCAGGAAGATGTTCTGCGCTGCAGTCAGATTGTCGGCCAGCGCCAGATCCTGATAGACCGTTTCAATCCCCAGCTTGCGGGCCTCGCCGGGGCTGCCGATATGGGCGCTCGCGCCGTCAAAGGCCAGCGAGCCCGAGGTCGGCTGGTAGATGCCGGAGATGATCTTGACCAGGGTCGATTTGCCGGCGCCATTGTCCCCCATCAGCCCGACAACCTCGCCCGGTTCGATCGAGAAACTGACATCGGACAAGGCCCGGATCGCACCGAACTCCTTGGTCACCTTGTTGATTTCCAATAACGCCACAACACTCCCCCTGTTGGCACGTAATATACCTATGCATCTGCGGCAGCGAACGGCACCCGGCCGTCACTCCGCACAATATTCCGATGCATGGAGGCTCCTCCCAGATCCTCCCCATCAGCATAACCACATTTCCCAATAGTACTACAATATGAATTTGCCGCTGCCCGCCCGAGGGCACACCAGCCCGCTCCAAATGCAGGCAAAACCAAGCCGGCCGGCAGCAAAATCAGTAGGGTTGCCGCCCTGGCCGGTGCCCAATGTGGCTCACACGCCCAGGAAGTCCCGCGTCGCCTGCAGGATTTCTTCGGACAGCGCCTCATTGTCGGCAACGCGCGCCAGGATCAGTCCCCCGATCATCGCCGCCCAGCTGCCGATGGCCTTGGTGCTCTCTTCCTTGCCGCCGCCGGCAAAGGCATCGACCTGCTTCTGGATCATTTCGCTCAGCACATGGCGCGTCTCGGCCGGCCCGCGCGATATTTCGGTGCCCAGCGTCGCATAGACGCAGCCATGGCCCGGATTGTCGCGATGCTGCTTGGTCAGATATTGGCTGGCAAAGGCCATTATGTCGCCGGCCGGCACAAAGCCGTCGCCATTGGCCAGGGCGTCGGCCAGCGCTTCGTTGAGCAATTCCTGCTTGCTGGCGAAATGGCGCGGAAACCCGCCATGGGTCAGCCCCGCGGCATCCATCACCTGCGCCACGCTCACCCCATCCACGCCCCGCTCGCGGAACAAATGCGCGGCGGCATCCACGATGGCCTTCCGGCTTTGCGCCTTCTGCTGCTGGCTGGTCCCCATGGTTCAAACTCCCGCAAAAAATAGATGATGGCCGTCATCTTGACAATCAGGATGATGGTCATCATCTATGTGGCATCGATCAACCCAGTTTACAACAGGTACTCACATGTCCACCGCACTCATCACCGGAGCTTCGGCCGGCATCGGCGCCACCTATGCCCGCCGCCTCGCCGCCCGCGGCTATGACTTGACCATCGTGGCGCGCACCACGGCCAAGCTCGAACAGCTGGCAGCCGAACTCACCAGCGCCCATGGCGTCAAAGTCGAGATTCTGACGGCAGACCTTACCGACGCCACCCAATTGGCCAGAATTGCTGATCGCCTCCGCTCCGGCGCCCCGATCGACCTGCTCGTCAACAACGCCGGCGATAGCCTGCCGGGCACTTTCACCACCACCCAGCCGGCCGATCTCGATTGGCTGATCCAGCTCAATATCACCGCGCCGACCCTGCTCGCCTCGGCCGCTGTTGCCGGCATGATCGAGCGCGGCCATGGCAGCATCGTCAATGTCGGTTCCGCCACCGCCCTGCTGCCTGAATATTTCCCCGGCATCTATCCCGCCACCAAGGCCTATATCCTGACCTTCTCGCAGGGGCTGGCCGCTGAAGTCGGCCCCAAGGGTATTTACGTGCAGGCCGTCGTGCCCGCCGCCACCCGCACCGCGATCTGGAACCGCTCGGGCGTCGATGTCGATAACCTGCCCAATGTCATGGAAGTCGATGATCTAGTCGATGCGGCCCTGGTCGGTTTCGACCGCAAGGAAGCCGTCACCGTCCCGCCGCTGGGCGATCTGTCGCTTTGGCAGGCCTATGAGGCCGCCCGCCTCAGCATGGGCCCCAATATCAGCGGCACCCCGGCCGAACGTTACCGCAAAGTCGCCTGAGCCCTGGCTGGCGTCACCCCGGCGCCAGCTATACCCGCTCCTGGCGGGGCTCGAACAGGCGATCGCGCGAGCCGGTCAGGTGGGTCTTCATCATCTGGCGGGCGCCCTCGGCATCGCCCAGCCGGATCGCCTCAAAGATCGCCCTATGCTCGATGAACACATGGTTCAGCCCATCACTGGTGCTGCGCAGCGACATGCCGTGAAACCGCATGCCGACCGCGATATGCTCTTCCAGCGCCTGCATGGCGGTGGCGAAATAGGGATTGGCCGAAGCCTTGGCGATGCCCAGATGAAACATGAAATCGGCATCGGCGCGGTGCGCCTGCCTATTGGTGGCGTCACGCAATAGATCGAGCGCCGATTTGATGTCCTGCAGCGAGCGATCGGTGCGGCGATGGGCGGCCATGGCGGCGGCTTCCGGCTCCATGGTCAGGCGGAAATCATAGCAATGCTGCAGGTCGGACAGGTTCTCCATCTGCCCGAAGCCCAGCGGTTCGCGCAGGCCATGGTCGCGCACGAAGCTGCCCGCGCCGCGCCGCGAATAGATCAGGCCCTGGTCGCGCAGCCGTTGCAGCGCGTCGCGCACCACGGGGCGGGACACCTGGAATTCGGCGGCCAGCGTATGTTCGGTGGGCAAGCGTTCATCCACGCCATAGGCGCCCGATTTGATGGCCCGCAGGATCCGGTCAAAGACCGCGTCAGAAAGGCTGCGTCTTACGTTGAGACCATCCGACATCACTGTTTGTGTCACTCCCATTCGTGCCCGCCATGGGACGCGAGGAGGCGGACAAGCGTGTCCTTGTCCCCAAAACCCCCCGATTTGGTGATTATCGTGAAACCGCCGGCCCGGGCAATAGGCAGCCCCGGCAGGGCCTCGCCGATCAGGCTAATCAGCCCGATACCCAGCGCCGCAAGGATCGCCTGCGCTGTGGCACCCCCCGACAGCACCAAAGCCGTCCCCGCTGCCGGCTCAAGCCCTTGCAGCACCCGCGCCAGATTGGCCGCAACCACCGGGGACGCCGCCGGCTCCGCACCCTCAACTGCCTGCACCAGCGTCAGCCGGCCGCTAACCAGCTCCGTGGCAATTCCGTTCGGCGCCGCGACATAGGCCAGCCCCGGATAGCGCTCGCGCAGGGCGTCGGCCTGTTCCACGGTGATCGGATCGGTCGAGCCGATCACGCAGATAACCGGCCCATCAGACGCCATCTGCGGCGCGGGCATGACCCGCTCCGACCAGTGCTCGGCCAGCGCTTCCGCCAGCCCCCGCGCCCCGACCAGCAGGTCATGCTCTTGCGCTCGCAGCGCCGCCGCAATCTGCTGCTGGCTTGCCGCATCGGGAATGCTGGCCTTAGCCGCATGCTTCCCCAGCCGCGCCGCCACATCAACCGGTTCATCCAGCCCGAACCCGCCCAATCGCCCCTCGCGAACCCAGCGCCCGAAGGCCGGAATAGCCGGGACGACGAGACTGCGATCATGCGGAATGGCGTCCAGCTCGGCAGTAATATTGCCCTTGAGCCGGGAGTCGATCTTCTTGAAAACCGGCACACCCGGCAGGCGCGACACCACATCGGCAACAGCAGCCCGCGCCGCCTCCGGCGCAATCTCCCGGCTATCGGTCGACACCCCGACAATCTCGGCGCCGCCGGCCAGCGCCTCGGGCAGGCCCTCTGCACCCAGCGCAATCACCGTCGACAATCCCCGCATGGCGAAAGGCGCGCTGGCGTCGAGCGCGCCCGTCAGATCGTCGGCAATGATGATGAGACGCGTCATGCCTGCGCCGTGGCCAGCAAGCGGCGCTGCGCCTGCACGTCCGGGTCCGGATCGAGCGCCGCCGCCAGCAGGCGCTGGGTATAGGGATGGCTCGGGGCGCTGAAAATCTGCTCGGTAGGTCCCCGCTCGACGATTTCGCCCGCCTTCATGACGATGACAGTATCGGCAAAATCCCGCACCACGCCCAGGTCATGGGCGATGAACAGGAACGAAATGCCCAGCCGCTCGCGCAAATCGTCGAGCAGCGCGATCACCTGCGCCTGGATGGATACGTCGAGCGCCGACACGGCTTCGTCGCAGATGATCAGTTCGGGTTCGAGCGCCAATGCTCGGGCAATGGCGATGCGCTGGCGCTGCCCGCCCGAGAATTGGTGCGGATAGCGGCTGGCATGTTCGGCGCTGAGCCCCACCTGTTCGAGCAGTTCGCGCACCCGCATTTGCCGCTGGTTGCGGTCCGGCATCAGCCGGTGAATGTCCCAGCCTTCTGAAATCAGCTGATACACCGACATGCGCGGATTGAGCGATTGGGTCGGGTCCTGGAACACCATCTGGATCTGCCGGCGCACCCCCAGCAGGGCCGAGGGGCTCATGGCCAGCAGGTCCTGTCCCTTCCAGAATGCGGCCCCGCTATCGGCGGTCTCGAGCCGCAGGATGGCGCGGGCCAGCGTCGATTTGCCGGAACCGCTCTCCCCCACCACGGCCAGGCTCTGCCCGCGCGCCAGGGTCAGCGACACGTCCTTGAGCGCGGTGAAGCGGCCATAGGTCTTGCACAGGGCCTTGGCTTCGAGCAGCAACGGCAGATCGGGCTCCAGCGTCTTGATCTGCCCCTTGCCCGGCGCCGACCCGATCAGCTTTTGCGTATAGGCATGCTGGGGGGCGTGATACACATCGCGCACCGAGCCCTGCTCGACGATTTGCCCCTGGCTCATCACCACCACGCGGTCGGCGATCTCGGCAACGACGCCCAGATCGTGGGTGATCAGCACCAGGCCCATGCCGGTCTCGGCCTGCAATTGCTTGAGCAAGGCCAGCACATCGGCCTGGATGGTTACGTCGAGCGCCGTGGTCGGCTCGTCCGCAATCAGGATATCGGGCTTGAGCGCCAGCGCCATGGCGATCATCAGGCGCTGCCGCTGCCCGCCGGAGAATTGGTGCGGATATTTGCCCACCGCATTATGCGGTTCGGGAATGCCCACGCGGTTCAACAGGTCGAGCGTGCGGGCGCGCGCCTCGCTCATCGGGCGGCCATGCGCCGTCATCATCTCGGCGATCTGCCAGCCCACCGGATAGACCGGGTTGAGATGGCTCAGCGGGTCCTGGAAGATCATGGCGATGCGCTTGCCATTGATGGCGCGGCGCTGCTCATTGCTCATGGCGAGCAGGTTCTGGCCTTCGAAATAGATTTCCCCGGCAATGATCTGGGCCGGCGGAATATCGAGAATATTCATCACCGCTGAAGCCGAGACCGATTTACCCGAGCCGCTTTCGCCCAGCACGGCCAGCGTCTCGCCGCGATTGATGCTCCAGGACACATCGCGCACGGCATGCACCGTGCCGCGCGCGGTGTGGAAATCGACCGATAGATTGCGCACTTCAAGCAGGGCGTTACTCATCTTTGGTGCTCCGGGCTTCCAGCCGCCAGCGCTGGGACGGGTCGAGCGCTACGCGCATCCAGTTGGACAGCAGGTTCAGCGACAGCGTGGTGATGACGATCAACAGCCCTGGCCAGAAGGCCAGCCACCAGGCAGTCGTCAGATAGGGGCGGCCCTGGGCAACCATCAGGCCCCAGGTAATGTCGGGCGGCTGGATGCCGATACCGAGGAACGATAGCGAGGATTCGGCCAGCATGACGAAGGCGAAATCCAGCGTGGCAATCGTCACCAGCGTTGGCGCCACCACCGGCAGGATATGGCGCAGGATGATGCGGCCATTGGAGGCCCCCATCACCACCGCCGCCTGCACGAACATGCGCTGGCGCACTTCGAGCACTTCGGCGCGCGTGGTGCGCAGATAGATCGGGATGCGGGTAATCGCCAGCACCAGGATCATATTGGGGATGGAGGGACCCAGCACATAGAGCACGATCACCGCGATCAGCAGCGAGGGAAACGACATGATGACGTCGGCCAGTCGCATGATCGCCTGCGACACATGCTTGCCCAGATATCCGGCCAACAGGCCCAGCACCGCGCCCACCGCCATGGCGGCGAGCACCGTGCCGGCGGCGACCAGCATGGTGCTGCGGGCAGCAACGATCAGCCGGGCCAGCATGGGCCGTCCCAGCGAATCCCCACCCAGCACAAAGGCCCAGCCTCGCGCCAGGTCAAAGGGCGGGCTATTGCGGCCGCGCAGGTTCTGGCTGGTGGCCAGATCGCTCAGCAACGCCGGTCCCAGCAATGCGAACAGCACGATGACGATAAGCACGATGGCTGACACAAAGGCCAGCTTGTCGCGCCACAACATGGCCAGCAGCGGCGCGGCGCGCCTCTTGGCGGGAGCAGGCGGGATGGCGGTGGACAGATCGGACATGGCCTTGCTCCTCAATGCCGGATGCGCGGATCGAGCAGGCCATAGGCAATGTCGATCAGGATGTTCATGAGGAAAATGGCGATGGCGGTGACCATGATGGCGGCCAGCACGACATTGAAATCGCGCTGCAGGATGGAATCGATCATCAGTTTGCCGATGCCGGGAAAGCCGAAAATCGTCTCCACGATCACCGCCCCATTGAGCATGGCGGCGGCCTGGTCGCCGATCACGGTGATCACCGGCAGCATGGCATTGCGCAGCGTATGCACGAAAATGATCGGCAGGTTGCGCACGCCCTTGGCCCGGGCCGTCTTGACGTAGGGCGCCGATAGGGCGCCCAGCATCGAGCCGCGCACCACCTGCACGATCAGCCCGAACGGGCGGATGAACAGCACCGCAATGGGCAATATCCAGTGCCAGGGCGTGCCCACCCCGGAGGTGGGCAGCCAGCTCAGATTGATCGCGAAGATGACGATGGCGACGATGGCGATCCAGAAATCGGGCGCCGAGGCGGCGACCAGCGAAACGATGGACACCAGCCGGTCGAAAAACCCGCCGACATTGAAAGCGGCCAGTGCGCCCAGCACGATGGAGGCAATCACCACCAGCGTCATGGTGATCAGTGCCAGCGGCAGCGTCCAGGCATAGGCTTCCAGCACCACCTCGATGGCGGGGCGGGCCTTGCGCAGCGATTGCCCGAAATCCAGATGCAGGAAATCCCACACATAACGGCCGAATTGTTCAAGCAGCGGCAGGTCGAGCCCGTTCAGCGCGCGAAACTGCGCCTTCATTTCCTCACTGGCGTCAATCGGCAGGAACAGGGCGGCCGGATCACCGGTGAGGCGCGACAGGAAAAAGACCAGCACCAGCAGGCCCAGGAGCGACAACAGGCTGGCAATGGCCCGCTGCGAGATCAATTTGGTCATGGCCGCTAATCCGGTTTGACAAGTGACACGATGCCGGGACCAGCCCGGCATCGCCTGATTATGAACCTGAGGCAGGCTTACTTGAAGCCGATCTCGGACAGCTGCAGCTGCTGATTGGTCGCGATGGTCGGGGTGAAGTCCAGACGCTCGCTGACGCGGCTGAGCCCAACCATGTGGAACAGCAGGACGTCGGCGACGATCTCGTCATGGACATAGGCGAACAGTTCCGACCACAGGGCCGCGCGTTCGTCCCCGGTTGCGGCCGATGCGCGGGCGATCAGGTCGTCCACCTTGGGGTCGTTGACGCCCGACTGGGTGCCCTCGCTGTTATATTTGAAGAACATCGAGAACGCCGGGTCGCCACGGCTATTGTCGTGCTGCGCCAGCACCAGGCGGGTGCCTTCGCTTTCGGGATAAGGCTTGGAATAATACTGCTCGTGTTCGGCAACTTCCACCATGCGCAGCGTGGCGTTGAAGCCAACTTCGTTGAGCATCTGCACCAGGGCCTCGGCGACCTCGGTCACATTGGGGAAGTTCTCGGTACGGGCCACGATTTCGATCGGCAGGCTGGTATCGATGCCATCGGCCTGGGCTTCAGCAAGCAGCGTCTTGGCCAATTCAGGATCAAAGGCCGGGGGTGACAGGTCGGGGTTCCAGCCCAAAGTGGTCGGCGGCACCATGGCCACGGCCAGTTCGGTCCCCTCGGGCAATACGGTGCCGATAAAGGCTTCGCGCTCGATGGCGGCATTCAGTGCCTGGCGAACCCGAAGATCGCTCGTCGGAGCATCCTGGCCATCGATCCGCAGATAGACGGTCTCCGAATTCAGATAGCTGAAATCGGTGGCCTTGTTATCGGCCACTTCGGCCGTGATCTGGGGCGCGATATCGGCTTCGCCCGCGGCAACCATGCCGGCACGAACGGCAGGCTCGGAGCGGAACAGGTAAGTGGCCTTGGTCACCGCCGGGGCGTCGCCCCAGTAATCGTCGCGGCGATCCAGCACGATCTGCTGGCCGGCGGTCCACTCGCTCATCGCATAGGGGCCGGTCCCGATCGGGTCGCGCACGAATTCCATCGGCGTTTCCGACGGCACGATGGTGACCAGGCTCATCAGCAGCGGCAGGATCGGCTGGGCCGGCTCGGCCTTGACGTCGAGCGTGGTGTCGTCGACCACGGTAAAGCTCAGCTCCGTATCGGCGAAATAGCGCGCGCTTTCGCAGGTCATCTGATCTGAGAAGACGCGGTCGAACGAATGCTTGACGTCATTGGCGTCAAACGTGGTGCCGTCCGAGAAGGTCACGCCCGGGCGCAGCTTGAACTGCCAGGTGCCATCGCCCTTGTCTTCCCAGCTTTCGGCCAGGCGGGGCATCAGGCCCTTGTCGCCGCGCACGTCCAGCTCGGTCAGCGTCTCGCTGATATTCTGCAGGATGACGCGGCCGATATTGGAGCGCGTCGCCATGCAGGGATCGACCAGGTCGAGTTCCTCGCTGAGCACCACGGTAATGTCGGTATTGGATTGGGCCATGGCCGGGGCAATGGCGCCCGAAGCCAGCAAGCCGGCGACCAGAATCTGTTTGAAAATCAATTCTACCTCCCTGTGCAGCTGAGCCGGACATGAGCGCCGCTGCGGAGCGCCCACCGTTTCCTCAGGGCGCCAGCATAGCCGTCCACCCGTGGGCCGGCACTATCTAGCGCTGACCAATAGTTGTCAAACAAAAATCAGGAAATACGAAACTGCATGCCCGCGCTGAAATCTAAATAATTGAAATACAAAGATTATATGATTTTCTGCCGCGCAAGGCCGGGTTGTTAAGCTGGAATAATAACTTGACAACATTGCGAAGGACAGCAAGTTT
This sequence comes from Devosia sp. LC5, assembly GCF_000735585.1. Taxonomy (GTDB): domain Bacteria; phylum Pseudomonadota; class Alphaproteobacteria; order Rhizobiales; family Devosiaceae; genus Devosia. The sequence goes on from NZ_JNNO01000034.1 coordinate 263,197, forward strand.
GCGGCAACCAGGAGGCGGGGAGAGACATGACTCCAGACGAGATCGCGGTGCGCATGACAGGGCAGATCGGGCCGGCCAGCCAAGGCCTGCAGGCGGCCTATCTGCCTTCGCCCATGGTGCAGAATCACGCCGCCTTCATCGAGCGCCTCGACGATGGCACCCTGGTCTGCCTGTGGTTCGGCGGCACGCTCGAGGGCAAGGCCGACATTTCCATTTTCGGCTGCACCCTGGCCCCCGGCAGCGATCGCTGGTCGGCGCCGATGCGGCTGAGCGATGATCCCGAGCGCAGCGAACAAAATCCGGTGCTGACGCGGGACGGGCAGGGCCATTGGCAGCTGTTCCACACCGCCCAGCCCTCCGGCAACCAGGACGAATGCCTGTTGCGGGCGCGCCAGATTACCCTGACCGATGGCGTACTCAGTGGCGGCGTGCCGCGCATCCTCGATCTGCCCCTGGGCACCTTCGTGCGCGGCCGTTTCGTGCGGCGCAATGATGGCGCCTGGATGATGCCGGTCTTCCGCTGCATTTCGCGCCCGGGCCAGCGCTGGAACGGCAGCCACGACACCGCTGGGGTCGCGGTAAGCCATGACGACGGCGCCACCTGGACGCTGAGCGAAGTGCCCGGCTCGATCGGTTCGGTGCATATGACCATCGTGCCGCTCGATGGCGAGCACATGGCCGCCTTCTATCGCCGCCGCCAGTCCGATTTCGTGCATCGCTCGGAAAGCCGCGACGGCGGAGTGACCTGGTCGGCGCCGGAGCCGACCGATGTGCCCAACAACAATTCCTCCATCAACGTCATTCGCCTCGGCGATGGGCGCCTCGCCATGCTGTGCAATCCGGTTTCGGCCGCGACCTCCAGCGACCGCCGCACCTCGCTCTATGACGAGATCGAGGAGGGCGATGACCGCCCCGACGCCAGCGGCGGCTGCGCCCCCATCTGGGGCGTGCCCCGCGCGCCGATGACCCTGTGCGTTTCCACCGATGGCGGCCGCACCTTCCCGCTGCGCCGCATCGTCGATGACAGTGCTGGCACCTGCCTCTCCAACAATTCGGTGGACGGGCGCAACAAGGAACTATCCTACCCCTATCTGCTGGAAGACGGCGATGGCGCGATCCATCTCGCCTATACCTATTTCCGGCGGGCCATCAAATATGTCCGCCTCCCCAAGGGCTGGATCGACGGAGACGCAGCATGAGCGAGCTGATTGGCATTACCATGGGTGACCCCGCCGGGGTCGGTCCCGAAATCGCGATCCGCGCCCTGGCGGAGATGTCGCCTGCCGACCGCGCCCGCACCCGCATCTATGGCAATCGCGCCACGCTGGACCTTGCCGTCGCCGCCACCGGCGCCACGATCGACCTCGATGGCCTGGTCGAGGACCTGCCGATCGAGGGCGGCCCGCTGCCCTGGGGGAAGCTCGATCCCCGCGCCGGCGACGCGGCCTTCCGCTTCATCGAAAAGGCCGTGCGCGACGCCCAGGCCGGCACGATCGGCTGTATCGTCACTGCGCCCATCAACAAGGAGGCGTTGAACCTGGCCGGCCATCACTACGATGGCCATACCGGCATGCTGGCGGCGCTGACCGGGCAGAAATCGGCCTTCATGCTGCTGGCCTCCGAGCGCCTCAAGGTCATCCACGTCTCCACCCACGTCTCCCTCAAGACCGCCATCGATCGCGCCACCCCCGAGCGCATCCTTGCCACCATCCGCGCCGGCAATGATCATCTCAAGCGCATTGGCTGCGCCAGGCCGCGCATCGCGGTGGCCGGCATCAATCCCCATTGCGGGGAAAGCGGCCTGTTCGGCACCGAGGATGATGTGCAAGTCGTGCCGGCTGTCGCCATGGCGCAGGCCGAAGGCATCGACGTCAAGGGCCCCATCTCCGCCGACACCGTCTATCACCGCGCCTATAACGGCGCCTTCGATCTGGTGATCGCGCAATATCACGATCAGGGGCACATCCCGATCAAGCTCGTGGCCTTCGATACCGCCGTCAATGTCTCGCTGGGCCTGCCCATCGACCGCACCTCGGTCGATCACGGCACCGCCTTCGACATTGCCGGCACCGGCAAGGCCAACCACACCAATATGAACGAAGCCATCGCCTATGCGCGCCGCCTGGCCGGGGGAAACAAGTGACCAATCCGACGAGCAATCTCCCCATTAGCGGCGTCTTCTGCGCCTCGGCCACCCCGATCCTGGAAGATGGCACGCCCGATCACACAGCCTTCGCCGCCCATTGCCATGCCCTGTTGCAGGATGGTTGCGACGGCGTCGCCTTGCTCGGCACCACGGGCGAGGCCAATTCCTTCAGCATCGCCCAGCGTCAGGCTCTGCTCGATCGGGTCATCGCCGCCGGTATCGATCCCCAGCGCCTGCTGCCCGGCACCTCCCAGACCAATGTCGCCGATACCGTCACCCTGATGCGCCATGCCGTCGAGGCCGGGGTGAAGGCCACGGTCGTGCTGCCCCCCTTCTATTACAAGGGCGTCAGCGACGAGGGCCTGTTCCGCTTCTATGCCGAGGCCATCGAAGGCGTCGGCCGCGACGATCTGCGCGTCGTGCTCTATCACATCCCGCCCATCGCCCAGGTCGGGCTGTCGCTGGAATTGGTCGGCCGCCTGCTCGAAGCCTTTCCCGGCATTGTGGTCGGCATCAAGGACAGCTCCGGCAAGCTCGACAGCATGCAGGCCTTCGCCTCCAGCTTCGCCAATTTCTCGGTGCTCGCGGGCGCCGATCCCTTCATGCTGCCGCTGCTGCGCTCGGGTGGCGCGGGCTGCATCACCTCCAGCTCCAATCTCATCGGCAAGCATCTGCGCGTGGTGTTCGACCATTGCCACGACCCGGCCGAGACCGCCCGCGTCGACAAGGCGCAGGAGCGCATCAACGCCTGGCGCGATCTCTCCAACGCTTATGTGCAATTGCCCACCATCAAGGCCATGCTGGCCCGCCGCCGCAATCACCCCGGCTGGACGCGTGTGCGTCCCCCGCTGGTCGAACTCGCCCCGGCCGAACTCGACAAGGTCTGGAGCCAGATGGCCGAACTCGAGGCGCAGGACAATGTCTGAACTTACCCTGTCCATGGCCCGGCCGATCACCCTGCTGCAGCCCGCCCGGCTCGAAATCGGCGCCGGCGCCGTCGCGCACCTCGCCGATTGGGCCGCCCCCTATCGCCGCGTCTTCATCGTGGCCATGGCGCCCACGGTCGGCTTTGTCGGGCGCATCGGCCTTTCCGGCACGCTCGAGACCTTTATCGACCTGCCGCCCGAACCCGACCTGCCGGCCGTTGAAGCCGCGCTGGCCGCGGCCCGCGCCTTCCGGCCCGATCTGGTCATCGGGCTGGGCGGTGGCTCGGTCATGGATGTGGCCAAGCTCGTTGCCGTGCTCTGGGACAGCGACAGGTCGGTGCCTGACGTCGTCGGCGTCGGCAAGATCGATGGCCGCCGCACCGCGCTGGCCCAGGTGCCCACCACCTCCGGCACGGGTTCGGAAGCCGGCATCCGCGCGCTGGTCACGCATCCCCAGACCCTGGCCAAGCTCGCGGTCGAAAGCCCGTTCATGCTGGCCGATATCGCCATTCTCGATCCCGAGCTGACCTATTCCGTGCCGCCCGCCGTCACCGCCGCCACCGGCGTCGATGCACTGGCCCATTGCGTCGAGGCTTTCACCAATATCAAGGCCCATCCGCTGATCGATGGCTATGCCACCCTTGGCATCGCGCTGGTCGGCCGTTATCTCGCCCGCGCCGTGGCCGATGGCGCCGATACCGAAGCCCGCGCCGGCATGATGCTCGCTTCCTATTATGGCGGCGTCTGCCTGGGGCCGGTCAATACCGCGTCCGGCCACGCCCTGGCCTATCCGCTGGGCACCCGCCTCAAGCTGCCCCATGGCCTGGCCAATGCCATCATCTTCCCACACGTGCTGGCCTTCAATGCCCCAGCCCGTCCCGACAAGACCGCCGAAATCTGCCGGCTGCTCGGTCTACCACCGGCTGACGGCACCCAGGCAATCCTCGCCGCCGCGATGGATTTCTGCCGCCAGCTGGGCATCGAAATGCAGCTGTCCCGCCATGGCGCGGCACCGGAGGCGCTGCCCGAATGGGCAGCGGAGGCCCATGCCATCCGCCGGTTGATGGACAACAATCCCCGTGCCATGGCCGTGGACGACGTCCTGCACATATACCGTGCCGCCATGAGCTGACGCCCGGCGGCGTTCAGCGTTCGCGCTGCCGCATGTCCCGCACCAGCACCAGAACGAGTTCGAGGATCACCCCGCCCGAAGCGCTGAGCCATTTGCCGATCAGCTCGATGCCGCGCACATCGCGGACCGGCACCAGCGATTGCAGCACTTCAAAGCCGATGGCCGCCGCCACTGCCACGGCGATGCCAAACCAGACCTGGCCGGGAAACGCCGCGGCGCAGACGAATCCCAACAGGAAATAGGAGGCCAGCACGAAAAACGGCGACGGGCCGGCCCATGGGTCCAGTGCGTCCCAGGCCAGCGTCACGATCAGGATCGCCGCCACGATCCTGAGGGAATAAACGGTGCCCGAATATTCGCTCATCTGGCCTCCCCAGCCGCGCTTACCCGCGGTTCAGCTTGAGCTTACCGGCCTCATAGGCCCTCCGGCAATCGGTCGCGTCATGCATGAGGCGAATCGATCGTGCCGTCCTCGGTCGCGCAGGCGGAACCGCGCCACCAGGCCGGCGTTGATCAGCTACTTGGCTGCGCCGCAAAGGATTGGAATGATGCGCTTTGTCCGCGATAACGGGCTCTCACTGGCCCTGCTCGCCGTATTCCTGCTCAGCGCTTTGGGCATGCTGATCGCTGGCTGGTTCGACCACAATGCGCAGTTGGCCCGCCATGACGTGCCCGATATCGGGCTCTTTGCCTATTTCATCAGCCCGGCCTTTCTTTCCCCGCTATTTGAAAACTGGGAGAGCGAATTCCTGCAGATGTCGGCCTATGTGCTGATGACGGTCATGCTGTTCCAGCGCGGCTCCTCCGAATCCAAGGATCCCGACAAGTCCAATCCCGAAGACGCGGACCCGGCCAGCAAACGCAGTGACCCCGAGGCACCCTGGCCCGTGCGCGCCGGCGGGGTCTGGAGCGCGCTTTACTCCCAGTCGCTCGGCCTGGCGCTGCTGGCCCTGTTCATCCTCTCCTTCCTGCTGCACTGGCTGCAAAGCACCGCTGCCGCCAATCAAGAGGCCTTGCTGCATGGCGAGGCCGCCCAAACCGCCTGGCAATATCTGGCCGATCCCCAATTATGGTTCGAATCCTTCCAGAACTGGCAGTCCGAATTCCTGTCCACTGCCGTACTGGTGCTGCTCTCGGTCTGGCTGCGCCAACGCGGCTCCCCCGAATCCAAACCCGTCGCCGCGCCGCACACCAAGACCGGGCATTAATGCGGTTGACTTGGTGGCCCCAAAGGAGTCGCGCTTATGACTGACGTCGTCGTCAACCTTGCCAAGCTGTCCCTCAAACCCGACACCATTGGCGCTCGCTTTGCTAACGAGTTCGCAGAAATTGGGACACTCCTCGGTCTCAAGGCCCTCGGCGCGAACTATCTCGTCGTTCCGCCCGGCAAGACCTCCATGCCTTTCCATCGCCACCACACCTCCGATGAGATGTTCTTCATTCTCTCAGGGGAGGGCATATACCGCTTCGGCGATGAACGCCTTCCCATATGGGAAGGCGATTGCCTGGGGGCTCCGGCTGCCGGGGCGGCCCATCAGCTCATCAATACTGGCAGCGAGCCCCTGCGCTATCTGGCGCTGTCAAACAATACCAATGCCGAAGTGATCGAATATCCAGACAGCGGCCGCGTCCGAGTTGATGTCGGTCTGTCGGGGTTCCACCGTTATGATGGCACCTTCAAGGAAGGCGGCAGGCTGACGCCGCTCGGCTATTGGGAGGGAGAGGACATCGACGACGCGGACAATTCCTGAGGCGCCCTAGTTCTGCCCCGCCAATTGCCGGTTCAGCCCCAGCGCGATCAGCGTGCAGATCGCCCCCGACAGCAGATAGGCCCCCGAGGAAATCAGTCCGAACTGGCTCGATAGCGCTAGCGCCACCAGCGGGGCAAAGCCGGCACCGAACAGCCAGGCCAGGTCCGAGGTCAGTGCCGAGCTGGTATAGCGGTAGAGCTTGGTGAAATTGGACGCGACGACGCCCGAGGATTGCCCGAAGGAGAGACCCAAGAGGATAAAGCCCACCACCATATAGATGATCTCGCCCATGTCCCCCGCGCCCAGCAGCAGCGGCGCGAAGACGCTATAGATGGCAATGCCGACCGCCGAAGCGCCCAGCAGCCAGCGCCGCCCCACCCGGTCGGCCAGGGCGCCAGACAGCACCACCGCGCCCAGTCCCACCACGGCTGAAGCGGCCTCAATGACCAGGAACCGCGCCGGCAATTCGTCGGTATAGAGAAACACCCAGGACAGCGGAAACACCGTGACCATGTGGAACAGGGCAAAGCTGGCCAATGGCGCAAAGGCGCCGATCACGATATTGCGGCCCTCGCTGCGCACCGTGTCGCGGATGCGCGTCGGCTCCAGTTCGCCGCTTTCGAACAGGCCCGTATATTCGGGCGTCACCACGATGCGCAGCCGCGCGAACAAAGCCACCACATTGATGGCGAAGGCCACGAAGAACGGATAGCGCCAGCCCCAGGCCAAGAAGTCCTCGGCCGAAATCGAGCTGACGAGGAAGGCAAACAGCGCCGAGGCGACGATCAACCCGATCGGGGCGCCCAATTGCGGCACCATGGCATACCAGCCGCGCCGATTGGGCGGCGCATTGAGCGCCAGCAGCGAAGCCAGCCCATCCCAGGTGCCGGCCAGCGCAATACCCTGCCCGAAACGGAACAGCATCAGGATGGCCACCGAAAAGGCCCCCACCTGGCTGTCGCTGGGCAGGAAGGCTACGGCCACCGTGGAGATGCCGAGCAGGAACAGCGCGATGGTGAGCTTGACCCCGCGCCCGTAATTGCGGTCCACCGCCGAAAAGATCACCGTGCCGATCGGGCGGGCGACAAAGGCCAAAGCGAACACCGCAAAGGACAGGATCGTGCCGGTCAGCGGGTCCACATAGGGAAACACCACTGCGGGAAACACCAGCACCGAAGCGATGGCATAGACGAAGAAATCGAAGAATTCGGAGGTGCGACCGATGATCACACCGACCGCGATTTCCCCAGCATGAACCGGTCGGCGATGGGCATTGGTGACGCGGGCATCGTGCTCGGCGCTCGTTTCCGGGATGGTTGAGGACGAAGCGGCCATCTGGTTCACTGCCTTGATTTGATTGGCGTTTTGTCGAACTTGCGGCCGTTTCGAGCAGGGCTCTTTGCGGCGCTATGCAATACGGTTAAGCTCTCCCTTGCCCTATTCTACTCCGGAACGGGAGTGGACAAAATGCCCGATGGCGTTTCCGCTGGGAGAGGCATAGGGCGACGAAGATTGCGAAACCTCATCGAGGAACGCCCAAGTGTCTCGTCTGATCAAACTCGCCCTCCTGTTTCCCCTCGCCGCCATGCTCGCGGGCTGCAATGCGGTGGTCCTCGCCCCCGCCGGCGATATCGCCGCCCAGCAGCGCGACCTGATCCTGATCGCCACCTTCCTGATGCTGCTGATCATCATTCCGGTGCTGGCGCTGGTGGTGATCTTTGCCCGCAAATACCGCCAGGGCAATGAGCATGCCGATTACCAGCCCGATTGGGACCACTCGACCCATCTCGAACTGGTGATCTGGGCCGCTCCGCTCGCCATCATCATCTGCCTGGGGGCCGTCACCTGGGTGGGCACCCATTTGCTTGACCCCTACCGCCAATTGGGCCGCATCGCCCCCGGCCAGCCGGTTACCGCCGACATGACCCCGCTCGAGGTGGAAGTCGTGGCGCTCGATTGGAAATGGCTGTTCATCTACCCCCAATACAATATCGCCAGCGTCAACGAACTGGTCGCCCCCGTCGATCGCCCGATCAGCTTCACGCTGACCTCCTCCACGGTGATGAATTCCTTCTATATCCCCGCTCTGGCCGGCCAGATCTACGCCATGCCCGGCATGCAGACGCGCCTCCATGCCGTGGTCAACCAGCCCGGCAGCTACAAGGGCTTTTCCGCCAATTATAGCGGCCACGGCTTTTCCGGCATGCATTTCGAATTCCGCGGCACCGACACTGCCGGGTTCGACCAATGGGTCACCGATGTGCGCGGCGCCGATGCCCAGCTCGATCGCAAGCTCTATCTCGAACTCGAAAAACCCACCGAACGCGTCCCCGTCACCCACTTCGCCGGCGTCGAGAACGGGCTCTATACCGCCATCGTCAATATGTGCGTCGAGCTCGACAAGATGTGCATGAGCGAGATGATGTCGATCGACGATCGCGGCGGCCTGGGTCTCGCCGGTGTCGACAATATCGCCCCCGCGCTCTATGGCGGCGGCACGCGCAATCGCTCCGCGCTGGGCCCGCAAAAAACCTATGTCGCCGCGCTATGCTCGGTCGATGAAGCCATCGCCATGACGGCCAAGCTGCCCGCGCTCTCCGCACCCAAGCCGGCCATGGTCACCGGCGTCGGCCTTTCTCCCCCCTCCTTGCTGCAATCGCCGGCCGCAGCGGCCGCCATGTCCTGGCTGGCCGGCCAGACCGCATCTCTTGCAACCACCAGTGCGGCGAGCACACTATGAACAATCAATTTTGGACCTTCATTTTCGGCCGCCTGACCTGGGAAGCCCTGCCGCTGCACGAACCCATCCTGGTCGTTACCTTCATCGTGGTGGCTTTGGGCGGCCTGGCCCTGGTCGCCGCGCTGACCTATTTCAAGCTCTGGAAGTATCTGTGGACCGAATGGTTCACCAGCGTCGATCACAAGAAGATCGGTATCATGTATATGGTGCTGGGCCTGGTCATGCTGCTGCGCGGCTTTTCCGACGCCATCATGATGCGCCTGCAACAGGCCATGGCCTTTGGCGGCTCCGAAGGGTATCTGAACGCCCACCATTACGATCAGGTCTTCACCGCCCATGGCGTGATCATGATCTTCTTCGTGGCCATGCCGCTGATCACCGGGTTCATGAATTATGTCGTGCCGCTCCAGATCGGGGCGCGCGATGTCAGCTTCCCCTTCCTCAACAATTTCTCCTTCTGGATGACCGCCGGCGGCGCCGTGCTGATCATGATGAGCCTGTTCGTCGGGGAATTCGCCCAGACCGGCTGGCTCGCCTATCCCCCGCTTTCGGGCATCGAATATAGCCCGGCCTCGGGGGTGGATTATTACATCTGGGGCTTGCAGGTGGCCGGCGTCGGCACGACCCTGTCCGGCGTCAATCTCATCGCCACCATCGTCAAGATGCGCGCCCCCGGCATGGGCATGATGAAAATGCCCGTCTTCACCTGGACCTCGCTCTGCACCAATGTGCTGATCGTTGCCTCCTTCCCGGTGCTGACGGCGGTGCTGACCCTATTGGCGCTCGACCGCTACGTCGGCACCAATTTCTTCACCAATGACTTCGGCGGCAATCCGATGATGTATGTGAACCTCATCTGGATCTGGGGTCACCCCGAGGTTTACATCCTCATCCTGCCCTGTTTCGGCATTTTCTCGGAAGTCGCCTCGACCTTCTCGGGCAAGCGCCTGTTTGGCTATACCTCCATGGTCTATGCCACGGTGGTCATCACCATCCTGTCTTACCTCGTCTGGCTGCACCACTTCTTCACCATGGGGTCGGGGGCGAGCGTCAATTCCTTCTTCGGCATTACCACCATGATCATCTCCATCCCCACGGGGGCGAAGATCTTCAACTGGCTCTTCACCATGTATAAGGGCCGCATCAGGTTCGAATTGCCCATGATGTGGCTCATCGCCTTCATGATCACCTTCACCATTGGCGGCATGACCGGCGTGCTGCTGGCCGTCCCCCCCGCCGATTTCGTGCTGCACAATTCCCTGTTCCTCGTCGCCCACTTCCACAATGTGATCATTGGCGGCGTGCTGTTCGGCATTTTTGCCGGCATCAATTACTGGTGGCCCAAGGCCTTTGGCTACAAGCTCAACCAGTTCTGGGGCAAGCTCAGCTTCTGGTTCTGGATCGTGGGCTTCTGGCTCGCCTTCGCCCCGCTCTATGTGCTGGGCCTGATGGGCGTCACAAGACGCCTCCGCACGTTCGACGATCCATCGCTGCAGATCTGGTTCATCATTGCCGGCATCGGCGCCGCCGTCATCGCCTTGGGCATTGCCGCCATGATCATCCAGTTCGCCGTCTCCATCCTGGGCAAAAACAAGGATTGGGATACGACGGGCGATCCCTGGGATGCGCGCACGCTCGAATGGGCGACCTCCTCGCCGCCCCCTTCCTACAATTTCGCCTTCACCCCGGTGATCCACGATAATGACGCCTGGGCCGATATGAAAAAGCGCAATGCACAGCGCCCCGTGGAAGGCTTCCGCGCCATCCACATGCCGCGCAATACCTGGGCCGGCATCGTGCTGGCGGGCCTCAGCGTGGCGCTGGGCTTCGCGCTGATCTGGTATATGTGGTGGCTGGCCGTGCTGAGCTTTGTCGCCATTCTGGCGGTCGCGATCTTCCACACCTTCAATTATGACCGCGATTTCTACATCCCGGCCGAGGATGTCGTTGCCACCGAAACCGCCCGCACACAATTGCTGGGGGCAGGGAAGTAACATGAGCACCAAGCCTCAAACCGCCGAGGGCGAAGCCATCGCCTTCTACGATCTCGATCCGCATGAACACCCCGCCCATGCCTCCACCACGCTGGGCTTCTGGCTCTATCTGATGAGCGATTGTCTGATCTTTGCCACCCTGTTCGCCATCTATGGCGTGCTGGGCGGCAATTTCGCGGCTGGTCCGTCCCCGGCCGATCTGTTCAACCTGCCATTGGTTGCGGTCAGCACCACCGCGCTCCTCCTCTCCTCCATCACCTATGGCTTTGCCATGCTGGAAATGGAGCAGGACAAGCAGGGCACCACCCAGCTCTGGCTGGCCATTACCGGCCTTTTGGGTGCGGTGTTCCTCGGGCTCACCCTCTACGAATTCTACCACATGATCCATGAAGGCGCCGTGCCACAGCGCAGCGCCTTCCTCTCTTCCTTCTTCGTTTTGGTGGGCACCCATGCGCTGCACGTCACCTTCGGCATCATCTGGTTGTTGACGCTGATGATCCAGATCGGCCAGCGGGGGCTCGTCCCGGCCAATCAGGTCCGGGTGCAGTGCCTCTCCATGTTCTGGCACTTCCTCGACGTCATCTGGATCGGCGTCTTCACTGTCGTCTATCTCATGGGGATGCTGCGATGAGCACAAATGATCACGTCACCCCGGCCCAGGCCGCTCACGCCCACCCCAATCCGGGCGTGACGGGCGACGGCCACAGCCATGGCACGCGCAAAAGCTACCTCACCGGCTTTGTCCTCTCGGTCATTCTCACCGCCATTCCGTTCTGGCTGGTCATGGGCAATGTCATCGAGGATTCCATGATCACCACCCTGGTCATCATGGCCTTCGGGGTGGCGCAGATCCTGGTGCACATGATCTATTTCCTGCACATGAACACCCGCTCGGAAGGCGGCTGGACCATGATGGCGGCGATCTTCACCATCATCGTCGTGGTCATCGCGCTCTCGGGCTCCCTCTGGGTCATGTACCACCTCAACACCAATATGATGCCCGGCCACACCATGGACCCGGCCACTTTGATGTAGGCCAAAGTGGGATTTTGGCCCCATGGCGTCCCCACCCACAATGTCATTCCCGCGCAAGCGGGAACCTCCGTTTCGGGATTTCCGCCAGGCAAACAGAGGTTCCCGCTTGCGCGGGAATGACCCGGTGATTTCATGACAACTCCGAGCCAAGTGCGCTCACCCTGGGCGCTCATGATCATCGGCACTATCGCCTTGCTGGGCGCAATCGGCTTTGCCGCCCTTGGCGTCTGGCAGCTGGAGCGGCTGGCCTGGAAAACCGCCCTGATCGCCGCCGTCGATACCCGAGTCCACGCCGCCCCCATCGACGCCGGTAGCCCCGCCTTCTGGACCAGCTTTGATCCCGGCACCGGCGAATACCGCCACGCCAGCGTCACCGGCCATTTCGACAATATAAGAGAAACCCTGGTCCAGGCCGTCACCGCCCATGGCGGCGGCTTCTGGGTGCTGACGCCATTGGTGAGCGATGCCGGAACAATATTGGTCAATCGCGGCTTCGTCCCCCCCGACCACCGCGATCCCGCCACGCGGAAAGCGCCCGAAGGGCAGGTGACGGTCACCGGCCTGCTGCGCGTCAGCGAACCGGATGGCGCATTCCTGCGCGGCAACGATCCCGCCAATGACCGCTGGTATTCCCGCGACGTAGCGGCGATTGCCGCAGCGAAAAACCTCGGCCCCACCGCCCCGTTCTTCCTCGACGCAGAGCGAGGAACGGACCCGGCGGCCTATCCCATCGGCGGCCTCACCGTACTCACCTTCTCCAACAACCACCTGATCTACGCCCTGACCTGGTTTGCCCTCAGCGCCATGCTGATTGCGGCATTTGGCTATCTGCTGTGGGATCGGAATGCGCGGCGAGACCGGAGTACCCCCACCTAACCTCCCCCTATAGGGGGAGGGATTTCTCCATTCTTGGAGCTCGATCAAGCCCCAACCACAAGGCGGTCCCGCCCCCTGTCAGGGGGAGGCTAGGAGGGGGTAACGAGAGCCCCGATCCACCGATGCCCTCCCGTGGAAGTGGCAACATGCTGCCAAATACGCGATGTCACCCTCCCCTTGATGGGGAGGGAAGGGAGGGTGGAGGGATGCCCCAAT
>NZ_JNNO01000035.1 GCF_000735585.1 Devosia sp. LC5
CGCGGGGGGGGGCCACCGCCCCCCCATGGGGGCGGGCGCGGGCGTCCCCAGCCACCACCCCAATGGGGTGGACGCGGCGGGCGCGGGTTCCAGGTCGGCGGGGGCGGAGGCGGACGGTTCCAGCCATTGTCCCAGCCGCCGGCGCTCAGATAATTGGCGGAAACCCAGCCATCGGGGCCGCGTTTTTCGACATAGCACCAGCTGCCGCGGCACTGCTGCACGTCAACCTGTTCGCCGCGGCGCAGTGTATCGACGACGCCATAGCCGGTGCCGGGGCCGGACCGCACATTGACATTGCTGGTGGCATAGGCCGGGGCAGCCATGGCGGCCGTAGCGGTTGCAAGCACTGCAAAAGCCGCCAGTCCGCCAGCGATGAGCTTGTTTCTCAGAGCCATTGTTGAACTCCTTTCCCTGTTAAGCACCTCTTGTGCCTGTGAGTGCAGAAAACACCATTGGCGATGAACTGGAGCTGAATGGTCTGGTCATGTGGGAGAGGGGTTTGGCGGGTGCGAGAGGCGTAGCTTCAAGGGTCCCAAATTCCGCCTCACCCACCGCTCTCCCTCGGACCTGATCCGAGGCCGCTCTCAACACGGCACAAGCGGCGAATGGCCCTCGGGTCGAGCCCGAGGGAGAACGGTGGTTGGGGTGAGTGGCGAGCGCGCCAAGGGCGTCCTGCAATAGGGAGTGTCGGATGCGCGCCCTTCTCATCCAGCGCTGGGAAGGTCTTCAGCATGGATTCCGGCCTTCGCCGGAATGACACGGTGGGTGGGTGAGGTTGGAGCGCGACGTCAGAGTTTCAGCAAATCCACGAAGCGCTTGAGGGTTGAGGCCAGTTTCTTGCGGGGTTTGGGTTTCAGCTCGCCGAGCAGGGCTTCCTCGAGCTGGGTCCAGTGATCGGCCAGGCCATTGCGGATGCGCACGCCCCGGTCGGTGAGGGCGACGCCGGGAGCGAGTTCGGGGCCGACGGCATGGCGGGCGACCAATTCGCGCTCGATGAGGCGAAGCAGGCGGGTCTGCAGGTTTTCGACCGGCAGGCCGAGTTGGCTGGCGAGATCGGCCTCGGTGGCGCCGGAGCGGCCGAGCTCGAACAGGACCGCATCGTCGCCGGGCTCGAGGCCGCGTTCGAGCAACGGCAGCAGCAGGGCCTTGTGGGCAAGCTGGCCGGCTTCGATCAGCCGGTAGAGCGTAGAGCGGGACGAGGGTTTGGACATAAGTGGGAAAATAGTCCGAACTCCTTGGGCACGTCGATCAGCCATTCCATCCTATCGTTAATCGGGTAACGACCAAGGCCCGTTATTGTTCACCAGGCGCAGATGAGTTATGCGTTCAACTGCCCCAATAAAATCGAACGGAGCGCAGCTTGGCCACCCATTTTGCCGAACAGCTGACCGCACCGGAATTCGCTGCAATTGCCGGTCCGCAAACCATCGCCGTGCTGCCGGTGGCCGCCATCGAGCCGCATGGGCCGCATCTGCCGCTATCGACCGATTGCGATATTGCGCGAGGGCATCTGGGCCGGCTGGCCGATTATGTGAGCGCGGAGCGGGAGCTGCTGGTGCTGCCGCTGCAGAGCATCGGGCATAGCCTCGAGCATTCGGGCTTTGCCGGGGTGTTCACCCATGGCGCGGAAACGCTGCTGACGGCGTGGAGCGACGTGGTCGGCGCGGCGGTCGAGGCGGGGGTGCGCAAGCTGATCGTGGTATCGAGCCATGGCGGCAATTCCGAAGTCGTGGCGCTGCTGGCGACGCGGCTGCGAGTCCAGCGGGATATGCTCGCAGTGAGCGCGGCCTGGCTGCGGTTTGGCCAGCCCGAGGGGCTGTTTGCCGAAAATGAGCTGGCCTATGGCATTCATGGCGGGGATATCGAGACCTCGTTGATGCTGCATTACTGGCCCGAGGCGGTGCGGCAGCAGCATCTGGCGGATTTCAGTTCGGCGGCGTCGCGCTGGGATGCACAGACGCGCTGGCTCAAGACGCATGGGCGGACGCGGCCGGGTTGGCTGAGCCGTGACCTCAATCCGCAGGGGGCGGCGGGCAATGCCTTGCTGGCTACGGCGGAGAAGGGCGCGGCGAGCGCCGATCATGCGCTGCGCGGCTTTGCCCAATTGGTGGATGAGGTGGCGGCGTTTGATCTTGGCAGGCTGGAGTAGATTATGACACAGGATCTCGCCCGTATTCGTGCCTTTGTTCAGGTGTTCGATTCCGGCGGCTTTTCGTCGGCGGCGCGCCAGCATGGGCGCTCCAAGGCGCTGCTCAGCAAATATGTGACCGACCTTGAGGATTATCTGGGCGTGCGGCTCATGAACCGCACGACGCGCAAGCTGAGCCTGACCGAGGCGGGGGAAGCCTATTACCGGGAAGCCAGTGCGCTGTTGCAGCAACTGGATGATCTGGACGCGACGATTACCGACCAGACCGCCGAGCCGCGCGGGCTGCTGCGGGTATCGGCGCCGCGCAATTTTGGCGAGGACACGCTGGCCCCAGCGATTTTCGCCTATCTGGCCAAATATCCCAAGGTGACGCTCGATCTGCGGCTGGAGGATCGCTATGTCGATCTGGTCGATGAGGGGATCGACGTGGCGCTGCGGATTTCAACGTTGCAGGATTCCTCGCTGATCGCCCGCAAGATTGCCGATATGCATATCGTGATCGGGGGCGCGCCATCGCTGCTCAAGACGCTGGGTACGCCCGATCACCCCGATGCGCTGCGGACCATGCCCTGCATTGTCGACACTAATCTGCAGGGGCAGTCGAACTGGCGCTTCATCGACGAGGAGGGCAAGACCATTTCCATTCCGGTGAGCGGACCGGTGCGGGTCAATTCTCCGTTAGCGGCGCGGCAGGCGGCCGTTCTTGGTCTCGGCTTTGCCGCATTGCCATCCTATCTCGCTGATCCGGCAGTGGCCAAAGGTGAGCTTGTTCCGGTGCTGACCCGCTATCTGCAAACCGGCCAGACGTTGCAGGCAGTGTATCCGCACCGCCGGCATCTGGCGGGCAAAGTGCGGGCGCTGATCGACCATCTGGTCGAGTGGTTCCAGAAGCATCCGATCAGTTAGGGGCATTGCGTGACGGTTTCGAATTTGGCCCGCCTTCTGGCGGTGGTTTTGGCCGGGCTGCTTGCCCTTGTGGCGCCGGCATGGGCGCATCCGCATATCTTCATCGATGCCAAGGTGAGCGTGCAGTTCGACGATAGCGGCGCTGTAGTCGGGCTCAAGCACACCTGGACGTTTGACGAGGCGTTTTCGTCCTGGGTGATCCAGGGGCTCGATACCAATGGCGACCGGATCACCAGTTCCGAGGAATTGCAGAGCCTGGCGGATGAGAATGCCGCCGGGCTGGGCGAGTTCGAATTCTATACCTTTGCCGGCTCGCAGGATTCGCTGTTGAAATTTCAGGCCGCTGGCGACCAGCACATGGTCTATGAAAATGGGCGGGTGACGCTGAGCTATTCGCTCAAAACCGAGCGGCCGCATCCGGTGGGGCAGCGGTTCGAGCTGGGGGTTTATGACCCCGATTATTATGTGGCCATCACTTTTGCCGACCAAAGCGATGTGACGCTGGAGAATGCGCCGGGCAGTTGCGCGGTGACGCTCGATCCGCCCAAGGACATGGATCCCGAGGTCCAGAACCGGCTTTTTGCGCTGGGACCCGATGTGACGGAACTGCCGCCCGATCTGGCCGCAGCGATGCGGGGCACGCAGGGGATGATCGTGATCACCTGTGGCGATGCACCGGCGGCGGCGCCCTCGACGGCGCTGGATGCGATCAATGACGTGGCGGTGGCCAAGCCCTCCATTCCCTTTGGCGGGCCGCCGCCGGAGCCGGGGCTAAACCTGCCGCGCACCGGATTTTTCGGCTGGCTGCAGGAGCAGCAGCGCAATTTCTATGGCGCGATGAATGCCTCGCTGGGCGCGTTGCGCACCGATTGGACGGCATTCTGGCTGCTGGGGGGACTGAGCTTTCTCTATGGCGTGTTCCACGCGGCGGGGCCGGGGCACGGCAAGGTGGTTATTTCCTCCTATGTGCTGGCCAATGAAACTCAGGTGCGGCGCGGGGTGATCCTCAGCGTTATTTCGGCGATGATCCAGTCGGCGGTGGCGGTGCTGTTCGTGCTGGTGGCTGCCGGGATTTTGGGCATGACCAGCATTGCCATGGGCGATGCGGCGAACTGGATCGGTATTGTCTCATACGGGATGGTGGCGCTGCTGGGCCTGTGGCTGATTGCGCGCAAGCTGTTCGGCTGGGGGCATTCACACCACCATCACCATGCCGATGACATGGCGCAGAAGGCGCATGCGCATCTGCATGAGGATGATCATGATCACCATGGGCACGATCACCATGGACATGACCACGGCCATCATGAGCACCATAACCATCATGGCCACCAGCATATCGTGACGCCGGAGGCGGCGAGCGGGAGCTGGCGGGAGCAATTGGGCGTGGTGCTGGCGGTGGGACTGCGGCCCTGTTCGGGGGCCTTGGTGGTGCTGGTATTTGCACTGTCGCAGGGATTGCTGGCGGCGGGGATTGTCGCCGTGTTCCTGATGGGTGTGGGGACTGCGATCACCGTGGCGGCGCTGGCGACGCTGGCGGTGACGGCCAAGGGGTTGGCGCGGCGGATCGGGGGCGTGGATAATCCGGTGACCACGGCGATCCTGTGGTGGGCGGAACTGGCGGGCGCCGTGCTGGTACTGGTGTTTGGGGTGTTGCTGTTGATGGCGAGCGTGTAGGCGGTTCCCCCGCCAAAGCGCGACCCATCGCCGCCTTGCGGTTATGGCGCGAGCCGCTATGGTGCGGCCAACGTTAGAATTCTTCCAAACAGCTCCATTTCATGTCCCAAATTCTTCCTGCCGATCATCCGCCCGTGCAGACGCCGAAAATCGGCGTGGTGCTGCTCAATCTGGGCACGCCCGACGCGACGGATTATTGGAGCGTGCGCCGCTATCTCAAGGAATTCCTGAGCGATCCGCGCGTCATCGAGACGCCGAAATGGCTGTGGTGGCCGATTCTCAACCTGGTGATCCTGAGCTTCCGGCCGCAGAAGAGCGGACATGCCTATGCGCAGATCTGGGACAAGGACAAGAATGAAAGCCCGCTGCGGGTGATTACCCGCAACCAGACCGAGGCGCTGGCGCAGCGGCTGGCGGGGGAGAGCAATGTGATGGTGGAATTTGCCATGCGCTATGGCAATCCATCGACCAGGAGCGTGCTGGACAAGCTGCAGCAGGCGGGATGCCAGAAGATTTTGCTGGTGCCGCTCTATCCGCAATATTCGGCGACGACGACGGCGACCGCCAATGACAAGGCTTTCGAGGCACTGGGCAAGATGCGCTGGCAGCCGGCGGTGCGGACGGCGCCGGCCTATTTCGATGACCCGAAATATGTCGAAGTGCTGGCCAAATCGATCAGCGATGGCGTGGCGGCGCTGGATTTCGTGCCGGACCTGGTGATCACCAGCTATCATGGCATGCCGGTGGAATATCTGGAGCGCGGCGACCCCTATCATTGCCAGTGCCACAAGACGACACGGCTGGTGCGCGAGCAGCTGGGCTGGGACGAAAGCCGGATCATGGTGACGTTCCAATCCCGCTTCGGGCCGACCAAGTGGCTCGAGCCCTATACCGATGTGACGCTGGAAGCGCTGCCGGGCAAGGGGATCAAGAAGGTGGCGATCCTGGCGCCGGCCTTTTCGGCCGATTGCATCGAGACGCTGGAAGAGATCGCCATGCAGGGCAAGGAAACGTTCATGCAGGCCGGGGGCGAGCAATTCGCCTATATTCCATGCCTGAACGATAGCCCGGACGGCATGGATATGATCGAGGCGATGGTGCGGCGCGAGTTGTCTGGCTGGCTCTGAGGCCGTTTGGAAGCGCTACTCTGACGGTCATCTGGCGCGATCGTCTGCGCTTCCGGTGCTCACGTACCCAAAAGTACGCTCCGCTCCGGTTCTCGACAATCACGCCACCTGACTCGCCAGAGCGCGTTTCGAAACAGCCTCAGCAAGCTAGTCCAGTATCCCCCGGTCCTCGTCGTCGCTGTCGTTGAAGGTGAACCAGGGGCCGCCGCCGATGAAATCGGGCTGGGTGACGCGCATCTTGGCGGACCAGCCGACGAGATAGCTCGCCCGCACCCAGCCGGAGCCGCTGACGCGGCACCAGCGGCTGTCGCGGGTGCACTCATCGAGCTGAACCTGGGCGCCGTCGGCCAGCTTGCCGATAATGTCGTAGCGGGTGCCGGGGCCGGTGCGCACATCGATATTGCCGCCCTTGACGCGGGCCAGCGGCTCGGCCAGGGCCGGGGTGACGAGCAGCAGGGCGGCAAGGGCCGCAAGGGGCAGGGCGCGCATGATCGGGTCTCCCGGTTTTCTCATATAAGTGAAATGCGCCAGAGCGCGGCGAGTTTCAAGCGCTTGCCGCAGACATGATGAAGCGCCGCACGGCGCTTGCGCCTGCGGAGACACGGTAACGGGCGGCCTTTGACTCGACCAGTTTAGACTAGGGGAGCCAAAGGCCGCCCGTCACGATCCGCTTTTGTGCAGGGTCCGGTTCAGGCGGTACCATTCTTGCAGGTCCGGCTGCCGAGTTTCCAACCCCACTGGAGAAGCGCCCCTCTCCCACGGCCACCCCGCCCGGCCCTGCGTGGGGACCGGTGACTGGCGGGATGGGGAGATAGTGACATGGGTTTTTGGTGGCGGGGATAAGGTGGATAGATCGGGTTCTTTGCCCTCCCTCCCCCTTGAGG
>NZ_JNNO01000036.1 GCF_000735585.1 Devosia sp. LC5
GTGTGGTGGGGGAGAAGTTGGTGGGGGGGGAGGAATTAGTCATTCCCTTCTCCCTGGGGGGGTGGGTAAGACTTCACCCAGACCCGCCTTTTGCGCAACTCCCCCTCCCCTTTTGGGGGAGGGGTCGGCCCGTTTGGGCGGGGTGAGGGGGCCTTCCCTTCACCCGGCACCAAGAAAAGGCCCCCTCACCCCCACCCTCTCCCCAAAGGGAGAGGGGGCGATGGCTCCAGTCTCACAGCAAAGCTACAGCATGGTGAATGTTGATTGGTCTTTCTCGCTCAATCGCTCCACCGGAGCGATTTGTCCCTGCGGGCCACTCTTGAGCCCCACAGGGGGAGGGAGGCAGATCGGGGCGCTCCGGCTTCGATTCAGTGCGCCACGGGTAGGCGCCTCAGAGCGGGCGGCGGCGTTTGATGGCGGCGATGCGCTCGGCGTCTTCGGCATTGAGAAAGCGGCCGCGCTCGAGGATTTCGAGCGAATATTCGTCATAGGTCAGCCCCAGCTTCTCGGCCCGCCGCGCGCGCAGCAGGGCGATGTCATAGGGCACATCGAACGCCTGTTTCTGCGCCGCCGCCCATTCGAAATAGGTGCCAATCCCTTTGGCGCCCCAAGGGCGCGGATCATCATCAAGCGGCGGGCCGTTATTGGACAGGCGGGGCGGATCGGCAGGCTCGGTCATGATGGGAATGATCGACCGGGTGGGGTGGAACGTCCAATGAATGTTTTCGATGGCGGGATTGGTCGGGTTTATGGGGCGGTGGAGTGAGGCAGGCAGGACCTTTACAAAATTGGGAGCAAGGCCGCGCCGTTTCGGAGAAGTGGAGGGCAACAGGCCGAGAGTAAGCTACACGGTCTAATAGAAAGGGGAACTGTGCGAGGGGCGGTGTGGCGAGCCGGAAGTGCTGAGCTGCGCGGTGTGGAAACGTTGTGCGAAGTTAAATCGAGGGCTTTGCACGTAGTTCGATATTTCCTAGCCTGAGGCTATGTAGTTTGTTTTGGTAGAGGGGCACTGCGTGCAAATTTCAAACATTAGAATTCGAAATTTTCGTACTATAAAAAATGAAATAACATTTACAGCCCGCAGCGGAATGACAATTGTTGGTCCAAATAATGCTGGGAAATCGAATATACTTAGAGCGATAGGTGTCTTTTTCTCCGGTGTTGAGGCGAACAAATACGATATTTCAACAGACTTATCGCACGGGGTCCACAATGAAAGAACGAGCATAACCGTTTCGTTTGAAGCGAACGAGCCGGAGTTGGATGCCGATTTTGTAAGGCTTCATGAGGAATTACGGAGTTTACATCCAGAGCCGCCGCCGAAGACCTCCGCCATAAATCTCAGTGTGTATTTTACCGAGAAAAATAAGGCGGTGTACTCGTTTTTTCCGAATATTAAACGACCAAGCGGTGCGCCGAATGCTCAGTACTCTAGGGTGCAATCGGATCTCATAGAGAAAATATTTGGTACCTTTAAGGTAATATATATCCCATCAGCGAAAAGTTACGCTGAGATATTTTCTGACGTTGTTTCTCCAGAAATTGTAAAATCAACCAGAGAGATAATATCTAAAGTCGTCCCTGAGGTGAACGACGCCCTTAAAACTATTACAGATATTATGAACAGCACGCTCGATGATTGTGGCATGTTGGGTATATCGACGCGCATAAGCACTGGTCAGCGTGCGCATGCCGACTTCATGTCGGGCGTCGAGCTGCAGATTTCGGATCAGATCGTAACCGAATTCTCGCGGAAGGGCACCGGGGTGCAGTCCGCTGCAATTTTCTCCGCCTTAGTCTGGATCGATCAAGTGCGACGGAGCGAGGGATTGCGACCAATTTGGCTGATTGAGGAACCAGAATCTTATCTGCACCCTGAACTTACGGGGGTAGTGAACCGGCTTTTGCGCAAACTTGGCAGCAGATCTGCAGTGGTAATTAGCACGCATTCTCTCGCATTTGTGCCGACTGATGTTGAGAATGTCGCAGGCTGTGAAATCGAGTCTGGGCGAACGGTTCTTAAGTCATTTGATACATACTATAGAGCGACTGAGAGAATTAGGGGGTCACTCGGTGTAAAATTCTCGGACTACTTTAGTTTGTCTGAGTTTAATGTTGGTGTTGAGGGGCATTCTGACAAATCAATTTTTGAAGCGATATATTTTATATTGCTAACATCTGGGTTTGTCGAAGTTGGCAGGTATCCAAAGCTTGATAACGCGAAATACCTCACGTTTGGTGGTGTTAAGGATCTAACTGCGTTTGTGAAGACCACGTACCCAATGGTGTCCAAGGAGCGTGCGTTCGTATCTGTGTTAGACGGTGATGACGCTGGGGTTAGGTCTAGGCAAGAACTGCAGCAGTTTTTTGGAAACAAGCAAGTCCGATTTGAATCTGGAATGGATTTCCTGTCGGTTCGTAGTGGGTTCGCAATAGAGGGCCTGTTTCCCGATTTATGGGTAACGAATTTGCAGGAAAGGTCGCCGCAGTATTTCAGGTCATACTCTGTCGATGCACAAGGGGGGCTTGAGCCTTTCGCGATATACGACAATCACAAGTCGTCCGCGCAAAACTATTTGATGGAGCGAGCAAGATCTGAGGACCCCTCGGTTTGGGCGTCAAGATTTATCAACGTGTTTGATGCCCTGGAACTTGCGCTCGACAGGCAAAGTAAGGCCCTGAACCCGAGCTAGAAAATCTTCCGACAAACGCTAGAGTGGCCCTACTTTTGCCTTACCCCATCGTGCGGGCCTCTCTTGAGAGGTTTTGCCGCTATGCGGCCGGTTCGAAGTCCACGGGTTTGAGAAAGCGCCCTCGGGTCAAGCCCGAGGGCTTCGGCTAGGAGACCTCTCCCGATAAGGTATCGAGTTCCATTTCACGCAGGCGCTTGACCTCGTCTCTGAGGCGGGCAGCCTTCTCGAATTCCAGATTTGTGGCTGCCTCGCGCATCTGGGTTTCCATGTCTTTGATGACAGCGGCCAGGTTGGCGCCGACTTCGACGCGTTCTTTGCCGTCTTTGCCTTTGCCGATGCTGATCGTGACGTGGTCACGTTCGTAGACGCTGTCGACGATGTCGTGGATGTTGGAGCGGACCGAGGCGGGGGTGATGCCGTGTTCCTCATTATACGCCACCTGCTTTTCGCGGCGGCGGGTGGTTTCGGCCAGGGCGCGCTGCATGGAGCCGGTTTCCTTGTCGGCATACAAGATCACTCGGCCATCGACGTTGCGCGCTGCTCGCCCAATCGTCTGGATCAGGGAGGTTTCGCTGCGCAAAAAGCCTTCCTTGTCGGCGTCGAGAATGGCGACGAGGCCGCATTCGGGGATGTCGAGGCCTTCGCGCAGTAGGTTGATGCCCACCAGCACGTCGAAGGCGCCCAGGCGCAGGTCGCGGATGATTTCGATGCGCTCGATCGTGTCCACGTCCGAGTGCATGTAGCGGACCTTGATGCCCTGTTCGTGCATATATTCGGTCAGGTCCTCGGCCATTTTCTTGGTGAGGACGGTGACGAGGGTGCGATAGCCGGTCTTGATCGTGGTGCGGATTTCGTCGATCACGTCATCGACCTGCGCCTTGGCGGGGCGGATTTCGACCGGGGGATCGATCAGCCCGGTGGGGCGGATGACCTGTTCGGCAAAGACGCCCCCGGTCTGGTCCATTTCCCACTTGCCCGGCGTGGCCGAGACATAGACCGATTGCGGCCGCATGGCGTTCCATTCCTCGAAGCGCAGCGGGCGATTGTCCATGCAGCTAGGGAGGCGGAAGCCGTATTCGGCCAGGGTCGCCTTGCGGCGCAGATCGCCGCGATACATGGCGCCGAGCTGGCCGATGGTGACGTGGCTTTCGTCGACAAAGACCAGGGCATTGTCGGGCAGGTATTCGAACAGGGTCGGGGGCGGCTCGCCGGGGCGGCGGCCAGAGAAGTAGCGGGAATAGTTCTCGATGCCGGCGCAGGAGCCGGTGGCTTCCATCATTTCGAGATCGAAGAGGGAGCGTTGTTCGAGGCGCTGGGCTTCGAGGAACCGGCCGGCGCCGTTGAGTTCCTGCAGGCGCGCGGCGAGTTCGGCGCGGATGGCCTTGATGGCCTGGTTCATGGTGGTGCGCGGCGTCACGTGGTGGGAATTGGCGAAGACGCGGATGAAGGTGAGATCGGCGGACTTTTTGCCGGTGAGGGGGTCGAACTCGACTATCGACTCGATCTCGTTGCCGAACAGGGAGACGCGCCAGGCGGCGGCTTCATAGTGGGCGGGGAAGAGTTCGATCGTGTCGCCGCGGACGCGGAAGGTGCCGCGCACGAATCCGGTGTCGCCGCGCTTGTATTGCAGGGCGACGAGCTTGGCGATGACCTCGCGCTGGTCGATCCTTTGGCCTTTTTGCAGGTCGACGGTCATGGCGGTGTAGTCTTCGACCGAGCCGATACCGTAAATGCAGGACACCGAGGAGACGATGATGACGTCGTCGCGTTCGAGGATGGAGCGCGTGGCCGAGTGGCGCATGCGGTCGATCTGCTCGTTGATGGTGGATTCCTTCTCGATATAGGTATCGGTGCGCGGCACATAGGCCTCGGGCTGGTAGTAATCGTAGTAGGAAACGAAATATTCGACCGCGTTGTCGGGGAAGAAGCTCTTGAACTCGCCATAGAGCTGGGCGGCGAGGGTTTTGTTGGGGGCCAGGATCAGCGCAGGGCGATTGGTCTGGGCGATGACCTGGGCGGCGGTGAAGGTCTTGCCCGAGCCGGTGACGCCGAGCAGCACCTGGTCGGTCTCGCCATTGTTGATGCCTTCGACCAGTTCGGCAATGGCGGTGGGCTGGTCGCCGGCGGGCTTGTAATTGGTGACCATGCGGAAGGGCTGGCCGGCGAGGCGCTTTTCGAGATGGTTCTGCGCCTTGTGCGGCACCCAGGGGGAGCTTCCTTCCACCTCCTTGCGGCCATGCAGGATGATCTGTTCGAGCGCCTTGACGGTGGCGGTGACGCCGACGGTCTGGGCATCTTCGACGGTACGGCTGGAGCCGGATTTGGACTTGGCGCTGAAGACCACGCTCTGCAACTGCGCAGCGGTGTTCTCGTTTTGCGCGCTACGCGCCGCGGGCGATGGCATGTGGCCGAAGCCGGCCTGGGGGCTTTCGCCCATGCCGGAGAAGTCGACGCGATCGACTGAATTGATCTTGGTCTTGGCGGTCTTGGCGGACATGCCGGTGGCGGTGTCGTGGCTCGCCTTGGTGGTGCGGCGCTTTTCGAGCGCGGTCTTTTTCCTGGCGGCCTGGGCAAGCGCCTTGGCGGCATCGGCTTCGGCCTGGGCGGCTTCGGCGGCGAGCTTCTGATCGGCACGGTCGAGCGCGCGCTTGTTCTTCATGCGCTCGGCGTAAAGCGGTTTGCTCGCAGCGATGTCCTCGGCCTTCTCGATCTCGCCGAGAAAGTCGTCGATGGAGAATTCAGCTTTGCCGGGGCGCGCGGATTTGTCGGCCATGAAAAACACCGTTGCTCGGGGGAGCGCTCTAGATGGGGAATTGCACAGCGAAGTGCAATGTTCCGCTGACATTAGCACTCCATGAACGGAGACGGAACAGGGCTGCTGACAGGTGGTGTCAGCACTGAAACGAAAAAGGCCCGCACGAAGCGGGCCTTTTGCGCGAATGCGTGGGGAGATCAATAGACCTTGATCGAGGAGACCGTGCCGCGCAGATAGGTGGGGAGGGCGGGCTTGGACTGCACGATGCGTTCGCAATAGGACTGGAAGTAGCGGTCGCGGCAGGTGGCGACGGAGACGGCGCCGGTCAGCTGCACCGAGGCGAAGCGGTTGTCGAGATTTTGCAGGGCCAGATCGTCGATAGTGGTGCCGCTGTTGAAGCAAGTGGAGGCGCCGGTGAAATTGGTGCCTTCAAAGAAGCAGACGGTGCCGCGGCCATGGGTGATGACGGGCTCGGGATGGCGGCCGTAATCGACATAGAGGCTGGAGGCCCAGCCGCGCTGGTCATTGGCCGCGACGAGGCACCAGTCACGCTGGCAGCGCAGCACCCGGATCGGGGTTTCGGCGGGGATGTGGCCGATTACGGCGAAGGAGCGATCGGGTCCGGAGGCCAGGACCAGGGGCTTCACGCTCCAGGCGTGCGTGCCGGCTTCGCCAGCGGCAAGGCTGGCCGAGGCGGCGCCAAGCAGCATGACAATGGCCAGGCAGGCCGAAACGAGAGTGGTGACAAGACGCATGATGGGGTCCTCGCGAGCAAAGCGCGGGCAACCTAGCGCGCCGCCGCCCGATCTCCAAGCCCCGGATGCATAAAGAAAGGGTGGTGTTGGGCTTGAAGGACGTGAGGTGAATTCCGGTCCCTCCCCTCTGAGGGGAGGGAGGCTATCCTACGAATACTCGTGTAGGCCTAGCGGACGCGGATGGAGGCGATGTAGTCGTCGAAATCGCCGAGCGAGCTGGCGCTGGTGGTGTAGACACGGCAATTGCGGAAATTGGGTTCCGAGCAGACCTGAACCTGCAGCCCTTCGGGATTGTCGATGGAAGAAATGCGGTCGGCCCAATAGCGCAGATCGCGATTGGCCTCGCCAGCCTCGAGGCAGAATCTGTCGCCGCGCATGCGGGTGCGGTCGAAGAAGCAGACTTCGGGGTAGAAGGCGGGCGGCTGGATGATGGGCGGGCGCGGGG
>NZ_JNNO01000037.1 GCF_000735585.1 Devosia sp. LC5
GAACAGGATGGCGGCGAGGTGGTCAAGGGGAACCAGCGAGCCAGAAAGATGGATTGCCCGGACAAGCCGGGCAATGACGATCGTCGAGGAGCCATATTTCAACCAGCGTCACCACCCGGCTTGTCCGGGTGGTCCATTTTGCTGCCGATCAGGCGACAGCCTGATTGGTCGCGGCGCGGCGCTTAGTCACCGACTCGGCCAATGCTTGCAGCGCCGTGACCGTGGTGTCCCAATCGATGCAGCCGTCGGTGATGGATTGGCCATAGGTCAGAGGCTGTCCGGGGACGAGGTCCTGGCGGCCGGCGACGATATTGCTCTCGATCATGACGCCGATGATGCGGCGGTCGCCGGCGGCCAGTTGGTGGCCGATATCGGCCAGGACCAGGGGCTGGTTTTCTGGCTTTTTGGACGAGTTGGCGTGGCTGGCGTCGATCATGATGGTGGCGGGTATGCCCGCCTTGGTTGCGGCCTTGGCAGCGGCGTCGACACTGGCAGCATCGTAGTTCGGCACCTTGCCGCCGCGCAGGATGACGTGGCAGTCCTCATTGCCGGTGGTGGAGGCAATGGCCGAGCGGCCGTTCTTGGTCACGGCCATGAAATGGTGCGGCTGGCTCGCGGATTTGACCGCGTCGAGCGCGATCTGCAGATTGCCGTCGGTGCCATTCTTGAAGCCGACCGGGCAGGACAGGCCCGAAGCCAGTTCGCGATGGATCTGGCTTTCGGTGGTGCGGGCGCCGATGGCGGCCCAGCTGACCAGATCGGCAATGTATTGGGGCGTCGTCATATCGAGGAATTCGCAGGCGGCGGGCAGGCCCAGATTGTTGATGTCGAGCAGCAGGGCGCGCGCGGTGTGCAGGCCCGTGTCGATGTCGAAAGTGCCATCGAGATTGGGGTCGTTGATCAAGCCCTTCCAACCCACGGTGGTGCGGGGCTTTTCGAAGTAGACGCGCATGATGATCTCGAGCCGGTCGCCAAGGGTTTCGCGCAGCGCCACGAGTCGCTGCGCGTAATCCATGGCGGCCTGGGTGTCGTGGATCGAGCAGGGGCCAACCACGACGGCGAGACGATCGTCCTGGCCGGCCAGAATATTGTGCAGATCATGGCGGGCGCTGATGACGGTGCGCGTGGCCGCGTCGGTGCGCGGATGCTGGCGCATCACCTCGATGGGGGTGGTCAGCTCGGTGATGGAATTGATCCGCAGATCATCGGTGGTCTTCAACATTTTGTCGGTTCCTCGGTGTGTCTTGCTCGACAGCGGCCAACAAAAAAGCCGCCTCGTGGGTCGGGCGGCTGGCTTCGGGTTTGGTCGTCTCTTGGTGAGATCAGATCAAGCGCACAATAGCCTCCGCCGGGAGCGGATAGCTAAAATACCAAAACGAGATGGTTGCGACGGAGATCATGGGAGGAGATGTAGCGCGGGATTTGGGGTTTGTCGACTCTGACTTTGGGATGAGAGGGAGCGGGGTATGCCCCGCGAATGGGGGCTCTCGTCACCCACCCTGGCCCTCCCCATCAAGGGGAGGGTGAACCCGGTGGGTGTGGTGGATAGTGCCCTGATGTTGGCCAAACCACGGTGTCATTCCGGCGCAGGCCGGAATGACACCGTGGGTGGGATAGCGCTGTCCTCACTCCACCCGGTTGAAGTGATCGTAGATCAGCTGCGCCATGGCGCTGGAGATGCCGGGGACGGCTTCGAGGTCGAGGAGGCTGGCGCGGCCGACGGCTTTGGCGGAGCCGAAATGGTTGAGCAAAGCGCGTTTGCGGGTGGGGCCGATACCTTCGATTTCGTCGAGCGGGTTCTTGATCTGGGCCTTGCTGCGCTTGGCGCGGTGGGTGCCGATGGCGAAGCGGTGGGCTTCGTCGCGCAGGCGCTGGACGTAGTAGAGGACCGGGTCGCGATGGGGGAGCATGAAGGCGTCGCGGCCTTCCATGAAGAATTTTTCGCGGCCCGCATCGCGTTCTTCGCCCTTGGCGATGCCGATAAAGGTCACGTCCTTGGGCAGGTTGAGCTGGGCGATCACCTCGCGCACGGCATTGAGCTGGCCGGCGCCACCATCGATGAAGACGACGTCGGGCCAATCGGGCATGCCGGCATCTTCGACCTCGTCGGCTTCGGCGTCGCTTTCGTTGCCGTTTTCCTGGGCGAGGCGGGTGAAGCGGCGGGTCAGCACTTCGCGCATCATGCCGAAATCGTCGCCGGCGGCGATGTCGGATTTGATGTTGAAGGTGCGGTAGTGCTTTTTGGAAAAGCCTTCCTCGCCGGCCACGACCATGGCGCCGATCGCATTGGTGCCCGAGATGTGGGAATTGTCGTAGATCTCGATGCGGCGCGGCGGCTCGTCGAGGCCGAAGCAATTGGCGACGCCTTCGAGCAGGGTGCGGTTGGTGGCGCCTTCGGCGAGCTGGCGGCCGAGCGCTTCGCGGGCATTGTTGAGGGCGTGATTGACCAGGTCGCGTTTCTCGCCCCGCTTGGGCTGTTCGATATAGACGCGGCGGCCGGCGCGGGTGGAGAGGGCTTCTTCCATGACGGCGGGCTCGGCCAACTCGTGACTGATGAGCACGAGGCGGGCCGGGGTGCGGTTTTCGTAGAACTGGCCGATGAAGGCCTCGAGCACTTCGGCGTCGGAAAGGCTGGCGTCGGCGCGGGGGCGATAGGGGTAATTGCCCCAGTTCTGGAAAGCGCGGAAGAAGAAGACCTGCACGCAGAACTGGCCGCCTTCGTGATGGATGGCGAAGACGTCGGCTTCCTCCACGGTTTTGGCGGTGCCATCGCCCTGGCTCTGGATCAGGGCGAGCGCGGAGAGGCGGTCGCGGAGCAGGGCGGCGCGTTCGAAATCGAGCTGTTCGGCGGCCTGGTTCATGTCGCGCTGGAGGTGGTCGCGCACGCCTTGCGACTTCCCGGAGAGGAATTGGCGGGCGTCCTCGACCAGTTCGCCATAGCCCTCAAGGCTGATTTCGCGGGTGCAGGGGGCGGCGCAGCGCTTGATCTGGAATTGCAGGCACGGCCGGGTGCGGGCGGCGTAGAAGCTGTCCGAGCAATTGCGGAGCAGGAAGGCCTTTTGCAGGCTGGCAATGGTGCGACCGACGGCGGTGGCCGAGGCGAAGGGGCCGAAATAATGGCCCTTGCGGCGTCTTGTGCCGCGATGCTTGGTCAGCTCAGGCGCCTCGTGATCGGTGGCGATCAGGATATAGGGGAAGCTCTTGTCGTCGCGCAGCAGCACGTTGAAGCGCGGCTTGAGCCGTTTGATCATATTGGCTTCGAGCAGCAGCGCTTCGGACTCGGTCTCGGTGCGCACGAATTCCATGGTCACGGTGGCCGCGATCATGCGCTGCAGGCGCACTTCGAGCGCTTCGGGGCGAGTGTAATTGGTGACACGGGCCTTGAGGTTCCGCGCCTTGCCCACATACATGACCTCGCCTTCCGCATCGAGCATGCGGTAGACGCCGGGGGCGGCGGGCAGGGTGCGCACGAAGGCGCGGATGACTTCGTGGCCGCTGGGCGGTGGGGGCATGATGGCGATGTCGTCGGTCATGATCGTGGGGTCGGCCCGCGGCGGGCCGGAAATTCGAGGTGTTCGCCGCCATCGAGGGCAAGCATCTGCCCGGTCATGCTGGGCAGACCCAGAATGGCGATGACGCCCCGGGCGATGCCATCGGCGCCGGCGGCGTGTTGGAGAGGGAGTTCGGCGCGGCGCTGGTCGAACTTGTCCTGGGAGATCGAGGGCGGTGCGACGGCGGGGCCGGGGGCGATGGCATTGACGCGAATATGCGGTGCCAGCGACTGGGCGAGGGTGCGCGTCATGGTCCAGAGCACGGATTTGCTGAGCGTATAGCTGAAATAGGCGGGGGAGAGATCGAGCACGCGTTCGTCGATGATGTTGATGATATTGCCAGACACGCCTGCGGGCAGTTGCGCGGCGAAGTCGCGCGACAGGAAGGCGGGTGCCTCGGCATGAATGGCGAAATGGGCGTCCCACAGGGTTTCGTCAAGGTCGCGGGCGCTGTCGCGCTCGTAGAGTGAAGCGTTGTTGATGAGCGTGGTCAGCGGGCCGAAGAAGCGGGCCGCTTGCCCGACAAGGTGTGCGCGCTGGCTGCGGTCGGCGAGATCGGCCTGGATGGCAGCGGCTTGTCCGCCCGACGCCTCGATTTGCGCGACGATTCGCCCGGCACCATCGGCGTTGCGCCGGTAGTGGGCGATGACCGAATGGCCCGCCTGCGCCAGCGCCAGCGCAATGGCAGCGCCAATCCGTTCGCCCGCGCCGGTGACGAGGGCGACGGGAGGCTGTGGCGATGGGGGCGTGAAATTGCTCATTGGGGCCGGATTCGGTGCTTTTACGGGACCATAGGCCGCTTTGGGCGGCCACATCAATCTCCGCGTACAGATGGGGAACGAGGCAGCATCGGCCAGTTCTATCGCGCGGCCATACTGACAGAATTAGACAGTAGTCTTGTCCTTTTGTTGCAGAGCGAACAGCAGTAGATTGTTTAGTGTCCGTGGGGCGGAGGGCTCGCACGGCGTATAGGAGAGGGACACTATGGAAGTCATCGTACCTATTCTCGTGCAGCTGATTGCCGGTGGGGCCGGGGGCAATGTGATCGGCCAGCTTGCCAAAAGCCTCAATCTCGGAACGACTGGCAATACCATTGCCGGCGCCGTTGGCGGCGTGGGTGGGACCTGGCTGGCAAGCCTCATCCCAGGGCTCAGCGGGCTGGTTGGCGGTGCGACTGCTGCGGCAGCGACCGGAGCCGCGACAGGCGGACTCGATATCGGCGCACTGGTTGGCCAGGGCGCAACGGGCCTGGTCGGCGGCGGCATCCTGACCGCCATTGCCGGCATGGTCAAATCGGCTACTGCCAAGAGCTAAGCAATTCAGCTTGCGCTCCGGTTTTTGAATCGGGGCGCAACTCAGGTTGCTCAGACAACCGCAATCAAGGCCAGCGACCCTATTCATGTCCGTTACTGCCATTGACGGGCGCAGCGATCTCGTCGGCCGCGCCATTTTCCTGACCCTTGTGACCATTGCCGTATTCGGTGCGCAGGACGCGATTTCCAAAATCCTGGTGCAGGAATATTCGACCTTTCAGATCACGATGATGCGCTATTGGGGCTTTGCCGCCTTTTCACTGGTGCTGGTGATGCGCCAAGCGCCGCTGCGGCAGGCGCTGAGTTCGAAAGTGCCGGCGCTGCAGGTGCTGCGTGGCTCGCTGCTGATCATCGAAATCTGGTGTTTTGCGCGGGCGCTGCAAAGCGTGCCGCTGGGCGAATTGCAGGCCATTTCGCTGGTCTATCCGTTGCTGGTGACGCTGTTTGCCATTCCGCTGCTGGGCGAGAAGGTCGGCGTGTTCCGGTTTGTCGCGGTGCTGGTGGGGTTTGCAGGGGCTATGGTGATCGTGCGGCCGGGCGGGTTGCCGCTTGATTGGGGCGTGCTGTTCGCCGTTTTGTCCTCGGTGCTGTATGCGCTTTACCTGGTGATCACGCGCAAGGTCAGCCGCTATGACAGCGCGGCGACCAGCATGGCTTATACGGGCGTGGTTGGGCTGGTGTTGTCGGGCGCGGTGGGCGTGTTCTTCTGGCAGAATATGGGCTGGATGGATGTGCTGCTGGTCTGCATCATCATGGTGACCACCTGCGTGGGGCACGGGCTGATGGTGTTTGCGCTATCCATGGCGCCGGCCAGCGTGATCCAGCCGTTCAATTATTTCTCGCTGCCCTGGGCTATTTTGCTCAGCGCTGTGGTGTTCGGGCACTGGATCGACGGCATCTCGCTGATCGGGGCGGGGATCATCGTGGTGGCGGGGCTGGTGGTGATGGCGCGGGAGCGAATGCGCAAGGTGGCGGTGACGCCCGAGGTGAGCCTGCCGGGTCATGAATGAGAAACGCCGCCCCGAAGGGCGGCGTTATTGTTTGGGTCAATTGCCCATGCAGACGTAACCATTCGGGCCGTTGAAGCAGACGCTGCCGCCACCGGGGTAGCCCGGATAGGGACGCGGGGGGCGGCCACCGCCACCCCAATGGGGCGGGCGCGGGCG
>NZ_JNNO01000038.1 GCF_000735585.1 Devosia sp. LC5
CGTCACCCGGCGTAGCCGGCGGGGGAGCCGGGGAACGCGATGCGGCGGGACGACCCGGCGGGGCCCCCCCAAACGGGCAACCCGGGCAGGGCGGTAAAGCTGGGGGGTGGGAACAGGGTCAGGCTATGACCCCGGCGGCGCCACCTCCCCCCCCTCCCCGGGGGCCGCGCGCCCCCCTCCCCCCGGGGGGGGGGGGTGAGCGAGGCCATCGGGGGGTGTCGGGGTCGGCAGTTTTCTTAAACCCCCGCCATACCAATCATACCCATTATCCGGCCAATACCCGCCCTTGCCCTGCCCGAATGGCGACAAATCATCCACCAGTTCGATCGTGTGTACATATTTGGGCTGCTTATACCCCAGCGCTCGCTCGATCCGCACCCGGACCGGCGCGCCATTGGCCACCGGCAGCACCTGGTCGTTGAGCCCATAAGCCAAAATCGTCTGCGGATGATAGGCGTCGATCAGGTCCGAGCTCTCATAATAGAGAATGTCCCCGGCCAGCGACGTCTGGATATTGTCGTAGCAATGATAGACGCAGAACCGCGCCTCGGGCTTGACCCGCGCCATATCCAGAATTGCGCCCAGCCGTGTCCCGGTCCATTTGGCAATACAACTCCAGCCCTCGACGCAATCATGCCTTGTGATCTGGCTGCGCGCCGGCATATTGCGCAATTCGGCCAGCGAGAAGCTGAGCTCCTGCTCCACCATGCCCTTGATGGTCAGCTTGTAATGCGCGAAATCGGCAGCCCGCAGCGCGGAATATTCCGCCGTGCTCGGATTGGTCGACCCGTTTGGCCGCTGGCCCTGGCGGATTTCGCTGGGTGAATATTCCCGCGCCAGCGTCTGCGCCCCGATCAGCCGCCGCTGCACCTGATAGGTCAGCACATTGGCCTGTTCGAGTACCGCCCTTACCTGATTGTCGCGCTGCCCCAGAAAGTCGAACTGATCGCATCCGGACAGGATCAGCCCCGACCCGGCCGCAACCGAGGCCCCCAGAAACCTGCGGCGATTGAGCTTGAACCCGCTCATGGCTTGTCTCCCGGCCTGGCTTCTGTTCCCGGGCTGGCGCGATACCAGCCGGTAACCATCGAGCGCAATTCATTGAGCGGCCCGGCCGCCAGCACCATCACGATATGGATGACGAAAAAGCCCACCAGCAGCAGCATGACCACAAAATGGATCGTGCGCGCCGTCTGACGCCCGCCGAAAATATCGAGCAGGAAGGGCGCGATGGAATTGATGCCCGGCGACATGGTGAGCCCCGTCAGCACGATCAGCGGAAAGAGGATGAAGAACACCCCGAAATAGCTCAGCTTCTGCAGCGGCCCATAGCTGCGGCCATGGTGAAACCGCAGCCGCGCGTGGTCGGCCACGTCCTTGGGCACCGCTTTGATATCGGCCCCCAGCGGCACGATGTCCCGCCTGATATGCCCATTGATGAAGCTGGCCAGAAACCAGATGAACATGGTGAAAACGAACACCCAGCCAAAAAAGAAATGCACCACCCGTCCCGTCGCCAGATCGCGATAGGAGGGAATGGTCACCGAGCCGGGGAAAGCCGTGAACTGCGGCCGTTCCGCCGGTCCGCTCATGCCGAGCACACCCGTCGTGTCAAAGGTCTGCCCGAAGACTGTGGTCTGCCCGCGCGCCCCGGCATCGGTATTGACCGCGCCGATCTCCAGCACCGCATTGTCGAATTCGAAGCCCGATTGCTGCCCGATATACAGCGCGGGATGGGCATTGAAGATTTGCAGCCCCGACAGCAGCAGGAAGAACAGGCAAATGGCCCATAGCCAATGGGTCACCCGCGTCCAGATCGACTGGCGATAGATCAGCGGACCCTTGTCCGCCCGATCGGAAATTGTCTGCTCGCTCATGCATACCTCTCCGCGCGGCCCCGCACAGTCCGTAGCAACGGTACCGCGCGGGGAAAGCGTCGAACATCACTTAAACGTTATTGTGCGGCAGGCGCCATCGCATCGGTTTCCATGCCCATCGACTTGATGGTGCCCATCACATCCATGCCCTGATGCAAGCCGTGGCAGGCCGCCATGGCCGCCTGCATGGCTTCAGGGAATGTCATGGTCGCGGCCTGTTCGCTACACAGCTTGAAATCGGCATCGCTGATCGGCGTCATCGGGCCCATGGCGTCCATGGCACCAGCAGGCGCCATGGCATCGCCGGCCGGCGCCATTGCGCCCCCGGCTGGGGCCATGGCGTCCTGGGCAAAGCCAGGGGCGGCGGCGAAGGTGAAGGCGGCAATGGTTGCAAGGGAAAGTGTGCGCAGGGTGAAAGTCACGAGCTGTCTCCGGAATTTTGACCACGCCCCATCGCGCGGTTCATGCCGGGCCATTCGCCCTGCCCGCTGCCGGGGTTACGCGGTCACGGCGTCGTGATTCCGAATTCTGCATTCCCTGGCTCCGTTCCAGATGTAACAATAGGGGCCCGGGTAACGAATGAGTGGCAATGCAGACTGATCCCACCGAGATGCGATTGCGCAGCCTGATGCTCGCTTCGCTTGACGGCGACGCTGCGGCCTATCGGTCGCTGCTGGCCGAACTCGGCCGTCATCTGCGGCCCTATTTCACGCGGCGGCTCACCCCCGCCTTTGCCTCGCACGCGGAGGATCTCGTGCAGGAGACCCTGCTGGCCATCCACACCCGGCGCCTGACCTATGATCGAAACCGCCCGTTCACGGCATGGTTTCATGCGGTGGCGCACCATAAATTCGTCGATCACGTGCGCCGCCAGTCGATCCGGCTGACCGTGCCGCTTGAGGATGACGCGCCGGTCATCGCCCATGACGACAGCGCCGATACCCTCGCCCGGCGCGACCTCAACATCGTGCTGGAAACCGTGCCCCCGCGCACCGGCGATCTCATTCGCCGCACCAGGGTCGATGGCGCCTCGATCGCCGAGGCCGCCGCCGTCCATGGCATGAGCGAAACGGCTGCCAAAGTGTCCATCCACCGGGGGCTCAAGGCCCTCATTACGCGCTTCGCGGGAGGTCCGAAATGACCGACGAGTTGATCACCCGCCTCGCCGCCGACCTCAAGCCCTTGCCCCGCTCCGCCATGCAGCGCCTGCTCCTGAGCGCGGTGGCCCTGAGCGGCATCATCGCCGCCATCGCCATGATCATGTGGCTGGGCATGCGCCCGGACATGGATACGGCGACGGGCACGATGATGTTCTGGAGCAAATTCGCCTATACGCTCTCGATCGCCGCGCTTGGCTTCTGCGCCACGCTGGTACTGGCCCGGCCCGACGGCCGCACCCGCTGGCCCTGGCTGGCGGCGCTGGCTTTGCTGGGCCTATTGGTCATCGGCGCGGTGTTCCAGCTCACCCGGGCCGGGCCCGGCGAGATGATGCCGCTCATTGTGGGCGGCACGTCGCTGGTCTGCCCATGGCGCATCGTGGTGCTGTCGCTGCCAATACTGTTCGCCGCCATCCTCGTGCTGCGCCGCCTGGCGCCGGCCAATCCCACCCTGGCCGGCTTTGCCGCCGGCATCATGGCCGGCGGCACAGGCGCCTGGGTCTATTCCTTCGCCTGCGCCGAAAACGGCATGATGTTCGTGGCCCTGTTCTATACCCTGGGCATCGTGCTGGTCGGCGGCCTGGGAGCGCTGCTGGGGCGCTTCCTGCTGCGGTGGTAGGCGACTATTCCTCGCGTGCCGCCCAATTCATACCGCGCCGCAAGATCGTCGCCATTTCCGGCACGTCGAACTCCTTGACCGAATGGCCGAGCGTGCAATGAAACACCCGCCCGGCCCCGTGCCGGCGTTTCCACACGACGGGCATCACCACCCCATCGATCCAGGGCGCATGCTCGCCGGTAAAGGTCGTGGTCGCCAGCACCTCGTTGGAGGGGTCGACATGCATGTAATATTGCTCGGAAGTATAGGGACTGG
>NZ_JNNO01000039.1 GCF_000735585.1 Devosia sp. LC5
GGGTGGGTTTGCCGATGGCTGGTTTGGGTTTGGCAAGGCGGTGTGGGGCTCGGGGCGGCGCAGCGGGCTGAGCGATGGGGTGATGAGCCATGGGCGCGATGTGCTGGGCTTTGCGGTGAAGCTGGGGGACTGGGTGGGCCCGGGCGATACGCTCGTGGTGACGGCGGGGTGCGATCGGCGGTTTGCTACTTGCAAGGCCAAGTTTGCCAATGCGGTCAATTTCCGCGGTTTTCCGCATATTCCGGGCAGCGATTATGTGCTGCGCCATCCGCGCAATGGCGATGCGCTGGATGGGCGGGCGGTGGTGAAATGAGCCCCGATGCGGTGGTGAGCGCGGCGCGGGCATGGCTGGGCACACCCTATCGGCATCAGGCGGCGACGCTGGGTGCGGGGTGTGATTGCCTGGGCCTGCTGCGCGGCGTTTGGCGGGCGCTCTATGGGGCGGAGCCCATGGCGATGCCGGCTTATCGGGCGGATATGCGGGACCCGGCTCATGCCGGAGCGTTGCGGGCGGCGGCGGAGCTGTTGCTGGTGCCGGCGGATGGCGCGCTTGCCGCGGGGCAGGTGGTGCTGTTCCGGCTGAGCGGGATGGCCGAGGCCAAGCATTGCGGGATTTTGCTGGGGCCCCGGCGGTTTATCCATGCGCAGGAGCGGCTGGGCGTGGTCGAGGCGAATTTGACCGAGGCCTGGGCGCGCAGGGTGAGTAGGCGGTTCTGGTTTCCCGGCGCCTGAAGAAAGAAACCCCTCATCCACCCTTCGGGCCTTCTCCCTCAAGGGGAGAAGGTGGGGCGGCCTGTGGTATTTTTGAAATGGAGAAGCCGACATGGCAACGCTTGCGCTTTCGCTGGCTGGACAGGTTGCGGGTGCGCTGGTGGGCGGGCCGTTTGGCGCAACGCTGGGGCGGGCGCTGGGGGCGATGGCGGGGAGTGCCATCGATGGCATGCTGTTTGGCGAAAAGGCCAGTGCCAGCGCCAATGACCTGCGGCTGCAGGGCTCGTCCGAGGGCGGGGTGGTGCCGCGGCTTTATGGGTGGAGCCGGCTTTCGGGCAATATCATCTGGGCGCGCGAGCTGGAACTGCTGGGCGATGGCGGCGGGGCCAAGGGCATGGGCCAGCAGGGCGAGGACGAGGTGGGTGCCAGCTTTGCCGTGGCCTTCTGCGAGGGCGAGGTGCAGCGGCTGGGGCGCATCTGGGCCGATGGGCAATTGCTCGATACCGAAGGGCTGACGCTGCGGTTTTATCGCGGCACGGAGGACCAGCTGCCCGATGGGCTGATCGAGGCGACGCAGGGGGATGCACCGGCCTATCGCGGGATTTGCTATCTGGTGGTCGAGCAATTGCCGCTGAGCAAATTCGGCAATCGCATCCCGCAATTGTCGGTGGAATTGTGCCGGCTGGTGGGGGAGCTGGAGCCCAATATCCGGGCGGTGACGGTGATCCCGGGGGCGACCGAATTTGGCTATGATCCCAGCCCCCGTGTGCGGGTCGTGGGGCCGGGCAGTACCTGGGGCGAGAATACCCATGTGGCGCGGGGCAGTAGCGACTGGACCTGCTCGATCGACGAACTGGTGGCGCTATGCCCCAACCTGGAACATGTGGCGCTGGTGGTGGCCTGGTTTGGCGACGACCTGCGCGCCGGCAATTGCGTGGTTGGGCCGCGGGTTGAAAGCGCGGCGCGGGATGTGCGCGGTGTCACATGGAGCGTGGGCGGGCTGGGAC
>NZ_JNNO01000040.1 GCF_000735585.1 Devosia sp. LC5
CGCGCGCCCCAAAGCAACAGGTTGCCGGCCATGATGACATTGAAATGATACTGATCGACCTCGACCGACCAGATTTTCTCCCCGGTTTGGCAGTGCAGGCAATGCAGGTGGATGCTGGATTGGCCAAACTGCCGCCCGGCAACGACCGTGGCATGAAAGACCCTATCCCCGGCAACGTGCGGGCGGTAGCTGTGGCCGCCATTTTCGGCACTCCAGATGGCCTCGCCGTTTCTCGCATCAAGGCACCAGGTCTTGCTTCCGCTGCCGCCGGTTTCTGCAATGAACAGGCGGCCATTGCTCAGAACTGGTGGCGTCAAATTGCTCTTGCTGAAGGGGCTGTCCCACAGTGCATTGCCATCGGGGGAATAGGCGTGGACGGCACCGGCAAAGCTTGCGACAAAAATAGTGCCATTGGCGTCGATCACGGGCTCTGTGGCGACATGAGCTATGGTTTGGCGCCATAGCTCCCGTCCATCATCGTTCGAAAGCGCTATGACTGCGCTCTCGAAAAAGCTCTTGCGGTCATAGGTGAACACACCCACGATCTGGTCGCGCCAGAAGCCCGGCGTGCGGGCCGAAACATTGCGCTCCTTTGGAAGCGCGTATTGCCAGAGCATTTGCCAGTGTCGATCCATGATCGTGTTTTACCGGCGCTAGCATGACCCATTTATGACGAGCCGCCTGCCCCCGATACCGTCGCGGAATGTCGCAATGCCGTCATGAAGAAGATGAAACATCAGGCCATGCGTGCGGCACGAACACTTGCAGTGATCATCCCCCTGTTTCTGGCGGGTTGCGGAGCCGATGCGGCCCACCAGTTTCCTCCAAATGCCCCAGGCGTCACGACTCCCGAGGAATATTCCTTTGGCTCTGCGACACAGGGGAAAGACTGGCGGGCGACCCGTGATGTGCTCGACGCCCTGGAAGCCCGCTTCGGGGAAAAATCGATGCGGCTCTTTACACGCGATCTCGATGAAACCGCAGACCCGGCCGCCATCAAGGCATATTACGCTTCCAAGTTGCCGGGTTGGAGCGAGATGGCCTTGGCCGA
>NZ_JNNO01000041.1 GCF_000735585.1 Devosia sp. LC5
GGGCCGGGGCTGGCGATGTGGGGGCCCTGGACCAGAGTGATGCCGGTATCGAGCAGTTCAACGATCTGGGCCTCGCCGGCAATGCCGGTGGCGAGCAGGGTGACGTCGAAGCGGGCGAGGTAATTGGCGATATCAGCGGGGTGATAGTCGGTGAAATCCTCGGGGCGCTCGATGAAGCAGGCGGCGTCGATGCGCATCGAGCGGACGCCCTGAGCGGCGAGTTCGGCAATATCGACGCGCAGGGAGGTGACGCCCGAGAGCGAGAAGCTGACGCCTTTTTTTGCAATGGCATCGGCAATGGCGCGTTCAGCGGTGGTGAGGGATTGCCACTGGGCCACGTTGATGCGGAAGCTCAGCGCGGCGGCGATGGCGCGGTTGGCCTCGAGGGTCGCCATGAGCCGGCCGAAGCCTTCGGCATTGCCCAGGGTGGCACGGGAGAGCGGAATATAGAGATTGACCGGCTGGCCGCCGGTGCGGGCCCGGCGGGCGATGGTGATGGCTTCGAGCAGACCGACGGCCTCGATCTGGGTCAGTACATCGTCGCCACCCTGGCTGGGCATGAAATCGGCGCTGTCGGCCAGATCGCCATTTTCCAGCGTGAGGCGGGGCACCAGATCGTAGCCCTGCGGGCGGCGCTGGGGCAGCGTGACGATGGGTTGGGCATGATAGATGAGGCGGTTTTCGGCGACCGAGCGGCGCAGCGTATCGAGCGGGATAATGGGCTCTGGCTCGCGCATGGTGGTTTGGGGGGCAGTGCCGATGGG
>NZ_JNNO01000042.1 GCF_000735585.1 Devosia sp. LC5
AACTTCTCCCCGCCCACACCCGCGCCACTATCCTCACCGGTTTCACCTCTGGGGGAACAGCATGTCCACAAAGCCTCATCTCAGCCAGCGTGCCATTGTCGCCTATAATCGGCTGAGCCGCGAAGTCGCGGCGCTCAATTATCTCGTCAGAATAGCCAAGCCATCCGGCACGCTGGGAGAAACCGGGCGAATATGCCTCGACCGCGCCTTGCGCATAGCCAATCGGCTCTATCGCCGCGAGCCCGGCATGCCGTCTTTCGGGCGGATCGGTACCAGCGAACCGCTGACCCAGGCCGATCTGGCCCTTATGGTCGCGCGCCTGAGCGCCGCCGGCATCGCCTTTGAGGAGCGCTATGCCCATCTCACCGCGCCCGGCCTCGCCGCCAACACCACGCTGCAGCCCTTGCGCTTCCCTCCCCCTTGAGGGGAGGGAAAAGAGCCTCAATCCGTCCTCCACCCGGTGTCATTCCCGCGAAAGCGGGAACCTCCGTTTCGGGATGTTTAAGACAGCAAACAGAGGTTCCCGCTTTCGCGGGAATGACACTGTGATTGATTGACAGCA
Organism: Devosia sp. LC5; assembly: GCF_000735585.1. Taxonomy (GTDB): domain Bacteria; phylum Pseudomonadota; class Alphaproteobacteria; order Rhizobiales; family Devosiaceae; genus Devosia. Next base: position 563 of record NZ_JNNO01000042.1, read on the forward strand.
CTGGGCACTATCCCGCCCCCACCCAGCC
>NZ_JNNO01000043.1 GCF_000735585.1 Devosia sp. LC5
TGGGTGGGTGTCGGCAGCCGTCGAGGCGGGGGAGCGCGTGACGTGGGGGCGGCTGCTGTGCGGGTTTGGCGATGTGATGGCCGGCGCGCGTGCGCGGACATTCAGCATGGTCTGGGTGGCGCGGAATGCGGCGGTGCCGCTGCTGCCGATACTGACGGGGACGTCGATTGGCGTGGCCTGGCAGGCGCATCTGGGCGGGTTTTTCGCCGGGATCTTGCTAGTGGGGGTGTTTGAGCGGAAGGGGCGGTAGGGGCCGGGGCATCCGACCTAGTAAACCTTGGCCGGATCGAATAGTCGCGGCAGGCCGGTGTCCTTGAGCGCGGCGGTTTCGCCTGTCACCTCCACCTGGCGGTAGAAGCAGGATTTCCGGCCGGTGTGGCAGGCGGCGCCGCGGCCGGTTTGTTCGACGGTCAGGACCAGGGCGTCCTGGTCGCAATCGGTGCGCAGGGAGACCAGTTTCTGCAATTCGCCGGAGGTTTCGCCCTTTTTCCAGATCCTGTTGCGAGAGCGGGACCAGTAATGGGCGATGCCGGTCTCCAGCGTCAGGGACAGGGCCTCGGCGTTCATATGGGCGAGCATCAGCACGTCCTTGCTCGAGGCTTCGATGGTGACGACGGTGACCAGGCCCGCAGCGTCGAAGCGCGGGGCGAAGGTGGTGCCTTCTTCCAGTTGCTCGTGGGAGAGGGCGGCGGGATCGGCGAAGGTGATGCTCATGGAGCGGTAAATATACCGCCCCATGGGGTTTTGCCAGCATCAGTCCTTGAGAGCGAACCAGATTTCGATACTGCCGCGGCCGGCAATGGGATCGAATTGGGGGCCGTAATATTCAAAGAAGCTGAAGGGGGCGTCGCTGAGGTCGCGATTGGAGCCTGCCAGCCATTCGGAGGCCGCGCCAATGGTCGAGCGGATGGTGGTGACGTCGCCGTCATGGGTGAAGCGGGCCCAGGTGAGGGCGGGAATGGTGATCTGCTTGAGCTCGGGCTGCACGTCGCTGCCTTCACGGACTTCGACGGCGACCAGATATTCGAAATCGTCGCAGCTTTCGGCCATTTCCCCGATGACGCCATAGGCCACGCCGGGAATGGAGCCCTCGATATTGCCTATATAGGGGTAGAATTGCTGCCATTGGGCGGGAATGCCGGCGGCCTTGTTCATGCCGTGGCGTTGGCCCAGGCCCGCCAGATGCATGCGCGGACGGGATTCGATGCGCGGTTCGGCGACAGTGACGTCTGCGGTGGTGTTCATGCGGTGAGGCTCCACGAGTTGGATGCTGTCCAAACAGCGCCGGCGGCGAAGCTCTTCGGGCGTGATGCCGAACAGATCGCGGAAGGCGCGGGTGAATGCCTCATGCGAGCCATAGCCAGCGTCGAGCGCGACCGAGAGGATATCGGGAGCGCCATCAGCCAGATCTTTTGCCGCTTCAGTGAGCCGCCGAGCCCGAAGATAGGCCGAGACCGAATAGCCGGTGACGAGCGGAAAGGCGCGCGACAGATAGGACTTCGACTTGCCGGTGACCTCGACGATATCGTCGAGCGTCAGCGGCTCGCGGAAGCGGCTTTCGATGACCCAGAGCATTTTGGCGACGGCAGACATTGGCGTACTCGCATTAAGGCCCGATCTGTATGACACGGGCCGCGCAGGCGCATTTGATCGCGCATGCACTGCGGGAGATTAGCCGAATGGTATTGTGGGGGCGAGGATGTGGTGCTGGCCGAGAGGGGCTAGGACTAATCGACATTCAGCCAAAATAGCAGTCCAGCGGCGCTTCACCTCTCCCTTTGGGGGAGAGGTCGGCCCGTTTGGGCCGGGTGAGGGGGCCTTTCTTCGTATAGCATCAAGAAAAAGGCCCCTCACCCCACCCTCTCCCCCAAAGGGAGAGGGGGCGATAGCCCCCAATGCCCCAGCAAAACCCCACCGGGCGTGAACGTCGATTCAGCCTAGCGCTTGCTGACCATGGCGAAGAAGCGGTCTTGTTCGACGCGGTCTTCGGCGAAAACGCCGGTGAAGCGGTGGGTGACCGTGGAGACGCCATGGGCGTGGATGCCGCGCATGGACATGCACATATGTTCGGCTTCGAGCATGACGGCGGCGCCGCGGGGGCCCAGGTTTTCGTTCAGCGCGTCGATGATCTGTGCGGTGAGGTTTTCCTGGGTTTGCAGGCGCCGGGCGAAGACGTCGACGAGGCGGGCGAGCTTGGAAAGGCCCACGACGCCATCGTGCGGCAGGTAGGCGATGTGGGCCTTGCCGACGAAGGGCACCATGTGGTGTTCGCAATGGGAGCTGAAGGGAATGTCGCGGACCAGCACGATATCGTCATAGCCGCCGACTTCCTTGAAGGTGCGGTCGAGGACGGATTTGGGGTCCTGGTCATAGCCTGCATAAAGCTCGCCATAGGCTTTAGCGACGCGACGGGGGGTGTCGAGCAGGCCTTCGCGCGTTGGATCATCACCGGCCCATGCGATCAGCGTGCGAACGGCGGCTTCGGCTTCTTCCCGCGTGGGGCGAACCGGGGCGCTTGCCATTTTGGGCAAGGGAAAGGGCGGTCTGACGCGAGCGTCCATCTGGTCGGCTCCTTGTGGCACCGCGTTGAAAGGCTGCAATAGCAACTTTGGACCAGTGGGACGTGAGCGATGTCCTGACAGCCCGGGTGCGAGCACCTATATAGGAGGCTGGACACAGGCCGACAAGAAACAGAATTGTTCGTTTCATGGAACTCAGCGATCTCTATTCCGATAAAATCCTCGATCTTGCAGGAAATGCCCGCCAGCCGCCGCGGCTGGCTGCGCCGGATGCCAGCGCGCGCAAAACCAGCCGGGTTTGCGGCTCGACCATCGAGGTTGACCTGGTGGTGGCGGACGGGGTGATCGTTGACTACGGGCACGAGATTTCGGCCTGTGCGCTGGGGCAGACTTCGGCCGCCGTGGTGGCGCGCGAGATTGTCGGCACGCCGGTGGATGAGTTCCGTGCAGTGCGGGCGCAGATGCATGCCATGCTCAAGGCGGGTGGTGAACCGCCGGCGGGGAAGTGGAGCGATCTGAAATATCTGGAGCCGGTACGGGACTATACGGCGCGGCATATGTCGACGCTGCTGGTGTTCGATGCGGTGGAGGCGGCGCTGGAAAAGATCGAGCCGGCTGAATCGGTTACGGCCGGATTTTGATGGATCGAGTCATTTCTGGATTCTGGCGCGTGGTGGATTTGCCGTTCAAGATTGCGGCGGTGTTCTTGATCACGGTTTATCGGTACACGCTGTCGGTCTTTGTGGGGCGGACGTGCCGACATTTGCCGACCTGCTCGGAATATACGCGGGACGCGATCTGGCGGTTTGGTTTTTGGCCCGGGGGCTGGATGGGGCTGGCGCGGTTTGTGCGGTGCCGGCCGGGCGGGACGCATGGCTATGATCCGCTGCCTGAGGCGGTGCCGACGGGCGCGCGGTGGTATCGGCCGTGGGGGTATGGGCGGTGGAAGTAGGGCGCTCGCCCTCGTGGTTCGACAGGCTCACCATGAGGTCTACTGTGGTGATCTACATTCCCTCGTCATTGCCCGGCTTGTCCGGGCAATCCATCGTCGGCTTGGTGTGGAGGAGAGGTGGACCACCCGGACGAGCCTGGTGGTGACGACGGAGGGGAGAGCGCTGGGCAGGGGATAGCTCGGTAAACGGAGGTTCCCGCTTTCGCGGGAATGACGCTGTGGAGAAGGTGCCATCGAGTTTTTGAGGCGTCCTGCTGGAAAAGCACTGAATACGTGCTAGACAGGCCGCCTTGTTTGCAAAACGCAGACATGATCCCAATTTCTGGAGACCTAAAATGACGATCAAGGTGACGTTCCCCGACGGTGCAGCTCGCGACTATGCGCGTGGCACCACCGGGACCACCGTGGTCGAGGGTATCTCCAAGAGCCTGGCCAAGAAGACGGTGGCCATGCGCTGGAACGGCGTGCTCAGCGATCTCAGCGATCCGCTGGAGGAAGACGGCCGCATTGAATTTGTCACGCGCGACAGCGGGTCCAAGGATGTGCTGGAGCTGATCCGGCACGACACGGCGCACGTTCTGGCGGAAGCCGTGCAGGAGCTGTGGCCAGACACGCAAGTGACGATCGGCCCGGTGATCGAGAACGGCTTTTATTACGACTTCAAGCGTGAGACGCCGTTTTCGGAAGAGGATTTCCCAGCCATCGAAAAGAAGATGGCCGAAATCATCGACCGGGGTGCGGCCTTCACCAAGGAAATCTGGACGCGTGACCAGGCCAAGGCCTTTTTCAATGCACGGGGCGAGGCCTTCAAGGTCGAGCTGGTCGATGCCATTCCGGCTGACCAGTCGCTCAAGATGTATAAGCAGGGCCAGTGGATCGATCTGTGCCGGGGGCCGCATATGCGCTCGGTCAAGGATATCGGCAATGCGTTCAAGCTGACCAAGGTGGCCGGCGCCTATTGGCGTGGCGACAGCAATAACCCGGTGTTGAGCCGCATTTACGGCACGGCCTTTGCGACCAGGGAAGAGCTGGACGCGTATCTCCACATGGTGGAAGAGGCGGAAAAGCGCGATCACCGCAAGATCGGGCAGGAGATGGACCTGTACCACTTCCAGCCCGAGGCGCAGGGCAGCGTATTCTGGCATCCCAAGGGCTATGTGCTGTTCAACCAGATGGAGGCCTATATCCGCCGGCGGCTTAACTCGTCGGGCTATGTCGAGGTGAAGACGCCGCAGCTGATGAGCTCCAAATTCTGGGAGGCCTCGGGGCATTGGGGCAAGTATCGCGAGAATATGTTCGTGGTGCCTGACGAAGTGCCGGGGACGGAAGAGGAAGGGCCGGTTCTGTCAGGCAAAGGCGACCTGATGGCGCTCAAGCCGATGAATTGCCCGGCCCATATCCAGATCTTCAACCAGGGCATCAAGAGCTACCGCGATCTGCCGTTGCGGATGGCGGAATTTGGCTGCTGCCACCGCAATGAGGCCCATGGTGCGCTGCACGGCCTGATGCGTGTGCGGCAGATGACGCAGGACGACGCGCATATTTTCTGCCGCGAAGACCAGATCCAGGCCGAGACCGAGCATTTCGTGCATCTGCTCTATTCGGTTTACGAGCATATGGGCTTTGCCGATGTGGTCATCAAACTGGCGACGCGGCCGGACAAGTTCGGCGGCACGATCGAGCGCTGGGATGCGGCCGAGAAGGCGCTGGGCGATGCCCTGCGCGCGACCGGCTATGATTTCGAGATCGCGGAAGGCGAGGGGGCGTTTTATGCACCCAAGCTCGAATTCCACCTCAAGGACGCTATCGGGCGCTCCTGGCAGGTGGGGACGCTGCAGCTGGACTATGTGCTGCCCGAGCGGCTGGACGCGACCTATGTCGCCGAAGACGGCTCGCGCCAGTATGCGGTGATGCTGCACCGGGCGATCCTTGGATCGCTGGAGCGGTTTATCGGCATGATGATCGAGAACTATGCCGGGCGCATGCCGATGTGGCTGGCGCCGACCCAGGTTGTGGTGGCGACCATTGTGTCGGAGGCAGATGGCTATGCCGAAAAGCTGGTGCGCCAGCTCAAGGAGGCCGGTATCCGGGCCGAGATCGACACGCGCAACGAGAAGATCAACTACAAGGTGCGCGAGCACTCGGTGGGCAAGGTGCCGCTGATGTTCGTGGTGGGCAAGCGCGAGGCCGAAGAGGGGACCGTGTCGGTTCGCCGGCTCGGGACCGAGGGGCAGAAGGTCATTCCGTTCATGGATGCCCTGGTGGCCCTGATGGCCGAAGCCACCGCGCCCGACCTCAAGGCGAAGGCAGCTGCCTGATGCCGCAGAGGCCGTCTAATCGGGAGATCAAGGCGCTCACTCATTTGGGTGAAGACAATGCACTTGGACCCGGCGACTTTAAAGATATCGGCGAGAAGGTTTTCGCCGGTATGCTCAAGAAGGGCTGGGTCGTGCCGGCGGAAGGGTTGCCCGGGAAATACCGGGCGACCATCAAGGGGCTGACCATCCACGAGGGTGAGATCATCTTTGCGGGGCGGCTGCGCAAATAAGTATACCGAAGGTCCTCGCGAAAGCGGGGACCTTTGTTTGTAGATGTGCAAAAGATAAACAGAGGTTCCCGCTTTCGCGGGAATGACACCGTGGTGGATGTGGGCGTTCGCAGCAGGACGCTCTTGCGGTAGAGTTGAGACAATGCCTGATCCCATCGTCATCACCCGCACTGTGAGCATCGATCCCTCGGAAATCGAGGAGAGTTTCGTGCGCTCGGCGGGGCCGGGCGGGCAGAATGTCAACAAGGTGTCGAGCGCGGTGCAGCTGCGGTTCAACCTTATGGCGTCGCCCAATATTCCCGAGGCGATGAAGCGGCGGGTGGCTGTGCTGGCGGGCAAGAGGCTGACCAAGGATGGCGTTATATTCATTCCCGCCAATGCGTATCGCGACCAGCCGATGAACCGCGCGGATGCGCAGCGGCGGCTGGTGGAATTGCTGGCTTCAGGCGCCTATGCGCCCAAGGCGCGGGTGGCGACGCGGCCGACGCTGGCATCCAAACAGAGGCGGCTGGAGGGCAAGGCCATCCGCTCGAGTACCAAATCCCTCAGAAACAGAAGGCCGGATCTCGATGGAGCCTAAGCGTATCTTCGTAACGGGAACGGCAGGGTTTATCGGGTTTCACCTGGCGCAGCGATTGCTGGGCGATGGGCATGTTGTCACCGGCTATGATGGGGTGACCAGCTATTACGATGTGCGCCTCAAGCGGGCGCGGCTGGCGCTATTGGCGGAGCAGCCCAATTTCACCTTTGTCGAAGCCATGCTGGAGGATGGCGAGCGGCTGAAGCGGGCGCTCAAAGAGAGCGAGGCGCAACTGGTGTTTCACCTCGCGGGGCAGGCGGGGGTGCGCTACAGCATCGATCATCCGCTGAGCTATGTGCAATCCAATCTCGTCGGAACGGGCAATCTGCTGGAGGCGGCGCGAGAGACACCGCCCGAGCATCTGATCTTTGCCTCAACCAGCTCGGTCTATGGGGGCAATACCAAGATGCCCTTTGCCGAAACCGATCGGGCCGATAGCCCGGTGTCGCTCTATGCCGCGACCAAGAAATCGGGCGAGGCCATGGTGCATTCCTATTCCCATCTATGGGGGATCGCGGCGACCAGCGTGCGGTTTTTTACCGTCTATGGGCCGTGGGGGCGGCCGGACATGGCGCTGTTCAAATTCGTTTCGGCGATGCAGCAGGACAAGGCCATCGACATTTATGGCGAAGGCAAGATGCGGCGCGATTTCACCTATGTCGATGATCTGGTCGACGCGCTGGTGCGGCTGGCGGGTACGCCCCCGGTCAAGGGCAAGCCGGTGAAGGGTGACAGTCTTTCGGCGGTGGCGCCTTACCGGGTGGTCAATGTGGCCGGGGGCAAGCCGAGCGAGTTGATGGCGTTTGTCGCGGCGGTGGAGGACGCGATGGGGCGCAAGGCCAGGCACAATATGCTGCCGATGCAGCAGGGCGACGTGGTGGCGACGCAGTCGGATACCGCGCTATTGCATGAACTGATCGGCACGCTGCCGGAGACACCAATCGAAGTGGGCGTGGCGCGGTTTGTCGAGTGGTACCGGCATTATTACGGCGTGAATTGAGTAGCACATTGACTATTTCCAGCCTGAAATTTGGGACGAGCGGGTTGCGCGGTCTGGCTGTGGAGCTGGAGGGGCAGGCGGCGCGGCGGTATGTGGCAGCGTTTTTGCGGCATGCAGGGGCCCTAGGCCTGCTGGGTGGCGGCAAGGTGTTTATCGGGCGGGATTTCCGGCCCTCGAGCCCGGCCATTGCCCGGGATTGCGCGGCGGCGATCGGGTTGTTCGGGCTTGAGGCGGTCGATTGCGGTACGGTGCCGACGCCAGCGCTGGCGCTGCATGCAATGGCGGCAGGATGCTGCGCCATCATGATCACCGGCAGCCATATTCCGGCGGATCGGAACGGGCTGAAATTCTATGTGCCGGGCGGAGAAATCAGCAAGGCGGATGAGGCGGGGATTCTCGCGGCGCTGCGGGATGAGGCTGTGCCGGATGGCGCGGCGGCGATGAGCGATGAATTTGCTCTCGTCGTGGAGCGCTATGTCGCGCGCTATGCCGGCCTGTTGCCGGAAGGGGCGCTGAGGGGGCTACGGGTTGGGGTGTTTGAGCATTCCAGTGTGGCGCGGGATGTGCTGGGGCGGGTGATGCGGCAGGCGGGCGCCGAGGTGGTGAGCCTGGGGCGTACCGATGGTTTCGTGGCGGTGGATACCGAGGCGTTTGGTGATGCGGTGTTTGGCCCGCTCAAGGGGTGGATTGAGAGCGAGAATCTCGATGCCATCGTGTCCTCGGACGGGGATGGGGACCGGCCGCTGCTGATGGACCGCAGGGGCGCATTTGTGCGCGGCGACGTGCTGGGGCTGCTGGCGGCAAAAGTGCTGGGCGCGCGAACGGTGGTGACGCCGGTGACGTCCAATTCGGCGCTGGAGCGGACGGGGTTTTTCGAGACGGTGCTGCGGACCAGGGTGGGGTCGCCCTATGTGATCGAGGCGATGGAAACGGCGGCCGGCGGCGTGGTTGGCTTTGAGGCCAATGGCGGCACGTTTGTGGGCAATGGCATTGTGGTGGATGGGCGCGCGCTGGAGCCGCTGCCGACGCGGGATGCGGTGCTGCCGCTGCTCTGCGCGCTGGGTCTGGCGGCGCGGCGGGGTGTTGGGCTGGATGCAATCGTGGCGGAGCTGCCGCTGCAATATGCGCTGGCAGACCGGCTGCAGGATGTTCCGGCGGAAAAGAGCGGGGCGTTCTTGCGGCGATTGGGGGAGGATCGCGCTTTTGCCGAGGCGTTTTTTGCGCCGCATGGGATTGCGAGCCTGTCGACAATCGATGGGCTGCAGTTCCGCACCCTGTCGGGCGATATGGTGCATTTCCGGGCGTCAGGGAATGCGCCGGAGCTGCGGTGTTATGTGGAGGGCAGCACGCCGGAGGTGGCGCGGGGGCTGTTGGATTGGGGGATGCGAGCGGTGGCGGAGCAGGTGCGGTAGGGGTGTCCGCGATGCTGCATACATCCGGCGTGGGGGACGGCCTTCAGCATGGATTCCGGCCTGCGCCGGAATGACATCGTGGTTGTGGGGAGACGGTGCCCCCGTCAGCATCAGACGCCTGCCTCGGGCTTGACCCGGGGATCGTTCGTGGTGCGTGCCGTGTGTTGAGCGGCCCTCGGGTCGAGCCCGAGGGATGCGGTGGATTTGGGTGGATGTGCGATTTTAACACCTTCGCTCCACTCGCTCGACCTCGTGGTTCAACAGGCTCACCATGAGGTCTTCTGGGACGTCCGAAATGTAAAGGGCCACCTATTGGGTGGCCCTTTGTTATTACTTCGCGACGGCTTCGATGTTGACCTTGCCGATAAGGGAGGCGGGGTCGCTTTCGGCGGCCATGAAGTCGAACAGGCCCAGGCCCGGGTCGGCCTTGGCGGTCATGTCGATAGTAAGCTGCTTGGCGTTGCCGCTGACGAAGCTGTTGATGGCCGCGCCCACTTTCTGGGCTTCGGCGGCGCCGGCGAGAAAGCCGATGACGGTGCCTTCGGCAAGGCCGGCAAAGATCGGGCGCATGGCGGCGGGGTCGGTGCCTTGTTCGGCAGCGACGGTGGCCAGGATAAGGTCGGAGAGGCCGGCATCGGTCACGTCGGCGCGCAGATGGTTGATGGCAAGGTCCATGGCCGCCATCATGGCGGCGTTTTCGTCGAGGCCGAACAGGGCCTCGGTGGCGTTGGTCAGGGTGCCGGTGAGCAGGACCGTGGCCAGATCGGCGCCGGTGAACGAAACCTCGTCAATGTCGATCGTGTTTTCGGCCTCATTCCAGGAGGCATCGACGGTGAAGCCGGCATCGATACTGGTGAGGCCCAGCTCTGCCAATTGACGGATCTGCTCATCATCGCTGTCCGCGGGCAGATCGACGACGATATTGCTCGCTGAGGTCAGCAAATCGGTGGGGATGCCATTGCGATAGACGCCCAGCGTCAGATCGAAGGCCCCGATGCTGGCGGCAATGCGGCCATCGGCATTTTCGGGATCGGGTACGTCCACATCGACAGCGGTGAAGGAGAAGCCGGCGAAGGCGGGGATCAGGGAGCGGGCATTGGCTTCGAGCCAGGCCTGGTCGATGGTTTCGGGGGCCGCCTGCACCACGGCGATGGGGCCGCTGAGATCGCTTTCCTTGATTGCGATCGTGCCCACGCCGACCTTGCCGTCGCCCTCGACGGTGATGTCCAGCCCGGTCAGGGTGATGGCGGGATAGATGCCGGGACGCATGCCGGCCATAGTCATGCCGTCGAGCGAGAAGTTTATGGAGCGATCCTGCTCATCGATGCCGCTACACTCGAATCCGGCAAATTCGGTGGGAGAGGATTCAAAGGCGGTGAACACATCGGCATAAAGATGCATGAGCTTGCCGATGGTCTCGGGCGAGGGTGTTTCGTCCTCATCTTCCATGGCTTCACTGAGGGCAATGAAATCGGCGAAGCTGTAGTTCAACGGGCGTGCCTTGAACTCGGCCGCGGTCATGGCGCCGAAAGTGCAGGACATGTCGGACGCCGCGACAGTGCCGCCCTCGAATTTGAGATCGGTATAGATGGTTTCGAGCTCGGTCTGCCCGGCGGCGTCGACCAGGCCATACATGCCCAGGACGCCCGAAATGTTGAAATTGCTGGCGGAGAAGGGCCCCATATCGGCCGAACCCTTGTCGCCGCTGTCAAAACCGGACCCGGCCAGCTTGACCGAACCGGCGACGCCATCGACGACGTCGCTCAGCACCAGATCGGTGAAGGTGACGACGGCGTCATTGGTTTCTTCGCCAATGGTGGTGGTGACGTTGACCAGGATTTCGGGAATGGTGATGCTGGTGGCACTCAGGCCCGCCAATTCCCCGGCGTGTTCGGTGACATTGCCGCTGAAGATGTCGCGCAGAATGGCTTCATCGAGATTGGAATCGACGGCGTCCACAATGGGGATTTCCACGGTGAATTCGGTGACGGGCGCGGGAGCCGGGGCTGGCGTCTTGACCTTCTGCGCCAAGGCAGTGCCGGCGGGCAGAGCCACGCTCAGCAGGCAGGCGGCGGCCACAGCGCCGAGGCGCTGCCGGGATGTCGGGCTTATCATCATCAATCTTCTCGCGGTTCGTTTGGCGCGCAATCTGCGGCATTGAGCCGATTGCTTCAATAGCCAAAGGAGAGGCGAATTGTCCGTTTTGGGCGGCCAGGCGTCACGACGGCGACACATTCCGGAGGCCCGGGCGGCCTCACCGAGCGCGGCAGATCGCGCCCGGACGAGATTGGAGCGGGATCAGGACCCGGTGCCGCGCAGGAATTCGCGGTGCATGGTGATCAGGATGATGCGCAAATCCAGCAACAGCGAGAAATTCTGGATATAGGCGACATCGTGATCGATCCGGCCGATGGCTTGCTCGCTTTGCGAGGTGGGGCCGCGATAGCCATTGGCCTGCGCCCAGCCGGTGAGACCCGGACGCATATGGCGGCGATAGCTGTAATAGGGCACCAGATGCTCATAGGGCAGGCCAGCGGCCAATTGCCCTTCGACATGAGGACGCGGCCCTACCAGCGACATGTCGCCCCAGAGCACGTTGAGCAATTGGGGAAGCTCGTCAATACTGGTGCGGCGCAGGAACCGGCCGAGCGGCATGACGCGCTCATCCTCGGCCACGGTCTGGTCCACCCCGTCGGTATTGCAGCGCTCCATATACATGGAGCGGAACTTGAGAATCGTGAACGTGCGGCCACCCAGCCCCACGCGTGGCTGGCGGAACAATGCCGGCCCCGGATCGGACAGGCGGATCGCCAGCGTCACCATCAGCAGCAGGGGCAGGAGGAAGGCGAGGGCCAGCAGGGACACGGCAACGTCGAACGCCCGCTTGAGCGTCAGTTCAAACTGACGGCGAGACGTCATCGTCAGATCAGCCGGATACTTGCCCGTCCAGAACGAGGGCAGGCCATTGGCAGACCGCTCGCTCAGGCGCAGGGGAATCTGAGGATAGGGAAGTGCAGGCACGTTATTATTATTTGCAGATGCGGAGTAGTCTTGCAGCAGATGCGGATTGCTACTGTCGAACGACATAGTCTTCACCCTCACGAACCCGCCATGCGCCCGCCGCTGCGGTGGCATTAATAGTCTGTTAATGATCGCATGAGGCTTGAAAGCTGGCAATAGGGGGAGTGCAATGTGAACACTTCGTCATGCCGTTGATGTACTTACGAAAATTTCCTGAACACGCGCAATTGTGTTGCATGAAATCAACATTGTTTGCTGCAATATTTGTCCTTCTGGTCCATTTTTTCTATTTCAGGATCGTAACTAGAGAGAATTTGCTTCTGCATGATTCTGTATTGTGGGTTAACTTCAGTTATGCATTCATCATAAATAAAACTAGGCTTCTTTGCTCATTGGGCGGGTATTTGCTGTGTTTCGTATTTTTGGTCGAGGCTGGATGCTCTTGATCTTGTTGATCCCTGAGTATCGACCGGCTCAGTTTCCGCATCATAGATGAGCTATGCCGAGAAATTTCGCCGGGGCGTCGCATGGTCGACACTGGGGAGTGCCGGCAATAATCTGATCAGCTTCCTGGTTTTTGCCCTGGTGGTTCGGGTCGTCGAACCACGGGTGATCGGCGTGATGGCCGTGGCGCTGATCTTTGTCGATATGGGCAAGATCTTCGTTCACGCGGGAGTTCCCGACCTCATTGTGCGGCAAAAGGTGTGGGACGATGGCTTCGCCATGATGTGCTTCTGGCTGAACCTTGCCGCTGCGGCAGGCTCGGCGCTGCTGGTTGTCGGCATTATCGGGCCGCTGGTCGACGTCTACTTCGCCCAGGGCACCAATGTGGTACTCGCCGTGCTCTCGTCCTGCTTCATCATCGACAGTGTTCGCGTGGTGCCGGAAGCCAGGTTGCGGCGCGATCTGGACTATAAGACCCTGGCCCGCCGCGGCGTGGGTGCCAATGTCCTGTCCGGCATATTGGGCGTGACCATGGCGCTAGCGGGCTGGGGCATCTGGGCGCTGGTTGCCCAGCGGATCTGCAGCTCGTTGCTGACGACGGTCTTTACCCTGGTGGCGGCGCGATGGGTGCCCACCAGCTGGGGCAGCGTGAAGGGATTGTGGGGCGTGATCGGCCATTCGTTTGGGCTGGTCGGCGCGGCGCTGCTGAGACTGCTGTCGGAGCGATTGCCCGACCTCATGCTGGGCCTGGCGCTGGGGCCGGTGCCCGTTGCGGTGTTCCGGGTCGGCTCGCGCGGTTTTGATGCGCTGGTGCAATTGACCATCTACCCGGTGCGATCGACCTCGCTATCGGCCTATGCCCAACGCGCCCATGCCGGGCGGCTTGGGGAGAGCGTGATCACCTCGCTGGCTGTCGTATCCATGCTGACATTTCCGCTGTTTTTTGGCGCGGCCAGCGTGGCGCGACCATTCGTGGTGCTGATCTTTGGCGAGCAATGGCGCAGTTCGGCGGTGATCATGCAGGTCTTGTGCATGGCGAGCCCGCCCTTGCTGCTGGGGGCGATGCTGCAATCGGCGCTGTCGGCCAACCATGACACCAAGCTGATCTTCGGCCTCAACGCGGCGGCGGCGGCCACGACCTTTGTGACATTGCTGGTGAGCGTGCCGCTGTTCGGGTTGGTGGGGGCGACCGTTGCGCTGGCCATTCGCAGCTATTTGGGCATGATCTTCAATATCGCGGTGACCAGCCCGGTGATCGGCATGCGGCCCTGGCCGGTGATCGTCGTGCTGCTGCCGGCACTGGCGGGGAGTGCGGTCATGCTGACTTCGGTGCTGGCGCTCGATCGCTATGCGCTGTCCGGATATCCCGAGATCATCGCGCTGGGTATTTCGGTGGCGTTTGGCGCGGTGCTTTATCTATTGATCATGACAGTAATATTCAGGGAACATACCATGCAATATATGGGGGATTGGCTTGGGAGGTTGCCAAAACTCCCAAAATCAACTTTCACGCGGCTTGTTAATCGTTAAATATGCAATTGATCTTCTAGAAATTACTGTTGTTTTTGTATTGCAATAGCGAGCCGATGCGCTAATTTCTCCTCAAGGGTAAATAGTCCGCAAAGTAGAGTGCACTGCGTTTGGCGAGCCGATGTCTTCGGCGCGGCTGGTTCTGTGCGTTCGCCAATGGGCTGAAAACAAGAACGAAGATTGCGTTGTAAGCGGGTGGGGGCATGAAAGTAGCAGTTCTTGCGGGTGGCTTCGGGACGCGTCTCAGCGAGGAAACCGCCATCCGGCCCAAGCCCATGGTCGATGTGGGCGGCTATCCGATCCTCTGGCACATCATGAAGATCTATGCCCATCACGGGCTGACCGACTTTGTCATCCTGGGGGGATACAAGGTCGAGGTGATCCGCGATTACTTTCTTAATTATCGCGCCAAGCTGACCGATTTTACGGTTTCGCTGCGCAGCGGCGACGTCAAATGGCTGGGCAGGCCGGTCGAAGACTGGACGATCACCGTGCTCGATACCGGCGATGATGCGATGACCGGCGGCCGCTTGCTGGCAGCGCGGGAGTATTTGTCCGATGGCACGTTCTGCCTGACCTATGGCGATGGCGTGAGCGATGTCGATATTCCGGCAGTGATCGCGCAGCATAAACGGCAAAACATGCTCTGTACGCTGAGCGCTGTCACCCAACCGGGGCGCTATGGCGCTCTGCGCCTGCAGGCGGATGGCCTGGTGGAGGGGTTCCGCGAGAAGGGCGACCATGATGGTGGCCTGATCAATGGCGGGTTCTTCGTTTGCGAGCCGGGCGTATTCGACCTGATCGACGGCCCCAAAACGATATGGGAAGCTGAGCCAATGAAGCGGATGATCGACCTGAAAAAGCTCGGTAGCTATCATCACCAAGGCTATTGGCAATCGATGGATTCCCTGCGCGACCGCAAGGTGCTGGAAGATGCCTGGGCGACCGGCAAGGCGCCGTGGAAGGTTTGGGCCGACTGACTTGGGTGAGAGCGGTCTGCAAATGGCGGTCTTCTGCGCTTCCGGTGCTCACGTACTAAAGTACGCTCCGCTCCGGTTCTCAAAAACCACCATTTTCGACTCGCCCTGACCCAAGTCGCTGCGGAACCTAGGGAAGAAGTTGCATGCTTATTGTCGATACAGCGCTGGCCAAGCGGGAGGCCGAGGGACGGCCGATCAAGGTTGGGCTGGTCGGAGCCGGCTTTCAGGGCGCGGGCATTGCGCTGCAGATATTGACGGCGACCAAGGGCATGGTGCTGTGCGCGATTGCCAATCGGCGGATCGAGCCTGCGATTGCCGCCTTTGGGCAGGCAGGGGTTACGCCAAAGGTGGCGCATAGCCCGGCCGAGTTGAACGCTGCGATTACCAGCGGCGTGCCGGTGGTGACCGAGGATGCGGTGGCGCTGGCCGAAGCGGATGGGCTCGATGCCATAATCGAGGTGACCGGCTCTATCGAATATGCGGCGCAGGTGGTGCTGGCGGCGATCGAGAGCGGCAAGCACGCAATCCAGATGAATGCCGAACTGGATGGGACAGTCGGTCCGATCCTCAAGCGGCGGGCTGACGCCAAGGGGGTGGTCTACAGTTTTTCGGATGGCGACCAGCCGGGTGTGCAGATGAACCTGATCCGGTTTGTCGCGGGGCTCGGGGTAAAGCCGGTTTTGGCCGGCAATATCAAGGGATTGCACGATCCCTATCGCAACCCGACGACGCAGAAGGCCTTTGCGGAGAAGTGGGGGCAGAAGCCAGCCATGGTGGCCTCGTTTGCCGATGGCACCAAGATTTCGTTCGAGCAAGCCATTGTTGCCAATGGGACGGGCATGAAGGTGGCACGGCGCGGCATGCTGGGACCGGATTTTTCGGGTGGCGATCCGACAGCGCCGCTCAAGCCGCTGGAAGAAACCGTTGCCGCTTTCAACGCGCATATCGACCCGGCGGGGCCGGGGCTGGTGGACTATGTCGTTGGCGCGCGGCCGGGGCCGGGCGTGTTCGTGCTCGGGGCTATCGAGAACGAGCGGCAGAAGCATTTTCTCAATCTCTACAAGCTCGGCACGGGGCCGTATTACTGCTTCTATACGCCCTATCATCTCTGCCATTTCGAGGTGCCGACCTCGGTGGCGCGGGCTGTGCTATTCAACGATCCGGTGCTGACGCCGGCTGGTGGGCCGAGCGTTGGGGTGATCGCGGTGGCCAAGAAGGACCTGGTGCCAGGCGAGGTCATCGCGGATTTCGGCGGCTATGAAGTCTATGGCGTGGCGGAGAATATCGAGCCGATCCGGGCCGAAAAGCTGCTGCCGATCGGGCTGGCGCTGGGCTGCTCGATTGCCCGGCCGGTGGCCAAGGATACGCCGCTGACCTGGGATGATGTGGTGTTTCCGCAGGGGCGTTTGGTGGACCGGCTTTATGCGGAACAGGAACAAGTCTTCGCGGCATAACTGGAACGACGACAATGATCTTTCACGAGACGAGCCTGGTCGATGCCAAGTTGATTGAATTGCAAATGCGCGGGGATAGCCGCGGCTTCTTCGCGCGGACCATGTGCAAGGACGAGTTCAAGGGCCAGGGCATGGACCTTGATTACGTGCAGCAGAACATGTCGGTTTCCGCTCATAAGGGAACACTACGCGGCATGCATTATCAGCTGGCGCCCAATGCCGAGGCCAAGCTGATCCGCTGCGTGCGCGGGGCGATCGTCGATATCATCGTCGATTTGCGGACCGGCTCGGCCAGTTTTCTCAAGCATGAAGCGTTTGAGTTGAACGAGGACAATAGACACGAACTCTATGTGCCGCGTGGCTTTGCGCATGGCTTTCAGACGCTGACGGATAACGTGGAGGTTACCTATCTGGTGTCGGGCTATTACACACCCGCGGCCGAACGGGGGCTGCGGTACGATGATCCCAAGCTGGGGATTTCCTGGCCACTGGCGGTGACCACGCTTTCCGACAAGGATGCTGCCTGGCCGCTGATCGACGATCCGAACAGTATCGAGATCTGAACCATGCAGGCCGTCGGCGCCATCGTTGTCGGGGCAGGAGTGGTGGGGCTGGCCGTGGCCCGGGCGCTGGCCATTGCCGGGCTTGAGACGGTGATTGTGGAGGGAGAAAGCCATTTCGGCACCTGGACCAGCGCGCGTAATAGCGAGGTCATCCATGCCGGCATCTATTATCCCAAGGGCTCGCTCAAGGCGTCGCTCTGTGTCGAGGGACGGCACGAGCTTTATGCCTATTGCCGGGCGCGGGGCGTGCCGCATCGCCAATGCGGCAAGCTGATTTTTGCGCATACGGCCAATGAGACGGGCGAGCTGGACAAGATCGCGCGCAGCGCTGTCGATGCTGGGGTGGACGATCTGGTGCGGCTGAGCGGCGCCGAGGTTTCTACTATGGAGCCGGCGCTGAATAGCTATGAGGCGCTGCTGTCACCCTCGACCGGGATCGTGGATTCACACGCCTTCATGCAGTCGCTGCTGGCGGATGCCGAGGCGCATGGGGCCATTTACGCGGCAGATAGCGCGGTGACGCGGATTTCCCGGCAAAAGGAAGGCTGGGCCATCCATGTCGGCGGGGATGACGAGCCGGTGGTGGTGGCGCCGTTCCTGGTCAATTCGGCGGGGCTGACGGCGCATGCTGTGGCCGGAATGGTCGAGGGGCTGGACGCGGCATTTATTCCGCCGCTGCATTATGCGCGGGGCGTTTATTTCAGCTATTCGGGCGCCAGCCCGTTTTCGCGGCTGATCTATCCGGTACCGGAGCCGGGCGGGCTGGGCACGCATCTGACGCTCGATCTGGCCGGGCAGATCCGCTTCGGGCCCGATGTCGAGTGGATTTCGGCCATCGACTACAAGGTCGATCCGAACCGGCACGGCAAATTTTATGCGGCGGCGCGGCGCATCTGGCCGGAGATCGATCCAGAGCGGTTGCGGCCGGGCTTTGCCGGGATCAGGCCGAAACTATCGGGACCGGGCGAACCGGCGGCGGACTTCGTCATTTCGGGCGAGAGCGAACATGGCCTCAGCGGACTGATCAATCTCTTCGGCATCGAGTCACCGGGGCTGACCTCGGCGCTGGCGATCGCGCGGGTGGTGCGCGAAATGTTGCTGAGCGATGCGCGTGTTGCAGCCTGAAGCGAGAATAAATCTTCTGCGCTGTGCATAGGCGCGGTAGAACAGAAATAGCGGCGCCAAGACCAGAACCTGAACGGTGAGAAGACGATGAAGATCTTGATTGTCGGCAATATGGGTTATATCGGTCCGGTCGTCGCCCGGACGCTGCGCGCGAAATATCCAGACTATATTATTGACGGGTTCGACAATGCTTATTTCGCCCATAGCCTGACCTCGCGATCCGGGCTGCCAGAGCGGCATCTGGACAGCCAGTATTTCGGCGATGTGCGGGCCATGCGTCCTGAACAGCTGGAGGGCTATGATGCCGTGGTGGAACTGGCGGCGGTGTCCAATGATCCGATGGGGGACCGCTATGCGGCGGTGACTGCCGAGATCAACCAGGGGGCGACGACGGCGGTGGCCGGGATGGCTGATAGGGCGGGGGTGAGGAACTTCGTTTTTGCCTCGAGCTGCAGTGTCTATGGCGTTGCCGAGGGTGGGCCGCGCAAGGAGACCGATGCGCTCAATCCGGTGACAGCCTATGCCAAATCCAAGATCGGGACCGAGGAAGCGTTGAGCGCGCTCGATACGGATATGGTTGTCACCAGCCTGCGATTTTCGACGGCTTGCGGCATGTCGGAGCGGCTGCGGCTAGATCTGGTGCTGAACGATTTTGTTGCCTGTGCGCTGAGCCAGGGTAAGATCACGGTGCTGAGCGACGGCACGCCGTGGCGGCCGCTGATCGATGTGCAGGACATGGCGCGGGCCATGGATTGGGCGATCCATCGCAGCGCCGGCAATGGCGGGCGATACCTGGTGTGCAATACCGGCTCGAATGACCGCAATTATCAGGTGCGGGACCTGGCCAATGCGGTGGCCAAGGCCGTGCCGGGAACCGAGGTCAGCATCAATACCGACGCGCCGGCGGATAGCCGCTCGTATCAGGTCAATTTCGACAAATTTGCCGGGCTGGCGCCCGATCATCAGCCGCAGGTGACGCTGAGCCAATCGATCGAGCAATTGGTGAGCGGGTTGCGCGGGCTGGATTTTACCGATGCCGATTTCCGCAATTCGCAGTTGATCCGGCTCAAGGTGCTGGAACGGCATATTGCCAATAAGCAACTGACCGACGGACTGCGGTGGATCAGCTAGCGGCCGAGCCCGGCTTTGCGGCCGCGCAGGCCAGTGCGGCCCAGAAATTTGGTCCAGGCCGCCGGTGGGTGCAGCTTGGCCAGTTGGGGGAAAATTTCCGAGGCGCCGGACAGAGCTGCCACAGTTGAGCGGCGGAAGATCACGCCCATCATGAAGGCGTAGACGACAATGCCGGCAGCGACGAGTAGCGGGATCTGCACCAGAATGTGCTGGTTATGCAGCACCGTCGCCAGGGCCAGCAGGGCCCCAAGCATGACCCAGCTCGAGACTAGGGATGGCAGGGCGGCGCGAAGCGCCTGCGGGGGAGTAACGCCGATGCTCTTGGCCGCCAATATGGTGCTGAACACGATGCCCAGATAGGTGCGGGCTGCGAGTGCGGCCGCCGACCAGACCAGGCCAAAGAAGGGAACGCTCACCAGCAGGACGAGCAGGGTCGAACCTGCGGAAACGGCAAAGAGGAAAAATATCAGCTTGGTGTTGTGGGCGGCAGAAAGGGCGGCGTGCAGCAATGCGGAGGCCATGGCGGCAGGGGCAGCCGCGCAGAGAATGGCCATGACCACGGCGGATTCATCCCAGTTGGGGCCAAAGATCAGGGCGACGAATTGCCCCGACAATGCTGCCGCGCCCAGAAAAAGCGGGAAGATGAGGACGCTCAGCGCGCGAAGCGTACTCAGATAGGCCCGGCCCAGGGTTCCCTCGTGTTCCTTTCGCGCGAAGCTGCTCAGGGACACAGAGCCGACCGGGTGGACGGCCAACTGGAACAGCGCCTCGAACCCCCTGGCGCCGACGCGATACATCGCCACCGAGACGGGCCCCAGGAAAAGTCCGAGCATCAGATCGGGCAGGCGCGCGGTCAGCAGCCTCAGCAATGCTGCGCCGGCAAGCCCAAAGCCGTGGGCGGCGGCAGCCCCGGCGCCTTCGAAGGACACTTTCAGCCTCGGGAACCATCCGGCGGCGGCCAGGGTGAACAGCGTGGTCAGCAATGAACTGGAAACGCGTTGCGCCACCAGCGCCCAAATTCCCCAGCCGGTAAGGGCCATGCCGATACCCAGAACGCCCGACAGAACATTGGCGATGAGGCCGCGCCGCGCCAGGGCGCGGAAGTTGAACTCCCGGCGCAAGCGGGATTCCGGGACGACCCGGGCAGCGTCGATGAGGAAACAGCTCGCAAGGACCGCCAGGATCGGTGTCGTCCCGGCCGCGAAATTGGCGTCGGCGAGAGGCCCGACGATGAACACGACGACCAGGGCGGATAGCGCGCCGACGAGCATATTCAGCCAGAAGCACATATTGGCATAGTCGTCGCTCCACTCCTTCTGGCGCACGATCAGATCGGGTACGCCGGCGGAGACGAAGATCTTGCCCATGTCGACGAAAACCACGGCAAAGGCCAGCACGCCGATTGCCGTGGGATCCACCAAGCGCACGATCACGGCGAAGACGGCAAATCCGACCAGATTGTTGGCGGCATTGCCCAGCATGGACCAGGCGACGCTGGTCACGAAACGGCGGTGCGAAGTCATGCGGTCTCGATCATCGTAGGATCCACTGTTCTAGTCCGTATTGGCCAGCCCATTTTTCGAGACCATGGTTGCGGCCCGGGGCTCGCCAGCACTTCGGATTTCGGGCGCATCACGGTTTGAGCCGTTGAGTAGCCGCGATGAGAGGGAGGGCGAGATATAGGCCAGGTTGGAGGTCAGGAAATCTGAGAATTTTTCTTCCACCGGTTGGAACACGAGTCCCTGAAAGAGGCCGGTGGCGACGATCTTTGCCTGGCGCCAATGCCCCTGCAGGGCCAGGCGCAGCGCGCGGCCAATGGTGCCCGCCAGCAGGCGGTAGAAGAAGGATTTCGAGAGGTGAAGGCGCGTGGAATAGACGGTGTTGCGAACCAGATATTGATGCCAGCGCAACCGGCGTTCGTCGTTTTCCGTGGTGATATCGAGCTGTCCCGCCTGCGCGCGGACATGGGTGACCTTGCTGGCGCCTGACATCAATCCCGGCTGTTTTTTGGTGATGCGCAGGGTGAACTCGCTGTCCTCGCCCCAGATGAACATGGAGGCCAGCGGGTAGCCATGGGCGGCAAATGTGGGGGCAGGGATCAGGATCGACACGAAGGTCGAACGGGTTACCGGAGCAAGGCCATAGGCCAGATAGGCCGGCCAGGTTTGATAATGCAGGCTGTTACGCCGGCGATCGATATCGGGGACGTTGGTCAATTCGCCAGCAGGCTCGTAGGCGGTGGAGATCACGAAGGGCGGGTATTTGCCATCGGCCTCGACAATGTTCAGGCCGGCCTGGAGATGCTCGAGCGCATCCGGCTGGGCGATGACATCGTCGTCCATCACCCAGATGCGATCCGCTCCCGCGGCAATCGCCATTTGCATTGAGAGATTGAATCCGCCCGCCGCGCCAACATTCCGCTGCGCCTGAATAATCTCAACCGCGGGGAACTCTGCCTGCAGCATTTCGGCAGTGCCGTCATTGCTGGCATTGTCAAAAACAATAATGCCATCGCAGGCTTGGGTCTGGCCCGTGATGGCCGAAAGGCATTGGCGCAGCAGCGATTGCCGATTGTAGGTCAAAACAACAGCATATACGCCGCCCATGCCAACCCCACCTCACGAGGTTGGGGGCGGCAGGTCGCTGCGGCCCTTGTAGATTTCGAGGGCGTAGAGCGTGCCAATTCCAGTAGCGTCTCCGTTAGCGCGACCTGAGACCCGCAAGGGGACAGGGCTGGCGTGAAGCGCCTCTACCGGCTCCGATGAGCGGCCAGCCAGCACGCCATCAATGATCAGCTCGATATGGCCATCGTCTGCCTTGCTGGCGATCACATCATAGATGCGCTCGTAGGCGAGTTGCGCTCCCCTAATAAAATTGCCGTCGCGAGCGCGGCCATCCGTAGACCAGGCAAAGTTGAGTCTTTTTTCGCGATCCACACGGAACACGAATGCGCGCTTGTTGGATGAAAGCTGCCAATTGCTCATGATGTCGATTTCGTCGGCCTGGTTGCTGGCATCGAGACTGAACCGAAGGTGGATGACGAAGGAGCCATCAAGGTGGAAATTGGCGGAACTGGGAATTTCCACATAGACGTCGTTGCCGGAAAACCTCAGGCCGCCGTCGCGAAAACTGGCTTTTCCGCTCAGCACGGGCTGGTTCAACCCCACGGCATCGGTAACGGCATTCGCCGTTGCCGCGGGGGCAAAAGCCAGCGCCAGCACGGCTCCGGCACCCAGTGGATTTTCCCTGACCTGGACCGCTAGCTCTTTCTCAAGCGCAACGCCGCGGCTGTCGCGCGCCTGTAGCAGGACCAGCCCGCCCGTGCTGCCATCCGGTACGTCCAGGGTGAGGGTCGCGCCATCGAGGTCGAGCCCGAGATCCCCTTCCTGTTCGGCAAGCCGCCAGGACACATCGCCGTCGGCCTTGAGGGGGATTGTCAGGTGCGCTCCCGCAATCGCGATGATCGGGCTTTCCGTCAGCACCAGATCCGCACCATTGCCGGCCGCCGAGCCGACGAGAATTTTGGAGCTGTCGGCACTGGCCGAGAACAGTTTCATCGACCTTGGCAGGCGGGAGGTGTCAGTATCGACCAGATGGACGGCGACATTGCCGCCTTCGGCATAGATGGCGACATCGGCGCTGCCACCTGACAGCACGCCATTGCGCCAGACCACGCTGGCGGCGCTGCGATTGTCGCCTTCGGCGCCGCTCAGCCACATGTGGTGGGACGAGCCAACGCCGCCGCGATCGCGGGGGGCGATGCTGGAGCAGCCCTGCAGTTCGATGGGATTGCGGCCGCTGCCGCCCCAGATACGGAAATTGCGCTTGTTGTCCTGCGAGACGCAATTGACGAGGCGCGTGCCTTCGGACTTGAGATCGTAACCGCCATCGGAATTGCCGTGGGAGCGATGGTTCTGGATGAGGATGTTGGAATTGCCGCGCTCGCTGGCAACGCCATCGCCGTTCCAGTATTTGTCCTCGTCGCTGCGCTGGTCGAGGCAATTGGCGGTGAAGCCGCCGATGATGCGCAAGCCATTGGCACTATCGTGGCACTCGATGCCGACGGCGAAATTATCGCCATATTGCTGGCCGCTATCGAGTTCGCAGTTTTCGATAGACCAGTTCGAGCAGCGGCCGTGGAAGCGGATGGCCTTTTTGGAGAAGCCGCGACCGCTGAAATTGCGGATCGTGACATTGCTGATTGCCGAGCCGTCATCGGTGTAGATGCCGTCACGGATATTGGTGAAGGCGACATTCTCGATGACGATATTGCGGGCACGACGGCCGCTCATGTCCAGCACGCATCCGACATTGCGGATGTCGAGATTGGCCAGGCGCAGGTTGGAGCCGTTCTGTCCGAGGGTGAACAGGGTATTGCCGCCAAATTGGGCGGCATTGACCTTGCCCGAGGTCCAGGCGCGGCGCGTACCGACGATGCGGGCGGTGCGCGGCCCGAGATTTCTGCTGGAGCCGAAGATCGTGATCTCGGCGCCATTGGCACCGGAGATCTCGATGGGTTCGGCGACTTCATATTGCCCTTCGGCGAGCAAGGCGATGAGGCCACCAGGGCCGACCATCTTGATGAGCTGGGGCAGGGCGGTGATGCTTGCCGCATCCTCCCACGAGGTGCCGTCGCCTTCTCCGCCCGGGGCGACGTAGGCGACATTGCTGGCTGCGAGTGCATGGCCGCCGGCGTGACTGGCGAGAATGCCAGTGGCGGCAGCAAGAAAATGCCGGCGCGTCAGGTTCATTGGGATTGCTCCGGATATGTGGTCCTAGCCGCGCCGGCCAGTTTCACTGCAAGACAATGTAGGCGCTGCCCGCGCTCATGCCGTTGCCGGGCCGGGGGCGATTGTTCTTGACGTCCTCGCGATTGAAGCTGGCGGCGCTCCCGCCTCGGATGACGATGCCCTGAATGGCGCGGCAGGTGAGGGCGGCTTGCGCCTCGCCGGCCTCGGTTTCGTCCGCTCGGGGGCAAATCACCCTGACCGTGCAATTGCCGCGCTGCGCCATAAGGCCAGCAGCGGCGAACTGCTTGGCGACGCTGGGCAGGAACTCGGTACTGCCCAGAGTGATGCTGCTGAAGGCATAGGTGCCGGGATTGGCGCAGGCCGAGGCCTGGGCCATGACAGCGGGAGCGGTAAAGAGGCCGAGGCCAAAGGCGACAGCGGCGGCATAGAGCGGCGAAATGCGTGTCATTGTTCGAAATCCTTCTGGTTGCAGGCAAGCACTGGCATGGGACGGAGACCGCCCCGACATCAGGTCGCGGGTTGCAGGACGTAATTACCCAGGGTCAGCAACGCGCCGCGCGTCAGGGGGCCGGGGGCACAGGCACGTTCGGCACTCAGCGCGGAACAGACGGCGTTGAATGCCCGGATCGTGGTGGCATCGAGCGTGCCGGAGAGTGGGCCGCTATATTGGCCGCGGCTCGAAAGGCCCTTTTGCAGGACATAGACATAGGCCCGCGCATTCTTGCGGCGCAGGATATCGAGCACCTGGATGGCGCTGGCTTTGGACAGGGTGGAAATCTGCTCGCCGACACTGGCGAGGGTGTCGGCATCCTCGCTTCTGAGGGCTTCGAGATGGATGCGCTCAACAGTGGTGGCCTCGGGGCCGATGCTGGCGGCGACCGAATTGAGGAAATCGCTGGCAGCGGCAGGGTCGGGCGGCAGCAGCAGGCCGTAACCATCGCGGTAAAGGCCGATGAGGAAGCGGGCGGAGTCGATATCGCCGGCCTTGGCGGCATTGTTGAGCATGCTGATGACGCCGCCTACACCTTGAGCGGGAAAGGCGCCATCGAGCTGCAGACGCGCCAATGTGGCGGCGGCGCCGGGCACGCCGCCGTCCATTGCCCCGGTCAGCAACAGCCGCGCATCCTCGCGATGGGTGCGGGCCAGCGGGCCGGTGGCGATGGCAGCGGCGATGTCGAGCGCCGCGCCGGTATTGCCGACGGCCAGTGCCAGATCGAGATAGGTTTTGACCTCGCCATAATTGGCAGGGAAGGGCTCGTTGCTGGCGTAAAGTACAGCCAGGTCCTTGGCTGCCTGACCATCGCCCAGGCGCGCCGCATCTTCGAGCAAGGCAATGGCGCGTCGTGGGTCGGTAGTGCCGAATTGTCCGGTGAGGAAAGCCCGGCCCAAAGCGCGCTTGGCTGAGGTATTTCCCAGTTCGGCGGCCTGGGTATAGAGGTCGATGGCCTGGCCGATATCGACAGGCGTGCCGGGCAGGCCATTGATGTAAAGCTCGGCGAGCCGGATCATGCCGGTGGTGTTGCCCAAGGCCTCGGCGCTTTTGAAATATTCGATCGCGCGGGCGCCGTCGGTGGCGACGAACTCTCCCCGCGCGAAGATATCGCCCAGGGCTATATAGGAATTGGTGTCGCCTTTTTTGGCCAGGTCAGTCAGCATGGTGATGGCCAGGGGAACGCTTTGCGTCACGGCCTCGCCGCGCAGATGCATGTCCGCAATGCGGCGGCCGGCACCGAGATCGCCCTGCCTGGCGGCGTGTTGAAAGAACTCCATGGCGACGTCGGGATTGGGCTGCAGATTGGCCGCGCCGCCGCGCAGCACGTCGCCCAGGGCGACGATTGAATTATTGCTATTGGAGACGAGGCCAACGCCGAAATAATGCAGGGCCTTATTGGTATCGATGGGCACGCCCTTGCCGTAAAGATAGACATTGGCCAGTGCGTTAGCCGCTTCAATGCTGCCTTCGTCGGCAGCGGCGGTCAGCAGTTCGAGGCCGCGCTTGCGGCCTTCGGCGGTGAAGTCGCTGTCGAAATAAAGTGTACCCAGGGCAACTGCCGCCTGGAGCGAGCCGTCCTCGAAGGCGGCCTCAAGATAGCCTTTGGCGCGGACCAGGTCGGGGGCAGCGCCAAAGCCGCCGCGACGATAGACATCGCCGAGCAGCAGGTTTGCCTCGACGGCGCCGAGCTCGGCGGCCTTTTCGGCCAGGGGAATTCCGGTGACCTGGATGGCAGGATCGGTAGAGGCAAAGGCCACCCGCGCCAGCGCCATGCTGGCCATGGCCCCGGAGTCCCCAGCGCTGGTCTCAAGATCCTGCACGGCCGATTGCAGCAAGGCATCGAAGGAGGTCACCGCCGGAATTTCGGGCGCGGCCTGCGGAGCTGCCTCCTGCGCGACGCTCCATTGTGTGCCAACGGACATGCAAAGCGCTGTAACGAAAGCGATTTTTGCTGCAGAACTCATGCAAGTATTCCTATTTCAGAGGCATAAATCTACGCAACTTTAACGCTGTTTGTTTCTTGAGGATTTATGTAGACGATTGATTAGTCAACACACAAGTTGGTTTCGATAATGAAATTGTCTTTTGATCATCTACACCAGAATTGTCACATTAGTTTCTGCGTCTGTTTTGTATGTTGAGCAAATTCAGATGAGAATTTAACCGTTTAATTCTGGAATTTGGATGCTGGATTTTTCCGCCGGGCAGCCATCCCGATTTCGTCAATGCTCTGCCGGTGGAGCAGGGGCTGCTGGGCGGGATGTCCTGACCGCGTATTGCCGCGCCGGCGCTTCCTCTGGCGAGGATTTCAAGCAATACTGGGCTCAGTTCAGTTACGCGTGGGGCAGGTGGTGACTACTTTTTCGGTTGTCGTGCCGCTTTACAATAAAGGTCCGCATATCGAGCGTGCGCTATCTTCCGCATTGAGGCAGAGTCTTGCGCCATTGGAGATCATCGTGGTCGATGATGGCTCGAGCGATGGTGGCTACGAATGGGTCAAGGCACAGTCCAACACCTTGATCCGGCATGAGCAGCGTGGGGCGCCCGGTCCGGGCGGCTATGCCGCGCGCAATCGGGCCATTGAGATGGCGCGTGGCGAATGGATTGCGTTTCTTGACGCGGATGACGAGTGGCGCGCCGATCACCTGGCGTCGCTGGCTACGGCATTGGGGACGACGACAGAACCGGGCCGGGTGGTGACGCTATTTTCCGGCTATGAAGACATCTATCCGGGCGACCGGCACGAGACTGATCCCTTTACCCGCCATTTTGCGGGTCGTGCGGTGGAGATGGATTTTGGCACGCTGCTGCAACATTGGGTGAGGTTGAACGCGTCCCCGATATGGACCTCGGCCACGGCTTGCCGGCGGACAGCGTTGCTGGAGGCCGGGTTGTTTCCTGAAGGACGCTGCCGGCGCGGGGGGGACAAGGACACCTGGCTGCGCGTCGCCCATCTGGGGCATGCCGTCTATACGGGCACCGTTACGGCCAATTACTATCGCGATGCGGTCAACATGACGACCAAGAAGGGCTATGCCAATACAGTGCCCTGCATCGTGCACAGTGTGGACCAGATCATGGCCGGCGAACCGCCGGAGGTTGCTGGATTGCTGCGGCAATTGAAGAACCGGGAAATTTTCAACTACGCGATGGTCAGCGCCAGAACCGAGGGGCTAAAGCCCCATAGCTGGGCGGATTTCGACGCGGATAGCGATCCGCTGCGGTTCTTCATGTTGCGGGCCTTGTCCAATCCGGTTGGCTCGGCGGTGGCGCGTGGGGTGCACAAGTCGCGGGCGTTGCTGCGCGGACGTTAGGATGGGCGTCCCTAACGCACCGGCGTGCGTTTGCGCGTATTGGTGGGCGCAGCGGGCCCCGGACCGCCGCCCAAATCACGGGGGCGGCGCAGCGAGCGGGCGCGGGCGAGGCGGGTGGGCTGCAGATTGTTGCGCGGCATGATGTGCTTGGATTTCACGCGCTCGGCCAGATAGTAATAAAGCGTGTAGCCGCAGATGACGGCGTAGAATAGCACACCTTCGATAGAGAAGGTCGGCATGGTGCCCAGACACAGCACACCGTAGCAAAGATGTGCGCCCACCAGGTGCCAGCGCTTGTCCGAACGGGCGGCAAGGGCCAGCCACAGGAAATGGCCCAGCATGTAGAGGTAAAGCGCGGTGCCGACGAAACCGATCTCGTAAATGTACGAGATATAGACGTTGTGGGCATAGAGCGAGAAAACCCGTTGCCAGGAATCCGGGCCGAAGCCGATGATCAGATGGGACACGTCCGAGCGCAGCGTGGTGTAGATATAGTCGCTCCAGATCAGGATGCGGCCTGACAGGAGGCCGCGGTCCTCGACGCCAAACTCCGAAGGGGGTTTGATGAGGCCGCCGCCGGAGGTGAGCAAAGTGCCCAGATCGGCCATGCGCTGGGACAGCAGAACGGCCATCAGCGCGCCGAAGATGACCGCAAGCATGAAGGCGCCGGCCCGCACGTAATTGGCGAGACCGGCCCGGGCGGTATTGGCGCTGCCAAAGATGACGTGCATGAGCAGGATCGGGGCTGCCGCAATCACCGAAGTGCGGTAGTTGGCAAAGAACAGTGCGGTGAAGATGAGTGCCATATAGACGGTGCGCCGCTTCCAGGTGAGTCCGCCCGACAGGGCGATGACGACAAGGGCAGTCAGCAGCATGATGGAGAACACGCCCTCATGGACGTAACCGCCCATGTAGCTGATCGAGCCGTCACTTTCGGAGGCCTTGCCCAGGCGGAACACGATCGACATCAACTGGTAGCAGAGGGGAACGACGAAGGCGGCCAGCATGAGGCGGCTGACGCTGCCGTCATTGGGTTCTGCATCGATGGCGGTGGCGACCAGGATCATCAGGCCCAGGAACAGGAATTGCCGGATCAGTGCGTTGATGGTGCCGGCGAATTCCATGTTCAGCAGGCCACTGACCAGCAGGGCGGCGACCATCCCATAGACCGGCAGGACCGCGCGATAGCGGATGAGGTCGTGGCGGGAATAATACAGGCAGACTGCCGTGATGCCCAGGGTGATGAAGGAGTTCAGGCTCTGTCCGGCAAAGAGCGAGCGGGTCGAATAGTCGTGGTAGAAGGTCACCAGATAGCGGGCCGAAAGCACCATGAACAGCAGCCCGGCGGGGCCGCGCAGGCGTGGCAGCAAGGCCCAGACCAGGACCAGCCAGATGCCCGTTCCTGCCAGCAGGAGGGATAGGGGCAGCCCGGGGGAGTCATCAGACATGGCTTTCCCCCTTCGCTCGCGCGCTAGGCCTGGACGTAATAGCTGCCGAAGCGCCGGCGGGTTTCCGCCTGGGATTGGGGTTCGGCATTGAGCAGGGCGACGACTTCGGCATTGTCCTGCTTGGCTTCCACCAATTCGCGCAGCGTGGCGCGCACCTCCTTCTG
This sequence comes from Devosia sp. LC5, assembly GCF_000735585.1. Classification (GTDB taxonomy): domain Bacteria; phylum Pseudomonadota; class Alphaproteobacteria; order Rhizobiales; family Devosiaceae; genus Devosia. Next base: position 29,430 of record NZ_JNNO01000043.1, read on the forward strand.
GGAGGTGATGCCGAAGCGCACGACGTTGACGATGACGTCGACATGCTGGGCCAGGTAGAGCGCATCCACCAGCGCGCCAACCGGGGGGGTATCGACGATGACGACGTCGAACAGGCGAGAGGCAGAGTTGAGCAGCTTGGCGAAACGTTCGCCGGACACTACCTGGCCGGCCGCCGCGCCGCGGATATTGCTGCCGATGATGAATTTGGCCTTGCTCAACCCATCGGTGAGCATGAGCGGGGCGATGTCGTCTCCCGGGGTGCCGGCTGACGCGAGATAATCAGCGAGCGCGTCGGAGGGTTCAAGGCCAAGCTCCTTGTGTACGGCGGGCCGGCGCAGGTCGGCATCGATCAGGATCGTCGATTGACCCGAAATGGCATAGGAGCGCGCCAGTGATACGGCCGCCGTCGTCTTGCCTTCGCCCGCATTGGCGGAGGTGACCATGATGATCGACGCGGCATCGGACAGATCATCACCGCGTACGCGGCGCAGCGCCTGATCGGTGCTGATCATGAGGCGGCGCACCGCTTCGGCGAAGCGGGAATAGGGCTGGGCCGCTATCAGCTCGGTCAGGCTCTTGACCGGTTTTCCGTCCTGGCTCCGGCCAAGGCGTTTTTGATTGGGCAGGCTGGTGACCAGGGTGGGGCCGACAATACCCTCAAGCTGATCGGTGCTGACGATGCCGCCAATGAATTGCTCCCGCAGGAAAGCGGCCGCGAGGCCCAGCATCAGGCCGAGAATGCCGGCAACCATGGCGAGGAAGCGCGTATTGGGAAAGGCAGCGCCGGATGGGGGAGTCGCTTCGGAAACGATGCGGCTATCGGCCAGCTGAAGATAGGCCTGTGCCTCGATATCACGCAGACGTACAAGCATCTGCTGATATTGGGTGCGGGCAATTTCAGCGTTTTGCTGCAACTCATACATGGTCGCCAGGACTTCGGGCGGCAGGTTGCTGGTGAGGATATTGGAGCGAAGCTGCAATTGCAGGTCGGTTTCGACCGCCCGGTTGGCAGCGATTTCCTGGCGTAGCTGTTCAAGCTGGGCGTTGGCCTGGGTGCGGAAATTGTCCAGCACGCCAACCAATTCGACGCGCAGGGCATCGGCCTGTTCCGAGCCGTCGACGACGCCAGCCAATTCCTCCTGGATTTGCCGCTCGCGTTGCTGCAGATCGCGCAATGTCTGGGTGTTGAGCGTATCAGCAACCTGGGCCCAATTGCTCTGGGACAGGCCAGTTTCGGCCAGCGCCAGGGTGGTGGACGCAGCCTCGCGATCGCTGACGATCTTTTCCAGCTCGATGCGCATCTGGTCGATATCGGTGCGTCCGGATTGTTCGGCGATGGTGCGGGCGCTGGAAATGATGAAATCATTGAACGACCGTTCGGCGGCAACCAGGCCCGTCCGCGTTTCGGTAACGCGCTGCTCCATGACGTTGCGACCCGACAGTACGCCGTTAATCTTGGACTGCAGCTGGGACTGGATATACTTCTCCGCCATCATATTGGCGATATTGGCCGCTTTGGCCGGGGCATTGGCGTAGGCGGAGATAGTAATCAGATAAGTCGTCCCCTGGCGCTCAACAGTGATGGCGTCCTGCAATTTGCCGATAGCGACCTGGCGCAACTCCTCCGCTGTGTATGTCTCGGGCGGAGCAATACGCAGCAGGGTGGCAACACGCTCGCGAAGACCAGGCTGTGGCTGGAATGATGGATCGTCCGTCAACCGAAGCGCATCAAGGACCAGTTCCACGGTTTTTTCGGATTTGGCAATGGAGACCTCGCTCTCAACCCGCGCATTGTCGGAGGCCGAACTCGAGCTGGAATTGGTCGGATTCAGCAGGTTTTTCTCGCTTGGGTCGACAAGAACCAATGTGGTGGCGCGGTACATCGGCGTGAGCGAGATGATCAGGAGCGCTGAGACTCCCAGTACCAGTATCAGGATTGCAAGGATTAGACCCAATTGCCGCCGAATGGTGCCCAATATATTGCGAAGGCCGAATTCTTGCTCGTGCATGTACCACCGGAAATATTCAATGTACTGAACGCGTTAAAGAACCATGCAACTTGTAAAACAGAGCATGGATAATTCACTATACACTTGTAGAAAGACAATTGGCTATGTCGGATTTTCCGCTTTTGGATAGTATCCAAATTGCCGACAAATCGACGGACTGGGAAGCAAGAGTCGTAGATTCTTCGTCAACTGGATTTTGCTTCACCTGCAATTTCCCCTATGTAGTCATTTGAAGTACTTAAGTAAAATTATTCAGTCCACTAGATAGAGTGTTGAGTCTTGTGGAGTCGTTCGATTTTCATCAATTGTTTCTTTAAAGTTCTTGTTTGTTCCCTGCAGTTTTTGTGCGGTCGCGTTCGATGCATAATTTGGAAATATAGTGAATCTTATTAAGGTCATGGTTTGTTCCGTATTTGTTCGGAATGGCCTCAGGTATTGGTGGACCTTGGCAAGCATTGGGCGCTCGCCGCTGCCAGAATGGCCACCAGCCAGAAAGCCACGGCTTGAATCTCCATGCTGAAATCGACCAAAGCATGCGTTGCTATGGCGACAAGGCAGCCAAGGCCACTCGCTGCGGGCAGCCAGAGGCGCCGGTTGCGGCGAAAGGCGGCAAAAAGTTTCCATCCGATGACCGCCAGAAGCAGCGGGATGAGGCTTCCGGCAATCACACCCAATTCGGACCATAGTGTCAGATAAGAATTGTGTGCCTTGTCCCAGAGCCGGTCGGTTCCTACGGGCGGCGCGTGAACCGTGGGGAATACGATTTCAAAGCTGCCGCCGCCGAAGCCGGTCCAGGGGCGCTGGGCGATCAGCTCCAGCACCTGGTGATAGAGCGCGGCGCGGATGGACCAGGACTCCTCCACATCCAGCATCCGGTTCAGCAATTGCTCGCCATAGAGCCAGCCGATGGCGAAGCAGCTCGCCAGGACCACGCCGGCCGCGGCGAAGAATGTGCGTTTGCGCCGGGAGGTGGCGAGCAGGGCGACAAAGATGGTGGTGAGTGTGCCCAGGGCCGCCGCCAGCGCGCCCATGCGGGATTGGCTGGCGACCAGCGCCGCCATGACGATCATCATGGCCGATCCGGCAAGCGCCAGGCGCAGCCAATAATAATCGTAGCGGTAATCCTCGTCGCGCCTTTCCATCAGGGGCCGGATCAGCAGGGCGGCGCCCAGGCAACAATTGAGCGCCATGAAGGTAGCGAAGGAGTTTCTATTGACGAAAGTGCCCGTGGCTGAGCCCAGATAGGCCCATTTCTCGTAGCCGAGCAGTGTGTCGCCCATGCGCAGCATGATGAGGGCGCCGGCGGCATGCAGTGTGCCGATGGTCAGCATGGCAGTGAGGAAGAGGTTGAACCGTTCGCGGTTTCTCGTCGCCTGGAGCACGAGGAAGAACAGCATGCCATAGGTCAGCAGCCGCAGCAGCATCCATAGCGTGGCGCCCGGTGCCATCGAGATGGGGTCGAGCCCGGGTACCGGAAAGCGGATGAGCTGCGCGATGAGATAGAGGGCGAGCAGCATGTAAAGGACGGGAAGGGGGGCAAGTTGACCCAGACTGACGCGAGGGGCGGTGCCCCGCTGACCCAGCCAGCCGAAATATGCGGCGCCCGTCGCACCGACCAGAACGGTATTCATGGCCCAGAATATTGCGCGGTTGCTGCCCATGGGGACGGGTGCCCAGGCGAGAAAGAGCAGCAAGCCCCAGCACAGTACATAACCGGACAGCGAGCCGCGTTGTGCGGGGCGATCCTGCTCGTCGGCGTTGTCGTCGAACCAGATATCAGCGGCCATTGCTACGCGACCGCTGCACGGCCAGCCGTGCCGTGATGTTCTGGAAACGGGTCCGGTCATCGACCGGAAGGCTGGGCAGCACCCCATCGATGCGCGCCCGCAGGTTGGCCAGGGCATGATAGCGCGGCGCCAGGAATTGCCGGCCGCTATCCACCAGCAGGAGCAAAAGCAGATCGCGGTCATTGCTTGGCAGGAGATCGGGATCGAGCCGGTCAAGGTTGGATTGGGCCAGATCGATGCGGCGTTCGGCCAGCCATTGCTCGTTGCGCCCGGTATTGTAGGCTTGGCGCAGGCGCCAGTTCATGCCGGGCCAATCCTGCATGGCGGCGGCGGCAAGCGCGCCCGTGTGCCAGGCTGCCGAGAATGTGGGCGCTGAATTGGTAATCCGATCAGCGCCATCGCGGCATCTCTGCGCGGTCTGCTGCCGTGCCTGCGTGGGCTGCGCCCGGCCGGAGAGCGAGGTGAGGGCGACCTGGCAATTGAATAGATAACCCAGCTGCGACTGAATGGAGGGTGCTGGGCGGATGGTGTCGGCTTGCAGGGCAGCGATAATGGTGCGTTCGCCCCAACCGTCGGCGAAGAACGGGGGCGCTTCCTGGGTGACGCCCCAGAACCCGACGATGGTCAAGACGACGCCGACCGCTGCTAATGTCCAGGGATTGGTGGCGGTATGCTGATCCAGATGTCGAGCGGGCATGGCCGGACTCCCAATCCTTACTCACCGTGCCGCCGCCGGCAAATCTTATCAATTTATTAATTGGTTGATGGCGAGAGTTATTCGTAATTTTTCTCGAGTCAATACAAATGCGGCACGTAGAACTTCTAAGGAATAGTACATTCCAGATATGTATTGCGACGTTTGTTCTTGCTTTTTCTTCTCCGGCGCAGGCGGCGGGAGTGCGGCCACCACTGGGGCTGCAGTTGTTTTGCCTGCAACATAGTGCACAATGCCAGGCAAATGGGCAGAGTACGGTGGCTGCCTCGCAGGGGCTGGTCCAACTGGTGCAGACTGTCAACCGGCGGGTAAACGGGGCCATCGCGCCGCGTTCGGACGGCAGCCTCGATCGCTGGAGTGCTACGGGCCGATCTGGCGATTGCGAGGACTATGTACTGGCCAAGCGGGCTGCTCTTATCGCGCAAGGCGTGCCGAGCGGGGCGCTGCGCATTGGCTATACCAGGACCCGGCAAGGGGAAGGGCATGTGGTGCTGATCGTGCAGACCGGCGCGGGCGAATATGTGCTGGATAATCTCAGTACCAATGTAAAACTGCTGGCGGATACCGGTTATCGCATCGAAAGCAGCTCGCGCGGTGGACTTCTTGACTGGTGGGAATTCGACTAGATTCAGCGAAATAATGCTTGCTTCTGGCGTTTTAACACTGCAGTCGATGAATTCGTAATACTTAACAAAGTATTATTTGTTTGACTAACTAGAGGAGTAGGAATTTAATATTCTTGCGGCTAGTAGTAGGACAAATGCGATGAGAGTATTGGCGTTGGCTGCAGGCGTCGCGCTGTTGAGCGCGAGCGGAATGCAGGGGAGTATAGCGCAACAATTTTCCACCCAGGACGCGGTCGTCAGCATCTGCAGGGATGTGGTGCGCATAGAGCGGGACGAGCAAATCAGCCGCAACGGCGCTTGCATTGCCGCAACGGCGCAGTATCTGTCGGTCTTGCAGCGTGCTCCGGGTATCGACTTTGACCAATCGGTTGCTGATCTGGTCGTCGATTTGACCAATCTGCTGTTCACCCCTTTCTGCAGGGTCGAGAGCGAAGTGGCAGTGGCTATCCGCTTGGCCGGCCAAGCAGCGCGTACCGATGCACAGCAGGCACAGATTCAGTTGATCTATCAGACCGTCAATGCGTGTGACTTCGTGGTTACGGCGGCGATTGTCACGCCCAATAATGACAGCCTCTTCTCCGGAGGAGATTCGAACGGTCCGCGGGCCAGCGAGAACTGAGGGTGGCCGGCGCCCGCTACTTCAGCAGTGAGGGGCGGGACGACGCCTTCAGCGCGGTGCGGATTTCGGTCATGGAGCTCTGGCGACGTGCCTTGGCAATATTGGCGGCGCGCTCGAAATTGTAGACGCCCTTGTATGATCCGAAGGATTTGTACTGGGGGATGTTGGTGTAATGACCACCCACCAGCCGCTCGAGAAACTCACCCGCCAGTTCGCTGCACAACAAATCGTTCTCGTAATCGGGCGAGCGCAGCAGGCTGCGCTCCCATTCCTGCATCTCATCGATAGTGCGGCCGAGCTGGGTGGCGATCTCGTGTTGGGCGGCAAAGCGTCGATAGCCCTGGCCCATCAATAGTCTGACCTGCCGGACTGCTTCAAGGCGCCAGCCGACCGCGTTGCGATGGACGGGATGTGCCGAACGCGGCTGGTCAGACAGAAAATCGTGCGGTGAGTGCTGGTTTTCCCCGCGTCGCGTTATTGGCTTCGCCAACATGTGCCTCCGGATGAACTGGATTTATTGATCATCTTCATCATCATAGATTTCAAATAACCAGTTTGTCCATTTGTTCGTTGGGCATTATTGTATTTTGAATATTGCAGTACAAATTCCAGCCTAGAATCCAGCATTGATGGTTTTGGCGGTAGATATACAATTTACGACGGTCTGGTATGCCATTTGGTTTGCTAGTTATTGTCTGTATTTGAATTGCCATCTGAGGTTGACTTGAGTATTGATTTGAAGTTCGGCCTGCGTTGCGGCGCCAGCAGGCCGAGTTCGAGGCTCTTACACTGCTTGATTGAGGGAGAGGGTAATGGCGCCTTTTTTGACCCCACATCGGTGGGTGCAGGCGCGGCATGGTGGGGACGCCACGCAGCGCGGCGCGGCGGTGGGAAGCGGGAAGCGTTTTGAGCTGGGTGCGGTGGATGTGATGTTCATCGGGCTTCGTTCGGTCAATGGCGCGCAAGGGGGGGTCGAGCGGCATGTGGGCGCGCTCGTAGAGGAATTTGAAGCGCTGGGGCTGCGCACCTGCACGGTCGTGCGGCATCGCTATGCGCCTGAGGGCTCGGTCCAGCTCGGCAGGAACAGTTTCACCCGGGCCCTATGGGCGCCGCGGAATGTGTCGCTGGAAGCGCCGGCCCATAGCGTGCTGGCGACATTGTGGGCGGGGTTGGTGCGCCCCAAAGTGCTGCATGTGCATGCCATCGGCCCGAGCATCGTGGTGCCGCTGGCCCGGGCAATGGGCCTGCGGGTGGTCTGCACGCATCACGGCAGCGACTATGACCGAGAAAAATGGGGCGGCATGGCCAAGGCGGTACTCCGGTTTGGCGAGTGGTGCCAGGGACATATGGCGAATGGCCGCATCTGCGTGTCTCGTGGACTGGCGCAGTCGCTGAGCGACCGGTTTGGCCGCCATTTCAGCTACATACCCAACGCCGTCAACCTGCCGCAAGCGACGCGCAGCCGGGAGACGCTGGACAAGTTCGGGCTGAAAGCGGGCGGGTATATCGTCCATGTGGGGCGGCTGGTGCCGGAAAAGCGGCAGGATGATCTGATCCGCGCTTTTGCCCGGCTGCAACGGCCCGACCTGAAGCTGGTGCTGGTGGGCGGCGTGGATCATGCCAGTGCCTATTCCAAAGAACTCGCGGCACTGGCCGCCGCGACGCCGGGTGTCATTATGACCGGTTTTCAGAAGGGCGAGGCGCTGGTGCAATTGTTGGGAAATGCGGCCGTGTTCGCGCTCCCATCCAGCCACGAGGGCATGCCGATCGCCGCGCTCGAGGCCATGAGCCTGGGCCGTCCGGTGGTGCTCAGCGATATCGCCGCCAATATGGACCTTGGTCTTCCCGCGGTCTGCTATCACATGGTGGGGTCGGTGGAGGACCTTGCGGACAAGATTGCCCGGTCGCTAGACCGCTACGGCCACCAGGAGGTTCCGGCGCATGACTGGTCCGAAGTCATGTCGAGCTATAGCTGGCCGATAGTGGCGCAACAGACGCTGGACGTTTACTGCGATGCAGCGCCGGCGTTGCAGGCAAGAATGGCCGCCCTCAGCCCCTGATCGCCTGCCAATATTGCTTGATAGTAGCATCGAGCGCGTAGCGGCGGGCGCCTTCCAGCGCGAGGGCGCGACGGTCTCGTTGCTGGCCGGGTTGCAGGGCGAGCCCCATCGCCTCGGCCAGGCTTGCCGCATCATTGGTCGGAACCAGCAGGCCATATTTGCACTCGGTGGCGGCCTCGACCGGGAAATAGGGGCGGTCGTCCAGGATTTCCGAGGGGCCGGAATGGCAATTGGTGGAGATGACCGGCGTGCCCAGGCACATGGCCTCGACCAATCCATTGGGAAACCCCTCGCCATTTGAAGGCAGCACGTAGCAATCGGCTGATTTGATGATGCTGAACGGGTTTTCGCGGAAGCCGGCAAAGACCACCTGCTCGGCCAGGCCAAGTTCGCCTGCTTGTTTCTGCAGGTCCGCAAGCAGGGGGCCTTCTCCCATGATGAGTAGCGTGCCTTTGGCGCCAAACAGCCCGAAGGCCTCGATCAGCATGGCGAAATTCTTGTTGGGCACGAGGCGCCCCATGCCGACGATCAGCGGCCTGGCATAGGGCAGATCGGCCGGGATATCGCCGCTCCTGCGGATCATTTCACCGTCGATCGGGTTTGGAATAGCCGAAATATTGGCTGTGGGAACGGCGTAATTCTCCGAAAGGTCCTTGGCGATGCCGGAGGACACCGCGATCACCCGATTGGCGTGGCGATAGCCGATATAGGTCAGGAAGCGGGCCATATAGCCGGCCGCATTGTGCGGGTGGTGGCTGGTGGTATTGACCCGTTCGCTGATGACGCAGCGGATGCCCTTGAGACGGCAAATCAGGATGGACAGCAGATTGGAGCGAGTGAGGAAGCTCACGCAGATGTCCGGGGCCAGTTCATGGATCTTGCGCCAGAGCGGCACCAATCCGCCGACCAGCGAGCCCCTGGTATCGAGCTGGTGGACGATGATGGAGGGGGGCACCGGATAGGCGGCGGGCTCCACATCAAGCAGGATCAGATGCAACTCGGCGCCATCGGCTTCTGCGGCCGAATTGCCGAGCAGGCGCGTCATGATGCGCTCCGCTCCGCCACCGGTCAGCGAGTTGATGACAAAGACGACCTTCTTCATCGCGCTCTCAAACAATAATACGTCATGCGTCCGGTGGTCTTTTATGGACTGAAATATGAACGGCGCGGCAGTCGGCGTTTACAACGCCTATGTTGGTGTTTCTGTTGCTGAAAATAGTATTGCACTATCTCTGCATGGTAAATAGCCGTCAAAAAAGTGTATTACTGGCCTTTTTGTGGTCACTAATGGACATTTTTGTAATCTCAGCTTGCTGAGAAAGAGAGTGGTCCGATGCATGACCTAGATGTGCATACTGAGGGTCTGGTCCGGAGCGCGCGAAGAATACCGCGACACAAAGCTGAGACGCGAAGAGGCGTGAAACCCTATAGCCGCCGCGGCCTTATGATCCTTGCCCTGGCGCTGGCGGCGTGGGGCGTGGTCTTGGCGTTCTACTACATCATTGGGCTGTATTTGTAGTTTTTATATGCTCTGTCACAGTTGTTAGCATTGGAACTTGGCGCAACCGTCTCGATCTTAAGTATTGCAAAAAAGTTCACTATACAGCTGGGGGTTTTGGGCTAATGTCAACTTCGTCTGGCGGCGAGGCATAACAGTTCGCGGCGAAGGAGATTGAACCATGCGGGTAACAATGATCGGGTCCGGCTATGTGGGCCTCGTCAGCGGGGCTTGTTTTGCGGATTTCGGACATGACGTGGTCTGCGTCGATCTCAACACAGCCAAGATTGCGGCGCTGCAGCGCGGCGAAATCCCGATTTTCGAACCTGGCCTTGATGCGCTCGTCGCCAATAATGCGAGCGCTGGAAGACTCAAGTTCACCAGTGACTTGCCCTCGGCGGTGGCCCAGGCGGATATCGTCTTTGTCGCGGTGGGCACGCCCTCACGACGCGGCGATGGCCACGCCGACCTGAGCTATGTTTATGCTGCGGCGCGGGAAATCGCGCAGGCGGTGCGGGGCTTTACCGTTGTGGTCACCAAATCCACAGTGCCCGTGGGTACGGGCGACGAGGTGGAGCGCATCATCCGCGAGATCAATCCGGATGCCGATGTCGTGGTGGTTTCCAATCCCGAATTCCTGCGGGAAGGCGCGGCGATCGAGGATTTCAAGCGTCCCGACCGCATTGTGGTGGGGCTGGAGGATGAGCGCGCCCGGCCGGTGATGGAGGAGGTCTATCGGCCGCTCTATCTCAATCAGGGGCCGCTGATTTTTACCGGCCGCCGCACGGCCGAGCTGACCAAATATGCCGGCAACGCGTTCCTCGCCATGAAGATCACCTTTATCAACGAGATCGCCGATCTGTGCGAGCAGACTGGCGCCAATGTTCAGGATGTGGCCCGGGGGATCGGCGCGGATAACCGCATCGGCAGCAAGTTTCTCCATCCCGGACCGGGTTATGGCGGCTCGTGCTTCCCCAAGGATACGCTGGCGCTGGCCAAGACTGGGCAGGATTACGGCACGCCATTGCGGCTCGTCGAAACCACAATCGCCATCAATGACCAGCGCAAGCGGGCCATGGGGCGCAAGGTGGTTGCAGCCCTGCAAGGCAAGGCCCGCGGTAAGACGGTGGGTGTATTGGGGCTGACCTTCAAGCCCAATACCGATGATATGCGCGATGCGCCCTCCATTGCCGTCATCCAGACGCTGGTGGATGCGGGCGCCCGCGTGCGCGCCTATGATCCCCAAGGCATGGAAGCGGCAAAAGCGGTGCTCGAGAATGTCGAATATTGCGAGGATGCCTATGACGCGGCCAAGGGCGCGGATTGCCTTGTGCTGGTGACCGAGTGGAACGCGTTCCGCTCGCTCGATCTGGCCCGGATCAAGGATTTGATGATCAGCCCCGTTCTGGTCGACTTGCGCAATGTCTATCGGCCGGGCGAAGTCGAGGCGGCTGGATTTACCTATTCTAGCGTCGGCCGACCCAATGACGGCGAAACTATCGAAGCCATTTCCAGCGCTGCTGAGTAACTGGTGTGACCGACAGGGATGGGCGGCGTGCCGTCACATCTGGTCGGCCATCCGATACGCCAGGCAGAGCAGGGTCAGCATTGGATTGGCGCTGCCGGAACTGGGGAAGACCGATGGTGACAGGATCCGGACATTGGGAAAGGCGTGGCAGAGCAATTGCTCGTTGACGACGCTGTCGCCACGGCTCGAGCCCATGCGCGTGCTGCCCGAAGGATGGAAGACGTCGTGGAAATCGCTTTCCCGCAGGGGCGCATCAGGGGGCACGGACCACTCGATCTGGCATGCGCTCTGTAGATCATGGCCCTCCCACATCCGCCGGTAGATGGCGAGTGCCTGATCGGCGGTCCTGACGTCGCTGTCGAGAATCCGCCAATCGAGCTTGACCCGTGGAACACCGAAGGGGTCGGTGCTTTCGGAGAGGCCGATCCGGCTGGTGGCGGCCGGGAGTTGTTCTGTGCGGATTTCGGCGTGAATCTCCACAGAAGGTGGCAAGAGCCAATCGAAATGGGCGAGACGCCAGGCGGCAGCATGAGCGAGCTTGCGGCCGGAGGCCAGGGTGGCGCCGAGACTGGCATCGGACTTGTTGAGCCGGCGGCGCAGGTGGTCGCGCACCACGTTGACGTCCTCGTCCTTCATATCGAGACGCAGGCAGAGATAGGCCGAGCCGATGCCGCCGGTCCGCTGGGCGGCCGGCAGGAGCTCGAAATGGGTGGCATGACGTTGCCCGCCGGTGCGCGCATGACCGATCAGATAGGCAATCATATTGGGGGTGAAGCGAAAGACCCTGCCGACATTGACCGCCAGGTGATCGACGAAATGTTCGCCGACCGGTCCGGTGGACCTGGCATCGGCATTCGCCCTGCGGGCGAGCAGCAGCAATAGCCTTGTGCTTTCCAGCGTGCCCGCGGCAAAGACGCACTGATCGGCCTCGATGGAGACGCTGCGGCCATGAAAGCCGGTAGCGCGGATCAGGGCTATGCGATTGCCCTCGGGCGTCAGGTCAAAATCCACTGCCGTTGCATTGGAGAGCACGGTGATATTGTGGTTGCGGGCAATTTCGGGAGCCAGTTGCAGATAGACATTGCGGTTGCGGAACGGAACGATCTTGGGCAGCCGGCATTCGACCCCATCGATCCGCCCGATGGAGACCAGACTTTCGGGACGGCCCTGGGGCAATTGTGCAAAATCGCGATCCGGCATGTCGAAGAGGATTTCGACATCGCGGGTGTAGCGATAGATGTCGTCATAGGCGATCGGCCAGGCTGGAACGCCGACATAGTCGCGCGTTGTGAGATCATGCCGCGTCAAGGCAATGAGCCGGCCACCCCATAGATCGGAGGTGCCGCCCAGGCCGCGATGGCGCCCCTTCAGGGCCCCGTCATAGCCGGCGGCTGGGGCTTCAATGGAATTAAGGGCCGCCGCCTGCGTGGTTGGAGCGGCGTGGCCACTTTCAAGAACGACGACCCGTTTGCCGCGCTGAGCCAGCCTCGTGGCTGCGGCTATGCCCGCCGGACCAGCACCGATGACGCAGACGTCCCATCGTGAGCCAAAGTCCGCAGGGTTTGCTGTACTAAGATCGACATGCGGCACACTTTCGCTCCAAATGCGGCAATGATGTCAATTCTGTCTTGAGGAAGGTGGAAGATGTATTTCCTTTGAAAGCTATTACTTCCTTGTAACGCTTATTGATGATGGCACTTCATTTATAGTTTTGCCACGAAGAATTTCGATCTTGCCGCCCTTTGCGGCAAGATTTTTCGTAGCCTGAAGTACTGTCTCAATATTGCAAGTAAATGGCGATGCCGACATACGGCCGGAGGCTGCCGAATAGTCTGATCAGAACGCCGTCGTCAGCACTTCGATGTCCTGCGGCGGGCCGGGCTTGACCTCGAACTCGCGGTTGAACACCTGGTCGCCCTGCTTGGCGAGCACCAGATAGGTGCCTTCGGCGAGTACGGTGGTGGGGAAGGCACCCAGCTCGGTGAAGATGGTGGCGCCGTCGCTGGTCTTGATGGTCCAGTCGACATCGGCGATGGCCTCACCGCCCGCTTCGGAAACCAGCTTGAACGAGACCTGGCTTGCCAGATGATAGAGCGTGGCGTCGGTCAATTGGCCGGGCTCGACCTGCAGGTCGGCGCGCACCACGGCATTGATGGCGCCGAAATGGGACACCACGTGGTAGGTGCCCGAATTGATGGTGACGATCTCGTTGGGCTGCACACCCTGGGCGACCGGGGTACGGGTGGCTTCATCGCCCGAGGTGAAGATTTCAAAGCTCAGCAGATTGGGCGGGATGGGGATGTCGCCCGTGACCGCTGCATTGAGGCGCAGGGCGCCGGCTTCCAGGATATAGGTCTTCTGGTTCTCGCCGGGGGTGACGGTGAGCGTATCGCTGATCTGGGCGCGGCCATAGGCGATGTGTACCAGATATTCGCCGGGGGGCAGGGAGAACGTGGCGGTGCCGTCTTCGGATTTGGCAGCCATGGCGATTTCGCCATTGGCGGTGGGCGCGGCGTCGAAGATGCGCCAGACCAGCCCGTCGGTGATGGGGGCGCTATCGGGCGTGATGAGGGCCGTGAGCGTCACCGGCTGAGGTGTGGAGGTAATGGCAGTGATGGCTTCGGTGGCCGGATTGTCGGGTGAGATTTCCGGCGAGGCAATGACCGGCCGACCATCGCGATCGGGTCGTGGGCGCGGCATGGGCGGCATTTCGGCGGCGTCTTGGGCGAATGCTGGCGTGGTGGCCAGCGGCAGCATCGGCTGCACCAACGCGAAGACACCCAGCAGGATCGCCATCAATGGCCCAAAACGCATATCGAATACCCCGGCCTCGTCGCCCAAGCGGCGGTCAGCAAGCTGCGTACCATAATGCGCTGCCACCGACTCGCAATCGGGCCGTGATAGGCAGCGATTGGGGAGAAGCTGTGTCACAGCCCGCCGCAATTGGGAACCGGCGAGGCTCTGCGCCAAGCGATTTTATGTGAATGGGCTGGCCGCGGGGAGCTACGACTTGTATTGCTCCGGCACTACCGGGAGATCATCATGCCTGCCAATGCCGCCCTCGTTGACTACCTGCTGACACGCCGTTCGGTCGGTCCGGCCTTTCTGGTCGAGCCGGGTCCGAATGCGGAGGAGCTCAAGACGCTGCTGACCATCGGGACGCGGGTGCCGGACCATGGCAAGCTGGCGCCGTGGCGGCTGGTGCTGTTCGTTGGAGACGAGCGGCGGCGGGCAGGGGCCGTGCTGGCTGATATCGCCAAGACCAAGAATTCAGGCGTTACCGAAGCGGAACTGGATGTCGAGCGACAGCGCTTTCTGCCGGCACCGCTGACCATTGGGGTGATTTCGACGGCGGCCGAGCATCCCAAGATTCCCGAATTCGAGCAGCTGATCTCGGCGGGTAACGTGGCGTTCAATCTGGTGCATGCAGCCAATGCGCTGGGTTATGCAGCGCAATGGGTGACCCGCTGGTATGCCTATGACGCCGAGGCGGCGGGGGCGCTCGGGGCCAAGCCGGGCGAGCGGTTTGCGGGGTTTGTGCATGTTGGGACGCCCACGACCAGGATCGAAGATCGCCCGCGCCCGGCGCTTGACGATGTCGTGACGTACTGGTCCGGGCAATAGTGGTTAACGCCACATTAACCCGGATTAGCGCTTTCTAAACACGAGCGATTCCCAGGGTGAGTTTTGGATGGGCGTGCAACCCATTTCAGTGCCGCAAAGCCTGGCCTATGTCCTGACCGCAGCGGGTGACAGGAATGGGGTGGATTTTGATTATCTGCTGCAAACCGCGATGCGCGAGAGCAGCCTCAATCCGCAGGCCAAGGCACAGACGTCGTCGGCCGTCGGGCTGTTCCAGTTTCTTGAATCGACCTGGCTGCAAGTGCTCAAGCAAGAGGGGCCGCGGCTGGGCTATGGCCAATATGCCGATGCCATCGAGGTGACGGGGAGCGGCGACTATGCCGTGCGTGACCCCGCGCAGAAGGCCGATATCCTCAAACTGCGCGAGGACCCGCAAATGGCGGCGGACCTGGCGGCGGCGTTCACCAAGAGCAATGGTGATTATCTGAGCGCGCGGTTCGGGCGGATGCCGAGCGCGGGCGAGCTTTATATTGCCCATTTCCTGGGGGCGCAGGGGGCCGAGCGCATGTTTACGGCCGGGCTGCAGGACCCCGACCAGATTGCGGCGCAGCTATTTCCCAAGCAGGCGGCGGCAAACAAGGCGATCTTTTACAGCGATGGGCGGGCGCGGACGATCCGCGAGGTCTATCAATCGCTGGTGGCCAAGCATGACGGCAGCCAACCGGCGGCGACATTTACGGCGCAGCAGATGAGCGGGGCGAAGCCGGACGTGCCGGTTATTGCCTCACGGTTCTCGCCGGAGAACATGTCGTTTACCGGGCTATTCCGCACCGAGGCCGAGGGGGCGGCGAAGTCGCCGCTGAATTTGCCGGAGGAAGGGGCCGCGTTCTTCACGCAGCTTTATGCGCGGTAGGCAGGCTGGCCTGGCGACTCCGCCGCCACGAATCAGCGGCATATAATAGCGGAACAGGCCCCTGGTTGGCGCATTTAGAATTTGTCAGTCATTGGGGGTCAGAGTGATTGAACTGCAATCCGGTTGGGATGAATCTGCTGTAGCTGAGCGATTCTAAAACAATTCGGACGCTAGCGAACCGATGGATTGAAAGATGGCCAGATCGACTACTCGGGGGGAAGTCGAAACGGGGCGCGGAGTACCACGAGGCTGGATGATCACAGGGATGGCAATTGCCGCCTGGTTGTTTGTTGTAGCTGCAGGATATGCCGCGAAGAGCCTGTTCGACCTGGCCTCCAGCATTCTCTGACTACCGGATGTGTTCCTGGGTGTTTTGAAAGCACCTGCCGCGTTATGGTGAACCGTTCCTTAAAACTTGCCGCTTAGTCTTGTCCCGAGTTGCTTGGGGTGTGGCATGGTTGAGTATAACGAGTTCCTCTGGCTGGCGCAGTCGCCCGATAGCGAAGAGCGCGGGCAGGCGGCCTATATGGCGGCGAGCGGCTATCTCAATCACCACGGCCCCGCCGATGAACATGCCGCGCTTTATGCAGTGCTGTTCCGATTTCTCGAAGATCCGTCCGTCAAGGTGCGCGCTGCGCTGGCCTATGGCCTGCTGCATTCGGCCGAGGCGCCGCGCCCGATCATCATGGCGCTGTTGCAGGATAGCGGGGTGATCGTCCGGGCTGTGCTGCAATATTCGCCAGTGCTGATCGATGCGGACATGATGCCGGTAGTGCGGCAGGGCGAGCCGGACCTGCTGATCGCCATCAGCCAGCGGCAAAAGCTCAGCGTGCGGCTGGTCGATGCGTTGATTGCTCGCGAGCATCGGCAGCTGACGCTCAAATTGCTGGCGCGGACCGATATCTCGGTTGGCTCGGCGTGCCTTGACCGGCTGGTGGCCGACCATGGTGCAGATGCGCAGATGCGCGGCGCCTTGCTGCGTCGGCGGGACCTGCCGGCAGGTGCGCGGCTGTTGCTGGTGCAGCAGGCGATGGAGGCCATGCGTGGCGCCCGGATCATCAAGGGTGCGGTGGCGCCGGAACGGCTCAACCGGCTGCTGCGCGATAGCGTGGACACGGCGATTTCGGCGATTGGCGAGCGCGAGGCTATCAATCCCGGTACGGGTTACGCGGCCGAGTTGATTGCCAGCGACAGGCTCAATATGCGCGTGCTGCTGCATGCCATGGTCACGGGCCATGTGATGTTCTTTGCCAATTGCGTGGCCGAGCTCAGCCAATCGCCGCGCGATAAGGTGTTCACTGTGCTCGAAGCCGGAAGCCGGGTGGCGATCAATGCGCTGCTGGTGCGCTGCGGCATGGGGCCGGCGATGCGGGATCTGGTGATAAGGCTGATCGGGCACGCCCGGGCGACCGATCTGGCCGACGACGCGGCGGCTCGGCATCTGGTGGTTTCGGCGCTGACCGAGGGGCTGATCGCCGAATATGACGGGGTCATTCCCGAGGAGCTGGAGGAGGCGTTTGCCTATCTCAGCGAGCAGAATGTAGCGCTGGCCCGCAAGGCGGCGGAGGGCGTGATGTACGCCTTTGCAGAGGACGCGGGCGAGCGGCGCATGGCGGCGCTGGACTGGGATGAGCAGGTGGCCTTGCCTGCTGCCTAGTGGGCAGCGCCTCGCGCTATCGCCTCCACTGTGGCGGTGGGGAGTTAGGGAGCGGCTGATGGCCTGTTCCCCTCATCCGCCCCTTCGGGCACCTTTTCCCACGAGGGGAGAAGGGGGCCGGTGGATGAGGATAGAGCTTGGGTGCCACGACTTCGTCCTTCGACAAGCTCAGGATGAGGTCTACTGCTAAGCCCTCAATACCGGAACTGTTCGCTCAGCACACGTTCTTCAAGGCTGGTGCCTGGGTCGAACAGCAGCGTGACGCCGCTGTCGCGGTCCTCGCGGATAGTGACTTCGAGGACGTTCTGGAATTCCACGTTGTCGGCGACGGCGCTGACCGGCCGCTTGGCGGCTTCGCGGGTGATGAATTTGACTTCGGCCCGATTGCCCAGAATGGCGCCGCGCCAGCGGCGGGGACGGAAGGGGGAGATCGGGGTCAGCGCCAGCAAGGGGGAATCGATGGGCAGGATCGGGCCGTGGGCAGACAGGTTATAGGCGGTAGAGCCGGCCGGGGTGGAGAGCAGCACGCCATCGCAGATCAATTCGTCGAGGCGGGTTTCACCATCGACCACGATCTGGATTTTGGCGGCCTGATAGGTGGAGCGGAACAGCGACACTTCGTTGAGCGCCAGCGCCATTTGGGTAACGCCCGATGTGCTCAGCACCGTCATCGAAAGCGGGTAGATGCGGGTCGCTTGCGCCACCGACAGGCGTTCGGCCAGCGAGTCTTCGGAAAAGACATTCATCAGAAAGCCGACCGAGCCGAAATTCATGCCATAGACGGGCACGTTGCGGCCCATGGCCTGGTGTAGGGTCTGCAGCATCAGGCCATCGCCGCCCAAGGCTACAATGACACTGGCTTCCTCGAACGGGGTATCGCCATAGCGCCCGCGCAGGCGGGCAGCAGCCTGGTCGGCTTCGGCAGTGCCGTTGGTCACAAAGCCAACCCGATCTGTCTGGACGCTCAATTCATATTCTCCGGCAGGGCAGTTGGCACGTTCGGGCCGTAGCATAGAAGCCAAAACGGTGCCAGACGCAACGCCGATAGTGCCCTACTCGGCCGGGCCGTGTGCGGTGGCCGTGAGCAGGTGCGGGACCTCGCCGGGGACCAGGCGGATGGCGGTTAGCCTGCCGGTAGCGTAGGCACCCGTATCGATGCAGATACGGCCGGGCGATATGTAGGGCTCGGCGGCGGGCGTGTGTCCATGCACCACCAGCAGGTGTTCTGGCCATGGGGCCGTGCTGGCGGGCTCGTAGCGCATCCATTGCAGGATATCGTCGCTTTGCTGGTCCAGCGGTACATCCGGCTTCATGCCGGCGTGTACCAGCACGACGCCGGGCAGGCTAAGTGCGACAGGCAGGCTTTCCAGGAATTCCAGGTGGCCGAAGGGAATGTGACTGCGCAGTCGGCCTAGCCGCGCCTGCACACTGGCCGTGGCAAAGCCGGCCATGGGTACGCCATAGGATTGCAGGGTTTCGGCCGCGCCCAGCTTGAGCCATTGCGCACCAGCCACCGGGTTGCGGCAATAGGCGAGCATGAGCTCCTCGTGATTGCCGGCAAGACAGATGCGGCGCGTGCCCGCAGGCGGCGGCGAGAGCAAATGGTCGATAACGCCGGCCGAATTGGCGCCGCGATCGACATAATCGCCCAGATAAACCAGCCAGATTTCGCCGGTGACGCCGGCAGCGTCCTCCAGGATCATCTGTTCGATGCGTTGCAATTCAGGCAGGCAGCCATGGATATCGCCAATGGCATAGACCGCGCTGGGCCATTGCTGCGCGACCAGGCGCTCACGCCCTTGCGGCGCCGGATCGGGCTGGCGCTGCGGCAGCAGGCGCCGTATCAGCGAAAGCATGCTTGCCTGCGGCATTGGCTATACACTCCGGCATGGCGCTAGACCTTGACTGCCGTGGAACAAGGATTCAAGCCTCAAACCAAGGTGTGATTAATGGCGGCAGATCAGACCGCCAGGCGGTAGGAATTGGCGGCGCGGCCTGCATTGTCAAACCGGCCAGTGTCGGTGACCTGGCGTGGGCTCGGCCTCTCGGTGGGCGCCAGCGATCGCCGAATGCGTTGGGCCGCGGCCGCTATGCGGGCCAGGCGCAGTGCCGACCGGCAATGCAAGGCCGCGACTGCGGCAAAGGCCGCGGCGGCGATCCATGCCGGCCAAAACTGCACGCTCGCGGCGATGGCCACAAAGACCAGAGCGGCGACCGCGAATGCCAGGAGCCAGATGATCTTGCGATTGCGGGCGGAATACCAGATGGCCGGATCGGAAAAGCGCCAGCCGACGCCATGGATGTCGGCGGCCAACAGGGCGCCACGCCCCATTGCGTCATAGAAATAGAAGGTGCCGGAGCGATCGGTGGCAACAAATTCGGCCAGCGCTGGTTCGGCTGCGACGCCCCGGAAGCCGTCGCCATCGGTGAAGCCGATTTCGGTGAAAACCTGATAGGGCTGCCGTTCAGCGCTAGACTGGGCAGCTTCGATCGTCCCATGCTTGATCGTGAAATTCAAGCCTGCATCAAACGCTGGCACCATCGCAATTCCACCGTGACAAGAGCCAGATTGGACGCGCCAGAAATATCTGACGGCGGGCGTCTGACAGCTTCGTAGAGATTGTTGCGACATTATCCAAACGAGGGCTCGGCACAAGCGCAGCAAGGGGGCGGGGATGGGATGTCCAACGGATTTTTGCGAGCAGGCACGCGTGAAATACGTAGGTCTCAGCCGAGTAATAAGTAGTGCTGCGGTGGAAACAGTTGCGGGATATCGTTGTGGAATGGGGAAAGAGGCGGGCAGCACCCGTTGCGGCGGAAGAATGCTGCCCATCGACGTCCGTCGATGTCGATAACTAGTATCGAGCCCAACAAATACAATACAGTAAGAGGGGCAATTCGGCTATATGACGTTAGGTCAATTTATCTGAGTTGCCGGAATATCTAAGATGCGCGGATTTTGTAGTGACAATATTATGATCTAGAATATCCTGTATTATTGCTGCTGATTTCGCATGAATACAGTATTACTATTTGAGCTGGGGCCATGTGGACATTTCAGCGCGATGGGCCACGAAAAAGACCAATCCGCTGAATAAGGAACGGCTTGCTGCGCGGTGTTGCTTGGTCTCCGGCGGGCATCGCGGCGTCCAGAGACTGCAGAAGGAGGATCGCGATTGGCCAGTGGCTATGCGTGGACCGACGATGAAGATCATGTCGCGGCGGATGCCGTGACCGTCAGCATCGGTTCCGATACGCGGATACTCAAGATTGCCGGGCTGGAATTCGGCACGGCCAGCGCCTGGGTCTATTGGCCCGGAACAATGCATCACGGCGAACATATAGAGCCTCGGGCAGAGGGGCCGTTCGACGATGTCGGCGTTGCGCTCGACTATGCGGCGCAGATGTCGGCGCTTTATGGCTTCAACCGTGTTGTCGTTGCCCTGCAAGATGAGGCACTGTGGCGGGACAGCTGGGGCGAATTGGGATCGCGTCTGGACATTCACTAGGGGCTCTCAGCTTGCTCCGCAGCGGTCGCGAAATTGACCTGGGCCAGCAGGCCGCGATGGTTGGAGCCGAAATTGGACGGCATGGCCCCGATTTCGTCGATGCGTAGCGCGCCGCGCGTAAACATATTGTCGATCGGCACACCGAACTCGGCTAGGCGAACCGGCCAGGTCGAGGGATAGCGCGGCGGCGGAACCAGGTCATTGCGGTTGACGAACCGCAACACGCTGCTTGACCAGGCGGCGCTGTTGAAATCACCCGATACCAGCACAGGCCCCTCGATCTGCTGCAGCAGACGGGTGATTTGCCAAAGCTCATCGATGGACATGCCGTCGAAATAGGGCTTGGACAGATGCAGCGCCACAATGGTCACCAGGCGGCCATCAATAATGGTGCGGGCCGATATCAGCCGCTCGCGCTTCATCTCGCCGAGCAGATGCATCTGTGCATTGACCAGCGGGGTGCGGGAGAACAGCGAGAGATCACAGGTCAGGCTGTTTTCACAGCCGATATGATAGGGGAAAGTGCCCGCCAGACGATCAAGGTTCCGCTCGATGCCCGGGGTTTCCAGGATCACGGCGATGTCGGGCGCAAGCTCGATCATATAGTCGGTGATGTCCTGGCCGCGATCGGAGGTTGCCAGTACATTGAAGCTCATGACGGTGAAGCCATCGGTGTCCGCGACATCCGTAAGAAGCGAGCGCGGCGCCTGCTGCCGGTGGATGAGATAGGCGCCCTGGCCGATGCTGGCAAGGATCAGCGCGAGTATCAGCACGCCGCGCCAGCGGGCGCCCAGCATGAACAGCGCGATCGGCAAGGCCAAGCACGCCGCCGCCCAATGAAAGCGCAGCGATTGCAGTACATCCGGATTGAACACCGGCAGGTCAAAACTCGCCGCCGCAAGGCCAAACATGGCCAGAATGGCCAATATGGTGACGGAGCCGCGAAGCTCAGGTTTCATAATGACCGCTCGGAATTGGTGTGGATGTTCTCCTTGCCAATAGCGGTACTTTGCCTGTGCCGGTCAATACATTTGCGTTGATCAGTTGGATGGTCGAGGGGGCAGCGCTTATCCGCCGCAGACACGCTGCCCCTCTCCACCACTCACCCCGCCTAGGCCGGATGAGGAGCCGGATCGCTTGCCTATCGAGAATGCTATTATTGTCTTAAAGTCTAGTGTTCAAATGCGGCAATAGAACGGCGAATTAAACTGCAATGAATGACGCGTAATATTTCTTCTCATTGGAAAGAAATATTTATGGCGTCATGACATTTCCGTTGTATTGCGATTTGTATTTCTTTGTCAGATTTTATATTTCGATTTTGTTTCGGTAGTTCTTCAGGGGGGGCTATTCTGGCGCCGGCTCGCTAAGCCTTCGGCGTCCAGCCCGTATGGATCAAGCTGCCTATAATGGGAAAATGGTGCCGGCAGCAGGGTTCGAACCCGCGACCCCCTGATTACAAATCAGGTGCTCTACCAACTGAGCTATACCGGCGCGCGATGCCATCTAGCATCGAAGGGGCTCGTGGGCAACGGGGGGGGTGATAGGAAGTGCGGCGTGGTGTTCGTGCCAGCCCCCGGTTCAGATACAAAAATGGGCTGTTATAGGTATGTTCGCGTAAGGCATTACCGGCAGGCTTAACGTAAATAAGCTGTTGAAATTCCTGTTTCTTCGTTTCGGACCTAAGAATGCAGGCCAGTTCAATTCTGGGTAGTCCGATGTTGAAGCGTTTTGTTGGGCCTGGACGACCAATCTCTCGATTCAGTGTGCGGTCATGAGACGGCGGGTTTTGCAGCCTGTCGCGTTTCGGCCGGTGCGGCGCGGGCCACCAGCGCTGCCGGTACGAATCTATCCGCGGTTTGAATCGGTGGAGATCGGCGGGCTGCCGGTGGCGCGGCTCGATCGCCAGCAAACAGCCCGGTTGCTGATCGATCTGGCGGTGAAATATCGCCGCCGCGACCGGCCCTGGATTGCCACCAGCATCAACGGCCAGGTGTTGTCGGAAGCGGCACGCCAGCCCGCTTTGCGCGAGGCGGTGTGCTTTGCCGATGTGATCAGTTGTGACGGCCAGCCCTTGGTCATGGCCAGCCGGCGGGTGACCGGCTTTGCGCTGCCGGAGCGGGTGGCGACCACGGATCTGTTTCATGACGTGGTGGCTGTGGCCCGGGAGCGTGTGGTCAGCATGTATTTCCTGGGTGGCACCGAGGGGGAGAATGCGCGGGCGGTGGCCGCTGTGCGCGACAGTTATCCGCATTTGCGCATTGTGGGGCAGGGGCATGGCTATCACACCCATCGCCAGTGGATCGGCGTGGTGCGGGATATCGACCGGCTCGGGCCCGATATTGTCTGGCTGGGATTGGGCGTGCCGCGCGAGCAGGAATTTTACATGCGGTTTGCCCATGCCATGCCCAATGTCGGGCTGATCAAGACCAGTGGCGGGCTGTTCAACTTCCTTTCGGCATCGGCGGCGCGGGCGCCGCAATGGATGCAGGACAACGGCCTGGAATGGGCTTACCGCATGGGTCGCGAGCCGCGGCGCCTGCTGTTCCGCTATCTCACCACCAGCCCGCATGCGGCCATGCTGATGCTGACGCGCCAGAAATGGGGCAAGGGCATTGCCGAACTGGGCGAGCGCATCGATCGCTGGTGACCGGTGCTGAACTATTTTTCTGCGTTTTCCTGTCGCGGCGCACATTCAAACGCCATCTGATCGCGCCTCGGCTTTTCTATAACGCGTCTTGTTCCCGAGGGAGATGAATGTGCCCCAAGCCCTTGCGCAGCAAGGGTTTCCGCCATTTTCTGGCTTGATGCCGTCGCATTCCGGGCCTAACCAATCAGCCTGAGCGAGTGCCGTGTTGAGCGGCTATGGAGCATAGCTGCTGTGACCAGCAATCGACTGACGCATCTGCAGACCCTGGAAGCCGAGAGTATCGAAATCCTGCGCGAAGTCGCGGCCAGTTTCGAGCGTCCGGTGATGATGTATTCCATCGGCAAGGATTCCAGCGTCCTGCTGCATCTGGCGCGCAAGGCGTTCTATCCGTCCAAGATTCCGTTCCCGCTGCTGCATGTCGATACGACATGGAAGTTCCGCGAGATGATCGCATTCCGCGACAAGATGGCGGAGGATTATGGATTCGATCTCATCACCCATACCAATGCCGATGGCGTGCGCGACAATATCAACCCGTTCGATCACGGCTCTTCGCGCTACACCGACATCATGAAAACTGCCGCCTTGCGGCAGGCGCTCAATGCCGGCCAGTATGACGCGGCCATTGGCGGCGCAAGGCGTGACGAGGAAAAATCCCGCGCCAAGGAGCGTGTGTTCTCCCACCGCAATGCCGGCCATGCCTGGGACCCCAAGAACCAGCGGCCCGAGCTGTGGCGCGTGTTCAATACCCGCCTCAATCCGGGTGAGAGCATGCGCGTGTTCCCGCTGTCGAACTGGACCGAGCTCGACATCTGGACCTATATTTACGCGGAAAATATTCCAATCGTTCCACTCTATTTCGCGCGCGAACGGCCGGTGGTGGAGCGTTTCGGCACACTGCTGATGGTCGATGATGACCGCATGCCGCTGGGCAAGAATGAAGTGCCGCGGCACGAGTTGGTGCGGTTCCGCACGCTGGGTTGCTATCCGCTGACCGGGGCGATGCGTTCGGCGGCATCGAACCTGCCCGAGATCATCATGGAAATGCAGGCGAGCCGCACCTCCGAGCGCGAGGGACGGCTGATCGACAGCGACCAGGTCGGCTCGATGGAAAAGAAGAAGCAGGAAGGCTATTTCTGACAATGACCCTGCCAATGGCCACGCCTGACACCGATATCGACCTCTGGCTCGATCAACAGACTGACAAATCCCTGCTGCGCTTTCTCACCTGCGGCAGCGTGGACGATGGCAAATCGACGCTGATCGGGCGGCTGCTCTATGACAGCCAGCTGATCCTTGATGACCAGCTCGCCAGCCTCAAGAAGGAAAGCCGCAACCGCACCACGGGAGACGAGGGGATCGATTTCTCGCTGCTGGTCGACGGCCTATCCGCCGAGCGGGAGCAGGGCATTACCATCGACGTGGCGTACCGGTTCTTCTCCACCGACAAGCGCAAATTTATCGTCGCCGACACGCCCGGCCACGAGCAATATACCCGCAACATGGCGACTGGCGCCTCCAATGCCGATCTGGCGCTGCTACTGATCGACGCGCGCAAAGGCGTGCTGACGCAGAGCCGGCGACATAGCTTTATCCTGTCGCTGATCGGGGTGAAGCATGTGGTGCTGGTGGTCAACAAGATCGACTTGGTCGACTACAGCCAGGACGTGTTCGATAGAATCGTCGCCGAATATCGTACCTTTGCCGAGCCGTTGGGCTTCAAGACTTTGGCTGCCGTGCCGGTTTCGGCGCTGCGTGGCGACAATATTCTGGGCCAGAGCGCCAATACGCCGTGGTATCGCGGGCCGGGCCTCGTGCCCTATCTCGAAGGCATTGAAGTTGCCGATGACCGGGCCAGCCAGAAATTCCGTTTCCCGGTGCAATGGGTGAACCGGCCGAACCTCGATTTCCGCGGCTTTTCCGGCACGGTGGCGGCAGGCGTGGTCAAGGTGGGCGATGAAGTGCTAGTGGCTGCCTCGCGCAAGCCGGCTGTCATCAAGGCCATTGTGACTATGGATGGCGAGTTCGAGCAGGCCGTAGCAGGGCAGGCGGTGACGCTGGTGCTCGACCGCGAGGTGGATGTGTCGCGCGGCGATGTGCTCACCCATGCCGGCGAGACGCCGGAATTCTCCAATCAGTTCCAAGCCCGTGTGGTGTGGATGAATGAGGAGCCTGCCTATCCGGGACGCTCCTATCTGCTCAAGATCGGCTCGCAGATCGTTCCTGCGACGATCACTGATCTCAAGTTTCGCACCAATGTGAATACGCTGGAGCATACGGCGGCGACCAAGCTGGACCTTAACGAGGTGGCGACAGTCACTATCGCCACCGACCGGCCGATTGCCTTTGACCCCTATGCGGCCAATGCAGTTACCGGCGGCTTCATTCTGGTCGACCGGATTTCCAATGCCACGCTGGGTGCTGGAACCGTGGAATTCGGCCTGCGCCGGGCGCAGAACCTGACCTATCAATCCTTCGACGTGAACCGGGACGTTCGCGCCAATATGAAGGGCCAGCGGCCCCAGATCGTCTGGTTTACAGGGCTGTCGGGCTCGGGCAAATCGTCGGTCGCCAATCTGCTGGAAAAGCGGCTCACGGCCGAGGGCAAGCACGCCTATATTCTTGATGGCGACAATATTCGCCACGGACTCAACAAGGATCTGGGCTTTACTGAAGCAGCGCGGGTGGAGAATATCCGCCGCGTGGCTGAGGTTGCCAGGCTAATGGCGGATGCCGGGCTGATCGTGCTGGTTTCGTTCATCTCGCCGTTCGAAAAGGAGCGGCGGCTGGCGCGTGAAATCGCCGGCGATATCACCTTCACCGAGGTCTATGTGGATACGCCTATCGAGGTGTGTGAAGCGCGCGATCCCAAGGGCCTCTACAAACGTGCCCGCGCTGGCGAGATCAAGAATTTCACCGGCATCGACTCCCCGTTTGAGGCACCGACCAATCCGGAACTGGTGCTGCGCGGCGCCGAGCATGAGCCGCTTGATCTGGCGGATCAGCTGCATGGGTTGCTGAGGTTTTAGGGTGAATTGGGCAATGGGAAGGTGCCATACGCCTTCCCATTGCCCTCAATACTCCACCCCCACAGCGTCATTCCCGCGAAATAGAACGGTGACGTGGCCCCTGGCGCACGTCGCCAGCCAGCTTGCTTCCCCCAACCAACTCGTTAGACTCACCCCAATAGGGGGAGCGAATATTGGCGAAACGCAGGGCAAGGCGCGCATCCAGTAGCAAGGCACATGCTCTGGCCTTGTGGATCGCATCGCGCCACCTGCCGCGGCATGGCACTTTCTTTATCGCCTTGGTGGTCGGGGCCATGGTGCTGCTGCTCAGCCTCTGGCTGGTCCCGGCCTTTGCGGTGGTTTTCGGTGCCATCGCCATGTTCGTGACTTACCTGGCGCTGGTTGCGCTGATGCTGCCTCTATTGAGCTCGGATTTCCTGCGCTCGCGCGCCGATGAGGCCGATACGCCCACCGGGCTGATCTTTGCCGTTGTCGTCGGGGTGGTTGCGGTATGCAGCGCTACACTGTTCATGGCGCTGAACGGTAGCGAGGGGCCGCGGGTCGTAGAGGTCAGCCTGAGCATTGTCTCGGTGCTGTTGAGCTGGTTCGTCGTCCACACCATGGCGTCGCTGCACTATGCCTATGAATTCTACGAGCGCACGGTCGAGGGTGATGGGAACAGCGTGGTCGGAGGCCTGGATTTTCCCGAGGGCGACGGGCCGGATGGGTTGGCTTTCCTCTATTTCGGCTATGTGATCGGCACGGCCTTCGCGGTGTCCGATATCCGCGTCACCTCAGCCAATATGCGCAGAATCGTGCTGGTGCATTCGGTGTTCTCGTATTTCTTCAATACGCTGATCGTGGCGGCGACGGTCAATGTGGCGGTGGCTGTCGGGGCAGGGTGAGGCCTTGGGCAGTTGCTGCCTCGGCCTGCTTTGTGCAACACCTGCGCCAAAGACAATGCCCCAAGGGAGAATCTGCCATGAAGACCCGCGCTGCCGTCGCGTTCCAAGCTGGAAAGCCGCTCGAAATCGTCGAAGTGGATCTCGATGGCCCCAAGGCGGGCGAGGTGCTGATCGAAATCAAGGCGACCGGTATTTGTCATACCGATGATTTCACGCTCTCCGGCGCGGACCCAGAGGGCCTGTTTCCCGCCATTCTGGGCCATGAAGGCGCGGGCGTCGTGGTCGATGTGGGCCCTGGCGTTACGAGCCTGAAAAAGGGTGACCACGTTATCCCGCTCTATACGCCCGAATGCCGCGAATGCTATTCCTGCCGCTCGGGCAAGACCAATCTGTGCACCGCCATCCGCGCCACGCAGGGGCAGGGGCTGATGCCCGACGGCACCTCGCGCTTCTCCTTCGAGGGCAAGCCGATCTTCCATTATATGGGCTGCTCGACCTTCTCCAATTTCACCGTGCTGCCCGAGATCGCGGTGGCCAAGATCGACGCCTCGGCCGCCTTCGACAAGGTCTGCTATGTCGGCTGCGGCGTCACCACGGGTATTGGTGCGGTGATCAATACCGCCAAGGTCGAAATCGGCGCGACCGCCGTAGTGTTCGGGCTGGGCGGGATTGGCCTTAATGTCATCCAGGGCCTGCGCCTGGCCGGTGCCGATATGATCATCGGTGTTGATCTCAACAACGACAAGAAGGCCTGGGGCGAGCGCTTCGGGATGACCCATTTCGTCAATCCCAAGGAGATCGAGGGCGATATCGTGCCCTATCTGGTCAATCTCACCAAGCGCCGGGGCGATCTGATCGGCGGGGCCGATTACACGTTCGATTGCACCGGTAACACCACGGTTATGCGTCAGGCGCTGGAAGCCAGCCATCGCGGCTGGGGCAAGTCGGTGGTGATCGGCGTTGCGGGGGCCGGCAAGGAAATCTCGACCCGCCCGTTCCAGTTGGTCACCGGCCGCACCTGGATGGGCACGGCCTTTGGCGGTGCCAGGGGCCGCACCGATGTGCCCAAGATCGTCGATTGGTATCTCGACGGCAAGATCCAGATCGATCCGATGATCACCCACACGCTGCGCCTCGAAGACATCAATAGAGGCTTCGAGATGATGCATTCGGGCGAAAGCATCCGCAGCGTCGTGGTCTATTAGGCGCTGCTCGCTTCATTCTGCTTCACTCGCCCCTCAAGACCTCATGGCGAGCCCGTCGAACCACGGGGTCGAGCGAGTGGAGGCTTCATGTGCCACGACCTCGTCCTTCGACAAGCTCAGGATGAGGTCCGCTCGACCTCACTCCAGCCAGGTCGTCTCAAACAGCCCGGCCTCGTGGATATCGATATTCTCCAGCGGACCGGGTCCGGCATTCTCGAACTTGTGCGGCACGCCCGCTGGTGCAACCACGATCTGCCCTTCCACTGCCTCGAACATTTCGCCGCCGACGGTGAAGCGCGCCCGGCCCTTGCGGATGATGAACGTTTCGGGATAAGGATGGCTATGCAGCCGCGGCCCACCGCCGACTGCCTCGGTGTGATTGAAGATCACCGAAATATTGGCCCCATCCGGCCCGCCCTCCCACTCTCCTGACCATTGATCTGCTGGCGAAGCGGGGTAAGCCCACGCCGCGCGCTCGATCACCTTTCCAGCCATTTCCCTCTCCCTACTCTGTGTGGCGACCGCCCCGGCGGCGTCGGCCCATCCCTCATGTCCAAGGACACATCATGATCATGCATGCCGACAATCTCTTCATCATCACCGGTGGTCCAGGCGCCGGCAAGACCACGCTACTCGAGGCCGCCTCCGCGGCCGGTATTCGCGTCGGGCAAGAGGCCGCCCGAGCTATCATTCAGTCACAGACCGCCATCGATGGCCCCGCCGTCCACTGGCGGGACAAGGCACTCTTTGCCGAACTCATGCTCGACCGCGATATCCAGACTTTCCAAGCATTGAGCGCGTCGAGCGAAGCAGCGCTGAACGACCGCGGAATTCCTGATCTTGTCGCCTATGCCCGCATGTTTCCGCTCGCATATGATGCGCATTTTCGGCGTGCCGCCGAGCTCTATCGCTACAATCCCATCGTCTTTTTCGCTCCGCCCTGGCGTGAGATTTTCGTGACCGATGCCGAGCGCATAGAGGGATGGGAGCATGCCGTAAGCGTCTACGCGCCGATGCGTGACGTTTATGCCGAACTGGGCTATCGCATTGTCGAACTGCCCAAGGTGCCCGTCGCCGAGCGGCTGGCCTTTGTGAGAGACGTCATCGCCAATGCCTGACCCAACCATATTCGTCGATGCCGATGCCTGCCCGGTGAAAGACGAGGCAATGCGTGTCGCCGAGCGCCTTGGCCTAGTGGTCACGTTCGTCAGTAATGGCGGCGTGCGCCCATCTCGTGATCCAATGGTGCGTGTCGTAGTCGTCGCTGCCGGCGCCGATGCGGCCGATGACTGGATTGTCGAGCAAGCGCAGGTCAATGACATCGTATTGACGGCCGACATTCCGCTGGCCAGCCGCGCCATCGACAAGGGCTGTCATGTACTCGGCTTCACCGGCAAGCCGTTTACGCCGGCCTCCATCGGCATGGCGCTGGCCATGCGGGATCTCAAGCAACATCTGCGCGAGACGGGCGAGATCAAGGGCTACAACCCCGGTTTCCGTCCCGCCGACCGCTCGGCTTTTTTGAGTGCGCTCGATACTTTGGGACGCAGGGCAAAAGCGGCTGCAGGTAAGTAGTCGTTAAGACCTTGCGAGGGGAATATTAACCATAATAGCAAAAAGTGACCTCAGCTGTGGCTGTGCAGAGTTCAGGTCGTGTCGCTTACGCGTTTTGCTGTTTGTCTGGTGGTTGCCGGTGCGTCTCTGGGAGCCTGCGCCAAGCCACCCAGTCATCTGAGTACCAGTGCCGACCTTGCCCCGCATGCCTATCAGGCGACGGACCGCACAATTACCAATTCCATTTTCACGGCCTCCAGACCGATCACCGACCAGCCGATGCCCGAGTGGATTTTCACCTCGGGCCAACTGGCGGGACGGACCCTGGCCGTGGCGTCGACAACCGACATCATCCTGCAGCCTGGCGAAGTCATCCTGACCTTTGACGATGGCCCGCGCCCGGGCAAGACACCGGCGATTCTGGACACGCTCGACGCGTTCGGCGTCAAGGCGACTTTCCTCATGTTGGGCCGCGCCGCCGCGGCCAATCCCAAGCTCGCCGCCAGCGTTGCGCTGGCCGGCCACACGGTGGGCAGTCATACTTACGATCATGCCGATCTATCGGGCATGACGCGGCAGGAAGCACTGGATGATATCGCCCAGGGCGAGCGCGCTATTTCGGCCGCGCTGGCGCAATCGGGGCAGGTGTTGTCGCCGTTCTTCCGCTTCCCCTATCTGGCGCAGACCGGGTTCCTGCGGACCAATCTGATGATGGGCAATATTGTGGTGCTCGACGTCGATATCGATAGCAAGGATTATTATTCCGAGACCAGCGAACAGGTCGCCGCCCGCACCATGGCGCGGCTGGAAGCGCGCGGCAGCGGTATCATCCTGTTCCACGATATTCACCAACGCACCGTCGACATGCTGCCGGGCTTCCTCGCTCAACTCGAGCAGAAGGGCTATTCAGTCGTGCGTCTCGTTCCCAAGGATAGCGGCGTCTTCGGTCGTGATGTGATCACGGCTGATGCGCCCGTTGTGGACGGGGCGCTGCGGCCGGGCACGCCGCACCCAGGCCCTCTCGCCCAGTACTAGTTTTTATTGTCTCTGGCGTCGTTCCAGGCCTGCGCGCGCCGCTGCAAGGCGGTCTCTAGTGCGGTCGCGCCGGCCAGCATCATGCTGCCGCGCCAAAATAGCGCTGCGCCGCCGCCAGGCAGGCCTCAAAGCAGCTGAGGTCGGCAAACGGCAACGCGGTGCCGCCGGGCGGACGAGGTCCAGGCCAGCACGGCCCAGTATTTCGAACACGCAAGGTCACTTTCATCACGTTCTGCGCGGCAGCCGGCAACCTGCCGGGAGCCGCACGGAACATCATCGTCTGCCACTGGCCTTGGCTTGATGTCGTCGGCCGCAGCGGCTCAACCAGGCGCCGGAACCCGCGCCGGCTCAACTGAACGCCACGCCGAGCGCCTGGTCGATGGCATCGGTGATCGCGTCGATGTCCGATGCCGTCGCCACCAGCGCTGGCGCGAGGCAAATGACATTGTTTAACCCCGGCACCGAGCGGTTCGAGGCACCGATCAGCACGCCCCGTGCCGCGGCCTGTGCCACGATCTGCGAGATACTCTTTTCACTGACCGGCTCCTTGGTGCTGCGGTCCAGTACCAGTTCCATGCCCTGAAACAGGCCCATGCCGCGGACGTCGCCGACCACGGCATGCTTGTCCTGCAAGGCCAGCAGGTTCTGTCGCAGGCGCGCGCCCATGGCGAGGCAATTGTCCAGCAACCCTTCCTCCTCGATGATCCGCAAGTTCTCCAGGGCGGCGGCAGGTCCGCCGGCGCAGCCGCCAAAGGTCGAGATATCGCGGAAATGCGCCATCGGATCGGCGGCATCCTTGAACAGCTCGAAGATCGCCTCGGTGGTGACCGTGCATGAAATCGCCGCATAACCCGAGGCGACGCCCTTGGCCATGGTCACGAAATCAGGCTTGATGCCGAAATTCTGGTATCCGAACCACGTTCCGGTGCGCCCGAGACCGCAGACCACTTCGTCGATATGCAGCAGGATATCGTATTTGCGGCAAATCTCCTGCACGCGGTCCCAATAGCCCTTGGGCGGTACGATGACGCCGCCGCCTGCAGTGATCGGTTCGAGGCACAGTAGGCCGATACTGTCCGGGCCTTCGCGCAGGATCACCTCCTCGATGGCATCGGCGCAGCGCTCACCATAATTGTCCCCCTCCCACTGCTTTCGATATTCGAGACAGTGCGGCACCATGACGAAACCGTCGGGATAGGGGCCATACATGGCCGCGCGTTCCGGCTGCCCGCCGGCGGCGAGCGTGGCGATGGTGGTGCCGTGATAATCGCGTTCGCGATAGAGTATTTTCCACTTGCGCCCGCCATGATGGCGTTGCGAGATCTGGCGCACCATCTTGAAGACCTTTTCGTTGGCCTCTGAACCCGAATTGCCGAAATACACTCGCGATAGGCCGGGCATCTTTTTCAGCAGCGCCTCGGCGAACCGGGCGGCCGGAATGGAACCCGCCGACTGCGCAAAATAATTCATGCGCACGAGCTGGTCGCGCACAGCATCTGCTATCGAGGTGCGCCCGTAGCCGACATTAACTGTCCAGACGCCGCCGGACAGCGCATCGAGGAATTCGCGGCCCGTCGCGTCCCACACTTTGAGCCCCTTGCCCTCCACGATGATGCGCGGGTCGCTGGTCTCGAGCGGCTTGTGCTGCAGCATGTGGTGCCAGACATTGGCGCGATCCGCCTCGATGACGGGACGAAGATCATTGGTCTGCGGTGCTGCGATCATGAAGAATATCCCTGTGGACGCGTCCGGGAGGTTCGGACGGTAGTGAAAAAAGATGCCGGTAAGTTCGCCCCGGACCTGGCTGTCACAGCCGGTCCATGACGCTGGACAGGATGCCGATTCCGGTGCCGATACGGTCTGCGTCTATGGCGTTGAAGCCGAGCCGCATGAAATTGGTCGGGGCGGCGCCGTCGAGAAAGAATTGCTCTCCATGTTCAACGACGACGCCTTTCTGGGCCGCTGCCCAGGCGAGTTGGCGAGTGTCCACGCCGCTGGGCGCCTCCAGCCAGAAGGCGCTGGCGCCATCCGATCCGATCCGCTTGCAGGCGTTGAGGTCCTTGCTCAGAGCGGTCTCGAGGAGGTCGCGCCGATGGGCATGCTGGGCCAGGAAACTGCGCAGATGCACGTCGTAATGGCCCTGGGCCAGGAACTCGGCGAGCATGCGCTGATTGTTGAGTGGCGGGTGCCGATACATCAGCCGCCGCAGGGCGCGCAATTCGTCGACCAGGTCCGCATCGGCCACCAGGTAGCCCAGCCGCAAGCCCGGCGAAAAAGGCTTGGACAGGCTGCTGACATAGATGATGCGGCCAGACGTGTCGCCGGCCTTGAGCGCGGGCGGCGCATCGCGGTCGAGACTGAGTTCGGCGTCGTAATCGTCCTCGATGATAACCTGGTCGTTTCTGGCAATCATCTCCATCAGCTGGTTTCGCCGCGGACCGCTCATCGTAATGCCGGTCGGAACCTGATGGCTCGGCGTCAGGTAAATATAGTCGCTCCGGTGCAGGTCCCCGCCGATCGTCACGCCTTCCCCGTCTAGCCCATGCAGCTGGACCTGGGCGCCGTGCAGCTCGAAGATCGACAACGCGTCCCGATAGCCGGGTGTTTCCAGCGCGACCGTGGTGTCGCGGCTCATCAGCAGGTTGGCGATCAGGTAAAGCGCGTTCTGCGAACCGATGGTGATCAGGATCTCATTGGGCCGGGCCCAGATGCCGCGCTTGGGCAGGACCCGTGTGCGCAGCTGTTCCACCAGCATTTCATCGTCGCGGTCGAACCGGTCGTTGAGCCAGAGGCTCGCGCTGTCCGGTTTCATCGACTGACGCGACGCCTCACGCCACTGCCGTAGCGGAAACAGGTTGCGCATCGGCTGTCCATAGACGAATGGGTAGGGGTAGCGCGCCCAATCCTGCGGCTTGGCGACGCTGGATTTCGAGCCGGGATTCAGCTTGAAACGGGTTTCCCAGTCCGGGCCGCGCCCGTCCAAGTCCTCCGGGGTCTGCGCGATCCCGTAAGTGTCCTCGCCAAATCCGGGCGCGTCGGCATAGGGAGCGTTGAGGAAGAATCCCTTCTTGGGGCGGCTGACGATATAGCCGCTGTCGACCAGGCTCTCGTAGACTACATTGACGGTGTTGCGGGAAATCGCCAGCCGGTCGGCCAGCTTGCGGCATGAGGGCAGAGGGGCGTGCGCAGGGAAACGACCGCTGAGAATGGCGGACACCAGCGACTTGCGCAACTGGTCCTGCAAGCCCCGGCCATGGTCTAGCTGAACCGGAAAGAGATGTTCATTCACGTGCCGCTCCGCATCTGAGTGGTCACAGCCATGCAATTTGCGCGCCAGCTCGCCGTCAACGTGCGTCGACCAACGAACTCGGTTCCGTGAGGCTGTGCGTCGCCTAATGCGTCACAGGTTTTTCATGTGCATCCTCAGCAAGTTAGCTCGCGTTTCTCACGACGAAATGAGGGAAACGACTTCTTTGGGGCCGCCGACGGGCATCTCTCTTTTGCGTGGCGCCGCTGTCATCTGACACAAGCCCGCCACCAATCTGGCCCTACCGCCCATCGAATAGGCAAACCTATGATCAGCCTACAAAGACGGCAAGACCGCATCGGCGTGCTGTCGGTTTCTTGCAATCGAAGGGACAGTGAGCAATGTATCTCCAAGCGACATCCGTCACACCGCGCCGCCTCCTGCGTCATCTGGTCGTCGCGGCAGCGCTAATGGCTGGCACTATGTCAGCCCATGCCGACATGGCCGAGATCAAGAGCCGCGGCTACATGACAGTGGCGACAGAAGACGATTACGCGCCATTCAACTTCATCGTCGATGGCAAGCCGGAGGGCTTCCATAAGGAACTCCTGGTTGATTTGCAGGCCTATGCTACCGAGCAGGGTATCGAGGTCCGCCAGGAAATCCTGCCCTGGACCGGGCTTCTGGCCTCTGTATCGTCCGGGCAATACGACTTGGCCTTTACCGGCGCGCTGGTCACCGACGAACGCCTGCGGGTCTTCAACTTCGCGCCGCCTTTCGCCTCGGCCCAGCATTTTTACGTCAAGCGCCTGGGCGATGATCGCCTGAGCGACATTGCCAGCCTCTGCGGCAAGATCGTGGGCGTGCAGGCGGGCAGCGCTCTGCTGGCCCGCCTGCCTGAACTCAAGGCGATGATGGCCGAAGTCAATTGCGAGATCGGGGAGGTCGTCGAATACCAATCCTATCCCGAAGCCTATGCCGACCTGGCTAACCAGCGCCTCGACTACGTCATCAATGCCCTCATCTCGATCAATGACCTGGTCAAGAATCGCGGCGACGTCTTCGAGAAGGGTATTGCCGTATCGGGTGATGGCTTTGCGGCCTGGCCCATCCCCAAGGAAAGCCCCGGACTGCTCGAATTCGCGACCGGCTTCATGACGCTGATCCGCGACAATGGTCGACTGGCCGAGCTGCAAGAGAAATGGTTCGGCGAGACCTTCCCCGCCCTGCCAATCACGCCGATCCAGGAGGTCGATCAGTTTCACGAACTGGCCGGCATGAACTGACCGGCTCCCGGGCCCGATGCATTCGCGCCGGGCCTGATCTTTTTGCCCAAGCCTGCTTGTCGCGCTGGCAATAACGGATCTTCCCATGACCGAAAAAGCCTGGATGCTGCTGCTCGAGGGAGCCTGGGTCACGCTGTGGATTTCAGGGCTGGCGAGCGCAATGGGTCTGGTGATCGGCCTGGCCATTGCGCTGCTACGGACAGCGCGCATTCCGGTTGTCGATCAGATCCTGGCGGTCTATGTCAGCCTGGCGCGCGCTACTCCGCTGGTGACGCTGGTGCTGTTCCTGTTTCTGGCTGCACCCACGCTGGGCCTGTCGCTGGATCGCTATGCCGTCGCTATCGTGGCGTTGACGATCAACACATCGGCGTTCAACGCTGAAATCTGGCGCACGGCCTTTCTCAATTTCCCGCGCGATCAGCAGGAGGCGGCGCTGGCCTCTGGCATGACGCCGGCCACGATGTTCGCCAACATCATGCTGCCGCAGATGATCATCACCAGCCTGCCGGGTCTGGTCAACGAGATGACCTTCCTGCTCAAGAGCAGTCCGGCCATCGCCATTATCGGCCTGGTCGACCTGACCCGGGTCACCAATCGGATCAGCGCCGTGACCTATGAGCCGCTGCCGCCGATCCTGGCAGCCGCCCTGATCTACATGGTGATCATCAGCGTCCTGCTCAAACTGCAGTCACTGGCCGAGAAAATGGCCGGCAGGCTGGCGATGTAAGGTGGCGTCATGAGCGAATGGAGCATTGTCTGGGAAGCCCGAAGCACCATCCTTTCCGGCCTCTGGCTGACGTGCTGGCTGTTCACCGCGTCGATCCTCGGTGCCTTCATGTTGGGCTGCCTGATGCTGTATTTACTGGAGCGGGGCGGCGCCCTGGCATGGCTGCTGCGCGGCTTCATCAACACCATGCGGGCCCTGCCGTTTCTGGTGCTGGCCTATCTGCTCTACTACGGCTTGTCACAGCTGGGGTTGCGTATGAACGCGGTCACCGCCGGCCTCCTCGCCATGATCATCTATCACGGCGCCTACTTCGCCGAGATTCTGCGCGGCAGCCGCCTGGTCCTGCCGCCCGGCAGTATCGAGGCGGCGCAGGCGCATGGCTTCATGCCGGGCAGCATCTTTCTTCACATCATCCTGCCACAGCTGCTTTTGCGCACGCGCCCGTTGATCGGCAACCAACTGATCTACGCGCTCAAGGACACTTCTTTCCTGGCCATCATCACGGTGCAGGAACTCACTGCCGCCGCCAACGCGGTGCAGGCCACCTATTTCATTCCCATGCCGGCCTTCGTGGTTGTCATCCTGCTGTACTGGGCGATCACCGCCTGTCTTGAACTGGCCGTCAGCAAGGCCGGAATATTCGGCAAAGCGCGAGGTTTCGAGAATGTCTGATCTACCGGCCGTCGAGATCCGCAAGCTGTCCAAGAGCTTTTCCGGAGTGGAGGTGCTGCGCGACATCGATCTGACAGTCAACAAGGGCGAGGTGGTCAGCGTCCTGGGTTCTTCAGGTTCGGGCAAATCGACCATGCTTCGCTGCATCAACTGGCTGGAGGAGCCCGACAGTGGCTCGGTCTTCATTGCCGGTCAGCGCATCGGCTATAACAGCGACAAGCAGCGACCGATGACCAATCGCGAGATGGCCGCCACGCGCGCCCGAACTGGCATGGTGTTCCAGAGTTTCAACCTGTGGCCGCACCTGACCGTGTCGCAAAACGTTGCGATATCGCCCATCAAGGTGAAGGGTATGCCCAAGGCACAGGCCCGCGACCTGGCGACGCAGCTACTCGAAAAAGTCGGGCTCGGCGACAAGGCGGAGGTGTATCCCTTCACGCTTTCAGGCGGCCAGAAGCAGCGCGTGGCGATTGCCAGGGCCCTGGCGATGAGTCCGGAGGTGATGCTGTTTGACGAGCCTACCTCTGCGCTTGATCCGGAACGGGTCGGGGAGGTGCTGCAGGTGATGCGCGACCTTTCGGGCGAAGGCTACACGATGGTCGTTGTCACCCACGAGATGGAGTTCGCGCGCATGGTGTCAGATCAGGTGGTCTTCCTCGACAAGGGTCTGATCATCGAGAAGGCCCCGCCCGAGATTTTCTTCACCAATCCGGCCTCGGAGCGGGTTCGCAGGTTCCTCGATCGGCAGGACTAGTTTGCAATCGCCGTAAGCCTCTATTCCTCGTCATCCTCGACATCGGTCAAGTAGACCGAAATCTCGATATCGATGCCATAGGCGGCGATGGCAGCCGCCATATGGGCGGGCAGGCGGGCTGACATGGCTTCGCCGTTCTCTGGGTAGTCGAAGGCAATATCGAGCACCGCCTTGCCGATGCGGCGGTCGTCCAGCATGGCGGCGATGGCGGGGCCGGAGCGCTCGGCCAGTTCCAGCAGCGCTCGCACCGGGTTTTTGACCGCGATATCCACCTGGGCGTAGTGGCTGCCCTCCGCGTCTTCAGGCTCGAAGCGGGTGCACAATTGCTTGAGCGCCGCGTCGAGTTCGTATTGCGTGACAGTGACGCCCGACAGGCGCAGCGCGATGGCGAAGGGCTCGAAGCTACTCATCAGGATCGTCCGGCAGTGGCCGCAAACAGAGCAATGGCGGCGGCGTTGGAAACGTTCAGCGATTTGATCGGTCCGGGCATGTCCAGCTTGACCATTTCGTCGCAGAGTTCGCGGGTGCGCTGGCGCAGGCCCTTGCCCTCGGCGCCCATCACGATGGCCAGCGGCTGGTCGCCATTGCGCGGCTTGAGCTGATGTTCTGATTCAGAATCAAAACCCAGCACTAACATGCCGCGATCCTTGAGCTTTTGCAGGGCATCGCCCAGGTTGCGCACCTCGACCATGGGCACCAAATCAAGCGCACCGGAGGCGGATTTCGCCATTACGCCGGTTTCACGTGGCGAGTGGCGGGCGGTGGTGATCACGGCGTCAGCGCCAAAGGCGCAGGCGGTACGCAGAATCGCGCCTACATTATGCGGGTCGGTGATCTGGTCGAGTACGACCACCAGCTTGAGCGGCTTGATGTCATCAAGGCCAAACCGGCTTACCGGATCGACTTCGAGCGCGGCGCCCTGATGCACGGCATCCTCGCCCAGCAGGCGATCGAGCTCCTTGGGCGTGGTCTCCTTGACGGTGACCTTGCCGATCTCGCCGCTCTCCTTGAGCCGCATCAGCGCATTGGGCGTGGCCAGCAGCACTTTCTTGATACGATTCTTGTTGTCCAGCGCGGCGCGCACCGTGTGCAGGCCATAGAGATAGACCGGGCCGTCATCGGGGTTGTAACGCGGCTTTGGCGGAAATTTATTGATGCTCATAGGGCAGGGGTATCGCCTTTGCGGCGCGCCAGCAAGCGGGGCGCCGCGGCGCGCTCTAAACCGAGTGTTTTTCGAGGGGGCGTTGGTGGAGGGGACTGGACTGCAAGGCTTCATATTCGTCAAAGCCTTAGCTTGGCTAACCTACTAAAAGCCGCTGATTGATTCAAAACGACTTTTTGCCAGCCTTGGCTAACTGCCGCCGATCGCTTTCATGGCCCGATCCGCGAGCTTTATTTGGTCCGCTGCCTTCGTGTAGCGCGTGACCTCCTTATCGGTCTGGTGACCGGTAATTGCCATGATCTCCTTATTCGAACAACCGGCCTCGGCCAGGCGGCGGGCAGCTGCTTTCCGCAGTCCGTGCGACGTGCAATCCGGCAACTCTGCAGCGTTGCACCACTTCCTCATGCGATTGCCAAATCCATTGGCCGTGAAGGGGTTGCCGAACTGTGTCAACAGAAACGGCAGGTTCGTCCTGGGCGTCTGAGCGAGGAGTTTGGCAAGCTCGCTGTGGATAGGGATCGACAGCATCTCGTCACCCTTCTGCTGGGTCACCCGGATGCGGTCGCCTGTGACGTGCTGCCAGCCCATATTGACCATGTCCGAACGGCGCTGGCCGGTGAATAGCATTAGGCCCATGGCCAGCCTCGCGCTGGTTCCGGGGGGATGGAACGCGCAGTATTTCTCGATGTCCTCTTCGCTCCAGGTGTGAAAGCCGTCTCCCTTGAGCTTGAAGCCCTTGACGCGATAGGTCGGATCATCGGCGCGCCACTCGTCGTCCATGGCGATTTTCATCAGGATGCGCAGCCGGTCGAGCAGATTATTCGCCGCGGCCGGCGTTGCCGACATGGACCCGATAATGGCCTTAATGTGAGCGCGGGTGAGGGTGGCGACCTGCTTCTGGCCATGGGCTTCGCGGAATCGCTCGAGCATGTTGCGGTAGGTCTTGCGCGAGCTCTCGGCCAGGCCGGTGAATTCCGGTGTGCCGTAATAGACGGCGATCAGCGCCGATATCGTTCCGGGCTTGGTCTTGGCGCTAGTGCGAATGGCCTTCTCAGGCTCGCCGGCACGGGCTCGCTCGAATTCCTCATGCCACCCTTCTTGGCCCGGCCGGGTCTTGAGGTAGACGGTCGGCCGGCCCTTGGCGCGATAGCGCAGGTGCCATTTATCATGGCGGTCCTTGAACTCAGTGACGCCCTTTGGCAGGCCGCTTATCTTGGGCATCGAAGACTACGTCCCATTCATTCTGCTCCGGCACATCATCTGCCGGCGTTCCGAGATCTGCAACTATCCGGCCAGATCGATCGATGATGACCCTGGTCACCGTCGCGCCGGCGGCCTTGGCGCCTTTGAGCAGCTTGGAAATATCGCCCTGGGTGAATGCCGCCGGCTTACTCATCTTCCCGTCCCTCCACTGCGAGGGCGGAACGGCCGGCGTCGGTGATACGTTCGCCAACATTGGAAACATGTCCCCACCAGCCGTCGCCGTATTCGGCATGAGCTTGTTCGGCGGTTATTGGAGCCCCGTCCGGCCGCCTAAAATCCCACTCTGTCCAGCCAAGGCGCATGCACTGGTAGCCAACGGTCCCTCTGCCTCGCACATGTGGCCCATGGTCGCGTAGGAGGGTAAGCCAAGCGAGGCGCCCCGGCGTCATGCGCCTGATGATCTCCCTTTTGCTCATTCCGCCTCTCCTGTGGTGTTGGGAAGGGCGGCGCAAATCTGGTCGTAGATCGACTTGCTTTCCTCTGGGCTGGCGGCTTCGCCGGTTTCCAGCCAATGCTCTATATTGGCTTTCTGGCGCTTCAACGCCTCCCGTGCCCCCTTGAGGGATGCACTCATGGCGGCGATTTTATCGTCTTTGTCATATAGGAGCTTTGCCACCCGAACGACGACATCGCCATGCTGGGCAGCAATCAGTTCCTCAAGATCGGCAATCCGAGCTTCGAGCGCGTCATAGCTATGCAGCGGGCAGTCAGGGTCTTCGCCAAAGACCTCTAGGCATGTGCAGCTACTCATGGCCTGTCACCTGAATAGAGGCCATCAAAAATGTCGATGGCAGTTCTCAGTGCCGAGAACGCCTC
The DNA here is from genome assembly GCF_000735585.1 of Devosia sp. LC5. Classification (GTDB taxonomy): domain Bacteria; phylum Pseudomonadota; class Alphaproteobacteria; order Rhizobiales; family Devosiaceae; genus Devosia. The sequence goes on from NZ_JNNO01000043.1 coordinate 70,218, forward strand.
TCGATGACGCTCGCTTTCTGTGCTGGCTATGCTGACTTCTGACCAATTCTCGGATTGCGATTCCTTCATCGCTTTGTCCGCCGCCTCGTTCATCTTGCGGCGGTGCACGTCTTGCAACGCGGCCAGTTTCTCGCGGCACTCATCTAGCCGGTCTTCTGCAACCAACTCCCCTCGGGGCGATGTGGCGCTGAGATAGGCGGTTATGGCGCGCTCTAGGCGTCCACCTTGATCAGTATTCGGTGCGAAAAATTCCGCCTTGGCTGCTTCCATCCCTTTGGGGTCTATCTCGCTCATGGTTTGTCACCATTAAGGGCTACGAAGACGGCCCGGGCGTCGTTAGCATAAAGCGACCACTGCATTTCAACGTACTGATCTGCTCCGTTCGGGTAACGGTTCCGAGCGAAAGCACTGTCGCTAATGTCGAACCTTTGCCATGCGCACAGAGCCAAGGCACGGGCGGCTCGTTCAACCATTTCCTCGCTCACCACCCCTGCCTTGGGCTCTGTGAGGGAGGGATAGAGGGGCCTAGAAATCACCGAGAACGATGCGTCGTAATCTCGTCCGGGCCTTCCGAACGGATGTTTTCCACTGGTGTTAACTTCACCATCGTACTCATAGCCATCGGGGTTCACTAGGCAATGCTGCCACGCCACCGGCTGTTGCCCACCCGTACCGCTGTCGAGGGCGGAGAGCGCAGCAGCCACCCGCTCAAGCCCCTCGATGTCATCGGCATAGCGGTTTGGGTTCTTTCGCAACTCGGAAAGATATTCGTCCAACCATCGCGCCGTCTCACTCACCCCCTTACTTCCGTCCGATACGCTATCTGATAGGGAGCGGGCAGACACGAAACGCAGCAGCTCGCTTGCGACATCGCCTATGTCGTCCTCTGAGAGCTTAGGGACGCTGGACCAATTGCGGCAGGCGCCCTCAAGGAAGGCTATGGCTTCGTCACGGCTCACCCGGCTTGCAGTCTTATCCATTGAGCGCGGGGTCATGCTGCCCTCCTAACGCAGTCTTTGCACATGGGCTGGAACAGATCACCTTGACCGGTCAGCCGCTCACGAGGGAACGCAGCGCCCCATCCGAAGCCATGCTTTTCGATGACTTCGCGCTCCAACCCGTTGAGCCAGTTGCCCCATTCTGGGTATAGAACCGACGCCTCGGCGCGGTCGCCCTTGGTCTGCATCGTTCCGCACATGCATTCGCCAGAGCGGCAAAGCTGTTGGGCTACCGGGTTGATCGGCGTACCGCGTGACTTGAGGTATTCGTCCCGCTCGTCCTGAGACCAGCTATGGATGAGGCTCGTCCAGATGTTCCCCGGCGAGGCCGGGTCTTGCCGCCACTCCTGAAGGTTCTTCTGGCGGTTCTCGCTTTCATCCTGCCGAGCGCCGTTGAGCAGCAAGATGCGAACGCCCCGCTTGCCATGCCGGATGGCCTTGGAGATTGCCTTGCGGAACGGTTGGGCCTTGAGAACGCGATACGCGAAGCCATGAGCGCCTATGCCCTTGCCGAAAAAGCCTTTGCGGAGAACATAGTCCTCATACGCAGTGCCGGCATCGGCTTCGATAAAGTCGCTCGATAGATGACCATAGGTGTCACGAACGAACTGGCTGGTTTCGGGAATGCCGCAACGGGTGTTGCCGTGCACCACCAGATCAATCTTCAACCCGAGTTCGCGGGCGATCTGGTCAGACGCTGCACTGTCCTTTCCGCCTGACACCATCGAGACGATATGCGTCGGGTTGAACTCTGCGACGGCGCGGCGAACGATATCGGCACTCTCTGCAAGCTTCCGCTCCATGCCTTCACTCTTCTCCGCCGTCACGCGGCTTGCTGGGGTGGTCATGACTAGCACTCCACCCGGAATGTTCCGCGATGCGGATTATAGCAGGATAGGCTTTCCATCCCTCCAGGGGCGGCCGGGCCAGAGGTGCGGACACGTTCATATTGAACCTGGCCGTCCGGCCTGACGCTGGCTACCATAATCGAATTATACGGGGTTAGCGTGGCCCCACAGCCTGCGATGGTGGCTGCAATTGCGAGGATGGGTGCGAGCTTCATCATTGCTTCAAATCTCCGAAATAGCCGACGCGCTTGGTCAGCGGTGTTGATGCTGTTTTCTGTGGTGCTGCCTTCCCCCATCGAGCAGAGCGGATACGAGAGGGAGGGCGAATGCCGAGATGGCGATCCGACATGCGCTTGTTCTTCGCCTGCATGGGGACGTCATAGGTCGCCGTCTTGTGGGCATGGCATTTGACGCAGCAGGCGACAGCGTTTTCGAGAACGTCGCTGCCTTCGTCTGTCGCCGGAATAGGATAGTGGTCTATCTCAACGCGTTTGCCGTCCAGGGCCGCATTGCATCGCTGGCCGGGGCGAAGGCCATAGACCGTTCCAACCGCCTCACAAAAGCCGCCTGAGCGCTCCCGAGCCTGCCGTTTGACCTTGGCGGAGAAGTTATGCCGGGGCATGGCCGGCCTCCAACTGCTCGATGCGCTTTTCCAGCTTTTCGATGCGGGCTGACAACTGGTCGCGCGTAACGCGGGGCTCTGGTGCGCAGTAGCATCCTTCGGGCCCATAGAGTCCGCCCCAGCACTCTGGCAGCCAGAACTTGCCGCCCGGAACATCGCTGTCGCGAACCCAGTGGCACCTAGCCATCATTGGCCTCCGCGCGGCCCAAAGCCGTAAGGGTAAAAACGGGCCCATCATCGAACGTCTCGACAGAGAGCAGTCCGGCCCGCTCCATCCTTCGAAGCGAAACATGAGCTGCCTTTGGAATGGAGGCATCAACACCAGGACAAACAGACCCGCCAGCGGAGGAGATGAGGGCCAATAGCTGGCGCTCTTGGATGGTGAGCTTTCTCATGGCCGGAACTCCACCAGGGCAGACGACTTCGGCAAGTAGAGCGGGTGGCCGGGATGGCCATCCTTCGAGAGTTTGAGGGCATAGCGCGGGCAATCGGCCAGCCAACCCAGCATGGTTTCGTCTTGGCCAAGGTGTGCGCCATGGTTTCCCCAAGCGCACACGACTTTGTCGATCGCGCTGCCGCCAAACTCTTCCCGCTCGTCAATGAGGCCGCGGACGATCTGGCAGTTATCAGGCCCTACCGGGTCATCACCGTGATTGAGCTTCAGCAGCTCGGCCGGATCGGTAGCGCGATAGGCGAACAGGTTGACCACGTCCATGCGGTCATAGCCCCACGCCCTAGCAAAGCTGACACAGCGGCGGATGGTCGGATCGTCGGTCTCCCCATCGGCGGTGGACGGGTTGAGCATGACGAACAGCACCGACTTAGGCCAGCCGATATGCTCGCCGGCGCCGTCGACAACGGGCGCCCCGGTTTCAGGATCATTCCCCCACGACCAATGGGCAGCATCCGGCCATAGGCGCCACTCCCGCCATAAGTGATAGCGGTAGCGTTCGTCCTTGGAGATGCGAGCGCCGGCAGCGATGTATTGAACCCCGTTCATGCTGCCACCTTCCTCGGCTCAGCCTTAGGAGGCTCCCGTTCAATCCATCCATTTCCAGATCGAGTTAGGATTACGGGGATCTCCATCCATTTGCCCTGGTGATCACAGGTGTATTTGGTGGTGAGGAGGGAGGTCATGGCGACGCCTCCGGAAAGCCGTTGTGCTCGACGTTGTCGAGAAGTCGGCCATTGGCCTTCTTCCCATACCGCTGAACCCATGCGCCGTTTTCGAACTGGTGGAATAGGGGGCCGCTCGCCGAAATGATTGGCCCGGTGTCGCCCCACTCGCCCCATTGCTTGAACAGGAAGGGCACGCCAGCGGCAGCGCATTGATCGCGCAGGCTGCGGAACCAGTCAGGGTGCGATGGTCTGGCCTCCGGCCCACTTTCGCCCCCGGCAATGACCCAGTTCACCTTTGCCTTGCCGGGCTTGCTCCGAGGGCGAATGCCGTAGGGCGCATGCATATGGCAGCCCCGCAGGACGTCTACGACGGGGAAGCCGAAGACACGGATGTTCTCGGCCGGCCGTGCGGCTTCAAGATCAATGGGTCCTAGCATCGGCTCGACGCTGATGAAGCGAACAGCAGCATCGTGCCGGAGCAGGTGGGGGATGTTCATGTCCGCCCGCTGCTGATCCTCGACAGTGGTGCCCAGCCAAACATGGCCCCTCACCTCATCCCAGAACGCCGGCAGCATCTTGCCGATATTCTGCGGCCGCTTGGTCAGCAGCTGCCAGTCGAGGGCAGGGGTATCGCGGATCAGCGCCCAAAGGTCATCGCGCCATTCGGTGGGCACCTGGTTATCGAACACATCGGCCAGTGACGAGCAGAACACGCGCTGGCGCCGGCCATGCTCAGCAAAGAACGCGGCGGCCTGCTTCTGCCAGCGACGTGGCTGCTGCCAGTTGCTCTCGCTGGTACGGGAGCGTTCGCCGCCCCACTTCACCCGGCCGTGCCGCTTGTCCATCAGGGCCTCGGCATAGCAATGATCGCATGCCGGGCTGATCTTGGTGCAGCCGATCCATGGATTGAACGTGGAATCCGTCCACTCGATTGCGCTGGTCTCGGCCATCAGAAGCTCCCCTCGTCGTCGTAATCGTCGCTGAAATCATCATCCCAGCAGCGGCATCCGCTGATGGCCGAGCAGCCGCAGTCGAGGACGTCGGGGTCATCGACTAAGTCATAGACGGGCTGTGGATGCTCACGATCGGCTTGGGCCGCGCAACGCTCGCAACCGCACAGGTCGGAATGCTGGACTGAAACCTTGCCCATCAGAACGCTCCCCAGATAGGAGCATCAAACCGAACCCAGTACGCACCAGCTATCATCAGCGCGAACCAAGTAATGCAGAGGGTGGTGTTGAGGGTGGGGGTCATGGCTGAACACCACGTCCAGCGAGCGCGCGGACGGTGGGCCTTGCCATGATCTGACACTGTAGGGCATGAATGCCGTGGCGGAATTCCTCGGCCCCGTCAGGGTGATCCACAGGTAGCGCCACGAATAGGTTCCAAGCGTAAACTAGCTTTTCGAGAACTTCTTTTTCAGCTTCGGTCAGGGAGGAACTGTTGGGCGCGTAGTGGTTGTCTTTCCAAGCCCCCAAGGCATCGCTAGCCCTGCTTTTGGCGAATACAGCAATCTGCTGGTACGGTTCTGATACGTGCTCAACCGGCTTGAAATCGGCAATATCAGCTAGCGCGAGCAACAGCGCTTCTTCGGCGGTCATCTTCATTCCGCTGCCTCCACATTATCGTGGTTCAGATCGGTATCGCCTTCGACAGCAACACGGGCTTCGCGGTCCTTGAGCCGTTGCAGAGCGCGTTCCGGGCCGACTTCGCTGAAGTCCTTGCGCCACTGCTGCATCTTCTCTTGATAGGCCGCCCATTGCTGGCGGCGTTCTTCCTTCTGCTCGGGCGAGAGCGCTTCCCAGGCTGCCCGTTGGGCCTGCTGGTTGGTAAGGCGCTCTTTCTTGATGCCTGGGCGATAGTTCAGCGGGTCAGCCCCGGCGGGCACACGAAGCGCTGTGAGACCTTTGACCATGATCAGCCTTCCTTGCCGGCGGGCGGCAGTTTCTTGATATCGTTGAGGGTGAGTTGAACGAGACCGGCCTTATGCAGGGTCTCGCGAGAAAGCAGACCGCCATTGCCGCCACGCAGCTGGCCAGCGATCATTGCGCCGGTGTCATCAAACTGGACGGCAGCAACGAGATCAGCAGCGGTAGACTGCAGCCGGGTTGCATCGGCACTCGCGTCGAACAGCAAACGCCGTATCGAGGTGGCAGACACACCAGCGTCAAACTCCGCCCAAGCCCATGTTGCTAAGCTTGGCGATACCGCTTCCAGCTCATCAATGAGATTCTGTTGGGCGCCCTGTTCGAAATGGTCGATCATGGCTAAACAGCGCTCGGCAATTCGCCCGTGCGGACGAAGTGCTCAAGGATGGGCAGTAGGGCCGCGACCTGATCGCGGGATAGGTGCATTCGGGTATTAGCAGACCAATGGTCGTGCATCTCATGCGGCGTCGGGATGTCTTGCCAGCCCTTGCCGTACTGGAAGTGCTTCAGCCCAATCTCATTGGCGCCGAACCAGATAGCGTCGTCGGTCGCGAGCGATGACGCCTGAACGGAGCAGGGGACATCGTAGAGGTCGGTAAACTCGATCCGGCCAAACCCGCGATTGGTGGTGGTGACCTTGAGGTCCATCGTCATCTCCTGATCTTCGCTAGAACGCACCACTCGGATGCGCTCAGGTGAGGATCAGTCAGCGTTGGCGCGAGCGATTTCGGTGCTGTCCATCGGAGGGGCAATCATCCGCTCGCTGCCGTCCACGGCATTGTTGATCAGTTGGGCAAAGCGAAGGAGCTCTGCATCCGTAGCGACTTCAGCAAAACCCAGCAGAACGAACGAGCTGATGCCGCTCAGGTTGTTGCGGGCTTCGTAGGTGAGTGCATCGCGAATGGTCTTGGCGTTCATTTTCCATCTCCATAGAGGCGACCGCCTCGCTGATCTGATGGATATCAATGTAACAGTTTATGCTACAGTGTCAACCGTGATGTAGCAAAAGATGCAACACGCATGACGCTGGGCATTTTATCTGTTTTGCGACTCGACTCGGTTCCGGTTCCCGGTCTTAATAAGAACATAACGGGAACACTGAACGGAGGCGACTATGTGTGATGGAGCGAACGTATTGCTTCATGTCCGCTGTGGCGGGTGCTCAAAGCTGTATCAGCGGGAAGTGGGATTGCCGGCCGGGCGCCCGCCACCGGTGGATGGTGATGAGCTGATGGAACACCCTGAAATCAGGGAGATGAAATTCGAGTGCCCGAAGTGCGAAACGCCCAGCGCCGAGATCGTGGCCTTTAAAAGTGAAGGAATCTCGCCATGCAGCATGATGTCAGCGAATTTGTCGCGGTCGGCACTGTCACGCACTATGTTGTCCAGGCATACCGCAAGGGCAAGCGCGGTAAGGTCGAAGCCGAAGAACCAAAGATCGCCCGCGATGATGATCCGGTGATCCTGGCCAAGCATGGCGATCTGCCGGAGCATCTGGGGTAGGGACCAACAAAAAGCCCGCCTGGTTAGGGCGGGCCGCAGTCTTTGGTTTCGGGCGTTGAAAGGCCTAACCGCTGATCACAATCGTGCGGTGAAAAGCGATTTGACGGCCGGCGGTCTCGGTCAAAATTCCGAAACGGCGCCAAGATTCCGAATGCGCAACTTGCTCTTCAATCTCTATCACTCGACGCTCAAGCTCGGCGAGCTGGTCATCAATTTCGTCATGGTGGGCACGCATAGCTCTAATGGCCGCGAAGAGTTCATCGCGTTCCGTTCGAGCCGTTGCTGTTGCACTATGTGGGGCAGGGATGTCGGTGCCACGTTTTTGAGCGGCAGCTATCCACTCCTCAAAAGCGAGAAGCGCATTTGTTACTGCCTCTTCCGGCGTTTCGCCATCTGACATGCACCCTACCAAATCGGGGAAGTGTGCCAGATAGCCACCGCCGTCCTCGTCAGAAAGCCGGCTAACGACAATTGGGTAGTCCATTTACTCGGCTCCTTTCTCTTCTTTTTCGTACTTTATATGGGCATCAATCATGGCAACAAGCGCCCTAATGTATACGGGCTTAATGGGGCGCTTATATGGAACCGACTGGTGTGCGGTTAAGTGTGGGCTCGCCGCCATGTAGTGACTATCCCTAACGGGCTTCATCAACTCGATACCGTTTTGGTCACAAAGCCGCTGAACATCACCAATGCTCCAATCACCCTGAGGGTTCCGGCGCATCTGCTCGAGCAAAGGCATCTTAGGCGCCATAGGTTGCCAGTCTCCTTACACCGACTGGCGCCGGCGACAAATCACATTGTGGTTGGATTCGTGCATCCCTCCCATGCACAATGCCGTTCTATCGTTATTGATGAGACGACACAAGCATTTACCATTTAATGCGCCAGCCCCTTATACCGCTTGCCTTTGAGCGCTGTCGGTCTGCCGCTCTCAGCAACTTCATGGGCTATTGCCAGCACTTCCAGCCATGCCCCAAGCTTTGCCGGAACCTCCGCAAGCCCCAGCGAATAGGCCTCCGTCAGACTTTCATCGCAGCCGAGAATTCCTGCCAATGTCTCGGTAGACCAGTGCAGGTGCTCTAGGCATTCGTTGAAGCGGGCAGGGGTCATCCCGGCAACCTATGGATGATGTCCCTCACCAATCCGACGATGGCGACCTCAACCCCATTATCCTCCCATGTGTCATGCTCGACCACGATGGGCTTGTGCTTGGGGTTGGTCGACCGCGGCTGAAACTCTATGCGATCATCGAACCAGGCGACCTGTTTTACGGTCAGCTCGCGCTCCTGGCCGCCATTTCGCGACCGCTGGACCACGACGACAAGGCCGTCACGGAGCGGCGATCGACTGGCGATCTCATCATAGCGAACAGCGACCACCCTTGACCCCGGAGTGATTGGGTGGGGCTGCAACGCGTTCATGCTGTCGCCGGCGACGTTGTAAACGTCCTGAGTGGCGTCGGGGTATTTGTCGTCAGGGGGAACGGCGACCCATTCCGGTGACGATTGGTCAAACTCGTCTACCTCGCGCCAGGCGCCGGCCTCAACTGTGGCTACCACGATCGCCGAGCCAAGCGACCGGCCGCGCTGCACCCCGTCAGGCTCGGGCGTTGCGCTGGTCTTCGCCTCCCATGGAAGTCGATTGAGCATCAGGTCTTCGGTGGACACGCCCAGGTGCTCAGCCATCAGAGCCGCGCGATCCCTCTTGAGCTTTGAGTGATCATTGGCGAGGCGGTTCACGGTCGCCCGCGAAACGCCGATCAAATCCGCAAGCGCTTCCTGTGAAGCGATGGGCGAATTTTTGATGAAGGGTTCGAGCCAATTTGCCATGCGACATCTATCCAGCATGGCGCGTATCGCATCTATGCCAGAAAATGTTACACGATGCTTGACATGATGTGGCAGATGTAGCAAAAACTGTTACATGCAACTTGAAGCGTACATCAAACAGCATACGACCGTAACCGAATTCGCGAAGCAGCTCAAAAAGAGCCGCCAGCAGGTTCACCGCTACATGCGTGGGGAGCATTTGACGCTCTCCATCATCGACAGGATCGAAGCGGAAACTCGAGGCCAGGTTACGGCGGCTGACCTTCGTGCATCTCGATCAGAGGCAGCAGCATGAGCCCCAACGAAATCCCACCGGAAATCTATGAACGCGCCGAAATCCTGATGGACCAGTTCCGTCACATCGAGGATGCCCGCGAGCTTATTGCCCGCATCCTGATGGAAGTAGGGCAGGGCGCTCAGTCCGCGCCGGTCGGCCTCGGCCTCACGACCTTGCAGGCTAGTGGGCTGGAATTCATCACCGACTACGTGAAGGCCCGCGGCGCCTCCCCATCCTTTGACGACATAGCGGACGGCCTCGGCATGAATAGCCGCCGAGCGGTGCATCGCCTGGTGCACCAGCTTGCGGATCGCGGTGCCATCAGCATCGCGCCAAGGCGCGCCCGCTCCATCTCCATCGTTGGGAGGGCATAGATGGCTTACCCATCCAACTCCGGTGACAGTGTTGCCCATACCCAGATCAGGGCCTTTGTCGAGCGCGTGGAGCGTTTGGACGAAGAGCTCAAGGCGATCAACGACGACAAAAAGGAAATATTCGCCGAGGCGCGTGGCAACGGTTTCGACATCACTGCCCTCAAGCAGGTGATCAAGCTCCGTCGCCAGGACGCCAATGAGCGGATGGAGCGTGAGGCGATAGTCGAACTGTACATGTCCGCGCTCGGCATGGTTCCGCCGCCGGAATACGAGGCGCTTCCCGTGCAGGTGCAGGCGCGCGTAGAAAACATTGAACAATTTGGCTCCAATGAAGCCGAAACCGAACCCCAGCCTGCCCCCCAGGCTGGTAGCGACCTGACCACACCCGCACCCCTCAATGGTCAGGTCGCATCTAATCAGCCGGAAACGGTTGCACCGAGCGCGGAACCCGAAAGGGCCTCCGCAGAGGACGGGTCGGAGGCTTCGCCCGTCCTCGCCAATTCCGACCCTGCCAGCAATGGTGGTAGCCAGAGCCCTGATGTCGTGGGTCGAGACACGGACGATGCTGCGCCGTCCTCTGGTGAAGCGCAGCAACCAATTGCGGCCACGGGTAAGCCGGCGGAGGGCCAAGCCTCTGCCGCTCCGGCGCTGTATGCCGAACCCGGCATCGTCACATGGGAACTGACCCCACCCGAAGGCGTAGAGCGTCACGAATACTCTGCCGCATTCGGTGATATCGGTCAGGACATAGCGGTCATCGAGGAAGACCTTCTCGCCGCCCGTGCTGAACCGATCGTCAAGATCGGCAACCGCATCCTTGACGGCTGGGCCAGGTACATGAAGGCCCGAGAACTCGGGATCGAATACCCGGTCGTTCAATATGACGGCCACGATTTCCTGCTCGACTGCATCAAGTGGAACCTGGCTGGACGTATCCTCACCGATGCGCAGAAGAGCCTCATCACCAAGCGTCTGATTGCCGCCTATCCGCAGCGCAAGGGCATCATAATCGCCGCCATGGAAATGGATACGGAGATGGTCGCATGACGTCGCGCCCCGGATCCATGAACCCCACACCAGCGCTATGGGCTCTGGCCGCATCTCTGATGCTGGTCGGAACGGCTGCGGCTGTCCTGCGCCTTGTAGGAGGCTTCTGATGAGGTTGATCAACAAGGTCACCATCACTGTCTCCCTGGCCGGTTTGTCGTGGGCACTGGTGGGTGGGATTGTGCTCGCCCTGTGGTTTGGGAGTGGGCAGCTATGAAGGCTCTACGCCTTTCCGCCATTGATCAGCACCAGACACGGGGGCGACCTGGTTCTGCGTTGCGCGCCTCGATGCCTGTTGCTGGCAACGATCCGCAGCAGGACTGGTCGGCCATGTGCCGGGCTGGGTCCAATGGGTCCGCCAACACCCAAACTCGCGGGGATAGTCTCCGCGCTTCTCATTCTCATCGGGTGGGTCTCCTCCCCGCCCGCGGGCGAGTGATCTGTTTCGATCTCCTCCTCCCTGTCGAGCAGGTCGTTCGCCCACTTCATCAAGTGCGAAGCTTCGGTTCCCGCCGTCGCTTCGCGCATTTCCTGCCGGCGCAGCAGATCTCTCAAGGCCTCGCTCACCGGTTCAACCACCACAAATCGCCTTTCGTATTCGCTTCATCCGATGGTTCAAAAACTATCGGGAAAGCATTTGCAGATGGGCAAAATCTCTTTGCACGAGGATCAAAAAATGACTGATCTCTGCGCAAACGACCTTGAGCCGGAAACCTTGGTCTCCAAGGCAAAGGAATGGGCGATAGCGCTCTGGGAGCGCGCCGAAGACCTCGAAGGACTTGGCAGCGAGAACGCCATGCACACTGCCGCCCGCTGGGCTGGCGTGACGCCTGGGCTTCTATGGCGCCTCCGCTATCGGCGGCCGACGACGATCGACGCCTCGCCATTCCTCAAGCTCCAAAACACTTACAGCCGTCTGATCAATTCGGTGGAGGGCAAAAGTGCCGAAAACCTCATCGCCCTCAGGGCTCTTCCGCCTACTCCGGCTCGTGCGCGGCTTATCCGTCAACTGGAGGAGTTCTTGGGAATTGCGCCGGGCGAGGCGCCGCGACCGATTGCCGAACGAGCCGCCTGAACGGCCGGAGGCCCAGAGGAAATGAAACCCCAGCTCCGGCCCCAGATCACTCAATGCGAGGGCAAAAGGTCATATCCGACCTGGTCGCTCGCCCGCGATGGACGCGGTCCCTCTGAGCGTCTCGACATTTACCGCTGCCCGCACTGCGGACAGTTCCACCTCGGAAACAAGCCTAAGGGGCAGGGGCGCCCGAAGCCGCCGCCGCCGGCAATCGAATTGGAGTTTTGAGCATGTTCCCAGACTTCTCGGGTTTCATTTACCTGGCATACGCCGGTGTGTTCGGTTTTGCGGTGACAGTTGGCCTTCTTTTGACGGGCCTTGCGGCCCTGGCCGCGTCAGTCCCGGCTATCGTTTGGGTCACGGTTCCAATCGGTCTTGGCGTCGTTTCATGCGTCGCCCTTCGGATTTGGATGGGCGAATGATCATGCCCCTCTCCATGCCCCACTCCCGAAAGCTCATCCACAAGCAGGATGAAGTAGCAGCCAAGCTCCGCAAGGAAGTCCGGGCAGCAGGCATCACAGGCTTAAGGAAACAGCGCCAGGCCATCCAGAAGGCGGCGAATGGCCGTCCGGCTGATCTGGCCGAGAAAGCCCGTGAAGCCCTCCGTGAGCGTCGGGTTCAACGCGACCTCGATATGATCGCGGGGCGGATATGACTGTCGGGCCTTCCAAATTTGCCCCCGTGGCAAACCAATTCTACCAGACCGAGCCATGGGCGACGGAGGTGCTGCTGCGGCATTTCCCCGTTGGCCGTGATGATGTGGTCTGGGAACCGGCGGCCGGCGCGCATCTGATGGCCGATGTTATTCGCGAGCACGGCGCCTTCGTCGTCACCAGCGACATTGAGACCTACACCAAGGGCCATCACTTCATATGTGACTTCATCGACGGGCCGGCTGATCAGCTTCTGCCTCAGCCTCATGCCATCATCACGAATCCCCCATATGGCAAAGGGAACCGTATGGCCGTCCGCTTCGCTGAGCTATCGCTCGAGCGCTGCACGGGCTTGGTCGCTCTGCTGCTGACCGCCAAGTTCGATTTCGGCAAGACGCGCCGTCACCTGTTCCAGGACAATCCCCGGTTCATGGCGAAGATCGCTTTGCTCGACAGGATCTCATGGGCGGGTAACGGCGAGACCGGCACCGAAGATCACGCTTGGTACGTCTGGGGCCCGGCCGGCCAGCAGCGCCAGCCCCTTATGCTCTGGGGTGCGAAATGACCGTAGAGATCATCACTGGCGATTGCCGCGAAGTGCTAGCCGGATTTGCCGATGCCTCATTCGACTGCATCCTCACTGACCCACCATATGGCGAGACATCGCTGAAGTGGGACAAGTGGGTTCCCGGTTGGCCTGCGCTGGCCAAGCGCTTGCTGAAGCCGACGGGCTCAATGTGGTGCTTCGGCTCCGCGCGGATGTTCCATGAGAACGCTGCCGAGTTCGCCGGGTGGAAATTCGCGCAGGATCTGGTCTGGGAAAAGCAGAACGGGTCAGGCTTCCATGCCGATCGGTATAAGCGGGTGCACGAAAGCGCATGGCAGTTCTATCGCGCCGATGCGCCGTGGGCCGACGTCTACAAGAACCCCCAATATACCAATGATGCGACCGCGCGGGCAACGCGCCGCAAGACGCGGCCGACCCATATGGGCGTCATCGAAGGCCAGACTTATGTCAGTGAGGACGGCGGCCCGCGATTGGCGCGCAGCGTCATCTACTGCCGGAATGAGCATGGCAGGGCCGATCATCCCACGCAAAAGCCGATTCCCTTGGTGGAATCGATGTTGCTCTACGCCTGCCCACCGGGCGGTCGCGTGCTCGACATGTTCGCCGGCAGCGGCACCACCGGCATCGCGGCTGCTCGCAACGGGATGTCCGCCCTTCTTGTCGAGGGGAAGCAAAAATTCACTGACGTAATCAGGCGGCGGCTCGAAGGCGATGCCCCGCTGCTGGGATCCGTCGCATGACCAACCAAACCCTCACCATCATCACTCACTCCCGCCCTCATCAAACCTTCCGGGTAGGCTACGAAATGCCAGCAATGGACATCAAGGCAGGGGTGTCGTTTCAGGCCGCCCACTATGCCGCGGTACGATCCCGCCTGCTGGGCGCCCGCCCCAGGTCATTGCGCAAGCCTTTCCGTGCATGGTCCTATGCGCCCGCGCCATTGCCCGTGCTGCCGGCAGAAGAAATCGAGCCGACGTCCGATACAGGTGCCAATTGGCGCACCATCGTCACGCGCGTTGCTCGACGTCATGGCATCTCGTCGGCCGATATTTTGAGCCATAACCGCAGCCGGCCAATCGTCCGAGCCAGGCAGGAAGCCATTTATCACGTGGCTATCGAGACAGGCATGACACTGCCCATGATGGGGCGCAAGTTCGGCCGCGACCACACCACGATCCTGCACAGTTTCCGGACGCATAAGAAGCGCCTCAAGAGCGGTGAGGCCCCTCGGCGAGACATGATCCTGACGTCCGTCGGCGAAGGCGGAACGCTCAAGCAGCGTTGCCAAGACGTGGTGAAGCTGATCGCCGTGAAGTACGGCCTGTCGACAGCCCAGATATACGGAAACCAGCGACGAGCCGACATCATGGAAGCGCGTCGGGAGATATACCTGACCCTCTATCGTGACCACGGCTTCAACTATTCCGAGATCGGCCGGGGCATCGGGGATCGCGATCATCACACCATTATAAATGCCATCGGCCACCTGGTCGGACCCAAGGCGGAGGAGGTGGCATGAGCGAGTATCCCGGCCAGTGCTTCGTCTACCTGATTTGCTCCCAGATCGACGGGAACCTCAAGGGACCCTGCAAGATCGGCATAAGCGACAAGCCACATAAGAGGCTCAAGCAGGTTCAGACTGGCAGCCCACACAAATTGACACTAGCCTTCACCTTTCGCGTCTGGGAGCGGAGTTGGGCCTCGTTTTCTGAGGCATCATTCCATGCATCCCACAGAGAGAAAAGGATGCATGGCGAATGGTTCGACATGGACGCGCGGGACGCCCTGCATGGCCTGATCGAGGTGTTTGCACGCGGAATCCAAGATATGTACCGCGGCCAACCCGCCGAATTGCGAACTGAGGCCGCAGAAGCCTGCAACCTCATGGAGGCCTTCCGCTTGCTCAAAGCGATTGATGCCGCCGAAGCCGCCACTCGCAATACTGGAGGCTTGCATTGACCCGCCCATGGTATCGCCGCTTCCCTGACAACTTCATCGCCGGCACCGTTGGTCTGACGCTCGAAGAGAAGGGTGCCTATAGCCTTGTCCTCGATCTGATGTACGTCCGCGGCGGCCCGGTTCCGGACGAGCCGAGGTACATCGCCGGCGTCTGCAACTGTTCTGTTCGGAAGTGGAATGCCATCCGCTCCAAGCTGATCGAGCTGGGCAAAATCCACGTGGTCAACGGTTTCCTCACCAATGAACGGGCCGAAAAAGAGATCGAAATATCGCTGAAAGATGCTCAAGAACGCGCTGAAAATGGCGCCAAAGGCGGAAATAAATCAGCTGAAACGCGCAACGCATCCAATAAAAACAAGGGTGTAGCTAAAGCCCCGCTCAAGCTAGCGCGCGCCACTCAATATCAACATCAATTAAAGAAAGAGGGAAATTTGGTTTTGGTAGGGGGTGATGAAGCCCCGACCATCGTGCTCGATCGCATCCACGACGAAGAACTGTTCTCGGCATGCGAGGCGATCAACGGCCAAGTGAAGCCATTCCTTCAGCGCTTCCCGTTCCCTCGCGAGGTCGTCGCCCAAGCAATGGCCGCCAAGAGCCTGAAGGCCACAGCATGAAAATCACCTTGGCCGAACAGATCATCGAGGCTGAAGTGCACCGCCGAGCCATCGAGAAGGCCTCGCAGACCAATCCCGATTTTATCAAGCGGCTCCACCGGTCAGAGGCGATCTGCCTCACGCTGGCGATGCTGCACGCAAACGAACCGGAGTTCCGGCAATTCATGTCGGAGCTATCCATCAAAAACACCACAAACGAAGGGGCGAACAATGGCTAAGGGACGACCAAGGAAGATGGGCGTGAAGCGGACACCATCGGGCCGCGCATCAAGGGCAGACGCCGTTCCGGCCAACATGGAGGCCATCCTGCTGCGCATGAAGATGTTCGGCCTGTCGGAGAAGGACGCGCGCGACCAGAAGGCGGCCACGTTCATCGGCCGGCTCAATCTGACCGACAAGAAGGCACTGATCAGCAACGCCCAATACGATGCCGCAGCGGCCTTCCTCGAGGTCTACGACAAGTACAAGCGGGCAATCGGCGCACCCGATGCATCCAAGCAGTCTGGGGGCGTTGGTGGCGGCGAGGCCACAGACGATTATGCCCGCTGGTGCCAAGCGGCAAAGGCCAAGTATGATGCCGCAATCGAAGCGGTGCGCGTTGAGCAGGGTATCTACGAGAACCGCGGCGCCAACCTCTATGCCGCGCTCGATTATCTCGTTTGCCGCGATCAGCAGCACTGGCATATGGTAGGGGACTGCCGGCTGGCGCTTAATGCCTTGGCGCATCATTTCGGGCTGATGGGGAAAACCAAACGCATGCAGATGGCGGCATAGGAGATGACCATGATCGACTGGCAGCCAATCGAGACAGCACCGAAAGATGGAACGCATATTCTCGTCTACACGGATATCGCGACGGTTGACGTCGTTCACATTGCCTTTTGGGTGGAGGATGAACACGACATGTGGCGAGATCAGGGATTCGATAGCAAGGCCGAATTGATAGGGTGGTGGTCATATACCAGGAACAGTGTCAGCCAGGACAAACTCGACGAGTGGCGCACCCCAACGCATTGGGCGCCCTACAACCCTCCGGTGACCGCATGACCATCATTGATCGATTGCGTGACTGGCTGCGGCGCCCTTTCGTGTCAGGCGGATACGCGGATAAGGCCCCGGATGGCATCCTGGGCAGGCTGTCGGACCCATGGGCAAGTCAGGACGTTTACGTGGACGCCTATCTGGCTCCAACAAACTGGCAGCAACTAGTCGCCGATATGGGCATAAACCCGCAGCGTGCTGAGCCTCAACCAATCGCGGACCAGATCAAGCTGCACGGCTGCACCAACGTACCGAAGGAATTGCCTGCATGGCTACGGAAAGCATGATTGAGCGCGTGGCGCGATCGCTGCTTGCCGCCGATTACCCTGATGATGTTGGTGGCGAGATGGAGCATCTTTGGTGGGACCGGCATGGCCACACCTATTTTAGATATGCCCGCGCCGCCATTGAGGCTATGCGAGAGCCGACTGACGAGATGCTGGCCGCGGTGCGAGCTGCGGCATCCGACCAGATCTACTCTAACGGTATTGGTCACGCCGACCTGGAGGATGGAGCGGAAGCGGAAATCATAACAGCTATGATCGGCGCGGCCTCAAAAGCAGCCCCTTGACGAAACTCGCGAACAGCGCCATTAAGTCATTATTCCATTTTCAGACTATCGTCTGAACCGACCCGCCAAGCGAAAGCTGAGGCGGGTTTTGTGTTTGGGGTGGCCCTCAGCGGCGAGGAGTCATTAAACGACAATGGACCTATTCCACGCGCCCCAATCCTGACAACCGGCCTGTTCACCCAACTTGTGCAAGAAATGCACAGGTTCGATGAGCAGGTCAGGAATAGGCGCCGTGGAAGCCCGCCGCGAGGAATAGGCTACCCACCAGAAACGTCACAATGGATAGCAAGATCATCACTATGCCCGTTATCTGGGCGGTGTTTGATGTGATCCTGTGCTGATCATTCTTTTCGTCCATCCACTTATCCACGTATCTCGTGGACAAGAACGCCGCGACCCATGCGCATGCAGCTAATGCCAAGCCAACGGACCACCAGATCATCGATGTAAGAACAGCCCCTGCGACCGGAGCCGGGATTGTCGATAGCTGCGTCAGTAGCGCTACCGCAGCGCCACCATTCAGCAGTGTCACTGTTTTGATCGCACCACGTGCATTTTCGATCGACTCTTGTCTGTAGTCTACCAAGGCAAGCCCTCCATGCCGAAGCTTACCACCCTCAAGCCCAGGCTAAGCAAGATGGCTCCTCGGCTTTCTTCAGCCAGGCAGGTGAGGGACACGCGGTATAGCCCTGATGCCACCGTTCGTGGCTGGTACAAGTCGGCAAGGTGGCAGGCACTCAGGGACACGGTATTAGCCCGTGATCTGTACACGTGCAGGCAGACCGGCGTTCTACTTTATGGCGACTACCCAGCTCCGAACAGTCCAGTGGTTGACCACGTCATCCCGCACAAAGGCGATGAGCGCCTGTTCTGGGACATCACCAACCTTCAGGCCGTAAGCAAGGCCTACCACGATAGCGATAAGCGCAGGATGGAGATGGGTGATGCGCATCATTGAGAAGGGCCGTGGCTACTTCCGAGGTACGCATAAGGGCGCGACGATCGAGATCGAACGCGACCACGATATCCCTGGCCGCAAGTTCTATATTCGCGTCGCCCATGCCGACGGCGGCATGATGTACGACGGCTATTCGCCCGAAGGTATTGAGACCATAGCCCAGGCCAAGGCTGAGGCCATCCGAGGCGCCTGTCTCTGACCAAGGGGGGGGCACCAAGAAGTCTGAAAAGCCCTCTTCTTCCGGACCCACGGCGCCCTCACAGAGGGATTTTTTCCTCTGGTGGAAAATCAGGGTGCGAACCAAGGCGCGAACCAAACCGATGAACGCCAAAAAAACAGCCACTGACTGGCCTGCTATCGAGGCCGAATATCGAGCCGGAAAGCAGAGTATCCGGGCGATTGCCGAGTGGTTCCAGATTTCAGATACGGCGATCCGCAAGGAAGCCAAGAAGCGCAAATGGGTCCGCGCGAACCAGCCATCAGGTTCGCAGGAATCGGCGGGTGCGAACCGGCCTGCGATTGCCGCGACGGTGCCGGAAGTTTCGAAGGTCGAGGAAGTCCTCGGCCGTGGTCGCAACCTGGCCGAGCGGATGCTCGATGAGCTGGGCGCCGAGACGCTCCACAAGGGCGAGATGGAGACCATCATCGAGCTGTCGGAAACCGATCCTGATCGGCTCCAGGCTCTGCGCCAGGCCGTCAGCCTGCCGGTGCGGGCCAAGACGCTGCAGACGATCGCACTGGCACTGAAGACGATGGGCGAGACCGCGACGGAGCAGCCGAAGGGCAAGAAGGCTGCGCAGAAGAGCGCGGCCGATGCGGCAACCGGCCCGGGCGGCAAGTTTGCGCCGCGGCCAGGCCCGCCCCAGCTGTCGGTTGTCGGTAAGTGACACCGGAATGGACGACTGCGTGTCCCGATTGGGAGCAACGGATTGTCGCGCAACGGTCTCTGATCCCGTTTCGCCCGCTGTTCCCGGCCGAGGCAGAGCATGCTTTGGGCGTTTTCAAGGCCCTGAAGGTCGTGGATTTGCCCGGCCAGCCGACGTTTGGCGAGGTCAGCGACCAGTGGGTGTTCGATTTCGTCGCCGCGATCTTCGGATCCTATGACGCGGACACCGGCAAGCAGCTGGTGACCGAGTTCTTCCTGCTCATTAGCAAGAAGAACACGAAGTCGACCATTGCCGCGGCGATCATGCTGACGGCGCTGATCGTCAACTGGCGGCACAACGAGGAATTGCTGATCCTGGCGCCGACGATCGAGGTTGCCCAGAACAGCTACAAGCCGGCGGCCGCCATGGTGCGTGCCGATCCGGAACTGGACGCAAATGCGGGTGAGGGCGGGTTCCTCACGGTTCAGGACCATATCCGGACCATCAAGCATCTGGGCAATGACGCCATGCTGAAGGTCGTGGCGGCAGATACCGACACCGTGTCGGGCAAGAAGTCGGGCCGTATCCTGATCGATGAGCTTTGGGTCTTCGGCAAGCGGGCCGGCGCGGACGCGATGTTGCGCGAGGCCACTGGCGGCCTGGTTTCCCGGCCTGAAGGCTTCGTGATCTCGCTCTCGACGCAAAGCGACGATCCGCCGGCAGGCGTTTTCAAGGCGAAACTGGACTATGCCCGCCAGGTGCGGGACGGCCAGATCGTCAATCGTAAGTTTTTGCCGGTGCTCTACGAGTTTCCGGAGAAGATGGTCGAGGCCAAAGCCTACGAGGATCCGGCCAATTTCTATGTGACCAACCCGAATTTGGGCCGGTCAGTCAGCCAGGAATGGCTGGAAGAGGAGATGATTAAGGAGCTGTCGGGCGACAAGACGACGCTCGCGACGTTCCTGGCCAAGCATTTGAACGTCGAGATCGGGATGAACCTGCGGTCAAACCGCTGGGCTGGTGCTGACCATTGGACGGCGGCGGAAGACGCCGAGCTTGCCTCGCTTTCGCACTATGAGGCGCTGGACCGACTGCTCGAGCGCAGCGAAGTTGCCGTGGTCGGTATCGACGGCGGCGGCCTCGATGACTTGTTCGGCCTCAACGTCCTCGGCCGCGAGCCGGGTGAGATCGAGGTCAACATTGAGATCGACGGCGTGAAGGTCACGCGGAAAATGAAGCGCTGGCTGTCCTGGTCGCATGCCTGGTGTCATTCCGGGGTGCTGAAACGCCGGCCAAAGATCGTCACGACGCTGCAACGCATCCAGGCCAAGGGCGAATTGACCATTCTGGAAGACCCGCTCGGCGACGTTGCGACCATCATCGAGCACATCAGCCGCATCAAAAGCATGGGGCTGCTGGGCGGGGTGGCGGTCGACGCCTCCGGCCTGGGCGAAATGGAAGATGCCCTCGATGAAATCGGGGTCACGCAGGAATCGGGATTGCTGGTTGCGGCGCCGCAGGGCGGCTGGATGATGTCCAGCATCAAGGGCGCCGAGCGGCGCCTGGCGTCGGGGCTGCTGAAGCATGCCGGCGGGCCGCTCATGAACTGGTGCGTGCCGAACCTGAAAATCGAACCGACAGCAACCGGCATCCGGGCGACGAAACAGACGGCTGGCGATGCCAAGATCGACCCGGCCATGGCGATGTTCAACGCGGTCACGCTGATGGCCCGCAACCCGGCCGCGGCCGGCGGGCCGTCCGTATACGCCTCGCGCGGCGCGCTGGTCCTTTAGGAGAACGCAATGGCATTTTGGGACCGCTGGTTCGGGGGCGCTTCGTCTCCGGCGGCATTGCCGCGCGTTGAGCCTCGGGCGATGAGCAGCGGCGGCGTTGTGATCAACACGCCATCGCAACTCGAGGAGTACCTGCAGGGCGGCACCGAGAGCATCAGCGGCGAGCGCGTAAATGCAAACGCGGCGATGAAGATCGCTGCTGTCTATGCCTGCGTGCGCATCATTTCCGGTGCGGTCGCAACGCTACCGCTCCACATCAAGCGGCGCATCGATGAGCGCACGCGCGAAGACGCCTCGGACTCCGAGCTATGGAAAGTGATCCGCCGCCGGCCGAACAAGTGGCAGAAACCAAATCAATTTCGCCGCATGATGCAGGCGCACATCCTGTTGCGCGGCAATGCCTATGCGATGATTGTGCGCACGGCGGTCAAGAAAGAGGTTCAGGCCCTAATCCCGCTACACCCTGATCGAGTGACGCCGCGCCAGCGTGCCGACATGCTTATGGAATATGTGTGGAGCAGACCGGATGGCCGGCAGGTCGTGCTTCAGCAACACGAGGTGTTCCACCTCTTCGGCCTTAGCTTGGACGGTATTACCGGCGTTACGCCCATCACCTATGCCCGCGAAACCATGGGCCTGTCGTTGGCGATGGAGCGCCACGGCGCCAAGACCTTCAAGAATGGCGCAGTGGTTGGCCACGTTCTAACCCATCCGGGCAAGCTAGGTGGTGAGGGGGTCACAAACCTCAAGGCCAGCCTGGAATCGTACCGCTCCGGCGGGGAGAACGAAGGCCGCGATCTGGTTCTCGAAGAAGGGATGAAGGTCGAAAAGCTTGGCATGTCATCGGCCGATGCGCAGTGGGTCGAAAGCCGCAAGCTAAGCCGCACCGACATCTTCATGTTCTTCGGTCTTCCGCCTCATATGGCAGGCGACACCGAAAAGAGCACCAGCTGGGGCACAGGCATTGAGGCCCAGCAGCAAGGATTCCTGGCCTTCACCCTCGAGGACCATCTGGTCATGTGGGAGGAGGGTATCACGGTCGACCTGACGCCAGAGGGCAGCGACCTTTACGCCAAATTCAACCGCAACGCGCTGGTGCGCGCGGACCTCAAGACCCGCACAGCGCACTACGTCGCGATGCTGCAGTGGGGCGTCTACAGCCCCGATAAGGTGCTGGGTTTGGAAGACGAGAACCCGCGCGAGGACGGCCAGGGCGGGATCTACTACGACCCGCCCAATACGGCGGGCGGCCAGGACAAACCCGAACAGGAGACCGGCGATGAGCCTTCGCAAACTGCCTGAAATCAAGGCCTTGCAGAAACCCGCCAACTTCCAGGCCGATGCTCCAGGTGAGGCGTTTGAGGCATGGGCAGCCCAGCCGAAGGCAGCCGGCGCCACCGAGAACAACGTCATCTCGATCTTCGATATCATCGGGGAGGACTGGTGGACTGGCGAGGGGTTCACTGCCAAGCGATGCTCGGCGGCACTTCGGACCATCGGCAACGCTGACGTTCGGGTCCAGGTCAACTCGCCTGGTGGCGACGTGTTCGAGGGCCTGGCGATTTACAATCTGCTGCGCGCTCATCCTGCAAAGGTCACCATTGAGGTGATGGGCATCGCCGCCTCGGCCGCGTCCATCATTGCCATGGCGGGAGACGAGATCGTCATGGGGCTGGGCACCTTCATCATGGTGCACAACGCCTGGGGCGTTGTTGTGGGCAATCGGCACGAGCTGGCAGAGGCAGCCGGCCTTTTCGAAACCTTCGACAACGCGCTGATCGACATCTACGAGGCCCGCACCGAGCGCAAGCGTGGCGACATTGAAGCCCTGATGGATGCCGAAACCTTCATGGGCCCGAGCGAGGCCATCAAGAACGGTTTCGCCGATCGCCTCGACAATGACCTGGGCGCCGACCTGCCCGAAGCCAAGAATTCCGACCGCAGCCTTATTGCTCGCCGCCAAACAGAGGCAGCGCTGGCTAAGGCCGGTCACACCCGATCCGCCCGGCAGGAGATCCTTGCCGAACTCGGACACATCGACCCGGCCCTGCGCGATGCAAGCCGGACCCCCGCCGCGCGTGATGCAGGCGTCTCTGCAGCTTCCCTCCGGGAGCTGATCAACACCATCCGGTCATAACCCCGAAAGGAACGACCATGCAGCACGCTCTGCTGAACCCGCGCGCCCGCGGGCTGGTTTCTGTTCGCGCCGATGCGTCCGAACAGACCAAGCTCTTCGCCGAACTCCGCACCTCTTTTGAGGAATTCAAGGCGGCCCGCGAAGAAGAAATCAAGGGCCTCAACGCCAAGTTTGACGACGTTGTCAGCCGCGAGAAGGTGGACCGCATCAATGCGGAAATCACCGACCTTAACAAGGCCCTCAACGAGGTCAATGCCGCCATTGCCGCGTCGGTCATTGGTCCTGCCGGCGGCGTCAACCATGATCCCGACGTCCTGGCCCACTCGACGGCGTTCAACACCTGGTTCCGCAAGGGCGACCGGGCGCTCGACGCCGACATGCGCGAGCTCGAGGTCAAGGCGAAGATGACCACGCAGTCCGACCCGGACGGCGGGTTTCTCGTCCCTGAAGAGACCGAGGCCGGCATCGATCGCGTTCTGGGCACCGTGTCCACCATGCGCTCGCTGGCTCGTGTGATCTCCATCGGCACCAGCACCTACAAGAAGCTGGTGAATATGGGCGGCGCTGGCGCCGGCTGGGTCGGCGAGGAAGAAGCCCGTCCGGAGACGGACACCCCGACGCTGCGCGAGATCTCGATCAACGCGGCCGAACTCTACGCCAACCCGGCCATCACGCAGACCGCCCTGGACGACGCCCGCATCGATATCGCCGCCTGGCTGGCGGACGAAGTGTCGATCGAGTTCGCCGAGCAGGAAGGCACCGCCTTCATTAGCGGCAACGGCGTGAACAAGCCGCGTGGCGTCCTGTCCTACGAGGCGGTGGCAAATGCCTCCTATGTGTGGGGGAAGCTCGGCTACGTAGCCTCTGGCAAGGCTGCCGACTTCGCCGACACATCGACCACCGTCAGCAAGGCCGATGCGCTTGTCGACCTCTACTATGCGCTGAAGTCCGGCTACCGGAACAACGCATCGTGGCTGATGAGCGATGCAGTGATGGGCACCGTGCGGAAGTTCAAGGATGCCGATGGCAACTTCCTCTGGGCTCCCCCGACTGCCGCTGCTGGTGTCGCCACCATCCTGGGCAAGCCGGTCGCCAACGATGACAACATGCAGGCGGTCGGCGCTGGCAACTTCCCGATCGCCTTCGGGGATTTCAACCGTGGCTATCTGATCGTTGACCGCTTCGGCGTCCGCGTTCTGCGCGACCCCTACACCAACAAGCCCTTCGTGCACTTCTACACCACGAAGCGCGTCGGCGGTGGCGTGGTCAACTTCGAAGCGATCAAGCTCCTTAAGATCGCCGCCTCCTGATCCATGGCGGGCGGCTTCGGTCGCCCGCTCATCCTCCGTTTCATCTCTGAAAGGACAGTCCCATGAAGGACTTCATTTCCGGCATCGGCATAATTGCCGCACTAGCTCCTGCCGTGGTCGCTGCATCTGCCGATGGCCCCGCAGTTGATCTCCAGGGCTTCAACTCTGCCACGCTGATCGTCAACACAGGCGCGATTGTCGGCGCTGGGCTCTACGATGTGAAGCTCCAGCACAGCGACACCACCACTGGCGGCGACTTTGTCGACGTGCCTGCGGCAGATCTTCTTGGCGCCCTTCCGGCCGACCTGGCTGCCGCTTCGGTCTACAAGCAGGGCTACAAGGGCACCAAGCGCTACATTCGCGCTGTCATCACCAAGCAGTCTGGCACCTCGATTGCCGCTGGCGCGGTGATTGTTCGCGGCCATCCCTACGACGCTCCCGTCGCGTAAGCCAAAAAGGGGCGGCCAGTCCGCCCCTTTCTAACCCTCCCATGAGGTCTAGCATGCACAGCCCAGTCCTCGTTACCGCTCCCGCAATGACGCCTGTCTCTCTGCCAGAGGCAAAGGTGCAGCTTGCCGTTGATCATGATGAGCATGACGACATGATCACAGCGTTCATCGCCGCAGCGGTAGATCATCTGGACGGATGGACCGGCATCCTGGGCCGAGCCTTGGTCGAGCAGACCTGGCGCCAGGACTTCGACAGTTTTTCGGGCTGCATGCGCATTGCGCTCGCCCCGGTGATTTCGATCACCAGCATCACCTATCGCAATGCCGCCGGCCAGATTTCGACGGTCACGAGCAGCGATTACACCCTGCTGGCCGATGCGCTCGGCCCGTATGTGGAGTTCAAGAGCGACTTTGAACGGCCGTCTGATCTCAACGAGACCAAGCCAGTTTCCCTCACCTATCTGGCGGGCTACCCGACAACGCCGGAAGTGCCGGCAGACGGCGAAACCCCCGCCATTCCTGCTGTGAGCAATATCCCGCCGGCCATCAAGGCGGCGATCCTGATCCATGTCCGGCTGATGTATGACGCATATCGGCTCGGCGCTGATGCGGGCCCGATCCCGACCGGCGCCATTGATGCGCTGATCACGCCGTACCGCCGGGTGTTTTTCTAATGGAAGCGGGCGTCCTCGATCGCCGCATTACCCTCCAGCGCTACGGCATCACCTATAACGATGACAATGAGCCCATTGAAGGCTGGGAAGAGATCGGGAAACGCTGGGCCTCGAAAGAGGACGTCAGCGACGGCGAAAAGGTTCGGGCTGCCCAGGTGGGCGCATCTGTCTCCTCGCGGTTCCGTGTGCGCTATGACAGCCTGACCAGCACGATTACCGCGGCTGATCGGCTGACCTGCGAAGGCGTTCAGTATGTCATCAGCGGGACCAAGGAAGGCGACGGGCGCAGAGAAGAAATTGAGATCACCGCTGCGCGTCCGAATGACAACCTAGTACCGGCAGATCCTGCACCATGAAGGTCCGTGTTTCCTTTGTCGGAGGCAGGGAACTGGACGAAGCGCTCAACCAGTTCACGCCGTCAAAGCGCCGGGCCATTGGTCGCGTGGCGCTGGACAATGCCGGCGAGATCACCGCGAAGGCAGCTCGAGCATTGGCGCCCGTGGATAGCGGCGGGCTGCGCGAGAGCATCGAGGTATCCGGCACGCTGTCTCGGGCCCAGAAGTCGCAGCACGCCAAGGCAGCCGAACAAGAACGATTCATCGGCCCAGACAGCCGGCCTCAGGCGCATCTTCGCGAGTTTGGCAGCGATGGCAACGCGCCCCAGCCGTTCCTTCGGCCGGCGTGGGACCAGACCAAGAATGCGGTCAAGGATCGCATTGGCGATGAATTGTGGGTCGGCATTGAGAAGGCCGTCAAAGCAGCGGCGCGCAAGGCATTGAGGGCGAAGTCATGAAGCTAAAACTGCAGGTTGTCGGCCACCATCTCATGCTTTGCGACGAGAGCGGCGAGCCCCTGCCAAACCAGACCCGCATCGATATCAGCGACAGGATCGATGACCTTCCTCGCCTGACTGTGGAATTCATCATCGACGGCGAGAACATAACACCGGCCGAGTCCGAAGATGCAAACTAAGCTCGCCGGGCTATTGCTCGCCCATGCGCCACTTGCAGCCCTGGTCGCGAACCGCATCCAGTGGGACACGCTGCCCCAAGGGTCGGCTCAGCCCTCGATCGTCATGTATGTGATCAGTGGCGTGACGGACTACACCATGCAGGGCGCCAGCGGGTATGTTCAGACCCGCGTGCAGTTCGACTGCCGGGGCACGACCGCGGCATCTGCCCGCGCCGTTGCTGAAGCCGTTGAGGCCCGCCTGTCGGGCTTTCATGGCGAGTTCGGCGGCTACAAATTCCAGGGCTGTTTCGCTCAGGGTCAGCGCACGCGGTTCGACAAAGATACCGCCACGAGCTGGTTCACGGACAGCCGAGACTTCACGATCCATTGGGCTCCGGCCTGATCTAGCCCTATCGCGCCGTGGGCTGGCGCTTACAGCATCTACAATTTGGAGAACTGACATGGCCGACACCGCGGCAATGATCGGCTTTGGCACCGTCTTCGAGATGGCTGATGAGCTGACCCCGACGACCTTCGTCGCCTTTGGCGAAGTCATCACCGTCGATCCCGGCGAGGACGAGGATGAGGAAGTCGAGGCGACGCATATGCAGAGCCCTGACGCTACCAGGGAGTATATCCCAGGTCTGACGACGCCCGGCGAAATGGTTGTCGGGATGAACTACATCCCCGGCAGCGCAACAGATCTGGCGATCATCGCCTCGCGCCGCAAACGCAACATCGGTCGTGTCACTCTTCCCAATGGCGTGCGCAAGACCTTTCCAATCGTGCGCCGCGGCTATGCCACGGAAATCCCTCTGGACGACCGGATGACGGCAACCGCCACCTTCCGTCGCGCTGGCTCCACGACTACCGACGCTGCCACGGCTCCGGTCAATGGCATCCTGCCCGCCATCCACGGCACTCCGGCAGACGGCGAGACGCTGACCGCAAATCCGGGGATCTGGGCGCCCTTTGCCATGTTCACCTACCAGTGGAATGCCGATGGCGTTGCCATCCCCGGCGCCGAGTCCCCAACGTTGGTGCTGGACACCGACAATGTCGGTGAGGCTATTTCCGTCACCGTTACCGCGACGAACACGGGCGGCTCGGCCTCGGCCACTTCGGCGCCAACCACTGCAGTGACGGCCTAACCCCATGGCGAATGAACTTTTGGGAGAGGTGGACTTTCCGGTAGGCGACAAGACCTATCGGCTTCGCCTCTCGATCAACCAGATCATCCAGGTCGAAGACATCCTGGGCATGGGCATCATCAAGATTGCCGGCATGTTCAATGATGTCGAAAACCTGACGGCCGGCAGTGTTCGCGCAGTGCTTTGGGGTGCGCTGCGCGAGCATCACCCTGAAATCGATATCATGGGCGCTGGCGACATCATGGCTGAGGCTCGCCTTCAGCCCACCATCGAACATGTTGGGCGGGCTCTGCAGGCGGCATTCCCGACAGCGGAGGGTAAGGAGCCCCCTTCTCCAAGGCGGGGTCGGGCTGGGAATGGGAAGCGCTCTACGTAGCGTTTTCCTCCTTCGCTCCCGACCCCGAGGCGTATTGGTATCTCACCCCGCGTCAGCTGACCGCCCGGTTCAAAGCGGCGTCTGAGCGGCGTCTGAGGGAGCATGACGACCGGATGTCTCTGGCCTGGAATATCGAGGCGTTGGCAAGGGCAAAGAAGATGCCGACGCTGGAGAGCATGCGCAGCAGTAAAGCCGCCAAGCAGGCGCCGCGGAAGCAATCTTGGGAAACGCAGGCGGCTCTGTTCAGTACCTGGTGAGGGCTACCGCTTCATGGTCCGCAGAACTTCGGACAGCCCGAACAGGATCACGGCCGAGAACAGGCCGACTGCAGCCAGGATCACCTGAATGTCGCTGCGCATGCTGGCGATGCTGACCGCGAACAGCAAGAGCCCGAGAACGCCGAACACGGCCAAGAGAATACGCATGTCGCCCCCAAAAAGAGGCGGCACGCTAACCCCGTAACGAACTGAGGTAAAGTCATGGCTGCTGTCGTCGGGGCGCTCCGGGTCGATCTAGGACTCAACTCCGCTGAGTTTTCGGCTGGTCTGAAGAAGGCGTCCGCCGGTCTGGGCAATTTCGCCAAGACGGCCGGTATTGGCCTGGCCGCGGTTGCTACGGCAGCTGCGGCGGCCGGCGCCGCGTTGGGTGTAGCTATCAAGGGCGCGATCGACAATGCTGACGAACTCAGCAAGACGGCCCAGAAAGTCGGCGTGACGACTGAGGCGCTGTCGCGGTTGAACTATGCCGCCAGCCTTTCGGACGTGAGCCTCGGGCAGCTATCGACTGGCCTTGGTCGGCTCACCGCAGGCATGTCGCAGATTGCGCAGGGCTCCGGTGGCCAGGCCAAGATGGCATTCGATGCGCTAGGTATATCGGCGCTGAACTCTGCCGGGCAGTTGCGCGGCACCGATGAAGTGCTCGCAGATGTCGCCGAGCGCTTCGGCCGGATGGAAGACGGTGCCACTAAAACGGCGCTGGCCATTGCTCTGTTCGGTCGGTCGGGTGCTGATCTCATTCCTATGCTCAATTTGGGCAAGAATGGATTGGCTGAACTAGCGGCCGAGGCCGATCGGCTGGGCATCACCCTCGATACCAATACGGGCCGGGCTGCCGAGCAGTTCAATGACAGCATTACCCGGCTGCAAGCGACGTTTCAGGGCGTCATCAACAAGATCATGCAGGGCGCGCTACCGGCGTTGAACGATCTTGCAGACAAGATTTCAGACCCGCAGTTCGCCGAATCTGCCCAGGCTATTGGTCTGGCCATTGTCGATGCGATGAAGATGGCCGTTGATTCCATCAACACCGTGGTCGGCGCCTTCACAGCGCTCCAGGGCGCGATGAGTTGGATGAACAACAATGACATGTTCGGCAACGCCATTGACCGCGGCAACGGCGCCGGCAAGGAATTCCAACGGTTCAACACGGAAGATGAGGCGAAGGCGCTCCTGACGGACGCGCTTAATTCGGGCCAGACCGGCGGGCCTGGGGCTGACTTCTACGCCGGGATATTCGGCGCACCGGCTTCCGAGATCGCCGCATCGGCCGAGCAGGTGGCCGCGGCATTCGAGCCAGTCATCACAAATACCAAGGAAGCGGCAGCCGGCGCATCTACGCTCAAGGCCGCTATGTCCGAAGGTAAGGCAGTATTCGAATCTACTCGCACTCCGGCTGAAACCTATGGCCTCGAGGTGGAGCGATTGAACGCGCTCCTTGAGCAGGGCGCGATCGACCAGGACACGTACAACAGGGCGGTTTTGCAGGCCCAGGACACCTTTCAGAAGGCCGAGATGGCCGGAAACCAGTTGGCCTCTACGCTCGCTAGCGGCCTCGCCAATGTCTTTACGAGCGTAGTTGATGGATCAAAGTCTGCGGTTGAGGCCGTAGGCGATCTACTGAAGTCGCTTGGTCAGATGCTGATCAATCAGGGGTTTCAGGCGCTGATCGGAGGCATCTTTGGTGGCGGCGGTGGTGGTATTGGCTCAATTTTCTCGGGCATCTTCGGGGGCGGAGGGCTAAAGCTCGGCTACAACGGTATTCCGGGCTACGCCAATGGCACGAAATCCGCGCCCGGTGGTTATGCATGGGTGGGGGAGCGCGGGCCCGAACTCGTCAACCTTCCGCGCGGCGCGCAGGTTCTTCCCCATCAGCAGTCGATGGCGACAGCGGCAAACCAGGCCAGTGCTGTGTCCATCCGCCTTGTCATGCCTGAGGGCTGGAAGGCGGAGGTCATCGATGAGGCCCGTTCCGGCGCCCGTCAGGACACCATCACCATCGTCCAGGAGAACGAAAAAGCTCTCCAAAACTACCGCCAGAACGGAGGTTAATCGATGCCGACCGTTCTTTCTCTCCCCGACATCCCTGGGTGGAAGAGTGTTGAGTTCGACCCCATCCGCCCGCGGGACACCGATCGTATGGAGGGGCGCCGCACCGAGGCCCAGATATTCGGCACATCATGGTGGGCGGCATCGTACTCCGCTCCATTCCTTTCCGAGATCGACTTCGGCAAGATGGACGCTTTCATGATGACCGCTGGCGACAGTGGCGAGGTGTTCCGGGCCTATGACCCGTTCCGGCCCAGGCCGATTGCGTGGACCCTGGCCAACGGGGATGTGCCGCTGTCCGGGGACAGGGCAGGCGGTGGGGCATTCGACGGAACTGCGACGATCACGGCCCGCACCGCGACGACACTCACCATAAGCGGCCTACCCGCCAACTTTCAGTTCAGGGCTGGCGACTATGTCGAAGTGGTGAAGTCGGAAACCGTCATCTCACTGCACCGTATCGTGGCCGACGTTCAAGCCGATATTCTGGGCATCGTCACGCTCGCCATCCGCTACGCGCTCGATCTTCAGACCTTCACGCTGCCCCTCACGGCCAACTTCGAAAAGCCGTCCTGTCTCATGCAGGTCGACCCCGCCAGCTATCGCGGGCCCAAGGCGTGGAGTGCCCGCAATCCAAGTTTCTCCGCGCAGGAAGTATTCTTCTCATGAGCCTTGATCCTGCTGTTGAGGACCTACTCGAAGAAGGCCAAATCCTTCGGCTCGACCTGATCCGCTTTGACCTGCCGGGTAAGACCGTCGGCTATCATCGTGGCGGCCGGCCATACACCTATAACGGCCTCGTCTACCTGCCCAACCGCTATCTCGATATGGGCGAGATGAACCAGGCGCTCGGCACCGCGATAACGACGCGCGTCATCCGATTTTCGAACGTGCCGACCGCCGATCCCGACGACGCAATCGCCAAAATCGAAGAGTTTGCCTACACCAATGCTCCGGTGATCGTCTCGCATCTGGCGGGTGATCCGGAAACCGACCAGGTTGTCGGCATCCTGGCCTCCTCGATCTATGAGATCGACCATGTGCGCTATCTCAAGGGCGCCATGTCCGACAATGGCGAGCGCACGGTGACGCTGGAAATCACCCTGGAGCCGCCGGGGCGCTCGGCGCGCGGGGCAACGCACGTCAAGCGCGCCCAGGCCGAGCAGCAGTTCGACAATCTGGCGACCGACACCTGCCTTGAATACGCATCGACCGTGGCGACCGTCCCCGAAGAATGGGGGCAGACGGGATCACAGGGGAGTTCATCTTCCGGGGCGTCGATGAGCTGGAACAAAAAATGACCAAGACCAGGTTCGAAATCGTCAAGGCCGTGATCGATGCCGAGATGGCCTCGCCCTATGCCTATGGTACGGCGGATTGCTTCTTCTTTGGCTGCCGGGTTGCCGATGCGCTGGACGCCTCTCTCGATCTGGCAAAGACCTATGCCGGCTCCTACAAGACGCTGCGGGGCGCACAGATGGCGTTGCGGCGACGTGGCCACAAATCCCTCATCGGCCTGTTCGCAGGCCACCTGACGCCATGTGGGCCTGCTGAGGCCCGTATCGGTGACATTGGGATAATGCTGCTGGCCGATGGCGAGCATGTCGGCGTCTGCGTCGGCTCCAAGTTCATCACCAAGACATGGCGCGGCCGGTCGTTCCTCGATCTTGCTGATTGCAAAGCCGCGTTCCGCGTCGGCTAACTCCCGGATCCAAAATCCATGGTAATTTTTACGGCAATCGGCACCGCGGTTGCGGGAGCGCTATTTGCTGGCTCCGCCCTGGCGGCATCCATCATTGCCGGCGGGTTATCGTTCGGCGCGTCGCTGCTGCTCTCCTCGCTGACCCGGCCCAAGGCAGCGCGGAACGAGCCCTATTCTGCTGTGCAGGGCCAGATCCAGTACGGCGCGCAGGTTCCTGTCAGCGCTCTCTTCGGCGAAGGCAAGGTTCGGGGGCACCACGTCTATTATGCCAAGTACGGCTCCGGCAATAAGTACAATGCCGATGTGTTCATCCTGGCCAATGGGTGGTGCGACGGGCTCGATGGCAGGGTCTACTTCTATGGTGAGAAGCACGACCTGGTCGCCCGGCCCATTATCGGAAACGAGATTTCCCATTATGGCGTGAGCGGCTTCGACAACCTGATCTCGATCCGCTTCTATGACGGGCGGCCAGGGCAGGGCGTCGATACGAAACTGGTGGCCGATACCGCTGCGCTCGGCAATACGTGGAAGGCCACATCGGTTTGCGCCGGCATGACCTATGTCGTGGTCGAGCGGGAATACGATGCCGATAAATTCAACAAGGGTCGCCCCGATTTTGAGTTCGTGCTGCGCGGACTGCGCGAATATGACCCGCGTAAGGACAGCACCGTTGCCGGCGGCAGCGGGCCCCAGAGGATCGATGATCCCGCTACGTGGGTGCACACAAAAAACCCGGTCGTGCATCGCCTGAACTATCAGCTCGGCTTGCGGGGGCTGCTCTCGGGCCGGACGCTCGTTGGTGAAGGTAAGTCGCTCGGTCAGTTGGATCTGGGGACCTATTTTGCTGCGATGAATGTGGCGGACACGCCGCGCCTCGGCAAGCCGACCTATGAGGCGTCGATCTTCGTCAACGGCGAGGACGATCACACCGAAGTTCTCAAGGAACTGGACGACGCCATTGCTGGCTATGCCCTCAACAGGCGTGGCTTGTCCGGCGTCATCGCAGGCGCGCCGCAGATCCCCGTCGCCTCTATCACGGCCGATGATATTCCGGTCGGCCGGGCGCAGGAGGTCCAGCGGCGCAAGTCGGCGTTTGGTCTGTTCAACTACATATCGGGGCAATTCACCTCGCCGGAGAGCCTTTGGAACCCGGAAAGCCTCACGCCTGTCTTCGTCAATCTCGACGTGGCGGCCGATGGGCGTGTGCGGCAGACATCAAACGACTTCCTGCAGGTCACCGATCCCGACATTGCGCAATATCTGCTCAACATCCGGTATCGCCAGAACCGCAAGGGCGGCTCGGCCACGGTTCCGGTGTCGCGCAGGGTCGGCCTCAATGTTCAGGAGGGCGAGTGGGTCGAATTTGACGGTCTGGAATGGCTGGTCACGGGCTGGCGCTGCGATGCGCAATTCCGCTGTACGCTGACGCTGGCTGAAACGGGCGCAGACGTCTATTCGGAAGCCGGCATCGAACCGGGCCCGATCGTCGTTCCGCCCACGGCCCCGCTGAACCCGTCGCTGCTATCGACGGTGCAGAATTTCTCGGCCGCTGTCGGGTTTATCCAGAACAGTGACGGCGAGGAAGCGCCTGTGCTCGAGTTCACGTGGACCCCGCCAGAAGACCCGTCGATGACGGCGGTGCGGTTCTTCTATTTCGTTGGCGAAGATCCGACTGGGCAGACCGTCTATCAGGACCAGACCACCGATGTGGAGGCGGGGACCTACGCCACCACCAAGAATATCATCCCAGGGGTGCACTACACTGCCCGCGCCACGATCACGACCGTTCCCGACCGGCTCAAGACCTATACGCCTTGGGTGACCACTGAGATCATCACCGGCCCCTTTACGCTGGGCCTGGACGCCATTGCCGACGAGGTCGCTGAGAAGGTCGCCGAACTCGACGAATGGACGCGCTACAACACCCGCGAGACGATCGAGGAAAAGCGTAAGGCCATTCTGCTCAATGTTGCAGGGGCCGTGGGGGACTATAACGACCGCCAGCATATCCGGCAGGAAGCGGCATCCACTTTCGAGGCCAGCAAGGCTTCATGGTCGCTGGATATTCTCACGGCGACCGGCCCAAACTCGGCGTTGTCGCTGCGGATTGAGCAGTTGGACGCCGAGGTTTTCGACCCTGTAACTGGCCTGCCAGCCGTGGCCTCTGCGGTCGATCTGCTCTCGACCGAGGTGAATGATCCCGGCACGGGTCTGCAGGCTGTTGGCAATGCCATTCTGTCGCTGGTGTCGAGTGTGCCTGGTGCCTCGGCCGAGGGGCTGATGCGCATCTATACGTCTGCGGCTGCGGTTGGTGAGGAAGTGCGTATTGCCCTGTCGGCCGCGACTAGTGGAGCGGACGGACCAGCCAATGCAGCCCTCTATATCACGGCGGGCGGCGGCAATTCAGATATCCTGCTGGTAGCCAATCGCATTGCTGCAGTCACCGGGCCTGCCGGTGCAAAGTACGGAATTTTCGTCGTCGATGCCGGCGTGGTGTGGATGGACGAAGCCCGTATCCGGAACCTGACAGCGGCAAACATCCAGACCCGATCGCTTACTGCTGACAAGCTGGTTGCGGGAACGCTTACTTCAGCTGAGATCAACGTCCAGCAGCTCGTCGCATCGAATGCGTTCCTGACTTATCTTCGGGTCGGAAGCGCTCAAATCGATGACCTGTCAGTCGGCCGGATCAAGATCGCCAATGGGGCAGTGACGGATTTTGTAACTCACTCAGCGAGTGGTGCGGGCACAACTAACCAGTTGGTGTTTGATGGCCCAACATTCATCGCAACAGACGGTCCATGGATTGAAACCGCAACCGCGTCATCGTCAAGGACTACTGCCGGCTCCACGAACATAGACTTCGTTTTGGTCAACGTATCCACAGGAGCCTTACTTACCGTGGCTGAGGCCAATAACAGCATGAGCCACAGCGGTATCCGCATGGGGACGCCAGGGCAAACCTACCGGTATCGTATTACGGCGTCTACCACTTGGGACGATCAGTCAGGCAGTTGGACAATCAACCTGGCATTTGGCGCAACGCTCTGGCGCAAATAGGAGGCCCCAATGGCCAAGAAACAATCTGAACAGGCAGAACCCCAGCAGGTCAGCCCAATGGCGGCACTGCTCGCCCTGGGCGGACGGCATGAAGTGCTGGATGCCTACTACTCCAACCGCGTCAAGGTGCTGGAGAATGACAAGCTGATGCTTCAGGCCCGGGTGGCGGAGCTCGAGGCCGAGATCGACGCGATGAAGCCGCCACCGTCACCCGCCAATTAACTAGCCGCCACCGTCACCCGCCACAGCCGCCGCAAGGCGGTTTTTTATTGCCTGGAGATACCATGGCCATCGATATCGACCAAAGCCATTACAATACCGGCACGGCAACGGTCGCCGAAACCGACACGATCGTTACGTTCCAGGGCGCCGGAACTCTGGGAACGGAGTTCCGAAAGGGCGATCAGTTCGGTACGCACGTGGGCATGCCGACCCGCATTGCCGAGATTGGTCCGGCAATTGGGTTGTCTGCATCTCAGATTCTGCTGGCTTACCCATGGCTCGGCCCATCGCAGACAGAAGCGCCCTATGAAATCCAACGGGTGCCCTTTGACCTGGGCTACCAGCAGGCCATCAATGAGCTGTTGGAACTGCTCGGGGGCGGGATACTGCCTGGGCTTGCCGGGCTTGATGGCACGGGCGGCGACAAGGGCATTACCCTTACTGGCGCCGGAACAGCGGCGACCTTTGCCCAGATGGCATGGGCTCGCGCCATGCAGGGGCTGGTTGGTGCCGCTGACAAGTTTCCTTATCTTGATAGCGCCGATACCGCGGCACTTGCTGACCTGACAGAAACGGCGAGGACCTTGCTTGCGAATGCCGATGCTTCGGGGATGCAGGATACCTTGGGCTTCAGCACCTTCTTTAAATCGCTGGTCGATGACGCCACGGCCGGTGATGTGCTAACCTCTTTGGGATTCAGCACCTTCTTTAAATCGCTGGTCGATGACGCCACGGCCGGTGATGTGCTAACCTCTTTGGGATTCAGCGAGTTCGTCAAATCCCTGGTCGATGATGCCAATGGATCGGCTGTGCGAAGCTCGATCGGCGCCATAGCCATTGAAGACACAGGTCGTCGATTATTGCAGCGTTTTGGCCCTGCTGAGCTAGCTGGTGTCAGCGGCATCACTTTAACGCTTCCTCCTGAATACGCATTCTTTGAAATAAAGATTGCAGGTTTATATTCAGATGCAGGAGGAACCTATTCCGCGTATTTTGGGGATGATGCTCAAATATATTTCGGAGCGAACGAGTACCAAAATGAAGTTCTTCAAACGAGCAATTCTACTGTCATATCCGCTAGCTTTCTTGCCTCACGCCTAGACGTGGCGATAATGGCAAGTGCGTTAGGGGAATTTAACGCAGATTTTTCTATCTATCCCGGTGCGGTGGCAGGAGGAAGGCGCCCGTCACTTCGCCATGTTTCTTACCAAACACCAGATAGGGTCGACCACTTTTTAGGCACTCGTCATGGGTCTTTGCTACCGTCAATCGGGCGGGCTACTCGTTTCCAAATTTTGTTTGGTGGGACTTTAGGGTCTGTCGGCAATATTAGCTTTTGGGGAGTATTGTAAATGACAGAGTACCACTTGATTGACGGTGAGCGAGTAGCCCTTACACCTGCTGAAGCGGCGGCATTCAAGCGGCCACCAACTCCGCCGGCCATCGTAGAAGTCAAAGCGGAGTGCCGGCGCCGCATCTTGCTTGTCATGACCGAAGACAAGCAACGCAATACGCTGGCGGCAGGACAAACAGCAGTGATGCAATATGGCGCAGACCCGGCGAATTGGCCGGTTGATCTGCAACAGCAACAGGCTGAAGCAAGTGCTGCATGGGCGATCATCGTGCAACTGCGCGCAAGGTCTGATGCAATCGAGGCTATGAACCCGATCCCGCTCGATTTCAGAGACGATGCGTATTGGACTCAAGCGGCTTAGCTGGACGCCCTTTGGCAGTGCGGAGCAAGTTAAGGCCGGTAGTACTCCCTAACGAAAGTGGTTTATGGGATACTGGAAGGCACAAGCACGTAGGGTCGTTGGATGATAGAAGCTCTGAATAGTGCATTCGCACATGGCCAAGATTATGCGGGGCGCATCTTCCTTGCGGCCTCGGTCATTCTCATCGCTGAATTAATCCTGCCGATGTCGCGGTACAGTTGGGTGTCGCGCGTCAGGGGCGCGGTGTTCTGGATGGTCTATATCGTGATCACCGCAACGAGCATGACGCTGTTCTATCGGCTATGGGGACACTTGGGCGTCACCCCACTGTTTAGGATAGATCTTCGATTTTTGTCTGAGTGGTCAGGGCTTGCGATACTCGATCCCGTGGGCGGGGTTTTGGCTTCCCTGTTGGTGCTCCAGGTCAGTGAGTTCTTCTACTATTGGTTTCATCGACTCCAGCACTCAAGTCGTTTCTTCTGGCGTTTCCACGCGGAGCATCACTCCCTTGAGGAAATGAGCGCGTTCAATAGCAACCATCATTTCACCGAAGAGATATTCAGAATTCCCTTTGTGGCCATACCCATTTCTCTGCTGTTTAGCTTCGAGCAGGGTTATGTGCCGTGGCTGTGGGCCTTGCTGCTCGGCTGGCAGGGTATCTATGAACACAGCAGTACGAAGGTCCATTTCGGGTTTTTGCGCTACGTTGTTCCCGATAACCGCTTCCACCGTATTCACCATTCGGTTGAGAAGCGGCACCACAACAAGAACTTCGGTAGCGGATCAGCGCTGTGGGATATTGTTTTTGGGACCATTCATCACCCCGAGAAAGACGAGTGGCCGGACGTAGGCGTGTCTTACATGAGGGAGCCGAAAACCTTGTCAGAATTCATGTGGCGCCCTTTCAAGCGGAAGAAGTTGAAGACAAAAGCCATTGTGGAGGAGCCGGTAAAGCCGACACAAGCGGCTGGCTTGACGGCTACGTCTCGTGATTAGCAGCAGCTAAAACCACCGAAAACCTCGAGGCGGCTCGCTAAGCCGCCTTTTCTTTTGCGCTTCCGATAAATCCTGAAGACCTAACCCTCCGGCCAGTTGTTCCCTCTCTGAACCCTGACCACATCGAAATGATCGAGCGGCGCGGTAAACCTCTGGCCTGCAAGCTCAACCGTCACGATCTGCCGGCAGTCGATATCCAGTTCATCGGCCACCCGCGCGACCTTTAGCCAGACCTGTATCCGGTCGCCTTCGCGGACTTCCATCTTCTTCGGCATTCACAGCCCTCCCGCTCCAACAAGCAGCGTGACGGCTTCTAAGTTCCCAATCCATCATCAGGAGAATACCCCATGAGCAAGCTCTACTCGAGCTGGCAGCGCTTCCCCATGTCCGAATGGCGCTGGCCCAACTTCAGCCCCCAGGAAATCGCCAGCAAGGGCGAAGGGGAGCTTCTTATTGATGAAGCTAGCATGGACAAGCTCCAGGCGCTCAGGACCGCCTTGGGCAAGCCGCTGATCATCACGAGCGCCTATCGATCGGCCGCGCACAATGCCCGGGTGAAGGGCGCCAAGAATAGCCAGCATCGCCTGGGCAAGGCGTTCGACGTGATGATGACCAATCAGGATCCTGCAGCCTTCGAACGGGCCGCCCGAGCTGCTGGTTTCACCGGCTTTGGTCACTATCCGAAATCCGGCTTCATGCACATCGATACCGGCCCGGCCCGTCGGTGGAATGACGGTTCCAACTTCCCAACGGCGACGGAAAGCAAGATCGCTCCGACGCCGCAATTCCAGACCGAGCCGAAGCGCGAAACCATCACCGATATCGTGACCAAGCCCGAAGTTCTGGCCGGCGCCGGATCGGTGCTGACCGGGGCAGGGGCTGTCAGCCAGGGCAGCGGCCCGGTGCAGATCGCCCTCGCCATCGTGATGGTCGTTATCGTCTGCGCGTTCGCCGCATGGCTGGTGATGAAGGTGATCCGCCGGGCGAGGGAGGTTTAATCATGCAACTATCCCCAATCCTTCGCGGCTTTGAAGCTGGTCGGGTCGCCTTTTGGTGCCCCGGTTGCAGTGAGGCCCACCAGATCACGGTCAACGACGCTGTCAACGGGCAAGGCCCGAAATGGTCCTACAATGGCAACCCCGATGCCCCGACGTTCTCGCCGTCAGTGCTTGTGCGAGGCGTCCGCATCGATGGCGGCGACGAAGAACTCGACCGCATCCTTGACACCTACAAGCTGCCAGAAGACCGCGAGCGGATGCTTGCCGATAAGCGCATCAACACGGTCTGCCATTCCTTCGTGAATAGCGGGCAGATCCAGTTCCTCGGCGATTGCACCCACGCGCTCGCCGGGCAGACTGTCCCGCTCCCGCCTTTTCCGGCCAGCTCCGATGTTTAGCTTTTGGGGAAAGATCAAGGCGGGGCTGGCGATTGCCGGCGCCATCATTTTCGCCATCGGGGTCGCGTTTCTGCGCGGCCGAGCCGAGGGCAAGAAGATCATCGAAGCCGAGCAGGCGAAGCGCCGCGCAGAATCCATGAAGCAGCGAAAGGAGATTGGCGATGAAGTTGACCAGATGGGCGCTGCCGATGTTGACAGCAACTATTCTCGCTGGCTGCGGGACGACTAGCGGCAATTTCTGCGACGTGGCCTCGGCAATCCGGCCGTCCGTTCAGGACGACATGACCGATGGCACCAAGCGTCAGATCGTTTCGCACAACAACTATGGCGAGGCCGCTTGCGGCTGGCGCCGCTGATCGACGGAGCGGTTTGTGGCCACCACCAACGACATGTTGCTCAAGATGATGGAGCAATTGCGCGCCGATTTCTCCGAGGAGCGGGAAGCGTCCCGCCAAAGCCGAAGCAAGCTCCATGAACGTGTGGATGGCATCTCCGAGGACATCGGCGCCATTCGGGGAGATATTCGCATCCTTGGCGAGGTTGACGGGCAGGTGAGGGGGGAAATCAAGGCCCTGAAGAAAACAGTCACGGACAACCAAACCAGCGTGCAGCCGACCGTAGATGCCTGGCGTGATCTGCTCAAAAGCGGCCGGCGGATATCGTGGGCATTTTCGATTGCAGGGATCACCACGCTCGGCGGCTTCGTTGCGGCGGTGACGGGGTTGTTTGACTGGGTTGTCGGCGCCCTCAAAGCCAAGGGTTGGCTATGAGCCTGGCCGAGCTGACTGCGCTCATGTCCAAGGTTGGCCGCAAGCACCCCGACTTGATGCAAGACAGGAATGTCGCCCTGTTCATCCAAGCCTGCATCGATGAGGCCAAAACGCTGCCGCAGGAGCACGCCCCGACCGCGCCGGTAGATGTGATCGATATCTAGTCTGTTCCGTATTCGTTCACGGTGCTATCGATGTCCGCCGAAAGGTGGATCGAGAAATGCCAACGTTGGGCGAGCTTCGGGACTATGGCGCGCGATTGACCATTTACTGCCACACGATCAATCCCCGGCGCTGTGGCAATAGCTGGTCCCCGAGCATGGATCAGATGGTCCAGTATTTCGGCGTTGACTTCGACCCCGGCGAGCGTCGGCCGGAATTCCTTCGCCGCTTCGTCTGCGAGAAGTGCGGGCAGCGAGATATCGCCACGACCTGGCATCCGCCTGCCAATACGCCAGGCCTGCTGACTGGCCAGGGTAGCCACGATCACGGTCCACCCAATCCCGTGGAGGTGGCCAGGATCAGAGCCGAGTACGAGCAGGGCAAGGCAATAGCCGAAATGCATAAGGCGAACGCCGACAGGATGCGGCAAGAAGCCTTAGCGGCGGAGAAGGCCAGAAAGAAGCTGCAGCGTGACCTCGAAACCGGGCGACAGATTATCGGGCCGCCGAATCCTTGGGCTGGCCGGAAGAAGGGGCGTTGGCTTTAGCCTCCATATCGCTCAGCAGCACTCGAACCGTCTCCGCCCGCACATCGGCATGTTCTGCCTCGCGCCGATGTGCCGAGATGGCCTCGAGGTGAGCCAGTAGGTTGCGGAGCCGCGCTATCTCTCGATCCCTTGCGGGATTGTTGGATGTCGCATTGGAGGCGTTGCTGGGGCATGTGTTCATGCTAGGAGCATAGCGTGACAGGGCGCACTGACAAGGTCGCGGCCATAGCGAGAACGCAAGAATGGCTAACTTCAAAATAGGTTAGCCAAAAAGGCCCGGATTATGCAGGAAAATCAATACCCCAAGAGGGGCGTTGGTGGAGGGGACTGGATTCGAACCAGTGTACGCTAAGCGGTCAGATTTACAGTCTGATGGATTTAACCACTCTCCCACCCCTCCACTGACAACGTCGCGCGAGCGGGACAACGAAGCGCTAGGCGTTTCGTCGGGCGGTTTATGGTGGTCTGTGACAGTAGTGTCAACACCCTTCCGCCATTGCCCGCAAGAAATCGGTGGGGCAGGGGAAAAGTATGTGATTTTTCCAGGGGATGGTTCCCGTACCGGCTCTGCCCAGCGGTCGAATGGAGGGTGGGCCCTCTGGGAATAGCGTCTTGGAGTTGGGAGTGTGGCCCAGCCGCGGGCGGCGGCCCCGTACTCGTTGAGCAGCAGTTTCAAATGGGAGTTTGGAGCGGGTAGCGGGAATCGAACCCGCATATTCAGCTTGGAAGGCTGCTGCTCTACCACTGAGCTATACCCGCCCGGTCGGAGTGATCCGAAGCATTGATCGATTAGCCCGACACGGGGCTTGGTGGCAAGCCCCGTGATAGTCTACTCCAGCGGGATAATTTCGGTGGGCGCAACCTTGGTGCCGTTGACGTCCAGCACGCCATCGAAGCCGGCGGCGAGGAAGGCGCCGGAAATGGCGTGTTCATAGGGCTCGGTTCGGCCCATGCCGCTTTTGAGGAAGCAGTTGGGGCCGGTCTTGATCGTCGGATTGAGATTGATGGTCATGGCAGAGCATTGCTGGTTGTCCACGCATTTCTGGAAGCATTGTTCCAGGGTTTCGGCGCGTATCTTGTCGATATCGGCGCCGTAGAAATCGAGACCCTCATAGATGGCGAAGCGCGGCACGCTTTGTGGGGGCGTGCCGTTGCCGCTACTTGCTGAAGTCGTTTCAGACTGGGAACCGGGGCTTGTGCCCATGGCGGTCAGCGCTTCTTGTGGCAATTGACGGAACTGGGCGAGTGTAGCGTCGAGCTGGCTGGGATTGCGATCGATGCGCAGCTGCGTGACCTCTTCGGGATTGAAAGTATAGATGGCGTTTGCCGGGGTGCGCAGCATGCGGTTGATGACGGCCTGCGGTGTGCCGAAGCCGGTCAGTATCCCCATAATGTCGGTCACCCCGAGCTGGGAGGCAGC
This sequence comes from Devosia sp. LC5, assembly GCF_000735585.1. Classification (GTDB taxonomy): domain Bacteria; phylum Pseudomonadota; class Alphaproteobacteria; order Rhizobiales; family Devosiaceae; genus Devosia. The sequence goes on from NZ_JNNO01000043.1 coordinate 112,226, forward strand.
GTTGCTGTCTCCGCCATAGAAATGATGCACGCCCAGCTCGCCCTGATCCAGCCGCGCCGCCCCTGCGAAAAACACATAGGCGCAACTGGACTGGCAGATTGAGGTGGGCGGGATATAAGTGTTGATGCCGCGCCGGTAGACTTCGTCGGCCAGCAGGAGCGCCCCGGCCATCGGGCCGCCATCGCTGGAGAGCACCAGCGTCTTGATGTTGGGCTGGCTGGCCAGCACGGCCCTGAAATCATCGGGCGTTTGATTGGTTATGTCGCCTGCCAGAATGGCGAAATCGAAGCCGGCGCCGGGCAGGATAAAGGCGCCCTGGCGCGCGATGCCGGCCGCAAAGGCCGGGCCAATGGACAAGACAAGTGCCAAAACGGCAACCAGAATACGCATGTTACGCCTCTATCAAGCCAGCGAACTGTCTTAAATCGAGGCTGGGCCGGGAGTCCAGAACCCGGGGACGCGGCGAATTTTCTTTTGCCTGGCGTTGCTTAGTGGACACGCCGTTTTCGTTCTGCGCAGCACGGCTTTTTTGCGGCGGCAGTTTCCCTTTGAGCGCAGGGCTGGGTTGAGCCGGGCGGGCGAGCCAAGCGCGCGAACCATGCTAGGGTGGCTGGTAACGTTTTAGGGATGGATTGGTGCGCGGCGCCGTTGTTCTCCCCGCAGCCAAGAAGAGGCTGGCGCGTGCGGCCCGGAACAGGGCCTTTACCGATCGATCCGGAAGCTCAATCACGAGGCCTGGCCCATGAAGAAAGCGACTCCGTTCCGGCCCAATGTCCTGCGCCAAGGCGCTCTGGCAATGGGTTTGGCCGTCGCGCTCACCGCGACATCTGCCGCCGCGGAACCTTATACGCTCAACGTTTCCGACAAGATCAACGTTCGCGTGGTCCAATGGAAGGCCGCCGAATCCACGTTCGAGGAATGGACAGCCCTTGGCGGGGAATATGTCGTGGGCCCAGCAGGCACCACCGCATTCCCCTTTGTGGGGGACGTGGAAAGCGCCGGTAAAACCTCCCAGGATCTGGCGCGAGAACTGGCCGACGGGCTCAAGCAGTCGCTGGGCCTCGTGGTTTCGCCCAATGTGAGCATCGAAATTGCCGAATTTGCCCCGATCTATGTGGCGGGCGATGTGCAATCGCCCGGCGAATACAAATTCCTTCCCGGGCTGACGCTGATCAAGGCCTTGAGCCTTGCTGGGGGCGAGCGCCGCGGCGCCGATGCCAATGCCCGTCCCGAGCGTGACATGCTCAACGTTACCGGCGCCTATCAGGTGCTGCAGGACGAACAGCTTCGGCTGCTGGCCAAGCGGGCACGCATCGATGCCGAACTGGCTGGGCAGGGCACGATCGTGCCGCCCGAACAGTTTGCCGGTGTCGAGGGCGTCGAGCCGCTGTTGGCTGATGAGCAGGCGGTGCTGGTGGCCAATCTCAAGGCGCTCAATTCGCAAAGCACGGCGCTGGATAGCCAAACCATGGTGCTGCGGCGCCAGATCGAGACCTTTGGGCAAAAACGGACGGCCACAGAACGCCAATTGTCGGTTGCCCAGGAGCAGCTGACCAATGTGCGCTCGCTGGCCAATGATGGCCTGGCCGTGGTGTCGCGTGTTGCTTCGCTCGAAACCAGCGTGGCCGATTACGAAACGCGCCTGCTCGATATCGATATGGCTCAGTTGCAGGCGCAGCAGGCGATTGGCGATGCCGAAATCCGCCGCACCGACCTGGCCGACAGCCACGCTTCCCAACTCACGGTCGAGCGGCAGGAGGTCGAGGCGCAACTGGCCGAGGTTAACCTCAAGCTCGCGACCCAGCAGGGTCTGGTGCGGGAGGCGGTGGCTTATTCCGGTATTGCGCCGGGCATGGCGGGCTCGCTTGCCAGTTATACCTACAGCATCGTCCGCGACGGGGAGGAAATCCCCGCCGAAATGTCGACGCCGGTCCAGTCCGGCGATGTCGTTCAGGTTCGCCTGGTTGTCGCCGAATAGTTTTGCGTTTTAGTGGATTGGATAAGCCCGTGCCCAGCGTCACCCGCCTTGCAGCCACCGCAACTGCCGCCCTTTGTTGCCTTGCCGCGCCTGCTCTGGCCCAAAGCGCCAGCTTTTTCGACGATTTCGCTTCGCTCAATGGCCAGCGCTGGTATGTTTCGAATGGCTGGGCCAATGGTGAGCACCAGAATTGTGTCTGGTCGGCAGATCAGGTGAAGACGCTTCGTGGTTTTCTCTGGGTCGGTTTTGCGCCAAGCAGCGACGCCGGTAGCCGTGATTATGCCTGCGGGGAAATCCAGACCAGGACCGCCTTTGGCTACGGCACATTCGAAGCCCGCCTCAAAACGCCCGTCGGCTCGGGCCTCAACGCCGCGTTTTTCACCTATATCGGCCCACAACAGGGCAAGCCGCATGATGAGCTGGATTTCGAGATCCTGCTCAAGGATATCGGCCGCGTCGAGACCACCAGTTTCGTCAATGGCGTCAGTGGAGACGGTGAAGTGGGCAGCGGCATGTCTCATCAACTGCCTTACGGCTCGAATAACTTCCTCAACTTCGCTGTCACATGGACGCCGGGACGGCTGGATTACTACATCAACAACCAACTCGTCCGCACAATGACCGGGAGCGATCAGGTGCCCAACAATGCCATGCGCATTTTCTTCAGCCTGTGGGGCAGCGACACGCTCACCGACTGGATGGGCACTTTCGTGCCACCCAGTGGCCCGATCGCCATGCATGTGGATTGGGTTGCCTTCACCGCGCAGGGCGAAAGCTGCGCTTTTCCGCAATCGGTGCTTTGCGCGCTGCAATAGGTGGCCGCCGGCCAATCAGAAAAAGGGATTTTGAATGAAGCTGGTGTTCTTCCGCGGCAAAGTGCCGAATTTTGGTGATGAGCTCAACACATATGTCTGGCCGCAAATCCTGCCGGAAGGATTTCTGGACGAGGACGAGAGCGAGCTGTTCGTGGGCATCGGCTCAATCATCGGCACCCATCTGCCCGAAACTTCCCGCAAGTTCGTGATGGGCTCGGGTTATGCCGGCTATATGGGTCTGCCAGACGTGCATGACGGCAGCTGGGACATTCGCTTCGTGCGCGGCCCCAAGACCGCCGAAAAGCTCAAGATTTCGTCCGATCTGGCCATTTGCGACAGCGCTATCCTGCTGCGCCAGATGGAATTGGCCAAACCTGCCACCGGCATCGATGTGGCCTTCATGCCGCATTACGAGAGCCTTGAGCGCGGCCCCTGGGACGAGGCCTGCCGCCTTGCCGGCATCAAGCTGATCGATGCCACCGATCCGCTCGAAAAGGTTATCGCCGAGATCAAGGGCGCGCGCGTGCTGATCACCGAGGCCATGCATGGCGCCATCGTGGCCGATGCGCTGCGCACACCCTGGATCGGCGCCAAGCCGATCTTTGCCGGACACCATATGAAATGGCTCGACTGGTCGGGCGCGCTCGATATCGAACTGCGCATGCACGAGCTCAAGCCATCCAGCGTGCTCGAATATTATATTGGCCGTACCGGCCGCGGCGGCCCGGCCGGCAAGATCGGCGCCCTCAGCCGCAGCCCATTGGCGGCAATCCCCAATGCGTTTCTGACCCATTCCGCCGCCCGGCATTTGCAGAAAATGGCAAAGTATGAGCCCCAGCTCAGCAGCGACGCGAAGATTGCCGAAGTGACGGAGAAGGCCGCGGCGGCAGTGGATGGTTTCGTGCGGTCGCGGCTGGCTGTGAGCTAGGCGCCCGCGCATCCAACCATCAGCTACGCACCCAACCGCCCCACCGACGATGTCATTCCCGCGAAAGCGGGAATCTCCGTTTGCTTTTCTTGCATCGTAAGACAGAGGTTCCCGCTTTCGCGGGAATGACACCGTGGGTTGAATGCTGACAGGGTGGCAAGCGGTGCGCGCCTAAGCCCCGCGCTTCTTCAGCACCATGCCCTTGACCGCCAGCAAGCGCTTGCGTGCCAGTACCAGGATCGCGCCGCCATACACCGCGGCGCACGCGGCCACGGTAGCGGCGAGCCGCAGCACCGGGTCGGCATCGGCCAGCTCGATCTTCACAAAAACGCCGGCGCCGATCATCAAGGCCGTCGCCAGCATGGGCGTGACGAAGGTTCCCAGATAGGCCCAGGCCGATACCTGCAGGATACGGATGACCATGTGTACCGAGGGCGGCCACATGATGAAGTTCTGGATGACGAGGGCCAGCGTCAGCGCGTTGACGCCCCATTTGTAGAACAGCACGACATAGAGCACCGTCGTGACCTGCTTGCCGATCAGGTAATAGAACCACAGATCGGCCTGACCCTGGCTTTTGACCAGAGAGGATTGCAGCACGCCGATGCTGGTGATCAGGCCCAGCAGGCAAAAGGCCTGCACGGCAGGAACCGCTTCCACCCAATTATGCCCAAAGGCCAGCGGCACGAAATCGTCGGCAATCAGCGCCAGTCCCATAAAGACGGGAAATGACAGCACGGACGAGGCAAACGTGCCGAGGAAATAGGCCTCGCGCAGCTTGTCCCGCTCGTTCTGCAACGAAGATAGCAGCGCATAGGACACCGAGCTAAGCGCCCCGGTGATGAGGTCCGTCAGGATCTGGAAAATGCGGCGGGCAAAGCTATATATGCCTAGCCCGGCGGGGCCGAGCAGCGTACCGATCAGCAATTGATCGACGCTGACCAGGGTGATGATGCGATTGCCCGAGGCGAAGAGGCCAAAGCTGGCCAGCTCACGCAGCGCCTGGAAGCTGAAGCGGAATTTGGGCAGCCAGCGCACCGAGACCAGTGCGCCGATACAGGTGGTGATGGCCGTGGCGAGCTGAGAAAAAGCCAGTGCCCAGAGGCCAAATCCCAGCCACAGCAGCGCCAGGCACAGCACGGCGGCGACGACCGAGGCGACGGTTGTTCGCATTGCCAGCTTCTTGAACGACATGGAGCGGACCAGCAGCGCATTGGGCACCGCTGCCGCCATGTCGAAAATCACCCTGATGCCGATAAAGGGAAGGAGGGCGGTAAGGATGGGCTCGTTGAGCTGATTGGCCAGCGGAACAGCGGCAAAGCACAGCCCGGCATAGATCAGCAGCGCCGCCCCGGTGCAGAGCCAGAACACCGTATCGAGATGATGCGGCTCAATTTTGCTGCGCTGGATGATGGCTTCGCTGAACCCTGCCGGGGCGATGGCGGTGCCGAGCATGGCGATGCTGGCCGCATAGGAGACGATGCCGAATTCGGCCGGCGAGAGCACGCGCGAGGTCGCCATGAAGACGAGAATGCCCAGCGCGGCCGGCGCGAAGCTGTTGACCACCGACCACAGCACGCCGCGAATGGCCGCGCCGGAGCGGTTGGTGCGTACATGGTCGAGCACAGGGCCGCGACCGATCTCATTGGTAACACTCATGTTTACTCGATACGGGCCGGTTAACTACTGCCCGTGGGGGCGGAATTACTCAACGTTGTACGGCTGGCAGTCGCGATTGCACGAAGGCGTGGAAATCCGGCGTTGTGCGGCCAAACAGGCGAATGGCCAGGCCACGCGCCCGCAGGCGCAACGCATCCTTGAAGGCGATGGCCGATGAGGCGCCATCCATGATCAGCGCCTTGGCGAGGCCGCTGGCTCGCGTCGGCGCCTGGGCCGCCCATTTCGGATTGGTCATGAAGCCGTCGCGCAGGCCCTTGGGGGCAGTCTGCCAGGCCAGCCGCTGCAACTCCTGCACAGAGCGCTTCAGATCGAGTTCGCGCCTGAGATAGGAAGCCTTGAGTTCGGCATTGCGGGTGGTTTGTTCCGCATTTTCCGCCCATACGGCCAGCGGCGTCATGGCCACATAGATCGGCTCGACGATCGAGAATGACCGCATATATTCCTGCAAAGTCGCGGTGCAGCCAAAGCCGATCTCGAGCTGGCAGGCGGTATCGCGCGACCAGAATAGCCCGCCATTGGATACGCCAATGCCCATCAGCAGCGACAGGCGGAATTCATCGGGCTGGTAGAGACCCTCGACGAACAGGTCATCGAGTACACCGCCGGCGCTCAAATGGGCGGCGGTGGTGCCGCTCTTGTGCTCGACATATTGGTTGCGCAGCACGACATTGACGCCGTCCTCGCGGCAGATCCGCATATTCTCGGCAAGGAAGTCCGGCAGGATGAGATTGTCGTCCTCGACCACGCAAAAATAGTCGGCGTCGTTGGGATTCTCCGCGGTGAAGCAGTGGTCGATATTCTTGGAGGCAAAGCGCTGCGGCGCATTGTGATGATAGCGGATGCGTGGATCGTTGAAGCTCTCGCACACTGCCTTGCCCGCCTGGGCGGCATCGTCGTCATAGACATCGCAGACCCAATTGGCCCAAGTCTGGTCGATCATCGATTGCAGCGCGCGTTGCAGGGCGACGGGGCGCTTATAGGTGGGCGTGCGAATCTGGACCAGGCCGGAATTGGTTTCAGTCATGGTTGGACTCCGATTGGGCGGATATACACCTGCCGCGACGCGGGCAGTGGAGAGCGGCGATTGGCGCGCAATTCATGCAGTACGCCCTGGGCGCCATAGATGAAGGTTACGACCACCAGGATCGAGCGGACGGAAAACTCGAAAAAGACCTCGACTTCGATAAAGCTGCGCAGGATGACCAGCAATTGCAGACCGACCAGGAACGCATTTTGCGGATTGGGCCGCAGGATGGTGGCGATCACGATCAGCAGGAAGCCGCCATAGATCAGGAACGCCTGCAGACCGACGCCGATCAGGCCGATCTCCACGGCATTTGAAATATAGGTGTTGTGGAAGTTGAAGCCGGCGCCCGAGGGGACCATGAACATGGCCCAGAGCTGTTCCGCCGGGGCGAAGCCCTGCACCCAGAAGGCGCGGAAGCCGATGCCTTGCAGTGGCCGTTCGGCAATGAAGGTGAAGCCGGTGGCCCACAGGTCGGTGCGGCCGGTCAGCGTCGGATCCTTGCCGGAGCCTTCGAGAATTTCCGACAATAGCGTCTGGCCGTTGGCCATGATGAACAGGCCCAAGGCCGCGCCAACAATGACCACGCCCAAGGTCATGAACAGTTTCTGGTTGCCGGTCAGGCGACCCGTCAGCAGCAGCAGCACCATGACAGCAACGCAGGGCACGACCATCATGATGGCACCGGCCGATTGCGCCAGAATCATCAATGGGCCCGAGATGAGCAGTCCGCCCAGCGCTCCTAGCCGCAGCAACAGCCCGGCATGCCGGTCCGTAACCACGGCCAGCGAGGTCAGTGCGAAGACCGCGATATGGGCGGCAAAGGCATTTTTACTGCCAAAAATGCCCAGCCAGGGCGCGCCCGACGGTCGATGGCCGATAGTGATGCTGGCCAATACGCCCACGGCGTAGACCACGAACAGGGCGCGCACCAGTGTCGCCGGCCTGACCCGTCCGGCCATCACCACGGCGATGGAGAGCGTGATCATCAATTGGACTGAAGCGCGCAGGGTGATCTGGGGGTATTGCGACCAGAGCGTGGAGAGCATGCAATAGGCCGGCAGCAGCAGGAGGAACCACCAGCGGGCGATCAGGGTGGCGCTCTGCTGGGGATCGCTGAGCAGCAGCAGTCCACCAAAGCCGAGGAATGCCATGGCGGCCAACGAGCCGACCAGGGCGTTCAGCACCAGCCCGGACAGGGCCAGCACGGTGAAGGTGGCGGCCAGGTCGATATCGACCAGCGGGCCGGCAATGCCGCGGCGGCGCAGCAGGCGCGTCATGTCGCCACCGCCGGCGCATTGGTCGCGAATTGGTTACGGATCGGGGTAGGTGCAGCAGCGGCCGGGATAAATCCGGCGGCATAGCGGGCCGCAGCGTCCTTGGCGATGATCTGGTGCGCGTTCACGCCCTGCGCGGCGACAGCCAGCCAGGCCGGATCGCGCCGGAAGCGGGTCCAATCCACCTCCTGGCTCGGCACATAGGCGGGCAGGGAGGCATGTTTATCGAGGTTCAACAGCCCAGTATTGGCCGCACCGTGTGGCTTGGCAGTGCGGCGCCGCCGGCCTTCTGTGAACGAGGTCCATAGTCGCGCCAACAGGGCAGGGCGCCGCGCAATGATATTAAGGGTAGCCCCCGGTGAGCGAGCCTTGATCGCCTCCACCAGCCGCCCGAAATCCAGCGCGCCCTGCAAGGCGTCGCGGCGCTGCGCAAAGGCCTGGGCTAAGCCGGCATCCGGCTTGATTGCGGCGAGCAATTGCACCTGGTTGGCCAGCATTGCCTCGACGTCACCAGCCGACAGGCGGTGGGAAATCGAGCCGCTGTGGCGGCGATAGAGATACCAGGGCTCGGGCACGATCCACATGCTGGCGCCGGCCAGTAGCGTGCGCAGCAGCAGGTCGTAATCTTCGCCGATCCGCAGGGTCTCGTCATAGCGCAGCAGGCCCAGCGCCTCGGCACGGATCAGCGGCTTGAGATAACCCAGCGCCGGCAGCTTGCCATCCATGCCGGCCGTCACCCAGGCTTCTGCGCTGACGGGAAATGGTGTGTCGTGATTGCCCAGCAGCAGGGTCGGCGGGCTGCCGTCCTCGTGGAAATGCAGCAGGTCATCGGCAACGATATCGGCCTTGAACTGCGCCGCCGCTGCCAGCAGCCGCTCCAGTCGCTCGGGATGCACGATGTCGTCGGAATCAACGATGGCGATCCATTCGCCGCGGGCCTGTGCCAGCGCCAGATTGCGCGTGCGGGCCGGACCGCCATTCTGTGGCGAGGCTACCAGCCGCACCCGCTCGTCGCGCGCCATTATGGAGGTCACCACCGAAACGCTATCGTCGGGCGAAGCGTCGTCGGCGACGATGATTTCGAGATTGGCCATGGTCTGGGTCAGCACGGATTCCAGCGCACGAGCCAATGTCGCGCCGCCGCGGTAATTCGCCATAATGACGGAAACCGTCGGAATCCCCTGCTGTGCGCGCGTGGGCTGCATGGCGAGCTCCGGTTCGAAAAATTGCCAGGCGCCAAGAGGCGCCGGCTTGTCCCGTCAGGCCTGCGGCGCCGTAGCGTCGAGAGTGGCCAGCACGGCTTTGAGCTGTTCCATATGCTCGCTGATCTGGCCGATCCTGAGGCGGGCCGCAGCGGCATTGCGCTCGGCGTCCTCGATGGCGCCTTCATCTTCATCGGAGCGGGTACCGAACTCGCCCGAATTGTCGATCAGGTTGGTGGCCTGGGCATAATAGACGTCGAGGCGTGTCTGCAGGCCCTCGCGCTCCCGCTGGGCGCCTTCGATTGCCGCCAGCAACGACCGGCGGACCGTCATGAAACGGTCCTTGTCAGTACTGGCGTCGCGCGAGGGATCACGGGTACGGAAGAGGCGTGTGCCGACGGAAAGGATCGAAGCCATTCATCGCCTCCTGTAGTCTAGCGGCTGCCCGTGCGCATCAGGACGACCTTGACGGTGCGCAGCATAATAACAATGTCACCGATGAAGGACCAGTTACGAGCATATTCGGCATCGAGCCGCACACGCTGCTCATAATCCACATCGCTGCGGCCGCTGACCTGCCACAGGCCGGTCAGGCCCGGACGCATGCTGGCATAAGCCGTGATGTCATTGGCATAGCGCACGATTTCGTCCTGCACGATGGGACGGGGGCCCACCAGGCTCATGTCGCCGCGGATGATGTTGATCAGCTGGGGCAATTCGTCGAGGCTGGTGTCGCGCAGGAATTTGCCCAGCGGGGTGATGCGCGGGTCATTGCGCAGCTTCTGGGTCGCTTCCCACTCTTCGCGAGCCAGCGGGAACATTTCAAGGTGCCGTTCCAGCGCTTCTTTGGAGTTGACGATCATCGAGCGGAACTTGAGGCAGCGGAACTTCTTGCCGCGATGTCCGACCCGTTCATGGGCGAAAAATACCGGTCCCCGATCGATCGAGAACATGGTGACCATGATGAAGAAGATCGCCGGAAGTGCGCAAAAGAGCATGATGGATGCTACCGTGACATCGAATGCTCGTTTCAGCGCGCCGCCCTTGGGCGACTTGGTTTGGGTCTCGATGCCCGAGAGATCGAGGCCTGCGTTGACTATCGACATTTTGTTCACCCGCCATGTTGAACGTAGTTCGAGTTGCTACTGTGCTTTTCGTGTCCAGCTGTAATGGTTTGCGATGATGCCCCCGGTGCCGCATGGCGGGGGGCCGTGATTACCGCAGTCCCGCCCGGATGTCTCCGCTGCGGGGGTTCGTAGCAAACGCTTGATGTTTGCCGACTTCTGTCGGTTGGTCCTGCAAAGGCGCGGTTCGCTCAGAAGCAAATCCAGCGCACGTTTGCGGGGTCAAAGTGATCACGATTATGTGGGGCAGGCAACAGCATACGCGCATGGCTGTCATGCGGGCGCATGATCACGAGATGATCACAATTGGCTGGGTGTAAGCGGGCGGGAGGTTATCGCGCGAAGACGAAGATGATGCCGTTCCACAGCAGGTAGACACCGACCCAGGCGAGGACGATCACGGCCAGCGCGGTCAGGCCAGTGGGCCAGCGGCTCCAGATTTGGCTGCGAAGGTTGGCGACGGGTGTCCCGACGCCGTTTTCCGCGGCGCCTTTCTTGTCGTGTCCGTCCTGGCTCATGTTCTGGCTCCTGCCCCAAACGTTGCGATACTGGCAACTCCGTGCCGTCTATCGCAAACCTCGGAAAACTACCCTAACGTCTATAGTGAAATTTTCAGCAATGGATGAGTTCAAGCAATTGGTAAACGCATGACTGCGTTTCCAAGTGCCACGACTTGTCTGAAATACCGAAAACCTCACCGCCTTATTGCTCTGGCGGCTTCACACAATAGAAACGCTATATAGCGTTCACCGCCCGGCCACAAGCGGCGACAAATCAACTTTAGGACTAGCACCAATGGCGCGGAGTGGCAGTGGGCGGTACTGCCGATTGCTGAAACGCAGCTATTGCGCGACGCCCGCGCCAGCACCTCCCCCGTGACGGGGGAGGTCCACAGATGGGAAAACCCCTGATACCTCAGACCTTCTCGGTCGCATCCACCTGATAATAGCGGCTGTAGGAGCCCATATACCGCTCGGCGCCGCCCGGATCGCTATATTGGGCGAGCTTGCGGAAATCGACCTTGTTGAGCACGACACCGACAATGTCTTCCGCCAATTCGGGCTCGTGCTCGATCAGCGAGCGGACCAGCCGGCGCGGGGTGCGGCCCCATTCGGTAACAAGGATAAAACCATCGGTCCACGGCAGCACGGCGCGGGCATCCATCACCGGGCCGAGTGGGGGCAGGTCGATGATGACATAGTCATAGCTTTGGCGCGCCTCTTCGAGCAGGCCATGCATGCCATCCGAGGAGAGGAAATCACTGCTCTGGCCGGAGGTGGACAGCGCGGGCAGGATATGCAGACCACTGCGCGGATCGGCCAGCACGACATCGCGCCAGGAGACGGTCCCGCCAATATCCATCAGCCCGCTGGTGGCGCCGGGTGCCACCAGGCGCGACGAGGCGGCCTGGCGCAAATCGGCGTCGATCAGCAATACACGTTCGCCGTCGGTGGCCAGCATTTCGGCCAGGGCAACCGAATAGGTGGTCTTGCCTTCGCCCGGCAGCACCGAAACAACGCCGATAACCGCGCTACGGTCTGGTTTGCCGCGTGCCCGCATTACCAATTTTGCAGATTTCAGCGTTTCGACAAATGCCGTAGTGGGCCGGTTGGCGCGGCGTTCTTCGACCTGCTTCTTGATCATGCCGTGCAGGGCGAGGGCGGCCTTGGTCTGGTCCCCGTGACTGGCGCCGCGCGCATCGGGGCCCAGCCGTGGCAGATAGCCAAGGAAACGCAGCCCTAACTCGTTCCCGACCTGATCGCCGATGCGGAAGGTGCGCTCGCGCAATTCGTTGAACGTGCCGAACATCAGCCCCAGGAACAGTCCGAAAATAGTGCCGCCGGCAGCCACGAACAGGGTGCGTGGACCCGAGGCGTTCTCGGGTGCCTGCGCCGTGGTGATGATGCGGGCCGAGGGGATGGGGAAGGACTGGCGCTGCACCGCTTCTTCGTAGCGCGACAGGAAGGAATTGTAGATCACGCCAAGCGTGGTCGAGCGCTGCTGCAATTCGGTGAGCTCGACCTGCGCCTGGTTGGTCTGGGAGGCGAGCTGGCCTTCGGTCTCGATGGCCTCTCGCAGGCTCGATTCCTGCCGCTGGGCGATGGTCAACTGGCTCTGATACTGCTCGTTCAGTCCCTGCAACTGAGCAAAAATCTGTGCTTGCAGCGCCTGGTTTTCCGCTTTGAGCGCGCTCACCTGCGGGTGATCCTCGCCATAGGTGGCCGACACTTCGTTGATACGGCTCTGGATCGAGGCATAGCGGATGCGCAGATCGGAAATGGTTTTGTCATCGACGCCCGATCCGCTGAGCAGCGCAATGCTGGCGCCGGCCGCGGATGGTCCGGCATCGATCGTGGCCTGCAATTGCACGGCGAGCGCGTTGACGCGGGCACTTTCGGCCTGCGCTGTCACCAATTGGGCGGTCAGGGCCTCCAGCCGCTGGTTGCTGAGGTTTTCGTTCTCGCTGGTCGACAGGCCGCTCTGCCGACGATATTCCTCAACGGCAAGCGTGGCCTGGCGCTGGTTGTCGCCCAGTTCGGTCAGCCGCTGCTGCAGCCAATCGGCGGCTTGTCTGGTGGCGTCGATGTCGGCATTGAGCTGGTCCTGCACGAAGACATTGGCATAGGCGGCGGCGATGCGTTGGGCCAGTTCTGGACTCGATGCCTCATAGCCGACGCGGATTACCGCGCTGCGGCCGACACGCTCAACGAACATATTGGCGCGCAAGGCGCCGGCGGCCTGCTCCACTGAGGCTTGCATATCGTCAGGATCGGCTTCGGGTGCTCCCAGGATTGGGCTCAACAACCCCAATATCATGCCCCGGATCCGCCGGGTGAAAGAGGGGGGTGGGTTGAGAAATTCCCGGTCCGTCATGAGGTTTTCGGCTTCGGCCACCGCGGCGGCGATACGGCTTGAACGCATCACCTCGATCTGGTTGAGCACCTCCGATTCAAGGTCCACGGCGCTGGTGGATGGCGCAATGTCGCTGACCGATTCCTTCAAATTCTTGTCGAGCAGGATCTGGCTGCTCGCCACATAGGTCTTGGGCGCCAGCATCAGGTAGATCACGGCCAGCATTAAACCCAGGCCAAGGCACAGCAACAGCACGCGAAACTGCCGGCGCAGAATCGAGAACAGGCGATCGACATCGAGCAGCCCACGATCGGAGCTGTGAGGGTCGGACATGGCCGGCAACTGGCTCCGTTCAAGCATGTGACTGGCTTCCTTCCGTTGGCTGGCCGTAGAGAATGGCCTGTTTGGCGCCAAAAATGCCGCCGATGACGCCGACATGCAGGGCGCCGCGCAGCAGGTTCTTCCGCCAGCGCGATGGCGAGAATAGGGTCAAAATGGTCATGACCCCGCAAAACGCCGCCTTGCCGCTGGCAATAACGGCAGCCTTGAGGTTGGTGAGCATGCCCTGGCTGAGATGGGAGCCATGGGTTTGCCCGGCCCGGAACCGGCGCTGCACCAGCCAGCCCATGGCGGCGCGGTTGGGCGGCACGATCTCGGTCACCAGCGCGTCGGGGGCGAAGGCTATGCGCCCTCCCATGCCCGACAATGCATAGAAAAACTGGGTATCCTCGCCGCCCGAACGCCCAAGCGCCAGGTCGAAGCGCAGCGATTTATAAGGCGCAACCCAGCGGATCAGCGCGTTGCAGGTATAGCCAGTGCGGATCTGTCCATCGACATAGACCGGCATTGTGGAGTGGAAATCCCCTTCCGCCATCCACTGCGGCGCGTCCGCGCCATAAATGGCCTCGACTGGCCCCAATACCACATCGGCCTGTTCCGCCTCGGCGGTCGCCAATAGCGCCGTCAGCCAGTGTTCGGTGACCAGCTCGTCATCATCGACAAAGGCGATGAAGTCGGCTTCCGCCGCATCGAGGCACGCATTGCGGGCAATCGAGATATTGGAAGCGGGGCTATGCACATAATGGATCGGAAACGGGAAATCCGCTGCCAGCGCCGCAACCATCGCACCAGCTGAAGGCGTCGTGTCATTGTCCGAGACGATCACGCGGATGCGGGCGCCATTGGTCGCGATCTTGGCCACCGACGCCAGTGTTTCGGCCAGATAGGGTCGGCGATAGGTGCAGATGCAGATGTCGACGCTGGTCATGCGCGCTTGGCTCCAAAACCTGAAGTGGCGGCCTGAGCCAGATGCAGCCAAAAGCCCGAGGACCAGGCCAGATGCATGATCATGGCGGCAAGGCCCACCAGCGGCGCGCCGCTCATGGGCAGGCCATATTCGGTGAAATGCCTGCGCGTCGCGACAAAGCCCATGGCCAGACACAGCGCACACCAGGCCAATAGCGGGATCAGCGCCACCCAGTGCACGAAGCTCAGGGCCGCCAGCACGACTGCCGGCAGGATGGCCAGCGGCAGCATTTGGCGGATACGCGGAATGACGCGATGCTTGAGCACATTGCGCGCCCGCCCGCGGCCATAGCCGAAATATTGCTTGAACAGGCCCGAAGGCGTCGAGCGCGGATAATAGGTCATTCCGGTCGCGTCGGTCAGCCAGATGCGATAGCCAGCCAGCCGCAGGCGATGGTCGAGCTCGGCATCCTCATTGTGCCGGAAGGTCTCGTCATAGCCACCCACCGCCCGATAGGCCGGAATGCTCATCAGGGCATGGTGGCCATGGTCGACAAAGGCGCCGCCCTTGCCGGTGCGGTGGGCCGAGCCGCCCGTGCCGACCAGCGAATTCTGCGCCGTTGCCACGGCACGCTGAAAGGTGTTCTGGCCCACCGTGGTCATGGGCACCACGACGCAATCGGCGCCGATTGTCTGTGCCTCCTGCACCAAGGCGCGGCAATAATCAGCCGGATAATCGCCATGCGCGTCGATGCGGATCACGTAGTCGAGGCCATCGCCGAACTGGGCAACCGCCTGGTTCATCGCCGCGCTCTGGATGCGTTTGGGGTTATGCGCCAGTTGCACCGGCTCGCCCCGGGCAATAAAGCTCTCGACAATGGCCTGCGTACCGTCGGCGCTGCCGCCATCGATCACCACCACGGGCCAATCCATGGCTTTGGCTTCCGCCAGCAGCTGTTCGAGCAGGTGGGCGATATGCTTGGCCTCATTGAGCGTGGGCACGGCGATCAGGCATTTGCCAGTCATGCGGCTTCCTGTTCTGGCTGCGAACCGCCGCCAAGCTGTTGCAGCCGCTCAACCAATTGGCGGCAGTCGGCGTCGTGAAAGGAGAAATTGGCCGGGTCCTGCGCCAGCACGGCCGAAGCCAGCGCCTGCAACCGGGTTGCGTCGAGTTCGCCCAAGGCGCTGGCCAGCGTGCCCGCTTCGATATCGGGCACGGTAATGCCGATGCCCAGCCGCTGGGTGAAAGCCGAGGTTTCGGTGCCGGCGAGCGTCACCGGGATGGCGCCGTGGAAACTGCCCTCGTAAATGCGGTTGGGCAGCAGCCATTGTGAGTTCTTGCCCGCCTCAAAAAAATCGATGGCCCAGGCCAGGTGGACATCCGAATAGATCGAAGCCAGGTCGTCGGGATTGCGATATTCGCCGTCGAACCGCAGATAGGGTTCGGCTTCCACAAAGCCGTGAAAATCCTCGAATTCACTAAGCGCCGGCCGGCCGCGCAGGATCACCTGCACCCGCCCGCTCATCGCCCGGGAAAAGGTTGCCAGCGCGTCCAGCGACCGGCGGCAGCGCAGTGCGCCGAACCAGCCGATCTTGATCACACCGGTATCGGGCAATCCCAGCGCGGGATTGCTGCCGCGTTCGGCGCTGTGCGGCACCTTGTTTTCCACCAGCAGCGCGGGCAGGGGACCCAAGCCACCGAGATGGTTGGAAATGAAGGCGGGCGAGCTGGTCATCAGCAGGGATGCCGGCTGCGCCCAGCGCCGTTCTGCGCCGCGCATAGCCTGGCCGATCAGATCGGTGCGCAGCAGCAGGCGGTGGATATCGAGGCATTCGTAGACGATGGGGATAGTGCCGCCCCAATGTGCCTGCAGGCGCCCGGCCAGCGGCAACATTTCCAGATTGCGCGCGATAATGACATCAGGCGGTGGCAAATGCCCCAGTCGCCGCACCACCGACATGGCCGCTGATACCACCGCCATGATGCGCTGGGCGAACCGCGCATCGAAGGTTTCACCCAACTCGATTGCATGGGTGACCGGCAGATCAGGCATGGCGACGCCGGAACGACGGAAGCCGGCAGCGGCGATTTCCGCTCCGCCCGTCCTCAGCATGCCAATACGGCGGCCGACCGCTGGGTCGGCCAGGTTGGGAACCAGGTAAAGTACCCTTAGCAACGTTGCGTCTCCTGCCTGCCGGTCCGCCACGATCCAGGAATGGATCGCGATTCCGACTCTCTCTAGCGTTGGGTTTTCGCATTTGAGGCGGCTTAGGCCTCGTAGCGCTCCATGCACCAGGTCAGTTTTATCAACTTGCGCTCATTCAAGGCTGCTGCCCGCGACGGATCGCGAGCGGTCATCACTTCTGTGACTCGGTTTACGGCGAAGGGCACCGAGCGCCCTCCGGGCCACCCGAGGGCGGCTGTCGAAGCAGTGGCACTAGTTAACGCGGGCGTGATGGAAGGGGTCAATACGAGTGGCCGGGGAACAGGTCTGCGACCAGCGCATGCGTCCGGCTGTTTTTGCGGCTGTCAATAAAATGAAATATTACAAGGATTTGTCGAGCGAAGCTGAGGCTTAGATTCCGAACGGGGCTTGTAGAAAACAAATCGGCCCGCGCCTTGACGGTGCGGGCCGTGCCACGAAAAAGCCTGGATGGATCAGAGCCAGCCGGCCAGGATTCCGATACCGCCGGCAGCGAATGCGCCACCCGCAACCTGCGCCGCGAGCCTGCCATGGCGGCCGATCAGGCGGGCAATGCCGAAAGCCACGGCGATTCCAACCAGATGGAGCAGGGCGGTCGACACGGCAAAGCCGGCCGCATAGGAAATGCCGCTCAGATCCGACGGCATTTCGGCGCCGTGGGCATGGCCATGGAACACGGCGAACACGCCGACCAGCGCCATGGCGGCTGCCACCGGCGTTGGGCGGCCCCAGGCGGCTGCTGCGCCGATCACCACGCTCGATAGCGCGATGCCCAGTTCAACAAAGGGCATATCGATCTGTGCGGCGCCCAGGACGAAGCCGACAATCATCATCCCCACAAAGGCGAACGGCACCAGCCACAGCGCGCGGCCGCCCAGCACATAGGCAAACACGCCGACCGCCACCATTGCCAGGATATGGTCGAGCCCGCCGACCGGGTGCTCGAAGCCATGGAAGAAGCCAGCAGTGTGACCCACTCCGGTATGGGCAAAGGCGAGGCTGGGGTTAAGGACCAAAATGGCCAGGGCAATGATAAGACGCATCGTCATCCTTCCGGGGACGTCGCCCCTTGAGTGATCGTTTCCGCCTGAGGCGCTTCCTATAACTCGCGGAAGGTATTTATTGCTGTGCGCTCGCGTTTGTAAACGGATTCGCGCTAACACCGGGCCACCACCGAAGAGGCGAAAACAATGCTGCTGATGATTTTCCTGGTGCTGGCACTGTTGCTCGTGGCCGTGCAATTGCCCGGCAGCTACCTTACCAAACAGGTGGGCGTGGCAGCGCAGACCGGGCCGCGCGACGATCTGCCCGAGCCGACGCAGGAACTGGCCCGTTCGCGCCGGGCCCTGGCAAACCTGCAGGAAACGCTGCCGATTTTCCTGACACTGGCCGTGCTGTCCATTGTCTACAATGAGCAAAGCTGGGTCTCGCTGGCCGGTGCCGGCCTTTATTTCCTGGCGCGCGCAGCCCATCTTTATTGCTACATGAAAGGCCTGTCGCCCTGGCGTTCCGTGTGCTTTCTGGCGGGTCTGCTCGGCTGCTTCATCATGGCCGCACCACTGGTTCCACACATCTGGTCATGAACCTCCTTGAGGCACTTGCGCGAAGCGATCTTTGCTATTAGACACTGCCGCACGCCTACAGGGGTTTAGCTCAGTTGGTAGAGCATCGGTCTCCAAAACCGAGGGTCGTGGGTTCGAGTCCCCCAGCCCCTGCCAGGCGTAATCATTGATTTAGAAGTATTTTTCGCCCGGTGCCCTGCCAGCGGGCGTTCGCTCGTGGCCTTGTTTGACTCTGGGTCAATAATTTGCGATTTATGGTTCCCCTAAGCATGTTGCTTGGGGAAACTCCGCCCGGACGCATTAGCGGATGGGCCTTAAATGGCAGAACGACACACATGGCCACTACTGGCACCGTAAAATTCTTCAACACCACCAAGGGCTTCGGCTTCATTTCGCCCGAAAATGGCGAAAAGGACGCTTTTGTCCACATCTCCGCTGTGCAGAAGTCGGGCCTGCAGGGCCTGTATGAGGGCGACAAGGTGACGTATGAGCTCGAAACCGGCCGCGATGGCAAGGTTTCGGCCACGAACCTGACGCTGCTCTAAGCGAATTCAAGGATCGCGCCCGCCACTGGCGGTCGCAACCGATCAAGAGCCACCGGCGCGTTCATCGCCCGGTGGTTTTTTTGTTTTGGCGGGATTGAAGGCCGCCAAGTGGATTCGGCAGCCGCCTTAGTAGACCTCATCCTGAGCCTGTCGAAGGACGAGGTCGTGGCATCCAAGCCTCCACTCACGCGACCTCGTGGTTCGACAAGCTCACCATGAGGTCTAGTGTGCTCCAACTTCCCCGGTGACACAGTGGTCTTGCGCCGAGTGCAGGCCTAGTTCGGAAACGTCGGCTTCGGCTGAAACACTGGCGGCGTGAATTTCGGCAGGCTGTCCAGTCGCTGCTGCAATTGCATGTTGCGCAGTGTGTTCTGCATGCTTTTAAGCTGGATGTCGTAATTCTGCTGCTGGCCAGTCTGGCGCGCCTCGTCCTGCAGGCAGAGAATGCGCTGCTGGTTGGCGGCGATCGCTTCGGGTGTCGAGCCAGGTACGCGGCTGGGACAGGCGGCCTGGGCCAGTCCGGTCGAGATGATAATAATGCCGGTCGCCAGGGCGGTGGATTTGAACATGCCGTCCTCCTGTCTTTATACATGGAGGCGCCGGCACCTGTTCACAAGTCACGCTTAAGACAAATGCCTATTCGGCGGCCATTGGCAGCTTGTCGGTATGGCGTGCCTTGAGACGATTGAGCTGGTGGGCGGCATGAGCGAGCAGGGCGGTCCGCACCTCGGCCGACGAGACCGCCCCCACATCGGCCCTCACCTTGAGGTCCAGGTGATAGGTCGTATCATTGCCCATAAAGCGCTCATGAATGGTAACGCGCACGACACCGGTTACCCGGCCGGCAATCGTTTTGTGCGGGCCGTAATAACGGACCTCGCAGGCTTTCACTTCGAATAACGCATTACTATGTGCCATGGTGCCAGCCTCCCGCTGCCACTTTTTGGTCGCAATTGGATCAAATGCCATTGCAAGGGGGCATGCAAGAACAAACCACAGGGTTTTGCGCTTGTCGTTAATGACGGTGACCTCCGCGTCGCAAAGTCCCGGGTCCAGAATCTTGCCCCGGCCTGTTGCAATCGCTGCCCAGATTGAATAAATACCCGCATTCCAGCCGTGCGGGATTCCTGCGCGGCCTTTGGTTTTGCACCAAAACACCAGAGTAGATTCGCCTATGGCCCGACCGAACCCAATTCAGTTTCTGCAGCAAGTGCGGCAGGAAACATCCAAGGTCACCTGGCCTGGCCGCAACGAAGTCCTGATCAGTACGATCATGGTTCTCGTGCTGGTTACGGCGGCGAGCCTGTTCTTCCTGCTGGCCGACCAGGTTATTTCCTGGGCTGTCAGCCTGATGCTTTCGATCCGCTGAGCGGGTCACGAACACAAGACTTAGGAGCGGCGACGCGGCATGGCCAAGCGCTGGTACATCGTTCAGGCTTACTCGAATTTCGAGCGCAAGGTGGCGGAAGATATTCGCCAGAAGGTTGCGCAGAAAAAGCTCGAGCATTTGTTTGAAGACGTGATCGTGCCGACCGAGAAGGTCGTCGAGATCCGTCGCGGCCGCAAGGTCGATGCCGAACGCAAGTTCTTCCCGGGCTATGTCCTGGTCAAGATGGATATGACCGACGAGGCGTTCCACCTGATCAAGAATACGCCCAAGGTTACCGGTTTCCTCGGTTCGGACAACAAGCCGATGCCGATCTCGGAGAAGGAAGCCATGTCCATCCTGCAGCAGGTGCAGGAAGGCGTGGAGCATCCCAAGCCCTCCGTCAGCTTCGAAGTGGGCGAGAATGTCCGCGTGTCGGACGGTCCCTTCGCCAGCTTCAACGGCGTGGTGGAAGAGGTCGACGAGGAGCGCGCCCGCCTCAAGGTGGAAGTGTCGATTTTCGGGCGTCCCACTCCGGTGGAGCTCGAATACGGTCAGGTCGAAAAGGTCTGATCATCCATTCGGGAAACCGAATGAAACCCGTGGAAGGGGATGGCGGTTGCCAAGCCGCCTACGTACTCCGCACCACGGCTCAACTGCCAATCGTGGCAAGATAGAGGATTAAATGGCAAAGAAAATCGTTGGCTACGTAAAGCTGCAGGTGCCCGCGGGCTCCGCTACGCCTTCCCCGCCGATTGGCCCGGCCCTGGGTCAGCGCGGTCTGAACATCATGGAATTCTGCAAGGCGTTCAATGCCGCCACGCAGGAAATGGAAAAGGGTTCGCCCATTCCAGTCGTGATCACCGCCTATGCCGACAAGAGCTTCACTTTCGAGATGAAGCAGCCGCCGGTGACCTACTTCATCAAGAAGGCCGTGAACCTGAAGTCGGGCTCCAAGCTCCCCGGCAAGGAATCGGCTGGCACCATCACGACGGCTCAGCTGCGTGATATCGCCGAAAAGAAGATGAAGGATCTCAACGCCGACAATATCGATGCTGCTGTGTCGATGATCGCCGGCTCTGCCCGTTCCATGGGCATTCAGGTCGAGGGCTGATAGATGGCACACGTCGGTAAGAAGATCACCAAGGCCCGTGAGGGCATCGACCGCAACAAGCTGTATAAACTTGATGAAGCGGTGAAGATGGTCAAGGCTCGCGCCTCGGCCAAGTTCGACGAAACCATCGAAATCGCCATCAATCTTGGCGTTGATCCGCGTCACGCCGACCAGATGGTTCGTGGCGTTGTGAGCCTGCCCAACGGCACCGGCAAGACCGTGCGCGTGGCTGTGTTCGCCAAGGATGCCAAGGCAGACGAAGCCCGCAAGGCTGGTGCCGATATCGTTGGCGCCGAAGACCTTATGGAACAGATCATGGCCGGCAAGATCGATTTCGATCGCTGCATTGCCACCCCGGACATGATGCCGCTGGTCGGCCGCCTGGGTAAGATCCTGGGCCCGCGCAACCTGATGCCGAATCCCAAGGTCGGTACGGTTACGCCCGACGTCGCTGGTGCCGTCAAGGCTGCCAAGGGCGGCGCTGTCGAGTATCGCGTCGAGAAGGCCGGCATTCTGCATGCTGGTGTTGGCAAGGTGTCGTTCTCGGACGAAGCCCTGCTGCAGAACATCAAGGCGTTCACCGACGCCGTGCAGAAGTCCAAGCCCGCTGGCGCCAAGGGCACCTATGTGAAGCGCGTTGCCGTGTCTTCGACCATGGGTCCTGGCGTTCACGTCGAGCCCGCTTCGGCGCTTTAAAGAATTTCGGGCGGCGCAAGCCGCCCGGATTGCCTCTCGCAAGGAGGCATAAGTCCTGTCCGAGACTGCCGGTGCTGAACACTCTGGTTCAGCTTAATGTCCACCGACGCCAGCATAGATGGGGTGAAGACCACAATTTTCCTGCTCCGAAAGGGCAGGGTGATCGCGGTTCGAACCAGGCCAGTTGCCCTTTGGGCAGCACGGTTGACAGGCATGTAACCGTTGCTCCTCTCCTCCCCGGAGGCAAGAGGGCAGCAATTGGCAATGGCCCGGCAGCACTTTTGCCGGGCTTTATGTGGAGACTAGCAGTGGAAAGAGCGGAAAAGCGTGAGCTTGTCGCGTCGCTTCAGTCAGCCCTCTCGGGCGCTGGGTCGATCGTACTCGCGCAAAATGCCGGTCTGACCGTGGCCAATCTGGAGACGCTTCGCCGTGAGGTGAAGGGTGCCGGTGGCTACGTGAAGGTCGCAAAGAACCGTCTTGCCAAGCTTGCTCTTAAAGACACCGACCACGCGGACATCTCGGGCCTGTTTACCGGCCCGATCGTCATCGCCTACGCGGAAGACCCCATGACTGCGCCCAAGCTGGCGCAGAAATTCGCTGAAAAGAACGCAAAATACGTCGTTCTTGGTGGCGTCATGGGCAAGACCGCGCTTGACGCGAATAACGTCAAGGCGCTGGCGACCATGCCTTCGCTCAATGAACTGCGCGCAACGCTCGCCGGGATGCTCAAGCAGCCCGCAACGCGTATCGCGTCGGTCATCGTGGCGCCGGCTGGTGGTATCGCGCGCGTGTTGGCCGCTCATGCGGAAAAGAGCAACGAAGCAGCGTAACCCCCATGGTCCCCTTGGGGACCGGTTTGAACTGAACACCTTAAAAGAGAGATTTATCAAATGGCCGATCTCGCCAAACTCGTAGACGACCTTTCTGCCCTGACCGTTCTGGAGGCTTCGGAACTGTCCAAGCTCCTCGAAGAAAAGTGGGGCGTTTCCGCCGCTGCTCCCGTTGCTGTCGCCGCTGCTGGCGGTGGTGCTCCGGCTGCTGCTGCTGCTGAAGAAAAGACTGAATTTGACGTGATCCTTGCCTCGTTCGGCGAGAACAAGATCAACGTCATCAAGGAAGTCCGCGCCATCACCGGTCTGGGCCTGGGCGAAGCCAAGGCACTGGTCGAAGCTGCTCCCAAGGCCGTCAAGGAAGGCGCGTCGAAGGCTGAAGCTGAAGACATCAAGAAGAAGCTGGAAGACGCCGGCGCCAAGGTCGAACTCAAGTAAGTTCGTCTCTGCCCTTGAAATTTGCGAAATGGCGCGCTATGTGCCATTTCGCATCCTCGTTTTCACGAGACGATTCGCCGGACCGATTGGATGGGTCCCTGGCGCCAATTAGCGGAATATATGACGATTTCGATGTCTGAGGCACGCTGACGTCCACGAAACCTCATGGTTGTTGACCATGGGGTGTTTGGCGTTTCTGGCCCTCCTTCCCTTGGCTGGGGAAGGTCAACAGGCGTCGCTGAGCCCACTAACTGCCTAACAAGGCATATATCCCGAGACCCGACGGCTGATAGTCGGATTTTTGGATATCTGCCTCCGAGACAATCGCACTGCAGCGTTTTGTGGAAGAGCATCCCCCGCTTTTCCGTCTGGCGCGGCACATAAAAAGCGCACAAACAGGAGCTTTCATGGCTACCACGTTCAACGGCCGCCGCAAGGTTCGTAAATCCTTCGGTTCCATTCGCGAAGTCACGGAGATGCCCAACCTGATCGAGGTCCAGAAGGCCTCCTATGATCAGTTCCTCCTCGTGGACGAGCCCAAGGGCGGGCGTCCCGACGAAGGGCTTCAGTCCGTCTTCCGTTCGGTCTTCCCGATCACCGACTTTTCCAATACTGCCTCTCTCGAATTTGTGAAGTACGAATTCGAGCAGCCCAAATACGACATCGACGAGTGCCGTGCGCGCGACATCACGTTCGCTGCCCCGCTCAAGGTGACGTTGCGCCTGATCGTGTTTGAAGTGGACGAAGAAACCGGCGCTCGCTCCGTCAAGGACATCAAGGAGCAGGACGTCTATATGGGCGACATGCCGTTCATGACCATGAACGGTACCTTTATCGTCAACGGCACCGAGCGCGTCATCGTTTCGCAGATGCACCGTTCGCCTGGCGTGTTCTTCGACCACGACAAGGGCAAGACCCATTCGTCCGGCAAGCTGCTGTTTGCTGGCCGCATCATTCCGTACCGTGGGTCGTGGCTCGATATCGAGTTCGACGCCAAGGACGTGGTGTTCGCCCGTATCGATCGCCGCCGCAAGATTCCGGTCACCAGCCTGCTCAAGGCGCTTGGCATGGATACCGAGGAAATCCTCGAGACCTATTACAACAAGCTGACCTACGAAAAGACCGCGACCGGCTGGCAGAAGCCGTACGACGCGGAAAAGATGAAGAATGCCAAGCCGACCATGGACCTGATCGACGCCAAGACCGGCGACGTCGTCCATGAAGGTGGCAAGAAGCTCTCCGCTCGCCAGGCCAAGAAGCTGGCCGAGAATGGTTTGACCCACCTGCTGGCGGTCAATGAAGACCTCTATGGCATGTATGTCGCCGAGGACCTGATCAACATGAAGACCGGCGAGGTCTACATGGAGGCGGGTGACGAGATCGACGAAAAGAACCTGACCAAGCTGCTTGAGCTGGGTTTTGACGAGCTGCCGCTGCTCGACATCGATCACATCACCATCGGCGCTTATATCCGCAACACGCTGGCCGTGGACAAGAACGAGACGCGTGAAGACGCCCTGTTCGACATCTATCGCGTCATGCGTCCCGGCGAGCCGCCGACCGTCGATACGGCCGAAGCCATGTTCCAGTCGCTGTTCTTTGACAGCGAGCGCTATGACCTGTCCGCCGTGGGCCGCGTCAAGATGAACATGCGCCTCGAGCTCGATGCGCCCGACACCATGCGCACCCTGCGCAAGGAAGACATTGTCGAAGTCGTCCGCACCCTGGTCGACCTGCGCGATGGCCGTGGCGAAATCGACGACATCGACAATCTGGGCAACCGCCGCGTTCGCTCCGTCGGCGAACTCATGGAAAACTCCTATCGCCTTGGCCTGCTCCGCATGGAACGCGCCATCAAGGAGCGCATGAGTTCGGTCGAGATCGACACGGTGATGCCGCAGGACCTGATCAACGCCAAGCCGGCTGCGGCCGCTGTGCGTGAATTCTTTGGTTCTTCGCAGCTGTCGCAGTTCATGGATCAGACCAATCCGCTCTCGGAAATCACCCACAAGCGTCGCCTGTCGGCGCTTGGGCCTGGCGGTCTCACCCGTGAGCGCGCCGGCTTTGAAGTCCGTGACGTGCATCCGACCCATTATGGCCGTATCTGCCCGATTGAGACGCCGGAAGGCCCGAATATCGGTCTGATCAACTCGCTGTCGACTTTTGCCCGCGTCAATAAGTACGGTTTCATCGAGACCCCGTACCGCAAGATCGTGGACGGCGTGCTGACCGAGGACGTGGTCTACCTCTCCGCCATGGAAGAGGCCAAGCACTACGTCGCCCAGGCCAACGTGCAGTTCAACAAGGACGGCACGCTCAAGGACGATCTGGTCGTGGCTCGCCACGCCGGTGACAACGGCCTGACACCGAAGGAAAACGTCGATCTTATGGACGTTTCCCCCAAGCAGATGGTGTCCGTTGCCGCCTCGCTGATCCCGTTCCTTGAAAACGACGACGCCAACCGCGCTCTGATGGGCTCCAACATGCAGCGTCAGGCTGTGCCGCTGCTGCGGGCTCATGCTCCCTTCGTGGGCACGGGCATGGAAGCGGTCGTGGCCCGTGACTCCGGCGCTGCTATCGTTGCCAAGCGCAAGGGCATTGTCGATCAGGTGGACGCCACCCGTATCGTTATTCGCGCAACCGAAGAAACCGATGCGTCCAAGTCGGGCGTGGACATCTACAACCTGATGAAGTTCCAGCGGTCGAACCAGTCGACCTGCATCAATCAGCGTCCGCTGGTTGTGGTTGGCGATCACGTCAACCAGGGCGACATCATTGCCGATGGTCCTTCGACCGAGCTGGGCGATCTCGCCTTGGGCCGCAACGTGCTTGTCGCGTTCATGCCCTGGAATGGCTACAACTTCGAAGACTCCATCCTGCTGAGCGAGAAGATCGCTATGCAGGACGTCTTCACCTCGATCCATATCGAGGAATATGAAGTGATGGCCCGCGATACCAAGCTGGGCCCCGAGGAAATCACCCGCGACATTCCGAACGTGTCGGAAGAAGCGCTGAAGAACCTCGACGAAGCCGGTATCGTGCACATTGGTGCCGAGGTCGCTCCCGGTGACATCCTCGTCGGCAAGATCACCCCCAAGGGTGAATCGCCGATGACGCCGGAAGAAAAGCTCCTCCGCGCCATTTTCGGCGAGAAGGCCTCTGACGTTCGTGACACCTCCCTGCGCGTGCCGCCGGGCGATGCTGGTACTGTTGTTGAAGTGCGCGTGTTCAACCGCCACGGCATCGACAAGGACGAGCGCGCTATGGCTATCGAGCGCGAGGAAATCGAGCGTCTGGCCAAGGACCGTGACGACGAACAGTCGATCCTCGACCGTAACGTCTATGCGCGTCTGAAGGAAATGCTGTTCGGCAAGGCCGCTACGGCTGGCCCGAAGGGCTATGTCGTTGGCACCAAGCTCAATGACCAGATGTTCGAGGCGCAGCCCCGTTCGAAGTGGTGGCAGTTCGCGGTTGATGACGACAAGGTCATGACCGAGATGGAAGCTCTTCATGCTCAGTATGAGGAGAGCCGCAAGCTGCTCGAACAGCGCTTCATCGACAAGGTTGACAAGCTGCAGCGCGGTGACGAACTTCCGCCGGGCGTGATGAAGATGGTCAAGGTCTTCATCGCTACCAAGCGCAAGATCCAGCCGGGCGACAAGATGGCCGGCCGCCATGGTAACAAGGGCGTCGTGTCCCGCATCGTTCCCGTGGAAGACATGCCGTATCTGGAAGATGGTACGTCGGTTGATATCGTGCTGAACCCGCTGGGCGTGCCCTCGCGCATGAATGTGGGCCAGATCCTCGAGACGCACCTGGGCTGGGCTTGCGCCGGCATGGGCAAGAAGATCGACGAGATGGTTCGCGCCTATCAGCGCAATGGCGACCTGAAGCCGCTGCGTCTTGAAGTGCAGGACCTGTTTGCCGGTGATGAATCCATCACCGACCTCGACGATGACGGTCTGGTGCGTCTGGGCGAGCACCTCTCCAAGGGCGTGTCGATCGCGACCCCGGTGTTCGACGGCGCCAAGGAAGCCGATATCGTGGTGATGCTGGAAAAGGCAGGCCTCAAGGCGTCCGGCCAGTCCACCGTGTTCGATGGCCGTTCCGGCGAGCAGTTCGATCGGCAGGTGACGGTTGGGTATATCTATATGCTCAAGCTGGACCACCTGGTGGACAACAAGATCCACGCCCGTTCGATCGGTCCGTACTCGCTGGTCACCCAGCAGCCGCTGGGCGGCAAGGCCCAGTTCGGCGGTCAGCGCTTCGGCGAGATGGAAGTGTGGGCTCTCGAAGCCTATGGCGCGGCTTACACGCTCCAGGAAATGCTCACCATCAAGTCGGACGACGTTGCAGGCCGTACCAAGGTCTACGAAGCCATCGTGCGTGGCGACGATACTTTCGAGGCGGGTATCCCCGAGAGCTTCAACGTTCTGGTCAAGGAAATCCGGTCGCTCGGGCTCAATGTCGAGCTTGAGAACCGCGAGATCGAGGACCTCAGCGGCGAAGCTGAAGCGGAGCTCGCACCTCCTCAGGAAGCGGCGGAATAATCCGGCACTTCCTACCCCCATTCACTTCCTGAGGGAGCAGGGCGGCAGCCCGCTCCCGATGGAAAGAGGAGAGAATTGATGAACCATCATTCCCACGTCATGGACCCGTTCAATCCGGCCGTTCCGGTGCAGACCTTCGATCAGATGAAGATCTCTATTGCGAGTCCGGAAAAGATCCTGTCCTGGTCCTACGGCGAGATCAAGAAGCCGGAGACCATCAACTATCGTACGTTCAAGCCCGAACGCGATGGCCTGTTCTGCGCGCGCATCTTTGGCCCTGTGAAGGACTATGAATGCTTGTGCGGCAAGTACAAGCGCATGAAGTTCAAGGGCGTCATCTGCGAAAAGTGCGGTGTCGAAGTTACCCTGAGCCGCGTTCGCCGCGAGCGCATGGGCCATATCGAACTTGCTGCGCCGGTCGCTCACATCTGGTTCCTGAAGTCGCTGCCGAGCCGCATTGCCTTGCTGCTCGACATGACCCTCAAGGACATCGAGCGTATCCTCTATTTCGAGAACTACGTCGTTCTCGATGCGGGCCTGACCCCCTTCACTCAGCATGAACTGCTGAGCGAAGAGCAGTTCCTCGATGCCCAGGACGAGTATGGCGCAGACAGCTTCACCGCCAAGATCGGCGCCGAGGCTATCCGTGATATCCTGATCGCGCTCGATCTCGAAAAGATCGCGGCCGACCTGCGCGTGGAAATTGCTGAGTCTACCACGGAACTTAAGCCCAAGAAGCTCGCCAAGCGCCTCAAGATCGTCGAGCAGTTCATCGTCTCGGGCAACAAGCCCGAATGGATGATCATGACCGTCATTCCGGTCATTCCGCCCGAGCTGCGCCCGCTGGTGCCGCTGGATGGCGGCCGCTTTGCCACGTCGGATCTCAACGATCTCTACCGCCGCGTCATCAACCGCAACAACCGGTTGAAGCGCCTGATCGAGCTGCGTGCGCCGGACATCATCATCCGCAACGAAAAGCGCATGCTGCAGGAAGCTGTGGACGCGCTGTTCGACAACGGCCGCCGTGGCCGCACCATCACCGGTGCCAACAAGCGTCCGCTCAAGTCGCTGTCCGATATGCTCAAGGGCAAGCAGGGCCGCTTCCGTCAGAACCTGCTCGGCAAGCGCGTTGACTATTCGGGCCGCTCGGTCATCACGGTGGGCCCGAACCTCAAGCTGCACCAGTGCGGCCTGCCCAAGAAGATGGCGCTCGAGCTGTTCAAGCCGTTCATCTATAGCCGTCTTGAGGCGAAGGGTTTCTCTTCGACCGTCAAGCAGGCCAAGAAGCTCGTCGAGAAGGAAAAGCCCGAGGTTTGGGACATCCTGGACGAAGTGATCCGCGAGCACCCGGTTCTGCTGAACCGCGCTCCGACCCTTCACCGTCTGGGCATCCAGGCGTTCGAGCCGATCCTGATCGAAGGCAAGGCAATCCGTCTGCATCCGCTCGTCTGCTCGGCTTTCAACGCCGACTTTGACGGCGACCAGATGGCCGTGCACGTTCCGCTGTCGCTCGAAGCGCAGCTGGAAGCGCGCGTCCTGATGATGTCGACCAACAACATCCTGCACCCTGCAAACGGCCAGCCGATCATCGTGCCGTCCCAGGATATCGTGCTGGGTCTCTACTATCTCTCTCTCATGAATGAGAAAGAGCCGGGCGAGGGCATGGTGTTCGGCTCCTACGCCGAACTCGAGCACGCGCTCGACAACAAGGTCGTCACGCTGCACACCAAGATCAAAGGCCGCGTCGTGTCCTTTGATGCGGAAGGCAAGCAGACCACCGAGATCGTCGAGACGACCCCGGGCCGCATGCTGATCGGTCAGATCCTTCCCAAGCATCCTGCCGTGCCGTTCTCCACGGCCAACCAGCTGATGACCAAGAAGATGATCTCCAAGATGATCGACACGGTTTACCGTGGCTGCGGTCAAAAAGAGACCGTGATCTTCTGCGACCGCGTGATGCAGCTCGGCTTCAAGAACGCGTGTGACGCCGGCATCTCGTTCGGCAAGGACGACATGGTTATCCCGCCGTCCAAGTACACGATCGTGGAAGCCGCCCGTAAGCAGGTCGAAGAGTTCGAGCAGCAGTACAATGACGGCCTGATCACTCAGGGCGAAAAGTACAACAAGGTGGTCGACGCCTGGGCCAAGTGTGGTGACAAGGTTGCCGAAGAGATGATGAAGGGCATTGCTGCCGTTCAGCTCGACAAGGAAACTGGCCGTCAAAAGCCGATCAATTCGGTTTACATGATGAGCCATTCGGGTGCCCGTGGTTCACCGGCCCAGATGAAGCAGCTTGCCGGTATGCGCGGCCTGATGGCCCGCCCCGACGGCTCGATCATCGAGACCCCGATCACGGCTAACTTCAAGGAAGGCCTGAACGTTCTCGAGTACTTCAACTCGACCCACGGTGCCCGTAAGGGTCTGGCCGACACCGCGCTCAAGACTGCGAACTCGGGTTACCTGACCCGGCGTCTGGTGGACGTGGCGCAGGACGCCATCATCGTGGCCACCGATTGCGGTACCGAGCGTGGCTTGACCATGGAGCCCATCGTCGATGCCGGCCAGATCGTTGCTTCGATCGGCCAGCGCGTGCTGGGCCGGACGGCCGCTGACGACATCTTCCATCCGCTGACGGGCGACCTGATCGCCCCCAAGGGGACGCTGCTGGAAGAAAAGCATGTCGATATCATCGAGGAAGCCCGGATTCAGTCGATCCGTATCCGCTCCCCGCTGACTTGCGATATGCGCCAGGGTACTTGCGCGGCCTGCTATGGCCGTGACCTTGCTCGCGGTACGCCCGTGAACATGGGTGAAGCTGTCGGCGTTATCGCTGCGCAGTCGATCGGTGAACCCGGCACGCAGCTCACCATGCGCACGTTCCACATCGGTGGCACGGCCCAGGTGGTCGACAGCTCGTTCCTCGAATCGGGTGCTGAAGGCAAGATTGCCATCCGCAACCCCAACGTTGCCAAGGTCGAGGGCGGCAAACTTGTCGTCATGGCCCGTAACGTGTCGCTCGCCATCCTCGATGCCGAGGGCAAGGAACGGGCCACCCACAAGGTGACCTATGGTTCCAAGCTCCTGATCAAGGAAGGCGATCAGGTTCGCCGTGGCCAGCGTCTGGCTGAATGGGACCCCTATACTCGTCCGATCCTGGCTGAAGTCGAGGGTGAGGTCGTGTTCGAGGATCTCGTTGACGGTGCATCGGTTGCGGAAAACACCGACGAGGCGACGGGCTTCACCAAGCGCGTTGTTATCGATTGGCGCACCAACCAGCGCGGTGACGGCCTCAAGCCGGCCCTCGCGATTGCCCGCGGCGGTGCCGTGGCCAAGGTGGAACGCGGCGGCGACGCCCGTTACCTGCTCTCGGTTGACGCCGTTATCAATGTCGAGCCCGGCGAGAAGGTGTCGCCCGGCGACGTGCTTGCCCGTATTCCGCTGGAATCGGCCAAGACCAAGGACATCACGGGCGGTCTGCCGCGCGTGGCCGAATTGTTCGAAGCACGCCGTCCCAAGGATCACGCCATCATCGCCGAGATCGATGGTACGATCCGTTTCGGTCGCGACTACAAGAACAAGCGTCGCGTCATCATCGAGCCGAACGAAGAAGGTGCAGATCCGGTTGAATACCTGATCCCGAAGGGCAAGCCCTTCCATCTTCAGGAAGGCGACCCGATCGAAAAGGGCGAATATATCCTCGACGGCAACCCGGCGCCGCACGACATTCTGGCCATCAAGGGCGTGGAAGAGCTCGCTCGTTACCTCGTCAATGAAATCCAGGAGGTCTATCGTCTGCAGGGCGTGTTGATCAACGACAAGCACATCGAGGTGATTGTTCGCCAGATGCTGCAAAAGGTCGAGATCGTGGATCCAGGTGAAAGCGGCCTGCTCAAGGACGAGCAGCTCGACAAGCTGGACTTCGACGAGCTCAACGATGCTCTGGTCGCTGAAGGCAAGAAGCCTGCGACGGCCAATCCGGTGCTGCTCGGCATCACCAAGGCATCGCTGCA
This sequence comes from Devosia sp. LC5, assembly GCF_000735585.1. Lineage (GTDB taxonomy): Bacteria > Pseudomonadota > Alphaproteobacteria > Rhizobiales > Devosiaceae > Devosia. The sequence continues at coordinate 143,667 of NZ_JNNO01000043.1, forward strand.
GACCCGTTCGTTCATCTCGGCTGCTTCGTTCCAGGAAACCACCCGCGTCCTCACGGAAGCGGCCGTGTCCGGCAAGGCCGATCTGCTCGAAGGTCTCAAGGAGAACGTCATCGTCGGCCGCCTGATCCCGGCTGGTACCGGTGCGGGCATCTCGTCGGCCAAGTTGATCGCCACCAAGCGCGACGACCTGATCCTGGACGAGCGCCGCCGCCAGGCCAATACTCAGGCGATCCCGGCTCCGACCGCCGCCGAGTAAGCGACGCAATAGATGTGAATTGAGGGAAGGGGGCCGCAAGGCTCCCTTTTCTTTTGGCCCTGTGCATTGTCAACGAACTGCCATTTGCCCGTAGCCGGACCGACACGCAGTCGCGCTAGCAGCGGATCACTTCCTCATTCCGGAGATGATCCATGTCCAAGAAGACGCTGCTTGCCGCGCTGGCCGTCGCGATGCTTTCAACTTCCGCCTTCGCCCAGACCCAGTTCGACGCGACGCTCAAGGCACACGCCGAGTTGCCGGCGCAGACTTTCGTGCCCGCTCCGGCCAACGCGCCCCGTAGCCTCAACATGTCGGGCCGCTTCACCTCCGGCACCCGGGTCGAAACGCCCTATGGCTGGGCCAATCCGGCCTCCGGCATTGCCATGCCGTTTCCCGGCCAGCCGCTGCAAGGCATGTCTGGCGTGCGCTCGCTGGGCGATGATCGCTTCCTGCTGCTGACCGACAATGGCTTCGGCAACAAGGCCAATTCGTCCGACGCCATGCTGATGTTCAACATCATGAAGATGGACTGGGACGCCGGTAAAGTGGGCATCGAGCGCACCGTGTTCCTCAAGGATCCGAACCGCGTCGTGCCATTCCCCATCGTCACCGAACATAGTGACACCCGCTATCTGACCGGCGCCGATTTCGACCCGGAATCCATCCAGCCCGTCGGCGAGCATTACTGGATCGGCGACGAATTCGGCCCGTGGCTGATCGAAGTCGATGCGAACGGCGTCGTGCTGCAGGTCATCGCCACCAATCCTGGCGGCGTGGATTACAAGTCGCCCGACAACCAGTTCGTCTCGACCCCGGCAGCGGGTGCCGTTCCGACCGGCGTGAACACCGGCCGCTCGGGTGGTTATGAAGGCATGGCCCAGTCGATCGATGGCAAGACGCTCTATCCGCTGCTGGAAAAGCCGTTCTACGACGAAGAGGCCCAGGCCCTCGAGCTGATCGATGGCAAGCCGGTCCTGCGCATGCTGGAATTCGACGTCGCCAGCGCCAGCTGGAATGACAAGGTCCGCTATTACCCGCTTGAAGACGCCACCCACGCGATCGGGGATTTCAACATCATCGATGGCACCCGCGGGCTGATCATCGAGCGCGACAATAATGAAGGCGACGACGGTCGCGAAAAGGCCGCTGCCTTCAAGCGCATCTATCTCGTCGATTTGGAAAAGGCCGATGCCAATGGCGTGCTGGAGAAGCTGGCCTATATCGACCTGATGGCGATCAAGGACCCCGATGGCATCGCGCCGCGCGGCACCAAGGATGGCGTGTTCACCTTCCCCTTCGTGACCATCGAAGACGTCGATCTGGTCGATCCGACCACCATCATCGTCGCCAATGACAACAATTACCCCGGCTCGACGGGCCGCGAAGCCGGCCGCGCCGACGACAATGAGTACATCCTGCTCGACGTCGCCGACTTCCTCAAGGCCGAGTAACCGCACCATGCAAGGCCGGGGAGGGTAGTCCTTCCCAGCCAAGCCAATTCACACAGGAGCCTTTGTCATGAAGACTATTCTCGCGCCGTGCCTGTTCGGCCTGGCCAGCCTGATCGCCGGTCCCGCTCTGGGCCAGGAAACCCCGTTCAAGGTCGAGCTGCTCGGCTCGATCACCCTGCCGACCGGCCTGTCGGTCGCTGGTGAGGAATTCGGCGGCATTTCCGGCCTCGACTACGATCCGGCCAATGACATTTACTACGCCATCTCGGACGATCGCTCGCAAAAGGCGCCGGCGCGCTTTTATACGCTCGGCCTCAAGGTCGACGCCGAAGGCGTGCATGGCGTCGATATTCTCGCCAGCCACCTGCTGCGCGATGCTGCCGGCAATGTCTTCCCGGCTAAGGGCATCGACCCCGAGGCGATCCGCTACAATGCCGCTGCCCGCACCATCTTCTGGTCGACCGAGAATGATATTGCCGGCAATCCGGGCGTCTATGAAGCGCGGCTCGACGGCAGCTTCCTGCGCGCCTTCGCCGTGCCGGATTATTACCAGCCTGCCGCTGACGGCGCTTCGGGCATCTACAGCAATCTCGCCTTTGAAAGCCTGGCCATTTCCGCCGATGGTGCCACGCTGCTGGCGGGTACGGAGAACGCCTTGGCGCAGGATGGCGACAAGGCCACGCTCGAAGCCGGCAGTCCTTCGCGCATCATCTCGTTCGACATTGCCAGCGGGCAGCCCACCGCCGAGCATGTCTACGAAACCGGCCCGATCCACACCAAGGCCACGGCCGAGCCGCCCTATAATGACAATGGCCTGTCCGAACTCATGGTGTTTGACGACACTCACCTGCTGGCGGTCGAACGCTCCTTTGCGGCCGGCCCGGGTAATGAGATCAACGTCTACCTGACCGACCTGTCGGCAGCGACCGACATCAACGGCAAGCCCAGCATCAAGGATGAAACCGTCGAGCCGGCTGCCAAGCAGCATGTGTTCAAGATCGGGGAAGGGGACTTTGGTCTCGACATCGACAATATCGAATCCGTGACCTTCGGGCCCCAGGTCGATGGCAAGCGGACCCTGGTCATCGCATCGGACAACAATTTCAATCCCAACGGCCAGTTTACCCAGTTCGTCGTCTTTACGCTGAACTAGGGCGACAGCCTGACGCCGGAATGCAAAAGGGGCCGAAAGGCCCCTTTTCTTTGGTCGCTCATGAGCGGGTGTGGTCAGCTATCGTAGCCGACATGGTCGGAGAACTGCTCCACCACCATCTTCCACAGCGAGAACTGGGAATCGAGATAGTTGGTGCTGACGCCCTGGACCAGGTCGAGATCCATTTCAACGCACGCATCTTCATCCTGGTCGAGATAGGCGCGGCTGAAGCGCTTGTTGAAGTTCCAGTCGTTGATCTCTTCCAGGCTCGGCTTGATGTCGAGGAAGCCGAGATAGAAGTTGAGGTCTTCGCAATTCCTGTTGTTCGTGCAGTTGCGGAAATAGACCTGATAGGCGATGCCGCCAATCTTGCCGGTGATCTGCGGATCGCCATTGGACTGCTTGGTCAGCGAGGCCTCGCCGTAGTTTTGGGCGACGCTGAGGATTTCATCGGTATTGGCGCCCGTCACTGTCTGGGCCTGCGCCGACACCGGCAGGGCCAGAGCGAGGGCCGTGCCGGCAATTATCGAAGTAAATTTCATGGTTATTCTCCCTTGTCCGGCTCTCCGCCCGGCCGGCGATTCAATGGGATCGATATCGATCAGCCGGATGCTACACGTTTCGCAATGACCCGAAAATGACCCTCCGCCAAAATGCTGGCTCGGGGCAGGGCGGGGATGGATTTTCATTCGCCTGGTCACGAACGGCAAAGCATTGCAAGTCTGCGCATAGCTCCACCACGGATTTTTCATGAAAGAATCCTTGACGGGGCGAGTCATCGGTTCTAAACAGCGCCTACCTTAGCGGTCGGTCGTGAATGTCACACCGGGTCCCTGCCATCTAGCGCGGGAATCCAGGACACTCAAACACACTGTCGGGTAGTTAGACGAAGCAAATCCTTGTGCGCATGACTGCGGCCGGTTCCGGTCTGTGGTCCGCTGCAATAAAGGCGCCGCCGTATCCCCTGATTGGGGTCGGATGAGCGCCGTTTTGGTTTGCTTGTCTAGACCGAAAACTATTTTGGACGATGGAAAGAGCGCAATGCCCACCATTAATCAGCTGATCCGCAAACCACGCGCCAGCAAGCCAAAGCGGAACAAGGTTCCGGCCATGGAAGCAAACCCGCAGAAGCGCGGCGTTTGTTCTCGTGTGTATACGACGACCCCGAAGAAGCCGAACTCGGCTCTGCGCAAGGTTGCCAAGGTTCGCCTGACCAATCAGCGCGAAGTGATCTCGTATATCCCGGGTGAAGGCCACAACCTGCAGGAGCACTCCGTGGTCCTGATCCGTGGCGGCCGCGTTCGCGACCTTCCCGGCGTTCGTTATCACGTGCTCCGCGGCGTTCTCGACACGCAGAGCGTCAAGGACCGCAAGCAACGCCGTTCGAAGTACGGCGCGAAGCGTCCGAAGTAAGGAGATCGAGATATGTCCCGTCGTCACCGCGCAGAAAAACGCGACGTTATCCCGGACGCCAAGTTTGGCGATCTGGTCCTTACCAAGTTCATGAACTCGCTCATGAAGGACGGCAAGAAGTCGGCTGCCGAAAGCATCGTCTACGGTGCCTTCGATATCGTCGAAGCCAAGTCCAAGCAGGACCCCATCACGGTGTTCCACACCGCGCTCGACAACATCCGTCCGGCGGTTGAAGTTCGTTCGCGTCGTGTTGGCGGCGCCACCTATCAGGTTCCGGTTGAAGTTCGCACCGATCGTCAGCAGGCCCTGGCCATTCGCTGGCTGATCGAATCCGCCCGCAAGCGCGGCGAGAACACCATGCGTGAACGCCTGTCGGGCGAGCTCATGGATGCTCTCAATGGCCGCGGCCAGGCCGTCAAGAAGCGCGAAGATACGCACCGTATGGCTGACGCCAACCGTGCCTTCTCGCACTACCGCTGGTAGTAGGAGAGCTTTATGGCACGCGAATATCCGATCAATCTGTATCGTAACTTCGGCATCATGGCTCACATTGATGCTGGCAAGACGACCACGACCGAACGCATCCTCTACTACACCGGCAAGTCCCATAAGATCGGCGAAGTCCATGACGGCGCCGCGACCATGGACTGGATGGAGCAGGAGCAGGAACGCGGTATTACCATCACCTCGGCTGCCACCACGACCTTCTGGAAGGATCGTAATGGCACGATGCACCGCTTCAACATCATCGACACTCCCGGCCACGTGGACTTCACCATCGAAGTCGAACGTTCGCTGCGCGTGCTCGACGGTGCGGTAGCGCTGCTCGACGCCAATGCCGGTGTTGAGCCCCAGACGGAAACCGTCTGGCGCCAGGCCGACAAGTACGACGTTCCGCGCATGATCTTCGTCAACAAGATGGACAAGATCGGTGCTGACTTCTACCGCTGCGTGGAAATGATCGGCTCGCGCCTCGGCGCCAAGGCCGTTCCCGTCCAGCTGCCGATCGGCGCTGAGAACGAGTTCAAGGGCGTTGTCGATCTGATCGAGATGAACGCTCTGGTTTGGCGCAATGAAGAGCTGGGCGCACAGTGGGACGTGGTTGAGATCCCTGAAGATCTCAAGGAACGTGCTGCTGAATACCGCGAAAAGATGATCGAAGCCGCTGTCGAGATCGACGACGATGCGATGGAAGCCTATTTGAACGGCGATCTGCCGAACAATGACACTATCCGCCGCCTGCTGCGCCGCGGCACGATCGACACCAAGTTCTTCCTGGTGTTTGCCGGTTCGGCTTTCAAGAACAAGGGCGTTCAGCCCCTGCTCGATGGCGTTATCGACTTCCTGCCGTCGCCCGGCGACGTTCCGGCCATCCAGGGCATCGATGCCCGTACGGAAGCCCCGATCGAGCGTCATGCCGACGACAACGAGCCGCTGGCCATGCTGGCCTTCAAGATTGCCAACGACCCGCATATGGGTACGCTGACCTTCTGCCGCATCTACTCGGGCAAGCTCGAGCAGGGCATGATGCTTGAGAATACCGTCAAGGAAAAGCGCGAGCGCGTTGGTCGCCTGTTCCAGATGCATGCGAATAGCCGCGAGCAGATCACGGAAGCCTATGCAGGCGACATCGTGGCTATCGTTGGCCTCAAGGATACCACGACCGGTGACACGCTCTGCCCGCAGAACGCACAGGTCATTCTTGAACGCATGATCTTCCCCGAGCCGGTTATCGACATCTCGGTGGAACCCAAGTCCAAGGCCGACCAGGAAAAGATGGGCCTCGCGCTCAACCGCCTGGCTGCCGAAGATCCGACGTTCCGCGTCAAGACCGACGAAGAATCCGGCCAGACCATCATTTCGGGCATGGGCGAACTTCACCTCGACATCCTCGTCGACCGTATGCGTCGCGAGTTCAAGGTCGAGGCCAATATCGGTCAGCCGCAGGTGGCTTATCGCGAAACCATCACCAAGTCGGCTTCTGTGGACTATACCCACAAGAAGCAGTCGGGTGGTTCGGGCCAGTTCGCTCGCGTCAAGCTCACTGTTGAGCCCAGCGAAGTCGGCAAGGGTCTGGAATTCGTGAACGCCGTCGTCGGCGGTTCGGTGCCCAAGGAATACATCCCGGGCGTCGAAAAGGGCGTGAAGTCGGTGATGTCGGCCGGTCCGCTGATCGGGTTCCCGATCGTTGACGTCAAGGTGACGCTGACTGAAGGCGCCTACCACGATGTTGACTCCTCGGTGCTGGCGTTCGAAATCGCCGGCCGTGCAGGTTTCAACGAAGGCCTTCGCAAGGCGGCTCCCAAGATCCTGGAGCCGATCATGAAGGTTGAAGTTGTGACGCCGGAAGACTACATGGGCGACGTCATCGGTGACCTGAATTCCCGACGCGGTCAGATCCACGGCACTGAAAGCCGCGGCATCCTCCAGGTCGTGAATGCCTATGTCCCGCTCGCGAACATGTTCGGGTATGTGAACTCGCTGCGCTCCATGAGCCAGGGTCGTGCGCAGTACTCGATGACGTTCGACCATTACGAGCAGGTTCCGCAGGCAGTCGCCGACGAAGTCCAGGCCAAGTACGCCTAAATAATAAACTGAAACTCAAGGTTGGCCGAGCGGCTAACGAATACGGAGAGAAGCGATGGGCAAGGAAAAGTTTTCCCGCAATAAGCCTCACTGCAACATCGGCACCATCGGTCACGTTGACCATGGCAAGACCTCGCTGACTGCAGCGATCACCAAGGTGCTGGCTGAGACCGGTGGCGCGACCTTCAAGGCGTACGACCAAATCGACGCGGCCCCCGAAGAGAAGGCCCGCGGCATCACCATCAACACTGCTCACGTCGAGTATGAGACGACCAATCGTCACTACGCTCACGTGGACTGCCCTGGCCACGCCGACTATGTGAAGAACATGATCACCGGCGCTGCCCAGATGGACGGCGCGATCCTGGTCGTGTCGGCTGCTGACGGCCCGATGCCCCAGACCCGTGAGCACATCCTGCTCGCTCGCCAGGTTGGCGTGCCGGCTCTGGTCGTGTTCCTGAACAAGTGCGACATGGTCGATGATCCGGAACTGCTCGAGCTCGTTGAGCTGGAAGTCCGCGAGCTGCTGTCGTCCTACGAATTCCCGGGCGACGATATCCCGATCATCAAGGGCTCGGCTCTCGCCGCTCTGGAAGATTCGGACAAGAAGCTCGGCCACGACGCCGTTCTCGAGCTGATGGCTGCCGTTGACTCGTACATTCCGCAGCCGGAACGTCCGGTTGACCAGCCCTTCCTGCTCCCGATCGAAGACGTGTTCTCGATCTCGGGTCGCGGTACGGTTGTGACCGGTCGTGTCGAGCGCGGTATCGTCAAGGTTGGCGAAGAAGTCGAAATCGTCGGCATCAAGGCAACCCAGAAGACCACCGTTACCGGTGTCGAAATGTTCCGCAAGCTGCTCGACTCGGGCCAGGCTGGCGACAACATCGGCGCACTGATCCGCGGTATCGATCGCACTCAGGTTGAGCGCGGCCAGGTTCTCTGCAAGCCCGGTTCCGTGACCCCGCACACCGACTTCGTTGCTGAGGCCTATATCCTCACCAAGGAAGAAGGCGGCCGCCACACCCCGTTCTTCGGCAATTATCGTCCCCAGTTCTACTTCCGTACGACTGACGTGACGGGCATCGTGACCCTGCCTGAAGGCACGGAAATGGTGATGCCGGGCGACAACATCAACATGAACGTTCAGCTCATCGTTCCGATCGCCATGGAAGAGAAGCTCCGCTTCGCTATCCGTGAAGGTGGCCGCACTGTCGGCGCCGGCGTCGTCGCGAAGATCCTGAAGTAAGCCCATAAAGATATTCGCGGCGCGCGGATGAACGCGCGCCGCGATCCATTTTCGTCAGGATTTACAAGATGAACGGTCAGAATATTCGCATCCGCCTTAAGGCGTTTGACCATCGCGTTCTCGACGCTTCCACGCGCGAGATCGTGTCGACGGCCAAGCGTACGGGCGCGCAGGTTCGCGGGCCGATCCCGCTGCCGACGCGAATCGACAAATTTACCGTGAACCGCTCGCCGCATATCGATAAGAAGGCACGCGAGCAGTTCGAGATTCGGACCCACAAGCGTCTTCTGGACATCGTGGACCCGACTCCCCAGACGGTCGATGCTTTGATGAAGCTCGATCTCGCCGCCGGCGTCGACGTCGAAATCAAGCTCTAAAGCGAGATCCGGAAGCTAAGCGGTTTTCGGATACATCTCGCGGTCTACGACTACTAAGAGTTTCCGCGCTCACCGCAAAAAGGGTCCTCTGAAGCCATGACCCGGTGCAGCGCCAAGAGAGAAGGTAATAACCGATGCGTTCTGGATTGATCGCACAGAAGCTGGGCATGACCCGCATTTTCGCAGAGGACGGCTCGCACGTTCCTGTGACCGTGCTGAGCTTGCAGAACTGCCAGGTGGTAGGCCAGCGGACCGCTGATAAAGACGGCTATGTCGCGCTGCAGCTCGGCGCTGGACAGGCCAAGGCCAAGAACACGACCAAGGCAGAGCGCGGCCAGTTCGCCGTTGCCAAGGTCGAGCCCAAGCGCCATGTCGCTGAATTCCGCGTGGATGAAGCCAACCTCATCGAGGTCGGTGCTACGCTCCAGGCCGACCATTTCGTCGAAGGCCAGCTGGTGGACGTCACCGGTACTTCGATCGGTAAGGGTTTTGCCGGCGGTATGAAGCGCTGGAACTTCGGCGGTCTGCGTGCAACGCACGGCGTGTCGGTGTCGCACCGCTCGATCGGTTCTACCGGTGGTCGTCAGGACCCTGGTCGTACCTTCAAAAACAAGAAGATGCCGGGCCACATGGGCGATCGTCGCATCACCACGCAGAACGTGAAGGTCGTCAAGACCGACATCGAGCGTGGCCTGATCATGATCCAGGGTTCGGTTCCCGGCGCCAAGGGCGCCTGGATCATGGTCAAGGACGCTGTCAAGAAGCCTGCTCCCAAGGACGCCCAGTTCCCTGGTTCGTTCAAGGCCGCTGCAGACGTTGCAGGGGAAGCGAAATAATGGAACTCCAGGTTACAAGTCTCGACGGCAAGTCCGTCGGCAAGATCGAGCTGGCTGATGACGTGTTCGGTTTGGAAGTCCGTCAGGACATCCTGCACCGCATGGTTCGTTACCAGCAGCTGAAGGCAATGTCCGGCACGCACGACGTCAAGAATCGTTCGGAAGGCGTTCGCACCGGCAAGAAGTTCAAGAAGCAAAAGGGCGGCGGCGCTCGTCACGGCGATCGCAAGGCTCCCCAGTTCCGTGGTGGTGGCCGTGCATTCGGTCCGACCCCGCGCAGCCATGCGATTGATCTTCCCAAGAAGGTTCGCGCTCTGGCTCTCAAGCACGCCCTGTCGGCCAAGGCCGCTGCAGGCGAGCTGATCGTGCTGGACAGCGTCACGACTTCGGCTCCGAAGACCGCAACCCTGCGCACCACCTTCGGCAAGCTCGAATGGCTGAACGCGCTGATCATCGACGGTGCTGCTGTCGACCAGAACTTCGCTCTGGCCGCTCGCAACATCCCGCATATCGACGTGCTGCCGGTGCAGGGGATCAACGTTGTGTCGATCCTCAAGCGCAACAAGCTCGTCCTGACCAAGGCAGCGCTCGAAGCGCTGGAAGCGAGGTTCGCATGAACAAGCTCAGCGCTTATGACATCGTCCGTAACCCCGTCGTGACCGAAAAGTCGACGATGGCTTCGGAATATAACCAGGTCGTTTTCGACGTGGCGATCGATGCCAACAAGACCGAGATCAAGGCTGCTGTCGAGCAGCTCTTCTCGGTCAAGGTCAAGGCCGTGAACACCCTGGTCCGCAAGGGCAAGGTGAAGCGGTTCCGTGGTCACATCGGTACGCGCAACGACGTCAAGAAGGCCGTTGTTACCCTCGTCGACGGCCAGTCGATCGATATTTCGACCGGCCTCTAAGGGACAGAGACAAAAATGGCTCTTAAAACTTACAATCCCACCTCCGAAGGCCGTCGCCAACTCGTGACGACTGACCGTTCGGAACTCTGGAAGGGTGCTCCGGTCAAGACTCTGACCGAAGGTCTCTCCAAGTCCGGTGGCCGCAATAATCGTGGTCGCATCACTGCCTTCCATCGTGGTGGCGGTCATAAGCGCACCTATCGCCTGATCGATTTCAAGCGCGTCAAGTTTGACGCGGTTGGCACCGTCGAGCGCCTGGAATATGACCCCAACCGTACGGCCTGGATCGCGCTGATCAAGTACGAAGACGGTGAACTGGCTTACATCGTTGCGCCGCAGCGTTTGTCGGCCGGCGACAAGGTCATCTCGTCGATGAATACCGTCGACGTGAAGCCGGGCAATGCCATGCCGCTCGAGCGCATGCCGGTCGGTACGATCGTGCACAATATCGAGCTGAAGCCCCGCAAGGGTGGCCAGGTTGCCCGTTCGGCTGGTGCTTATGCTCAGTATGTCGGTCGTGACTCCGGTTGGGCGATCCTTCGCCTGAACTCGGGCGAGCAGCGCCGTGTGCATGGCACTTGCCTTGCAACCGTTGGTGCCGTCTCGAACCAGGATCACTCCAACACCTCGCTCGGCAAGGCCGGTCGCAGCCGTTGGCTGGGTCGCAAGCCCGTCACGCGCGGCGTGGCCATGAACCCGATCGATCACCCCCATGGTGGTGGTGAAGGCCGTACTTCTGGTGGCCGTCACCCGGTTACTCCTTGGGGTAAGCCGACCAAGGGCAAGAAGACCCGCAGCAATAAGGCAACGGACAAGTTCATCGTTCGCAGCCGTCACGTGAAGAAGGGCAGGTAAGCCATGACCCGTTCAATCTGGAAGGGGCCGTTTGTCGACGGCTACATGCTCAAGAAGGCCGAGAAGGCCCTCGCGTCTGGCCGCAACGATGTGGTCAAGATCTGGAGCCGCCGTTCGACCATCCTGCCGCAGTTCGTGGGTATCACCTTCGGCGTCCATAATGGCCACAAGCACGTCCCGGTAAGCGTTACCGAAGACATGATCGGTCACAAGTTCGGCGAATTCGCACCGACCCGTACCTATTACGGTCATGCGGCCGACAAGAAGGCCAAGAGGAAGTAATATGAGCAAGCCGAAAACTGAGCGCGCTCTCAAGGACAACGAGGCTAAGGCTGTGCTGCGCATGCTGCGCATCAGCCCTCAGAAGCTGAACCTCGTCGCGCAGTTGATCCGTGGCAAGAAGGTCGAGAAGGCTCTGGCCGATCTCGAGTTCAGCCACAAGCGGATCTCCGGCCAGGTCAAGAAGGTGCTGGAAAGCGCCATCGCGAACGCCGAAAACAACCATGGCCTCGATACCGATGCCCTGGTCGTCGCTGAAGCCTTTGTCGGCAACTCGCTGGTCATGAAGCGGTTCACCGCTCGTGGTCGTGGCAAGTCGTCGCGCATCGAAAAGCCGTTCTCGCATCTGACGATCGTCGTGCGGCAAGTTGAGGAGGCCGCATAATGGGCCAGAAGATCAATCCAATCGGCTTCCGCCTCGGCATCAACCGTACGTGGGACAGCCGCTGGTACGCCAATAAGGGCGAATACGGCACGCTGCTGCAGGAAGACCTGAAGATCCGTACGGCTCTTCTGGAAGACCTCAAGGCCGCTGCGGTGTCCAAGATCGTCATCGAGCGTCCGCACCGCAAGTGCCGCGTGTCGATCCACACTGCCCGTCCGGGCATCGTGATCGGCAAGAAGGGCGCTGACATCGACAAGATCCGTGCCAAGGTGAAGAAGTTCACCGACAGCGAAGTGCACATCAACATCGTTGAAGTGCGCAAGCCGGAGACCGATGCGACGCTGGTTGCCCAGGGCATTGCCCAGCAGCTGGAACGCCGCGTGGCCTTCCGCCGTGCCATGAAGCGCGCCGTGCAGACCGCAATCCGCATGGGCGCCGGTGGTATTCGCGTCAATGTCGGTGGTCGTCTGGGCGGTGCCGATATCGCTCGTACCGAATGGTACCGCGAAGGCCGCGTCCCGCTGCACACCCTGCGTGCTGATATCGACTACGGCACTGCCGAAGCCGAAACCACGTATGGCATCATCGGTATCAAGGTCTGGATCTTCAAGGGCGAAGTCCTTGAGCATGATCCGACTGCGCACGAACGTCGCGCAACCGAAGGTGCCGATCAGGGCGGTCAGCGCGCTGAACGTGAACCGCGCCGCGAGCGCGGCGACCGTGACCGCGAACGCGCATAAGAAGGTTAGTTCATTATGCTGCAACCTAAGAAGACCAAGTTCCGCAAGGCCCATAAGGGCCGTATCCATGGCGTTGCCAAGGGCGGTACCGATCTGGCATTCGGCCAGTATGCCCTCAAGGCAACCGAACCCGAGCGCGTCACTGCTCGCCAGATCGAAGCGGCCCGCCGCGCGATCACTCGCGAGATGAAGCGCCAGGGCCGGGTATGGATCCGTATCTTCCCGGACGTGCCGGTTTCCAAGAAGCCGACCGAAGTGCGTATGGGTAAGGGCAAGGGTTCTGTTGAATTCTGGGCCGCCCGCGTCAAGCCGGGCCGTATCGTATTCGAGATCGACGGCGTCCCCGAGGACGTTGCCAAGGAAGCCCTGCGCCTCGGCGCAATGAAGCTCCCGATCATGACGCGGGTTGTTACCCGCATTGCCGACTAAGGAACACGAGCATGAAAGCCAGTGATGTGCGGGCTAAGACCGCAGACGAACTGAAAGATCAGCTCGTCGCCCTCAAGAAAGAACAGTTCAACCTGCGTTTCCAGCGTGCTACCCAGCAGCTGGAAAAGCCGACCGAGGTCAAGAAGGTCCGCCGCGATATCGCGCGGATCAAGACGATCCTTGGCGAAAAGAACGCAGCGAAGTAAGGAGCCGCGACCATGCCAAAGCGCGTTTTGCAGGGGACTGTTGTCTCCGACGCCAATGAAAAGACGGTCGTGGTGCGCGTTGAGCGCCGTTTCACGCATCCGGTGATGAAGAAGACCGTGCGCCGGTCCAAGAAGTACCACGCGCACGATGAAGCTAATGTGGCGAAGGTCGGTCAGATCGTGTGGATCGAAGAATGTGCGCCAATCTCCAAGAATAAGCGCTGGACGCTTGTTGTTGGTGCGGCTCAGCAGGAAGGCGCTCAGTCATGATCCAGATGCAGTCCAATCTCGACGTTGCCGATAATTCCGGCGCCCGTCGTGTCATGTGCATCAAGGTGCTGGGCGGTTCGCACCGCAAGTACGCTTCGGTCGGCGACATCATCGTCGTGTCGGTCAAGGATGCCATTCCGCGCGGTCGCGTGAAGAAGGGCCAGGTCATGAAGGCCGTGGTCGTTCGGACCGCGTTCGACATCCGTCGTCCCGATGGCACCGTGATCCGCTTCGACAAGAACGCCGCGGTTCTGATCAACAATCAGAAAGAGCCGATCGGCACCCGTATCTTCGGACCAGTTCCGCGCGAGCTTCGCGCCAAGAACCACATGAAGATCATCTCGCTCGCACCAGAGGTGCTGTAATGGCCGCCAAGATTAAGAAGGGCGACAAAGTCGTCGTCCTGGCCGGCAAGGACAAGGGCAAGACCGGTCAGGTCCTGTCCGTCATCCCGACCGAAACCAAGGCACTTGTCCAGGGTATCAACCTGGTCCGTCGCCACACCAAGCAGACCGCGTCGACCGATGCCGGCATCTTCACCAAGGAAGCGCCGATCCATCTGTCCAATCTCGCGATCGCCGACAAGGATGGCAAGCCCAGCCGCGTTGGTTTCCAGATCAAGGACGGCGTGAAGACGCGCGTCGCCAAGTCGACCGGAGATTCGATCGATGGCTGATACAGCTTACGTTCCGCGTCTTCGTACCGAGTACGAAGAGAACATCCGTAAGGTTCTGCAGGAGCAATTCTCCTACAAGAACACCATGGAACTGCCCAAGCTCGACAAGATCGTGCTGAACATGGGCGTTGGCGAAGCCGTCAACGACACCAAGAAGGTCAAGTCGGCTGCTGCCGAGCTGGAAAAGATCGCTGGGCAGAAGCCGGTTATCACCCACGCTCGTAAGTCGATCGCTGGCTTCAAGGTGCGTGAAGAGATGCCGCTTGGCGTCAAGGTGACGCTGCGCAAGACGCGCATGTACGAATTCCTGGACCGCCTGGTGAATATCGCACTGCCGCGCGTTCGCGACTTCCGCGGGCTGAACCCGAACTCTTTCGACGGCCGTGGCAATTATGCTATGGGCATCAAGGAACACATCATTTTCCCCGAAATCAACTATGATCAGATCGATCAGGTTTGGGGCATGGACATCGTGATCGCCACGACGGCCAAGACCGATGATGAAGCGCGCGCGCTGCTCAAGGCATTCAACTTCCCATTCCGCACGTAAGCGGATAGGGAAGGGAAAAAGGATCAGGATATGGCAAAGACCAGTTCCATCGAGAAAAACAACAAGCGCGCCGCTCTGGCCAAGCAGTTTGCTGGCAAGCGTGCGGCGCTCAAGGCGCAGACCAAGGATCAGTCGATCCCGGCCGATCAGCGCTTCGCCGCTCAGCTCAAGCTGGCCGAACTGCCGCGTAATTCGGCCAAGGTTCGTGTCCGCAATCGCTGCGAAGTCTCGGGTCGTCCCCGCGGCTATTATCGCAAGCTCAAGCTGAGCCGTATCGCTCTGCGTCAGCTGGGTAACCTGGGTCTGATCCCGGGCCTGGTTAAGTCGAGCTGGTAAGGAGAACAGAAAATGAGCTTTTCCGATCCAATCGGCGATATGCTGACGCGCATCCGTAATGCACAGATGCGCCGCAAGAATTCCGTTTCGACGCCGGCTTCGACCCTTCGCGGTCGTGTGCTGGACGTGCTCCAGTCCGAGGGTTTCATCCGCGGCTATTCGGAGACCAAGTTCGAAAACGGTGCTGCCGAGTACGAAATTGAACTGAAGTACTCGGATGACGTTGCTGTTATCCGCACGATCGAGCGCGTTTCGCGTCCCGGCCGCCGCGTTTACGCTTCCGTCAAGAATATTCCGCAGGTTGCCAATGGCCTGGGTGTCTCGATCCTCTCCACCCCCAAGGGTGTGATGGCCGACCACGAAGCCAAGGCTGCCAATGTTGGTGGCGAGGTACTCTGCCGCGTCTTCTAAGAGGCGCGGTAAGACGATTACTCAAGGATTGAACTAGAATGTCACGTACTGGCAAGAAACCGGTTGCACCGGTTAGCGGTGTAACGGTCACGATCAATGGTCGTACCGTCACCGCAAAGGGCCCGAAGGGCGAATTGAGCATCGAGCTCATGGATGTTGTCAATGTGGAGAATGGCTCCGACGGTCTCGTCGTGACGCCGGCCAATGACACCCGCGAGGCTCGCGCCGCTTGGGGCACTACCCGTGCACTGATCCAGAACATGGTCACCGGTGTTTCGGCTGGCTTCGAGAAGAAGCTGGCGATCCAGGGCGTGGGTTATCGCGCTGCCATGCAGGGCAAGGATGTCAAGCTGTCGCTTGGTTTCAGCCACGAAGTGATCTATCAGCCCCCTCAGGGCATCACCCTGGCTGTGCCGGCGCCGACGGAAATCGTCATCACCGGCACCGACAAGCAGCAGGTTGGTCAGGTTGCGGCGAACATCCGCGCCTGGCGCAAGCCAGAGCCCTACAAGGGCAAGGGCGTTCGGTATGCGGGCGAATTCGTCTTCCGCAAAGAAGGCAAGAAGAAGTAAGGAGCGCCTGCAATGGCTATCAGTGCAAAAGGTGCGGACCGCCGCAAGGCTCGTGTCCGCAAGGCGCTCAAGGCTCGTGCCTTCGGTCGTCCCCGTCTGTCGGTTTTCCGTTCGGACAAGAATATCTACGCTCAGATCATCGACGATGCGACCGGCCGTACGCTGGCCGCCGCTTCGACCCTCGACAAGGACGTCAAGGGCACCATCAAGGGTGGTTCGGCGGAAGCCGCTGCTACGGTCGGCAAGCTGATCGCAGAGCGCGGCACCAAGGCGGGTGTGGCCGAAGTTGTCTTCGACCGCGGCGCATACATCTATCATGGCCGTGTAAAGGCCCTTGCAGACGCTGCCCGTGAGGGCGGCCTGCAGTTCTAGGCACGGACAAGGAAAGAAACATTATGAGCAGAGACGTTCAAGAACGCGAAAGCGAATTCGTCGATCGCCTGGTCCACATCAACCGCGTGGCCAAAGTGGTCAAGGGCGGCCGTCGTTTCGGTTTTGCCGCACTCGTCGTTGTTGGTGACCAGAAGGGCCGCGTTGGCTTTGGTCACGGCAAGGCCCGTGAAGTGCCCGAAGCGATCCGCAAGGCTACCGAGCAGGCCAAGCGCCAGATGATCCGCGTGCCGCTGCGCGATGCCCGCACGTTGCACCACGACGTGCACGGCCGTCACGGCGCCGGCAAGGTTATCCTGCGTGCCGCCGTTCCCGGTACCGGCATCATCGCCGGTGGTCCGATGCGCGCCGTCTTCGAGACGCTGGGCATCAATGACATCGTTGCCAAGTCGCAGGGGACTGCTAACCCCTACAACATGGTGCGGGCCACTTTCGATGCGCTGAAGCGCGTTGATAGCCCCCGCTCGGTTGCCGCCCGCCGCGGTCTCAAGGTTTCCGAACTGCAAGCTCGCCGTGGCGAGACTGCTGTCGAAGCCTGATAGATCAGGTCTGGAGAAGCATCATGGCTAAAGACAAGACCATTACTCTGCAGCAGATCGGCTCCCCGATCCGCCGTGAGAAGAGCCAGCGCGCGACCCTGATCGGTCTCGGGCTCAACAAGATGAACAAGCAGCGTCAGCTGATCGACACGCCTGAAGTGCGTGGCATGATCAACAAGGTGCCGCATCTCGTCCGTATCATCGGCGAGTGAGAGAGAAGGTCCCTCAAATGACCCGTTTGAATGAACTTCGCGACAATCCCGGTGCCAACAAGGTCCGTATCCGTATTGGTCGCGGTATCGGTTCCGGTAAGGGCAAGACCGGTGGTCGCGGCGGCAAGGGCCAGACTGCACGTTCCGGCGTTGCGATCAACGGCTTCGAAGGCGGCCAGATGCCCCTTCACATGCGTATGCCCAAGCGTGGCTTCAATGCGCTCAATCCAGGTAACTGGAACGAGGTCCGCATCGATCGCCTTCAGGCCTATATCGACGCCGGCAAGCTCGATCCCAAGGCTGTGATCGACGCTGCTGCGCTGATCGCTGCCCGCGTGATCCGCCGTCCCAAGGATGGTGTGCGGCTGATCGGCTCCGAGGGCTTCACCTCCAAGAAGGTGACCTTCAACGTCAATTATGCGACCAAGGGCGCATTGGCAGCTATTGAATCTGCTGGTGGCAAGGTCGATATCATCCCGGCAAAGGCGCCGTGGAAGAAGACTCCACACGCCGGTTAATTTCGGCCAGGCGCACCCGGCCATTGGTCGGGTGCGCCTTTTTTGGTTTGTTGCGCTAGGACTGCAGACGGGTCTGCTTCCGACCCGCTCCGAGCGCGCCTGGCCTTGAAGCCAAAGGGAGCGATACATGGCGTCCGCAGCCGAACAGCTGGCACGTAATCTCAATTTTTCGACCTTCTCGAAGGCGAAAGCCCTGCAGCAGCGCATCTGGTTCACACTGGGCGCGCTGCTTGTCTATCGACTGGGCACTTTCATTCCGGTTCCCGGCATTGATCCCGATGCATTCCGCGCGACGTTCGAACAGAGCCAGCAGGGCATTATCGGCATGTTCAACATGTTTGCCGGTGGCGCCGTCGAGCGCATGGCAATCTTTGCGCTGAACCTGATCCCATACATCACCGCCTCGATCGTGGTGCAGGTCATTGCGACCGCGTCGCCGCGTCTGGAAGCCCTCAAGAAAGAGGGCGAGGCCGGCCGTCGCAAGATGAACCAGTATACCCGGTACCTCGCGGTCGTGTTCTGCGCCGTGCAGGCCTATGGCATTGCCGTGGGCCTGGAAGCGAGCCAGGGCGTCGTGCTCAATCCGGGCTGGTTCTTCCGCATTTCGACAGTGATCACGCTGGTCGGCGGCACCATGTTCCTGATGTGGCTGGGCGAGCAGATCACCTCGCGCGGCGTCGGCAATGGTATTTCACTGATCATCTTTGCCGGTATCGTGGCCAATCTGCCTACCACCATCGTGCAAACGCTCGAGCTGAGCCGCACCGGTGCGCTGCCCCCGCTGGCAGCCTTCGGCATCGTGGTGCTGTCCATCGTGGTCATTGCCGGCATCGTGTTCTTCGAACGCGCCCAGCGCCGCTTGTTGATCCAGTATCCAAAGCGCCAGGTCGGCAACAAGATGTTCCAGGGCGAAAGCTCGCATCTGCCGCTCAAGCTGAATACGGCGGGTGTTATCCCGGTAATTTTCGGCTCGTCGCTGCTACTGCTGCCGGCCACTATTGCGTCCTTTGCGGCGCAGGGGAATGCTCCGGTCTGGCTGCAGACGGTTACGGCCCTGCTTGGGCGCGGCCAGCCGCTCTATCTGGCGCTGTTTGCCTTCTTCATCATCTTCTTCGCTTTCTTCTATACGGCCATCGTGTTCAATCCGACCGAGACGGCTGACAATCTCAAGCGCTCGGGCGGCTTTATTCCGGGGATTCGTCCGGGCGAACGGACGGCTGCACATATCGACTATGTGTTGACCCGTATCACTGTTATCGGTGCGGCCTATCTTACGGTGGTGGCGCTGATTCCCGAGGTCATCCATAACCAGCTGGCTGTCAGCCAGTTTATCGGCGGCACCTCGCTGCTGATCATGGTGACGGTGACGCTCGATACGGTCAGCCAGATTCAGAGCCACCTGATCGCGCAGCAATATGAGGGGCTGGTCAAGAAGTCCCGTCTTGGGGGAGGTAAGCGTCGATGAGGCTAATTCTGCTCGGACCGCCGGGAGCGGGGAAGGGTACTCAGGCCAAGATTCTTGTCGAGGCCTATGGTATTCCCCAGCTCTCGACCGGCGATATCCTGCGCTCGGCCATTGCGGCCAAGACCCCACTGGGTCTGGAAGCCAAGGCCATCGTCGATCGTGGGGATCTGGTCAGTGACGCCATCGTCAACGGTATCGTCTCCGAACGTCTCGACGCTGAAGATTGCAAGCCTGGTTTCATCCTCGATGGCTTTCCGCGCACCATTGCGCAGGCCGAGGCGCTCGACCAGATGTTGATCGACAAGGGCGTCAATCTCGACGCCGTTGTCGAGATCAAGGCCGATGCCGATGAATTGGTGCGCCGGGTGATCCAGCGCAGCAAGGAAAGCGGCGGCGCCCGTGCCGACGACAATGAGGAAGTGCTGCGCAAGCGCCTCGATATCTACAAGGAGCAGACCGCTCCGCTCGTCGCCTATTACAGCGACAAGGGTCTGCTCAAGGCAGTCGACGGCATGGAGCCGGTCGAAAAAGTCACGGCTTCGATCAAGTCTGCGATCGAAGGCTGAGAACAGGGCAGGGGTTTGGCAGTTGACTCTGCCGAATCTAGTCCTTAAAGAACCGCGTCAGTCTCATGGATTATTGGGCTGGATTCGGTTCTCCAGGTGTTGGGGGTCGAAATCCGGTCCCTTGTTGTTTAACGGCACGGCCCCCTGATGGTAACCCGTGCTGAATGAAGGAGAGCAGACGTGGCTCGTATTGCTGGCGTCAATATCCCGACCAATAAGCGCGTGATCATCGCGTTGCAGTATATCCACGGGATTGGCGAAAAGTTCGCCAAGGATATCACTGAAAAGGCAAACATTCCTGCCGAGCGCCGTGTCAACGAGTTGACCGATGCCGAAGTGATTTTGATCCGTGAAGCGATCGACCGCGACTATGTCGTGGAAGGTGATCTTCGCCGCAATGTGGCGATGAACATCAAGCGGTTGATGGATCTGGGTAACTACCGTGGCCTGCGCCACCGTCGTGGCCTGCCGGTGCGCGGTCAGCGTACCCATACCAATGCCCGCACCCGCAAGGGTCCGGCAAAGCCGATCGCTGGCAAGAAGAAGTAAGAACCCGTCTGGGGTTCTTCGATGTAGCTGCTGGGGCCATTTGGCTGACGGCAGCGCTGATATCGTTCAGAGGAATTAAATGGCTAAGACTGAAACGACGCGCGTCAAGCGCAAGGAACGCAAGAATATCACTTCGGGCGTCGCCCACGTGAATGCTTCGTTCAACAACACCATGATCACCATTGCCGATATGCAGGGCAACACGATTTCGTGGTCTTCCTCGGGTGTCATGGGCTTCAAGGGCTCGCGCAAGTCGACCCCCTATGCGGCTCAGGTCGCTGCTGAAGATGCTGCCAAGAAGGCGCAGGAGCATGGCATGAAGACCCTTGAGGTCGAAGTGCGTGGTCCTGGTTCGGGCCGTGAATCGGCTCTGCGCGCTCTGCAGGCTGCTGGCTTCAACGTCACCTCGATCCGCGACGTGACCTCGATCCCGCATAACGGCTGCCGTCCGCGCAAGCGGCGCCGCGTCTAATCTAGACCGATTGAAGAGCTCCCGGCCGATTGAATGGGCCGGGAGTCTTATTGCGTTTGCGGCGGAGCGGCTCGGGCTGGAGCCGCGATTTTGAAAGGACATTACCGTGACGATCCAGAGGAACTGGCAAGAACTGATCAAGCCGACCAAGCTGGAGATTGTTTCGGGCAGCGACAACGCGCGCGTGGCTTCGGTAGTTGCCGAGCCGCTTGAGCGCGGTTACGGGCTTACCCTGGGTAACGCTCTTCGTCGTGTGCTGCTGTCGTCGCTTCAGGGCGCGGCAGTTACCGCAATCCAGATTGACGGCATCCTGCATGAATTCTCCTCGCTTCCGGGCGTGCGCGAAGACATGACCGACCTGGTCCTCAACGTGAAGGAAATCGCGTTGAAGATGGGTGGCGAAGGCCCCAAGCGCCTTGGCCTCACCAAGCAGGGTCCGGGTGCCGTGACCGCTGGCGACATCAAGGTCACCGGCGATATCGAAGTGCTGAACCCCGAGCTGGTGATCTGCCATCTCGATGACGGCGCCGAAATCAATATCGAGTTCACCGTCGACACCGGCAAGGGTTACGTTGCCGCCGACAAGAACCGTCCGGAAGATGCACCGATCGGCTATATTCCGGTCGATGCGCTGTTCTCCCCGGTTCGCCGCGTCAGCTACAAGGTCGATGCCACCCGCGCGGGTGAAAGCCTCGACAAGGACAAGCTGACCCTGCAGGTCGAGACCAATGGTGCAGTATCGCCGGAAGATGCCGTGGCTTATGCTGCGCGTATTCTTCAGGACCAGCTGTCGGTGTTCGTGAACTTCGAAGAGCCCAGCAAGGAAAAGGCACAGGATGCCGTTCCCGAACTGGCCTTCAACCCGGCGCTGCTCAAGAAGGTCGACGAACTCGAGCTTTCGGTGCGTTCGGCCAACTGCCTCAAGAACGACAACATCGTTTATATCGGCGATCTGATCCAGAAGACGGAAGCCGAGATGCTGCGGACCCCGAATTTTGGCCGCAAGTCGCTCAACGAAATCAAGGAGGTCCTGGCACAGATGGGGCTTCATCTCGGAATGGACGTCAACAATTGGCCACCCGAGAATATCGATGACCTCGCCAAGCGCTACGAAGATCATTATTGATCCCGCGCTGCCAAGCACTTTAGGAGACCACCATGCGCCACGGTAATTCCGGCCGCAAGCTCAACCGAACCGCCAGCCACCGTAAGGCTATGTTCGCCAATATGTCCGCCGCGCTGATCAAGCACGAGCAGATCGTCACCACCCTGCCCAAGGCGAAGGACCTGCGTCCGATCGTTGAAAAGCTGATCACGCTGGGCAAGCGCGGCGACCTGCATGCTCGCCGCCAGGCGATCGCTCAGGTTCGCGACGAAGGCCAGGTGCAGAAGCTGTTCGCAGTGCTGGGCCCGCGCTACAAGGACCGTCAGGGCGGCTATATCCGCATCATGAAGGCTGGCTTCCGCTATGGCGACAATGCGCCGATGGCGGTGATCGAGTTCGTCGATCGCGACGTCAATGCCAAGGGCCTCGATAGTGGTCCGGTGCAGGTGCGTGACGAAGACGAGTCCGAAGCCGCGTAAGCGACATTCGGTTCAAGATTTGAGGCGGTCCGCGTTTGAATGCGCGGGCCGCCTTTTGCTTTGTTCAGATCGCTCGAACTTCGGCGAGCCGCTGGACGGAATAGTCGTCTTTCCAGCAGACCGCCGCTTCCCATGCGGCCGAGGCTTGCGCGGCGATGTCAAATTCCGCAGCATCGAAGCCGGCGGCATTATGGGGCAGGGCCAGGTCAAGCTCCGGGACGTCGGCATGCGCCTCGTCCCAATCGATCAACGCGACCCGCTCGGCAGTCATGCGGATATTGCCCGGATTGGTAGGATTGCCATGCACCACGCAGGTCTGCCGCCCGGCGAGCCGCGCCCACGCCGCCCGGCAGCGCGCGACGGCCTCGGCCGGCATCGCAGTCAGGTCGATCCGCGTTCCGGTATCGGCATGCAAAAGGTCGGTCGAGGATCGCCAGCCGGGCCGTTGCGGCCGGCCCTGCGTCAAGCGATGCAATTGCCGAAGCGTGTCGGCCACCCGGCGCCAGTCGGCCTCTGTCTCGGGCGGTTCGCCCTCCATATATTTCATCACCATCAGCCCATCGGCAAACAGCCTGCCATCTATGGTCGGGATCGGCGCCGGCACGGTCAGGCCCGAATGCTCGAGATGCTGGAGGAGGGCGCCCTCCCAAGCCAGATCCGCGTCACTCCGCTTGCCCAGTCGAGCAACCGCGAGCTGCCCATTGATGCGCACGCTCCACACGTCATTGGAGGAGCCTCCGGCCAGCCGCTCAACGCGCTGCGCATCGGCACCCCATTGCCCGAGTGCGTCCCACCCCGTCGTCAGGAGATAGCGCCCCAGAACAGCGCAACGCCCAGACCCATGCAGAGCAGACCGACCATAATCATGGCGAGCCGGCCGCGCCGCGGCGATTTCATCATAATGCCCAACATGGTCGTCTCCTCCGCATTTTGGCTCAGCTTAGGCCCGAATGGCATGATGGGGCAATTGCCGCGGTCGATGTCAACAGTCCGTTGCCCTCTGACAGCGAAATGTCACGTCAACGCTAACAGTGTGCTCACAAATTCCACGCCCGCGCGAGGGCCTTCACCTCACGGAGGGACGCGCAGAAAACCATCGGCAATCCGGTGGCCTTGGCGACGCGGCGAGAGCGGTCGGCATTGTTCCGCGTTTTCCAGATCCAGCTCACCATCTGCCATTTGATGCTGTCGCGATTACCCGGAAGATTGCCGGCCCGCTCCTTTTCCAGCAGCGTTCGCCGGAAATACCGGCTGAAGCGGCGCAGGTAGTGGTCGTCCACGACGACAACGCCAGTGGCCCGGGCAAAGCGCTGCGGCATGAGCACAGAGTAATTGCCTTCCATCACCCAGCCCGGTTCCAGGATCGCCGCGTCATGCAGGGCATGGAATTCGGCGTCCGGCCGCACCTGCCAGTCGGTGTTGGGTAAGTGGCGCAATTGGTCGAGATGGATAGCTGGAATATCGAGCTTCTTGCCGATGGCAATGGCCAGCGTCGACTTGCCGGCATTGGTCGGCCCCATGATCACGATGCGGCGGCCGAGGGCGTCAAGCGGTTGAAAGGTCTGCATTTTCAGTTCCGATATATGGTTTGGTGGGATCGGGGTGGAAAAGCGAGGAAGGGCAGGCGAACTCCGTGTTGGAGAGACAAAAATCCCCGCCGTAGCGGGGATTGATGGTTGATCATAGGCAGGGGATTGCAGGCCTATTCGGGCTGCACATCCTTGCCGGTATAGACCTCGTCGACCCAGAATTGGTCTCGGCGGTCGAAGCCGTTGAACGGGGTCAGCGAGGCCTGGGTATAGGCGCCCATCAGGCCGAATTCGATCCAGTCGTCTTCATCGATATCGGCGGGCAGGGTGAATACCTGGGGCAGCACGTCATAGCTGTCGCAAGTGGGTCCCCAGACGGTGAACTCGGAGAATTCCGCATTATTGTCATGCACGCGCGCACCGCGCCACACCCGCACAGGTGGGGTGAAATGCATGAACTTGACTTCCATCAGGCTGCCATAGGCCCCGTCATTGACATAGACCGACTGGCCGCCGCGCTGATGCTTCACCCGCAGCAGCAGCGAGGT
Organism: Devosia sp. LC5; assembly: GCF_000735585.1. GTDB lineage: Bacteria > Pseudomonadota > Alphaproteobacteria > Rhizobiales > Devosiaceae > Devosia. The sequence goes on from NZ_JNNO01000043.1 coordinate 167,973, forward strand.
CGAAGAGGTGACGAGAGCGCGACCGGGTTCGATGATCAGCTCGGGCTTGTTCTTCTCGCCGAAATGATCGTTGACCGCCGTCGAGATGGTCTCGAAGTAGTAGTCCATCGGCGGGGCTTCGCTGGTCGGGTAGGGGGCCGGATAGCCGCCGCCGATATTGAGGCGCTTGAGCTGGATATTGGATTCTTCGACGATGCGGGACGCCGCTGCGATATGCCGCTCATAGGCATAGGCGTCTTCGCACTGGCTGCCGACATGGAAGCACAGGCTAGGCGTGTAGCCCATCTGGTCGACCATGGTGACGATTTCGGCCGCGCCCTGTTCCATGACGCCGAACTTGATGCCGAAATCATAGGATTTCAGCGCCTTGCCGGCCTTGAAGCGGGTGGTCACTTCCACATCGCGCGAAGGCGAAACAACCGCCGCCAGTTGGTCGAGCTGCTGGGGATGGTCTATGGTGAAGGAGCGGACGCCGAATTCTTCATAGGCGCGAGCGATCTCGCGCTTATTCTTGATCGGGTTGTTGTAATGCATCACCGCGCCCGGCGCGTGGTCGCGCACCAGTTCCATTTCGGTGTTGGAGGCGACGTCGAACGCCTTCAAACCTTCGCGATGCAGCTGGGCGATGATGTGCGGGGACGGATTGCACTTGACTGCATAGGTCAGCAGCCCGTCAAAGCCCTTCTTGAACACCTTTGTGGCCTTGTGCAGCTCGCGCTCGGAAAACAGGAACGCCGGGAAATCCGGGGCTTCCGCCGCGATCAGCGCGGAGGTATTCGGGTAAACCTGCTTCGGCTCAGTGGTCATGGACGACTTGCCTTTCGGGGCTGGAGAAATGCGGAAAACGAGCGCTGCATATAGGGCCGTGTGCCCCCTCACGCAAACGTTTATTTGGCCTCCAATTGCGACGGGGGCGTGACGCCTTTTTCGTGACAGAATCCGGGCGTTTGCCTTGCCCCGCGCGGATGCCACATCAGGGCAGAAGCGCTGACCGGAGGTTGGTTCGATGTCGATGCGTTCGTGGATTATGGCAAGCTGTGCCGTGGCGGTTCTGGCGGTTGGAGGCACGCTCGCTTACTCGCCCTGGAATGCGCCCAGCCTGGCGCAGGCAACGGCGCCCGTGCCCGCGCCCGTGCCGCCAGCTCCCGTGGCCCCAAGTGTGGAAGTGCCGCGCAGCGATGCCGAAATCAAGCTGAGCTTCTCGCCGGTAGTCAAGGCTGCCTCGCCCTCGGTGGTCAATGTCTACGCCACCCGCATCGAGCAACAGACGGTGTCGCCCTTCGCCAATGACCCGTTCTTTTCCCGCTTTTTCGGGCGCAACCAGTTCCAGAGCCGGCCGCGCGAGTCCCAATCGCTGGGTTCGGGCGTGATCGTGGACGCCGGCGGCGTCATCCTCACCAATCGCCACGTCATCGAAGGCGCGACCGATGTGCGCATCGCCCTTTCCGATGGCCGTGAATTCGCCGTCGACATCGTCATCGAGGATGCGCAGACTGATCTTGCGGTATTGCGCGTGCGCCAGCCGGGCGATGCGGTCTTCCCCGCCATCGTCTTTGCCAATTCCGACTCCCTCGAAGTGGGCGATCTGGTGCTGGCCATCGGCAATCCGTTTGGCGTGGGCCAGACGGTGACCAGCGGCATTGTCTCCGCCCTGGCCCGAACCGGGGTGGAAAGCTCGGATTATGAATTCTTCATCCAGACCGATGCGGCGATCAATCCCGGCAATTCGGGCGGCGCGCTGGTCGATCTCGATGGGCATTTGGTCGGCATCAATACCGCCATTTATTCGCAGACCGGTGGCTCGGTCGGCATCGGCTTTGCCATTCCGGCCAACATGGCCAAGATGGTGGCGCAGGCCGGCGTCAGCGGCGGGCAGATCGTGCGGCCGTGGTTTGGCGCCAAGATGCAAGCGGTCAATTCCGACATCGCCCAGAGTCTTGGCATGCCGGCGCCCCACGGCGCGCTGATCACCGAAGTGGCGCCCGGCGGGCCGGCCGAGCGGGCGGGCTTTGCCTCGGGCGATGTGATTTTGAGCGTTGATGGCATGGCGGTCGATGATCCCAGCGCCTTCAACTTCCGCCTCGCCACCAAGCCCATCGGGCAGGGGACCGCGCTCGAGCGCGTCCGCGCCGGGCAGAGCGAAGTGGTCAATTTCACCATCGAGGCAGCGCCGATGGCGTCCGGGGACATGATGGCCGCCATCACCGGCTCGTCGCGCTTCGCCGGGACCAGCGTGCGCCAGATCGATGCCGCGCTCGCCGAGATGAAGGGGCTGCCCTATGACGCCAAGGGCGTGATCGTGACCGCCGTCGAGCCCGGTTCGCCCGCCGAACAGATGGGGCTCAAGGCGGACGATATCATCCTCTCGCTCAACGACATCCCGATGGACACTGCCGCTGCGTTCTCGCAGACGGCAAGCCAGCGCGCCCGTACCTGGCAGATTATCCTGCAGCGCGACGGCCGGGTGACGCGCTCGATCGTGAGCGGCTAGTCGAGGCTGATTTCGGGCACATCCATCTGCGCCAAGGTGTTGATCGCGCTCTGGCGCCGGTCCTTGAGGCCGGTGAGCAGGGCGCGGGCGCCATCCTCGCCATAGCCGCGCCGGCTGATGGCGTAGAGTACCAGACCGTCCTCGATCGGGGCATAGCGATAGGCGTTCCATTCGACGACCATGCTGCCGCTGCTCGAATCGCTGAGCATGAAATCGAGGATGATTTCGCCGGTCTGTTCGTTCCGGAGCACGTCATAATTGACTACGGGGTCGCTACCCTTGCGTTGGTCAAGGCTCTGCACCATCGCTGCCGCAGCCGCTTCCGGGGTGGTGCCATTGGTCAGCACGTCGATCATGAACATGTCTTCGAATTGCTCGACGGTCTGGCCGGCCGGCACATATTCCTGCTTGAAATAGGTCTCGTTCGGGTGGCTCGTCCAGGCGAGCGCAAATTCGACATTCTCGAAGGTGATCGGCCCCGGCGCGCCGATGGCGTCGGTCTGGGCGCTCACTGGCGATGCCATGGCGGCAAGGAGCAAGAATGCGGTGACGAAACGATGCATGGAAGGCCCTCGATATTGTGGTCGCGCATTAATGCTGACAAACGCGACATTGGCAATTCGCTGCCGGTTTGTCTTGCTCGCGCCGCCGCCCTATCTTACGCAGAGCCCATCATAGAGACTATTCAGGCATGGCTGACCTTTTCGCCGCAGACCCCAGTGAAACCGACCGCGCGCGCCCGCTTGCCGATCAATTGCGGCCGCGCTCGCTCGACGAGGTGATCGGCCAGAGCCATCTGCTCGGGCCGGAAGGGACTTTGCGCCGCATGATTGCCTCCGGCCGGCTGGGCTCCCTCATTCTGTGGGGACCGCCGGGTACCGGCAAGACCACGGTGGCGCGGCTCCTCGCCGACCAGATCGGCTATACGTTCGAGCAGATTTCGGCGGTGTTTTCGGGTGTTGCCGATCTCAAGAAGGTCTTCGAGAAAGCGCGCTTCGAGCGGCTGTCCGGCCACCGCACGCTGCTGTTTGTCGATGAGATCCATCGTTTCAACCGGGCACAACAGGATGGCTTCCTGCCGGTGATGGAAGACGGCACCGTCGTGCTGGTGGGGGCGACGACCGAAAACCCATCCTTCGAGCTCAACGCGGCCTTGCTGTCGCGCAGCCAGGTGTTGCGCTTTGAGTCGCTGTCACTGGACGATCTGGAGAAGCTGGTTGTGCGGGCGGAGGAACTGACCGGCGCGGCGCTGCCGCTCAATGACGAGGCTCGCCACACGCTGCTGACGCTGGCCGACGGCGACGGCCGCGCCTTGCTGGGCCTCGTCGAGGAAGTGCTGGCCTCGGCCAGGGAAGGCGAAATTCTCGACGCCGCTACTATGCTGACAGTGATCCAGCGCCGTGCGCCGATCTATGACAAGGCGCAGGACGGGCACTACAATCTGATTTCGGCGCTGCACAAGACGGTGCGCGGTTCCGATCCCGATGCGGCGCTGTATTATTTTGCCCGTATGCTCGACGCTGGCGAAGACCCTCTGTTTCTCGCCCGGCGATTGATCCGCATGGCTGTGGAAGATATTGGCCTCGCCGACCCGCAGGCGCTGCCGCAAGCCGTTGCCGGACGCGATGCCTATCAGATGCTGGGTTCGCCCGAGGGCGAACTGGCCCTGGCGCAGGTTGTCGTCTATCTGGCCCTGGCGCCCAAATCCAACGCTGTCTATACAGCCTTCAAGGGCGCCACGAGCGTGGCCAAATCCACCGGCTCGCCGACCCCGCCCATGGTCATTCTCAATGCCCCGACCAAACTGATGAAGACCTCGGGCTATGGCGACGGCTACATCTACGATCACGATACGCCCGAGGCATTTTCGGGTCAGGAATATTTCCCGGAGAAGATCGGCCGGCAGAAATTCTATGAGCCGGTCGAACGCGGTTTTGAGCGCGATCTGCGCAAGCGGCTCGACTATTTCGAGCGGCTGAGAGCGGACAAGAAGCGCGAGGAATAAGGTACGAATAATGCAGAGTTTTCTCCTCGTCGGCCTTGGCGGCGCGATTGGCGCCATGTCTCGATACGGCGCCTCCATCGTCGTGGGACGTGTCTGGCCGCATGCCTTTCCGCTCGGCACGATGCTGATCAACATTGCCGGCTCCATTGCCATGGGCCTGTTCATCGGCCTTCTGGCGCGCACCCTGCCACCCTGGGCGCCTGAGGCGCGCCTGTTCGTCGCCGTGGGTATATTGGGCGGTTTCACGACCTTTTCCTCCTTTTCGCTGGATACGATCGTGCTGTTTGAACGCGGCGAAATGGTACAAGCCGGGCTCTATGTGCTGTTGTCGGTTGTGGTTTGTCTCATTGGCCTTTATCTCGGGCTTTTGGTGACCAGAGGCAGCCCGGCATGAGTGCGGTACAACAGCGGCAGGTAAGCAGCGACGAAGACGGGATGCGTCTTGATCGCTGGTTTGCGCAGAATTTTCCGCAGCTCGGTTTCGGGCGGCTGCAGAAGCTCATTCGCAATGGCGAAGTGCGGGTCGACAAGGGCCGTGTGCAGACCAGTACACGCCTTGCCGCCGGACAGACCGTGCGCATTCCACCGATCGATGATGCCGAAACGGTCAAGCCGGTGCGCGTCAATTCGGGCGATGCCCAATTCCTGCGTGACATCATCCTTTATGAGGACGAGGACATTTACGTCTTCAATAAGCCGCATGGCCTGGCTGTGCAGGGTGGCAGCGGCACGTTCCGCCATCTCGATGGCATGCTGAAAAGCCTGCCCAACAAGATCGGCGAGGCGCCGCGCCTGGTCCATCGCCTCGACCGCGACACCTCCGGTTGCCTGGTCGTCGCCAAGACGCAGTCGGCGGCCAGCCATTTTGGCGAAGTGTTCCGCTCGCGTTCGGCCAGGAAGATCTATTGGGCTGTGGTGGCGGGCAATCCCAATCCGCGCCAGGGCGAAATCTCGTGTTTCCTCGCCAAGCAGGCGACGACCGATGGCGAGCAGATGGTGGTGGTCAAGAATGGCACGCCGGGCGCGCAGCATTCGATGAGCTATTATTCGACCACCGATACGGCCAGTCGCCGCTTCGCCTGGGTCACGCTCAAGCCCGTAACCGGCCGCACGCACCAGTTGCGCGTGCATATGGCCCAGCTCGGCACGCCAATCATTGGCGATCCGCGCTATTTCAATATCGAGAACTGGCAGGGCGCGCCCGGCCTGGGCGAGGGGCTGCAGCTGCATGCCCGGCGCATTGCCCTACCACTACGCAATGGCAAGCGGCTGGACGTGTCCGCGCCGCTGCCCCCGCATATGCGCGAGAGCTTTGATGCCTTGGGGTTCGATCCCGACCGGTTCGATGTCAGCAAGGACCCGGAGGACGGCGCATGACGCTTGTCATGTTCGACATGGACGGCACGCTAATCGACACCCAGGCGCTGATCACCGAGCACATGGCGACGACCTTTGCGGGGGCAGGGCTCGATGCGCCAAGCCCTGCCGAGTCGCGCCGCGTTATCGGGCTCTCGCTGCCGGTGGCCCTGGCGCGACTTGCCCGTACGGATGATCCGGTGCTTATCGACAAGCTGGTCGAGGACTATCGCAGCCACTATCGGGCTTCCGTGCTGACCCATAGCGACCGTGAAGGGCTGTTTCCCGGGGCTTTGGAGGCGCTACAGCGTCTGCAGCTATGGGATGGCATACGGTTGGGCATAGCCACAGGCAAGGGCCTCAACGGCGTCCATCGCATCACCGGCAACCACAATATCGCCGACTACTTCGTCACCTTGCAGACTCCGGACCACAACCCATCCAAGCCGCATCCGGGCATGCTGCTGCGCGCCATGGCGGAAACCGGGGCGCTGCCGCGCGAGACGGTGATGATCGGCGACACGACATTCGATATCGAAATGGGCAAGGCTGCCGGCGCCTGGGCCATTGGGGTGAGCTGGGGCTATCATGAGCCGGCCGAGTTGATTGCGGCCGGCGCCGATATCATGATCGACCGCTTCGACGAACTCGACGCGGCGATCCGCAAGGTTTTGGAGTAGGCCATGCGCGACCAGCTGGAAGATGCCCACAAGCACATCGACGACGGCTATGGCCGGGCGCAGCATGCCAATCGGGTGGAACTGCCCAAGCGGTTCTACAAGGATGTTGGTGTAGCGCCGGTCGATGGCGGCTTCGCCGTCACGCTGGATGGGCGGCAGGTGCACACGCCCGGCAAGAAAATTCCGGTCGTAGTGCCCGCGGCAGCCATTGCCACTACCATGGCGGAAGAATGGGCCGCGCAGGCAGAGTTCATCAACCCGGCGACCATGCCCATGGTGAGGTTGATCAATTCGGCGGTGGAAAGCGGGAACGAAACCATCCCCGCCTTCCGCCAGGAGATCGTCAAGTTCGCCGCCAGCGATCTGATGCTCTATCGCGCCGATGCGCCGCAGGAATTGGTCAGCGAACAGGAACTGGTGTGGGACAACGCGCTGGTTAAGCTCGCGCGGCACTTCGGCGTGCGGTTCCAGCCCACGATCGGCATTATCCATCAGGCGCAGCCGCAGGCGAGCCTGGACCGTCTTGCCGAGACGCTGGATGGCGAAAATCTCTTTGTCCTCACCGCACTCGTCAACATAACGGGGCTCACGGGATCGGGGCTGCTGGCCATCGGGCTGTGGCACCGGCTGTTTAGCGCCGACGAGGTGTGGCAGGCGGCGCATGTCGACGAGGATTATCAGATCGGCCTATGGGGCCAGGACGAGGAAGCGGCAGCCCGCCGGGCACAACGGCGGGTCGAATTCGACACTGCCGTGGCCGTGCTGGACGCGTTGCGGGCCTAGATAGCTCGGGGCTTGCCGGCAATTTCGGCCCCATGCAGAGCGATAATTTCGGCCATCTCCGCCGCTTCCTCACCCTCCAGCGGGCATACAAGGGTCGCGCCTGCTTCGATGGCCTGGTCGACCACCAAAGCCCGGCGGCTGGCTATGGCGATTGGCGCGGCGATCCCCGCATCGATTAACGCCTCGATGGCCGGAACAATGCAGTCCAGTTCGCGCTGAACGCTGGCCGTGTCCTCGCTCGCCAATTCAATGATTTCGGCCCCGCCCGCCAGTGCCGCCCGGGCGCGGGACAGGACATCGACCCCGGTGACGACACGGGCAATGACGGGCGGTCTGAATGCGGAAGCGGGCATGCCGAGAGCCTACCGGCCCACCGCCATCATTGCCAGCCGCGAGATTCCAGCGTCGACTTCAAAATCAGCGTCACCACGGCGATCAGGGCGAGCGTCGATGACGCCGCGAAAGCCCCGGTGACGTTGAAATCGTTGAACAGCTGGCTGATCTGCAGGGGCAGGGTGTTGGTCTGGCCGCGGATGGAACCGGAGACGACCGAGACGGCGCCGAATTCGCCCATCACCCGGGCATTGGTGAGTACTGCACCATAGACGATGGCCCAGCGGATATTGGGCAGGGTGACGAAGCGGAACATCTGCCAGCCATTGGCGCCGAGCGAGAGCGCGGCTTCCTCGTCCTCGGTGCCTTGCTGCTGCATGAGCGGGATGAGTTCGCGGGCCACGAAAGGCGCAGTGACAAACAGGCTGACCAGGATGATTGCCGTGACGGTGAACATGAGCTGAATGCCCATGCCCTGCAGCACCGGGCCGAGCAGGCCCTGGCCGCCATAGAGGAAGAGATAGACCACGCCGGCAACGATGGGACTGACCGCGGCAGGTAGCTCGATGACGGTGATGACCAACTGGCGTCCGCGAAACCGAAACCGGGTGGCCAGCCAGGCCACGCAAATGCCGATGACGATATTGATCGGCACGACGATGACCGCCGTGAGCACGGTGAGGCCGATGGCGTGCAGCGTGGTCCGTTCTAGGATATTGGCGAAATAGACACCGACGCCCTCGCGCAGCGCGTAGGCGAAGATAAGCGCAATCGGCACCACCAGGATCAGCGCCGAGAGGACCACGGCGAGGCCGATCAGGGTGATTTCGGCGGGGGATCGGGTGTGGACGCGCGTCGTCATGGTCAGGTGCTCCGGTCCGCGTAGCGGACTTGCCAGGACTGCAGCGTATTGGTGGCGAGCAGGGTGAGGAAGGCGGCGAGGAGGAGGACGAAGGCCAGGGCCGCCGCGCCTTCATAACTGTATTCATCGAGGCGGATGAAGATCAGCAGCGAGACGATTTCCGTCAGGCCGGGCAGGTTGCCCGCGATGAACACGACTGCGCCAAATTCGCCTAGCGAACGGGCAAAGGACAGCACACAGCCGGTCATGAAGGCCGGCAGGATGGTGGGCCAGATAACGCGGGCAAAGACTTGCCAGCCGGTGGCGCCCAACGTCTTGGCGGCTTCCTCATAGCCTGCCTCCACGTCTTCGAGGACCGGCTGGATGGTGCGGACGACGAAGGGAATGGAGGTAAAGCTCATGGCAATGATAATGCCGAGCTGGGTGTAATTGACCTTGAAGCCAATGGGCTCGAGCAATTGGCCATACCAGCCGGTTTGCGCGAACAGTGTTACGAGGACGAGGCCGGCAACTGCGGTGGGCAGGGCGAAGGGCAGATCGACCAGCGCGTCGAGCAGGCGCTTGCCGGGGAAGCTGTAGCGGGTGAGCACCCAGGCAAGCAGCAGGCCGAAAAAGCCATTGAAAACAGTGGCGGCAAGGGCCGAGCTGAAGGTAATGCGATAGGCGGCCAGCGAGCGGTTGGACGCGACGATGCGCCAGAATTCTGGCCAGCCCATGCCGCCCACCTTGAGCAACATGGCCAGCAGCGGCAGCACGATGATAATCGTCAGATAGAGCATGGAGACGCCCAGCGTCAGCCCGAAGCCGGGCAGGAGGTGCTTGCTGCGTCGCGATGCCATCTTGGTCCTTCAAATGGTTTTGGCGTGGCAGAGGCCACGCCAGGATTTTGTGCTGGTGCGCGGCGGTGCCTACTGGTTCAAGAACACCTTGTCGAGCAGGCCACCATCGGCGAAATGCTCTTCGCTGACCTTTTCCCAGCCACCGAAAGCGTCTTCCACAGTGACGAGGCGAACGGCGGGAAAGTCGGCGGCGTGGGCAGCGGCGACGGTCTCGTCATTGACGCGGTGGAAGTTGGCGGCGGCGACTTCCTGGCCTTCGGGTGTGAAGAGGAAATCGAGATAGGCCTTGGCCACCTCACGGCTGCCGCGGCTATCGACGACCTTGTCGACGATAGCGACCGGGAATTCGGACAGGAAGCTGACCGAGGGGATCACGGCTTCATATTTGTCGGCACCGAGCTGCTTACGCACGGCAAGCACTTCGGCCTCGAAAGTCACCAGCACGTCGCCAAGCTGGCGCTCGGCAAAGGCGGTGGTGGCGGCGCGCCCGCCGGTTTCAAAGACTGGAACGTTGTTGAACAGCTTGGTGAGGAAGGCCTCGATCTGGGCCTCGTCGCCAGCATATTCCTCCGTCGCCCAGGCGCGGGCCGCAAGGTAGGTGTAACGGCCATTGCCGGAGGTCTTGGGATTGGGAAAAATCACCTGCACGCCATCGGCGGCCAGATCGCCCCAGTCACTGATACCTTTGGGATTGCCGGCGCGCACGAGAAATGCGGGGAAGGAGTAGAACGGGGCCGCATTGTTGGGAAACTGAGTGGCCCAATCGGCAGAGACGGCGCCGCCTTCGACGAGCTTGTCGATGTCGGTCACCTGGTTGAAGGTTACCACATCGGCGGCCAGACCCTCCAGAATGGCGCGGGCCTGGGTGGAGGTGCCGGCATGGGATTGGTTGACAGTTACCGTCGCGCCCGACGCCGCATAGGCCGCATTCTCGGCCTCGAACAGCTCGCGCGCAATGTCGTAGGACGCGTTGAGGATGTCGGTGGGCTGGGCGAAGGCAGCGGGGGTGCCAAGTCCGAAGGCCAGGATGGCGGTGGCAAGAAACTTGTTCATGTGACGCTGAAACTCCGAAGACGCGTACTCGTTGGGCATTCTGATGCAATGGACACGCTCGCGGCGTCAAAGGCTAAAGTCTTGGTTTGGATGAGTAATTTATAGAGCTGATCCGAAGGGCAAAGACGTTGCGCCGCGATGGCCGGCGGCGCGATAACGTTCCGGAACGCTCCCGGTAGGCCCATCCTCAGCTTGTCGAAGGACGAGGTCGTGGCACACCTGCCTGGAGTGTGTACGGGGTGCTGCGGTGGGTGGTCACTGGACATAGAAAAAGACCGCCCGATCAGGAGCGGCCTTCTGCATTTGAATCCGAAAACCAGCGTAACCCGCTGCTAGTTCAGCGCTTTCGCCGGCTCTGCGAACAGATCATACTCATCGCTACCGGTAACCGTTACCGAAACCATGTCGCCGATCTTGATGCCGTCGGCCTTGGATACGATGACCTGGCCGTCAATGTCCGGGGCGTCCCACTTGGAGCGGGCGATGACACGGTTATTGTCAGGGTCGACATCGTCGACCAGCACGTCAATGGTGCGGCCGACTTTTTTGGCGAGCTGGCCGGCCGAGACATTCTGCGCCACTTCCATCAGTCGCTCCCAGCGATCCTGCGCCACGTCGTCCGGCACGATACCGTCGAGTTCGTTGGCTGGAGCGCCAGTAACGGGTTCGTATTTGAAGCAGCCGGCGCGGTCGATCTCGGCTTCCTCGATGAAGTCGAGCATCATCTCGAAATCGTCCTCGGTCTCGCCGGGAAAGCCGACGATGAAGTTGGAACGCACAGTCAGATCAGGGACTTGGCGCTTCCAGTCGAGAATACGATTCAACGTCTTTTCCTGATGCGCCGGGCGCCGCATGGCCTTGAGCACCTTGGGGGAGGCGTGCTGGAAAGGAATATCCAGATAGGGCAGGACCAGGCCTTCGGCCATCAGTTCCATCACTGCGTCGACATGCGGGTAGGGGTACACATAGTGCAGGCGCACCCAAGCGCCGAGTTGGCCCAGTTCCTTGGCCAGATCATAGAACTTGGCCTTGACCGGGCGGCCGCGGTAATTGCTCTCGGCATATTTGATATCGACGCCATAGGCGCTGGTGTCCTGGGAGATGACCAGCAGTTCCTTGACGCCGCCACGGATCAGGCCCTCGGCCTCGCCCAGAATGCCGGCGGCGGGGCGGGAGGCCAGGTCGCCACGAATCTGGGGGATGATGCAGAAGGAGCAACGATTGTTGCAGCCTTCGGAAATCTTCAGATACGCGTAATGGCGCGGGGTGAGCTTGAGGCCCTGTTCGGGAACAAGGTCGATGAACTTGTTCGGCACGGGCGGCAGATGCTCGTGCACCGCGCTGACCACATTCTCGTATTGATGCGGGCCGGAAATGGCGAGCACCGAGGGATGGGTCTTGCGGATCAGCTCTTCCTCGACACCCAGGCACCCGGTGACGATGACGCGGCCGTTCTCGTTGAGGGCTTCGCCGATAGCTTCGAGCGATTCCTGCTTGGCGGAATCAAGGAAGCCGCAGGTATTGACCAGCACGATATCGGCACCGGCATAGTCGCGCGAAAACGAATAGCCCTGCGAGCGCAGGGTGGACATGATGCGCTCGCTGTCGACGAGGGCTTTGGGGCAGCCGAGGCTGACGAGGCCAATTTTTGGCGCTTGGCTCATGTGAGCAGGATTTCCAATGCGTGGATTTGTTGGGCGCGTCATATAGAAAGTTTGACGGTTACGCAATGTGACCGTCCCTCGCCTCGCGCGGGGCTGACCTGCCCATGATGGCGAACACGGCATCTTGAACGCGCGAAAAGGTGAACAGTGCGTCCGGTATTGTTCGGGTTTTCGCTTGCAAGCGGTTGAGTTAGTGGAGAATTTGCCTAAGCGTCACCGGGATTCCCTCCCTGCGCAGCATTCCAACGCTCACAAGGAAATCTGAATGTTCGATCGTCTCTCCGCCTACGCGCCGCAGGCCCTCGCCGTGCTGCGCATTGTTGCTGCCTTGCTATTTCTCGCCCATGGCACGCAAAAGATTCTGGGTTTCCCGGCCAGCGAAATGAACCCGCCCGCCTTCTCGATCTTCTGGACCGCCGGCATCATCGAAATCGTCACCGGTATCCTGATCGCTATCGGCTTTTTCACCCGCCCGGCTGCCTTCATCGCTTCGGGCACCATGGCTTTTGCCTATTTCATGGTCCATGCGCCCAATAGCTTCTTCCCCGTCAACAATGGCGGCGACGGCGCCGTCCTGTTCTGCTTCTTCTTCCTGTACCTGGTGTTTGCCGGTCCGGGTGCCTGGAGCGTCAACAAGCGGTAGGCTTGCGACGGTAACAAAAAAAACCCGCCGGGACATGGGTCCCGGCGGGTTTTTTGTATCCGGACTCCGTTGTCAGCTCGCGTCTTTGGGCGGCGGGGTGCGCTTGGCGGTGCGGCGGGGCTTGAAGACTTCCCCGGAACTGGTGGCCGGTGCGCGCGGCGCATCGGGCGAGGGCTGGGCAGGCGGCACATACGGCGCCGGGTCGGTAGCCGGGGTGATATATTCGTCGGCCTCGGCATAGTCGGCGTCTTCGCCTTCTTCGGCGAGGTCGCGAATGGCATCGCGCACTTCATCGAGCAGCGAGGCCGAATAGCGCGAGCGGTTGACTGTCTCTCCGCTCGCCTCATTGGTCTTGAACCAGACCAGCAGCGCCTCGCAGGCAATGCGCAGGCTGACCAGCGAGAGCAGGCCGAACACGGCGATTTCGAGCAGACCCCACAGGCCATTGCCGAAGCCGAAACCAAAGCTCCAGAACAAATGGCTGACGGCCCAAAGCAGAATGCCGGCCAATCCCAAAGCGTAGAGAATTGGCACCAGCTTAGGCGACAGGATCGCGTCGAGCCGGAACAGGGTTTGGCGCGTAAACAGGCGCTTCAGATCATCCAGGGTCATTTCAGGCTCCTTCCGAGGCTCGATCCGAGCTTAACCGCAACTTGGGCAAGTCAGCTAGCCGAAACAAGACTTTCCGTTGCCGAACTCATTGTCGGCCCAAAGCGCTGTTCGAAGCACAAGCGCAACACCGAATCGACTTCGGGCATGGAGGCGAGCTGGCCCAGATCCTCAAAACTGGTGACGCCCTGGTCGGTAATGCCGCAGGGAACGATGCCGTCGTAATGGCTGAGATTGGGATCCACATTGAGCGAAATGCCGTGGAAGGTGACCCATTTGGAGACGCGCACGCCGATGGCGGCGATCTTGTCTTCCTTGCCCACTCCCTTGTCCGGCCGGCCGACCCACACGCCAATCCGGCCCGCACGGCGTTCGCCGACGATATTGTGGGCGGCCAATGTATCGATGACCCAGCCTTCGAGCCCTTGCACGAGGCAACGGATATCGCGGCCGCGTTCGCGCAGGTCGAGCATGATATAGGCCACGCGCTGGCCAGGGCCATGATAGGTATATTGCCCGCCGCGCCCGGCATCATAGACCGGCAAACGGTCCGACAATAGATCGCCCGGCACTGCCGAGGTGCCAGCCGTGTAAAGGGCAGGGTGCTCCAGCAGCCACACGGCTTCGCCCGCCTCGCCGGCCGCAATGGCCGCAGCACGGGCCTGCATGGCGGCAAGCGCCGCCGGGTAGGGCACGGGTTCGGATGAAATCAGCCACTCCACCGGCTTATGGTCTGCGCGGATGAGTTTGCTGGCGCTGTCGCAGCTGCCAGGTTGTGTTGTTAACGCTTCCATAACCATAGATGCCTGACGATCGTAAAACAGAGATTCCGCGCGCCTATCGTGCTGCGGACGAGGTTGCTGACTTATCTATGAGCACATTAGACAATATTGAAGTGGACATCACCGTCGAGCTTGGCGCGACGACCATGCCGATCCACCATTTGCTGCGCATGGGCCGCGGCGCGGTGATCGAACTGGACGCGATGGAAAACGACCCGCTCAACATCTACGCCAATAACACATTGATCGCTCATGGCGAGGTCAGCGTCGAAGAAGGGCACCTGCGGGTGCTGATTTCCCAAAAGGCCATCAAATGGGGCTAGGACTTGCCCCGAGCCTGGTCCGGGGCTAGCGTGACCGCGCTGAGGAAACGCCAAATGCCGCAATCCCATATCGTCGTCGTAGGTGAAAGGTGCATGGTCCGCTAGCGGAAGCCATATCCGCTCGCCATGCGCCCCCGAACAATCGTTCGGGGGCTTTTTTGTTTTGGAGGAACCAAACTGATTCGCAAGGCAAGCGCCCCGCCGGCTCTGACCACGCTGATCCTGATCACGGCGACCTCCGTGGTAACGCTGAACATGATCGTGCCGTCGTTGACCAATATCGCCCGGGATCTTGAGGCGGATTATGCCCTGGTCAGCCTTGCCCTGGGCGGCTACCTCGCCGTGACTGCCGCGGTCCAGCTCGCCGTTGGCCCGCTTGCCGACCGGATCGGCCGGCGGCCGGTCTTGCTGGTGGCGCTGGCCGTGTTCACGCTCGCTTCGCTTGGCTGTGCCGTGGCGCAGAATGTTTGGATACTGCTGGCGTTCCGCATGCTGCAGGCCGCGGTGGTGTCTGGCTATGTGCTGTCGCTGGCGATCGTTCGCGACACCAGTGAAGGGAGCGATGCGGCGCGATTGCTGGGCCGCATCAGCATGGCCATGGCGCTGGCGCCCATGTTGGGGCCGATGCTGGGCAGCGTGCTGGATGCGGCCTTCGGGTGGCGCATGATCTTCGTGCTCTATGCCATAGCTGGGGCAGGGCTTTTATGGCTGGCATGGGTAGATGTGGGCGAAACCATCCGGCCTTCTGCAAAGCCTGACGAGAGCCGATTGGATGCCCTGCTCAGCAAGCCAGTGTTTTGGAGCTATGCGCTGTGCACGGCCTTCTCGACCGGTGCCTTCTACATCTTCCTGGCCGGAGCCCCGCTGATTGCCACCGCCGTTTTCGGCATCGGCACGGCCGAGCTTGGCACGTTCGTCGGCAGCATTACGGCCGGTTTCATCGCCGGTGCCTGGTTGGCAGGCCGTCTCGCCGGGCGGTATTCGCCCGCAACGATCATGTTGATGGGCCGGATTTTTGCCTGCCTGGGGCTTGCCGCGGGTCTGGTCTTGGTCGCCATGGGCCATCTGTCGCCGTCCCTGTATTTCGGATCAACGATCTTTGTCGGACTGGGCAATGGCATGACCATGCCGAACAGTAATGCCGGAGCCATGTCGGTGCAGCAGCGGCTGGCGGGAAGCGCGGCGGGCATAACCGGCGCGCTGACCGTGCTGGGCGGGGCATTGCTGACGGCAGGGACCGGGTTGGCCCTGTCCGGCCAGCCATCGCCCATGCTCCTGTTGGGGCTGATGCTGCTCGCCTCGTTCATGGGCCTGCTGGCGGCCGTTGCGGCCATCAGGTTGAGCAAGGCTGTGCCCAGCGGCCAGCCGGCATAGTGTGGCGGAGCGCCCCAATCCACAGCTTTCGCGGAATCTCGATTTAACCGCTTGAGGTTGGGTAAGACCTTTGCTACATCCCCACTCGCTTCGGGCCTTCGGGAACGGAGCCTACCAAGCGTGCGGTCGTGGCGGAATTGGTAGACGCGCAGCGTTGAGGTCGCTGTGCCCGAAAGGGCGTGGAAGTTCGAGTCTTCTCGACCGCACCAATATTCAAAAAAGCCGTGTAATCCCTGGATTACGCGGCTTTTTGATTTTGTTCGGTTTGCCGGAGGGACGTGACAATGCCTGATTCCAGCCAACTTGTTCTTTATTTCGGGGCCTGCCTGCTGCTCGCCATTACGCCGGGGCCGGGCATTTTCTATGTTGCGGCCCGCACTTTGGCCGGCGGTCGCGCCGAGGGTATTGCCTCCAGCTTCGGCAATGGGCTGGGCGGCATGGTACATGTCCTGGCTGGGGCGCTGGGCGTTTCCGCCATCGTGCTGGCCAGCGCCGAGCTGTTCACGCTGCTGAAATTTGCCGGGGCGGCTTATCTGGTCTGGATCGGTATTCGAACCATCCAGACGGCGCGGCGCGATGCGCGCGCGGCCCTGGGCGGCGAGCTCGTGGCTTCGGCGGTCGGGGCGAGGCGGGCGTTTCGCGAAGGCGTGCTGGTCGAAGCGCTCAATCCCAAGACGGCAGCATTTTTCCTGGCCTTCATTCCCCAGTTCATCAATGCCGAAGTGGGCAATGTGGCGCTGCAATTTGTGGCGCTGGGGACGGTGTCGGTGGTTCTGAACACGCTGGCCGATATTGTCGTGGCTTTTGCTGCCAGCCGCATCCGCGCCGGGGCCGCGGCTAATCCATCGCTTGTGCGGCGGCTGCGCGAGGCCTCGGGCGGCGCGATGATCGCGCTGGCGGGTGTGCTGGTTCTGGCCAGGCGCCCGTCCTGACCAGAGGAAGAAAAGGCCGCCCCTTGAGGCGGCCTTTGCATTATGGGGAGGGCGTCGCAGGCGCCGGTTCAGCAGGCGGCGGCGTGGTTGCCGGCGCGCTGGTATCGGCGGGGGGCGTACCACCCCCGGCGGGGGCGTCACCGCCACAGGCCGCCAGGGCAAGCGCCATCATCAGGGCCGCCGGGGCGATGAGGAATTTGGACATGGGATCACCTTTGTTGTTTTGATCTTGGTCGTTCACACATCGGTGAGCTAAGCGGCATAATCGGGCAAAAGTTGGGACCGAAGATGTTTTTGCCGTGACGTGTTAGTCCCAACCGGGGGCGGGGCGCTGCGCGGCCAGCGACTTTGGCGCCTTGAAGCGCCAGGCATCTTCCAATCGCAGCGAGAGTTCTTCATCCGCAATGGCGTCGAGCCGAATCAACACGGCGGGATAGCCGATATAGTGATCGGTTTCGAAATAGATCTGCGGCGAGATTTCCATCAACAGGGCCTTTTGCTCGGCCGGGCAAAGCAGGACAAGGGTGGTGGCGTCCTTGAGCCGGACGAAGGACTTGTCGCGCACCTTGAGTGCGGGAGTGCCAAGGCTGGTGGAGCGCGTGATGCCCGGCAGATTGCGCTGCTGGGCCAGAGCATGGACGCGCTCGAAGGCGGTATCGAGGTCACTGGCGTCGCTCATCGGTCTCTCCTCCCAATGCTCTGATTTTTCGGTATTTATGACCGAAAAACGCCGGCCCCAGTCTGGCGCATTGCGCGCCGATTGGCTACAGGTGGGCCTGCCCCCGAAACCCGCGACACAAAGGGCCTCCAGTGAGCATAGATAGTGAAACCGTGCCCGGCCCAGAGGCCGGGATTGATCCCAATGCGCTGCGCGATGCGGAGGACCGCATCAGCCCGCTATGGCTGGAACGCCTGCGCGCCTATTTGGATGCGGGGCGAGGGGACGATGTCGCCGCGGTGATGGAGCCGCTGCATGCCGCCGACGTGGGCGACGTGCTTGAATCGTTCGACGCCGAGGAGCGGCTGGCGCTGGTGCGCATGCTGGGCGACCGGTTCGATTATTCGGCACTGACCGAGGTGGACGAAAGCGTCCGCGTCGAGTTGATGGACGAATTGTCGAATGCCGATATCGCACGCGGCGTGACGGGGCTGGACAGCGACGACGCCGTCGCCATCCTGGAAGACCTCGAGCAGGAGGACCGCGATGAGGTTCTCTCGCAGCTGCCGACTTTCGAGCGGCTGAGCCTCAAGCGGAGCCTCGATTTCCCCGAGGAATCCGCTGGCCGGCGGATGCAGACCGATTTCATTGCCATTCCGCCATTCTGGACGGTGGGGCAGACCATCGATTATCTGCGCAGCGAGCCCGACCTGCCCGACGAATTCTACCAGATCTACGTCGTCGATGCGTCCTATCAGGTGCTGGGCACCATTCCGCTCGACAAGTTCCTGCGCGCCGCGCGGGCGACCTCCATCGAAACCCTGATGAACACCAATTTCGTCCTGGTCGATGCCAATGAGGACCAGGAAGAAGCGGCGCGCGATTTCGAGCGCTACGATCTGGTCGAAGTGGGCGTGGTGGACGAGAGCAGGCGGCTGGTCGGCGTGCTGACCATCGACGATATCGTCGACGTCATCCACGAAGAGGCTGACGAGGACATCAAGCTGCTGGCCGGTGTGGGCGATGAGGATATTTCAGACACCACGATTGATACGGTGCGCAGCCGCGTACCGTGGCTGGTGGTCAATCTGTTTACCGCGGTGGCGGTGTCCTACGTCATCGGGCTGTTCGATGGGACGATCGAGCAGATGGTGGCGCTGGCCGTGCTGATGCCCATCGTGGCCTCGATGGGCGGCAATGCCGGCACCCAGACCATGACGGTGACCGTGCGGGCCCTGGCCATGCGCGAACTGGACGGGCGGCGCCTGCGCCGGCTGATCACCCGCGAAATGGTGGTAGGGCTGGCCAATGGCGTGATCTTTGCCGTGCTGATCGGGCTGGTCACCTGGCTGCGCTTCGGTAATCTGGAACTGGGCGGCGTGATCGGGCTGGCCATGGTGATCAATCTGATCGTGGCAGGCACAGCGGGAATATTGATCCCCCTGGCGCTGGACAAGCTCAAGGCCGACCCGGCAATTGCCTCGGCGGTGTTCGTGACGACGATTACCGATACGGTGGGCTTCTTCGCATTCCTCGGCATTGCGGGGCTGTGGTTCGGGCTGTTCTAGATGGTTGAGCCGGGCAAGATCATCTTTGTGCACGGCGCCTCGAGCAGCGGCAAATCGACCATTGCGCGGGGCATCCAGGCGCAGATCGGGCTGCCGTTCTGGCATATTTCCATCGATCATCTGCGGGACGCGGGTGTGCTGCCCATGGCCCGGTTCAAGAGCCGCGAATTCGACTGGAAAGCGGCGCGGGTGCCGTTTTTCGACGGGTTTCACCGCTCGCTCGCGGCCTATGCGGCAGCCGGCAATAATCTGGTGCTCGAGCATATTCTGGATACGCCGGGCTGGCTGGACGATCTGGTGGCGCTATTCGCCCCATTTGACGTGTTTTTCGTCGGCGTGCATTGCCCGCTGCCGCTGCTGATCGAGCGGGAAAAAGCGCGGGGCGACCGGCCGCTGGGCAGCGCCGAGCGGGATTTCCATACCATCCACCAGTGCATGGAATACGACTTCGAGGTGCAGACCGACTCGGACGCCCCAGGCAATGTCGAGCGGGTGATCGCGGCCTGGGAAACGCGAGCGGGCGAGTCGTTTTTTGTACGGCGGGTCAAAGTGTGATTGCCGCTGAATACCGCTAAAATGCCCGGAAATCGGGTTCGTCGACCTTAACCGCGCCGGGAATCAAGCCTGTGGACTGTGGCAACTTCGCCGCTTGCAAAGCATTTATGACGCAGTTAACGATTCATGATCGGGTGTGACCCCTGCGCGTCAGTGGCGTCACAGACCGGAAGTGAACGGCTGACAAGGAGCGATCTATGCGAAGTCAACCGAAGGCCAATATGTGGCGAGCAGCGACCTGGACACTGGTCTGCCTGCTCTCGATGGGACTGGTTTTCTCCGTAATTGCTGGCGTCTAGGCGCTAGAGTTATTCACTCACACGATTTAGGAGGGCGCCCAAGCCACTGGGGCGCCCTTCTTGCTTAGGGAACAATGATGAAGCTGCTGATCGGCAATCGCAATTATTCCACCTGGTCGCTGCGGCCCTGGCTGGTCCTGGCCCATTTCGAAATCCCATTCGAGGACGAAGTGTTGCAGCTCTCAGGCGAAGGCTGGCGCGAGACGCTGGCGGCGCGCTCGCCCACCGGCAAGGTGCCGGTGCTGATCGATGGCGATCTGGTGATCCCCGAGACGATTGCCATCATCGAATATCTGGCCGATCTTTATTCCGACAAGACCATCTGGCCGGCCGGTCTGCGGCAGCGGGCAGTAGCGCGGGCGGCGAGTGCGGAAATGCACTCGGCTTTCCTGTCGCTGCGCAACCATGCGCCGATGAACTTGCGCGCCTCCCATCCCGGCAAGGTCAATATCGACACCATCAGCAAGGATCTGCACCGGCTGGAGACGCTGCTGGGCGGTTTGCTGACGCAATCGGGCGGGCCGTTCCTGTTCGGCGAGTTCACGGCCGCCGATGCAATGTTTGCGCCGGTGGCAACCCGCATCCGCACCTACGGCCTGCCGGTTTCCGACCTCCTGAATGCCTATGTGGAGGCGATCTATAGCCTGCCGGCGTTCCAGGAATGGCTGGCGCTGGCACTGCGGGAGCCATGGGTGGTCGATGACGACGAGATCGACGTGATGCAGGGGCGGGTAAAGCCGGGGACGCTGGTATGATCCACATGGTCAAGCTGTGCGTTGGCGTATCGACGCTGCAGGAGCTGGAAAGCTATCGCAACGAGCGAGCGCATTGGTGGGGCGCCGATTACGGCGAAGACGTGCATGTGCACCGCACCCGCATGCGACCCAAGCGCGCCGCGGAGATGGAAGGCCTGTCCTCGATCTACTGGGTCATCGCCGGTGCTATCGTCTGCCGCCAGCCGATCCTGCGCCTGGCCCAATATACCGACGCCGAGGGCAAGGATTATTGCGACATCATCATGAGCCCCGACATGGTGCGCACCGTGCCCTATCCCAAACGCCCCTTCCAGGGCTGGCGTTACCTCCGCCCCGAAGACGCGCCCCCGGATCTGGGCGCCAACGAAAATGCCGAAGCACTGGCGCTGGCGGCCGATCTGGCGAAGCTGGGATTGATCTGATCAGGTCATGAGCGGATAGCTGCCAGCAAAGGCGGACAGCGCATTTGCCCTGGCTGAAAGGGCAGCCAGGACCGGCCGGGATTGTTGCGTCAATGCCGGATGCGCCGTGGCGATGAAGTCGTAAGCGCAGACCATGGCCACGATCGCCCCTCTAGGATGGTCGTTCGCTGGCCATTCCGCACTGGCGGCCAGGGTTTCCAGATGATCGAGGCCGGCGGTAATCTGCTGGCCCAGCCGGGCGCGCCAGTCCGGCCATTGCAACTCCGCCGGGCGGCGGATGGCCTCGTAGACCAGCGCGACGCCTTTTTCGGCCACGCCATTGGCATAGCCCGCGGTCTGGAGCTGGGCAATTCGGGCGGGACCATTGGCCGGGAACAGGCGTTTCCCCTCTTGGGCCGTCTGGTCGAGATAATCGATGATGGCGGAGGTTTCGATCAGGTCCGTGCCGTCATCGAGGCGCAGGACCGGGACGCGTCCAAGGGGATTGGCGTCGGTAATGCCGCCAAAGTCAGACTGCAGCACATTGACGATCTGGCGTTCAAAGGGACGGCCTTGCAGTGTCAACGAAATCGCCACGCGCCGCACGAATGGCGAGAGCTTGCCGCCGAAGAGAATCATGGTGTTGGGGTCCTGGTGGGTGGCGGTTAGAATGACAAGCGCCTGCGCAATCTTGCAAGTAGACCTCATCCTGAGCCCGTCGAAGGACGAGGTTGTGGCACCCAAAGCCTCCACTCACCCGACCTCGTGGTTCGACAGGGTCACCATGAGGTCTCTAGGGGCACCTTCTCCCACGCAGAAATCACCCTGTTAATCGGCTGTTAACCATGCAGGTTCGATGTGTTGACCAAGAGTTAATCGTTCCTGATTTGGAGACGGCGATGGGGCAGGGCGCACATGTCATTGTGGTGGGCAATGAGAAGGGCGGGTCGGGCAAATCGACCACGGCGTTTCACCTCGCCATTTACCTGATGCATCACGGCTATCGCGTCGCCACCATCGACGTGGACAGCCGGCAGCAGACCTTTACCCATTATGTGCGTAACCGCCGCGCCTGGACGCGGGAGCGGGGCCTTAATGTGCCCAATCCCAAGCATTTCCACCTGCCGACCGCCTGGGGCGATTCCATCAAGGACAACCAGCAGGCCGAGATGGCGGTGTTCCGCAAGGCGATCGCCGAGGTGGATGGGGCGGTCGATTACCTGGTGATCGACACGCCCGGCTTTGACACCAATCTGACGCGGCTAGCCCATACCATGGCCGATACGCTGGTGACCCCGCTCAATGACAGCCTGATCGATCTGAACGTGCTGGCGCGGGTCGATCCCGCAACGGGCGAGCCGGTCGAGACCAGCCATTATGCGCGGCTGGTGCAGCGGGCGCGCTCGGAGCGGCTGGCGGCGGATGGCAAGAACATCGACTGGGTCTTGGTGCGAAACCGCATTTCCATGCTGGGTTCGCGCAATGCCAATCAGGTGCATGCGACGCTGGAGCGGATCGGCACGCGCTTTGGCGCCAGGGTAGCCGATGGCATTGCCGAGCGCGTGATCTTCCGCTCGCTGTTTGCCAGTGGCATGACGGTGTTCGATCCGCTGGAGGAGGTTGCGCTGGGCGGCGCGCCCTCGATGTCCCATGTCAGCGCGCGGCAGGAATACCGCAATCTGGTGGGGGCGCTGCAATTGCCGGTGCGGCAACGGATGGCGGCCTAGGCTCTGCCTGATCAGCAATAATTGTGACAGAACCACCCTTGCCGGGCGGTGCGAAACACTGACACTTGCCGGACGTAGCAGGAGTGATTTGCCGTGCGACAAGGCCCGCATGTCATCGTCGTCGGCAATGAGAAGGGCGGGTCGGGCAAATCGACCACGGCCTTTCATCTGGTCATCTACCTGCTTTATCAGGGTCATCGGGTCGCTTCGATCGACGTGGACAGCCGGCAGCAGACCTTTACCCACTATGTGCGCAATCGGCGCGATTGGGCCAAGGCGCAGGGCCTGAGCCTGCTCCATCCCACCCATTTCCACCTGCCGCTGGCGCAGGGAGATTCGGTGAAGGAAAATCACGGCCGCGAGTTCGAGATGTTCCGCCAGGCGATCGGCGAAGTGGACGATGACACCGATTACCTGGTGATCGACACGCCGGGCTTTGACACCAATCTGACGCGGCTGGCGCATTCGCTGGCCGATACGCTGATCACGCCGGTCAATGACAGCCTGATCGATCTCAATGTCCTGGCGCAGATGGACCCGATGACGGGTGCGCCGCGCGAAATGAGCCATTATGCCCGGCTGGTGCAACGGGCGCGCTCGGAGCGCCTGGCGATCGATGGCAAGACCATGGATTGGGTGCTGGTGCGCAATCGCATCTCGATGCTGTCGTCGCGCAGCATGCGGCAGGTGCAAGCCATGCTGGAACGGATCGCTGCCCGCTTCGGCTGCCGCGTGGCCGAGGGCATTGCCGAACGCGTGGTGTTCCGTTCGCTGTTCCCCATGGGGCTGACAGTGTTCGACCCGCTCGACGAGGCGCTGCTGGGCGGCTCGCCATCGCTGTCGCATGTGGGCGCCCGCGAGGAATACCGCGCGCTGGCATCGGCACTGCATCTGCCAGTCAGGCCACAGGCCAAGGTGTCCGCCGAGGGGTGACGGGGGCAGGGCTTAGGCCGGCACCAAATTCGCCAGCACAATCTCCCGCCACACGCGGTTGGGTGTGACCCAGGCGTCCCATTCATTGTAGTGGCCCGAATAAATGACCACAGCGAGGCCAGCATCGGGCATGAGCCACAGCCGCTGGCCGCCATTGCCAAAGCCGGCCGCCCACTTGCGTTCGCCCTGCAAAGCGGGCGTGGGCGCCTCACCCAGAAACCACAGGCGGCCATAATGCAGCCCGTCGCCGGTCTCGATGGCGGGCTTTAGCGAGGCATCGATCCATCCTTGGGAGACGATGTGGATTCCTTCATGCTCACCGCCCCTCAGCACCATATTGCCGATGCGCAGCAGGTCGCGCGGGCGCAGCCGCAGGCCCGAGGCGGCAGAAGCGACGCCATCGGCGCCGCTATTCCATTCGAATTGCTCGATACCCAGCGGGTCGAACAGGGTCTCGCGGGCAAAATCGGGCAGAGACCGGCCGGTACCACGGGCGATCAGGGCGCCGATCAGCGCCACGCTGCCGCCGGAATAGATCCAGCGCGTTCCCGGCTCGGCGACGACAGGCTGTTCGAGAATGAAGCGGTAGCGATCCGGCGCATTTTCCATGGCGATTTCGCTATTGAGCGGATCGGTATAGGGGCGGTTCTCATCCCATTGCAGCCCCATGCTCATGGTCAGGGCATGCTCGATCGTGATGCCGGCTTTGGTCTTGTCGGCCTGCAGGTCGGGATAATCGGGGAATTGGGCGAAGAGCGGGGCTTCAGGCGGCGGCACCAGACCCCGGTCGAGCGCTATGCCATAGAGCAGGCTGACCACGCTTTTGGTGACCGAGCGGAGGTCATGCAGCGTCTGGGCATCGAAAGTAACGTCACCGAGCGGATAGCCCCAGTTTTCGTCATGGCCGGTATAGTAGGTTTCGAGCGCCAGCTCGCCATTGTGCCCAACAAGCACGGCGTGGAGATGGTGAAGTAGGCCAGACTCGATGCCGGCTGCGAGCTTGCGGGGCAGATCGGGGGAGAAGGATTGCGGCATGAGGCGCTCCACGGATTGGCTGTGGAGCCTAGTAAAATGTCGGGTGGAAATTCAAGGAGGGGAGATCACTCGGGACTCACATCACCGCATTCTTGGGGGCGTCCGGGGCAAACACCGTCCTAATCAGGGACGATATTGGCCGTCCGTTACCGTTTGCCAAAGCTCATGCGCAGGGCACGCTTGCCGCCGGGGGCGAAGACGTCGATGTCGATATGGACCGGCTCCTGCACCATGCGGCGGGTGCGCGCGGAGAGGGCCAGCACGACGCCGAGCAGGTCGCCAACGCCGCGGCGGCGGGGCAGCATGCGGCCGGTCATTCCCGCCAGCACGCGGTTGCGCGCGGCCATGTCGTCCGAGGTTAGGGCAGAGCGGCCAATGAAACTGGCAAGCTCGGCGAGGGCAGTACGTTCGCTCATTGGGCTACTCCAAACACAGGCACCAATTTGCTTCCCTGGTCACCAGCGGTACGCCCGCCGGTCATTCTCGTTGGTTCTCGTCAGCTCTGCATGGCCAGGCAGGACAGGTTCTGCTGCTTGAGCTGGTTGCACATGGCCGTGGCCCCATCGCGATCGCCAAAGCCGACGAAGCGGGCGCGGAAGAAGGTCTGGCCGTTCTTTTCGAAGCGCTCCACATAGGAGCGGAAATCGCCCAGCGTGCCGACCTTGCCGGCGGCGTCCGACAGCATGGCGCGGGCACTATCTTCGGACGGACCGGCGCCGATCTGCACGACCCAGCCACCGGGCGGGACGTCGGCCGCAGCAACCTGCACCGAGCCGGAGGTCATCAGGTCGACCGGCTGCTCCTGCGCGGCGGCGGGCGCCTGCATTTCAAGCGGGGCGGACGGCGCGGTCTGGCCAAGGGCGGCCGGAGGGGCGCCCAGATTATAGGTATCGCTCAGCCAGGCGCCGATCACGTCCTGGCTGGGATAGACCGGTTGCGGTGCCTGGGTGGGGGCAGCCAGGATATTGGCAGCCTGCACGGCGGGCTGCAGGCCCAGATCGGCCGGCATTGGCTGGGGAACGGGTGCCACATTGGCCACCGCCACTGCAGGCGCCGCGGAAGCGCGCGGCTGGGCCTGGGCGCCATTGGCGGCCACGAGCTGGGCCAGACGGAAGCCGGGCAGGGGCATTGGCTGGACAAAAACCGGCCGGCTGGGCTGGGCGACGGCGACCTGAACGGTGGCGCTGCCTTGACGGCCCGGCTGAGGGATCATTGCGGTTTGCAGGTAATTGCCCTGGCGGCTCTTGGGCAGGTAATTGGCAACGAGCTGGCGGACCTTCTCATCACGCGAGGCGCTGGAATTGAAACCGAAGGCGACGACGATGATGTGGCGATTGTCGCGACGGGCAGCGGTCAGCAGGTTGGAGCCGGCGGCATTGATATAGCCGGTCTTGATGCCATCGACGGCGCCCATATAGCCCAGTACGCGATTGTGGTTGCCATAGGTGTTCCGACCGTAGCTGAAGCTCTTGGTCTGGAAGAACTCGTAATAGTTGGGAAAGTGCTGGTAGACGGCGATGCCCAGGATGGCCTGATCGCGCACGGTGGTGATCTGGGCACCGTCGGGCAGGCCCGAGGCATTGCGATATGTGGTGCTGCGCATGCCCAGGGCACGGGCCGTGGCGGTCATGCGTTCGGCGAATTTTGCTTCCGAGCCCGAAATGTGCTCGGCGATAACACGGGCCATATCATTGGCCGACAGGGTCACCAGCGACTTGATGGCGTCTTCCACGGTAATGGTCGAGCCGGCGCGCAGGCCCAGCTTGGTGGGCACGGCGGCGGCGGCAAAACGCGACACGGTCATCTTGGTGGAGAGCTTGAGATTGCCCGCGCTCAGTTCCTGGAACAGGATATAGAGCGTCATGATCTTGGTGACGGAGGCGGGATAGCGGCGGCTATCTGCGGCCTCTTCATACATCACCTTGCCGGATTTGGCGTCGACCACGATGCCGGCATATTTGCGGAGATTTTCGATAGCCTGTGCGGGCGCCACGGTATGAGCCGTAACTGCAAACAGGACGAGGACTGCGGCAAAGGCGCGGACAGCAACCGTACGCCATGGGGATTTCGCCTGAGAAGCCACCCGGTACTCCAACTCTTATTCCTCGGACGCTTCTGCGCCCGTACGCAACTACACATTGGCGGACGGCCCCGGTGTGCCCCAAACACCCCGGTCTATCCTCTCCATTTGGGAGAATACTGCGCCGCCGTTACCATTCCGTAAAATGCCACCGAATTTGTCACGAGTGTGGAGAGACGGTCACGGGCAGTGGCGCGCTGCGGTGAAAACCGGCGGCATTGCTTGACGGCAAACTCACTTCCGTCCTCTAACTTTTGGAAAGGTGGGGGCAAGAGATATGCGTGGGATTGTTACGATGCCGAGCGGTGTGAATGTGTTTGCTCGAGGCGGTGTGAGGATGGGCACGGACTATGATCCGCAGCAGTTGCGCATTTGGCTTCTATATTGGGACAAGATATTTGAAGCCGGTGCGTCAAATATAAGGGTGGGGCGCGCTGTAGATTTCGACTTCCTTGAGCGGAATGGCTCTTATGCCTTTCGGGAGATGTCTCACCCAGGTGGAGAGCTATCTCAAATATTTCTTGAATCGCGGGCACGCCTCTTCGACGAGCTGGAAGCCGTTTCCCCGGGTAGCTGGGCGATCGCGTCCTCCAGTGGGGCGTGGGACGGCGAGGAAGGGGATGGGCGGCGAGCGCTGAGAGTTCAGTTGATGAAAGCGCTTCCCGTGCCCGATCAGGCGGTTCCTCTTGAAGAAATAATTTCGTTTCGCGAAAAACGTCGATCAGAACGCGATGCCCTAATGGCTTCCATTGACGATGTATATCAGTCTGTAGTTGGAGCACCTGATCGTCCTCTTGCTGAGCACACTGCGTTGGCAAAGTTGGCAGTTGAAGCCCGAAGCCAGCTCGACGTCATGGCGGAAAGCAAGTTCTCATATCGGTTGTGTGACATGGCGGCGGACTTTAATCTTGGTGCTGCTGCATTGTGCGCGGTGGGGACCTTAGCTTTGGGGACCGCGTGGCCGGCGGTAGTGGGAAACAGCTTGCTTGCGGGAGCTACGATAACCATTGGCAAAATAGCTGGGCTTATAAATTCCAAGAAAGCCGACACGCCGTACCGATACGTGGCCTCGTACCATTCGGAGCTATTTCGTCCAGAATAGCTGCCCGAATGAGGTGAGTACGCGGTGAAACTCTATACACGGTGGCAGAATTCGGCGGGCGAACGGGTGCGGATCGCGCTGAACCTCAAGGGGCTGGATTACGATTATGTCAGCGTGGGAAGTCTTGGCGCGCAGGCCTATGCGGCGATCAATCCGCAAGGCCTGATGCCGGCGCTGGAGCTGGACGGACAGGTTTTTACCCAATCCGCGGCCATTCTCGATCTGCTGGAAACGCGATTTCCCGAACGCCAGCTCTTGCCGGCCGATCCTGTCCGCCGGGCGCATGCGATTGCCTTCGGGGCGATCATCGCGTCGGAGATGCATGCACTGACGGTTAACCGCGTGCGCAAATATCTGGCCGGACATGGCATTGACGAGGCCGGACTGGCCCAGTGGGTGCAGCACTGGCAGGGCGAGGGCTTTGCGGCGCTCGAGGCCCTGCTCGCACGGCGGGCGCAGGACTGGGATTTTTGCTATGGCGAGGTGCCGGGCTGGGCGGACCTGCACCTGGCGCCGCAGGTGGCAGCAGCGCGGCGGCTGGGTGTGGTGCTGGAGCGCTTCCCCCTTGTCGTGGCAATCACGGAGCGGTGCGAGAGCCTGCCGGCCTTCATCGCCGCCCGCCCGGAAGCGCAGCCGGATTTCCCGAAAAACGCCGGTTAGCCGCCCTTTTTTCGCTGTCACAAAAACGCGATGCATTGCCCCTTAACACGGGCCTGATTTTGCCTACATAATGGGTCCACCATGCTGCTTCGTTTCTCTTACGACAGATGTCTTCCGATGACCGATATTGACCTCCTCGCCATGACCGATGAGGCCCCGGGCGCCCTGCGTCTGGAGCCGATGCCCGCTTGGGCCGGGCCCAAGGAGGATGATGGCGGCAAGGATGGCGGGGGAAAGAACGGCACCGAAACCGGGACGATCACCAAGACCCGGCCAAAAACCAAGCGTCCAAACCTTTATCGCGTGCTTTTGCTGAATGACGACTACACTCCGATGGAGTTCGTCGTGCTGGTCCTGCAGGATGTGTTCAACAAGACGCGCGAGGAGGCGATGCGCATCATGCTGCATGTTCACCAAAAGGGGGTGGGTGAATGCGGCGTCTATCCATACGAGGTTGCCGAAACCAAGGTGACCCGCGTCATGGACACTGCACGCAAAAATCAGCATCCGCTGCAATGCGTGATGGAAAAGCAATAGGAACATCATATGCCCTCATTTTCCCGCGGACTTGAAAAGGCTCTGCATCAGGCGATGAACCTGGCGCGCGAGCGCAACCACGAGTTCGCAACGCTCGAGCACCTCTTGCTGGCCCTGACCGACGACCGTGAGACGATCGCCGTGCTGACCGGTTGCGATGTCGATATCGACGCGCTCAAGAGCGATCTTGAAGATTTCATCAATGAAGAGCTCGATAGCCTGATCGTGGCCAATGGCCAGGATGCGCGGCCGACCGCAGCCTTCCAGCGCGTGATCCAGCGCGCCGTCATCCATGTGCAGAGCTCCGGCCGCGAAGAAGTCACCGGCGCCAATGTGCTGGTCGCGATCTTTGCCGAGCGTGAGAGCCACGCCGCCTATTTCCTCGAACAGCAGGACATGAGCCGGCTGGACGCGGTCAATTTCATCAGCCACGGGATCACCAAGTCCGGTCCCAGCGAGGAGCGCAAGGTGCGTGGTGCTGAGGACGGCGAAGGCAATAGTGAAGGCGGCGCCGAGGCCAAGAAGAGCTCGGCTCTGGCCGATTTCTGCGTCAACCTCAATGAGAAGGCGCGCTCTGGCAAGATCGACCCGCTGATCGGCCGCGATGCCGAGCTGCGCCGCACCATCCAGATCCTGTGCCGCCGTTCCAAGAACAATCCGCTCTATGTGGGTGATGCCGGCGTGGGCAAGACGGCGATTGCCGAAGGCCTGGCCCGCAAGATCGTTGAGGGCGATGTGCCCGAAGTGCTCAAGGAAGCGGTGATCTATTCGCTCGATATGGGTTCGCTCCTGGCCGGCACCCGCTATCGCGGCGACTTTGAGGAACGCCTCAAGGCCGTGATGAAGGAGCTGGAAAAGCTGCCCAATTCGGTGCTGTTCATCGACGAAATCCACACCATGATCGGTGCTGGCGCGACCTCAGGTGGTGCGCTCGATGCCTCCAACCTGCTCAAGCCGGCTTTGGCTTCGGGCGCGATCCGTTGCATCGGTTCGACCACCTATAAGGAATATCGCCAGTTCTTCGAGAAGGACCGGGCTTTGGTTCGCCGCTTCCAGAAGATCGATGTCAACGAGCCCTCCGTGCCCGATGCCATCGAGATCGTGAAGGGTCTGCGGCCCTATTTCGAAGAGTTCCACAAGATCAAGTACACCGACGATGCTCTTAAAGCGGCGGTGGAACTGAGCGCGCGTTATATCAATGACCGCAAGCTGCCCGACAAGGCGATCGACGTGCTCGACGAGACGGGTGCCAGCCAGATGCTGGTGACCGAGGACAAGCGCAAGAAGGTCATCGATGTCGAGGATATCGAGGCGACCATTGCCACCATTGCGCGCATCCCGCCAAAATCGGTCTCCAAGTCCGATGCCGACCTGCTGAGCAGCCTCGAGCAGAGCCTGAAGACCGTGGTGTTCGGCCAGGACATTGCCATCACGGCCCTGTCGTCGGCGATCAAGCTGGCCCGTGCCGGCCTGCGCGAACCGGAAAAGCCGATTGGCTCCTACCTGTTCACCGGCCCGACTGGTGTCGGCAAGACCGAGGTTGCCAAGCAGCTCGCCGACACACTCGGCGTGGAACTGCTGCGCTTCGACATGTCCGAATATATGGAGCGGCATACCGTGTCGCGCCTGATCGGCGCGCCTCCGGGCTATGTCGGGTTCGATCAGGGCGGTTTGCTCACCGATGGCGTGGATCAGCATCCCCATTGCGTGGTGCTGCTCGACGAAATCGAAAAGGCCCATCCCGATCTCTACAACATCCTGTTGCAGGTGATGGACCATGGCAAGCTGACCGACCACAACGGCAAGTCGGTGGATTTCCGCAATGTCATCCTGATCATGACGTCCAATGTCGGCGCCATGGACCTGCAGAAGGCGCCGATCGGCTTCGGCCGCAAGCGCGAGCAGGGGGACGACGAAGAGGCGATCAACCGCCTGTTCACCCCGGAATTCCGCAACCGGCTCGATGCGATCATTTCCTTCGCACCGTTGCCGCGCGAAGTGGTCCGCCGCGTCGTCGAGAAGTTCGTGCTGCAGCTCGAAGGCCAACTGGCCGAACGCGGCGTCACGATCAACCTCACGCCGGAAGCCGCCGATTGGCTGGCCGAACGCGGCTATGACGAACGCATGGGCGCGCGCCCGCTGGGCCGCGTGATCCAGGAGCACATCAAAAAGCCCCTGGCCGATCAGGTGCTGTTCGGCGAGTTGATCAATGGGGGCACGGTAACCGTCGCCGTGGTCGGCGAAGGCCAGGAGGCCAAGCTGGAATTGGTGGCGGTCCCACCCCGCGCAGCCAAGCCAAAGGCCCTCCCCAAGCCGAAAAAGCCCAAGGCAACGGCCGAGAAGAACTAATGCAGAAGGCCCGGAGCGATCCGGGCCTTTTTGTTTGGTGGGCAACGGGGACCATTTGGGGCGGTTTGTCGACGCACTGCTTCTGGAAGGTGACGGGCAAAACGAGACGGGTCTACATCGCACTCTCGAACTGCGTCTGTCTATGAATCTCGGACGTCCGACGGCCGACGCCGGCTGAGCAAGAACAGGATCAGAAGCGCAGCGAGGGAGCATATTGTGGCGACACCAAGGAGAGCTTGGCTTCCAAACCTGGTGAGTAAACCAACAAGGATTGGAGGGGACGCGGCAGAAATCAGGTTGAGTGGCAACGCGATGCGCGAAGTTGCCTTCGCGAACTCTGCTTTGTCATAAAAAACCAGGGGGATTGTGGCCCGGGATACGGCTAGAGCGCCGCTGCCCAAGCCATAGAGCAGAATGAAGCCGCCGATTGTCCAGTACGTGGCGTCGCCGAAGATGAGTAGGAGCATGGCGAGAGGCAGGCCGGCACCGGCGACGAGCCCGGTCGTGATGCCGTCCCATCGCCCACCACCGATAAAGTCCAATCCGCGAGCACACACTTGAATGACGCCCAGCAGCGAGCCAAACGCAATGGCTTGCGACGTCGGTAGTCCCTCGGCTTGCAGGAGTTCTATTAGTACGGCAGCTAACCCAAAGGTCACAAAGGCATTCAGTGCAATGGCAATCACCATCAGCACGAACGTGCTTTTGCGCGGGATAGTCGCGGCAACCGCCGCTGCTAACGTGGCTTGCGCGCTCGCGGATGACCGTTGCGGCAAGCCGAAGAAATAGAGCGGCACGCACACGAACACCATCACCGCACCGTAAGTGAGGCAGGCGCCACGCCAGCCAAATGTTTCCGAAAGGAATGCCGTGGTCGGCCAGAAGATACTGCTGGACAGGCCGGTCACCAGCATGAGGGCGCCGATGGCACTCTTGGCGCTAGGGCCGGCGACTTCATTGAGCATGATATATGCGGCAGTGGTCAGCGTCGCACTGCCGGCTATGCCAAGGAGTGCCCAAGCGATAAAGTAAAGCACCGCGCCGTCGGAAACCGACAGCATAAAAAAGCCAAGCGCGGCGAGAGTGCCTCCAGCAATCATTATCTTGGGGACGCCAGTCTGTGCGAAGGCGGGCGTAAGCAAGGGCGAGCATAAACCCATGACGACGTATAGGATTGAGCTACCAGCAAAAACTGCTGATAGGTCCAAGTCGAGGTCGGTTGCAACCTGCCTTCCAATTACGGCCGGAAGGCTAACCGTACCCCACCCTATGACTTGCGTTATCGCGAGTACAAAGAGGGTACGGATGATTTTTGCATCAAAGCCCGAAAAACGCATTGCCCGACCATCTCAAACAGATCGCTGCTCTATCAGGTTCGGGATATCAAGTAGATGACACCTGTTGATCGATCACGCCGTTGGACAATCCGCGCTCGATGCAATGGCAAGCCGCGTCCGGATCTGGGTGTGATCAGCGCGACTTGGAATGGCTGAGGGGGTCGGGAACAGCCATTGGACCCTCGGAGCTCCGCTCAGGGGCAAACCTGGAGGTGCTCGCGCTCCTCATCCGAGCTGAAGCCCATCCCCCAATTGCGCATGCTGAGCAATACCGGCTCGAGCGAGCGGCCGAGTTCTGTCAGCTCATACTCAACCCGTGGCGGCACTTCAGGATAAACGATGCGGTTGATCACCCCATCGCGCTCCAGTTCGCGCAACTGCAGCGTCACCATGCGTGCGGTCGCATTTGGAACCATCCGGCACAGTGCATTGAAGCGCAATTTGCCGTCGAGCAGGTGAAACAGGATCACCGGTTTCCACAGCCCTCCGATCACCGAAAGGGTCACTTCCACCGCGCAACCGGTGCGGCCGGCTCTGCGGCGTGGGCGGGTCAGGATAGGGGTGCTATCATTCATGATAGTACATGTTGCCTTTGTACGTACTGTTCCTGGATGCATTGAAGACCTAGTTTAGGCTGGGAAACAAGAGGAACCTGCAAATGAAAGCTGCCTGGTATTCAAGCAAGGGTGCCGCCCGCGACGTATTGCAAGTCGGCGAGTTGCCGGCGCCACAGCCCGCGCCTGGCGAAGTGCTGATCCGCGTCCGCGCCTCGGGGGTCAATCCGTCCGACACCAAGGGTCGCAGCGGCAGCGGCGCCCCGGCCTTCCCTCAGGTCGTGCCCAATCAGGACGGCGCCGGTGAAATCGTCGCCGTGGGCTCGCCCGAACTCGAAAGCCGTATCGGTGAGCGCGTCTGGTTCTACGAGTCCCAGCTTGGCCGCTGGAACGGGTCCGCCGCCGAATATACCACGCTCCCCGCCTGGAAAGCCGTACACCTGCCCGATGGCGTCAGCTTCGAAGAGGGTGCCTGCCTTGGTATTCCCGCCATGACCGCCTATCGCTGTGTGTTCGTCGATGGTCCGGTCACTGGCAAAACCGTGTTCGTTTCCGGTGGTGCCGGCGCGGTCGGCCGTTACGCCATCCAGTTCGCCAAGCTCGGTGGCGCCCGCGTCATCGCCTCGGTCGGCAATGACGAGGCCGCCGCATCAGCCACCGCGGCCGGCGCGGATCTGGTTCTCAACCGCCATACTGATGATCTGCCTGCCCGTATCGCCGCCTTCACTGGGGATAGCAAGGGCAGGGGTGTCGACCGTTTCGTCGAAGTCGCCTTCGGCGCCAATCTCGAGCTGATCGGCAAGACCCTGGCGCCCAGCGGCGTTGTGGCTACCTATGCCAGCGATGCCGTGCCTGAGCCCACCCTGCCATTCTGGCCGATGATCTTTCTCGACGCCACGATCCGCTTTGTACTTGTCTATGTCATGCCCGCCGAGGCCCATCTCGAAGCCGCCGCCGGCATCAACGCCGCGCTTGAGGCCAATCAGCTAACCCACCAGATCGGCCGCGTCCTGACCCTCGGGGACATCGTCGTCGCTCACGAAGCAGTCGAACGCGGTGAACTCGGCAAGACGATTATTACGCTGGGCTGAAGGGTGGGGGGCTCAAGGCAGGTTGCACATCGGCAAGCCCCGCAGCCGCAGTAGCAGCAGGCCGAGGCTGAGTTGGGGCGTGGGCGTCATGGCCGAAAACGAATCCTGTATTCAGGCCGGCTTGCGGCTCGACCAGTAGAGCAGCGCACCGGCGGCAAGCAGCACGACCATGCCGATATGCGGGCCGATATTGATCAGGTTCCCGGGCGAGCCGGCCGAGGACAGCGCGCGGTTGACCTCGGCGAACTGGGCAGCGGCAGGGGAAAGAAACCAGCCGAACAGCACTGTGACTACGCTGGCAACCAGACCCGCTAGCGAGAGGATATTGCGATAGGGCGCCAGCTGGGTGACGCGACCCGAGGCGGCGGCTGCAACGAAAATCAGTAGCGCCAGCCAGGCGACCCAGCCGGCCGCGGCAAAGCCGTTGAAGCTGCCGGATTGGTCAAGGCCCAGGCCCATATTGGTCGAGATGCTGACAAAGGGGAGCAGCAGGCCGAGCAGCGCCAGCACGGTGGCGGAAGCGGCTAGGCCAAAGCCGGTTCCGGTGGCCAGCGTGACCAGTTGCTGCAGGGTGACTTGTGGGGTGGTGTTCGGCTCGGACATTGAATCAATCCAATCGCTGAGATGACAATCTCATTATCACGGAAGCGTCAGTGTTGGTCGAGGACCATTTTGCGGCGCCGGACGATCTCGCGGTGAACAGTCCGGCAACCTTTCCTAATGATTTGCTAACCAAATGTGCGCAATCCCCGCTGTTCCCGCTACTCCCACTGGACAGGAACAAAGGATGAACTTATAAGAACATTATAGCAACACGGGAGATGCAGATGCTCACTTTCATCAAGGACTTCGCCGCATTCGTTACGCTCGGGGCCTTCACTATCGGCTCGCTAACCTGGATGGATGTGCTGACCCGACTCGTGTGACGCTGCCCTGTGGATTGCGGCGCCAAACGGTTTCGCGTTCCGCCGCGGCCTGTCACAAAGGCAGGCTAGGAGAGCATTCATGAGCGGCCCCGGCTTCATCCATCTTCACGTCCATTCTGCCTATTCGCTGCTGGAAGGCGCATTGCAGCTGGACACGATTCTCAAGCTGGCCAAGGCGGACAATCAGCCCGCTTTGGGCATTTCAGACACGAGCAACCTGTTCGGGGCGCTGGAATTTTCGGAAAAGGCCAGCGGCAAGGGCATTCAGCCGCTGATCGGGGTGGAACTGCCAATCGACTTTGCCGCCAGCGAGGAGCGCGTCAGCGAGCGCGGCCATGTGGCCTGGTCGGGCAAATCCAGCGTCGTGTTGATGGCGCAGACCGAATTGGGGTTTGAAAATCTCTCCCGCCTGGTATCGCGCGCCTATCTCGATGGTGAAGGCGGCGCGGCTACGGCGCGGCTCGACTGGCTCAGCCGGGAAGGGCTGGAAGGCCTGATCTGCCTCAGTGGTGGTCCCGAAGGAGCGATCGATATGGCCTTCGCCCAGGGGCAGGACGCCAATGCCACGCGCCGGCTTGACCGGCTGGCCGCGCTGTTCGGGGATCGTTTCTATATCGAATTGCAGCGGCACGGCCGCCCCCAGGAGGCCGCCGTCGAGCCGCGGCTAGTGGACTATGCCTATCGCAAGGGCATTCCGCTGGTAGCGACTAATGAGCCCTTTTTCAAATCGATTGCTGAGGCCGAGGCGCATGATGCCTTGCTCGCGATTGCCGGGGGCACGGTGATTGCACAGACCGAGCGGCGCAAGCTCAACGACCAATATTATTTCAAGACGCGGGCCGAGATGGTGGCGCTGTTCTCGGATTTGCCCGAAGCGCTGGATTCGACGGTCGAGATCGCCCGGCGTATTGCCTATCGGCCGCTCAAGCGCAAGCCGATCCTGCCCAAATTCGCGGCTGCGCCCGATTTGAGCGAGGACGAGGCGGTGGCCGCCGAGGCGCAGGCTTTGCGTGAGATGGCGGTAAGCGGGCTGGAAAGCCGGTTCAAGACCGGGGTGATCGACCCGACCAAGACCGAGCAGGAATATCGCGATCGGCTGGAATTCGAGCTCAACATCATCCAGTCGATGAAATTTCCCGGCTATTTCCTTATTGTGGCTGATTTTATCCGCTGGGCAAAATCTCAGGGTATTCCGGTGGGACCGGGCCGAGGCTCGGGTGCGGGCTCGCTGGTAGCCTATGCAACCACTATCACGGACCTCGATCCGCTGCGCTACAATTTGCTGTTCGAACGCTTCCTCAATCCGGAACGCGTGTCGATGCCGGACTTTGATATCGACTTCTGCCAGGACCGCCGCGAAGAGGTGATCCGCTATGTGCAGAGCAAATACGGCTTTGAGCAGGTGTCGCAGATCATCACCTTCGGAACGCTACAGGCGCGCGCCGTGCTGCGCGATGTGGGGCGTGTGCTGCAAATGCCCTATGGGCAGGTGGACCGGCTGTGCAAGCTGGTGCCGGCCAATCCGACCGATCCGTGGTCGATCGAACGGACGATGAATGAGGAATCCCAGTTCCGCCGCATGGTCGAGGATGACGAGACTGTGGGCGAATTGGTGGCCATCGCCAAGAACCTGGAAGGGCTGTTCCGGCACGCTTCGACCCACGCGGCCGGCATCATTATCGGCGACCGGCCCTTGCAGGATCTGGCCCCGCTCTATCGCGATCCGCGCTCTGATATGCCGGTTTGCCAATATAATATGAAATGGAGCGAGGCGGCGGGGCTGGTCAAGTTCGACTTTCTTGGCCTCAAGACGCTGACCACGATCCAATATGCCGTCAACATGGTCAACCAGGACGGCGGCAGCCTCCGGATCGAGGATATCTCGATCGACGACGAGCCGACCTACAAGCTCTACCAAAGCGGGGATACGTTCGGCGTCTTCCAGGTGGAAGGCGGCGGTATGCGGCGCGCGCTGGTCGATATGAAGCCCGACCGTTTCGAGGATATCATCGCTCTGGTGGCGCTCTACCGCCCCGGTCCGATGGACAATATTCCCCTGTTCTGCGCTCGCAAGCGCGGTGACGAGGAGATTGAGTATCCCCATGATGCGCTGAAATCGGTGCTCGACGAAACCTATGGCATCATCGTTTACCAGGAGCAGGTGATGCAGATCGCCCAGTTGCTCTCGGGCTATTCGTTGGGCGAAGCCGATATGCTGCGCCGCGCCATGGGCAAGAAGATCAAGGCGGAAATGGATGCGCAGCGCGAGCGTTTCCGCGACGGCGCGATCAAGTTCGGGCTGACCAAGAACCTGGCCGATACCATTTTCGACCTGCTCGCCAAGTTTGCCAATTACGGCTTCAACAAGAGCCACGCGGCGACCTATGCGCTGGTGAGTTACCAGACCGCCTATCTCAAGGCGCATCATCCGCATGAGTTCTTTGCGGCCTCGATGACGCTCGACATGGGCAATACTGACAAACTCTCCGAGTTCCGCCGCGAGGCGGGCAAGAAGGGCATCGAGATCGTGCCGCCTTGCGTCAACAAGTCGGACGTCCTGTTCTCGGTCAAGGACAAGACGGTTCTTTATGGGCTCTGCGCCGTCAAGGGTGTGGGCCGGCAGGTGGCAGAGCACATCGTGGAAGTGCGCGGCGATAAGCCCTTCAAAGACTTGGGTGATTTCGCGCGGCGCGTCGATCCGCGTATGATGAACAAGCGGACGCTGGAAACGCTGGTCAGCGCGGGGGCGTTCGATGAATTGGCGCCGCGGCGCGAACTGGCTTTTGCCGCCATCGAAACGGTGATCGGCACGGCCCAGGCATTGGCGAGCGAGCGCAATGAGGGGCAGTGGAACATGTTCGACACCGGCGAGCCGGAGCCGTTCAAGCTGCCGGCCGGGGTGCCGGCCTGGACCACGACCGAGCGCGCTGACCGCGAATTGGCGGCCATCGGCTTCCATCTGTCGGCGCATCCGCTGGATGCTTATTCGGATCTGTTCGAGCGGATGCGGGTGCAGCGCTGGAGCGATTTCGAGCGGGCAGTGAAGGATGGCGCGTCGGCCGGCCGGCTGGCCGGGACCATTGCCGCGCGGCAGGACCGGCGTACGCGCAAGGGCACGCCGATGATGATCCTGACCCTGTCGGATCAAAGCGGCAGCTACGAATGTATCGCCTTTTCCGAGCAGATCAACGAATTCGGCAGTCTCTTGCAGCCAGGCAAGTCGGTGATCCTTATGGTGGGCGCGGACGAGCGCGCCGAGGGGATCAGCGTGCGACTGCTATCGGCCGAAGCGATTGACGGCATTGCCGAAAAGGTCGACCGGCGGCTGACCGTGTTTGCCGCCGACGCCAAGGCGCTGGGCCCGATCAGCAGCCAGCTCAAGCGGGGCGGGGAAGGCTCGGTCAATTTCGTGGTAATCCGTGACGGCGGTGCGCGCGAATACGAGATCGAACTGCCCGGGAGCTATCGGCTGACGGCAGAAGTAGCCGGCGGCATCAAGGCGCTTGATGGCGTGACGGATGTGCGGTTCCACTGATGCTTGGGCATGTCTCGCTCGGTGTGCGCGACCTGGTACGAACCGCCATATTCTATGACGCCGTGCTTGCCGCGCTGGGATATGTGCGGCTTTGGACCGGCGAGGACGGCCTGGGCTATGGCAGCGCCGGTGGCGGAGAGAAGCTCAATATTTTCGAGCGAGCAGGGGCCTCGCCACCCGGCGAGGGATTTCATCTGGCGTTCGAGGCGCCAGACAGAGCCGGAGTGGATCGCTTCCACGCCGCAGCCTTGGCCCATGGCGGCATGGACGCCGGCACACCGGGCCTGCGGCCGCACTATGGCGCGCGTTATTATGCGGCCTTCGTTGTCGATCCGGAGGGCACAGGCTTGAAGCGGTGCATCAGTAGTGCCCCTTCCGTCTGTAGTGCGCTGTTTTAGCTAGGATTTACGAGGGCCGGCGAGGCGCCCAGGCTCGGCGGAGAGGAAGGCGGCCATTCTGGCCTCACCTCTGCGGGCGACGTTTACGCCGACGCTCCACGGTACTTCGCCAGTTTTGTACGTGCGTTTTCGTTTCGAGCCAAATTGGCCAATTCGGATGGCACGACGCGCCGGCCAACTGGCCACAACGATATGCCGGCGAGCTTGAATGATTGCAGGCCGAACGGGATGCCTATCAACGTGAGGCAGCACAAAACGCCGGCTACAAGATACGCCAGGAAAAGCAAGAAGCCGAATGTGCAGGCCCAGATCACGTTGACAATAAGGCCCACGGTGCCGGTAACCGCTGTGGTTGCACTCAAGCCCTTGCCGTCAAGCTCTCTGATGTGAACAACATCCTTGCCGAATGGCCATGCGGAAAGCTGAGCCATCTGTAGCGCCGCGATAGTCAGCGGGATACCAATGATCGATAGTGCGAATACGGCTGCCCCAAGCAGCCATAGCAGCGCGGTATACCACCCGCCCAAGACAAACCAGATAACGTTTCCTGCAAATCGCATATTCAGCCCCACGCGTCATCTTCGACGCTCAACTCTTTTATTCAGAGAATTGATTTCATGAAACGGCATTCATCGGATTTGTTGTGAAGTGGAGTGGTGGCGGTGTATTTTCGAGGATCGGGCGCATCCCCCCTTCACAATGCATCAGTCCCCCAGCTCAATCCACACCGGCGCATGGTCGCTGGCATGCTCGGCGCCACGGACATCGCGATCCACATCCGCATCCACCAGCTTGCGCACCAATGGCTTGCTCACCAGCAAATGGTCGAGCCGCAGGCCGGCATTGCGGGGCCAGCGGTTCCGCATATAGTCCCAGAATGTGTATATCGTTTCGTCCGGATGGATCTTGCGGATAGCGTCCGTCCAGCCTTGTTCGATGAGCCTTGCAAACAGCGCCCGGCTTTCCGGCTGCACGAGGGCATTGTCGCGATAGGATGTGGTTTCGTAGATATCGCGCGGCGCAGGCACGATATTATAGTCGCCTGCCAGCACCACAGGCAGGCCGGTGGCAAACAGCTCGGCAGCGTGGGCAAGCAACCGCTCGGTCCAGGCCAGCTTATAGGCAAATTTCGGTCCGGGCCGCGGATTGCCATTGGGCGCGTAGAGCGAGGTCACGATGACTCCGTTGACGGCCGCTTCGATATAGCGCGCCTGCTTGTCATCCTCATTGCCGGGCAGGCCGGTCCGCGTCAGCACCGGTTCAACGCCTTTAGCGAGGATGGCGACGCCGTTCCAGGCGGTCTCCCCGTGCCACACCGAGCCATAACCGGCATCGGCCAGTGCTCCCGCTGGAAACTGCCGTTCATTGGCCTTGAGTTCCTGCAGGCACACCACATCCGGCGCCGCCTCGGCCAGCCAATCCATGAGATTTGCCAGGCGCGTATTGATGCCGTTGATGTTGTAGGTGGCGATTTTCAGGGCGTGATCCGCCCGATCCAGG
The DNA here is from genome assembly GCF_000735585.1 of Devosia sp. LC5. Lineage (GTDB taxonomy): Bacteria > Pseudomonadota > Alphaproteobacteria > Rhizobiales > Devosiaceae > Devosia. The sequence goes on from NZ_JNNO01000043.1 coordinate 208,702, forward strand.
CCTCGATCGTCTCGACCATGGTGTTCATGTGGTCGGCGGCGGAAAAGCCCGATATCGCCTTGCGCGGCTTGAGGTCATGGTCGCCATCTTCAAGGAATTTCACCTCGATATTGGCGGGCAGCCCATAGGTGGCGACTTCGTCGGGCACTCCGAATGGATCGCGCGTACCCTGGACGATCAGCGCCGGCGTCTGCAAAGCGATCAGATGCTTGGTGCGGAGCTGGTCCGGCTTGGCCGGCGGGTGGAAGGGATAGCCGAGGCACAGCAGCCCGGCGATCCGCTTGGCAGCAAACAGCGGATCGGCCACCATGCTGGCCACTCGCCCACCCATGGATTTGCCGCCGATGATCAGCGGGCCATTGGTGGGGCCCAGATCGTCCACGGCCGCGATGAATTCGGGCATGACCTTTTCCGCGCGTGGCGGCGGCTTGCTGCCTGCTTCGGTGCGCCGGCCGGCCATATAGCCAAATTCGAAACGGGCAACGCGCAGCCCTTTGGCCGCCAATAGCCGTGCCGCGTTCGCCATCCAGGGGGAATCCATCGGCGCTCCGGCGCCATGGGCCAGTAGCAGCGTGATGCGGGCGTCTTCGGGGCCGTCAAAAAGAAAATCCGTTGTCATCTAGCCTGCCGATTTCCGTAAATGTTGGTCCGCCACTGCAATGCCGGCGCGGGCGCGCTTGGCCCAGTCCGAAGTGGCGTCGAGCTCGAGATAGCGGCGCCAATAGTGCCGGGCTGCCGCAAGATCGTCCGTGTCATAGGCAATGGCCGCCAGATTATAGACCGCGTCGGCATAGCTCGGGTCCAGCTCGACGGCACGCGCCAGGTGTTGGCGGGCAGGTTTGAGCTTGCCAGCATCACGCAGCAGGCCGCCATAGTTGAACCAGGCCTCGACGAAGCCGGGATCGCGCTTGAGGGCGGTGGCATAGGCCAGGGCCGCCTCATCGGGCTGGTTGAGGGCGCGCAGGCAATTGCCCAGGTTGAAGGCGGCGGTGGCGTCGCTGGGGTCGATGGCCGAACAATGGGCATAGAGCGTGGCGGCTTCTGCCAGGAGACCCCCTGCCTCGGCGGTTTCGGCGAGGCCGAAATAATCCTCGGCCTCGTCCTCGCCCTCAGGCAGGGCGAGCAGGCGCTGGCCATCGAGTTCGGAGAAGGAATGGGCGTCCTGGGTGACGATCTTTTCGGCGCCGCTCGAATGCAGCGTCAGCGCGGTGAGCGAGCCGACCGGGCCGATCTGATGGATGGAACGCGCCACAGCGCTCCAGACCGCGCCGCTCGCCAGCAGGCCGGCATATTTCTTCGCAAGAATGACATCACGAAACGAGAAGGGTTCGGCGGGATGCTCGAAGGCATCGAACAAAGCGAGCAGGTCAAAAATGGGTCCGGCCAGGCCCGATTGGTCGAGAATGGAATGCCTCGTTATATTGGCAGACGGAACCGGGGGCAGGGAGCCGAGCAGGCGCAGAAAGCCGTTTTCGCTCAGGGTTCTGGCAGCAGCGGGCACTGCCCGTACCCGGCGCTCGATCTCGGCTTCGTCATGCCGGGCCAGCAGCGTCCGGCCGAAAACCACACACGTCGTGGCGCGGGTGACATTGCGGTGCAGCCGCCCGCCATGGCTTGCGACGCGCCTGGCGGCCAGCCGGAGCGGGAAGGCCTGCAGGGCGCCGATGACGCCAAAGCTCTCCCCGCTCAAATCCATGCGCGTTTATGCCTTTTTCTTCGATGCCGCCTTGGGTGCTGCGCCCTTGGAGGCTTCCAGCGCTGCCTTCAGCGAGGCTTTGACCGGGGATTCCTTAGCGGCGGGGGCAGCCTTGGGCTTACTCTTTGCAGCCGGCTTGGCCTCGCCAAGACTGGCCTTGAGGGCATCCATCAGGTTGATGACATTACCGCGTTCGGGCGCTGCCGCAATGATCGGATTGTGGCCCTTGAGCTTCTCGCGGATCATGGCCATCAGCGCCTGCTCGTAGCGATCCTCATAATCCTTGGGATTGAAGGTGGTGACCTTCTGCTCGATCAACTTTTGCGCCAGGTCGAGCATTTCGGGATCAGGATTGCCGACCGGGATGTTGTCGAAATATTCGGCCGTGCCGCGAACCTCATTGGGGTTGCGCAATGTGGTGACGAACATGCCGGTTTCGCGGGCGCCGATGGTCACCACGCGCTCGCGGCTGGTCAGCACCAGCCGGGCAATGGCCACCTTGCCGCTTTTGCGCAGGGCTTCGCGCAGCACCACGAAAGTTTCCTCGGCCATGGCCCCGTCGGGCGCCAGGTAATAGGGCGTGTCCTGATAGAGCACATCCACCTCGCCGGCATCGACAAAGGCCTCGATATTCATGGTGTGGTTGGATTCGATGCGGACCGCGTCGATATCGGCATCATCGATGATGATGTATTGCTTGGGCTCGTATTCATAGCCGCGCACCAGGTCGCTCCGCTCGACCAGGCCCAGTTCGGGGTCCACCGCTTTCATATTGATGCGGTTATGGGTTTCCTTGTGCAACTGATTGAAGCTGATGCGTTCCGAGGCACTGGTTGCCGGAAACAGCTTCACCTGACAGCTCACCAGGCTCAGTCGCAACTGGCCCTTCCAACTTGCTCTCGCGGCCATCTTCGCCTCCTACGCGCGAATGACTTCCTCACCACAAGAAATCATGACGGCAAATCCCGTGCGGACTCGTTAATTTCGGCCCAGGGGTCGCCTGATGTGGTTAACAGACCCGGAAGCGAAGAATAATTGAGGTCGACCGGAGAGTCGATGGACTCCAGATCGCGCCAATCAATTGGTGTCGATGCTGGCAAATGGGGCCTTGCCCGCAGCGAATAGGCAGCAACAGCTGTGGCGCTACGCGCATTGCGGTAGAAATCGATGAAAATCCGGCCCTTGCGATTGTCCGCGCCCATCTGGGTGACGAAGGTATCGCGGCCGGCTGCGGCAAGGCGGCTGGCAATGGCGGAGCTGGCCTGATGCACCTGTTTCCAGCCCAGTTTTTGCGTGATGGGTACGACGATATGGACGCCCCGTCCGCCCGAGGTTTTGACGAAGGGGACCAGCCCCATGCGCTCAAGTTCGCCGCGCAGATGCACGGCGGCATTGACCACGTCGCGCCATTCCACGCCCTCGCCGGGGTCGAGGTCGAAAATCACCCGGTCAGGCCTGTCGAGATGGCTTTCATGGGTGCCCCAGACGTGGAATTCCACCACGCCGAATTGGGCCAGTGCGAGATAGCCCTTGGCGTCTTCGACCGAGATATAAGTCCGCGTCTCGTCGTCGGAATTCTTGGTCTCGAAAACCTTTATGGTCGATGGCATGCCGGTGAAGGCGTGGCGCTGGAAGAAACAATCCTTGGTGCTGCCGCTGGGGCAGCGGAACAGCGAGACCGGCCGGTTGAACAGATGCGGCAGCATGTAATCGCCGACGGCGGCGTAATAAACCGCGATGTCGAGCTTGGTTGGGCCGGACTTGCCGAACAGCCGCCGCGTCGGATTGGTGACCCAGATACCGGCCAGGTCGGCGTCCGAAATAATGCGCTTACGTGGCGCGGTGGCTGGCGTCGTCAGTTCCGCCTCGCGCAGGCCTTTGAACGTGGCGTGCCGCAGCAGGCCGTCAGTGGTGATAACGGCGTATTGGATGCGGGCGGTGAGGGTGGGGCGCACCGGCATGATTTCGGGCGGGGCGCCGTCCAGCTTGCCGGGGATGCGCATCGGCTCGAGCCGCTTGAGCAGGGCGCGCATGGTGGTGGTGTCAAAGCCGGTGCCGACCTTGCCGCGATAGTGCAGCTCGCCATCGACCCATTCGGCCATGCCCAGGGCGCCGATGCCGCCGGCCTTCTCGCTATCGCTATAGCCGGCAATGACGAAGTCTCCAGTCAGCAGCGCCTTGATCTTGAGCCAGCTGGAGGAGCGACCGCCGAGATAGGGGCTATTGCGCCGTTTGGAGACGATGCCTTCGAGGCCCCTTTCAGAGGCCAGATCGTATAGCGGGCCACCATCCCCCTCCATATGGTCGCTGTAATGCAGCGCGGAGCGGGCGTTGATATGGCCGGCCAGCAATTGCGCCAGCAGGGCCTTGCGCTTGGTCAGCGGGGCGGCCCGTAAATCCCAGCCATCGAGGTAGAGCAGGTCGAAGGCGTAAAAGACCAGCTTGTTGCCCACGCCCTCCGATAGCGCATCCTGCAATTTGCCGAAGCGGCTGATGCCCTGATCGTCCAGCACGACGATTTCGCCATCGATAATGGCTTGCTTGCAATCGAGCGCCGCAAACGCCTTGGGCAGGTCGCCATAGCGGCGCGTCCAATCGAGGCCGCCGCGGGTGATCAGGCGGGTCTTGCCAGCCTCGATAAAGGCCAGGGTGCGATAGCCATCGAACTTGATTTCGTGCAGCCAATCCGTGTCCTTGGGCGGCGCGGCAGCGGGACTGGCCAGTTGCAAATCGATCTTGTCCGGCATTGGCGCCTTGATCGCATTGGGCAGTTTACCGGGAACAGGTTTGTTACGCTTTGCCGGGGCAGGGGACGCCACCAGCTCTTCGATGCGGCGGCCGGTTTTGACGCTTTCCGGGCGGGCTGTGAGGATATCGACCTCGGTATCCATGGCCGGATCGCGTTCCTTGAACAGCAGCCAATTGTCGCGCCCCTTGTCCTCCGGCTTGCCCTTGAGGCGGGTCAGCATCCAGCCGCCATTCAGCTTTTCGCCCGCCAGGCGGAACTTGAAACTGCCCTTTTCGAGATCAGCATGCGGATCGCCCATCGGCGCCCAGACACCTGTGTCCCACACGATCATCGGCCCGCCGCCATATTCCCCTTCGGGGATCACGCCTTCGAAGTCGATATAGTCGAGCGGGTGATCCTCCGTCGCCGCCGCGAGCCGTTTGTCGGCGGGGTTCAGGGAAGGGCCCTTGGGCACCGCCCAGCTTTTGAGTACGCCATCGAGCTCGAGCCGCAGATCATAATGGTCGGCAGTGGCAGAATGCTTGTGCACGACGAAGCGATTGCCCGTGTCGCTGACCGTGCCGGATGGCTCCGGCGTTTTGGAGAAATCGCGTTTTTTCCGATAGGTCTGGAGTTCGCTGCCCATGCGGAAAAGCTACACGCCAGCGGGCCAAATGCCAGCGCAATGTTGACAGTCCGCTAGTATTAGCCGGACGGACAGCCGAAAATGCCGCCCGGCCCTGAGGCGTCGCGGTTATACGGTAACGGGCGGCCATTGGACCTTCCGAAACAGATAGAGTGGGCCAAAGGCCGCCCGTCACGATCCGCTTTTTATGCAGGGTCCGGTTCAGGCGGTACCATTCTTGCAGGTCCGGCTGCCGAGTTTCCAACCCCACTGGACAGGCGCCCCCATCCCACGGTCTCCCCACCCGGCCCTGCGTCGGGGCCGCGTAACTGGCGGGGATGGGGGTATAG
>NZ_JNNO01000044.1 GCF_000735585.1 Devosia sp. LC5
AAGCCCGCTTCGGGGAAAAATCGATGCGGCTCTTTACACGCGATCTCGATGAAACCGCAGACCCGGCCGCCATCAAGGCATATTACGCTTCCAAGTTGCCGGGTTGGAGCGAGATGGCCTTGGCCGACGACTTCTACAAGCAGTCTTGGTCATTCGCGCTCATCAGTCCGGACGAGCGGTATGCGTTCGCCGCCATAGCCCTGACGCCGCAAGCTGCCGGGCATGCCGGCATAGTGCCCATGTCCGTGCTCACCAACCTGGGCGCAGACTAGGACCAATCGACATTCAACTGATGCTGGCCTGCTAATGGCGGTGTCGACTGGTCCTGGCTGCCGGACGAAAGGGGACTCATCGCGTTACGGCGAGCGCCCGCGCCACGCCCCTCAGTTCCGCCAGTCCCTTTAGCCGGCCGATCAGCGGATAGCCTGGCTGCCCGCCACGGTTCAGGTCGTCGAGAATGTCCTGGCCATGATCGGGCCGCATCGGGATTATTGAGTCGAGGCGTCCACTGGCCTTGCGGCGCGCCTCCTCGTCAATAATCGCCCTGATCAGTTCGACCATGTCGACGCTGCCGTCCAGGTGCTCGCTTTCATGGAACGAGCAACCCACGCTCTCGCCTTCCAGCCGCACATTGCGCAGATGCAGGAAATGCACGCGATCGCCCAGGCGCCGCATAATCCCAGCAAGATCGTTATCGGGTCGCGCCCCCAAAGCGCCGGAGCACAGGGTCATCCCGTTGGCCGCGTCCGGCACATGATCGAGCAGGGCGCGATAGTCGGCTTCGGTCGACATGATGCGCGGCAGGCCCATGAGGGAAAATGGCGGATCGTCGGGATGGCAGCAGAGGCGTATGCCGAGCCCCGCCGCAACCGGCACTACCTCTTCGAGAAAATCGAACAAATGCCGGCGCAATCGCTCGCTCGATATATCGCCATAGCGCGCCAGATGTTCCTGCACCGTGCTGACCGACAGTTTGTCAACAGCTCCGGGCAATCCCGCCAGCACGCTGGCCGCCAGCTTTTGTTTGTCGGCGTCGCTCATGTGTTTGAAGCGCGCCGTGGCTTCCGCCGCGACAGCGGGCGGAACGCTCCCGGCGGCGCCTTTGCGCTGCAATAGATGAATATCGAAGGCCGCGAAATCGACCGCGTCGAACCGCATGCAGGTGCCGCCATGCGGCAGGCGCCATGCCAGGTCGGTGCGGGTCCAGTCGATCACCGGCATGAAATTGTAGCAGACCGTATAAATGCCCGCTGCTGCCAGGTTTTCCAGGCTCAGCTTGTAATTGGCAATGTGCTCCCGCCAGTCGCCGGTCTGCCGTTTTATGTCCTCCGAAACCGGCAGGCTTTCCACGACAAGCCAGACAAGGCCCGAAGCGCGGCCGTCGAATGTCGTGCCGATCTGGGCCTGGCGTTTGGCGATCTCGCTTGCGGACCAGCTTGCCCCATCGGGAATATGATGCAGGGCGGAGACGATGCCCGTGGCGCCCGTCTGCATGATGTCGGAAATGGTGGTGACGTCGGACGGCCCGAACCAGCGCCAGGTTTCGATCATGCCTGGCGCTCGATGGCGGCGCCGCCGGCGCCGAACAGGTGCCAATGGTTTTCGCGCGGCGCGAGATAGAGTACGTCGCCGCGCCTGGCCAGGCTCTGCCCGGCCTCGTGCACCAGGATCGGCACTTCGCCTGCCAGGGTGCAATGCAAATAGCTATTGGCGCCATATTGCTCGGCGACACCCACAGTGACCGGCCAGCCGGCACCCGCATCGCGAGACACCACGAAATCCTCGGGCCGGATTCCCAGCGTCGCCGGAGCGGCTTCCATTGATTGGGCCAATGCGCCCGGCAGCGTCAGTGGCGGCAGGCCCGGCGCCTCGAACACAACCTGCCCGGGCGCAACGGCGGAGACCTTGCCCTCGACGAAATTCATGCGCGGAGAACCGATGAAGCCCGCGACAAACAGATTGCGCGGATGATTATAGAGTTCGAGCGGCGCACCGACCTGTTCGATAATGCCCTTGCGCAGCACCACGATCTTGTCGGCCATGGTCATGGCCTCGATCTGGTCGTGCGTCACATAGATCATCGTATTGCCCAGCCGCTCACGCAGCTTGGTGATCTCGACCCGCATCAGCACGCGCAGTTCCGCATCGAGGTTGGAGAGCGGCTCGTCGAACAGGAATATCTTGGGGTCGCGCGTGATGGCCCGGCCGATGGCGACACGCTGGCGTTGTCCGCCCGACAATTGCTTTGGCCGCCGTTCGAGCAATTGTTCGATCTGCAGCAGGCGGGCAGCGTCCGAGACGCGGCGGTTGATCTCGGCCTTGTCCATGCGGATATTCTCGAGCCCGAAGCTGAGATTTTCCCGCACCGTCATATGCGGATAAAGCGCATAGGACTGGAACACCATGGCCACGCCGCGATCGGCGGCAGGCACGTCGACGACGCTGGCATTATCGATGCGGATGTCGCCATCCGAGACGTCTTCAAGGCCCGCAATCAGCCGGAGCAGGGTAGATTTACCGCAGCCCGAGGGGCCAACGAAAACGACGAACTCGCCATCCGTGATCTCGAGATCAACGCCCGGAATGACCTCGACGGCACCGAAGGATTTCTTGACATTTTGAAGCGTGAGGTTGGCCATCAATATGGTCCTTACTTGATACCGGTCGAGGCAATGCCGCTGGTAATGTAGCGTTGCAGGAAGATGAAGGCGAAGGCGAGCGGCAGGGCCGTCAGCGTCGTCATCGCCAACAGGATTTCGTAGCGCACGCCATATTCGGTCTGAAACGAGGCCAGGGCCAGTTGCAGCGTGTAGGACTCGCGCCGGGTCAGCACGACCAATGGCAACAGGAAGTCGTTCCAGCGCGACAGGATCGAGAAAATCGCCACCACCGCCAGAGCCGGCGAGGATAGCGGCAGGATGATGCGCCAGAAGATGCGCCATTCGCTGGCATGGTCCATGCGCGCCGCCTCGATCAATTCGTCCGGGATGGTCAGCATATATTGCCGCAACAGGAAGACGCCGGTCGGCGTGGCCACTGTCGGCAGGATGACACCCCACAGATTTCCAACCAGCCCGAGCTGGGCAACGATCATATAGGTGGGAACCAGCACTACCGTTGCCGGGATCATCAGCGTGGCGAGGATCGAAACCAGGGCTATGTTGGAGCCGCGGAAGCGGTATTTGGAGAGGGCAAAGGCCGCCATGGAATTCATCACCAGGGTGATGGCGGTGGCCACCACGGTGATGAAGAGGCTGTTGAACAGATAGCGCCAGATCTGCCCGCCCGAACTGGTCAGCAGGTTGGTATAGTTCTCGGTGGCAAGATATAATTGCCGGACCGGCGTGGCATCACCCACCGGCACGACGATCCGCTCCTCCGGATTGGCGGGGTCCACCATCTGCGCCTGAATGCCGACGCGGCGCAATTGCGCCAGCCGGCGGCTTTCGCCGTCTTCGCCCACCACGTCAAACAATGGCAGGGGCTCGTCATGGCCCTCCACCACAGCGGTCTGGTTGGCATAGGGCAGCAGGGTCGGGGGGAACTCGGTCAGGTTTGCCGGTGTCTTGAACGACGAGATGGCAACCCAGAGCACTGGCGTAAACATCACCACCAGCCCGAGGAACAGGTAGAGATAGGTCAGCCAGTCGGTCCAGTCGAGCCGTTTGCGCCCGCGCCGGCGCGTGGCGAATTCGACGATCGACAATCCCGGCTTTGCTTGGCTCAGATCAGTCATTATTGCCACCTCGCGAAATGCGCATCTGGATGCCGGTGAAAATCAGGAGCGCCAGGCCGAGGAAGAGCGAGGCGGCGGCGGCGAGGCCAAAATTGCGGGGCTGGGCGGCGAAGCCGACTTCGTAGATGTACTGGACCATCAGCATGGTCGCCGAGCCCGGGCCGCCGCCGGTCAGCACATAAAGCTCGTCGAAGGTCTGCACCGAGCGGATGACCGCGAGAATGAAAACTACCAGCATGACGGGCTTGAGCAGCGGCAGCGTGATCCGGGTGAACACGCGCCAAGGCGAGGCAGAGTCCATCTTGGCCGCCTCGTAGACATCCCGGGGGATGGCCTGCAGCCCCGCCAGAAGGATGATCGTATAGAAGCCCATATGAGCCCAGACGGTCACGAAGACCGACCAGAAGAATGCCGTATTGGGGAAGATCAGCCAATTGACCGGCGTCAGGCCGGCCGCCGAGATCAAGCCATTGAGTGCCCCGTTACGCTGCAGGATCCATTGCCAGGTCAGCGCCACCACAACGGGGGACAGCATGACGGGGAAAAAGAAAATACCGCGGAAGAATCCCCGGCCGACAATGTCGCGGTTAAGACAGATGGCGGTCAGCAAGGCGATGGCAATCATGCAGATCACCTGCACTGGCACGAAGACCATCGTATTGCCCAAGGCCCGCCAGAACAGGTCGCGCGAGCAGGTCGACGGATCAAGATAATTGGTACAGTCGAGCAGGCTCTGATAATTGGCGCCGCCGACAAAGGGACGATCCCAGGGGAACAGCCGGTCGCTGCCGCTCATCGAATAGAAGACGTTGATGAACACCGGTAGCAGAGCGAACAGAATAACGGCGACCAGGTTGGGCAGCAGGAACACCCATGGCATCCGCTTGATGCCCACCCCCCGCTGGATACCGGACATTGCCGGCTCGATGAGGCGCGCCGGCAGTGACAGGATCGCGCCGGCGGCTGAGGCGAGTTGAACCCTTGCGCTCATGAGACTGTTCCTTGAACTGGATAGATGGGGGCCGCCCCATCGAGCGGGGCGGCCACCGCAATCAGGACTGACCGCCCGCCGCTTGAATGGCGAGATCGACGTCTTCCTCGATGCGTTCCATCGCGGCATCGACCGTCAATTCACTGTTGAGCACCTGGCTGATGCGGGTGGTCAGCGCGTTCATCATCGCCCGCTGGTAGCGCCAGCCCTGGAAGCGGTAGGCTGCGGCATCCATCTTGGGGATCTGGTTGATGAATGTGGCCAGCGCTTCCGAGGTTCGGGCCGAGGCGGTTGGATACTCCACCCCATTGGCGATTTGTGACGCCGCGGACGGAATTTCGACTTCGGTTGAGATGTAGTGGTCGAGGTTTTCCGGCTGGGCAAAAAAGTTGATCAGTTTCCCGGCAATCTCGGCATTCTGGGTATGGGAGAAGACCGTCATGGCGCCGCCGCCCGGCATCACGGTGCATGAGGATGGACCGCAAGGCGCCGGAACGACGGCCCAGTCAAACAGATCGCCGACTTCGCTATCCATCTGCGCCAGGGTCCAGGAGCCGCCGAAATAGAGGACGGCATTGGCGTTGAGGAAATCGGAGAACAGTTCGCGATGGGTCGCGCCGCCAACCGCCCCCCACAGATCCATCGGCATGGTGCCGTCCTGATGCCAGGCGACGAATTGTTCGATCGCGGCACGCAGGCCATCGTCGACCACTGGACGCCCCTGCTCATCGACCAATTGCGCGCCATAGCTGATGGCAAGGCTGGCAAAGCGGTGCCCTGAGCGGTCCATTTCCATGGCAAATTCGGTATTGGTGGCCTCTGCGACCTGCCGCGTTGCCTCGGCCCATTCCTGCCAGGTTGCGCCCTCGGCGGGAACCGGCACGCCGGCCTGCTCGAACAGGGTCAGGTTCACGTAGGCGCCGTTGACGGTGAGCGTCGTCGGCATGCCGTAAATGGCGGTGCTCGTTGCATCGCCGCCGCGCAGCCATTGCAGCGTCTGGCCCCATTCCTTCTCAAAATAGGCCGCGTCAACATAGGGCGTGATGTCCTGATAGAATCGGCTCAGCCCGCCCAGGTCGGTGATGATGGCAATATCGGGTCCTTCGCCGGCCTCAAGCTGCACGGGCAGGCTTTCCACCAGCGTCTGGTAGCTCACCTCCTCCACAACGACAGTGACGCCGGGATTCTCGGCCTCGAAGGCTTTTCCCATTTCGGCAAAGATCTCGCCGCCGGTTCCAGTGTCGCCGGCCCATAGGGTGATCTGCTGAGCGTGAGCGGCGGTGATGGGCGCGAGTGCAAGCACCAAAGCCAGCGCGGTGGTGGTCCTCAATGTAGTGCGTTTCATTCCAATTCCTCCTCCAGGAATGGGCTGCGTCTGAAACAGCCGTTATCGCCAAACTTGTTTTGGTAAGACCACAATGTCAAGCCTCTTGGTATTACCAGATTGAGCGAGGCGCCTCGGTAAGCCATTAGACCCAGCACTTGTGGTCGATAAATCCATATTTTGACGACAAAATCTGACTATCTGGTCAGCCATTAGTTCTTGACAGAAAAGCTGAATGCCTATCTGGTTTAACCAATTGACGAGCCCGCATTGGCTCTTCGGTAGCTGGAGGAATTGCCTGAAATGGTTAGATTTGCGGTCGTTGGCATCGACCACGGACATATTTTCGATCATGCCAAAGGTCTGATCCGGGCCGGCGCCGGGTTTGCCGGCTATTGCCCCAAAACCTCCATCCCGAGCCTGGTCGAGAGCTTTGCGCAAGCCTATCCCGATGTTCCCCAGATCGATCGTGAAACGCTCTTTGCCGATCCCAGCATCGACGTGATCTGCATTGCCGCTATTCCGCGTGACCGCGCGGGCCTGGCGATCCAGGCCATGCGGGCGGGCAAAGATGTGATGGTCGATAAGCCCGGCCTCACCACCTATGCCCAGCTCGAAGCCGTGCAGCAGGCCGTGGCCGAAACCGGGCGCATCTTCTCGATCTGCTTCACCGAGCGGCATTGCGTCCGCTCTGCGGTCAAGGCTGGCAAGCTGGTCGCTGCAGGCGCTGTCGGCCGGGTCATCCAGACCCTGGGCACCGGGCCGCATCGCCTGGGCAATTCCCGGCCCGACTGGTTCTGGCAGCATGACGCATTCGGCGGCATCATCGTTGACATCGCCTCCCACCAGATCGATCAATTCCTGTTCTATACCGGCTCCGAAACCGCCGAGATCGTCGCGTCGCAGGTCGCCAATTTCGCCAATCCGCAAGCGCCTGAATTCGAGGATTTCGGCGATCTGCTGCTGCGCAGCGACAGGGCCTGCGGCTATGTCCGCGTCGATTGGTTCACCCCGGACGGGCTGCCGACCTGGGGCGATGGAAGGCTGACCATATTGGGCACCGAGGGCTATATCGAGCTGCGCAAATATGTCGATATCGCCGGCCGGGACGGCAAGGACCACCTTTTCCTGGTCAACAAGCATGGCGTAGAACATATCGATTGCTCGAATGAAGAGCTCGACTACTTCGCCAGCTTTGCCGCCGATGTCCGCGACCGCAGTGCGACCGCAATGTCGCAGCAACATGTCTATGAAGTCTGCCGGCTGTCCCTCGATGCCCAGAGCAGAGCTGTCAACATTTCTTCCCAGCCTAAAGGATAGATCCCATGACCCGGAAACTGCGCGTCGGCTTGATTGGCGCCGGCATCGCCCAGCGGCACCTGGCCGGTTACAACTGGAACAAGGACCTGTTCGAAGTTCCCGTGCTCTGTTCCCTTGATGAGGACCGCGGCCGCCAGGCCGTCGCCGAATATGGCGTTGGCGAATATACCAGCGACGTCGAAACGCTGTTCGCGCGGGATGATCTCGATGTCATCGACATCTGCACGCCGCCCGATTCCCACTTCGCCCTTTCCAAGCGCGCCATCGAAGCGGGCAAGCATGTCATCTGCGAGAAGCCGCTCTTCGGCTCGATCGCCGATGTCGATGCGATGAGCGAAATCGTCGGCAAGACCGATCGCAAATTCATGCCGATCTTCCAGTATCGCTACGGCACGGGGCTGCAAAAGCTCAAGCGGCTGATCGAACTGGGTCTGGCCGGCAGGCCGTTCCTCACCACCGTCGAGACGCATTGGTGGCGCGGCCCGGCCTATTACGAGGTGCCGTGGCGCGGCAAATGGGCCAGTGAACTTGGGGGCGGCCTGTTGGGCCACGCCATCCACGCCCATGACATGCTCAACTATGTCCACGGCGCCTGTGCCGAGATCTTCGCCCATGGTGCGACCCTGGTGAACAAGATCGAGGTCGAGGACACCATGACCCTCTCGGTCAAGATGGCCAATGGCTCGCTCGCCGCCCTGTCGATGACCCTGGGGTCGCGCAAGGAGATTTCCCGCCTGCGCTTCTGCTTCAGCGACATGGTGGCCGAGAGCATTCTGGAACCCTATACGATGGGGCGCGATCCCTGGACCTTCATCGCCGGCACGCCGGAACACCAGGCCAGGATCGATGCGGCATTGGCTGACCACCAGGTCACCGAAGACGGCTATACAAGACAGTTCGAGTTGTTCCACCAGGCGGTGATGGCTGGCGGGGAGCCGCCCGTAACCCTGGAAGATGCGCGCAATTCGCTTGCTTTGGTGACGGCTGCGTATCATTCCCAGAGAACGGGCCAGCCGTCACAATTGCCAATCACGCCAGCGCATCCGCTTTATGGCTCCTGGCTCCCTTGACCGGCGGGTCGACGGCTGGGAGGCCAAAGATGCAAAAGGACCGGAGCTATCCGCGGCTGCAGGGCAATCAACGGCTCTACCAGGTCGTCGCGCGCCAGATCGCCAGGCTGATCGAGCAGAACGCTGCCGATAAGTCCTGGCGCATGCCCTCCGAGCGGGAACTGGCCGAAGAACTCTCGGTCAGCCGTCCGGTCATCCGCGAGGCGGTGATCGCGCTGGAAATGCGCGGCATTGTCGAAGTGCGCGGCCGGGCCGGGATCATGGTCCTGCCCAGCAGGCTGTCGCAGGTGAGCTTCGATCTCTCGGTAAGCGATATCGGGCCGGGCCCGTTCGAACTGCTGGAGGCGCGGCTTGCCATCGAGTCGAGCGCGGCGGCGCTGGCCGCCGAGCGGGCGACCAATTACGACATCCTGGTGCTGGAAGAATGCATCGCCCAGATGGAGCAGGAAACCGAAGTGGTCCTGCTGCAGGAAAAAGGCGACCGCGACTTCCACATGACCATCGCCAGGATGACCAACAATGCCATCATCGTCTCGATGATCGAGGCGCTATGGGCACAGCGCGATGAGTCACTGATGTGGAAGAAGCTGCACGAGCACATCCACGCCGAAAGCGTGCGCCCGCTCTGGATCGGGGATCATCACGCGATCGTCTCGGCCTTGCGCATGCGCCATCCCGATGCCGCCTACAAGGCGATGGCGCGCCATATCCGCAACGTCACCAATGAACTGCTCGAAGCAGACGAACGCGGCCGCGTGATCACTGAGTAGCGCCCCGGCAGTAGGCGCTAGCTGATGATCTTGCGGGCACGCAGGTCGTCGAACACCGAAAAGAACATTGCCGCCGTGTCGATATGTTCGTGAAAGCCCAGGCGCCGTGCTTTCGATCCGTCGGCGAAAAAGTCGTAGTTCCAGCTAAAGACGGCATCACCGAAAGGCCAGGACGATACCTGCGAATAGCTGATGTCCGCGAGGTTGTGGCGGTCCACCATCTGCGCCCATAGGGGCTCCTTGTCGGCCATGATAGCGGACAGCTGCATCGGCAGGGGCGGCGCCACATCCATTTCGAAATAGGCCGCGATCCTGGGCCACATTTCGCTCCAGCGAAACAGGTCGCCATTGGTGATGTTGAGAGCCTGGTTTGCACAGGCCGGTGTGGTGGCTGCCCAAATGGTGGCCCGCGCCAGCAGCCCGGCATCCGTCATCTCCAGCAGGCTGTCATAGGCGCCCGGCTTGCCCGGAAAGCGGAGTGGCAGGCCGAGTTCCCTGGACATGCTGGCGTAAATGGCGATCACCATGGCCAGGTTCATCGGGTTACCCAGTCCGAAACCGATAACCACCGAAGGACGCAGGGCGGACCATGTCCAGCTCTGGCCGATTTGCCGCCGTTCAAGAAATGCCTGCTGGTCGATATTGAATTCAGGCGGCATGTGGTTGGCGTCACTCTCGCGCGCTGGTGTCTTGAAGGGCCCCAGATGGGCGCCATAGACCTTGTAGCCCTGCATCAGGCTGATGTGCTGCAACCGCTGGGCGACGGGCTCGATAGCGTCGACTACATTGACCAGCATTGCCAGGTTTGGCGGCACCAGCGCGGCCCAACTGGGGCGATCCTGGTAGGCCGCATAAAAGATATGCGTGACCTCCGACAGTTCGGCGAGGGCCTGGCGGGTAGCTTCGCGGTCGAGCAGATCGACAGCGATATAGCGGACACGCTCCCTCGAGACACCACCCCGGCGTGACAGCCCGACAATATCCCAATCGTCCAGTGTCAGCAGATGATCGATAAGATTGCCGCCAATTACGCCATTGGCGCCGACCACCAGGGCGGTTTTTCGTGTTTCGGACATGCTGTTCTCCAAGCGCCCCCGATGGGCGATGGCGCAGCATCATTTATTTGTTCATGGCGCAGCAGGCCGCTAAATATACTATCAGTTATAAGGAACACTTTGGGTGCTTTGATGGATGTCCTGGCCGCTATGGGCGTATTCGTGCGGGTCGCCGAACTGGGCAGCCTGTCTGCGGCAGGCCGGGACCTGAACCTGTCCCAGCCTGCCGTCAGCCAGAAAGTCAGCGCGTTGGAGCGGCATCTGGGCGTGCGGTTGATCAATCGGACCACCCGTCAAGTGGCACTCACTGAAGCAGGCCGGACATATTATGCGCGGGCCAGGCCGGTGCTCGCCGCGGTCGATGAAGCGGCCGAACTGGTCGCTGGCGCGGACGCTCCATTGCGGGGCCACCTTCGCATCCAGGCGCCAACCGGCTTTGGCCAGATGTATCTTGCCGATATCGCAATCGCGTTTCAGCTGGCACATCCCGGGCTGACCACCGAATTGATGCTGGA
The DNA here is from genome assembly GCF_000735585.1 of Devosia sp. LC5. Taxonomy (GTDB): domain Bacteria; phylum Pseudomonadota; class Alphaproteobacteria; order Rhizobiales; family Devosiaceae; genus Devosia. The sequence goes on from NZ_JNNO01000044.1 coordinate 10,782, forward strand.
CGACCGCTATGTGGACCTGACCGAGCAGGCGGTCGACCTGGCCGTTCGCTTCGGCACCCTGCGATCCTCCGGTCTGGTTGCGCGCCGGCTCGGCACGCTCCGGCGCATTCTAGTTGCCGCGCCAGCCTACCTTGCCCGGCATGGCACGCCCGGGACGCCGGAAGAACTGTCGGCGCACCGGCAGGTGCGGTTCAGTTGGGCCGCGACGGACGATTCCATGCCGTTGACGGGGCCGGCCGGGCCGCTGCATGTGGCGGTGCAGACCAGTTTCCTTGCCAACAATACTTTCGTACTCACCAAGGCGCTGGTGGCCGGCCTTGGCTTGGGAGGCGCGCAATTGCCCCAGATACGGGCTGAACTTGCCACGGGCAAATTGGTGCAGATCATGCCGGCCTATCAATATGCGCCGCTCGAGGTGCATGCCGTCTTTCCCACCTCGCATTTCCTGCCGGCCAAAGTCAGGGCATTCACCGATCACCTCAAGAGTGCTTTATCAGAAATCATCTGAGGCGCGCCCGAGAGAGCCCTTCGCTTTCCCCCTTGTGCTTTTTGGGGCGCTCCGGTACTTGCTGGTCTCAGGACATCTTGCCCTAACGCAAGACGCATAGACCTGGGAGGGTCGCTGAAGATGGCTGCAATGCCCCTGACCGCGCCGGCGGTGAAACCGGCTAATCCGAATTTTTCGTCGGGCCCATGTGCCAAGCGTCCTGGTTGGACGGTTGAAGCGCTGGCCAATGCGCTGGTTGGGCGGTCGCACCGCTCCAAGCCGGGCAAGGCCCGCATTCAGCGCGCCATCGATCTGACGCGCGAACTGCTCGAAGTGCCGGCGGATTACCGCATCGGCATCGTGCCGGCTTCCGATACCGGCGCCGTCGAGATGGCGCTGTGGTCCATGCTGGGCGCGCGCGGCGTCGATATGTTGGCCTGGGAGAGCTTTGGCGAGGGTTGGGTCACCGACGTGAGTAAGCAGCTCAAGCTCGAAGACGTGCGCATCCTCAAGGCCGGTTATGGCGAGCTGCCCGATCTCACCCAGGTCGATTTCGACCGCGACGTGGTGTTCACCTGGAATGGCACCACTTCGGGCGTCCGCGTCGAGAACGGCGACTGGATCGCGGCAGACCGCAAGGGCCTGACCATTTGCGACGCCACCTCGGCAGCCTTTGCGCAGAATCTCGATTTCGCCAAGCTCGATGTGGTGACCTTCTCCTGGCAAAAGGCGCTGGGCGGGGAAGCCGCCCATGGCGTGTTGATCCTGTCGCCGCGTGCTGTCGAGCGGCTCGAGAGCTTCAAGCCCGACCGCCCGCTACCCAAGATTTTCCGCCTGACCAAGGGCGGCAAGCTGCTCGAGGAAGTGTTCGAGGCCGCAACGATCAACACGCCCTCGATGATCTGCATCGAAGACGCGATCGACGCCATGGAATGGGGTAAATCCCTCGGTGGTTTGAAAGCGATGCAGGCCCGCGCCGATGCCAATTTCAAGGTGCTGGCCGATTGGGTCGCCAAGACGGATTGGGTGGACTTCTTGGCCAAGAACCCGGCCAACCGGTCCAATACTTCGGTGTGCTTCTCGATCGTCGATCCGGCCGTGACGGCGCTCGATGCCGACAAGCAGGCAGCCTTTGCCAAGGCCATCGTCTCCCGGCTCGACAAGGCGGGCGTCGCCTATGATATCGGCGCCTATAAGGATGCTCCCTCGGGCCTGCGCATCTGGGCCGGCTCGACCATTGAAGCGTCGGATCTCGCCGCGCTCGTGCCGTGGTTGGATTTTGCCTTTGCCGAAGAAAAAGCCGCGCTCAGCGTCGCTGCTTAGATCTCAGTACCCCCTCCCAACCTCCCCCTGATAGGGGGAGGAGCTGATCGAGTTTTTGGCACGATATCGCCCGGAACGCGGAGCTGTCTCTCCTCCTATCAGGGGGAGGCCAGGAGGGGGTATCCCACTCAAAAAACCGTCAAATCTCAGGGATTACCCAAATGCCCAAGGTTCTCGTTTCCGACAAGCTCAGCCCCACCGCCGTCCAGATCTTCAAGGATAATGGCGTGGAGGTGGATTACCTGCCCGATCTGGGCAAGGACAAGGACAAGCTGCTCGAAGTCATCGGCCAGTATGATGGCCTGGCCATCCGCTCGGCCACCAAGGTGACCGAAAAGATCATTGCCGCGGCCACCAATCTGAAGGTGATCGGCCGGGCCGGCATCGGTGTCGACAATGTCGATATCCCCGCGGCGACCAAGAAGGGGATCATCGTGATGAATACCCCTTTCGGCAATTCGATCACCACGGCCGAGCATGCCATTGCCATGATGATGGCGCTGGCCCGCCAGCTGCCGGAGGCGGATGCCTCGACCCGCGCGAGCAAGTGGGAAAAGAACCGCTTCATGGGCGTCGAAGTCACCAACAAGATTTTGGGCCTGATCGGGGCGGGCAATATCGGCTCGATCGTTGCCGACCGGGCGCAGGGCCTCAAGATGAAGGTCGTTGCCTTTGACCCCTTCCTGACGCCGGAACGCGCCCAGACCATGGGCGTCGAAAAGGTCGAGCTGGACGAGTTGCTGGAGCGGGCCGATTTCATCACGCTGCATACCCCGCTGATCGACGCGACGCGCAATATCATCAGCGCCGAAGCCCTGGCCAAGACCAAGAAGGGCGTGCGCATCATCAATTGCGCCCGTGGCGGCCTGGTCGATGAGGCAGCGCTATATGATGCGCTCAAGTCCGGCCAGGTTGCCGGCGCCGCGCTCGATGTATTCCTGGCCGAGCCGGCCGAGAATAACCCATTGTTCGAGCTGTCCAACGTGATCTGCACCCCGCATCTGGGCGCTTCGACCACTGAAGCGCAGGAGAATGTGGCGTTGCAGGTGGCCGAACAGATTTCGGCCTATCTGATGACCGGGGAGATCACCAATGCGCTCAATTTCCCGTCCATCTCGGCCGAGGAAGCTCCGCGCCTGACCCCCTTCATCAAGCTCGCCGAAGTGCTGGGCTCGTTTGCCGGGCAACTAACCGAAACGGCGATCCAGGGTATCAAGATCGAGTTCGAGGGCGATGTAGCCAGCATGAATACCCGCCCCATGGTGGCCGCCGCTCTGCATGGCGTGCTCAAGCCCCTTTTGGCCGAGGTCAACATGGTCTCGGCGCCGCAGGTGGCCAAGGATCGTGGCGTCAATGTCGAAGTGGTCACCCGCGAACAGCAGGGCGCTTACGAAAATTATATCCGCCTGACAGTGCTGACCGAGCGGCAGGAGCGCGCCGTGGCCGGCACGGTCTTCGCCAATGGCAAGCCGCGCATCATCCAGGTCAAGGGCATCAATATGGAGGCCGAACTCAGTCCCTCCATGCTCTATGTGACCAATGAGGACAAGCCGGGCCATATCGGCCGTCTGGGCACGCTGCTTGGCACGCTTGGCATCAATATCGCCAATTTTAACCTGGGCCGTGTCGAAGTGGGGTCGGACGCTATCGCGCTTGTGTCCATCGATGGCACGCTGACCGAACCCCAACTGGCCGAAATCGCCGCCCTCGAGGGCGTCAAGCAGGCCAAAGCGCTCAAGTTCTAGTCTTTGTGAGTGTTGGAATGCTGGGGCCGGCGCGCAAGCGTCGGCCTTTTTTATGAGGTTTGCTACACGGTATTCCGCCGTGCCGCCCATTCGGCCAGCACGATGCCGCCAACGATGATGGCGGCGGCCAGATAGTGATAAAGCTCCAGCCGTTCTCCCAGCACCAGCACCGAGCCCAGCGCGCCAAACACCGGGATCAGGTTGTGGCTCGGCGCGGCGCGGTTGGGGCCGACCAGTTCGACGCCGCGGGCATAAAACACCTGGCTGAACATGGAGGGAAAGATCATCACATAGAGGATGACGGCCCAGACCATTGGCGACATTTGTGGAATGGTGCCCAGGGACGTAAGGCCGGGTCCGAACAGCTGGAGCATGGCGAGCCCAGTGATCGCAGCGCCGGAAAAGGCCACCGCCATGAAGCTCATCATATGCACATTGGGACGATATTTGAGCGCCAGCGTATAGGCGGTGTAGGCCAGGCATGCCAGGATCACGAAGCCATCGCCGATATTGATGTCGAGGCCGACAATGCGCCCGAGATCGCCATGCGTGGCGGTGAGCATCACGCCCGTGATGGCGATGATGACGCCGGCGATCTGGAGTGGCTTCACCCGGGCGCGGAAGACGATGAAATTGGCGGCCAGGATCATCATCGGCAGGGCCGCCTGCACGATGGCCGCGTTGACGCCCGTTGTGGTGCCGAGGCCCACATAGAGCAACACATTGAACAGCGCATAGCCGATCGCGCCAAAGGCCATCAGCAATGGCCAGGTGCGGCGGATCACGGGCCAGTCCTGCCGCAAATATCCCCAGGAAAACGGCAGGATGAACAAAGTCGCGCCCAGGCAGCGCGCGGCGAGCAGCAGAAACGGGTCGATTTCGCCTACCACCAGCTTGGCCGCAACCACATTGCCGCCCCAGAATAAAGGGGCCAGAATGAGCAGCAAATAGGGCTGATCGAGCAGGCGGGCGGAAATGCCGCGATTTTCGGACTCTAGCGGCTTTGTCATCGGGACCCGGGTGATGTAAGGACAGTCGGACTTATCAGTTATTCGGCCGCGTTAAAACTCGACAAAGGTGGCCGGGAGGACAGACGTCCAAGTGTTGGATGGATGTGGCAGCTCGCGCCGGCCCTCGCCGGTTGCGCTCTCTTGAGGAAGACTTTTATGGCGAATGTGGTTGTCGTCGGCTCGCAGTGGGGCGACGAGGGCAAAGGCAAGATCGTGGACTGGCTCAGCGAGCGTGCCGATGTGGTGGTGCGCTATCATGGCGGCCACAATGCTGGCCACACGCTGGTCATCGACGGGGTGAGCTATAAGCTGGCGCTGCTGCCCTCGGGCCTGGTGCAGGGCAAGCTCTCGGTCATCGGCAATGGCGTGGTAGTGGATCCCCATCATTTCGTAGCGGAGATGGCCAAGCTGCGCGGGCAGGGGGTCAAGATCACTCCCGAAATCCTGCGCATTGCCGACAATGCCCCCCTGATTCTGTCGCTGCATCGCGAACTCGATGCGATTCGCGAGGATTCCAATTCCGGCCTCAAGATCGGCACCACCAAGCGCGGCATCGGTCCGGCCTATGAGGACAAGGTGGGCCGCCGCGCCATCCGCCTGATCGACCTCAGCGAGCCCGAAACGCTGATGCCCAAGATCGAGCGCCTGCTCGGCCATCACAATGCGCTGCGCCGCGGCATGGGCCTGGTCGAAATCGAAGCGCAGAAGATTTACGACGAGCTGGCTTCGGTTGCCGCCGAAATCTTGCCCTTCATGGACCGCGTCTGGCAGGTGCTGGATGACAAGCGCAAGGCCGGCGCCCGCATCCTGTTCGAGGGCGCGCAGGGCGCTCTGCTCGACAACGATCACGGCACCTATCCGTTCGTCACCTCCTCCAATACCGTTGCCGGTCAGGCCGCGGCCGGTTCGGGCCTTGGCCCCACCGCCATCGGCTATGTGCTGGGCATTACCAAGGCCTATACGACCCGCGTGGGCGAGGGGCCATTTCCCTGCGAGCTGGATGACGACATCGGCCGTCACCTGGCCGTTGTGGGCCGCGAAGTGGGCGTCAATACCGGCCGGCCGCGCCGTTGCGGGTGGTTCGATGCTGTCCTCGTGCGCCAGACCGTCAAGACCTCGGGCATTACGGGCATTGCGCTGACCAAGCTGGACGTGCTGGACGGGCTCAAGGAGATCAAGATCTGCGTCGGCTACGAGCTGGACGGATCACGAATTGATTACTTGCCTGCCTCAATGGGAGCACAGGCGCGCGTTACCCCGATTTATGAGACGCTGGAGGGATGGTCGGACACGACGGCCGGCGCGCGCAGCTGGGCCGAATTGCCGGCCCAGGCGGTCAAATATGTGCGCTATATTGAAGAGCTGATCGGGGCCCCAGTTGCCATGCTGTCGACGAGCCCCGAACGCGCCGACACCATCCTTGTCGTTGACCCATTCCAAGACTGAGTTTTTTTGTTACAACACGTGCTGCAAATTGTGAGTACCAAGTAACCAATGGCGGACTACAAAGAGCTGTTGCGCCGGGCCATCTCGGCGTTGCCGGAGAATAACGGGGCCGCACGGCGTGCGGTGTATGAGAAGGCGCGTTCGGCCCTGGTGGGGCAATTGCGCGCCATCACGCCGCCATTGCCGGCGCGCGATATCACCCAGCACCGGCTGCAGCTCGAAGATTGCATCCGCCAGGTCGAACAGGAGGCCAGCGAGGCCGTTATCTCGCTGGGTCGCGACACTGCGTTTGCCAATAAGCCCACGCCCCGCAGCGAGCCGGTGATCGCACCGGCTCCCGCACCCATCGAGGCCGCGCCACCCCAAGCAGCGGAGCCGCCACCGGCAATCATCCTGCCGGCCCAGCCGCTGGAAGCGCCCAAGCCCGTTGAATCCGCCAAACTGGTCGAATCTCTCAAGATGTCCGAGGCGCCAAAAACGGCCAGCGTGACCTCGATCGAGGATATTATCGAGCAGGCCGCGTCCGTGGGCGGCAGTTCGGTCAATGTCGAGCCGGCCAAGGACGAGCCCGAAGCCCCCAAGCCCGATATGCGCCCGATTCCTTCCATCGTGGCGCGTGCCGAAGCGAGCAAGAGCGGTCCGAGTTCGCCCCTGCCAGGAGCCTCCAATGTGCGGCCGCTCGAAGCTCCAGTTAAAGGTCCGGGCTTCGAGCCGCTGCGCGAGCCCTTGCCCTTTGCCGCCAATTCGACTGGCGAGGCGCTGCGCGGGCGGGCCGAGCCATCGGCTGGCAATCAGGCCCTGGCGCGCCAGCAGGTCATTGTCCCGCTTGAAGTAGTCCGGCCCACGGCGGACGATACTGCCGAAGTCGAAACGGCGCTGTCGAGCGTTCGCGAAGTCGAGGTCGAACCGGCCACCAGCGATCCGCGCGAAGCCGAAAGCGCCATGGCCACTGCCATCGAAGTGCTGGACCGTGAAGCGCGCGGCGAGCCGGGCCCGGCGCTGCCCGAGCGCGAGAAAACCAGTGCCACCGAGCGCGGCGCCTTTGCCATGGCCCCGGCCGAGACCGAAGAAACCACCGGCGATGCCGGCTTTGCCGCTGCACGGCCCGAGGCGCGGTCCGGCGCGGGGCTGACGATTTTTCTCGTGGTCTTTGCCATCCTGCTCGCCGGTGTCGGCGGCGCGGGCTTCTGGGCGTGGCGCGAGGGCTATGTTGATCTCGACCAGATGTTCGGCCAGGCGCAGCCCAATGTGACCGAGACGGCCGCCACGGCGCCGCAAACCCTGACGCCGACCTTGTCGTCCCCTTCGGGGGGCGATGCGCCGCCTGGTACTGCCGACAATCCCACCGGCCCCGGCAACACCGCAACGACCCCGGCGGCCGAACCGACCGGCGCGCTGCTGCCGGGCCTTGAAGTCGAAGATCGTCTGGAGCCGACGCCTGAACCGGTCGTGCCCAATGCCGACCAGCCGGCGCTCCCGGGCATCGATGGCGAGATCAAGACCGAAGAGCGCCTGCCGGGCGAGGATACCAGCGTTGCCGCGACCGATCCGGCCGCGTCCGTCGATCCGGCCGTGCTGGCCGGCAGCCAATCGCTGCTGCTCGAAGCCTCCCAAGATGGCCGCACCGGCGCCGTGCCCTTCTCGGGCACGATTGCCTGGAGCGAGGGCACGGACGAACTTGGCCTGCCAACCCTGGTCGGCAAGGCCAGCATTCCGGCGCGCAATCTGGGCGTCGAGCTGATCATCCGCAAGAATGCCGACCCCAGCCTGCCCGCCAGCCACCTGATGGAAGTCAATTTCCAGGTCAGCGACAGCTTTATCGGGGGCACCATTGCCGGCTTGCCCGGCGTGTTGCTCAAAAATGAGGAACTGGTGCCTGGCACGCCGCTGGTCGGCGCCTCGGCCCGCGTCGTGGGCAACTCGTTCCTGTTCGCCCTCAGCGCCGCGGCGACCGACACCACGACCAATACCGACCTGCTGGAAAACCGCAAATGGATCGATCTGGCCGTGGTCTACGGTACCGGCCGCAACGCGATCATCACGCTCGAGAAAGACGACACGGCCCAGGCCCTGTTCCAGAAAGTGTTCACTACCTGGGGCGGTTAGCGCCCCAAGGGTATCAGGGGGAGGTGCCGGGTGGATGTTTCGGCATCCCACCCGGTTACTAGAAAATCGTCCGCTCCTGCGCTAGAATGGTTCACGCAAACGCTACTGCCCGGCGCCCAAGCGCCCGGCAACCATTGCATATTTGTAACGTTCCTTACCAATTCGCGCTCTTACAATCGGCAAGGCGCTACCTATATATGCCTTACGTCCGGGGAGTATGCCGAAATGGATATTCCGGGGGACTGATCCGCCCGCGCCATGCGTTGAACGGCGCCGCTACAATCGGCTTTTTCGCAATGTAGCGGCAATCCGGCGCCACTAGCCTGGGGGATATCAGAAAGGGGTGCATTCATGGCCCAGACAAATTTGCCGGTGCTCTCCGCCGAAGGCGGACTGAGCCGTTATCTTCAGGAAATCCGCAAGTTCCCGATGCTGGAACCGGATGAAGAATACATGCTCGCCAAGCGCTACAAGGAGCACGCCGATCCTGGCGCGGCCCAGAAGCTCATCACCTCCCACCTGCGCCTCGTGGCCAAGATTGCCATGGGCTATCGCGGCTATGGCCTGCCCATTTCCGAGGTGATCTCGGAAGGCAATGTGGGGCTGATGCATGCGGTCAAGCGCTTCGAGCCCGAAAAGGGGTTCCGCCTCGCCACCTATGCCATGTGGTGGATTCGTGCCGCCATTCAGGAATATGTGCTGCGCTCCTGGAGCCTGGTCAAGATCGGCACCACTGCCGCGCAAAAGCGCCTGTTCTTTAACCTGCGCAAGGTGAAGGGCCAGATCGCTGCGCTCGACGATGGTTCACTCCATCCCGACCAGATCAAGCAGATCGCCACCACGCTCAACGTCACCGAGGACGATGTGGTGTCGATGAATGCGCGCCTGTCGGGCGACGCCTCGCTGAACTCGCCCATGCGGGCCGACGAGGGCGCCTCCGAATGGCAGGATTGGCTGGTCGATGACACGCCGAGCCAGGAAACCACGCTAGGCGAAAGCGAAGAATATTCCGAGCGCATGGGTCTATTGACCACTGCCATGGACGTGCTCAATGAGCGCGAACGCGCCATCTTCAACGCTCGCCGCCTGCAGGAAAATCCGGCAACGCTGGAAGAGCTGGCCCAGCAATATGACGTCAGCCGCGAGCGCATCCGCCAGATCGAGGTCCGTGCCTTTGAAAAGGTGCAGGACGCCGTCAAGGAAGCCGCCCGCAGCGCTGCGTGAGCGTAGCCGATGAAGTTACAAAAGGCGGGCCTGGTGCCTGCCTTTTTTGTTAGCGCGGTACGGTCTGCATCCATTGCCAGAATGGATCATCGGAGGTTTCCGATTCCATCAGGGCAATGTTCCTGACGATGTCCACCCCCCGTTGGGGGATCACGACATTGAAGGTCTTGGCGACGAACCTGCGGAATTCGCCTGGCGGCCTATAGGGCAAGACATTATCCACCCCCAGGATCATGACTAGGTCGGCATGTTCTTTTTCCGGCGTTATGGCGAGGGTCTCCGGCCAGCACAGTTCGGAATAGCCGATAGCCATCAGCCGCAGCATATCGACGGGGTCTGTGGCCAGCACACAGGTCATGGTCGAGCCGGAACCGGACCCCATATGCACAATGCTGACACTGCCATCGTCACCCCGCCACAGCGCCGCATATGAGCCCTCGCCGCCCGTGGGAATAATGGGCGCCAACCGCTCGACATAGGCCGGGTCCTCAGTACCCAGCCAGGCGGCGACGTGGCCGGAATCCACGGGCTTAAAGCCAGTCTCGCTCATGAGTTGGGCACTGGCGGGCTCAAGATAGGCAATAGGCCCATCACGCACAAAGTCATTGGCCGCCATCCAGTCCATGGTCGTAACAAAGGCTGCCGGCAAGGTCATGCCCTGCGGCAGCGAGGCGGCGACCTGCTGGGTAAAACTGCTCATGGCCCATGCGTCCTGCCGGATTGAAAGACCGAGTGAAAGCCCGGCCAAACCCGTCAGCACATGTCGGCGATGTGTCATGTTACCCTCCCATCAAATCCCAGAGCCGCGTCTTGCCCAGGATCAGCAGCCAGGGCGTGTCATCGGCCGGGACGATCTCGACCCGTCCGCCGAGTCCCTCGTTGGAGGTGCCGAGCCGTCCGCCCGGCGCCAGCGTCAATCGGTCCAGCGGATAGAGCAGGCGTTCGGAGCGGGTAAAGCTGACTTCAACGAGGGGGTAGATCGACACCCGCTCGCCCTTGGCGGCCTCGAAGCCGAACGGGCCGATTACGGCCAGCGCCACATCGACCTCATCCACCAGCAGCAGACGCCGCCTGGGCGAAAATTTCAGCATCGCATTGAGCGCCGACAAGGTGTGGTCGAGCCGCTTGCCGGTCATGCCCAGGGCCAGGGTCAGCGGTGCTGTAGTCGAATAGAGGGCTTTTTCGAAATCGGTGGTTTCCTGCTCGGCCAGGTGGATCACCCTGGTGCGGGTTTCCCAGCCGGCCCGGTCGGAAAGGGAATCGAGGTCGCCGATGATCGCCGCCGGGGTAAGACCCGCTGCGCCAATCGCGTCACCCCCGCCATCGGCACCCACCAGGGCCACGCCGCCCTCGGCCAATTCGACCAGTAAAGCGGGGTCCACGACGCCCCCGCCGACAATGGCCAATGGGCCGTCAAACACGATGGGCAGCCCATCCGCGCCGCTCACGGAAGTCTCTTGCACTGTCACAATTCTCGCACTAAGTCTGGGGCATCTCGCTGGGGTGTTCCGGGTTTCCGGAGCTGAGAATTACCCATTGAACCTGAACCAGGTCATGCTGGCGGAGGAAGTTCGAGATGGCAAGAGCGTCTCGGTGCGCCCATGCCATTGACACCTGTCCCTTCACACATGGCCGCATGAACCGATGAAGGGATGACCCCATGGTCAAATCCACCTCTGTGGCGCTTGCGGTCCTTGCCGGACTGTTCGCAGCTCCGGCATTCGCCCAGGACGCGCCAAACCTCAATATCTACACCTATGACAGCTTCGCCGCCGATTGGGGCCCCGGCCCGGCGCTCAAGACCGGTTTTGAAGCGATCTGCGGCTGCACGGTGACTTTCGTCGCGGCCGACAGCTCCATCGGCGCCCTGCGCCGCGTGCAGCTCGAAGGCGCCACCAGTGAAGCCGATCTCATTGTGGGGCTCGACACCGCCATTGCCGGGGAAGCCCGCGACACGGGACTGTTTGCCGAGCACAATTTCTATTTCGACGAACTGACCCTGCCCTATGGCTGGACCGACAAGAATTTCGTGCCCTTCGACTACGCCCATTTCGCCTTCGTCTATGACACGGACAAAGTAGCCAATCCGCCCAAGTCGTTTGAAGAATTGATCGCCATGCCCGACGATTTCAAGATCGTCATCCAGGACCCGCGTTCGGCCACCCCGGGCCTGGGCCTCGTGCTGTGGATCAAGGCCGCCTATGGTGATCGCTCCCCCGAAATCTGGGCCGGCCTCAAGCCGCATATCCTGACCGTGACGCGCGAATGGAGCGAGAGCTATAATCTGTTCCTTGAAGGGGAGGCCGATATGGCGCTCTCCTACACCACCTCGCCCGCCTATCACATCGTCGAGGAAGATGACGACACGATCAAAGCCGCCCTGTTCGAGGAGGGCCATTTCGCCCAGACCGAAGTGGCCGGCGTGCTCAAATCGTCCAAGCACCAGGAACTGGCTTTCCAGTTTCTCGATTATCTGACCTCGGCCGGCGCGCAGCAGATCATTCCGACGACCAATTGGATGTTTCCCGTTGTTGACCTTGGGGGTGAATTGAACCCGGCCTTTGGGAGGTTGCCGCAGCCGGAAAAGACGCTGACCCTGCCGGAGGCCGGGATCGAGGCAAATTCGGCGACCTGGATCGATGAGATGCTCAAGGCTATTCAGTAGGGATGGGGCACACCGCCGCCCCGAACTGGAAGCAGCACTCTCCCGTTGCTCCCAGTGCTCTTTCGTCCCCTCGCCCCTCAGGGGAGAGGGCCAGGGTGAGGGGTGCGATGCTGGGTACATCGCATTTGTTGCAGCATCGCACCCCTCACCCGGCGCTACGCGCCGACCTCTCCCCTGAGGGGCGAGGTGAAGCTAGCCGCCAGTCGGTGTTTCCATGACCATTCTGCCCCACCGCCCTGCGCGCATTGCCGCCGCCGCGGCCTTGGCACTCGCCATCGCCATCCTGATCGGTCTGGTGCTGTGGTCTATCTTCAGCGCCGCCACCGATCAGGCCAGCGGCGCAGGGCGCGTGGACATTCCCCATCTGTTGCGGATGACCTCGATTCAGGCGGGGCTGACCACCGTGATTTCGCTGACCGTGGGCATGGCGCTCGCCTGGGCGCTGAACCGGTTGCGGTTTCCCGGCCGCGATCTGGTTGTCGGGCTCTTTGCCTCGGCCATCGTCACCCCCGGCATGGTGGTGGCGTTTGGCCTGCTCTCCATCTGGGGTCGCAGCGGCTGGATCAATCAGGCGAGCAATGCCCTGTTCGGCACCTCGATCGGCAATCCAGCTTTCGGGCTCCCGGGTATCCTGTTTGCCCATGTCATTCTCGATGGCGCCTTTGCCGCCCGCATCATGCTGGCCCGGCTAGACGCCATTCCCCAGCCCCGCCTCAAGACCGGGCAATCGCTCGCCCTCTCCGCCTGGCAACGCTTCGCCATCATCGATTGGCCCGCTTTACGTGGCACCCTGCCCGGGCTGGGTGCCATCATCTTCCTTCTCGCCTTTACCAGCTTTCCCATCGTGCTGCTGCTCGGCGGCGGGCCCGCCAACCAGACGCTGGAAGTGGCCATCTATGCCGCCGTCCGCCAGGATTTCGACCTGCGCGCGGCCGTGCTACTGGCGCTGACGCAGATCGGGGTTTGCTCTGTGGTCATTCTTATCGCCTCGGCGCTGGCACCCATTCCCACCAGCCTTGGCCCGTCCACGACGCCAAGCTGGCGCGATGGCATAGCGGCACGACTGCTGCAGGCCGTGGTCCTGATCCTGTGCACCATCGCCTTCGTGCTGCCCCTCGCCTCGGTACTGGTCAATGGCATGCTGGTCGGTTTCGGGCGCCTGCTGGCGCAGCCGGCCTTCTGGTGGGCGGCGCTGTCGAGCCTAATCATCGGAGCCAGCTCGGCCCTGCTGACGCTGGTGCTGGCTATCACCCTTGCCATGGGCCGTGGCGCCACGGCCAATGGCGTGATCCGTACTATTCTGGGCATGCCGGCCTTTGCCTATCTGGCGGTGCCCGCCGTGGTGCTGTCGCTGGGCTTTTTCCTCCTGGTCCGCAATCTGGGCGTCGCGCCGGCATTGGCCGCGCCCTATGTGGTCATCCTGGGCAATAGCCTGCTGGCTCTGCCCTTCGCCATGGCCACCCTCGGACCACCCTTCGAGGCCATTGCGCGGACGCGTGGCAAGCTGATCCGCTCGCTTGACCTGTCAGGCTGGCGGCAATTCATCGCCGTCGAATACCCCCTATTGGGCAAGGATATCGGCGTCATGCTGGCGCTGGCCTTCTGCTTTTCGCTGGGCGATCTTGGCGTTATCGCGCTCTTCGGCACGCAGGATTTCCAGACCCTGCCGCTGCTGATGTTCCGCGCGCTCGGCGCCTATCGCGGCAGTGACGCGGCCGCTATCGCGTCCATCCTGCTGATCGGCACCATCATTGCCTTTGTCGGCCTGCCCAAGCTGTTCGAGAGGATCGCCAATGCTGCGCGTTGAAGACCTGAGCTTTGTCCATGCCGGCCAAGCCAGGCGCTATCGCTTCGACATGTCGGCGGCGCCGGGCGAAATCACCGCCATTTCCGGCGCCAGTGGCTCGGGCAAATCCACCCTGCTCGATCTGCTGGCGGGCTTCCTCACGCCGCTGTCCGGGCGTATCGATCTTGATGGCGCTAACCTCGTGCCCCTGCCGCCGGAATCCCGGCCGGTGTCGCTGCTGCTGCAATCGGACAATCTGTTCGATCATCTTTCGGCCGGCCGGAACGTGGCGCTGGGCCTGCCGAGTGGGACGGCAAAAGGCGTCGTAGCTCAGGCTGTCGAGACGGCGCTGTCGGAAGTGGGGCTGGCTGGGCTCGGCCAGCAAACCGCTTCGACATTGTCCGGCGGGCAAAAGCAGCGCGTTGCCCTGGCACGCACCCTGGTGCGCAATCGCCCGATCGTGCTGCTGGACGAGCCCTTTTCGGCGCTGGACGACAAGGCCCGCGCGGCGACACGGGAATTGGTCAGGGCGCTGACGGTCGCGCATGACTGGCACACGATTTTGGTGAGCCATCATATGGACGACATCACTGCCATCGCCAGCCGGCGGTATCGGCTGGAAGCGGGGGAATTGGTGGTTGAGGAGTACTCGCGTTAGCTGAAGCCAGAGAGCCTGGATCGGCACCTCGCCGCACGGTGGAGGGAGACGACTGAGAGATATGATCCTATCGCGCAAAAGCCTTGTTGAAGGGCTCGAGCGCATCTTCGAGCGCCTGCAGATCAGGCGGCAGCGGGGCTTCGAAGAACATTTCCTCGCCCGTTGTGGGATGCTCGAAACCCAACTCGGCCGCATGCAGCGCCTGGCGGCCCAGCGCCTGGATGGGTCCGGCGACTTCGGGCGGCAGTTTGTTGATCTTGGTGGCATAGCCCGAGGCATAGACTGTGTCGGCCACCAGCGGATGGCTGATATGGGCCATATGCACGCGGATCTGATGCGTGCGGCCGGTTTCGAGGTGGCATTGCACGCGGGTAATATCCCAGCCCGCATCGCCGAACCGCGCCTCGACGAAATAATGGGTGATCGCCTCGCGGCCATCCTTGCGCACGGCCTGTTTCAGCCGGTTATTGGCGTCGCGGCCCAGCGGCGCATCGACCGTGCCCTTGGCGGTTTCGGTCGAACCCCAGACAAAGGCGATATAGGCGCGGTGCAGCGGGCCGGTGCGGCCGTGATCGGCGAATTGATCGGAGAGATGCTTATGGGCATGCTCGGTCTTGGCGGCAACCATGACCCCGGACGTGTCGCGATCGAGCCGATGCACGATACCCGGCCGGCGCACGCCGCCAATGCCCTGCAGGCTTGCCCCGCAATGATAGATCAGCGCATTGACCAGCGTGCCCGAAGGACTGCCCGGCGCAGGGTGCACCACCATGCCGACGGGCTTGTTGATGACGATGAGCTGGTCATCCTCATAAAGGATGTCGAGCGGGATGTTTTCGGGCTGCGGTTCGGGATCTTCGGGGGGCGGGGCGACAAGAATGATTGTCTCGCCCGCGCTGACGCGGTACTTGGGCTCACTGACAATTGCCCCATTGATGCTGACCGCCTGGTTCAGGATCAGGTCCTTGAGGCGGTTGCGGCTCAGCACAGCATGCGCCTTGGCCAGCACGGCATCGAGCCGCCCGCCAGCCAGGGTCTCATCGACAACGATCTCGACCGCCTCGCCCTCGAATTCTTCTTCGGTATTTTCGGCCATGAGCAATCCTAACGAGACTGGGCCCGATGGCCCCTATGTAAACGAGCCATTGTCGCCCGAGGCGCAGGCTGCGCTCGCCAAGGCGCGCCGCTCGTTCCGGTTTTCAATCAGCATTCTGTTGCTCGGCTTTATGGCGATTGCCCTGGCGCTTGTCTATCGCGTGATGCGCGATGCACCCCCGCCCGCCGTGGCCGAGAGCGTTGCCATACCGGCTGGCGCGGCAATTGTCTCGGCCGTCGTGGCCGATGGGGCAATCAATGTGACCTATACCGTGGATGGCGTGACCACGCTGGGCCTGTTCGATCAGGCAACGGGGGAGTTGACCCGCAGCGTGGTGATCGGGGCGGAATAGCCCAACCCCACAGTGTCATTCCCGCGAAAGCGGGAACCTCCGTTTGCTTCGCAGGCACCTTAAACAGAGGTTCCCGCTTTCGCGGGAATGACACCGTGATTGTTGAACGAGCGTGCCCCGACCGGAAGGCCCTACCGAACCTACCGCCCCTGAATTTCCTTGAGCGCGGTCAACCGGTCCGCCACTGAACTGCGGCGCTTGCCGCCCTTGGCCTTGGGCAGCATTTCCAGTTTTTCCCCATCATCGGCAAAGCGCTGCACGCGCTCGAACAGGCTTTCTTCCTGCGTCGCCGTGAGCGGGGCGGCCTGGTGGTCGGCGGCATAGACCACGCGGCTGACGCGGGCGGCGATATCGCTGAGCCGCTCACGCAATTGGGCTTCATCCGCCCGCTCGCTATCCCAATCGGCCAGAATGCTCGATTGTACTGCCAATACCCGCTGGCGCAGTGTGTCCGCCTCGGCTTCGAGGTCGAGCTTTTCGGCCAGAGGCGGCTCGGCACTGGTCTCGGCCAATAGCGCATTGAGCCGGGTTTCGGCGCTGGCAATGCTGGCTTCGGCCGTGGTCAGGGTGTCCTCGGTTTCGGTCTCCGGCTCGGGTGGGGCCGCAAACTCCGCCTTGCTGGCTGCAAGTTCACGTTCGCGCATGCGCAGGCGCTGGGCCAGATCGGTGCTTTCGCGCTCCAGCTCGAGAATGCGATTGCGCAGCTCGGCCTCACGGGCTTCGAGCTCCCCGACAATGGCATGATGTTCATCACGCTCGGTCTGCAGCGCCCCGCCCAGATCGGCCCGCTTCTGGTTGACCTCGCTCAGCTGTTCGGCCAGCCGCTTGCGCAGCGCCTCGACATTCATTTCCAGCTTGCGGGTCGACAGGGCAAATTCAGCGCGCAGCTGGTCCTTGTCGGCGCGGAATTCGGCCATGGTGATGGGCGTGGCGGCCTCGATCCGGCGCTTGGTCAGCCGCACGGCGCGCTTCCACACTGCGGGCATGACGATCAGCCCCACCAGCACGGCAAGCAGCAGCCCCAGGGCGAAATACATGATGTTCTCGATCATCATCCTGCGTAATCCGAGGCCATGCGCGTCCGCTCATTTCCTGTCGAGCGTGGTCTTATCTGCCAGCAAAGCATAGGCGCCGCCATCTTTGCCACCGGTTAACCCTAACCGGTTTGGCCGGTTCCGTCACGACGGGGCGAGGGCCTTATACCGGTTGGGTTCGGCGCCAGAATAGTCAAACTTGCGTCAGAAAAACCCCTGGGACCAATCGAGCTTCAGCCAAAGTGGCAGTCCAGTGCCGCTTCACTTCTCCCTGGGGGGAGGTGAGCAGCCTATGCAGGCCGCGAGACGCTGGATCAGAAGGGGTTCCAGGTCGGCTCATTGGTGAAGTTGAGATAGCCGATATTGATGCCCAGCCGCGCGCCGACACCCGAGCGGATCGGCACCATGACCACATTGCCGCGCTTGATCACTGTCATGCCGAAGCCACCCACGACATAGGCGGAGCCGTTGACGCCGGCATAGCGGCCCAGCACATCCTGAATCTGGGACAGGTTATAGACCAGCATCATCACCTTGGAGCCGTCGCCGCCAATGTCGAAGCCGATCGAGGGGCCCTGCCAATAGACGGCATATTGGCCCACATTGCGGGTATAGACCGTGCCTTCGCCATAGCGGGCGCCGGCAAACAGGGCGCCCCCGGCGTCCTCGCCCAGAATATAGCCATTGGGCAGGCCGAACTGGCTGACGGCGCGTTCGACCAGCGAAGCAAGGCCCTGCGAGGTGGAGCCGAAGAATTGCTTGCCGCTTTCGACCAGTTCCTCGCCCGAATAGCTGTCGCTGAGCGAGCCCTGGGCGAAGGCCGTGACGGGGGCCAGCATGGTGGCAACCAGGGCAAGGGTGACGAGGATGCGCTTGAGCATGGGACGAACTCCTGGCGGGCGGCGCGGCCGCAATTACGAGGACCTTAAGGTTTGTTACCCAAAATCCGCTTTCGGCTCACAAGACGCGCCGATCATGGCTCGATGATGAAGCAAAGCTGTAAACAAATCTTAACCATGCTTGCCTTTGTTCTGCCGCTTTTCGGGGCGGTTTGCGGAGGTATTGTGGCGGTGCGCGCGCAGTCGGTGGTCACTTCCATCGTCACCGACCCGCTGACCGGCATTGCCATTTCCGGCATGGACCCGGTCTCCTATTTCACCGAACCGGCGCCATTGCAGGGACGGGGCGATATCGAATTCTCCTGGGGCGGGGTGGCGTGGACCTTCGCCACCATGGCCAATCGGGACATCTTCAGCCGCTCCCCTGACACCTATGCCCCCCAATTCGGCGGGCATGGGGCCATGGCCATGGCGCGGGGCTTTCTGTCGGACAGCGATCCGCGCATCTACACGGTCTTCAAGCAGCGGCTTTACCTGTTCTATTCGCCCGGCAATCGCGAAGCATTCCTCCTCGCCCCCGACGCAGCAGCGATCAAGGCCGAAGAGAATTGGCAGGTTCTGTCCAAAACGCTCTCGGCGCAGTAAGGGGTCCTAGTGCGGAAGGCGATCCGCAACTAATGTTCCCTGTAGTGATTCCCTGCCGCTTCCGGAGACTTTCATGGCTGACATCATCGAGCTCAAGGCCACCGATCTGGCCGCCATGCTGTGCAGCCGGGTCTGCCACGACCTGATCAACCCGATCGGGGCGATCGGCAACGGGCTCGAAGTGCTGGGCGATCCCAACCAGGGCGACATGGCCGAGGGCGCCCGCGACCTGATCGCCAGCGCCGCCAGGCAGAGCCGGGCCAAGCTCGAATTTGCGCGGCTGGCCTATGGCGCCTCCTCGACCTCGGGCACCGATATCGATACCCGCGAATGCGAGCGCGTCGCCCGCATCCTGTTCGAAATCGAGAAGGCCGATCTCGAATGGAACGTGCCGCTGATCCTTTTGCCCAAGCACAAGGCCAAGCTGTTCATGAACATGCTTTTGATCGCGGCCGGCTCGGTGCCGCGCGGCGGGCAGGTGACGGCTTCGATCACGGGTGAAGCCGGTCAGGAAAAGTTCGAATTCACCTCCAGGAGTGATCCCGAGAAGCGGCAGAAGACTCTGGTACCCTCCGGTTCGGCCGGATTGCTTTCGGGCATTCCCGATGAGGGTTTTGTCGACGCGCGGGGCATCCAGCCGTTCTATACGGGGCTGCTGGCGCGCATGACCGAGATGGATATTTCCATCGGGCTCGAGAACGACCAGTTCTTTCTCAATGCGATCCCCAAATCGGCCATTGCCGCCGCTCAATGACAACAGTCCGCTAACCAATTCCTAAGCGGAGTGACGCTATTGTGTACCCGGTGTCAGCCGCTGTGGAGCTTGCCCGGATATGAAATCCTGCCTGATCGTCGATGATTCCACCGTCGTGCGAAAAGTCGCGCGCCGGATTCTGGAAGACCTCGACTATATCGTCGAAGAAGCCGAAGACGGGCAGGAGGCATTCGACAAATGCCGGCAGGAAATGCCGGACGCTATACTGCTCGATTGGCAAATGCCGATCATGAGCGGGCTGGAGTTCCTCAAGCTCCTGCGCGGCTATATTGGCGGCGAGAAGCCCTATGTGGTTTATTGCACGGTCGAAAACGACATTGGCGCCATCGCTATGGCGCTTAAGGCCGGCGCCAGCGACTATATGATGAAACCCTTCGACCGGCGGATTCTGGAAGCCAAATTCGAGCCGCACCTGGCGGCCTAACCGGCCTCGGCGCGGTTGAGCAGATAGGTTTTTTCTCGTTCATTATGAGTGAGTTGCGCCGCGCGGCGGAACTCCAGCATGGCCTCGGTATGCCGTCCCAACTTGCTCAACATATCCCCGCGCACCCCATAGAGCAGATGATAGTTCTTGAGCGCCGGATCGTCCTTGATCGTATCGATCAAAACCAGCGCCGCTGCCGGTCCTTCAGCCATGGAAATGGCGACGGCGCGGTTTAATTCTATGACCGGAGAAGGAGTTACCTGGGCCAGCGTCGCATAAAGCGCGACGATGCGGGGCCAGTCGGTATCCTGGGCATGACGCGCCCGGGCATGGCATGCGGCGATGGCGGCTTGCAGGGCATAGGGGCCATTGGCGCCGCCCAATTCCTCGGCCCGGGCAAGCGCGGCAAGTCCGCGGCGGATCAGCAACTGGTCCCAGTGGGCACGATCCTGATCCTGCAGGAGGATAGGATGGCCCTTGGCATCGGTGCGGGCGCCGAGCCGCGACGACTGAATTTCCATAAGCGCCACAAGGGCATGGACCTCGGGCTCGTCAGGTGCGAGGCGGGCGAGAACACGACCCAGGCGGGTGGCTTCCTCACAGAGTTGGGGGCGCATCCAGTCATCGCCGGCCGTGGCCGAATAGCCTTCATTGAAGATGAGGTAAAGCACACCCAGCACCGAGGCGAGCCGCTCGGCACGCTCAGGACCGCGCGGCACTTCGAACGGAATATTGGCCTCCGCAATGGTCTTTTTGGCCCGCACGATGCGCTGTCCGATGGTCGGCTCGGCCGCGAGAAAGGCGCGGGCAATTTCCTCGGTGGTGAGCCCACCCAACAGGCGCAGGGTCAGCGCCACACGGGATTCGGCGGGCAGGATGGGATGGCAGGAGGTAAAGATCAGCCGCAGCAGATCATCCCCCACATCGTCATCCATGGCGTCATGCAGGGTCTCGATCTGGTCGGGAATGTCGGTTTCGATGCCATGGCCGACCTCGACCAGCTTGGTCGCGGCCATCTTCTTGTGGCGGAAATAATCGATGGCGCGGCGCTTGGCGGTCTGGGTCAGCCAGGCACCCGGGTTCTTGGGCACGCCGCTATCGGGCCAGGTCTTCAGCGCAATGACCAAGGCATCCTGCGCCAATTCCTCGGCGAGGGAAATGTCGCGCACCATGCGGGTCAGGCCCGCGATCAGCCGGGGCTGTTCGAGCTTCCAGACGGCGGTGATGGCGCGGTGGGTGTCGGACTGGCTGGTCATGGCGGGATGAAAGCAGGATGAGGCGAATGGCGCAAGCGGGGGGACGAACAAGTTCCCACGGACTCATCCCGGCACAGGTCGAGATGAGTCCGAACTTGGCTAAGCGACGGCGTTGACAGCGAAATCGGCCGTCTCAAACACCTGGCGTAGTTCGATTTCTTCGCCATTATCGAACGGGATGCGGCGGCACCAGGCCAGCGCCTCTTCGTGGGATTTGACGTCGATGAGCCAGAAGCCGCAGAGCAATTCGCGTGTTTGGGTGAAGGGGCCTTCGGTGACGGTGATCCGTTCGCCATCAAAGCGCAGGCGAGTGCCCTGGGAGGAGGCCATAAGTCCTTCGCAATGCAGCAGCACGCCGGCATCGATCAGGGCCTCATTATACTCCTCCATGGCCGCGAAAGCCGAGGCGGTGGGCATGATGCCCGCCTCGGTTTCCGGTGTGGCCTTGACCAGGATCATGAAGCGCATTTTGCTGTCCTCCGGGTCCTATTGCATGAAGCCGGCCGGCGTCTCGCCCTTGAGGAAGGGCTCGATAAAGGCGTGCAGCAGTTCGGTCTGGTTGATGACGGCGGTGTGCGAGGTGGCCGGCAGGATAGCGAGGCGCGAGGGGGAAAGGGGCTGGCCCATATCGCCCATTTCGCCGCCGCCCAGCAGGCGGAACAGCGCCACATTGTGCTCCAGAGTGGAGACATCGGCGTCACCGGCAATGATCAGCATAGGGGCCTTGAGCGCCTTAACATCTGCTTCCCAGGCCATTGGCTCCTTTTCCAGCGCGATGAGCTTTTCGACCAGCGCACGGAAACCGTCCTTGTTGACGGCCAGCTTTTTGTATTCGTCCTCCATCGGCGTGCCCACGAACATTTCGGGCGCCATTTGCGGGATGAAGGCGGTGAAGGCCGGCTGCCAGCCGGAGACGTCATAGGCGACCGAGGCGGCCACCAGTTGATCAACCTTTTCGGGATGGCGAATGGCCAGTTGCAGCCCGGCAGCGGCGCCCATGGAATAGCCAAATATATCGGCCTTTTCGAGTTCGACCGCATCCATGAAGGCCGCCACGTCGTCGGCCAGATTGGGATAGGTGATCGGGCGGTCGATGTCGTTCGTGCGGCCATGTCCCTGGAATTCCAGCGCATAGACGGTGTGGGTCTTGGCCAGCGTGGGGATGATGTCGCCCATGCTGGGAATGGTCATATAGGCGCCGTGCAGCACGACCAGCGGGTCGCCGGAGCCGGAGACCTCATAATACACCTGCATGCCATTGACCTCGACCGTGTCCCCTTTGGGTTCGGATTGGGCCAGGGCGGTTGATGTCAGCAGGATGGCGGCGGCGATGGTGGCGGTGGCGCGGAACATGGGGCTCTCCTCAGATTGGCTGTTCTGAGAAGACTACGATTGGCCGGCTGTGATTTCGACACGGCGTGAAGATTTTGTTCAGGCGTCAGTTGCTGGCCGTCAGCCCGAGCTTGCGGGCATTGGCGAGGCAGCGTGCGACGATGAGGCGGTGGAAAGGGTAGACCCCGGCGAGATAGGCGCGGCCGAACAGATTGTGCGGACGCACCCAGGTGCTGAGGCTAACGCAGTCGGTGGCTTCGTCCTTAAGGATCGAGACGCGGAAATCGAGATGCTTGTCGTTGGTGCCCAGGATGACCTCGGCGGGCGTCGCCGAATGGACCGCGAAAATGCCGGAATAGCTGCAGTCATTGATCTGCTCGAGGGTGGGCGGGGCTATGTCGGCTTGGCTGCCGATCTTGAGGCCGAAGGGTGCCATCAGCAGATTGCGCAGGCCGAGCAGGAGGTGCACCCAGCCGGGCATGTTGAAGAAAATGGCGATGGTCAGCCCGGCCGCATCGGGGGCGGGGTGGGGCAGGGGCACGCTCTGGCTGTCGAGAAAGTCGCCTGGGCGATAATATTGCATCAGGGCGCCATCTGGCGGATAGCGGAAAGCCTTGGCCATGCTGTTCTCCGTCTCGAAACGGAAAATAGCGAAAGGGGCAAACAAAAGCCCCGCGCGACACTGTCGCACAGGGCTGGTGAATTGTCGCAGTGGGCGATGCGGTCGCCCGCAGCGGCTGATCAGGCGACGTTTTCGGAATAGGCTTCGTTCTCGTCGGGCTCGCGCAGCACATAGCCGCGGCCCCAGACGGTTTCGATGTAGTTCTTGCCGCCCGTGGCCACACTGAGCTTCTTGCGCAGCTTGCAGATGAACACGTCGATGATCTTGAGTTCGGGCTCATCCATGCCACCATAAAGGTGGTTGAGGAACATTTCCTTGGTGAGCGTGGTACCCTTGCGGAGCGAAAGCAGCTCCAGCATCTGGTATTCCTTGCCGGTCAGGTGCACGCGCTGGGTCTGGACTTCGACGGTCTTGGTGTCGAGGTTGACGGTCAGCTCGCCGGTCGAGATGACCGACTGGGCGTGGCCCTTGGAGCGGCGGACAATGGCGTGGATGCGAGCGACCAGTTCGTCCTTGTGGAACGGCTTGGTCATGTAGTCGTCGGCACCGAAGCCGAGGCCGCGCACCTTATCCTCGATACCGGCCAGGCCGGACAGGATGAGGATCGGGGTCTGCACCTTGGCGACGCGGAGGGTGCGGAGCACCTCGTAACCGCTCATGTCGGGCAAGTTCAGATCCAGAAGGATGATGTCGTAATCGTAGAGTTTTCCGAGATCGACGCCTTCTTCACCGAGATCGGTGGTGTAGACGTTGAAACTTTCGGACTTGAGCATCAATTCGATGCTCTGCGCTGTGGCGCTGTCGTCCTCAATAAGGAGTACCCGCATTAATATTCCCCTTGTCATTCGTTCCTGCTGGAACACATGAGGTCCGGCGGGTGGCTGCCGCCTCATGTCCAACCCTACTGGATATGACTGAACCCTAAGCCCAAATAGTTAACAAAGTTTAATTCGGTTCCGCAATACGCAAACAGCATTAGGATGAATTAAGTTTAAGTTATTGAAATTTAACGGTTAATTCTATCCATTTTTCTTAATAAAATGGTTTAAGAAGGTGTTGCAAGCGACTCTGTCGACTCGAGCAATCGCGGCTATGTCAGGGGTTTAGGGCAGGGTGCGCGGCACGGCGCAAACGGAGTGCCCCGACACTGGTAATAGCGCTTTTTGCTTAACGTTGCGTTACCATCTGATTCGCGGCGGCGGCTGCAAATGCGGCGGCGGAAACCATGTCCTGCCACAGTGATGAACGGGTCTGAACCGATGAAGGCGCTGATTTCAGCCATCGATGCCATCGACGATGTCGAAGTGTTCGGCCGGGTGAAATCCGTGCAGGGCCTGCTGATGGAAATCGTCGGGCCGGTGCGCGAATTGCGCGTGGGCGGGCGCGTCAGGATCGAGACCGTCAATGGCGAGCATCTGGCCGGGGAGATTATCGGCTTCAAGGGCGGGCATGCGCTGTGCCTGCCATTCGGGCAATTGGCCGGGGTGAGGCTGGGCTGCAAAGCGGTGTTTCAGCGCCATGAGGGGGCGGTGTTCCCATCGGAAGGCTGGCTGGGCCGGGTGGTCAATGCCAATGGCGAGCCGATCGATGGCAAGGGGCCGGTGCCGCGCGGGGCGGTGGCTTATCCCCTGCAGCAGAACCCGCTTTCGGCGCATGATCGGGTGCGGGTGGGCGAGCCGCTAGACCTGGGTGTGCGGTGCCTCAACACTTTTACCACTGTATGCGAGGGGCAGAGGCTGGGCATTTTCGCCGGCTCGGGCGTCGGCAAATCCGTGCTGATGTCCATGCTGGCGCGCAATACCAATGTGGACGTTGCGGTGATCGGGTTGATCGGCGAACGCGGGCGCGAGGTGCATGAGTTCATCCAGGAATATCTGGGCGAGGAGGGGCTGGCCAATGCGGTCGTAGTGGTGGCCACGTCCGACGAAGCAGCGCTGATGCGGCGGCAGGCGGCCTATATGAGTCTGGCGCTCTCCGAATATTTCCGCGACCAGGGCAAGCGCGTGCTGTGCATGATGGATAGCCTGACCCGCTTTGCCATGGCGCAGCGCGAAATTGGCCTGGCCATCGGGGAGCCGCCGACGGCGAAGGGTTATCCGCCCACGGTTTTCACGGAATTGCCACGATTGTTGGAACGGGCGGGGCCGGGAACGCCGGCAACGGGTTCTGTTACCGGTCTCTTTACCGTTTTGGTAGAAGGTGATGATCACAATGAGCCCATTGCGGACGCCGTTCGCGGTATTCTGGATGGGCACATCGTAATGGAGCGCGGGATTGCCGAACGGGGTCGTTACCCGGCAGTCAACGTGCTCCGGTCCATCTCGCGCACCATGCCAGGGTGCGTTCCGGTCGATGTGCGGCCGGTCCTGGCCAAGGCGCGAGAGCTCATGTCCATATTTTCGGACATGGAGGAGCTGATCCGGCTGGGGGCTTACCGGAAAGGGTCAGATCCGAAAGTGGACCGCGCGATTGCTGTCTATCCCGCGCTTGAGGCTTTTTTGGGCCAAAGCCGGGAGGAAATGACAACAATTGCCGAGGGCTATAAAATGCTCGAGGCGATTGTGGCCGAGGCAGGCGCAGCGGTCTGAAGGGGCTGTGTATTGGCCCTGGAACTGACTTGATGTGTAAGGAGTACAGGTCTTGAAATCGCGCAGCGAGAGCCTCATACGGCTCAAGAAGTTCCAGGTGGACGAAAAGCGCCGCCAGGTCAGCCAGATCGAAATGATGGTCAATGACTTCGAGCGCATGGCCGGCGAACTCGACCAGCAGATCGAAATCGAGCAGACCAAGACCGGCATTTCGGATGTGGCCCATTTCGCCTATTCGACCTTTGCCAAGGCCGCCATGGCGCGGCGCGATAATCTGCTGGCCTCGGCCAGCGATATGCGCAGCAAGCTCGAAACGGCGCAGGACGCCCTGGCGGAAGCCATCGAAGATTTGAAGAAGGTCGAATTGCTCGACCAGCGCGAACACCAGCGCGAAGCCGCCGACCAGCTCAAGGTCGAGCAGGCCGAATATGACGAAATCGGCCGGTTGCGGTTCCGCAACTGAACTGATCTTGGAAATGGAATGAGGAAGGCCCGCTGATGCGGGCCTTTTTGTTTTGGCTCAGGCGAAGGCGAAGGCCTAGCGCTGCTTTTTTGCGAGGTCGACTTCGACGGTGGAGGTTTTGTCCGTGAGCCGGTTGGCCATCACTTGCAGCTCGTGGACTGAGTAGGGGCCGCTGAGCATGATGCTGGTGCCCAGGATGGGGGATTGGATCATGGGGGAATTGATGATTTTGCCATCGATGCTGACATCGACGGTCTTGCCGACATGTTCGGTGGTGAACTCGGCAATGGCCTGCTGGCCGGCGGGGGTGAGCTCGATTTGCAGGTTATCGAAACCGGAGAGGGGATCGGTGACGACCTTGGCGAATTCGACCATGAGGCGAATTGGCTTGGCCAGGGCGGGGGTGAGGCAGATGAGCAGGGCGAGGGCAATGATGAGGATATGTCGAAGCATTCGGGGATGGTAACGCGGAATTGGGTGCTCCGCATCTCTCCCGTGGCTCCCCAATGCAATCTTCTCCCCTTGAGGGGAACCGATCCTGCCTGCCACGCTGGTTCAGGGCGTGATCACCATACGTTGGGTGGCCCGCTCGGCCTCGTAGGTCTGCGGGTCGTATTCGGGTTGGGCTTCGAGTTGGTCGCGGGAGGTGTTGAGGAAGAGGTAGCGCTGCCCGTTAGTGTCGGAGGAGAAGGTCAGGTTTTCAAAGCCGACCGCGACCGGCTTGGCCCCGAGGCCCAGGAAGCCGCCGACATCGATGATGACGGCATCCGAGTTGCCCTGGGGTGTGAGCACGACATCGCTGATGGTGCCGATCTGTTCGTCATTGAGGCCGTAGACGGGGATGCCGCGCAATTCGCCGGCGCTGAGATCGGCTTGGTCGACATTGGTCAGGCCGGAACGGTCGGGCGTGGTGGTGATCAGCGGGCGCTCCGGCTGGTCGGTGGTGAGAGAGGGGGCAACGGGGCTGGCGTTGGGATTGCCGTCGACCAGCTGGTCTTGTTCCTGCTGCGTGGTGAGGGCGGGTTTGCCGGTGGATTCTTCGCTGTCGGTCCAGATGAAGGCTGGGGCTTCGGCCAGTTCCTCCCGGGTGGTTTCGAGTACCCAGCGGCGGGTGCCGTCGTCGCGCTCGGCCCAGGTGAGTTCGGCGAAGTCCACCGCGACGTCCTTTTCCCCGATGCCCAGAAAGCCGCCCACGCCGATCACCACGGCGGAAATACCCATGCCCGAGGTGATGACCATATTGTTGATGGTGCCGACCTCGCGGGCATTGTCGGCCACCGAAGTATAGACTTTCTGGCCCAATAGTTTGGTCACCAGCACGTCCTGATCATCGGCCGCGTAGCCTTCGGACAGCACGGTTGGCGGCGTGAGCCCGCTTTGTTCAAGCTCGCTGGGAACGGCGGGAGCGGGCGCGGCGTCCTGGGCAAAGGCGGGGTTGGCCAGCAGCAGGAGGGCAGTGGCAGTGGCGAAGTGGCGCATGAATTATCCTTGAGCCGGAATGCAAAGGGCCGGCCCGAAGGCCGGCCCTCATGCTCACAATTCCCGAAGGGGTCAGTTGGTTGCGGGAGCAGGCGCCATGGCGTCACCATCGGCAGGGGCCGCGGGGGCCATCCCGTCGGCGGGGGCAGTGGTATCGACCGGCTCATCCTCGGCCCAGACGAAGTCGGGGGCCGCGGTCAGCGCTTCGGCGGTGGTAGGCAGGACCCAGCGTTCGGTATTGTCGGCGGCCAGGGTGAATTCGAGCTGGCTGAAATCGACGGCCACGGCCTTTTCGCCAATGCCCAGGAAGCCGCCAACCCCGATCACCACAGCGGTGATCTGGCCGCCTTGGTCAAAAACGATATCGGAGATATTGCCGATTTCCTCGGCGTCATCACCGGCGGACGAGTAGACGGGCTGGCCGATCAGCCGCGTCCCCAGATTATCGGTATCGGCAGCGGTGTAGCCGGCCGACATGTCCCAGGGCTCATTGACATCGGTAGCCTGGGCGGCGCCGGTATCGACAGGATCGGCAGGGGCCGGAGCGGCGGGCGCTTCAGGAGCCGCCGGGGCTTCGGTGGTCGCGGGGGCTTCGGTGGTTGCCGGGGCTTCGGGTGCAGGTGGGGTGGCTTCCTGTGCGATCGCGGGGGCCGCAAGCAGCAGGGCCAGCGCCGAAGTGGTCAACAGGGTGCGGATCATTGTAGGCTCCTCAGGTTCATCGGTTCGGTGAACAGGGCCGTGCGGTGCAAAACTTGCGAGGTGGCGCACCGTGCGGCCCATTTATGAGGGGTCAACGTCACGAGTGCGCGAGATGTTCCGCACCGATTTTTCGTGGCTTTGAGGGAACCAAATGAAAAGACCGGCTCTCAGGCGAGGCCGGCCTTCTCCGCCTCCCTGGGCGGTTTTTCGTTCTTGGATCGTGCGGCGCCACAGGCGGCACGCAATGCTCCCGACATCGCCGACCATAGCGCAGCAGGGATGGCGGGGCACGCAGGACCGTTGGGCAGGCTTAATGGGTTGCTAACTGGTTAACGGCGGCGATGTAATCCAAACTAGCTCAAGACAGCCGTGTCGCGGTCGTAGCTGCGCATGGCGCGGTGGGGCATGCCGCCATCCTGGAATTCGGGACCGAAGGCGGCAAAGCCCAGGCGTTCGTAGAAGCCGAGCTTGTCGGACTGGGCGGTGAGATAGAAGCGCGCGCGGCCCCGGGCTTTGGCATATTCCATGGCGGCAAGCATCAGGGCCTTGGCTATGCCCCGGCCGCGGAAGGCGGCGCGTACGGCGACGCGCCCGATCTTGGTGTGCTCGGGCTTGTCGAGCAGGCGCAGGGTACCGACCACGTCGCCTTCAAGAATGGCGACGAAATGGGTGGCGGTGAGGTCGTCGGCATCGTTTTCCTCTGTTTCGGGGACTTTTTGTTCCCAGACGAAAACTTCGCGGCGCAGCGCGAAGGCAGCATTGCAGAGCGTGGAGAAAGGTGGGGCGGTGAGGATGGTAATGTCGGACATGGGCGGAGAATAGTCGAAGCGATGGCGCGGTGGCTAGGTCATTTGGCCATGCACCAGATCATGCACGAAGCCGAGTTTTTCGATCACTTGGGGCGTGAGAATAAAAGGATAGGCGTCGGGGTGGCCCATGGCGCGGTTGAGATTGTTCAGCATGGACGCAAGAGGAATCCAGTTATCCGCCACGGTCTGCATATCGAGGGTGGTGTAGGGGTCGAAATCAACGCCCATGGCGAGGAACTCATCTTCGGTCTTGGGACGGGCGCGGACGCCGAAAGCGGCGGCCATTTCAACCGTGTCAGTGATGTGCAGGTAATGGGCAAAGGTTTCGGCAAAATCTTCCCAAGGGTGGGCACTGGCATAGGCACTGATATGGGTTTGCGGCCAACCGATGGGTGCGCCATTGGCGTAGTAATTGGCCAGGCTTTGCGCGTAATTGGCGGTCTCATCGCCGAACAACGCGCGGAAGCGCTCGATGGCGGGCGTGGTGGCGACCAGCAGATCCCAATAATGGTGGCCGATTTCGTGGCGGAAATGCCCGAGCAGGGTGCGATAGGGCTCGCCCATGGCGGTACGGCGGCTTTCGCGCTCGGCATCGTCGGCTTCGGCCAGGGCGATGGTGATGATGCCGCTGTCATGGCCGGTCATCACTGGAGTGGGTTCAACGGGTATATCGGCCAGGAAGCGGAAGGAAAGCCCGTGTGCCGGGTCCTCGGTGCGGGTACGCAGCGGCAAATGCAGGCGCAGCAGGGAATAGAACAGGCGCTTCTTGGCGCGCTCGATGACCTGCCAGCGCCTCAGATTGCTGGGATCGGCAAGGGCGGGAATGGTGTCATTGTGCCGGCAGGCGGCGCAATAGACATCCCCGCCGGGATTGGCGGGCACCAGCCAATTGCAGGCGCCATGCCGGGCGTTCTCACAGAACAGATAGGCCTCGCCGGAAAAGACCGGACTGCTCCAATGACCGCCGCCCTCGACCAGCGACACCAGGGCGTTGCGATCGGACAGATAGCCGAGCTGGTGGCCGCAACGTTCGCACACCGCATTTTCGAAATAGACGGTGTTACTGCAATGGTCGCAGACGAAGAGTTTCATTGAGCGTGACCCCTAGGCCGTGGGCGGATAATGCACGAGGGCGCGTGATGTTCCTAGGGAGAATGGCGAGAGCCGGGGTGCGTGGACGGACCCATTATGGGCATGATCTGGTATAAGACCCCCAAGGCTGTTGCGCCGGAGGGCGGATATGAGCATCGAATTTTTGATTACCACGCTGATCGTGGTCGTCTCGCCGGGCACGGGCGCACTTTACACCATCGCAGCAGGGCTGAGCCGGGGCGCAAGGGCGAGTGTGGTCGCGGCGTTTGGCTGCACGCTGGGGATCGTGCCCCATATGCTGGCGGCGATCACGGGTCTGGCGGCGATCCTGCATACCAGTGCATTAGCGTTCGAGATCATCAAATATCTGGGCGTCGCCTATCTGCTCTATATGGCCTGGGCCACGTTGCGCGAAACCGGTGCGCTCAGCGTCGAGCAGGATGTAGCGCATAAATCGGCGGGCAAGGTGGTCTTTGAAAGCGTGCTGATCAATATTCTCAATCCCAAGCTGTCGATCTTCTTTTTTGCCTTCCTGCCGCAATTTGTGCCGGCGGATGCGCCCAATGCCCTGCCGCAAATGCTGGAATTGAGCGTGGTGTTCATGGGTATGACTTTTGTGGTGTTCGCGCTTTACGGGCTGTTTGCCGCGTCGATCCGCGGGCATGTGATCAGCCGGCCAGCCATAATGACGTGGATGCGCCGGACATTTGCCGGAGCGTTTGTGCTGCTGGGCGCGCGGCTGGCGCTGACGGAGCGGTAATCAGGCGTTATTGAAGCCCTGTGTGGTGGCGAGCCACCAAGTTGTGCCCGAGGGGTCCGTGACACCGCAGCGGCGGTCGGCGTCGCCCTTCTGGGCAGGTTCCTGCACCACCTTGCCGCCGGCCGCCCGGGCCAACTCGAAACTTTGATCGACATCGGGAACATAGACATGAATATGGGCGCTGCTGGTGGCGCCAGGCGCCTGGCCGAGCATGAGTACTGTATCGTCGATCTTGAATTCGATATGACGCAAGGCGCCACTCTCGTCGCGATGCTCCAGCGTGGGCTCGTCGCCAAATACGGCTTTGATGAAGTCGAGCACGGGCTTGGCGTCGCTGACGATCAGGTAGGGCGAGAGGCTATTGTGGCCGGCTGGCTTGTACATGGTTTCACTCCGTTTGATCACCAATGAACGTCGTGGCTAGGTGGTTCCAACCTGGGCAACCAGGGGTCTGGCCAAGCGTTTTGTTTGATATCAACCCATGTCGCGGAGATGAAAGATGATCGGATGGGATGAAGGAAAAATTCGCAACCGGGCCTATCTGTTGTGGGAGCGCGCCGGATGGCCGCAAGGCCGGGATCAGGAATTCTGGCACAGGGCCGAGGAAGAATTGGCGCGCGAGGATCAGCTCGATCTGTCCAAGGAAGATACCGAGATGAAGAAGCCGCCAGTGCTGCCGGGTCATCTTCTGCAGTAGTTTTGGGCGAGCTAGGGGGCTCGGCAGTTACTCGATGAAGTTGACCTGACCATCTTGCAGACGATAGAAGCCGTTCTGAGGAACTGGGAGGGTGAGCATTTCACGTTGCGAGAGGCCGAGATAGACACCGCGGATAATTCTGCCGGTTAGCCCGTGAGATATGGCGATTGTGGGCGTAGCGACGATGTCGGCCAGCCAAGCGCTCGCGCGGGCGCGGATTTGCTCGAAAGTTTCGCCGTCTGGCGAGCGAAAATACCAGTCGAACGCGTCGGTGCCGTTCAGCGCGTCAGGATATTCCTGGCCAATCTCATAAAGGGTCATGCCGTCCCATGATCCGATAGTAACTTCCATCAGTCGGGGCTCGTCCTTCACGAAAAGGGGGATCGAGGCGGCTATGCGGCCGGCGGTTTGACGGGCGCGACCGAGGGGGCTGACCTGGAGTTCAAAGTGATCGGGGTTGGGGATTTCCTCGGCAAGGCGGCAGGCAATCAAGTCAGCCTGGGCGATACCCTTGAGGGTCAGAGGAGAGTCCAATTGGCCTTGGAAACGTCCCTGCGTGTTCCAGACGGTTTCTCCATGGCGGAGCAGGTAGAGGGTCATTGGACAATTCTCCTTGTGAGGGCGCCTCGCTTAGTGCCGTTGCAGGCCTGCGGCAATCTCGGCCGGGGCGATGTGGGCAGGGAGAGCCGCCTTGATGGCTTCGAATCCAGGGGGATTTCGAGATGGCCTGTGAGAGACACTTTGCCCACAGCTAGATGCTCCCCACCGTCTTGAGGCGGATGCGGGGGTGGACTTCGTTCTGGCTCATGACCACGGTTTGCGGGCGGAAGCGCTCGATAATGGCGCGGACATGGGGGCGGATGCTGGGGGAGGTGATCAGCACCGGCAGCTCGCCCATCTGGGCGGCGCGTTCATAGCCCTGCTGAATGCCGGCGATGAATTGCTGCAGGCGGGATGGGGCCATGGCCAGATGCCGGTTGTCGCCATCGCCCACCATGGCTTCGGCGAAGTCCCGCTCCCATTGCGGGGAGAGAGTGAGCAGCGGCAGGTTTCCATCCGGTCCCAGATTGGCGGCGCAGATCTGGCGGGCGAGGCGCGAGCGGACATGCTCGGCAATCATCTGGGTGGAGCGGCCGGGGCCGGCGATTTCGGCAATGCCTTCGAGAATGGTGGAGAGGTCGCGGATCGAAATGCGCTCGGTCAGCAGGGTCTGTAGCACGCGCTGCACACCCGAGACCGAGATGAGGCCAGGGATGATGTCTTCGGCCAGCTTTTGCTGGTCCTTGGGCAGGCCCGAAAGCAGGGATTGCACATTGGCGTAGTTGAGCAGGTCGGAAACGTTGGCCTTGAGCACCTCGGTCAGGTGCGTGGAAATGACCGTGGAGGGATCGATGATGGAGAGGCCGCGCAGTTCGGCTTCGTCGCGCAGGGCCGGCTCGATCCAGGTGGCGGGCAGGCCGAAAGTAGGCTCGGTGGTGTGATGGCCGGGCAGGTCGATCTGGTTGCCCATGGGGTCCATGACCATCAACTGATTGGCGAAAATCTGGCCGTGGCCGGCCTCGACTTCCTTGATGCGGACTTTGTAATCGTTGGGCTCGAGCTGCATATTGTCGAGGATGCGGACCGGGGGCATGACGAAGCCCAATTCGGTCGCCAATTGCCGGCGCAGCGCCTTGATCTGCTCGGTGAGACGATCGGAGCCGCTTTCGTCTTCCTTGACCAGGCTGAGCAGGCCATAGCCGAGTTCGAGCTTGAGTTCGTCGATCTTGAGGCTGTCGGAAATGGGGGCCTCGGCCGCGGGGGCATTGGCGCCACCGGGCTGGCTGGCTTCATGGGCTGACTTCAGATCGATCTCGGCCTGCCTTTCGTCCTTCCTGCTGGCCGAGCGCCAGGCAAGGTAGCCCACGCCACCGGCGATGGCGAGGAAGGGAATGACCGGCATGCCGGGCAGGAAGGCGAGCAGGCCCATGACGGCCGAGGACATGCCTAACGCGCGGGGATAGCCGGTAAACTGGGCGGAGAGGGCCTTGTCGGCCGAGCCGGTGACGCCGGATTTGGAGACCAGGATACCGGCGGCGGTGGAGACGATGAGCGCGGGAATCTGGGAGACCAGGCCATCGCCGATGGTTAAAAGAGTATAGACATTGCCGGCCTCCTGAATGGTGAGGCCTTCCTGCATCATGCCGACGATCATGCCGGCGATGACGTTGATGAAGGTGATGATCAGGCCCGCAATGGCGTCGCCGCGGACGAATTTACTGGCGCCATCCATGTTGCCGAAAAAGGCGCTTTCGCCTTCCAGATCGGCGCGGCGCTGCTTGGCAGTGGCTTCATCGATCAAGCCCGAGCTGAGGTCGGCGTCGATGGCCATCTGCTTGCCGGGCATGGCATCGAGATTGAAGCGGGCGGCGACTTCGGCGATGCGGCCAGAGCCCTTGGTGATGACGATGAAGTTGACGATCACGAGGATGGCGAAGACCACGACGCCGATGATGAAATTGCCCCGCATGACGAAGTGGCCGAAGGCCTCGATGACGTGTCCGGCCGCGGCAGTGCCGGTGTGGCCGTCCGACAGGATGAGGCGGGTGGTGGCCAAGTTCAGACCCAGCCGCAGCATGGTGGCGATCAGCAGCACGGTAGGGAAGGAAGAGAATTCGAGCGGCTTCTGGATGAACAGGGCCGTCATCAGGATCATGACGGAAAAGACGATGGACACGGCCAGCAGCGCATCGAGCAGCAAAGGCGGCATCGGCACGATGAGAATGACGATAAGGCCCATGACGCCGGCGGCAAGGGCGATGTCGCCCGAGCGGAGCAGGTCGAAGACCGAGCTGGCGGTGGGGATTTTGAAGGCTGGGCGCGGGCGGCCGGCTGGGAGGTCAGTCATGAGATTGGCCCAAAGGTCAAAATAGGCCTCATCCTGAGCTGGTCGAAGGCTGGGGTCGTGGCACCGCCGCGGGCACGACCTCGTGGTTCGACGGGCTCACCATGAGGTCTACTGATAAATGTCATTCAGGCCACTGACCGTCTCTCGCCGGGGTCGGGCACATTGGTGCCTTCGTCGGAATATTGGTTGAGTTTGTTGCGCAGGGTACGGATCGAGATGCCCAGGATGTTAGCGGCGTGGGTGCGATTGCCCAGGGTGTGATCGAGGGTATCGAGGATCAGGTCGCGCTCCACATCGGCCACGGTGCGGCCGACCAGGGCCGCGGACATGGTCTGGGCAGTTTGCGCCAATTGGGCCGACAGGGTGCTGGCACTGGCGGCTTCGATCAGGCCCATGCCATCGGGCAAAACGATCGCGTCGGGGCCGATAATGTCGCCCGGGGAGAGCAGGACGGCGCGATGCAAGGTGTTTTCCAGCTCGCGGACATTGCCGGGCCAGGGCGCCTTGAGCAGGGCATCGCGGGCTTCGGCGGAGAGGGCGCGTGGGGGCAGCCCGTTCGCCTTGGCGTATTTGGCGACGAAATGCTCGGACAAAGCCACGATGTCGCCGGGGCGGTCGCGCAGCGGGGGCAGCTTGAGATTGACCACATTGAGGCGGAACAGCAGGTCCTCGCGGAAACTTCCTTCGCGCACGGCCTCGTTGAGATTGCGGTTTGAGGTGGCCAGGATGCGAATATCAACCGGGACGGGCTTGGTGCCGCCGACGCGGTCGATGATGCGCTCCTGAATGGCGCGCAGCAACTTGGCCTGCAGGCGCACGTCCATTTCGCTGATTTCGTCGAGCAGCAAGGTTCCGCCCGAGGCTTCCTCGAACTTGCCGATGCGGCGGGCGATGGCGCCGGTAAAGGCGCCTTTCTCGTGGCCGAACAGCTCGGATTCGAGCAGGGCTTCAGGGATGGCGGCGCAATTGACCGAGATGAAGGGCTTGCCGGCGCGCTTACTACGGGCGTGGACGTGTTTGGCGATGACTTCCTTGCCGGTGCCGCTTTCGCCCGTGATGAGAATGGAGGCGTCCGAGCCGGCGATCTGCTCGGCCATGCGGACGACACGGTCCATGGCCGGGTCGCGATAGAGGAATTCGGAGCTGTCGCGGGCAACAGCGGCGATAACGGCAGCTATCAGTTCGGCATCGGGCGGCAGGGGAATGTATTCCTTGGCGCCGGCGCGGATGGCGTTGACGGCGGCAGCTGCGTTGGTCTCGATGCCGCAGGCGACGACGGGGATGGCGATGCGCTCGGCTTCAAGGCCCGCGATGAGCCCGGCAATGTCCATCATGACATCGACCAGTAACAGATCGGCGCCGCGCCCGGCGCGCAGGGCCGCAAGCGCGATTTCGGTGGAGGGGGCGTGAGCTACCTTGGCGCCGCCATCCATGGCCATTTTGGTGGCGGTGCTGAGCTGGCCTTCAAGAGCCCCGACGATGAGGAGACGCATGGTTCCGGACTCCTTACTGGGGTTTGATGATTTCAGTCATGGTGACGCCGAGCCGGCCTTCGACCAGCACGATTTCACCACGTGCGACGAGCCGGTCATTGACGAAGATTTCGACGGCCTCGCCGACCTGGCGGTCCAGCTCGATGACGGTGCCGGTATTGATACGGAGCAATTGGCTGACCGGCATCTTGGTGCGGCCCAGCACGACCGAAATGCGGACATGCACGTCGAATACGGCTTCAAGGTCAGCTGCGCTGCGTTCGGTATAGGTCTCGGGGCCGCCGCGCTGGCCGGGGACACTCATTTCCTCGAAGGTGATGCCTTCAGAGCCGGCAGTGTCATTGGGATCGGGGATCAATGTCCGGTCTCCTCTTGGTTCGCAGCGGCGGATGCGCGCGTGTTGAGATAAGCTGAAATGGCCTTGTCGATGCCGGCTGATATGGCGGCGATGTCCCGGACCAGGCCGCCATCGACCCATTCGAGGCGCCCGTCGCTGAGGCGCTGGTCGGGATCGCCCATGACGACGAGGCGCCCGGCAAAGCCGGAGGTCTGCATATGGGCAGTAGCGACATCGCGGATGGCGTCGGCAATATCGGGATGGCAGCGGATGACCAGATGCGGCACGCCATTGAGGCTAGCCATGCATTCGGCAATCAGCGCGTCGAGTTCGACCGTGGGGTGGCGGGCCAGCAGATGCAGCGCCAGCTTGCGGCCAATGCTGGCGGCCAGCTCGACCGCATCGCGGCGGCTCTGAATCATGGCGTCATCGAGGGCAGCGGCCATTTCGCCGGTACGGGTGGCGAGCGTTCCGGCGGCGGCGGCAAGGGTTTGCGCGGCCATGGCGGTGGCGTTCTTTTCACCCTGGGCGACGCCCTCGGCATAGGCATCCTCGCGCGCCTGGGCGACGAGCTGGGCAACCAGGTCTTCGGGCACGGTGGGGCGAATGGGCGCCATCGCGGGGGTGGGGCGTTCGCCCAGGTCCAGATCGAAGGTGAAACGTGCTGCCTGTGCCACTTACGCCACCATCTGGTCGTCGGATTTGGTCTTGAGGATGATGATCTCGCCCTTGGCGGCGAGGTCCTTGGCGGTGGAGACCATGCGGCCCTGCGCTTCGTCGACATCCTTGAGGCGCACCGCGCCCATGGTTTCCATGTCGTCGCGTAGCAGCTTGGCGGAGCGTGCTGACATATTGGAAAAGAAGAAATCCTTGATAGTCTCGTTGGCGCCCTTAAGGGAAAGGGCCAGTTCGCGCTTGTCCATGCGCTGCAGCAGGGTCTGCATGGCGGAGGCTTCCAGCCGCGTCAGGTCTTCGAAAGTGAACATCAGCGCCTTGATGCGCTCGGCGTCTTCGCGGCTGTTTTCCTCGAGCGAGGTGATGAAGCGCGCTTCGGTCTGGCGGTCGAAACTGTTGAAGATTTCGGCCATCTGCTCGTGGCTGTCGCGACGTTTGGTGTGGCTGAGCGTGGACATGAATTCGGTGCGCAGGGTGGTCTCGATCTTTTCGAGGATTTCCTTTTGCACCGGATCCAGGCCCAGCATGCGCTGCACCACGTTCATCGCCAGCTCCTCGGGGAGAATGGCGAGGACCTTGGACGCGTGGTCTGGCGCGATCTTGGAGAGCACCACGGCGATGGTCTGGGGATATTCGTTCTTGAGATAGGCGGCGAGCACGTCTTCCTGAACGTTGCTCAGCTTTTCCCACATATTGCGGCCGGCCGGCCCGCGGATTTCTTCCATGATGGAATCGACGCGGTCGGCGGGCAGGAATGAGAGCAGCAGGCGTTCGGTGGAATCGGTGTTGCCCGACAGCGAGCCATTAGAGGCAATGGTGGTGACGAACTCGATCATCAGGTCATCAAGCATTTCCTGGGTGATCGGGCCCAGTCGCACCATGGCGCGGGACAGGGTCTTGATTTCCAGCTCGTCCAACTCGTCGAAAATGGGCTTGCCGTAATCGGGGCCGAGAGCGAGCAGGAGCGCAGCGGCTTTCTCGTCGCCACGCAGCACACGTTGCTCGCCACCGCCGACCACCAATTGGCGGGGGGCGGTGATGTCTGGAATGTCGGTGGATTGGGAAACCAGGGCCATCTCGGTTACGCCGCGTTACCCAGCCAGTCGCGCACGATCAGCGCGGCCTGCTTGGGATTTTCTTCAACAAGGGTGCCGACTGTCTTGAGGGTCTGCAATTGGGTTTCGCCCATGGAGCGGGCATTGGCGACCCAGGCGGGGGTCTTGTCGCGCGGCTCTGTGGCGGGTTCCGCCAGAACCTCGCCATTGGCGGCGAGCACGCCGTGATGGCTGACTTCGGCGGCGGTGGGCAGAGCCAAGGCCTGACTCTCGGGGGTCAGCACCCGCTTGAGCAGCGGGCGCATGACGAAGAAGACCAGGGCCAGGGCGATGAGCAGGGTGACCGCCATTTCGGCGCCGTTCATCAGATCGTCGCGGGTGAAATCGAGCAGGCCGGCCGAGGCATCCGTACCGGGCGTTGCCAGTTCGGGACGCTCGGCGAACTGCATATTGACCACTTCGACGCTGTCGCCGCGGGTTTCCGAATAGCCGACCGCGGAGCGGACCAGGGTGAGGATCTGGGCGATCTCGTCGGCCGTGCGCGGCGTATAAACCGGAGCGCCTTGCGGATCGGTGGTATAGACGCCATCGACCACGACAGCGACTGAGAGGCGCTTGACGGCGCCGGCTTCGGTGACGGCGGTCTGGGTGGTCTTGGAAATCTCGTAATTGGTGACTTCTTCGCTCGATGTGCCCTGCTCGGAGGTGCCTGCGGCGCCATTGTTCTGGCTGGCGCCGGGCAATTCATTGGCGACGGTGACCTGGCCGGTGGCGCCATTGGACAGGTTCTGGTTTTCGCGCAGCTGGGTGGAGCGGACGACCTGCCCATCAGGATCGAAGGTTTCCTGGGTGGTGGTGGAGCGATTGAAATCGATCTCGGCGGCAACTTCGACGCGGGCGCGGCCAGGGCCAACGACATTGGCCAGCATGTCTTCGACGCGAGTGCGCAGTCGATTTTCAAAACCCAGCGTGCGCTCCGCAGCCTGGCCTGACATGGCACCCACGGCATCGCCTTCGGTGCCCGAGGCGAGCAGATTACCCTGGTCATCGACGATGGAAACGCGGGTGGGTGTCAGCCCTTCGATGGCAGAGGCCACCAGATGCTGGATGGCGCGGATTTCGCCATTGGAAAGCTCGCCCCGCACGGACAGCACGATGGAAGCCGAAGGATCCTTGCGCTCACGGCGGAACAGTTCGCGCTCGGGTAGTACGAGATGCACGCGAGCCGACTTGATACGGGTGAGCGAGGCGATGGTGCGGGCCAGTTCGCCCTCAAGGGCGCGAACATTATTGATGTTCTGCACGAAGCTGGTGGCACCCAGGGTCGATTGCTGGTCGAAGATTTCGTAGCCGACCTGGCCGCGCTGGGGCAGCCCGGAACTTGCCAGGCTCATGCGCAGGGTCGTGATCTGGTCGCGAGGCACCAAAATGGTGTCGCCATCGCCGCGCAACTCGAAGGGCACGTTGGCCGTCTGCAGTTCGGTCACAATTGCCGAAGAGTCTTCGAGCGTCAGCCCGGTATAGAGGGGAGCCAGATTGGGCGTCTGCGCCCGCATGACCAGGAAACCGAAGAAGCCGAGTATCAATACCGCCACGGTCGCCATGGCCGCGAGACGGGGCAGGCCGATGCGATTAATGAGCTGGGTAAGATTGTCCACGCCGGCACTCGATTCGAAGGGGGCCACGCGACGCAAACGAACACCGGGACCGATGGGCAAAAATTACCTAGCAGATGGTAAACATTGTCTTAACTCCCCGTTGCAGTTTGCGAATTTGGGCAGAAAGTGCCGGGTTGAGTGAAGGAAAGGTGAAGCGATGAAGGTTTTGGGGCGGGTTACCTCGATCAATGTGCGCAAGGTGCTGTGGGCATTGGACGAGTTGGGGCTAGGTTATGAGCGGGAAGACTGGGGCCTGCCGCTGCGCGATCCGAAGGTGCCGCAATATCTGGCGCTCAATCCGAACGGGCAGGTGCCGGTGCTGATCGAGAACCAGTTCGTGCTGTGGGAAAGCAATGCCATCCTGATCTACCTGGCCGAGCGGGAGGGGCAATTGCTGCCCAGCCAGCTCGAATTGCGGGCGCTGGCGCTGCAATGGCTGCTCTGGCAGGCGAGCGAACTCAATCCGCCCTGGGGTTATGCCGTCAATGCGCTGATCCGCAAGACGCCGGGCTATGACGATGCAAGCAAGGTTGCGGCGTCAATCGCGGCTTGGGGCAGCAAGATGGCTATCTTGGAAGGACAATTGGGGCGGGGGCAGGCGTTTGTTGCAGGGGATGAATTCAGCATTGCTGATATTGCGATTGCACTATCGGTGCATCGCTGGATGAGCCTGCCAGCCGAGAAGCCGGAATTTGCTGCGGTGGCGGATTATTATGAGCGGGCGATGAGCCGGGAGATCGGGGCGAGGTGGATGGCGCCAGAGACGCCGTAGCTATTTTGTGTCACCAGGGCCAGAAACAACAAAACCCGCCGCGGCGAGCCGGGCGGGTTTTGCTATTCAGTT
Organism: Devosia sp. LC5; assembly: GCF_000735585.1. Taxonomy (GTDB): domain Bacteria; phylum Pseudomonadota; class Alphaproteobacteria; order Rhizobiales; family Devosiaceae; genus Devosia. Next base: position 51,143 of record NZ_JNNO01000044.1, read on the forward strand.
AGCCAGGATCAGCCCTCGCGGTAATGCTGGATCCAGGTGGTCCTGAGGCCGGCAAGGCCGTGTTTATCGATAGCGGCCTGCCAGTTTAGGAATTCATCGACGCTCAATGTGTAGCGATCGCAGGCCTCTTCAAGGCTGAGCAATCCACCGCGCACTGCTGCGACGACTTCGGCTTTACGGCGGATGACCCACCTCCGCGTATTGGCGGGGGGAAGGTCTGCAATCGTGAGCGGACTACCGTCCGGTCCGATAACGTACTTAACGCGTGGACGCATTTGTACGGTCATTTTACTCTCTACTCAAACCTGACCATATAAGTTCAGAGAGTAGGGCAATGGCCTTAAAATTCAGCTAAGGGGAAACTTACAACAGGTTAAGAATGCGCTGCGATTTCAAAGGATTGAATCGCGGTTGTGACAGCCTGATACAGCCCTCTTTTGCTGCGCCCCGGGTGGGCACAAGCCGCTGGCCAATAAAAGGTTTGGCTTGAACTGGGTTGATCAGCTCTCAGTATCGGCGGGCGGAACGCGCACGTCGGTAACGTCCGAGAGCAGGATCTTGCCCGCCCCGACTGTCAGGATGGGCTGGGCGCCCGAGAAGTCGACGGCGGTGACGACGCCCACCGTGGAGGTCGACACCTTGATAGTATTGCCCGACAGATTGGTGCCCTTGATCTCGATCGTATAGGTGCCGTCGGGCTGGGTGTTGCCGTCCGAGCCCTTGCCGGTCCACAGGAAATTGCCCGGGCCTTTGTCCAGCGAGCCGGTCTCGGTATAGACCACGCGGCCATTGGCGTTCTTGATGGTGACGGTGGCATTGGCGACCTGCGCCTCGGCATTGAAGGCCCAGGTGGCGCCGCCATCCTGGAGTTGAGCGGTGGTGCCGGCGGCGGTCACCTGCTTGCCGATATAGGAGACCGCATCGGTCTTGCTCGAACTCTGGGTGGATTGCAGCAGGCTTTCGAGGAATTCATTGGTCTTGAGTTGCTGCTCGACGCCGGTGAACTGCACCAATTGGGCGGTGAACTGGTTGGTATCCAGCGGATCCAGCGGGTTCTGGTTTTTCAGTTGCGTGGTCAGGATGTTGAGGAAGGTATCGAAATTCTCGGCAATGGTAGTGCGCGAGCCGCTGAGGGCACTGGTATTGGAGCTTCCCGAAACGCCGTCGACTGCCATGACCTGATCCTTACGCGATAATGTTGACGCCGCTGGCCGTGAGGCTGCCGCGATAAAGGTTGATGGTGGGCGCGGGCGCCTCGTCGGCTTCGCCGCCGGTTTCGTTGCCGCCGAACAGCGAGGGGCGGCCATTGCGGTCTTCGCCCTGCTGGCCGCCGCCACTGAAGGGGCTCTGCTTCAGCGAGAATTCGAGATTGGTCTTGGCGCCGTCCAGCCCGGCCTGTTGCAGTGCGCGTTCCAGCCCGCGCTGGTCGCGCTGCATCAAATCGAGGGTTTCGGCCTTTTCGACCGTGAGGCGTGCATTGACGCGGCCGGAGGCGTCGATATCTAAGCGCACATCGATGCGGCCGAGTTCGGCCGGGTCGAGCCGGATCTGGAAGCGAGTATTGCCGTCACTGGCCTGGCGGGCGACTTCGAAGGCCAGTTGCGGCAGGTTGAGCTGCTGCTGGCTGGTCTGGTAGCCCGCGTGGACGACGCGAGGGGCGAGCAGGGGATCGATGCGGGCAGTTTGCTGCTGGGCCTGAGCGGCCTGACCGTCGGGCTGTTGTTTGTCGACGGGGGCCGCGACGGGGATAGCGGTGGTCTTGAGGTCGCGCTCGGGCGGCTTGCCATTGTCGGGCTGCGGATCGGCATCGCCCTTGGGATTGTCGCCGATGGTGGGCTTGGCCTCGACTTCGGTTTTCGCGGCAAGCTCAGGCTCAGCCACGGGTTCGGTCTTGGCTTCAGCGGTTTTGCCGGTGATGGCCGGTTCGGTCAGCTTGAGTTCGGGCGCCGCCAGCGGTTGGGCGTTGGCGGTGGTTTCAACCTTGATGGCGGTACTGGCGGCGAGCCTGTCGAGTGCGGCCTGCAGCTCGGGATCGAGCTCGGCGCTGGTCGGATCCATGCCGAGGGCAGCAAGCGCTTCGGGTGCGGCATCGCCGGCACTGAGATTCTTGGCGAGGGCCGCGAGTTTATTGCCCATATCGGCCAATTGCTGGGCGAGTTCGGCATTGGCCGAGACATCGGTGGCCGCATTGCCGCCTTGCAGCGATAGCGCGAGCGGGGCGAGAGCCTTGGCCAATAGATCGGTGGCGCTGGTGCCGGCCGCGCCATTGGCCAGGGCTGTCAGCTCTGCCGCACTGGGCAGGCTATCGAACGAAACGCCCAGGGCCTGGGCCAGTGCCTCGAGCGCCGCGGTGAGATCGGCCATTTCCTGGTCGGTTGGGGCTTTGCCCGCCTCAAGGCTAGCGCTGAGCCTGGCGAGGCGATCGAGCAGGTCTGCCAGTTTGCCTTCGGGCGGGGCCGGCTGAATGGGCGTGGCGGCATCGACAGCAGCAGCAACGGCCTGCGGATCGTCGGCTTTGTGGTCCTCAGCATCCGCACTGGGTTTGGACGGTTCGCTGGCGGGTGTGGGCTTGGCGGGAGCGGGCGCAGATTTGCTGACATCGTCGAGCAGTTCGGCAAAGGCGTCTTGCCGCGGCAGAGCCTGGCCACCGAGGCTCTTGCTGAGAGTGCCGGTGGCGGTTGAGGTCAAGACGGTCAGATTTGATGCCACGCTAAGCGGACCCGTGAAGTGAGATTAATCCGGGAACAGCACTGCAAGAGGGGTGCCAAGTGGCGGATGCACCCATTGTTGTTTTAATTCAATGAGTTGAACTCCGCGTGGGACAGCGTCAGCAGGTCCCGCCCCGGCAGAAAAAGCAAGCGGCGGCAATTGTTGCCGGGTGTTGCAGCGCATTGCACGAGCGGGCGGAAGGGAGTATGGAGCGGGCCTTAAATTCGTCCGCTGGCCCTTGAACCCAACCGGATAAAGGAATGATGTTGAACTCGCTTGATATTGCCAAGCGTCCCGAAGACACGCGCATTGTTGTCGCGATGTCGGGGGGCGTGGATTCTTCGGTCGTGGCGGGCCTGTTGGCCCGGCAGGGTTATGACGTGGTTGGGGTGACGCTCCAGCTCTACGATCATGGCGAAGCCACCCACCGCAAGGGCGCGTGCTGCGCCGGGCAGGATATTCATGACGCGCGGCGCGTGGCCGCGACGCTGGGTATTCCCCATTATGTACTCGATTATGAAGAGCGCTTCAAAAAGAGCGTGATTGCGCCCTTCGCCAATGCCTATCAGCAGGGCGAAACGCCGGTTCCGTGCATTGCCTGCAACCAGTCGGTCAAGTTCGTCGACCTGATGGCGGTGGCACAGGATTTGGGTGCTGACGCCCTGGCGACGGGGCATTATGTGCAGAGCAAGCTGGGTGCGGATGGGCGGCGGCAGCTGTTCCGGCCGGTCGATGCAGAGCGGGACCAGACCTATTTCCTGTTTGCCACCACGCAGGAGCAGCTCGACTATTTGCGCTTTCCCCTGGGCGGCATGGGCAAGGCCGAGGTGCGCGAGATGGCGCGTGAGATGGGGCTGGAAATCGCTGAAAAGCACGACAGCCAGGACATCTGCTTCGTGCCGCAGGGCAAATATGCCGACATCATCCGCAAGATGCATCCCGAGGCGGTAGCGACGGGCGAGATCGTGCATCTCGACGGCCGCGTACTGGGGACGCATGAGGGGATCGTCAATTATACGATAGGGCAGCGCAAGGGCCTGGGCATTGCGGCGGCTGAGCCGCTGTATGTGATCAAGCTCGAACACAAGACCGGCCGCGTCATAGTGGGGCCGCGCGAGGCGCTCAAGACTCATACAGTGCGCCTGCGCAATGTGAATTGGCTGGGTGGCCGGCCTTTGGCGGAACTGAGCGCCGGCAATGGCGCGCCGGTCGAGGTCAAGGTGCGTTCGACGCGCGGTCCGCAGCCCGCCGTAGTGCAGATGCGCGGCGAAGATGTCTTCGTAACGCTGGTGTCAGGCGAATACGGCATTTCGCCGGGCCAGGCCTGCGTATTTTACGCCGACGATACGCCGACCTCGGAAGTCTGGGGCGGCGGGTTTATTGCAGAAGCGGTGCCGGCGGTGTTTGCAGCCTAGGCGGAGAACTCCTTCTCCTTGTTTGGGGGAAGGTAAGCGCCGATGAAGCGAACGGGTGAGAGGTGCGGCAAGCACTGTAAAACCCGCCGGTCCGATACATGGTTGACATATAAGCCAGTTAGCACCGCCTCCGGTTATTATCTCACATCCGGAGAGCTTGATGCTTTTGCGAAATCTGAGCCTGTCGACAGCACTTGCTTTGGTGCTGACATGCGGCGCCATTGCCGATGATTTGCCTGCGCGGCCCAGTGGGCTGGGTATTGTGGACAGTGCGCCTGTCGCCGCCGACGTGCCCGCTTACGTGGATTTTGGTGCGACCAATCAGCGGGGCAAGGCCTGCATGTCCGATGTCGCGGGCAATGCGGGCGTGCGCCTGCTGTCCGGGTTTCTCGATGTGTGGACGCCCCATACCCCGTTTGTCGATGCCGATGTGGACGCGCCCGCCGAGGGTGATTGCCCGGCTGTCGCGATGACGGACTGGGACGGGGTTCCCGGCAGCGCCACGGACGGGACGGTGATGAATGCCGCGATCCACGCGGCCAATATTGACTACGTGATCGATATTACGGCGTTGCGAACGCAGAACGAGGCCGTGCTGGCTTATCTCGATGATCGCCGCGGCAAGAATGTCAGCATGATGGATGGGTTGGGGCCGCTGGCAGATGCCTGGCGCGCGGGTGCCTGGCAATCCTCGACCATCGCCTATGTAGCGGCCGACGCGACCAGCGTGAAATATGACGATAACGGCAATAATCGCGGCGTCGGCAGTGTGGTGGACGGCGAGAAGGCCAATACGGATCTCGGTCTTGCCGTTGACCTGATCAAGGCGGCCAGCGCCGATGGTTCGACCGAACCGGCCAAACGCTATTTCAAATATGCCCGTCCGTGGCGCTGGTCCATGGACGTGTCAGTGCTGCCGGCGCTGGAGCCGGCCAAGAGCGGCTCGGCCCGAACCGATGGCGGGTTTCCGAGCGGCCACACCGCCGAAGCCTGGCGCGATGGGCTGGCACTGGCCTATCTGGTCCCTGAGCGCTTTCAGGAAATCCTGACGCGGTCAGTGGAAATGGGCGATAGCCGCATCCTGGCGGGTATGCACTCGCCGCTCGATGTCATTGGCGGCCGCATGCTGGGCACGGCCGTCGTGGTCTACAATCTTAACCGGCCCGAGAATGCCGAGCTCAAGCAGGATGCCTACGCCCAGGCGCAGAGCTGGCTGATGCGCCAGACTGGCACGCAAACGCCCGATGGCCTTTATGCTGCGGCCCATGCCGCGCCGGTTGGCGAGGACAGGTTTGCCGATCCGGCAGCTAATCTGGCCTATGTTTCGGGGCGGATCAGCTATGGCCTGGCGCCAGTGTCCGACACGTCTGCTCCAGCTGTCGTGCCCAAGGGCGCCGAAGTGTTGCTTGAAACGCGCCTGCCTTATCTCAGCGCCGAACAGCGTCGCGTCGTGCTCAAGACCACCGCCTTTGCCGCTGGCTATCCGGTGATGAATGATGCGGAGGGTTTTGGCCGTCTCGACTATATCCGGGCAGCCGATGGTTACGCAGCCTTCGATGGCGACGTTACCGTGCGCATGGATGGTGCGCTGGGCGGGTTCAATGCCCGCGATACGTGGCGCAATGATATTGCCGGCAAGGGCATGCTCACCAAGCAGGGCAGCGGCAGCCTGGTTCTGGCCGGTGCCAACAGCTATTCGGGCGGGACGGTAATCGAGGCGGGGAGCCTGGTCGCGGACAGTTCCGATGCGCTGGGCGACGGCGATGTCTATCTTGCCGGCGGCACGCTGGAAATCGGACGGGATGGCGTGGCGTTGAAGGGCGACTATGTGCAACTTGACGGCGCCGTGCTGTCAATCACAGGCGCATCGCTCGAAGAGGCCGCCATGGCGGTCAGTGGAGACGTGGTGATCGAGGGCGGCGTACTCGATATCCGGGTGCCAGCGCGCTCAGGCACGGTACAGGTCATTTCTGCCCAGGCCATCAAGGGCCGTTTCGCCGAAGTGCGTGTTAACGGCCAGCCGGTGGAGGCCAGCTACGGTGAGACGGGCGTCAGCGTGGCCATGGCCAACTAGGGCGCAACAGTTTCCGGCGCCGATTGTGCGGCCCCTGCTTCGGTGGGGGCCGTTTGCGTTGCGGCGCTATTGGCTTCGCGGAGCTGCTGATAGGCATTGATGCCGCCCAGCGAGGTCGAGATGGCAATGATCACCAGCAGGGTGCCCAGCGCCAGCAGCATGATACGCGCCGGGGTGAGGGCGAAGGGGCTCAGTTTGGGTTCGTCCATCGGAAGACCTCAAAATAAATCTGCTCAGAACCACCAAAGGAGCGGGCGGGCAGCGGCGTCTTAGCACTATAAGAGGCCCAAGGTTAAGGCTTGCGCGAGTGTTTGCCCCCGTGATGGGACTGTCTGCCGCACCACAGATCGATCATGCCGGTGCGCTGACGCGGGCGCTGGTCGTTCGCGCGCAGAATGGCGATGCTGCCGCGTTCGGCGAGCTGATCGAGGATCACTATGACCTGATCTACCGCACGGCCTGGAAATGGTGCGGCAACCGCACCGATGCCGAGGATGTGGCGCAGGATGTGTGCGTCAAGCTGGGCGCGGCGATTGGCGGGTTCGATGGGCGTAGCGCCTTTTCAAGCTGGGTCTATCGCATCACGCTCAATGCGGTGCGCGACATGCAGCGGGCGGCCAGCCGGCGGAACAAATATGCCGATGCCTATGCCGAGGTGAGCCCCGAAGATCACCCCGCCGACCAGGAGGATGCGGCGACCTCGCACCAGCTCTGGGCGGCGGTGCGGGAATTGCCCGAAAAGCAACGCGACGCGGTGTTGCTGGTTTATGCGGAGGAATTGAGCCACGCGGCGGCGGCCGAGATCATGGGCATCAAGGAGGCCACGGTCTCCTTCCATGTGCATGAGGCACGCAAGACCCTAAGGGGGCTGCTATGAGCGACGATATGCACGATCCATTCACCGGCCTCAGCCAGGCCAAGGCGCCGGCGGGCAATGCCGAGGCGAAAAAGCGCGCCCTGGCGGCGGGTATGGCGGCGTTCGAGGCCATGCAGGCGGAAACGGCTCAGAAATCAGCAGAAGCAACCCAAGGAAACCGGAAAGGCGGGCGTCTTAGTTCCATCATCACCACCCTGAAAGGGAACTGGATCATGGATATGCGTCTTCCGATCGGCACGGCTGCCATTGCATTGCTCGTGCTGCCGCTTGGCTACCAGCTTTATACCAGCACCTCGATGACACCGAGCCAGGTGAATCAGACTGCCAGCCAGCCGCCTATCGCCTTCGATCCGCCGCCGACGACGCTGCCAGTCGACCCGACAACTTTGAGTGCGGCGCAGGCCGAGACTGAAGTTGCGGCCCCTGCCACCCAGACCGCACCGGCACCAGCCGATGAAATGCGCCTGCGCGAGCTGGCGGCCGAGCCGCAATTCGGCGGGGAACTCGCCGACAATATGTTCATTGCGCCGCCGCCAGCACCCACCACGGTCATGCCGATGGGGGCAGTGGCGCGGGGAACGGTGCCGGATTATGCCGTCGCGCCCCAGGCCGAAGCTAGCGGCGACGAATTCACCAGCTTTGAGGAACAACGCCTCAAGGTTGCCGCGAGCGATCCGGTTTCGACCTTCTCGATCGATGTGGACACGGCCAGCTATTCCTATGTGCGGCGCTCGCTGGAAGAGGGTTATGTGCCCGAACCAGACGCCGTGCGCATCGAGGAATTGCTGAACTACTTCCCCTATGATTATGCACTGGCGGAAAGCGCAACGGCGCCTTTCAAACCGACCATGGCAGTGTTCCCCACGCCATGGAACCCCAAGACCCAATTGCTCGAAATCGGCATCAAGGGTTATGTGCCCCCAGCCGGTGAGGACAAGCCGAGTAATCTGGTGTTCCTGATCGATACATCCGGGTCGATGGACGAGCCGGACAAGCTGCCGCTACTGCAGCGAGCATTCGGGCTCTTGGTCGATCAGCTTTCGGCCAATGATACGGTATCGATCATCACTTATGCCGGTTCGGCCGGGGTGGTGCTGGAGCCGACCAAGGCGATCGAAAAAGCCAAGATACTGTCGGCGCTCGACCAGCTTTATGCGGGTGGCAGCACGGCGGGCGCCGAAGGTATCGAGCTGGCGTACAAGCTGGCTGAACAGTCCAAGGTCAGCGGGGGCACCAATCGGGTGATCCTGGCCACCGATGGCGATTTCAATGTGGGGATCGATGACCCCGAAAAGCTGGAAGACTTCATCAAGGCCAAGCGCGATAGCGGGGTGACGCTGTCGGTGCTGGGCTTCGGGATGGGCAATCTGGACGATGCGACTATGCAGGCGCTGGCCCAGAACGGCGATGGCAATGCCAGCTATATCTCCAGTTTCCGCGAAGCCCAGAAAGTGCTGGTGGAAGAGGTCGGCTCGACCCTGCACATGATTGCCAAGGATGTGAAAATCCAGGTGGAGTTCAACCCGGCCGTGGTCAGCGAATATCGGCTGATCGGCTATGAGACGCGGGCACTCAACCGCGAAGATTTCAACAATGACGCGGTCGATGCCGGCGATATCGGGGCCGGGCATACGGTGACCGCGCTCTATGAAATCACCCCGGTCGGTTCAGGCGCCGAATTGGTCGAGCCGCTGCGTTATGGCAACCAGCAGCCGGCAGTTGGCGGAGCGGCGGGCGAGGAAATCGCCTTCCTCAAGATGCGCTACAAAATGCCCGATAGCGATGTCAGCCAGCTGATCGAGCAGGCGGTGACGCCCAGCGTGGTTTATGGCGATATTAGCGAGGTGAGCGATGACGCGCGCTTTGCCGCGGCCGTGGCCGCTTTCGGGCAGAAGCTCAAGGGCTCGGACTATGTCAGGGACATGAGCTGGGCCGATATTCAGGCGCTGGCCCAGTCGGGCAAGGGCACGGATGAAAGCGGCTATCGCGCCGAGTTCATCCAATTGCTCAAGACCGCGGCGCTGTTGCAGCCGGATGCGGCAGGGGATGCCTGTACGCCGGATAGCGAGGCGGACGGCGCCTGCTGATAGCCGGTAGTTCTTTGGAGGGGCGGGCTGGGAAACCAGCCCGCCCTTTGGCGCATTCAGACCAGGGGCTTCAGATTGGCCTCGATGCTGGCGCGGCGGGGTTCGAGGAAGGGCGGCAGGGCGAGGGATTCTCCCAGCGTTTCCATCGGCTCATCGGCGGCAAAGCCAGGCACATCGGTGGCGATCTCGAACAGGATGCCATTGGGCTCGCGGAAATAGAGCGAGGTGAAATAGTAGCGTTCCACTTCGCCGCTCGAGCGAATGCCGGCCTGGGTCACCCGGGCGATCCACTGGCGCAGGCTATCCTGGTCCGGCGTGCGGAACGCCACGTGATGCACGCCGCCGGCGCCGGGCCGGGCCGGGGCCAGGGTGGGATCGACCACGACATGCAGCTCGGCCGCGGGGCCGCCTTCGCCCATTTCGAACACATGGGTTTCCCCCGTCGTGCTGGTGGCCGGATAGGTGCGGACCTTGCGCATATTCATCACCTGGGTCAGCACGGCTTCGGTGCGGTCAAGCTGAGGCACGGCCAGCGAGATGGGGCCCAGCCCGATGATCTGCTTTTCGGCCGGAACCGGGCTTTTGTGCCAGGGCACGACCTTATTGGCCGCGTCTATCACCATGCGGAAGCGCTGGCCTTCAAAATCCTCGAAGTCGAGCGAGGTGTGGCCGTTGCGCTCCTTGATGGCTGATGTGCCCACATTGTGGCTCTGCAGATGGTCTTTCCACCATTTGAGCGTGTCTTCGCTATCGACGCGCAGGCCAGTGCGGCTGACGGTGTGATTGCCGCGCTTTTCGGGGCCGGTTTCGAAATCGAAAAAGGTCAGGTCGGCGCCGGGCGAGGCGACGCCATCGCCGTAGAACAGGTGGTAGGCGGTGGTCTGGTCCTGATTGACCGTCTTCTTGATCAGCCGCATGCCCAAGGTCTGGGTATAAAAGGCCAGATTCTTGCTGGCCTGGGCGGTGACAGCGGTCAGGTGGTGGATGCCTCCGAGCTGCAAAGTCATAGCTTTTGTCTCCTTCATGCGGCGAACCGCGCTAACATTGCCCAAGATGTAAGCGAGAGCGCCCTGCTTGTGCAGCGGTCCAGTTCCGACAAACTGTTGTGGATTGTCGAACGACAGCCAGTGGGCGTTGTCAGATTCGCATGCGGCCCGCGTTTTGTCATGGGGGACGGCAGAGGAGGGCGCTTGACAGGCCGGGATGGCAAATCTAATACGTCGACTAGCTTTTCAAGCGTCGCTATCCCGGCCTTCGGCCGGCGCAGCCTTGGGGCGGAGTAGCTCAGTTGGTTAGAGCAGCGGAATCATAATCCGTGTGTCCCCAGTTCAAATCTGGGCTTCGCTACCATTCAAACCCTCGGGAAACCGAGGGTTTTTTGTTTTCTGGCGCGAGAATCAGATGGGTTGGGGGCAGAGACCCGTCGCCGTCCTGTTGCCTGAATGGGTTGGTTGACCCGCGCTCAGTTCGAACAGGGCCAGACGGCGCTCGACAGTGCCAAGAGTTCTTTGGCAGCCGCCCAGTCGCAGCAGGCATCGGCCAATGAAGTGCTGTCCTATGTCGATCTCAAATCCAATGCCGATGGCATTATCCTGTCGCGAACGGTGGAGCCGGGGCAGGTGGTCGGCGGCGGCCAGACGGTGCTGACCCTGGCGCAGGATGGCCCGCGCGACGCTGTGTTCAATGTCTATGAGGCTGCGCTCACTGGCGTGCCCCATGATGTGCCGGTCGATCTGTCGCTGGTCGCCGATCCCTCCATCACAGCCACACGGCGTCGGTATCGACCAAGTGTCCGACCAGCCCCATGTGGTCGAGGAGGCCGTCGGCGGCTTCACCAAATCCCTGTTCGAAGCCGTGGTCATCGCGCTCGTGGTGAGCTTTCTTAGCCTGGGTTTGCGGGCGGGGCTCGTCGTCGCCATCTCGATCCCAATTGTGCTCGCGCTGGTCTTTGTGTTCATGGAATTCATGGGCATTTCGCTGCAGCGCGTCTCGCTGGGCGCCCTGATCATCGCCCTGGGCCTTCTTGTCGATGACGCCATGATCACCGTTGAAATGATGGTGTCGCGCCTCGAAGCCGGGGATAGCTTGGGCAAGGCCGCGACCTTCGCCTATACCTCGACGGCCTTCCCCATGCTCACGGGCACCCTTGTTACAGTTGCCGGCTTCCTGCCCATCCTGCTCAATGCCTCGACGGCCGGTGAATATGTCCAGTCCCTGTTCTATGTGATCGCAGCAGCGCTTTTGATTTTCCTGGGTCGTCGCCGTGCTGTTCGCCCCGCTGATCGGGGTGGCGCAATTGCCCAAGGTCATGCAGGGCCATGCCGACAAAAAGCCCAGCCGCATTTCTGGCTGGTTCCGGCAGTCGCTGGCTATCGCTATGCAGTTCCGCTGGGCCACCATCGCCTTTACCGTGGCGCTATTTGCCGTAGCGCTGTTCGGGCTGATCTGCGTGGTCGCGGCTCTATTGCCGACGGGAACGCCCCTGGGCTTTGTGGCGCTGCTGGGCGTGCTGGCGCTGGCCGGGATCATCATCCGCAATGCGGCGATCCTGATCGGCCAGATCAACGACAATCTCCGCGACGGCTAAAGTCAGTGGGACGCCGTGCTCCACGCCACCGAACACCGCATGCGGCCCAGGCATGAGGCCGTGGGGGGGAAATTACCGACCTGTGATGGAGCGTTGCTAGGCCGGCAGGACCACCACCTTCGTATTGACTGGTGTCTTGTCATAGAGATCGAGCATGTCCTGGGTGAGCAGGCCAACACAGCCGCTGGAAACGCCTTTGCCGATCGTCTCAGGCATGATCGTGCTGTAGATCGTATAAAGCGTGTAGGCGCCATTCTGGTAGAGATAGAGTGTTCGTGCGCCGAGTGGATTGTTCAGCCCTGGCGGCATGCCGCCGGCATATGGTGCGGCCTCTGGCTGGCGCAGGATCATCTCCCTGGGGGGCGTCCAGATTGGCCATTCCGCCTTGCGGCCAATGTAGGCTTCACCGCTCCACAAAAAACCGGCACGACCCACATTGGCGCCATAACGAGTGGCGTAGCCGTCGCCTTCGATGCGGTAAACGTAGTAGTGGCCAGGGTCGATAATGATCGTGCCTACCGCCTCGGCAGAATCGTAACGCACTCTTCGGCGAAGATATTTCGGATTGATCTTGTTGATATTTACCGCAGGAACCGGGAAGCGCTCGTCAGGGAGTGGCCCATAGACGCGCTCTGCCTCCGCCAGACTCATCCCGCCTGACGTAGCGCAGCCAGCAAGACCAAGCGAGCCGAGAGCGACGGCAGAGCCGACCAGAAACGAGCGGCGGTTCATCAGATCGGACCGAGTTGCTGCGCCCTCCCCGCCACCGTCGACAATACCATTACTCGCGATCATGCTCGAGAATTCCCCCGCAGACTGGACCGGCCCAGCACTTTCAACCAAGATTGGTCCTATCAGACCAGATTGGCAAGCTCTGCGAAGACCATTTACTCGCGGCCGGTCCGCGCGGTGATGTTGTTCAGCGGCCCCAGAACGCGTCTTCCTGCTCGGGATCGGCTGAGAACAGCCAGACTTCAACGATCTTGCCATCCGCAATGCGCAGCAGATCGATACCGGGCTGGTCGAGCGTGATGCCTTCGCGTTGGCCGGCAAACTCGATTTCGATGGCAACCAGATTGCCATTGGCGGTGTACCGATGGGCGTGGGTGATGGCGAAAGTGCCGCCGGCGACGTCCATCATCCCGCCCATCATGGCCCCGAATTCGGCAATACCATTCTTGGTGCCCGAGAACTGGTTGTTGCCTGGTTGATGCCAGATCACCAGAGGGGAAAGCAGTTCGCCAAGCGTGGCCTGATCCCCGGTCTGGACGGCTTTGATGTAGCTCTTTGCGATATCGATATTGCTCATTTGATCTCTCATTTGCGGTCGCGGTGAGGTGTTTTTCGCGGTTTATGGAGCGGTAATAATGGGAAAATCTCCATTCTGTCGTGGTTCAGAGGTGTCAAAATATGATAATTATCGGACAAATGGTCGGAATTGGCGGAACGCAAATAGCAAAGAGCAGAACAAAGCTGGATCAGCTCAACTACCGTCCGAGCGGACGCGATCTGGATGTCGAGATTTTCCACTTTTCGGATTTGCGGCGCCGCGTGAGTTCCGAGCAAATCCTGGCGCTGTATCGTTATTCCTTTCACACCCTGATTTGCGTCACCGAGGGGGCGGTGACCCAGGTGGTGGACTTTCAGCCGGTTAGTTGTTCGGCTGGGTCCCTCCTCGTTTTGCGGCCCGGGCAGGTTCATAGTTTTGGCAGCGACGAAGGCTGGGACGGCTGGATGGTTCTCTTCCGCGCCGAATTCCTGCCCTCGGAAACGCAGGCCACCGCTGACCTGCTGCCAGTACTTGGCCTGGATCGGCTGCCAGATCATCTCTCCCTGTCCACCGCGGATTTCGCTGCGGTCAACGAGGCGATCGCGCGAATGCAACAGGACGCGACGAGCGCCGCGCCGTCCAAGGACCTGCACGCCCTGCTGCGTTACGAGCTTTGTGTGCTGCTGCTGCGCCTTGCCATTCTGCAGGATCAGCATTTGGACGTCGACGTCACCAGAAGCCCGCGCTTGCAGCGCTATGGCAGGTTTCGCCGGCTGCTCGAGCAGAACTATGCCGGCTGGCATCAGGTATCGGATTATGCGGCCGCGCTGGGCTGTACCGAGAAAAGCCTGACGCGGGCCGCGCTGGAGGCGACTGGCCAAAGCGCCAAGAGCGTCATTGCCGCCCGCATCGCGCTCGAGGCCAAGCGGCTCCTGGTCCACACCGACCGGCCTATTTACCTGATCGCCGAGGGTCTGGGCTTCGAGGAGGCAACCAATTTCGCCAAGTTCTTCAAACGCGAGGCGCAACTTACGCCGATTGCGTTTCGCCGGCGGTCAAAATTTGACCTCGGCGGGTTGTTGAAGAGATCGGCGGTTTGTGCGTGAGCTTCAGCTTGCCCCTGGCGCGTTAATCTGGGAGCAGTGAGCCCGCCGCGCCGGTCGGGAGGTCTTCCAGCAGGCGGGTGGCATGAGGCCGGAACTGCAGGTGATGCCTTGAAATCGGGGCGTTCAGGGGCCATATTACAGCTGGCTGGCTTAGCCTTGCAGGCTGCTGATCTTGCCGGGATTGATTGCCCGGCCATCTCAAATTTGCGAACGGTTTGCGCCCGGCCGCGTCATCGCGGCTGGAAGTATTGCCTGCGGTGCCGTGGCATGGCGCTGAACTCAATCCAGAAGGAATGACCATGTCCGGTTTTGACTATTCCGCTGCCGCCGAACTCTATCCGAGCAAGGGCCGCAATGAATCTCCCAAGGCGCGCTACCGCCGCTTTGCGACCGCGGCAGAGGCGGTGCAATATGCTGTGGAGGAGATGCCGCAGGCATTGCTGCGGGGCTCGTTTCTCGAAGTAGACGAGCAGCGCTTTGATGGCGCGCAGATACTTGATCTCTACAGCGCCGAAACCTACCCGCTGGCGCGCGCCGCCACCACTGTCCCACCCGCGCCGCGCCTCATCCGAATGCCTGTTTCACGGTGATTGTTGCCTGCGATGGCCTTGGCGCAGTAAGTGCGTAGAGGCCAACGCCGGAGAGTCGCGCCGTGAATTTACTCCGAGAATTGAGCATGGGGGAGATCGTGTCGCGCATTGCGGCAGTGCTCCTTTATGCGGCGATCCAGGGCTTCGCCCTGGCAGGATTTGCGCGCCTGCTCGGCGACAAGCGGCCGCAATATGAGGGCCGGCTGACGGCCAATCCCTTTGCCCATATCTCGGTATGGGGCACGGTGATGGCGGCGCTGTTCGCCATGAGCTGGGTACGGGCGGTGCGGCTTGACCCCGCGCAAAACCGGTTGGGGCACTGGGGGCTGATCTTGGTCGCCCTGCTGGCGCTGGGCGTGATCGTGGCGTTGGTGCCACTCATCGATCTGTTGCGGCCGCTCGCCCTGCTACTGCCCCGGACCGGGGGCTATGCGATGCTCTACGTGGCGGGACAGTTACAGATCGTGGCTATCGCCTCGGTGGCGCTCAATCTGCTGCCAATCCCGGGATTGATTGGCGGGGTACTCTGGCAGGCCATCTGGCCGGGCGAGGAGCGGCGCCTGTTGCGGCTCGAGCCCTTCGGGCTGGCCATGGTGATCGTGGCGATCGTGGCCGGCTGGTTGCCGAACCTGGCAAATGTGCTGTTGCCGCTGGTGCAGCTTCGATAGGGAACGCGCCTCTCCGCAAGGGAGAGGCGCCCAATTGAAGAACGGTCCGTCAGACTACTCGGCCGCGTTAACCGCAGTGATGAGCTTGGTGGGCACATAAGTCACACGCTGCTTGAGCTCTTCGCCGGCAAGAACCCGCATAACAGCATCGGCAGTAGCGGCGCCGATACCGGCGAAATCCTGGGCGACACTGGCTTCGAAATTGCCGCCGATAGCGATGGCTTCACGTGCCTGGGGATTGGCGTCGATGCCGGTGATGACGATGCCTTCGCCCTCGCGGCCGGCCGCTTCGATGGCCTGGAGGGCACCCAGCGCGGGTTGGTCCCAGGCGGCCCAGACGGCCTTGATGCTGCCCGGCTCGGGGTTGGCGGCGAGGATGGCTTCCATCTTGGCGCGGGAATCGGCAATGCCGCCATCGGAGACGTCGGGGGTGACGCGGTCGAGCACGTTGATATCGGGGAAATTGCCGAAGACTGCATCAGCTACGACGCCACGCACCTGGACGGGTGGGAAGGCTTCGAAGATGAACATTACCACATTGCCCTCGCCACCCATACGGTCGGCCACATAGGTCGCGGTCTCTGCCGCCATGGCATAGCCATTGGAGGTGACATTGGTGGCCAGCAGCGGATCGCTACCGGCATCCATGCCAATCACCGGAATGCCGGCATCGGCGGCGACCTGCAGACCCGCGGCGACCTGGCTGGGATCGACATTGATGACGATGGCATCGACATTCTGGGTGACCATGTCTTCGATGCGGCTGATCACGGCGGCGACGTCACCGGCGGTATCGATGACATTGACGTCCCAATCCTTGCCTTCAGCTGCAGCCTGGAAAGACTCGACATAGAATTGGGTACCGGGCTGGGCCAGATAGGGCGTGATGATGGCGATCTTGGACTGGGCCATGGCCCCGCTCGCGCCCAGAGTGGCAGCGAGCAGGCTCGCGCCAGCCAGCAGGCCGCGGGTGAAATGAATGGTCTTGAAAGTCATGTGTATGTTCCCCTGGATGCGAATGCCACCTGGTGCCTTGCCGGGATGGTTCCCTTTCGCCGGCAGGCACCATATGGGAGAGGCTTGAGGGCGGCTAGGTAATTTGGGGACGTAACGTGGCGAAAATCACGCTGATCGGCTTGGATGTGGGCACGACCGCCACCAAGGCGGTGCTGATCGACGAGGCAGGGGAGCGATTGGCGGCGTTTGCGCATCCGCATGCAACCACGCGACCGCAGGAAGGGCATGCCGAGCAGGACCCGCGCGACTGGATGGCGGGAGTGCTGGGTGCGCTGGATACCTTTGCACAGGAGTATGATCTCAGCGGTCTCAAGGCGATCGGGATTTGCAGCCAGGTCAATAGCCATGTGTTCGTGGACGAGGCGGGCACGCCGCTGCTACCGGCGATCATCTGGCAGGATGGGCGCTCGGCGCCCGATGCCGCAGCGCTGGATGCGCAGGTGAGCGCCGAGCAGAAAATCGGCTGGTTCGGCACGCCGATGCCGATCGATGCGAGCCACGCCTTGTCGCGGATGGCGCATGTGCGGCGGGTGCATCCCGAGATTTATGAGCGCACGCGGCATGTACTGGCGCCCAAGGATTTTTGCATTTTGCAGCTGACCGGGGTGGTCGTGAGCGACCCGATTGCGGCGGTGGGGCTGGTGGACGCGGGGGGCGATTATGTCGCCGACTTGCTGGCCCTGGTGCCGCGGGCGGCCGAGCTTTTGCCGCCGCTGGCGAGCTTTACCACGGTAGCCGGTGTCGTGCGGGCGGGTCTGCCCTGTGCCGGAATGCCGGTTGTTGTCGGGGCGATGGATGCCTGGGGCGGCATGTTTGGGGTGGGCGTGGTGGCCGATGGGGACGCCATGTATCAGAGCGGCACCAGCGACGGGCCGGGGATTGTGTCGAGCACTATCGTGCCCACGCCGGGCGTGATCCTGTTTCCGCCCTATGAGGGCGTGGTGATGCATGCCGCGCCGACGCAATCGGGCGGGGCGGCGCTGGGGTGGATTGCCGGGGTCTTGGGGCGCTCCCCCGCCGAGGCGGCAGCCTTGGGCGCAAGCGCTGTGCCGGGGCGGTCGGTGCCGCTGTTTTTGCCGCATTTGCAGGGGGAGCGGGCGCCGCTGTGGGATAGTGCCTCGCGCGGGGTGTTTGCGCGGCTTGATCCCGGGTCGGGAGCAGCGGAGATGGCGCGGGCGGTAATGGAGGGCGTGGCCTATGCCGGTCGCTGGGCGTTCGAGGCGCTGTACCGGTCGGCGGCGGTCGATCCGGGTGTGATCAATATCGGCGGCGGCGGGTCGCAGTCCGACGCTTGGTGCCAGGTCCGCGCCGACGTGTTGGGCAAGCCTCTGCGGCGCTGTGTGGCGCCGGAATCTGCGGCGCTCGGGGCGGCGATCTTGGCGGGGCAGGCGAGCGGGATTGGCGGGACACTGGCGGAGGCGGTGCGGCAACTGGTCCAGTATGACCGAGTATTCGAGCCGGATGGCGCGACGGCGGGCTACCATGCCGACCGGTTTGGCCACTTTCAGGCGCTGTACGCGGATTTGCGGGGCTTTAATGCGCGGTTTTAGGCTGTGAGATTGGGGCATCCCTCCACCCTCCCTTCCCTCCCCATCAAGGGGAGGGTGACATCGAGTTTTGGGAAACATCGGAGCACGCCCTGACGTTTTATGGATGTGTGATTGGGGCGCCATTTTGCCTAGCCCACTGGGTTCACCCTCCCCTTGATGGGGAGGGGTGATGGGAGCCCGGATGCTGGTAAGGGAACGGAGGTTCCAGCTTTCGCGGGAATGACATTGTGGGGGGAATGGGCATTGAAGCGATGGGCGGGTGCAGAACCCCTCACCCTGTAATTTCTGCCGGACGCAGAAATTACTGTCCCTCTCCCGCAAGGGGCGAGGGTGGGCCCGGTGGCCGTTCGGGCTTAGCGATCCGTTCCGATCATTTCCGCGGCCTTCGACCCGATTGCCATCGCCGGAGCGTTGGTGTTGCCGGAGACGATGGCGGGCATGATGGAGCAGTCGATGATGCGCAGGCCGTCGATCCCCCGCAGGCGCAGGCGTTCGTCGACGACGGCCATGGGGTCACTGTCGGGGCCCATGCGGGCGGTGCCGACGGGGTGGTAATTGGTTTTGACCGTTTGGCCGGCGAAGCGGGCGAGGTCTGCCTCGGCAGTGATGGCCGGGCCGGGCAGCAACTCCTCGGCAATCTTGGATTTGAATGGCTCGGTGGCGAGCAATTGGCGGGCTACGGCAAGCGAGGCCAGGGTCAGGCGCAGATCGTCGGCGTGGCCGAAGAAATTGCAGTCGACCAGCGGCTTATCCTCGGGATTGGCCGAGCGCAGCTTGACGCTGCCGCGCGCCTTGGGGCGGAGCAGGCAGGAGGTGAAAGTGACCCCATAGGTGGGCTTGGCCGAGGAGACGTCACGGTCCAGATAGACGATAGGAGCGCAATAGAGCTGGATGGTGGGGCGGTCGCCGCCATCGGGATCGTAGAACAGGCACGCCTCGATGCCGGTGGTGGTGACGGGGCCCGAGTTGAACAGCAGATATTGCAATCCATTGCGGAGCATGGGCCAGCCCTTGTCCTGGCCGAAATAGCCGGACTTTTTCCGGGTAGTGGCGATGACGGGGACTTCGTGATGGTCCTGCAGGTTGGCGCCGACGCCAGGCAGATCGGCCACGACGGCTATGCCGTGTTCGCGCAGGTGATCGGCGGGGCCGATGCCGGAGAGCATCAGCAGCTTGGCCGTGTTGTAGGTGCCGGCGCCGATCAGCACTTCGTGGTCGGCATGGACGGTGTGGGTACTGCCATCCTTGGAATAGGCGAGGCCGATAGCGCGGTTGTTTTCGATGATGATGCGGTCGACGCGGGCGCCGGTGATGATGGTGAGGCGCCCGTCTTTGCGCAGGGGATCGAGGAAGGCCTTCTTGGCGTCGGAGCGGGCCTTGTGGTGGTTCCACAGGCCATAGGTGTGCTGCATGATGCCGACGCCGTTCTGCCGGACGCCGTTGAAATCGGGATTATAGGGATGGCCCAAGCCTTGGGCGGCAAGCAGGAAATCCTCGGTGGTGTCGCAAATCTGGCCGGGTTCGGAGACGCGCAGATTGCCCGCAATGCCGTGATAGACATTGTTGAAGCGGGCATTGGCTTCGAGGTTTTTGAAATGGGGGAGCAGGTCCGTATAAGACCAGGCGCCGGTATTGCCCAGGCTCGCCGCCCAGCCGTCATAATCCTCGCGCTGGCCGCGCATATAGACCATGGCATTGACCGCGCTGCCGCCGCCCAGGGCTTTGGCGACGGGCACGATGGGGCCGCGCCCGCCGAGCTGGGGTTGCGGCACCGTGTTGTGCATTTCGAGGAAGTCCTCGCGCGCGAGATATTTCATATAGCCGGCTGGGAAATCCATGAGGCGGGCGGTCTTGGCGGGGCCGCGCTCGAGAATGAGCACGGAGCGGCCGAAATCGCGGACGAGGCGCATGGCCGCGACCGAAGCCGCCGAGCCGCCGCCGGCAATGATGAAATCGTAGCTGGATGCCAAGGCCAGGTCCCCTCCGCCGGATTGTTCCCGGGCTTTGGCGCACACTATTGCAGAGCGGGGAAACGGGGGCTAGCGCGGAGTTTTCGCTTTCGACAGGCTGGTTTGTCGGGCTAGTCTCCCGCCAAAGACGGGGGAACCGCCGATGCAGAAGATTATCGCCGAACTCGAGGATAAACGCGCGCAGGCGCGGCTCGGCGGGGGACAGAGGCGGATCGATGCGCAGCATGGCAAGGGGAAACTGACGGCGCGGGAGCGGCTCGATGTGCTGCTCGATGCGGGCAGTTTTGAAGAATACGACATGTTCGTCACCCATCGGGCAACCGATTTCGGCATGGCCGAGACGATCATTCCGGGGGACGGGGTGGTGACCGGCTGGGGCACGATCGAGGGGCGGCTGGTCTATGTGTTCAGCCAGGATTTTACCGTGTTCGGCGGCTCGCTAAGCGAGACCCATGCCAAAAAGATCTGCAAGATCATGGATCTGGCTATGCAGAACGGGGCGCCGGTGATCGGGCTCAATGATTCTGGCGGGGCGCGCATTCAGGAGGGCGTAGCTTCGCTGGGCGGCTATGCCGATGTGTTCTGGCGCAATGCGCAGGCCTCGGGCGCGGTGCCGCAGATTTCGGTGATCATGGGGCCATGCGCGGGCGGAGCGGTCTATTCGCCGGCGATGACCGACTTCATCTATATGGTCAAGGACACCAGCTACATGTTCGTCACTGGGCCGGACGTGGTCAAGACGGTGACCAATGAGAGCGTGACGCAGGAGGAATTGGGCGGGGCTTCGACCCACACCAGGATTTCCTCGGTGGCGGATGCCGCCTTCGACAATGATATCGAAACGCTGCTCGAAGTGCGGCGGCTGTTCGGGTTCCTGCCGCTGGCCTATGGGCAGAAGCCGCCGCGCGTGGCGACGGAGGATCCGATCGATCGGGGCGATATGAGCCTTGATATGATCATCCCCGACAGCGCCAACAAGCCCTATGACATGCGCGAAGTGATCGAAAAGGTCGCCGATGAGGGGGACTTTCTGGAACTGCAGAAAGAGCATGCCGGCAATATTCTGGTCGGTTTTATCCGGCTCGATGGCGAAACGGCGGGCGTGGTGGCCAATCAGCCGCTGGTGCTGGCGGGGTGCCTGGATATCAACGCCAGCAAGAAAGCGGCGCGGTTCATTCGATTCTGCGACAGCTTTGACATTCCCATCCTGACCTTTGTCGATGTGCCCGGATTTTTGCCGGGCGTGGCGCAGGAATATGGCGGGATCATCAAGCACGGTGCCAAGCTGCTCTTTGCCTATTCGGAGGCGAGCGTACCGCTGGTGACGGTGATCACCCGCAAGGCCTATGGCGGCGCCTATGACGTGATGGCGTCCAAGCACATCAAGGCGGACGTGAACTACGCCTGGCCCTCAGCCGAAATCGCGGTGATGGGAGCCAAGGGCGCAACGGAAATCCTCTATCGCTCAGAGCTGAGCGACAAGGACAAGATTGCCAAGCGCACAGCGGAGTATGAGGCGCGGTTTGCCAATCCGTTTGTAGCAGCCGAGCGCGGCTTCATCGACGATGTGATCATGCCGCACGGCACAAGACGGCGGGTGATCCGGGCGCTCTCGACGCTAAGGCATAAGCGCAGCGAGGGGCCAAAGAAGAAGCATGGGAATATTCCGCTGTGATGATCACCAAACTCCTCATTGCCAACCGCGGTGAAATCGCCTGCCGGGTCATCAAGACTGCCAAGCGGATGGGGATCGCGACTGTCGCGGTCTATTCCGATGCTGACCGAGAAGCGCTGCATGTTCGGACGGCGGATGAGGCGGTGCATATCGGGGCTTCACCGGCCAAGGACAGCTATCTCCAGATCGACAAGATCATTGCGGCTTGCCGGGAGACTGGCGCGGAGGCGGTGCATCCGGGCTATGGGTTTTTGAGCGAGAATCCCAAATTTGCCGAGGCGCTGGCGGCGGCGGGGATTATTTTTGTCGGGCCGCCGGTGAAGGCCATCGAGGCGATGGGAGACAAGATCACCTCCAAAAAGATCGCGGCGGAGGCCGGGGTTTCGACTGTGCCGGGGCATATGGGGCTGATCGCCGATGCGGCCGAAGCGGTGTCGATTGCCCAGCAGATCGGCTATCCGGTGATGATCAAGGCCTCGGCCGGTGGCGGCGGAAAGGGTATGCGGATTGCCTGGAACGATGCGGAAGCGCGGGAGGGTTTTGAGCGGAGCAAGTCGGAGGCGGCGAGCTCGTTCGGGGATGACCGGATTTTCATCGAGAAATTCGTCACCGATCCGCGCCATATCGAAATCCAGCTGATCGGGGATGGTCACGGCAACGTACTCTATCTCAACGAGCGGGAATGCTCGATCCAGCGGCGTAATCAGAAGGTAATCGAGGAGGCGCCGAGCCCGTTTCTGGATGCAGAGACGCGTAAGGCGATGGGCGAGCAGGCGGTGGCTTTGGCCAAGGCCGTCGGCTACCAGAGCGCGGGGACGGTGGAATTCATCGTCGATAGCGAGCGCAATTTCTATTTCCTCGAGATGAATACGCGGCTGCAGGTGGAGCATCCGGTGACCGAGCTGATCACCGGACTTGATCTGGTGGAGCTGATGCTGCGCGTGGCCAATGGGGAGGCGCTGCCGCTGAGCCAGGACGAGGTGAAGCTGGATGGCTGGGCCATTGAGAGCCGGCTTTATGCTGAAGACCCCTATCGGAATTTTCTGCCATCCACCGGGCGGCTGACGCGGTATCGGCCGCCGGTGGAGAGTAGCGATGCGGGGCTCGTGGTGCGTAACGATACCGGGGTGTTCGAGGGCGGGGAGATTTCGACCTTTTACGATCCGATGATTGCCAAGCTGTGCACCTGGGCGCCGAGCCGGATCGAGGCGATCGACGCCATGGCGACGGCGCTGGACAGTTTTGAAGTCGATGGGGTGGGGAACAATTTGCCATTCCTCTCGACCGTGATGGACCAGGAGCGGTTCCGCGAGGGGCGGCTGACCACGGGCTATATTGCCGAGGAATTTCCCGAAGGCTTTACCGGGGCGGTACTGCCGCGTGGTCGGGTGTTTGAAGTCGCGGCGGTGGCGGCGATGATGCAATTAGTGCTGGAGGAACGCAAAGGGCAGGTCACCCGTACGCCACTGGGCCATTCCACCGAGGTCTATGGCGAATGGGTGGTGGTGATCGAGGGCGAGCAGGTGCCGCTCAAACTGCATCGGCTGGACCCGGACGGGAGCTGGGAGCTGAACCTGTTCGACCAGGCGGCCATGGCCGAGCGGTTCGACTGGGCGCCGGGCCGGACCATTGCGCGGATCGAGTGGGCGGGTGGCGCGGCCAGTGTCGTCAAGGTCAACCGGACCACGTCGGGCTTCCGCATCCGGTATTGCGGGGCGGATTTGAAGGTGATGGTGGTGCGGCCGCATGTGGCGCGGCTGTTGTCGCTGATGCCGGTCAAAGTGCCGCCGGATATGAGCAAGTTCCTGCTGTGCCCGATGCCGGGACAGGTGGTGCGGATCGATGTGGCGGTAGGCGATGTCGTCGAGGACGGGCAGACGTTGGCCATTGTCGAGGCGATGAAGATGGAAAACGTGCTCAAGGCGCAGAAGCGAGCGCGGGTCAGCAAGGTGCATGTGACGCCGGGGGCCGTGCTGGCGGTGGATCAGGTGATGATCGAGTTTGAGGGAGTGTGACTATGCGTTCCGTGTGTGCGGGAAGACACCCCCTCCCTGGCCCTCCCCACAAGGGGGAGGGTGAACCCTGTTGGGCGGCAGAACGGTGCCACAAACTCGATGTCACCCTCCCCCTTGTGGGGAGGGAAGGGAGGGGGTAGCGGATGCCGACGCGCGCACAACGCCTTCGCAAGAACCCGACCGCGCCCGAGATACGTTTCTGGCGCTTAATCGCGCCGCTGCGGACCGGCGAATATCACTTTCGCAAGCAGGCGCCGGTCGGGCCTTATGTGGCTGACTTTGCCTGCCACCATGCCAAGCTGATTGTCGAGATTGATGGTGAAACGCATTTTATCGGGGCGGGGCCGCAAAAAGACGCGGTGCGCACGGCTTTCCTCCTGCGCGAAGGTTACACGGTGCTTCGCTTCACCAACCATGACGTGATGACCAATCCCGACGGCGTCTATGTCACTGTTCTAGCTGCCTTGGCGAAGGAGCCATCCGATGCCCACTAATTTCGCCCATTGGGCCGCTCTCGCCCAAAAGGAATTGCGCGATACCCCGCTCTCCTCGCTCGACCGCGATTATGGCGGCATCCCGGTAAAACCCGTCTATTTCGGCGAAGGTTCGGAAATTCCAGGTGTCGAGCCGTTCACGCGCGGCGTTCGGGCTACGATGTATGCCAACCGCCCCTGGACCATTCGGCAATATGCGGGTTTTTCCACTGCGCGGGAGAGCAATGCGTTTTATCGGCAGGCGCTGGAAAAGGGGCAGAAGGGGCTGTCCGTTGCCTTCGATCTGGCGACGCACCGGGGCTATGACAGTGACCATCCGCGCGTCATTGGCGATGTCGGCAAGGCCGGGGTAGCGATCGACAGTGTCGAGGATATGAAGCAACTGTTCGACGGGATTCCGCTTGATCAGATGAGCGT
Source organism: Devosia sp. LC5 (assembly GCF_000735585.1). Lineage (GTDB taxonomy): Bacteria > Pseudomonadota > Alphaproteobacteria > Rhizobiales > Devosiaceae > Devosia. The sequence goes on from NZ_JNNO01000044.1 coordinate 75,664, forward strand.
GTCCATGACCATGAATGGCGCGGTAATCCCGGTTCTGGCCATGTTCATCGTGGCGGCGGAAGAACAGGGCGTGCCGCAGGCCAAGCTTGAGGGGACGATCCAGAACGACATCCTCAAGGAGTTCATGGTTCGCAATACCTACATCTATCCGCCGGAGCCTTCGATGCGGATTGTAGGCGATATCATTGCGCATACGGCGCGCAGCATGCCCAAATTCAATTCGATTTCGATCTCCGGCTATCACATGCATGAGGCGGGGGCGACCGCTGTGCAGGAGCTTGCCTATACGCTGGCCGATGGCATGGAATATGTGCGGGCGGCGCAGGCGCGGGGACTGGATATCGATGCCTTTGCCGGGCGGCTGAGCTTCTTTTTCGGCATTGGCATGAACTTCTTTCTGGAGGTGGCCAAGCTCCGTGCGGCGCGGCAGCTATGGAGCGAAATCACGACCGGGCTGGGGGCGAAGGACCCGCGCAGCAAGATGCTGCGCACCCATTGCCAGACTTCGGGCGTGTCGCTGACCGAGCAGGATCCGCATAATAATGTGATCCGCACCACCATCGAGGCGCTGGCGGCGGTGTTGGGGGGCACGCAGAGCCTGCACACCAATTCGTTTGATGAGGCGATTGCACTGCCGACCGAATTTTCGAGCCGGCTGGCCCGCAATACGCAGCTGATCCTGCAGCATGAAAGCCGGGTAACCGATGTGGTCGATCCGTTGGGCGGGTCCTATTATGTCGAGGCGCTAACGGCGGAATTGGTGAGCGGGGCCAAGCTCTTGATCGGGGAAGCTGAAATGGCTGGCGGGATGACGCAGGCGGTGCAGGCCGGTGGGCCGAAACTGGCCATCGAGACGGCGGCGGCGCTGCGGCAGGCACGGGTGGATCGGGGCGAGGATGTGATTGTCGGGGTCAATCGCTATCGGCTCGACACCGAGGACGTGATCGAAGTGCGCGAAATCGACAATGCCAAGGTGCGGGCCGAGCAGATTGCGCAATTGGAGCGGGTGCGGGCGAGCCGGGATGAGGTCAAGTGCCAGCAGATGCTGGCGGGCCTGCGCGAATTTGCTGCCAAGGATGAGGGCAATCTGCTGGAAGCGGCGGTAGAGGCGGCGCGGGCGCGGGCGACGCTGGGCGAGATCAGCCAGGCCATGGAGGATGTATTCGGGCGGCACGCGGCGGTGACGCGGGTGATTTCGGGGGTTTATGGCGCCAGCTACGGTGATGATCCGGAATTCTCGGCCATTCTCGGGCGGATTGATGCGTTCAAGGCGGCGCGGGGGCGGGCACCTTCGATCTTTATCGCCAAGATGGGGCAGGATGGGCATGACCGGGGGGCGAAGGTGATCGCCTCGGCCTTCGCCGATCTGGGCTTTGTCGTGCATATGGGTGAGCTGTTCGAGACGGCGCTCGAAGTTGCGGCGCATGCCGATGAGCTGAGTGTGGACGCGGTGGGGGTGTCATCGCTGGCGGCGGGGCACAAGACGCTGGTGCCCGAGCTGATGGCGGCGCTGAGGGATCGTGAGTTGCGCGATGTGACGGTGATCGTGGGCGGGGTCATTCCCGAGCAGGATTATGATTTCCTGTTCGACGCCGGGGTGGCCGAGATTTTTGGACCGGGCACTAACGTACTGTCAGCCGCTTTTTCGGTGTTGAGCCAGATCGAGGGAAGGCTGAGCAATAGATGATCGGGCGGCTCAACCATATCGCGATTGCCGTGCCGGATTTGGCGGCGGCGGCGGCGAAATATCGCGATATGCTCGGTGCGCAGGTAGGGGCGGCGCAAGTGCTGCTCGAGCATGGCGTCAGCGTAGTGTTCATCGATACCGGCAACACCAAGGTGGAATTGCTGGAGCCACTGGGCGATGGCTCGCCCATTGCCGGGTTTCTGGACAGAAATCCCGGCGGGGGGATGCACCATATGTGCTTCGAGGTGCCCGATTTGGCCGCAGCAGTGGAGACGCTGACCGCTGGCGGCGCTCGCGTATTGGGCGAACCCAGGATCGGCGCCCATGGCAGGCCAGTCGTATTTCTGCATCCCAAGGATTTTGATGGGACGCTGATCGAGCTGGAGGAGGTTTAGGGGCTCAAGCGAAAATCCCCCGATCCTTCGCAACGATCTCCGCCAGAAACTCCGCCACGATACCAACCCTTCGCAGGGAGCGCAGGTCTTCGTGCACCACCGTCCAATAGGCGCGGGTGAGATTGTGGGCAGGCAGGACCGGAACCAGGTTCGGATCGCCCTCTGCCATGAAGCCGTGCAGGATGCCGATGCCGGCGCCGGCGCGGACGGCTTCGGTCTGGCCCATGGCGGTGGAGACCGAAAGGGTCGAGCGCCAATCGGGGAGGAAGGCGCTGGTATAGTCGAGCGAGGCCGAGAAGAGCAGGTCATCGACATAGCCCACAAGGTGGTGGCTGGCGAGATCGGCCAACGTTTGCGGCGTGCCGTGGCGGGCGAGGTACGATTTGGCAGCGTAGAGGCCCAGGCGATAATCGGTGAGTTTGCGGGCGACCAGGCGCCCCTCGCGGGGGCGCTCCAGCGTGACGGCGATATCAGCCTCGCGGCGGGACAGCGAAAAGGCGCGGGGGACCGGAACAAGTTCGATGCGTAGGCCCTTGTGCCGCTCGGTGAGCTGGCCGATGCGCGGGGCAAGGAAGGCGACGCCGAAACCGTCGGGCGCGCCAACCCGGACAATGCCTTCGATAGCGCTATCGGCCCCGGCCGTCTGGTTCGCGGCGAGCATGGCGCTTTCCATGGCTTCGGCATGGCTGAGGAAGCGCTCCCCGGCGCCGGACAGATCGGAGCCATTGGTCTTGCGGGTGAACAGCGTGCTGCCCAGTGCGGCTTCGAGCGCAGTGAGGCGGCGGGCGACGGTGGCGTGGTTGAGGCCCAGGCTGCGGGCGGCGCCCAGGATTTGGCCGTGGCGGGCGACGGCGAGGAAGATGCGGACGTCGTCCCAATTCATGGCGCTATAATCCTTGCACAACAGATGCTAAATCTATCGTCTTGAGTTGCAAAAAATATAGCGCGAAGACTGCTCTCACAACAAGGGAGAGCCTTATGCGCATTATCGGCCATTTCATTGACGGCGTCGAAACCTCGGGCGAGAGCCAGCAGTTTCAGGATGTGTTCAACCCGGCGACAGGCGATGTGCAGGCGCAGGTCGCATTGGCGAGCGCGGCTGATCTTGATGCGGCGGTGGCATCGGCGGCGGCGGCGCAGCCCAAATGGGCGGCGACCAATCCGCAGCGGCGTGCGCGGGTGTTTTTCAATTTCGTGGCGCTGATCAATCGCGACATGGACGAATTGGCGATCCTGCTCAGCTCCGAGCATGGTAAGACGGTGGACGACGCCAAGGGCGATATCCTGCGCGGGCTGGAAGTGGCTGAGTTCGTCGCTGGGGCGCCCCATCTGCTCAAGGGTGAATTCACCGAAGGGGCTGGGCCGGGGATCGATATGTATTCGATGCGCCAGCCGGTGGGGATCGGGGCAGGCATTACCCCGTTCAATTTCCCGGCGATGATTCCGCTCTGGATGCTGTCGCCTGCCATTGCGGCGGGCAATGCGTTTATCCTCAAGCCCTCCGAGCGCGATCCTTCGGTGCCGGTGCGGTTGGCGCAACTGGCGCTCGAGGCAGGGTTGCCCAAGGGCATCCTGAACGTGGTGCATGGCGGCAAGTCGGTGGTCGATGGGATCCTAGACCATGACGATATCGCCGCCGTGTCCTTTGTCGGCTCGACCCCGATTGCCCGTTATGTCTATGGTACCGCGGCAGCAAACGGGAAGCGCGTACAGGCTTTTGGCGGCGCCAAGAACCACATGATCATCATGCCGGATGCCGATATCGAAAAGGCCGCCGATGCGCTGATGGGGGCCGGTTTTGGCTCGGCGGGCGAGCGCTGCATGGCCGTGTCGGTAGCGGTGCCGGTGGGCGAAGCAACGGCAGACCGGATCGTTGCGGCGCTCAAGCCGCGCATCGAAAAGCTCAAGGTTGGCCCGGCGACGGACAAGGCCAGCGAAATGGGTCCGGTGATCACCAAGGCGGCCAAGGAGCGCATTCTGGGGCTGGTGGAAAAGGGCGTGGAGCAGGGGGCGACGCTGGCCGTGGATGGCCGGGGTTTCAGCCTTCAGGGTTATGAAGACGGCTATTTCGTTGGGCCGACGCTGTTCGACAATGTCACGGCCGAGATGGATATCTACAGGGAAGAGATTTTCGGGCCGGTGCTGAGCGTAGTGCGCTCCAAGACCTACGAGGAGGCGCTCAAGCTGACCATGGATAATCCCTATGGCAATGGCACCGCGATCTTCACGCAAAATGGCGATGCGGCGCGCGATTTCGCGGCCCGAGTCAATGTGGGCATGGTGGGCATTAATGTGCCGGTGCCGGTGCCGCTGGCCTATCACAGCTTTGGCGGCTGGAAGGCGAGCGCATTTGGCGATTTGAACCAGCATGGCACGGATTCGATCAAGTTCTGGACCCGTACCAAGACCGTGACAAGCCGCTGGCCGTCGGGGATCAAGGACGGGGCAGAGTTTCAGATGCCGACCATGAAGTAGGGTCACGATAGGACAACCATCACGGTGTCATTCCGGCTTGTGCCGAGATGACGCCGTGGGTGGGATGAACCGGCTACATATTCCCGTATATCGGGCCTTCGCCACCCTGGGGCGGCACCCAGGTGATGTTCCGGTTGGGGTCCTTGATGTCGCAGGTTTTGCAGTGGACGCAATTGGCGGCGTTGATCTGGAAGCGGGGGCCGGTGGGTTCCTCGATCCATTCATAGACGCCGGCAGGGCAGTAGCGCGCCGAGGGTCCGGCATAGATATCGTGTTCGGATGATTTGTGCAGCGCGGGATCGGCGACCAGCAAATGGCTGGGCTGGTCCTCGCTGTGATTGGTATTGGAGATGAAGACCGAGGCCAGGCGGTCGAAGGTCAGCACGCCATCGGGCTTGGGATAGGCGATGGGCTGGTGGGCGCTGGCGGGGTCGAGCGTGGAGGAATCTGGCTTGCCATGGCCCAGCGTCCCGAAGGGGGACCAGCCGTTGAGCAAGGTGGTCAGCCACATATCCACGCCGGCCAGCGCTATGCCGGCGATGGTGCCGAAGCGGGACCAGAGCGGCTTGACGTTGCGCACGGGGTTGAGGTCGCGGCCGATGGGCCCACGGCGCCAGTTGTTTTCATATTCAGCCAGTTCATCGCCCGAGCGGCCGGCGCTGAGGGCCGCGAGGGCTGCGTCGGCAGCCTCGATGCCCGAGAGCACGGCATTATGGCTGCCCTTGATGCGCGGCAGATTGGTGAAGCCGGCGGCGCAGCCGAGTAGCGCTCCGCCGGGGAAGGTCAGCTTGGGGACGGATTGATAGCCGCCCTCGGTGATGGCGCGGGCGCCATAGCTTACCCTTGTGGCGCCAGCGAAGGTTTTGGCGATGGCCGGATGCGTCTTGAAGCGCTGGAATTCTTCGTAGGGCGAGAGGTACGGATTGGCGTAATCGAGATGGACGACGAGGCCCACCGCGACCTTGTTGCTATCGAAATGATAGAGGAAACTGCCGCCGCCGGTGCTGTTATCGAGCGGCCAGCCGAAGCTGTGCTGGACGAGGCCCTTCTGGTGGTTTTCCGGCGCGACTTCCCAGATTTCCTTGAGCCCGATGCCAAATTTGGGCGGCTCGTGACCCTGATCGAGCCCGAAACGCGCAATGGCCAGCTTGCTGAGCGAGCCGCGCGCGCCTTCGGCCAGCAGCACATATTTGCCGAGCAGGGCCATGCCGCGAGCGAAATTGGGGCTGGGCGTGCCGTCACGTTCCAGCCCCATATCACCGGTGGCGACGCCAATGACGGCGCCCTTGTCATAGAGTAGTTCGGCGGCGGCGAAGCCGGGATAGATTTCGACGCCCAGCGCCATGGCCTTGCCAGCCAGCCAGCGGCAGACTTCGCCCAGCGAAACGACGAAATTGCCATGGTTGTGCATCAGCGGCGGCATCAGCCGCATCAGCCAGGCGGGGATGGCGATGGCGCTTTGCTTGCCCAGAAACAGGAAGCGATCCTGGGCAACAGGCGTGCGAAAGGGGTGGTCAGGTTCGTCGCGCCACCCGGGTAGTAGAGCATCGATGCCAACCGGATCGACCACCGCGCCAGAAATAATATGGGCGCCAACTTCAGCGCCTTTTTCCAGCACGACGACGGCAAGCTCGGGATTGTTCTGTTTGAGGCGAATGGCAGCGGCAAGGCCAGCGGGGCCGGCGCCGACAATGACGACATCGAATGCCATGCTTTCGCGTTCACCCAGACCGTCCGTGTCAGCCATCCCCGACCTGTTCCCACATCGTTCTCAACTGCTGCCCAATTAGCAGCAATGGGAACACTTGGCCCGCTTTTTCTGCGTCCGGGAGGCCTGTAACGCTTCGACAATGGGTACAAGTTGCCGCCAGGGCTTGCATTGCTCAAAAAACGCAAATATTGCGTAGATTGGCAATCTTGCTCATCGGGATCGTGAAGTGGCCCTGCAGCGGCGCGCAAATCAGTCAGACATTGCCGAGCGCTTAGGCGTTTCGGTGAGTACGGTGTCGCGCGCGCTGGCCAACGAAATCGGCATCAGCGATGCGGTGCGACGTGATGTGCAGCGCATGGCGCGCTCGCTTGGCTATAAAAGCAAGCACAGCACAGGCCAAGTCGCCGGGGACAAGCGTGCCGTGGCGCTGGTGCCATTGGGCAGCGCCACGAGCGGGCTATCGGGCTTTTATTTCGGTATTCTGGAAGGCATGCGGGCGCAGGCCGCCGAAATGGGCATGGTGCTCGATGTGCGGCTGGTCAATGAAGCGGTGGTGACGCTTGATCTGATCAAGAAGCAGATGGCCCAGACCGATGCGGAAGGCGTGCTGCTGGCGGGTATCGATGCCTGGGACGAGCTGGTGCATTGGGCGAACGAGACTGACAGTTCAGTCGTGCTGGTCAATGGCGCGGATCCCAAGATGCAGGTTAGTGGGGCGGCTCCGGCCAATTTCTACGGCGCCTTCATGGCGACGCAGCGGCTGATCGATGCGGGTCATAAGCGCATCCTGCATTACGGGCAGAAAACCCGCGCGACCCTGCTGCAGCGGCAGCGGGGGTTCCAGGCGGCGATCGCGGCAAATCCCGGTGTCACCGGCAAGATCGTTTATGGTGCCGACTGCCCGACCGCGCAGCTTTTGGCCGACGTGCTCGCTGGCGTACATGAGGTCACGGCGCTGTTCAGTTGGAACGATATCGCCGCTGTCGAAATGCTCGAGGGGCTCTATGCCGCCGACAGCCCGCTGGTCGAAGGCTTCTCGATCATCGGCTTTGACGATTTACCGATCGCCGGCATGGCAACGCCGCGGCTGAGCACGATAAGGGTGGATCGCGAGGCCATTGGGCGTTCGGCTGTGCGGCTTCTGGTGCAGCATATGGATGGCGAGCGGGCTATTCAGCAGGTGGAAACCGGCCTCAGCATGGTTGTCGGCGAGACCGTGTTCTCGATCTAAACCGGCCTTCTTTCTTCAACACTCCAGCGATGGGTGATACGGGTTCTACACACCCGCGTCGGCCCATCCCTTTGGTGTTTCGATGAAAAATGAACAAATTTGCGTAATTTGCGCGATTTGCGCAAAGCGCTTGATTTTGCAAATTTTGTGAACTAGCGTGGCCCTCATTGAACCGGACAGCAAGAAGATCGCGTTGAGCGACGCGCTGTGCGGCTGCCACATGCGCAGGAGGACGGCTTGGATTTGCGGCGCTGGAACGTCAAACATGTTCGCATGACGCTCGATGGCGCGCCGGCCTTCACCCCGTTTGCGCGCGATGCGGCCGAAGGCCTTTCTGCGATCCGGACGCAGGTAGGGCAGCAGGCAATCGATAGCTTGCTCGAGCGCGCCCGTGCCGATGTTGGTGTTCCCATTCCCGCGCTGCCGGCCGAACTTTATCTCGAATTCCAGCGGACCGGGCGGCGCGAAGGCTATGAGGACGCGCAGCGTGAGCGGCGCAATATGCTCTATCGGCTGACGCTGGCCGAGTGGCTGGAGCAGAGCGGGGAATTCGTATCGGCGGCCGAGAACCTGCTCTGGGGGCGACTCGAGGAAACCAATTGGGCCTGGCCGGCGCATGCGGGGACTCTTGATTTTCCAGATCATCCGACATTGGATTTGGCGGCGGCGATGAGCGGGCTCGATCTGGCCGAAACCGATTATCTGCTCGGCGACAAGCTCTCGGCGGAATTGCGCGCCCGCATTCGCAGCGAGACCAATCGGCGCACGATTGCCCCCTTCCTTGAGCGCAACGACCATTGGTGGCTGCATACGACGCCGGCCAAGCAGGTCAATAATTGGACCGCGGTGTGCGTTGCCGGTGTGGTCGGGGCGGCGTGTTATTTCGAGACCGATCTGGATCGGCTGGCCGAGATCATCACCCGCGGCCTGCATAGCCTGGCCGATTATCTGGAAACCTTCGACAGCCAGGGTGGCTCCTCCGAGGGGCCGGATTACTGGTCCTATGGCTTTGGCAATTATGTGGTGCTGGCGCATTTGCTGGCCCAGCGGACGGGTGGACAGATCGACCTGCTGGCCCTGCCAATCGTGCGCGAAATTGCGCAATTCCCGGTGCGCACGGTGTTGACGCAGGGAGTGTGGGCGAGCTTTTCGGATTCCGATAGCAATCCCAGTTTTCATCCCGGGCTATTGTCCTATCTGGCCGGGAATCTCGAGCTGCCGGCGCTGACCGAATTGGGGACGCGCAATGATTTTGGCGTCGAGATTTTCAACCAGTTCGTATGGCCGCTGCGCCAGTACGCCTGGCCGCTGCCCGACAAGGCGATTGCCTTTGGTGGAACCCCGCATGATTGGTTCGCCGATATGGGCTGGATGATCTCCCGGCTCGATCCGGCCGATCCCAATTCGCTGCGGCTCGCCATCAAGGGCGGGCACAATGACGAGATGCACAACCAGAACGATGTCGGCTCGCTGATCGTCGTGCAGGGCGGCAAGGTGGTGCTGACCGATCCGGGCCGCGGCCGCTATTCCAAGGCCTATTTCGGTCCCGAGCGCTACGCCAATATCATGACCTCCTCGCGCGGCCATTCGGTGCCCGTGGTCAATGGCTTCGAGCAGGTGGCTGGCGCAGAGCGCGCCGCCACGGTTCTGGTCCACAACGCTGGCGCTGACCGGGATGAGTTGGCGCTGGATATGGCTGCGGCCTATCCCGCCGAGGCGGGGCTCAACCAATTGCAGCGCAGCGTTGCGTTCGATCGCCAGACGCCCGGTGGCCGCATCGCGCTCAGTGACAGTTTCGTTTTTGGCGGGGAGGACGGCGCTTTTCAATCGGTGCTGGTAACCCCGCTCGCGGTCGATATCGGCGCTGGCGAAGTGCGGATCGGTGGGCCGGACGGCGGGGTCAGGGTCCGGTTCGACGCCAGCCAGGTCGAGGTCAGCACCGAGCATCATGCCGGTGTCGAAAAACAATATGCGCCATCGCTCGATCTGACCCGGGTGCTGTTTGCTGCCCGTAAGGCCGGGCAGGGAGAGGTTGCGCTCGATATTACCCCGATCTGAGGGGATTTCGAGGCAGTGGAGCGGTGGGTATCGCCGCTCAAAAGTGGAAGGAATGACCCGGCGCAAAAGCTCCGGGCAAGGGAGGACCACAATGAAACAAGACGTCTTGGTTCGTCGACTTATCAAACGGCCTGGTCGCGGGTTGGCGGGAGCAGTAGCCCTGGCGGCATTGCTCGCGGCAACCGCTCCGGCGCTGGCTCAGCAACAGTCGCCAGTGCTGGATGCGCTGGTGGAAAGCGGCGACTTGCCGCCGGTGGCGGAACGCCTGCCGGCCAACCCGCAGGTGGTGGATGGGCCCAGCCCCGGTCGATATGGCGGCACCTGGCGCATGGGCATGCGCGGCGGTGGCGACAATGGCCTTATCGTCAAGACCATCGCCTATGAAGGGCTGGTCCGCTATGACCACGAATGGAAAGGGGTGCTGCCCAATCTGGCCGAGTCCTGGGAAGCCAGTGCCGACGCCAAGGAATATACGTTCAAGCTGCGCGACGGCGTGAAGTGGTCCGATGGCACGCCCTTCACCACCGAAGACATCGCCTTTGCGGTGGAGATGTTCCAGGACCCCGATTACGCAGCGAGCAGCTGGATCGACAATGTCAACAATCCGGTACAGCTGGAAGTCATCGATCCGCTGACCTTCAAGTTCAAATTCGACAAGCCCAATGGCATGCTGCTCGAAACCATGGCCAGTGTGGATGGCGCCCAGATCACTTCGCTGCAGAAGAAATATTGTAGCCAGTTCCACCCGACATATAACGAGAACGCGGCGGCCGAGGCACAGGCCAAAGGCTTTGCCAGCTGGGCGCTCTATTTGCAGGATCGCTGCGCCTGGGGCTGGGAAACCATCCGTTTCTCCAATCCCGATCTGCCTCTTCTCTATCCATGGGTGATCGAGACCCCGCTGACGGCCAATGCCGCCCGCGTGACCTGGAAGCGCAATCCCTATTACTGGAAGGTCGACAGCCAGGGCAATCAGCTGCCCTATATCGACAATGTCGATATGCGGGTCAGCGAGAGTATTGAAGAGCTGACGCTGCTGGCACTCAATGGCGAAATCGATTTCCAGGAACGCCATATCGCCACGAATGTGAACAAGCCCCTGTTCTTCGACGGACAGGAGCAGGGTGACTATCACCTGGGCGAAGTCATTCCATCGGCTTCCAACACTTTGGTACTGCAGCTTAATTTCAACCATGACGACCCGGTCAAGCGCGAGCTTTACCAGAACAGGGATTTCCGCGTCGGCATTTCGCAGGCTCTCGACCGCCAGGAGATCGTGGATGTGGTGTTCACCGGCCAGGGCGAACCTTTCCAGGTCGCACCCCGCCCGGAATCTGCATTTTATGACGAGGAATTGGCCAAGCAATATACCGAGTTCAATCCGGAAGAAGCCATCAAGCGCTTTGAGGCTGCCGGGCTGACCGAGACCAATGGCGACGGCATTCGCCTGATGAGCAATGGCCAGCCGGTCAAGATCACCATCGATGTCATTTCCGCCCTGCGGCCGGAATGGATCGACATTCTGGAAATCATGCAGTTGCAGTTGGCCAGCGTCGGTGTCGCGATCGAGATCAACAATATCGACCGTACGCTGTTCTACGAAAAGCGTCCGAGCAATGACTTTGATGCTCAGGTATGGGCCGGCGACGGCGGTATCGAAGCCCTGCAGGAGCCGCGCTACTACTTCCCGTACAGCGATGAAAGCGTGTGGGCTTATCGGTGGGCGCAGTGGTTCCAGGGCACGCGTCCGGAAATCGCCGAAGAGCCGGCCGATTGGGCCAAGCAGCAGATGGACCTCTACAACCAGGTCCGTGCTTCCAGCGATCCCGAGCAGCGCGCCGACCTGTTCCGCCAGATCCTGGCGATCACCAAGGAACAGTTCCCGGTGATTGGGGTAAGCCTGATGCCGAACTCGTACTCCATCGTTCGGAACAATCTCATGAACGTGCCTGACTCCATGTTCAACGCCTGGCTGTTCCCGACCCCGGCACCCATGGACCCGGTCACCTGGTACTTCGAGTGATCCTCTAGCCTGACACCCTCGCGGCGCCTGCTGCGCCGCGGGGGACCTGAAAACCAAGGCATTCCATCATGTTGCAATTCATCTCCAAGCGGCTGCTTGCCATGCTGCTGACGATGTTCGCCGTCTCCTTTGTGGCCTTTGCCATCATCCAATTGCCGCCCGGCGACTTTCTGACCAGCTATATGGCGTCGCTGGCAGCGACGGGCGAGCAGGTCGATCCCAAGGTGATCGAAAACCTGCGTGCGCAATATGGTCTGGGCGAGCCTTATCTGGTGCAATACTGGAAATGGATCAGCGGCGTTGTGGTGGGCAATTTCGGCCAGAGCTTTGAATGGAAGCGGCCGGTCTGGGAACTGATCTGGGGCCGGATTGGCAATTCCCTGCTGCTCGAGGGGCTGGCCGTTGTTGCTATGTGGCTGGTGGCGCTGCCGATCGGTATCTATGCGGCGGTGCGCAAATATTCGCTGGGCGATTATCTGGCGACCATTGGCGGGTTCATTGGCCTGGCCATCCCCAATTTCTTCTTTGCGCTGATCCTGATGTATCTGAGCTTCATCTGGTTCGGAAAAACCATGGGCGGACTGTTTTCGCCCGGCTTTGAGGATGCCCATTGGAGCCTGCCGCGCATCTGGGATTTCCTGTCCCATGCCTGGGCGCCCATACTTGTGCTGGCGACAGGCGGTACGGCCGAGCTGATCCGCATTCTACGCGCCAATCTGCTCGATGAATTGCAGAAACCCTATGTCACCACGGCGCGCGCCAAGGGCCTGCCCGAGTGGAAAGTCATTCTCAAATATCCGGTGCGGCTGGCGCTTAATCCGTTGGTTTCGACCATCGGCTGGCTGCTGCCGGCACTGGTGTCCGGCTCAGTGATCGTCTCGGTGGTGATGAACCTGCCGACGGCCGGGCCGATGCTGCTGCGCTCGCTGACCACCCAAGACATGTATCTGGCCGGCGCCATCATTCTGCTGCTGAGCATTTTGACGGTGGTGGGCACAATGATTTCGGACGTGCTGCTGGCACTGATCGACCCCCGTATTCGCTATGGAGGCAAGTGATGGCTTTGGACACGCTTGATCAAATGGCCACGCGGCCAAAGGCGCGGGCTGTGCGCGAAAGCCAGCTCGGATTGATGTGGCGGCGCTTCAAGCGGCACAAGCTGGCGCTGGTGAGCCTGTGGATCGTGACGGGGTTCTACCTCGTGGCGCTGCTGGCCGAGTTCATCGCGCCGCTGGACCCGTCTGCCTATAACCCGCGCTATACCTATGCGCCGCCCCAGGGCATCCATTTCGTCTCGACCGATGCGGATGGGCGCTGGAATTTCGGGCCATATGTCTATGGCTACAAGACCGAAATCGATCCGGTCGCCCTGCGCCGCACCTTCGTCATCGATGAAGAGACCAAGATTCCGGTCCAGTTGTTTGTGGAGTCCAAGCCATACATGCTGGCGGGCGTCATCCCAATGTCGGTCAAGCTATTCGGCGTGACCGAGCCACGGGCCCCGCTTTATGTGCTGGGCGCCGACCGGCTGGGGCGGGATCTGTTGAGCCGGCTGATCCATGGCACGCGGATTTCGCTGTCAATCGGGCTGGCTGGTGTGACGCTCAGCCTGTTCTTCGGCATCATTATCGGCGGCTTTTCGGGCTATTATGGCGGCTGGTTCGATAGCGCAGTGATGCGGGTGATCGAGTTCATCCGCTCGATGCCGACCATCCCGCTGTGGCTGGGGCTGGCAGCCGCCATGCCCAAGGACTGGTCGGCATTGCAGACCTATTTTGCCATTACCCTGATCCTGTCGCTGATCGGCTGGACGGAGCTGGCGCGTGTCGTGCGTGGACGGTTCCTGAGCTTGCGGACCGAGGATTTCGTGACGGCGGCGCAGCTCGATGGGGCCAGCGACTGGCGCATCATTACCCGGCACATGGTGCCCAGTTTCATGAGCCATATCATCGCGGCGGCAACGCTGGCCGTGCCGGGCATGATCCTCGCCGAGACGGCCTTGTCCTTCCTCGGACTTGGCCTTCAGGCTCCTATCGTGAGCTGGGGCACGCTGCTGCAGGACGCCCAGAATATCCGCACCCTGGCAACCGCGCCGTGGCTTTTGGTGCCCGGCATTTGCGTGGTGATTGTCATTCTTTCCCTCAATTTCTTCGGAGATGGATTGCGCGATGCTGCAGACCCCCATGGCCGATAAGCCACTGCTGAAAATCGAGAATATGTCGATCAGCTTCTCCTCCCCCGACGAGCCCGATATCGAGGCCGTGCGGCAGGTGGACCTGACGCTGACGCCAGGCAAGACGCTGTGCCTGGTCGGTGAAAGCGGCTGCGGAAAATCGGTGACGGCGCGGGCGATTTTGCGATTGCTGGACAAGAACGCCAAGATCGGCAGCGGCCGCATTCTCTTTGACGAGCCGGGTGGGGCGCGGGTGGATCTGGCTGCGCTCAAGCCCGATAGCCTCGCCATGCGGGCGGTGCGCGGCAACCATATCTCGATGATCTTTCAGGAGCCGATGAGCTCGCTCTCGCCGGTGCATACGATTGGCGACCAGATCGATGAGATGATGGTGATCCATGAGGGGCTCAAGCCCAAGCAGGCGCGCGAGCGCACTGTGGCCCTGCTCGACCAGGTGGGTATTCCGGGCGCGCGGGAGCGGGCGGATGCTTATCCGTTCCAGCTCTCGGGTGGGCTGCGGCAGCGGGCGATGATTGCCATGGCGCTGGCCTGCACGCCGAACCTGCTGATCGCGGACGAGCCGACCACGGCGCTGGATGTGACGACGCAGGCGCAGATTCTGGACCTGTTGCGGCAATTGCAGGCCGATTACGGCATGGCCATGCTGTTCATCACCCACGATCTGGGCGTGGTGGCCGAGATCGCCGATGAAGTGGCGGTGATGTATCTGGGCGATGTGGTGGAGCAGGGCAGCGTCTATGACGTGTTTGCCGCGCCCCAGCACCCCTATACCCAGGCGCTGATGAGCTCCATTCCCAAGATGGCACGCAAGGCCGATCGGGTGCGGCTGGCGCCCATCAAGGGGACCGTGCCCTCGCCCAAGGACCGGCCGCAAGGCTGCGCGTTTACCAACCGGTGTCCCTATGCCTTCGAGCCCTGCTCCACCGTGACGCCGGAGCGGACCTCGGTGGGCGCTAGCCATCATGCGCGGTGCCACCTATTGACCCGAGCCAAGGCGGAGGTGCCGGCATGAGCACACTTCTGAGTGTTGAGAACCTCTCCAAGCACTATACGGTGAAATCGGGGCTGTTTGCGCCGATGCGGCAGCTCGATGCGCTGACCGATATCAATTTGACCGTCGAGGCGGGGGAGACGCTGGCCATTGTGGGCGAGAGCGGCTGCGGCAAGACCACGCTGGGGCGATGCATCATCAATGCGCAGCCTTCGAGTGGCGGGCGGGTGGTCTATCACCCCAAAGCCGGCGGCGACGTGGAGCTGACGGCGCTCAACAAGCGGCAGATCAAGCCGTGGCGGCAGGATATCCGCATGATCTTCCAGGACCCGATGAGCTCGCTCAATCCCAATATGCGAGTGTTCGACATCGTGGCCGAGCCGCTGCGCATCCATAAGGTGTGCAAGGGACGGGAGCTCGAAGATCGTGTGGTCTCCACGCTCGCCAAGGTCGGTATTCCGGCCGATGCGGTGGGGCGCTATCCGCATGCCTTTTCGGGCGGGCAGCGGCAGCGCATCGGCATTGCCCGGGCGCTGGTGCTGGACCCCAAGCTGGTGATTGCGGACGAGGCGGTGTCGGCGCTGGACGTGTCGATCCAGGCGCAGGTGCTGAACCTGCTGGAAGATTTGAAGGCCGAGTTCGGCCTGACCTATATTTTCATCAGCCACGATCTGGGGGTGGTCAACTATATCGCCGACCGGGTGGTGGTGATGTATCTGGGCCATGTGGTGGAGAATGCGCCCACCGAAATGCTGTTCGAGCGGCCGCGCCATCCCTATGCCGAAGTGCTGCTGGAAGCCCTGCCGATTGCCGATCCAACGCGGCGCAAGGGGCGCAAGACCGAAGTGCGCGGGGAAATTCCGTACCTGGGCAACCGGCCCGTGGGCTGCCCGTTTCACACCCGTTGCAAATATGCCCAGGATCGCTGCCGCACCGAAAAGCCGGCGCTGCGGCCCATCAACGGCACGGCCCAGGAAGCGGCCTGCCATTTTGCCGAAACATTGGAATTGAAGGGCGCTTACGAAGACGCGCCCGTGACCGGGACTTATGCGTAAATGACTTATGATCCAGCCAGTGCCAACCCACTCCATGGCAATCCGCTCAAGACGCGGGCCGATGTCGAAAAGGGACTGCGTGATCTGTTCAATCCGCTGCTGCCCTATTTTTCGGGTGGCGGAGCCCGGGTGCGGCTCGATGGTGGTGCCGCGCATTTCGACCGGGCGGCGGCGGACCTTGAAGGCTTTGCGCGGCCGCTCTGGGGGCTGACGCCGCTAGCGGCGGGCGGCGCCGAATTCGACCACTGGGAACTTTACCGGCGCGGGCTGGCCAATGGCACCGATCCGGAGCATCCCGAATATTGGGGGCAGGTTAACTCCACCGACCAGCGCATGGTGGAACTGGCGGCGATTGGCTTCACGCTGCGGCTGCTGCCGCATCTGGTGTGGGAGCCGCTGCCGCAAAAGGCCAAGGACAATCTGGCGGCCTATCTCAAGCACGCACGGACGTTCGATTACGCCGATAATAACTGGAAATTCTTCCGCATCCTGGTCGATCTGGGGCTGGAGGAATGCGGGGTCGAGTTCGATCGCTCGCTGACCGAGAAATATCTCGAAGAGCTGGATGGCTTCTATCTCGGGGACGGCTGGTATCGCGACGGCAATGTGCGGCGGATCGATCATTACATCCCCTTTGCCATGCATTTTTATGGGCTGATCTACGCCAAGCTCGCCAGGAATGACGACAAGCGCGCCGCGGCCTATCGCGAGCGGGCGGCTTTGTTCGCCAAGGATATCCGCCACTGGTTCGATGAGGATGGCGGCACGCTGGCTTTCGGGCGGAGCCTGACCTATCGCTTTGCCTGTGGCGGCTTTTGGGGGGCCTTGGCCTTTGCCGATCTTGAGGCTTTGTCCTGGGGCGAGATCAAGGGGCAGTTCATGCGCCATCTGCGCTGGTGGAGCTCCCAGCCCATCGCCAATCGCGACGGCGTGCTCTCGGTGGGCTATGGCTATCCCAACCTGATCATGAGCGAGAATTACAATTCGGCGGGGTCGCCCTATTGGGCGCTCAAGGCCTTTTTGCCGCTCGCTTTGCCGGCCGACCACCCATTCTGGACGGCGGAGGAGGCTCCTGCGGTGACGCCGAGTGAGCCGGTGCCGCTCAAGCATCCAGGCATGGTGATGCAGCATACGGCAGGCAATGTGGTGGCCCTGTCGAGCGGGCAGCAGAACTGGCAGATGCGCTGGGGCGCCGAGAAATATGCCAAATTCGTCTATTCCTCGCGCTACGGCTTTTCGGTCGAAAGCGACGAGCGGGCCTATAATGCCGCCGCCTTCGACGGCATGCTGGGGCTGAGCGATGACGGCCGGCATTACCGGGTGCGCGAAAGCAATGAAGTGGCCCAGATTGCTGGCGACACGCTGTTTGCGGTGTGGAAGCCGTGGAGCGATGTGAGTGTCGAAACCTGGTTGATCCCACAGGGAGATTGGCATGTGCGGGTGCATCGCATTACCACGCCACGCACACTGCATGGCACCGAAGGCGGTTTTGCTATCGGCCGGGCCGATCTGAATGCCGATAAGTTGAGCGAGGGAACCGGGCGGGCGGTGGCGCGCAGCCAGAGCGATATCAGTGCGATTGTCGATCTCGGCGGTCAGCGCGAGGGGCGTGTGCAAAAGGCTCTGCCCAATACCAATCTCATCGTCGCCAAGACCCTGGTGCCGCAATTGCGAGCCGAGATCCCGGCAGGCACCACTGTGCTAATCACGGCGGCCCTGGCCCTGCCGGCGGGTGCGGCAGCAGAGACTGCATTGGACGAGGTGCCGGCAGCGCCAGATCTGGGCGTGCTCGAGGCGCTGATCCGTGAGGAGGGCGTCGAAGTCAGCGCCATCCAGGTGGCGGAGCGGTTCTGATGCGCCCAAAACTCGCCTTCGCCCTGGCGGCGGACAAGACAAGATATGTGTTCGATGAGCAGGCGCTGGCCCGGCTGGCCCAGACCTGCGACATCGTGCGAGCCGAGCCGCTAGAGGAATTTTCCAGCCCCGCGGCGCGGGCCATATTGGGTCAGATCGACATTCTGATAACCGGCTGGGGATGTCCCGTGGTAACGGCGGCGGCGGTCGCCGCGGCGCCCAATCTCAAGCTCATCGCCCATGCGGCGGGGACGGTGAAATTCACCCTGGACCCGGCTGTCTACGAGGCCGGGATCGTGGTGACGCATGCGGCTGACGCCAATGCGGTGCCGGTGGCCGAGTTCACCCTGGCCTCAATCATCTACGCCAATAAGCGCGTCTTCGAGTTGCGCGATCTCTATCGCGCCGATCATAGCCGGCGCTCGACCTATGCGGTGATGGACCAGCCGATCGGCAATTATCATCGCACCATCGGGCTGGTCGGCGCCTCGCGCATCGGGCGGCGGGTGGCCAGGTTCCTCGAAGGCTTCGATTTCACCGTGCTGCTGAGTGACCCCTTTGTCAGTGCCAGCGATCCGATTGCCAACAGCGTGGAACTGGTCGACCTCGACACGCTGATGGGGCGTTCCGACGTGGTGAGCATTCATGCCCCGTCTCTGCCCTCGACACGGGCGATGATCGGTGCACGACAGCTCAAGCTGATGAAGGATGGCGCGGCCTTCATCAATACGGCGCGGGGCGCCCTGATCGATGAGGCGGCTTTGATTGCCGAATTGCGCACCGGGCGCATTCATGCGGTGATCGATGTAACGGATCCCGAGATTCCCAGCGACGGCTCCCCGTTCTATGATCTGCCCAATGTGTTTCTGACCCCGCATGTGGCGGGCGCCGTGGGCACCGAGCGGTTGCGGCTGGGGCAGATGGCAATCGAAGAAATCGAACGCTTCGTTGCCGGTGTGCCGCTGGAATTCGCAGTGGCGCCGGAGGCGTTGGAGCGCTTGGCCTGAGGTGGCTGGCGTTTCCTTTTCCCCTTGTGGGAGAAGGTGCCGAAGGGCGGATGAAGATAGAGATGGCGAGGGGTAGAGATG
The DNA here is from genome assembly GCF_000735585.1 of Devosia sp. LC5. Classification (GTDB taxonomy): domain Bacteria; phylum Pseudomonadota; class Alphaproteobacteria; order Rhizobiales; family Devosiaceae; genus Devosia. The sequence goes on from NZ_JNNO01000044.1 coordinate 94,426, forward strand.
TTGAGTGAGGCAAGGCGGGTGGAGATGGACCCGGACCGCGAGGCGCGGTTGCAATTTTTGACCTGGGATCGCACCCCCGCGGAAATCGATGCGCCCGAGCATCGGGCGCGGCAGGCGCATTGGGCCGAGGTGGCCGGCGCGAGCTTTGCCCCGACCGCCTATGTGGCGGCGGACGCGGCGATTTTCACCACGCATCTGGTCCTGGGCGAGCATAGCTGGATCGCCGGCCACGCCCTGGTGCGGGGCGATGTGGAATTCGGCGCGCATAGCACGGTCAATCCCTATGCGATGATTTCGGGCAAGGTGCGCTGCGGCAATGGCGTGCGGATTGCCAGCCATGTCTCGATCGTGGGCTTCAACCACGGGTTCGACGATCCCAGCGTGCCGATCTACACGCAAAAGCACGAGACGCTCGGCATCATCATCGAAGACGATGTATGGATCGGTGCCAATGCAGTGGTGCTCGATGGCGTCACCATAGGCAAGGGCGCGGTGATCGCGGCGGGCGCGGTGGTCAGCAAGGACGTGCCGCCGATGGCCATTGTCGGCGGCGTGCCGGCCAAGGTCGTGCGCTATCGCGGACAGGGCAAGGCCAGTCGCAGTGATGCCGTGGCCATGCTCGGACGACTCGGTGCGGCTGCCAAGGCGCAGTGGCCACAGATTCTGGCGCGGCATCGCGAGAATGGCGAATATGTGTCGCGCGAGTCCGATGGGCAGGCGCGGCGCAGTGCCCGCCACCGCAATGACGCCATCGAGATCGCCGCCGGGTTCGGCGCATTGCCCGAAGGTCTCGACGCGGCGGCAACGCTGGCGGAATTGCAGGCCTTGCAGGACCCAGCGACCGGGCTGTTTCCCGATCCCCACCGGCCGCCGGCGGCAGGCGTGGCCATGCGCGATGATGGGCTGGCGCTCTATAATGTGCTCTCGGTGGGCTATGCCATCGAAGTGCTGGGCGGCCAGCCGCTGCATCGCATCGCGGCGGTCGAGGATTTGAGCGCGAGCGAACTCTGCAGCTGGCTTGAAGAGCTAACCTGGCGGGACCGGGCCTGGAGCGCAGGTTCGGCGGTGGATTCCATCGGTACGGCGCTTTATTTCAATGCGCGCTACTTCAGCACGGGGCGGAGCCGGGAAACCCTCTTCGGCTGGCTCGCCCTGCATCAGGATCGCGGCACGGGACTATGGGGCTCGCCCACGGCAGCCGAGGGTTTTCTGCAGCCGGTCAACGGCTTCTACCGGCTGACCCGCGGCACCTATGCGCAATTCGGCCTGCCAGTGCCGCAGGTGGAGCGCGCCATCGATTCCGTGCTGCTGAATTACCGCAACTACGACGGATTTTCGGGGCCGACCTATACCGCGTGCAACCTGCTCGACACCATCCATCCGCTGCTGCTGTGTCTCCGGCAGACCGATCATCGCCGGCCCGAAGCCGAGGCCATCGCGCGCGCGGTGATCGAGCGGGCCGAGCAGCGCTGGGTGGCCGGCGAGGGCTTTGCCTTTGCCGATGGGCAGCAGCCGGGCCTGCAGGGCACCGAGATGTGGCTATCGGTAGTGCATCTGGCAGCCGACCTGCTGGGTATTGCCGATAGCTTTGCCTTCGTGCCCAAGGGCGTGCATCGCACCAAGGCCGTGGGGCTGGGACTGTGACGAGCAAAAAAGCACTCGTCGTCTGGGGCGGCATGGAATTGCACACGCCCGAACGCGGTGCGCATGTGGTGCGCGATTTGCTGGAGGCCGAAGGCTTTTCCGTAACGGTGACGCACGATTACGAGGCGCTGGGCGCCGCCGATGTCAGCGAAAACGACCTAGTCGTCCCGGTCATCACCGATGGGCAATTGCCGCGCGAGAAGATGGCCCATCTCGTCACCGCAATCCGAGCGGGGACGGGGCTGGCGGGCTATCATATGGGGCTGGCCACGAGCTTTCGCGACAGCGTGGCGTTCCGCTATGCAGCCAGCTGCTATTGGGTGGCGCATCCGGGCAATATCATCACCTATCGCGTCGATGTGAGCCGCAGCGACCACCCCATCATGGCGGGGATCGACAGCTTCGAACACACATCCGAACAATATTATCTCAACTACGATCCGGCCGTTGAAGTGCTGGCCACCACTACCTTCTCCGGAGAGTTCGATCCCTGGCGCAAGGGCGTGGTGATGCCGGTCGTATTCACCACCAATCACGGTGCGGGTCGGGTGTTTTATTCCTCGCTGGGGCATACCGCGGACGAACTGGACATCCCGCAGGTGCGGACCATCCTCAAGCGCGGCCTGCTCTGGGCGGCGCGCTAGCTATTGCTGGGCCTGTTGCGCCTGCCGCCGCAGCACCTCGGATTCGGGCAGCGCATTGGCGTATTTGAGTTCGCGATTGGCGCGGTTCCAGAAGGCCGGATGGACCATGTCGAGTGAACCAGCATCGTCTGGCGTGAGCGCAAGCCGCTCGGTGGTTTCGGCATCCAGATAAAGCACGGCATTCTGCCGATACCAGGCGGGAATGGCCTCGTCGGTCCAGATTTGCGGCCGAAGCACGTCAAATGGCTGATAGCCATGAGCCGTAAAGAGGCCGGCCCAATAGCTTGGCCATTGCTCATTGCTATGCCCGACACCGCCTTGGCCGGGGATGGCGGCGCTGAACAGGATTGCCGGGGCTAGCGCGACGAGATCGGCGACAAAGCCGGCGGCGCGGGCAGGGCTCAGATGCTCGGCGACTTCAAGTGACATCGCCAGATCAACGCGCGGGCCGGTGAAGCTCTGTTCCAGGTCCTGCGCCGCAAAGACGATGCGCGGATCATCCAGCATATCCGCGGCGACCCAATTGCCCTCGATGCCGAATGCCTCCACCGCGCCATCGGCCAGGGCCGCGGCGAGAAAGGTGCCGGTGCCGCAGCCGATATCGGCAACCGAGCGGCGTGCCAGGCCCTTGGGCAGTGCGGCGAGCAGCCTTGCAGCGGCGTGGGCGGTATGGGCGCGGCGATTGTCATAGAAATCGGCCGGGTAGATCGAGGCAGTCATCGAAGCGGCTCGGCGGTTGGAAAGGCCGATCGATAATAAGCGGCGGTTGGCCGGCAGGCCAGCGATCAAATGTTTTTGCGCGGCGCGAAAGGGGGAACCTCGGCCCCGCCCGCCCGTTGCCGACCTGCGTTCCCATCAATGGGGCGCATTGCGGCGGGCATCATGCATAAGAACACGGCTCTGGCCGAGACGGTCAGGCGAACCGCATATTTCCTGTGGGAGAATGACGGGCAACCGCCAGGGCGGAGTTTTGACTATTGGCTGCGGGCTAAGGACATGCATCTGCGCCAGCTGGCCTATGACAAATGGCTGGCCGACGGCACGCCGCCCAATCGGGCCGAGACCCATTGGTATCAGGCCGCCCGCGAGCTGGGCGACAAATGAAAACGGGCCCCGCAGGGCCCGCTGATATTGCCTGTCCGCCAGGATCAGTCCTTGGCGCGCTCGACATAGGAATTGTCGTCGGTGAGGATGACGATGCGGGTGCCGACGCCGATATGGGGCGGGACCATGACCTTGAGGCCATTGTTGAGCACGGCGGGCTTGTAGGATGACGACGCCGTCTGGCCCTTGACCACGGGCTCGGTCTCGACGATCTCGAACGTCAGGCGCTGCGGCAATTCCATCGACAGGGCCGTGCCCTCGAAGGTCTTGAGGTGGACCTTCATGCCATCAACCAGATAGGCCCGCTGGTCCCCGATCACATCGTCGGCGACTGTGATCTGCTCATAGGTGGCGGGCTCCATGAAGTGGTGACCTTCGCCGTCCGAATAGAGATAATCATATTCACGATCATCGACATCGGCCTTTTCGACCATTTCAACGGTGCGCCAGCGGCCGACGACCTTCACGCCATCGGAAATGCGGCGCATATTGACGTTGGTGATGGAGTTGCCCTTGCCGGGGTGGACGTTTTCCGCCGTCAGGATGACGTGCAGATTACCATCCTGTTCGACGACATTGCCCTTGCGGAGCGATGAGGCGATGACCTTGACCATCAATTCTTCCTTGTTCAAGCGGTGGCGGCGGCCTAGAGGAGCGGCAATGGAGCCGGGCCGGGCGCGCTGATATTTTTCTTTGGTGCTGCCCGATACAATAATTCCGGCCAAACCGCCAGACCCGAGCCGAGAAAGAGCCGATCGATTGTCTTCCGCCCCGTTTTCTCCCCCGGCTTCGCCCTGGTGGACGCCCCAGGTTCATGCCGACCGGCGGCCGCTGCTGCTGGGCCGCAATCGCATCGATGCGGCATTGCGGGGGTATCTGGCCGAAAATGACTTCATCATGGTGGATCCGCCGGGGCTGCAGCGCTCGCCGGGCAACGAGACCCATCTGCATGCCTTTGCCACCACGGCCATCGGCAATGACGGTGTCGGGGAGACGCTCTATCTCCACACCTCGCCCGAATTCACCATGAAAAAGCTGCTGGCGGCGGGGGAGAGGCGCATAGCCAGCCTGGGTCATGTCTGGCGCAACCGGGAGCGCAGCGCGCTGCACCATCCCGAGTTCACCATGCTCGAATGGTATCGAGCGGGGGAAGAGTATGGGGCTGTCATCGCCGATTGCCTCAATATGCTGCAATTGGCGGCCACGGCGGTAGGCAGCAAAATGCTCCGCTACAAAGGCCACGAATGCGATCCCTTTGTTGAGGCGGAACGCCTAAGCGTCGTGCAGGCCTTCGAACGCTATGCGGGTATCGACCTGCTCGCGACTATGGACACGGCGGGCAATACCGATGGCGAGGCGCTGGCATCAGCGATGCTGGCCGTAGGCCTCGATGTGCCCGAAGATCGCAGCTGGAGTTATCTGTTCAGCCGGGTGCTGGTGGAAAAGGTCGAGCCCAATCTGGGGCTGGGCCGAGTGACGGTGCTGGATCGCTACCCGGCCGCTGAGGCGGCGCTGGCGCGGCGGGCAGCGGATGACATGCGGGTCAGCGAGCGGTTCGAGCTTTATGCTTGCGGGGTGGAATTGGCCAATGGCTTTGGCGAATTGACCGATGCGGGCGAGCAACGCCGCAGATTTGCCGCCGAGATGGATGAAAAGCAGCGGATCTATGGGGAGCGCTACCCACTCGACGAGGATTTCCTCAAGGCGCTAGACCTGATGCCCGAGGCGAGCGGCGTCGCGCTGGGATTTGATCGCGTCGTGATGTTGGCGACGGGCGCGCCACGGATCGATATGGTGCTATGGGCGCCGGTGGTGGAATGAGAGATTTTTGATGGGCGCCGGCAAGGCCAGTTTAAAAAGTGCGGACGATCTGGTGGCGGCCGGACTGGCTCCGCTCGAGCAGCGCGACGCGCTGGCCGCAGTCGCCGAGCGCTATGCCATTGCGCTGACGCCAGCCGTGGTCGGTTTGATCGACCGGAGCGATCCCGCCGACCCGATGGCGCGCCAATTCGTGCCGCAGGTAGCTGAACTGGTAACAACCCCGGATGAAAGGGCCGACCCGATCGGGGACTTGGCCCATTCGCCGGTGGAAGGAATAGTGCATCGCTATCCCGACCGCGTGCTGCTCAAGGCCGTGCATGTCTGCCCGGTCTATTGCCGGTTCTGTTTCCGCCGCGAAATGGTGGGGCCGCAAGGGCTGGGCACATTGACGCCCGAAGCCATGGACGCGGCCATCACCTATATCGCCGATCATCCCGAAATCTGGGAAGTGATCCTGACCGGGGGCGACCCCCTCGTGCTCTCGGCACGGCGGTTGCGCGAGATGATGGCGCGGCTCAAGGGGATCGATCACGTCAAGATCGTGCGCTTTCACACCCGCGTGCCAGTGGTCGAGCCCGAGCGGGTCGACGACGCGCTGATCGAGGCTCTCAAGGCCAGCGGCAAGACGACCTATCTGGCCGTCCATGCCAATCACCCGCGCGAATTTTCTGAGACCGCGCGGGCGGCGATTGCGCGCCTGGCCGATAGCGGCGTGGTGCTGATCAGCCAATCGGTGCTACTCAAGGGCGTCAATGACGACGTGCCGACGCTGGCGGCACTGATGCGCGGCTTCGTCGAAAACCGCATCAAGCCCTATTACCTGCACCACCCCGATCTGGCGCCCGGCACCAGCCATTTCCGCGTATCGATCGAAGACGGCCAAAAACTCGTCGCCGCCTTGCGCGGCACGATTTCAGGATTGTGCCAGCCCACCTACATCCTCGATATCCCCGGCGGCTATGGCAAAGCCGATATCGGCGCCAGCAGTATCAGTGGCACCGACGGTTGTTTCACCATACGCGATTTCCGCGGCGGGGAGCATCGCTATCCGCCGGATACGGTTTGGTAGGGCGCCTCCTGACACCTGTTGTCAGCTGTAGCGCTAGACTGCCGGACGCTCGAAATGGGAGGCTGGCAATGACCCCTGATGACTTCATGCGCCGATATGAGGCCGCGACGAATGCCCATGACCTGGCGGGCACGCTTGAGCTGATTGCCGAGGACGCTGTTTATCTGTTTAGCGATCGAACCAGCCATATCGGCAAGCCGGCGATCAAGAATGCCCTTGCGGCAAATTTTGCGAGCATCAGGAACGAGACCTATGCGATCTCCGGGTTACGATGGCTTGCGGCTTCGGAGGCCGTGGCCGTCTGCATCTATGAGTTCCGCTGGTCAGGTGAAATCAATGGAGAAGCCGCATCAGGAAGCGGCCGGGGTACGTCCGTGTTGCGGCGCGACGACGGGCATTGGCTCGTGGCGCATGAACACCTGAGCTCGGGCGGGCTGGAATAGGCGCCCGATTTCGCTCGGTGTCTTCGCCCAGCGTCGTTGGACCGGTGTTCGGCGCGGGGCCCCGCCGCTGGGCGCGGCGGGGATTGCCGGCTCGATATTTGCGTTTTGCCACCGGCATGTTCGTGACGCCCAAACGTATTGTGGGCAGAGCGTCCTAGCACTGCCCCTTACAGCCAACCGCGCTTCTTGAAATACAGATAAGGCAGCACCGCCGACAGGATCATCAGGCCAATGGCGAACGGATAGCCGAATTCCCATTTCAGCTCGGGCATGATGTCGTAGTTCATGCCGTAGATGGAGGCGACCAGCGTCGGCGGCAGGAAGACCACGGCCGCGACCGAGAAGATCTTGATGATCTGGTTCTGCTCCAGATTGATCAGGCCCAGCGTCGCGTCGAGCAGGAAATTGATCTTGCTGGAGAGTGTGCGCGCATGTTCGCCCAGCGAAACGGCGTCGCGCTGGATCAGCTTGACCAATTGGCGGGCGTCCCGCCCGGCCCGCGTGGTGTCGCCATTGGGCGCGATATGGAAGGCCATCAGCCGCGAAATGCTGACCAGGCTTTCCTGCACCATGGTGAGCAATTCCGCCTTGGCGCCGATCCGCTCTATGATGGAGCGCAAATCCTGCTGCAGCTGCTTGGCGGTGCTGCTTTTCTTGCCGAATACGTCGCGCGAGATCTGGTCGATTTCGTTGCCGACGCGTTCCAGCGCATCGGCAGTGCGATCGATCATGGCTTCGAGCAGGCCCAGAAACACCTGTTCGCCCGAGCTGCAAGCAATGCTCTTGGATTTCTGCGCGCGCAGGGTAAAAGCCAGGAACGGCTTGGGTTCGGCATAGCGCACGGTGACCAGCGTTTCGCCCTTGAGGATGAAGGTGATCGGGGTCTTGGAGGGCTCCTCGCTATCGAGCTTGTGCAGGCCCGTCATGGTCATGAATTCGGCGCCATCCTCGCTATAGAGGCGGGCGGAAAGCTCGATTTCCTCCATCTCGGCCTGGCTGGGGATGTCGATGCCCAGCAATTGCTCGACGAGGCGATCTTCCTCGGCGGTGGGTTGCAAAAGATCGAGCCAGACCAGGCCGGCAACACCGGCGGGATCGAGCGGAAGGGTGCTTTGCACGAGCCGTGCGGCTTCGTTGTGATATGCGCGCAGCATTTTGGCAGGCTCCTAAGGTAGACCGCGCGCGGACTACCGAGCCGACAATATCGTCAGGTCGAGAAGGCCGTGCGCGGGGTCGAAGATCGACTTCGACTGTCGGGGTTCATCTGGTTTCTCGCGTGTGAAAATGGCTGGGCCATCGACAGATCGTGCATGCGCCCGGATTCAAATTCTGTCAATTGGGGCATATGGAAAAGAGCTATGCGCCCGGCGAAGCCTGTTCCAGTGCCCGCCCGGCGGGGAAGATGCCGGACATCACGACGAAGCCCGGAATACGGCGGACGCGGTCGGTCCAGCGGCGCAGAGCCGGATAATCCTGCCGGGAAATGCCGCCTTCTTCGCTCAGCATCACATAGGGGAAGCACGCGATGTCGGCGGTGGTGGGGTGGCTGGGTGCGCAGAGCCAGTCGCGGCCCTCGCGCTCGCCGAACCAGAGATGCTCATCCATGATGCGGAAGATGCGGTGGGCAGACTTCTGGGCTTTTTCGATGTCGAAATCATAATCGAAACCGAGTGCGAGGCGGGCGGCGGAGGCGGTGGCTGTGATGTCGTCGCCCACGGCATGCCAGCGCAGCACTTCGGCGGTGATCGCCGGATCATCGGGGAACCAGCGGCCGCTCTCGTCATATTTCTTGGCGAGATAGGCGAGAATGGCGCCCGAATCCGACAGGGTCAGCTCGCCGTCCTTAAGCACGGGAAGCTGGCCGAAGGGGTTGAGCTTTAAAAACCAGTCGGCCTTGTGCTGGCGGCCGGGGAAGAAATCGACCGGGATGATGTCATAGCGCAGCTTCAAAATGCTCATCAGCAGCCGCAGCTTGTAGCAATTGCCCGAGAGTTCGAAGTCGTAAAGGGTGATGGTCATTTGTCTCTCATTGTTCCCCATGAGACCTCATGGTGAGCTTGTCGAACCACGAGGTCGGCAACACCGATCTCGCCACGACCTCGTCCTTCGACAGGCTCAGGATGAGGTCTACAGATGGGGCCTAGATATCGAGTACCAACCTGGCTGACCTGGCCCGGCTGACGCAGGTCATCATGCAGCTATTGGAAGCCTTCTCGCTGTCGTTGAGATAGACGTCCTGATGGTCCACCTCGCCCTCCATGACCGCAGTGAGGCAGGTGCCACAGGCGCCTTGCTCGCAGGAGGAGGGGACGGTGAGGCCGGCATCGCGCATCACTGCGAGAATAGTGCGGCCCGAAGGAACATGCAGCGTCATGGCAGAACGGGCGAGCTCGATTTCAAAGCTCGAGCTGTCGTCGATGATCTTGTCGTTCTTGAAATATTCGAAGTGGATGGCTTCGTCGGGCCAGCCTTGTTCGGCCGCGGTTTCGCGGACGGATTCGAGCATGGCCGAAGGGCCGCAGACATAGACATGTTGGGCGCGGGACCAGGGGCCAAGCGTCGCGGCAATGATCGTGCCGATTTCGGCGCGGGGCAGGCCCTGGTGGATGATCACCTTGCCACCGAGCGCTTCGAGCCGGTCGCGGAAAGCGGCCTGTTCGCCGCTGCGGACGAAATAATGCAGCTCATAGGGCAGGCTCGACTTGTCGAGAAAACGAGCCATGGAGAGCAGCGGCGTGATGCCGATGCCGCCAGCGATCAGTACGGTGCGGGTAGCGTCGCGGCGCAGCGGGAAATTGTTGCGCGGTTCGGAAATGGCGAGCACGTCGCCTTCACGCACACTATCGATCAGCACTTGCGAGCCGCCCTTGCTGGCGCTTTCGGCCTTGACGCCGATGACATAGCTCATCAATTCGCCAGGGCCGTTGGTGATCGAATATTGGCGGATCAGGCCATTGGGCAGGTGCAGATCGATATGGGCGCCGGGCTGGAAGGTGGGCAGGTGCCCGTCGCGGGCAGCCAGTTCGAAGCCGGTAACGCCATCGGCAGATTGCCATTTGCGCTTGACCACGACCGGCATGGTATTGCCGCGCGGAATGGCGATTTCGGGCATGGTGGCGAGATCCGCCGAGACCTTTTCGAATACCGGCTGCAACGGTTCGGGCGCCGGCTTGCGGGTCGCTGCGCGCTCGAGACGGTCACGGAGCCTTGTCAGGACCTCATTGTGCTGGCGCAGGATGGCGAGATCAGGTTGGCCCGCAACGAGGCCGCGGATGACGGCGCGATTGGCATCGACCGGCTGGACGAACCAGATCGTATCGCCGGTACGGATGGAGAGGCCCGGCAGGCGCTCGGCGTCCGGGGTGGAGAGTGCATCGAGTACGTCTTCAGGCGCGGCGTTGACGGGCATGGGGCGCAGGACAGACCAGTCGCCGGTTTCGGCTCCGGGGAAGGGTGTGAAGGGAAGCTCCTCATTGGCGGCGGACCAGACCAGGCCATAGGCCTCGCGCACCGGATAGGTGCGGTTCTGGATGCGGCGGGCGGGGGCGTCGGCGGGGTGGGCCGGAATATAGGTGCAGCCGGCGGAGCGATTTGCATAGCGCCAGCCATGATACTGGCATTTGAGCTCGCCGCCCTCGTTGATGCCGATGGACAGGCGCACCCCGCGATGCAGGCACCGGTTTTCCCAGACATTCACATTGCCATCGTCAGCCCGCCACACGGCGAGTTCGCGGCCGAGCAGCTGGCCTTGATAGACGTGGCGGAACGGCAGGTCCTCGCTCGAGGCGATGGGATACCAGGTGGGATCGGCAAGGGAGAGCGTCATGACGTCATCCGAAGAGATTGGGATCGCGCCACGATCGGATGAGGTCGAAGTCGGCGGGCCTTGGCGTACGAGGTCCGCTCCATGGCGTCAGCTCGCTGCCGGGATCACGCCATAGGTAATGCCCTTCTGGCTGAGCCAGCGGCGGTAGGCGATAGCGGATTTGTCGGCGCGGATGGGGGTTTCCGAGCGCGGATCGAGCGGCAGGCGCTTGGGGAACTGGTTTTCGAGGATGGGCTTGTCCTGGCCGAAAATGGTCTGCTGGAAGCGGCGCAGGTCGGTAATGGTCGAGGTGGAGTCGATCATCGATTGCAGCAGGTGGGCGCGGCAACGTTCCTCGGTCATGGGCTGCAGGAAAATGGCGATGACGTCGCGGCGGCTATCGTCCTCGGGGCAGGATTTGTAGAGCACCGAGCAGAAGGGATGCGGCACCCGGTAGACATATTCAACTTCCTGGCCCTCGGTGGCCGACAGTGCCGCGCGAGGCTGGAAGAAGCGGCAGCGCGTGGCCAGCACTTCGTCGCGCTCCTCGGAGACTTCGACGTCGTATTCCTTGACCTCGGTATGGGGTTCGGCGCCCAGAATGTCGGTATGGACATAAGGGAAATGGCCCATGTCGAGAAAGTTCTCGACGGCGCGGGGGGCCGAAACGTGAATGCCGATGGAGCCGCAGCTCATATTGACGCGATCGGGCTCGGCATATTCGGGGATCGGAAAGAGTTCGGCCGGCGGATTGCCGAAACTGGTCCAGATATAGCCATAGCCGGTGATGACAGGGAGGCGATCGGTGATGGTGGCGGGATCGATCTCGTCGCCCTGTTCCTCATCACTGCGGCGCCAGACCACGGGGGCGCCGTCATGGTCGCGCGTGATGGCGATCTTGGTATCGAGCAGCAGCGTGGTTTCGACCAGGCCGGGGGTGATCTCGTTGTTCGCGGCCACGACCTGCCAGAGGTCGCGGGTCAGGGAGTCGATATTGGGCATGAGGCATCCGTGGCTTGCTGGGAGCAGCATAGGGCGGCTGGGGCTTGCGGGGCAAGGGGGTGGGCGGCAGGGCGCTACCCCCGATAAATATCGAAATTCCCGAACGCCTGCGTCGTCGCCATCACCTGCAACCGATTGACGTTGACATGCTGAGGCAGGAGCGTGGACCAGACGATGGTTTCGGCAATGTCCTCGGCATTCATCGCCTTGGTGTTCTCATAGGGCTTGCTCGCCTTGCCCTCGTCGCCCTTGAAGCGGACCAGGGAGAATTCGGTTTCGGTCAGGCCCGGCTCGATATTGGTAACGCGGATATTTTTGCCCTGCACGTCCGAGCGGATATTGAGAGCGAATTGCTTCACGAAGGCCTTGGTGGCGCCATAGACCGAACCGCCCGGATAGGGGTAGTCGCCGGCCACCGAACCCAGCGTCACCACGTGGCCGCCGCCACGCGCGATCATGCCGGGCAGCAGAGCGCGCACGGTATAGACGAGACCCGTGATATTGGTCGCGATCATGGTTTCCCAGTCGGCGACATCGGCCTCGGCGGCCGGCTGCAGGCCCAGCGCCAGGCCGGCATTGGCGAGCACGATATTGATCTTGTCGAAGGGCGAGGGCAGGGAAGCGATCGCGGCGTCGATGGCTTTGCGGTCCTGTACATCGAGTTCGATGATGTGGCAGTTTTCGGCGCCCAGCTCGGCCTGCAATTCCTTCAGACGGTCGCCGCGGCGGCCGGTCGCGATCACCTTGCCGCCGGCCTCGACATAGCGGCGGGCCGCCGCGGCGCCAAAGCCGGAGGTGGCGCCGGTGATGAAGACGACGAAGCTCTTGGGATCAAGCAGCTGATACATGGCGATGTCCTGAAGATTAGTCGGGGAGGTCGGGTCAGGGTGGACCGGGGAGGGGTCGGGCGTCAACCGGGCCACCTTTCCAAATCTTAACCCGGCTTACCGAGAGCTAACGTGCTGGCGCGGCGGCGGCAGGATATGGTCGCTCATACAATCTGGGGATGCATGGGTTTGAAGACCGTCACGAAAATAGTTCTGACTCTGGTAGTGATAGCAGGCGCAGGCGCTGCCGGGTGGTGGTTCTTTGCCGCACCCAAGGCGGCGACCGTGCCCAATACGGTGACGGTGGGCCGCGCCGATATCGAGCAGACCGTCTTGGCGTCAGGGGTGTTGCAGGCCAATTCGCTGGTCAGCATTGGCGCCGAGGTGTCCGGCCGGATCGATGCCGTGCATGTCAAGCTCGGGCAGGACGTCAAGAAGGGCGACCTGATCGCCGAGATCGACTCGCTCAATCAGGAAAACGCGGTCAAGACCGCCCAGGCCGCGCTGATGGCCATCGAGGCGCAGAAGCGGGCGCAGCAGGCGACATTGGTGCAGGCGCAGGCGGCCTTGGTGCGCAATACCTCGCTGAGCGGCAGCAATCTCGTCTCCAAGACCGATCTCGATGCCGCCCAGGCGGCGGTGGATTCATCCCTGGCGCAGATCGATCAACTCGACGCACAGATCGCGCAGGCGGAATTGAGCGTGGAATCGGCCAAGCTCAATCTGTCGCGCACGCAGATCGTGGCGCCCAATGACGGGACGGTGGTGGCGGTGCTGGTCGAGGCCGGGCAGACCGTCAACGCCAACCAGACCACGCCCACCATCGTCAAGATCGCCGATCTCGACACCATGGTGATCAAGGCCGAAATCTCGGAGGCCGATGTGGTGCGTGTGGCAGCCGGGCAGCGGGTCTATTTCACCATTCTGGGTGAACCCGACAAGCAGATCGACGCCACCCTGCGCGAGATCGAACCGGCGCCGACCTCGATCAGCGAAGACAGCACGTCGACCGATACGGCGATCTATTACAATGGCCTCTTCGACGTGCCCAATCCCGATCACAAGCTGCGCATTTCGATGACAGCGCAGGTGACCATCGTGCTCGACGAGGTTGAAAATGCGCTGGTGTTGTCCTCGGGCCTGGTGACCCGGCGCGGGCCCGATGGCAATGCCATGGTGATGGTCTATGACCCGGCGACCGAGCAGAGCGAGCCGCGGCGGGTCGAAGTGGGCCTCAACAACAATGTCATGGCCGAGATCAAGAGCGGGCTGAACGAGGGCGACGAAGTCGTGGCCTCGGGCGCCAGCGGTGTGCGCGTTCCCACGGGCGGGCAGGGTGCGCGCATGGGTGGCGGCGGCATGGTGATGATGGGCGGCCCGCGGCCATGACCGACACCAAAACCCCGATCATCTCGTTGCGCGGGCTCAACCGGGTCTTCGCAACCGGGGGCGAGGCCGTGACCGTGCTGCGGGATATCGATCTCGATATCCACCAGGGCGAGTTGGTGGCCATCATCGGTCAGTCCGGCTCAGGCAAATCGACGCTGATGAATATTCTGGGGTGCCTCGATAAGGCGACCACCGGCAAATACACCTTTGGCGGCAAGGATGTCGGCCGGCTTGGACCCGACGCCCTGGCCGAGCTGCGGCGCGAGCATTTCGGCTTCATTTTCCAGCGTTATCAATTGCTGCCGGATCTCGACGCGGTGGAGAATGTCGAAATCCCCGCCATCTATGCCGGGGTCGACGCCAATGCGCGGCGGCAGCGCGCCGTCGATCTGTTGACCCGGCTGGGGTTGGGCGAGCGGCTGAGCCATCGGCCCAATGCGCTATCGGGCGGGCAGCAGCAGCGCGTCAGCGTGGCGCGGGCGCTGATGAATGGCGGCGAAGTGATCCTCGCCGACGAGCCCACCGGAGCGCTGGACAGTCATAGCGGCAAGGAATTGCTGGCGCTTTTGCATGAGTTGCATGGCGAGGGCCACACCATCATCATCGTGACCCATGATGCCTCCATTGCCGCGCAGGCCGAGCGGGTGATCGAGATTTCCGACGGGGTCATCATCGCCGATCGGCGCAATGGCGAAGAGACCCGCAACGACCGCACCAAGCAAAATATCCGCCGCATCGCGCGCTGGCGCGAGGGGCTGGACCGGGCCGGCGAGGCGTTTCGCATGGCGCTGCGGGCCATGGTGGCGCATAAGCTGCGCACGTTCCTGACCATGCTGGGCATCATCATCGGCATTGCTTCGGTGGTGAGCGTGGTGGCCCTGGGGCAGGGCAGCCAGCAGACCGTGCTCAACAATATCGCCTCGATCGGCACCAATACGATCAATATCTATCCCGGCAGCGGCTTTGGCGACCGGCGCTCGGCGCGCATTGAAACCCTGGTCCCCTCCGATGCGGCAGCGCTCGAAGAACAGCCCTTTGCCGATAGCGTCTCCCCGCAGGTCAGCTCCAACGCCACGGTGCTGTTCCGCGCTACTTCGTCCAATGCGACGGTGACCGGCGTGGGCGCGGGCTATTTCCAGGTCAATGGCCGCACCTTTACCGATGGGGTGGCCTTCACCTCGGCCAGCGTCGATCAGATGACGCAGGAAGCCGTTATCGACAAAAACGCCAGCGACGCCTTCTTCGTCAATGGCGAGGACCCGGTGGGGCAAGTGATCATGCTCGACAATGTGCCGGTGCGGGTGATCGGGGTGGTGGCCAATGTCACCGGCTTCGGCCCCGGCGGCAACTCAGCCAATGTCTATGTGCCCTATACCACCGCAATGCGCCGGATCCTGGGGCAGAGCTACCTCAGCTCCGTCGCGGTGCGCGTAGCCGACAGCTATGACATGAGCCAGGCCGAGGCCGACATCACCGAGCTGTTGACGCGGCTGCATAGCGGCAAGACCGACTTTTTCCTGCAGAACACGGCGACCATCCGCGAGACCATCGAATCCACCTCGCAGACCCTGACGCTGCTGATCTCGACCATTGCGGTGATTTCACTGGTGGTCGGCGGCATCGGGGTGATGAACATCATGCTGGTCAGCGTCTCCGAGCGGACCAAGGAGATCGGCATCCGCATGGCGGTGGGCGCGCGGCGGGGCGATATCCTGCGCCAATTCCTGATCGAGGCAGTTCTGGTGTGCTTTGTCGGCGGCGCCGCCGGGGTGGCGCTGAGCTTCGGGCTGGGCAGCGCGCTCACCGCGCTCGTGCAGGGCGCGACGGTGCGCTATTCCGCCGAGTCGATCGTCTTGGCGATCCTGTCGTCGAGTTTGATCGGCGTGGTATTCGGCTTCATGCCGGCGCGGTCAGCGGCAAGGCTGGACCCGGTGGAGGCACTGGCGCGGGAGTAGAAGGGATATCCCCTCAATAATCCTTCTCGTAGAACACGCCCATGCTGGTATTGCCATCCTGCCCGGCAGCGCCGGTGACCTTCAGATCATTGGTGACATCGAGATTGATCGTCACCTTGCTCTGCCCATTCGCGCCGGCCTGCACGCCCAGATAGACATTGTCCTGGATATAGGTGCCGGCCTGCACCGCCACATTGCCCGCGTCATCGGTGACGATGTCGAGGTCGTCCAGCCCCGCCGCGCTGCGCAGGCTATCGACCAGCCCATTGCCGCCACCACCCATCAGGGAGGCTGCTGCGGCGGCCAGCTTGGCAAGTTGCAGCGGCGACAATTCGCTCATGGAGCGCTTGAAGATCAATTGGCTCAGCACTTCATCCTGCGGCAGCATGGGGGTCGAGGTGAAGCTGACCGCAATATCGGAGGCCCGGCCGGAGACGGTGACATAGACAGTGATGCCCTCGCCCTCGGTCTCGGCGACGAAATTGAGGAAGGGGTCCAGATCCCCCACCAGGGTCACTTCCCCGCTCTGGAAGGTGACGCGCTGGCCCAGAATGGCCAGACGCCCGCGATTGAGCGAGAAGCCGCCGACCGGCTGGATATCGGTGAGCGGGCCGGTGAGTCGCACCGAGCCACCCACTTCGGCATCGAGCCCGCGGCCGCGGATGAAGATCTGGTTGGGCGCGTTGACATTGACGTCGAGCACCACGCCGCTGGGGCGGGTCTGGGGCACGGGCGCGCCGCGTTCGTCTACCTTGGCGCGGACCAGGGTCTGTTCGACCGGCGGCGGGGTATGGACATGTTTTACATCGATCAGTTCGGCGCCGCCGCCAAAGCTGTCCGGCACGGTGATATTGGCTTCCTCGACCAGCACATCGCCCGAGAGCAGCGGCGAGCCGGTGAGATTGCCAGTCAGCGCGAGCTGTCCCGATGCGGTGGCGACGAAGAGATTGCCATCGGCATAGCGGGCTGAATTGAGCGCAATGCGCAGATCGGCCGGGAAGTTTGCGCCCAGGCCAACGGAGCCGGAAGCGGAGACGGAGCCGCCGGTCGACAGATTAGCCGAGAAATTGTTGATGACGGCGCGTTCGCCCGACAGTGTCGCCGAGCCGGTGACGCCCTCGAGCCGTGCATTGAGTTCGGGGTCGACATAGCCGCCATTGCTGATCGTGGCGGTGCCGCCGAACCGGGGCGCCGAGATCGAGCCGCTGACCCGGGCATCGAGATTGGCCGTGCCGCTGAGCTGGCCGCCGCGATCGGCCACGAATTGGTTGGCGAGCGCCAGCGGCGCCGAACCAGTGATGGCGAGATTGAGTCCGTTGCCTGCCAGCGGAATCGTGCCCGAGCCGGTCAGGGTCAGGCCGCCCGAGCCATTGGCGCTGAGCGCGGCCAGGGTGACGGTGTTGTTGGCGAAGCGGCCATTGGTGGTGAGGCTGAGCGGGGCAATGCCGAATTCGCTGATGGCGGCGGCATTGATGCCCTGGCCACGAGCCTCGAAGCTGACGCGGGGATCGCTGCCGGTGCCGCCGATATTGGCGCGGCCATTGAGCGTACCGGCCAGCCTCAGATCGGGCATGATGGCATTGGCGATGGAAAGCGGCAGCGCGTTGATATCGACGACGAGGTCGAGCGCTTCGCCGGCTGTGCCATTGGCCGTGATGCTGCCCGAGCCAACATTGAAGCGCACCGCATTGAGCGCAACATTGGAGCCGCTGACAGCCAGAACCGTGGGTTGCGCGAGCGCCGCCGCGAGCTGGCCCTGCCGAAGCTGCGCGCGGTCGAGCGCCAGCCGGTAACCCTCGGCGATCGGGGTGAGCGAACCGGCCACATCCACATTGGTACCGGTGGCGAGTGCTGCCTGTGCATCGAACGACGTCGTCCCGGCGCTCTGGGTCGCATCTGCGGTCAATGTCTCGACATGCGTGCCCGCGGCAACCACATCGGTCGCGCGGATCGTTCCCGTGATTGCCGGTACGCCGAACAAATCCTGCGCGGCCCCTTCGATATCGGCCGATCCAATAGTGATGTCGTTGACTTCAAGCTCCCGCGCGGCGCCCCTTATCGAGGCCAACTGCCGCCCGTCCGCGCTGCTCAGCCCAATCTCGGCATTCACCGCGCCCTTGGCCTCGAGTAAAGCCAGCGCGGCGGCCACCGACACGTCAGGCGCCACGACGCTCAGCCCGCCATCGAGCAGGCTGGTTTCGGCATTGCGAGTGACCCCGCCAGTGATGCGCGTACCGGCAGCCTGGAAATCGAGATTGGCGAGGGATTGCTCGGTTTCGGTGACCGCGATGTCACCGGCAAGGCTCGTGCGGAAGCCATCGAGTTCGGCCGCGCCGCTCAACTGGCCATCGAGCCGGTCGACATTGTAGCGGCCGGCAAAGCCGATCCTGGCATCGCGCAGGTTGCGATCGACCAGGCTGCCGCTGGCGACCGTCGCATCGAGGTTGAGATCGATGACGTCTTCTTGGCCCTTGGCCGTGCCCACCACCTTGAGCGGGCCGCTGGCGGCGTCGGACAGCAGGCTCAGATCGCTCAGGTCAAGATTGAAGGTGAAATCGGCCAGGGCATTGGAATAGGTGCCATCGGCCAGCATCTGCACTTGATTGTTGGCGATGCGGAAATTCTCGGCGGTAAGGCCTGCCTCAGTGCGGGCCACCCGGCCCGACAGCGCCACCGTGCCTGCCAGCAGGCGGTCGGCGGTTTCGTCATCGATGGCAAGATTAGTACCCGAACCATCCAGCGTCAGATCGAAGCCGCCGGTGAGCGGGGTAAGCGTGCCATTGGCCTTCAAATCCAGCGCGCCGTCGAGTTCGCGTCCGGCCAGACCCGAAAAGGGCGAAATGCTGGACGTCTGCAGCCCGATATCGCCATTGAAGTCGAGGCCATCGAGCTGGCCTTGCAGCGCCGCCGTCAGTGCCTTGCCGACCACCCGGAACTCGGCCAATTGCACGGGCTGCCCGGCGTTCCACAAGCCAGCGATCCCCAGGCCAATGCTGTCGCCCAAAGCCGCTTCGATTTCCTGGCTGCCGGCAATACCAGACAGCGCACCATCGCCATTGAAGGTCAGCCGGCGCGTGGCAGGATCGGACAGATTGGCCGCAACGCCGCCCAGCGTGAGAGCCAGCGTGTCAGCGGCAAAGCCTGGGCTCTGGAAGCCGCCAACGGCGAGGTTCGAGCTCCACTCCTCTGAATTGCCGGCGCCGAAATCAATGTTGAACTGGGCCGATTGTACGTTGGTGGCACTGCCGGGCACGGGAAGCGTCACCGGGCCACCAGCGGGATCGGCCACGCTCGCATTGAGCACGAGCTGGCGCAGGAAATTGTCCGGCGTAGTCTCCGCCGAGGCTTCGAGTGCCAATTGGCCGCCGGTGAGCTTGAGCCCGGAAATCGACAGCCCGCCGGCCGAACGCACCAGTGCATTGGCGGTCAGCGCGGTCTCGGCCCCGAAGAAGGGCCGATAGGGCTCGGCCATCAGCGTCGATAGCGGGCCGCGCAGATCGGCAGCAATGGCAAAGCCCTCGGGCTGCTGCGTGATCGTAGCAACGCCCGATAGCGCGGTCTGCTGGTTGGCCTGCAGCACCAGCTCAGTGCGCAGATCGGCCACCGGGCCGCTGCCGGTGAGCGACAGGTTCACCGCCGGGCGGTCCTCGATATTGAGCAGGTTGGCGATCACCCCATCGGCGGGTTCGACCAGAGCCAGGCCCAGATCGATGCTGTTCTCGGCCTTCTTGTAATCGACATCGAGATCGAGCGTGCCGCCCGGACCATCAAGCCGCACGATATCGAGATTGGTGGTGAGATTGCCGCCCTCGAGTGTAAAGGCGCCATTGAGCGAGATTTCCGAACCCAGCCCGAACACGCCCTCCCCGAACGTGACTTTGGGAATGGCCAGTTCCTCCAGGATCACCGCAACGGGGAATTCGGGGATCTGCAGCGAGCCGGCTTCGGCCGGAGGCAGGTCAGCGCCTTCGGCGGGCACGGCATTGCGCAGATAATCGATGGAATCGGCCTTGAGCGACTGCACTTCAAGCCGCCCGAGGAACAAGGCGGCCTGGCTCCAGGTGAGGGTGGCATTGTTGACGCGCAGCCACACGCCCTGGGCGTCGGAAATGGTGATTTCGCGCACCGAAACATTGGAGCCCAGCACACCATCGATATTGGAGAGGCTGATCTGGCGTTCGGGCGTCGAAAGGCGATCCTGCACGAAGCTGGTCAGCCAATCCTTCTGCTGCTCATTGTTCATCGTCATCACGTCCTGCGCGACGATGACAGCGGGCACACAGAGCCCGCACAGCACAAGGCCGGTGGCAAGCAGGCGCCGGTTGTGAGCGGAGAGCCGAGTCATCAGAAGGACTGCCCTATGCCGACATAGATAGCGTAGTCGGGGTCGCCCGCATGCTTGTTGAGCGGAATGGCGACGTCGAGCCGAAGCGGCCCCAGGCCGGTATAATAGCGCACCCCGACGCCGGCGCCCAGGCGCAGGTCATCGAGTTCGGGGAAGGTGTCGGCGGCGACATAGCCGCCATCGAGAAACCCGACCACGCCGATATCGCTCGTGACCTTGGCGCGGGCCTCCAGCGAGGCTTCCAGCAGATAGCGCCCGCCGGTGACATTGCCCATGCCGTCATCGACGCCGATGGATTTATAGGCATAGCCGCGCACCGAGCCGCCGCCGCCGGCAAAGAACAGCTTGTCGGGCGGGACTTCGCTCAGGTCCGGCCCGACCAGCGCCCCGGCCTTGAAGCGGGCTGCCAGCACGAAGGGGTCTTCCTCGCCGAAGCCGAAATAGGTGCGGCCTTCCACCGTGATCTGGGCGGCGGGATTTTCATAGTTGAATTCGTAGAAGGGCTCGAGATTGGCCTCGAGATACCAGCCGCTGGTGGCATCCACCTTGTCGTCGCGGAAATCCAGTGTCGCGCCGGCATAGATGCCTGCGGTCGCGAAATCGCGGGTGCCGAATACATCGTCCTCGAACTGGCTGCGCTCCAGCATGGCGCCGCCTTCAAAGGTGATCTGGTCGGAGAAGAAATGGGTCAGCCCCAGCCGCGCATTGGCCGAGGTTTCCATATAGGTGGGATAAATAGTGCGTTCGGCCGAAATGGCGGCGACCAGGTCGGTATCGGGCGTCAGGAAGCCCGGCTTGGTGAAGGTACCGCCAAACATATAGTCGAATTCTTCGGTATCGAGCGGCCAGGCAATGCTGGCGACGCGCGCATCGAGCCGCAGCCGCTCGGCCTGGCCGAACAGATTGCGCCAGAGATGATGGCCTTCCACGCCCAGCCCATCGATGGTGGAATAGGTGGCGCCGACGCCAAAGCGGCGCCCGGCCGATTCCTGCACGAACAGGCTATAGGGCAGCAGCCCATCGGCGCCGATGGATTGCGCGGCTTCGAGCCGTGCGGCCTGGAACACTTCGAGCCGGTCGAGGCGTTTTTGCGCGCGCGCCAACTCGTCGGGATCATATTCCTCGCCCACTTCCAGCCCGGTCTGGCGGCGGACGAATTCGGGGTCCATCCGTTCGGTGCCCGACACGGTGACCTCGCCAAAGGCGGCTTTCATGCCCGGATTGACGGTGATGGTAACGTCCACACT
Source organism: Devosia sp. LC5 (assembly GCF_000735585.1). Classification (GTDB taxonomy): domain Bacteria; phylum Pseudomonadota; class Alphaproteobacteria; order Rhizobiales; family Devosiaceae; genus Devosia. Next base: position 115,721 of record NZ_JNNO01000044.1, read on the forward strand.
GCTGCTGGCGTGATCGGCCACCACATCGCGGGTGACCACGGCGGCCTTGGCATAGCCCTGCTGCCGCCAGGCTTCGAGTGCCAGCTGTTCGGCCTGGAGGATGACGCTGGATTTGGCAATCTGGCCGCTGCCGAAGCCGCGGGTGGAGGGCAGGTCCACATGGTCGAACGGGTCGGCGGTGGGCGGCGCCTGATTGATGATATTGACGCTGTTGAAGCGGAACAGCGGTCCGGGCGTCACCAGAATGGCGACATCGACCGGCTTGGGCAATTTGGTGTCGGGCGCCAGATTGGCAGCTTCCGCGCCGCCGACGCGGATGCTCACCGTGCCGCCGTAATAGCCCTCATTGTACAGCGCGGCGATGATGCGCTTGTAATCGCCCCGCGCCTTGGCCAGCAGGCCCGCGGCGCCCGAAGCCGGCTCATTCTGGTCGGCGACGAGGGCCGAGGCATTGCGCACGGCATTTTCCGGCACGCCGGTCTCGGTGACGGAGAGATTGACCTTATAGGGCTGGGGGTCGGCAATCACCGCCTCGGCATCGGTCTGGCTCTGGTCTTCGAACAGCTTGATGCCGAAAATCTCGAATGCAGAAACCGGCGCCACCGCAAGGCCCATTCCGGTCGCAGCAAGCAAGATGGCGCTAAAACTCGTTACCAGACGCGCGATATGCAGTGGACCAATTCCCGTCCGTTACGCTTCTACCAAGAAGGACAGAAGCCGATATTGCCCTCAGGGACCACAAGATTCGGTTAAGCGCGATCCCGGCCCCACCCTCCGACGCTGCAGGCGGTCATTTCGTGGCCAGTTTAGGGCGGTACCAAGGCATCGGGCAAGGTTTAGGGAAAATTGTTCTCAATTCCGTGGGCGAGCGTGGCCGATGGGCAACGGGTGGCGACACTCTGGGGGAACGGTTGGGAAGTACTCAGATGGGGCAACGGGGGCGGGGATGATCGCACCATGCTTCCCCAACCACCGCTCTCCCTCGGGCTTGACCCGAGGGCCACTCGCCGCTTGCACGAAAAATAGTGGCTAACCCCAACGGCCCTCGGGTCAAGCCCGAGGGAGATGCGGCGGATGTGACGAGAACAAGTAACGAAAAACGAGAACGGGCTACTGTCCCACCTTCGCCGCCTTGGCTTCGTCATACCACCAGATGGTAGGGAAGCCGATGCTGTATTCGGGCAGCGGGTCGGGATGGCTGAAGCGATCCCAACGGGCCACGCGGGCGGTGCGCAGCGTATAGCCGGGGATGACGAAATTGTTGGCCAGCAATACCCGATCGAGCGCCGCCGTTGCGGCCTCGAGGGTCGGGCGATCCTTGGCGTAGATGATCTTGTCGATCAGCGCATCGACGCCCGGATCGGCAATGCCGGCATAGTTTTGCGAGCCTTCTTCATTGGCTGAGGCCGAGCCAAAGAAATAGCGCTGTTCATTGCCGGGCGAAAAGGATTGCGCCCAGGCATAATAGAGCATGTCGTAGTCGAACGAGCGCACCCGGTTGATATATTGCGGACTATCGACCACGCGGATGGTGGCGGCGATGCCGATCCGGGCAAGATTGGTGACCAGGTTAGTGGTCATGGGCTCATGCACCGGGCCGTTGAGCAGGATTTCAAAGCTGAGTTGCTCGCCATTGGCGTCAAGCAGGCGATCGCCCTGGAGCGTATAGCCAGCCTCGGTCAGCAGATCCAACGCCGCGCGCAGATTGGCGCGCAGGGCTTGCGGATTGCCGGCAACCGGATTGACATAGGGCTCGGTAAAGACAGAGGGGGGAACCAGGTCCTTCACGGAATTGAGGATATCGAGTTCCTGACCCTCAGGCCTGCCCTTGGAGGCGAAGGGCAGGCCGAAGAAGAAGCTGTCGATGCGGCTATATTGGTCGAAAAACAGCGTGTGGTTGAGCTCTTCAAAATCATAGGCGAGGTTGATCGCCTTGCGGACGCGGATGTCTTGGAATTTGGGTTTGCGCAGGTTTGGGATGAACCCCCAAAGCAGCCCCGCGCTATTATAGGTTTGAGGGAACAGTTCCTTGACGACGCGGCCCTGCTGCACGGTGGGGAAATCATAGCCGGTGGCCCACCGGCGGGCCGCGATTTCGATCCACCAGTCGAATTGGTCTCCCTTGAAGGCCTCAAACCGGACGGTGTCGTCGCGGAAATATTCGATGCGATACTCGTCGAAATTATTAGTACCCACCTCGGTGGGGTGATCCTTGGCCCAATAATTCTCCACGCGCTTATAGGTGACCGTGCGTCCGGCATCGAAACTGGCCAGTTCGTAAGGCCCGGATCCCATCGGCGGTTCAAGCGTCGAGGCGCCAATGTCGCGTTGGCGGCTCTGGGCGTCCTTGCCCTCCCACCAATGCTGGGGCAGCACCAGTAATTGTCCCAAAATGCTGGGCAATTCACGATTGCCAGTCTGATCGAAGGTGAAGGTTACTTCGCCGGGCGCGGTTTCTTCGGCACCTATGACGTTGTGATAATATTGGGCCTGGTCGGGGCTGAGTTCGATCGCCTTGTTGAATGACCAGACAACGTCCTGAGCAGTGACGGGTTCGCCGTCGTGCCATTTGGCGGCGGGGTTGAGGCGGAAGGTAACCGAGGAGTAATCGGCGGGAAACTTCATGGCTTCGGCCAGCAGCCCGTAGCTAGTGAGTACCTCATCCATCGAGGGTGTCATCAGCGTCTGGTAGACCAGGCCGAGGCCGCTGGCCGGCTCACCCTTGGGCAGCAGGGGATTGAAGGTATCGAACCCGCCAGAAGCGCTCATCCGCACCGTGCCGCCCTTGGGCGCATCGACATTGACATAGTCGAAATGGGTGAAGCCCTCGGGATATTTCGGCTCGCCAATGGCAGAACTTGCATGCAGCCAGGTGTCGGGCTTGTCGGCCTGGGCGAAAGCCGAGAGGGTGGAGACCAGGACGAGGCCGGCGGCAAGGATTGAGGTGAGCTTCATCGGGCGGCTCCAGGCTATTTGCAGATTTGTGTCAAGACTAGGCGGATTGGGCCGGGCGCGACAGGGGGCGCGGCATCAAGATTTTGCGGGCGCAGGGGCAGGCACATCCCGCTCGAACGCCGCAGCCAGCAGGGCCTTGGTATAGGCGTCTTGCGGCCTAGCGAAGATTTCGGCCGCCGGACCCTGTTCCACCACGCGCCCATTGCGCAGCACGATGATGGTATTGGCGAGGGCGCGCACTACTTTGAGGTCGTGGCTGATGAACAGATAAGTCAGCCCGTGCCGTGTCTGCAGATCGCGCAGCAGATCGACCACCTGGGCCTGGATGGAGACGTCGAGCGCCGAGGTCGGCTCGTCCAGCACGACGAATTTCGGATTGAGCACCATGGCGCGGGCAATGGCGATGCGCTGGCGCTGGCCGCCGGAAAATTCATGCGGATAGCGCAGGCCCGCCTCGTTGGGCAGCCCCACCTCGTCCAGCGCTTTGGCCACGCGGGCATCGCGCTCCGCAGCCGAGAGGCGGGGCGCATGCACCTTGAGGCCTTCCCCGATAATGCCGGCGACCGACATGCGCGGGCTGAGCGAGCCGAAGGGGTCCTGAAAGACGATCTGCATATCGGCCCGCAGCGGCCGCATGGCCTTCCACGAGCGCGAGGAAATCTCATTGCCGAGCACGACAATGCGCCCCTCCGAGGAGATGAGGCGCAGGATGGCATTGCCCAGCGTCGATTTGCCCGAGCCGCTTTCGCCGACAATGCCAAGGGTTTCGCCCTGGCGGATGGCGAGGTCGACCCCGTCCACGGCTTTGACATGGCCGACAGTGCGGCGCAGCAGCCCGCGCTTGACGGGAAACCAGACCTTGAGATCATTGGCCTCCACAATATTGGGAGCGTTCGGATCGGCCAGCGGCGGCGTGCCACGCGGCTGGGCGGCCAGCAGATGCCTGGTATAGGCGTGCTGCGGATTGTCGAATACCGAGGCGACCGGCCCGGTTTCGACAATCTCGCCCTTGGTCATGACGCAGACGCGGTCGGCAATGCGGCGGACAATGCCCAGATCGTGGGTGATGAACAGCATGGCCATGCCCAGCCGCTGCTGCAACTCCTTGAGCAGGGTGAGAATCTGCGCCTGCACGGTCACGTCGAGCGCCGTGGTCGGCTCGTCGGCCACCAGCAGGTCCGGCTCATTGGCCAGCGCCATGGCGATCATGACGCGCTGGCGCTGCCCGCCTGAAAGCTGGTGCGGGAACGCCGCGAGCCGGCTTTTCGGATCGGGGATACCCACGGCATCAAGCAATTCCAGCGTGCGGGCGCGGGCGGCATTGGTGCGCAGGCCCCGATGGAGGGCCAGAACCTCCCCGATCTGGCGCTCGATCGTATGCACCGGATTAAGGCTGGTCATCGGCTCCTGAAAGATCATCGAAATGTCGTTGCCGCGCACTGCCCGCAGCTCATTCGGCCTGGCCGTAACTAGGTTTCGGCCCTTGAACAGGATGTCGCCGGAAAGGGTCGCAGTGGGCGGCAACAGCTTGAGCACCGAAAGCGCCGTCACCGACTTGCCTGAACCGCTCTCGCCCACCAAAGCCACGGTTTCGCCCGGCGCGATATCAAGGCTGACATTGCGCGCGGCGGGAGTGGCGCCGAAGGCCACGCTCAGATTGCGGATGGAGAGGAGGGGGGCGGTCATGCCAGCGTCTTTCGCGGATCGAAGGCGTCGCGCACCGCTTCGCCGATGAAGACCAGCAGCGTCATCATGATGGCGATGGTGAAAAAGCCGGTAAGGCCGAGCCAGGGGGCTTGGAGGTTATCCTTGCCCTGGGCCAGCAATTCGCCCAGCGAGGGGGAGCCGGGGGGCAGGCCGAAGCCGAGGAAATCGAGCGAGGTGAGGGTGGCAACCGACCCCGAGAGGATGAAGGGCATGAAGGTGAGCGTCGCCACCATGGCGTTGGGCAGCAGATGCCGCCAGATGATGGTGAGGTTGGAGACGCCCAGCGCGCGGGCGGCGGCGACATATTCAAAATTGCGGGCGCGCAGGAATTCGGCGCGGACAATGCCGACCAAAGCGACCCAGGAAAACAGCAGCAATATGCCCAGCAGCACCCAGAAGCTGGGGGTGATGACGCTCGAAATGATCAGCAGCAGATAGAGCGCGGGAATGGCCGTCCAGATTTCGATGAAGCGCTGGAACAACAGGTCGGTCCAGCCGCCGAAATAGCCCTGCACCGCGCCGGCAGCGACGCCGATGAGTGAGGAGGCGATGGTCAGCGCCAGCCCGAACAGGATCGAGATGCGGAAGCCATAGATGAGCCGCGCCAGCACATCGCGCCCGCGATCGTCGGTACCCAGCCAATGCAGATTGCCCCAATGGCAATTGGGGTCGGCGGCCAGGGCGGGATAGCCCGCGCAGTTTTCCGCCTGGCTCATGGTCCAGGCCGGGGCGACGGCGCCGGAATAGGGCAGGAAGCCATCGACGGTCTGGTAGTTGAAGCGGATCGGCGGCCAGATCGCCCAGCCATTGGCGGCGATTTCCTCGGCGATGAAATCGTCGCGATAATTGGTGACAGCGAGGAAGCCGCCGAATTTGGGCTCGGGATAGTCGACCAGCGCCGGCACCAGCAATTCGCCCCTGTAGGAGACCAGGATCGGCCGGTCATTGGCGATGAACTCGGCGCCAAGCGTCACGACAAACAGCACGAGGAAAATCCACAGCGACCAGAAGCCGCGGTGATTGGCGCGGAAATTGACCAGCCGCCGGCGATTGATCGGCGAGAGCCGGGCGCGCATGGGAGCAGCCGCGATCTCGCTCATAGCTCGCGGCTTTCGAAATCGATGCGCGGATCGACCCACATATAGGCGAGGTCCGAAATCAGCGCGATGACCAGGCCAAGCAGGGAGAAGATGTAGAGCGTGGCAAACACCACCGGATAGTCGCGATTGGCGACCGAGGTGAAGCCGAGCAGGCCCAGCCCATCGAGCGAGAAAATGGTTTCGATCAGCAGCGAGCCGCCGAAAAACGCCCCGACAAAGGCGCCGGGGAAGCTGGCGATGATCAGCATCATGGCGTTGCGGAAGACGTGGCGATAGAGCACCTGGCCTTCGGTGAGCCCCTTGGCGCGGGCGGTGGTGACATATTGCTTGCCGATCTCGTCGAGAAACGAGTTCTTGGTCAAAAGCGTCGTGGTGGCGAAGGCGCCGAGCGCCATGGCGGTGATGGGCAGCACCAGATGCCAGAGATAATCCAGCACCTGCCGCCACAGCGGAAAGCTGTCAAAGCCGGGCGAGGTCAGCCCCCGCAGCGGGAAGAATGACCAGAAACTGCCGCCGGCAAACAGCACGACGAGCGCGATGGCGACGAGGAAGCCCGGGACCGCATAGCCCACGATGATCACTGTGGAGGTCCACACGTCAAAGCGTGACCCATCGGAAACGGCCTTGCGGATGCCCAGCGGAATGGAGATGCCATAGGAAATCAGCGTCATCCAGAGCCCGAGCGAGATGGAAACCGGCATCTTTTCCTTGATCAGGTCGATGACCGAGATGTCGCGATAATAGCTCTCGCCGAAATCGAAGCGCAGATAATTCCATAGCATCATGCCGAAGCGTTCGAGCGGCGGCTTGTCGAAGCCGAACTGCTTTTCGATACGCTCGACCAATTCGGGCGAGAGCCCCCGCGAGCCGCGATAGGTCGTTCCCTGGCCCTGCTGGGGCGGAGGCGCTGCCATGTCGCCGCCCCCGCCGGTGACGCGTTCGGTGAGCGAGGCGTTCTGCCCCGAAATATTGGCAAGCGCCTGTTCGACCGGGCCGCCGGGGGCAAACTGGGTGATGAGAAAGGAAACCGCCATGATGCCGAACACGGTCGGGATCATCAGCAACAGGCGGCGGAGTATATAGGCGCCCATTCGGTCTCCGGGATATCCGGGCAGGTCTGCCCGGAGCCTTGCTCATGCAAAACTAGATGCTGGTAGGCCCCTTCGGGCAAATCACCAAGCGGTGAAGCGGCTTGGCGGCTAATGCAACATTTTGGCGACGGCTTGGCAAGCGCGCCCGGGCTTGCCAAGCGCGTGCTTTGCCCATCAGATCAGCCCAACCAGATCGGGGAGCCTCATGGCGTTTCAGACTATCGTGGAAATCGAAGATCCCTCGCAGGCCCGCGTGCTTGTGGTGGCGCTCAAGGCGCATGGCTTTCATCCGCTCGAAGGCGGGGAGGGCGGATTGCCGGGCGTGCGTGGGCTGTTCGGCCCCAAGGGCGTGCCGGTGCAGGTGCCCGATGAGGAGGCCGAGGATGCAAAAGTTTTGGCGCTCGATCTGTTGAAGCAAATGCAATCGGATGCGGATTAGTGCCAAGTCCTTGCGAGGACGGTGGATTTGTCGGAAAACAGGTGGCGCGCTTTGTCGCGGCGCTCTAAATCGGCCACATTGATGCGGACTGGTCCGAATACGGGCGGGCTGTTGAACACAATTGCTGGTTTGGGTATAAGCCAGCCAAGCTGTTAACCTTTATTAAGCCCTTGGGCAGGAGCGAACCGATGATGGTTTGGAAGCGTGGATCGTTCACCGCCGCGGGAGTCGCGGCAATGGCGCTGCTGGTCGCGGGCTGCACTACTGGCGGCTCCAATACAGCCAATCTCAATACGATCGGCGCGCCCCAGCAATTGCAGCCGGTGCAGAATTCGACGGTGTCCCAGGGCACGCTGCCCGCCATCGGCGCGACCGGTACCCCGGCGCCGGGCCTGTCCGGCCAGCCCGTACTGGGCGGCGTTCCCGCACAAACCGCTTCGGCCACACCGGGGCTGGGCATGCCGGGCATGACAGCACCTGCCGCGCCGGGCGGCTCGATCGTTTCGCTCGATCCACTGGCCCAGCCCGGCGCCAGCGGCATGAGTGCGGGCCCCGAGGGCGCCTGGACCGTGGTGGCCGGCTCGACCCAGTGTCAGCTCAATCTGCCGCTCACCGCCAAGACCGGCACCAATTACTATCGCGCCTCGGCTCCCGGTTGCAGCCTGCCCGCTTTGGCCTCGGTCGGCGGCTGGCAGCAGGTGGGCAGCCAGCTCCAGCTTTACGATGAGAACGGCAATATCGCCGCCTTCCTCGCCCCCAATGGCGGCCGCTATATCGGGACCATGGGCGGCGGTCAGCCCATCGCCCTCCAGCGCTGATTCTTTGGGTGATGCCGGTCTGCAAGCGGTGTTTCTCTGCGCTTCCGGCGCTCACGTACTGAGGTACGTTCCGCTCCGGTTCTCGAGAAACACCCCTTTCGACTCGGCCTGACCCAAATATGCCCAAACCCATAGCGTCGAATTTGCCCAAAGCCCGCAAGATTTCAGCTCTCCAAGGCCCCGTCAGTGCTGCCTATGCAGATCTGACGGGGCGGGGGGCGTTGAGCGCTGATCCAGCGCAGCTGGAGGCCGCGGCGCTGCTCGACGGGGTGGCGGCGGGGCTCATGGCGGAAAAGCCCAAGCGGCTATTGGGACGGCTGTTCGACAAGCCGGAGCCGGTCAAGGGGCTCTATCTTTATGGCGAGGTGGGCCGGGGCAAGACCATGCTGATGGATCTGTTCTTTGCCGCCGTGCCGATCAAGCAGAAGCGGCGGGTGCATTTCCATGAATTCATGGATGAGATCCATGCCGGGATCGCTGCCTTCCGCAAGTCGCCGAAAAGCAAAAGCGATGATGCCGATCCGGTCGAAGCGGTGGTCAAGCCGATCGTCAAATCCGGGCTGCGGCTGCTGTGCCTCGATGAATTCCACGTGCATGACATTACCAATGCCATGCTGCTCTACCGCCTGTTCGATAAGCTCTTTGCCAATGGCGTGACGCTGGTGGCCACCTCTAACGTGGCCCCCGACGAGCTTTACAAGGACGGCCTCAACCGGCAGCTGTTTTTGCCCTTTATCGACTTGCTCAAGCGGCAGGTCACAGTAGCGGCTTTGCCGGCAGCGCGTGATTACCGGCGGCTCAAATTCGCCGGCCAGCATGTCTATGCCTTCGGCACGGGGCCACAGGCAAAGGCGGCGATGGACCAGCTCTGGCTGCGTATCACCGGTGGCGTCGTGGGCGAGCCGGGCATAGTAGAAAGTATCGGGCGGGAAATCCCCGTGCCGCTCACGGCCATGGGCGCGGCGCGGTTCGGCTTTGCCGACCTCTGCGAAAAGCCGCTGGGCTCGCGCGATTTCGTGCGCATTGCCCATCACTTCGATTCCATCATCATCGATGACGTGCCGCAGATGGACCGCACCAAATCCAGCGCCGCCAAGCGCTTTATCCTGTTGATCGACAATCTCTACGACCGCGGCGTCAAGCTGGGCGCCAGCTTCGCCGTGCCGCTCGAGCAATTGGGCAAGGACGACAAGACTGCGTTCGAGTTCCAGCGCACAATATCGCGGCTCGATGAGATGCAGTCGGAAGAGTATTTAGGCAAGGCACTGCGGGGCGTGGAGCCGGCCAGCGCGGGGTGATCGCGCTTCCCACGATGTTATCCCCCACCGGTTCTCCCTCGGGCCTGACCCGAGGGCCTCCCTCAACCCGGCACAAGCGACGAGTGGCCCTCGGGTCAAGCCCGAGGGAGAGCCGTGGCTGACACGCATCCCTCACACCAAATCCTTCCTTGCCCATCCGGCACGACCCCATCACCCATGAGCAAGGCTGAAATCGGGGTTTAGACGAAGGGTTCACTTGCCCCCCACAGCCCAGGGGGTTAAGAGGTGCGCCAATTCAACGCAGTCTGGGATGAGGACTAATGGCGCGCAAGAAAATCGCTCTTATCGGCTCGGGTCAGATCGGTGGTACGCTGGCTTTGCTGGCGGCGCAGAAGGAGCTGGGGGACGTTGTGCTGTTCGACGTGGTCGACGGCGTCGGCCCCGGCAAGGCGCTCGATATCGCCCAGTCTGCGCCCGCACAGGGCTTTGACGTCAAGCTGGCCGGTACCAGCGAATACAAGGACATTGCCGGCGCCGATGTGGTGATCGTCACGGCCGGCGTGCCGCGCAAGCCCGGCATGAGCCGCGACGACCTGCTCGAAATCAACCTCAAGGTGATGGAACAGGTGGGCGCAGGCATTGCCAAATATGCCAAGGACGCTTTCGTCATCTGCATTACCAACCCGCTCGATGCGATGGTATGGGCGCTGCAGAAGTTCTCGGGCCTACCCACCAATAAGGTGATCGGCATGGCCGGCGTGCTGGATAGCTCGCGCTTCGTGCACTTCATCGCCGAAGAGCTCAATGTGTCGGTCGAGGACGTCAATGCCTTCGTACTGGGCGGCCATGGCGATACCATGGTGCCGCTGGCCCGCTATTCCACCGTTGCCGGCATTCCGCTCACCGACATCGTCAAGATGGGCTGGATGAGCAAGGAAAAGCTCGAGAGCATCACCCAGCGCACCCGCGACGGCGGCGCCGAGATCGTCGGCCTGCTCAAGACCGGTTCGGCCTTCTATGCCCCCGCGGCATCAGCCATTGCCATGGCCGAGAGCTATCTCAAGGACAAGAAGCGCGTGCTGCCCTCCGCCGCCTACCTCAATGGCGAATATGGCATCAAGGGCACTTATGTCGGCGTGCCGGTGGTGATCGGTGCCGGTGGCGCTGAAAAGGTCATCGAAATTTCACTGAACTCTGCTGAACAGAAGGCCTTCACCAAATCGGTTGGTGCGGTGGAAGGTCTGATCGAAGCATGCAAGAAGATCGCGCCGAAGCTCGCCTGAACCTGTTAGTAGACCTCATCCTGAGCCTGTCGAAGGACGAGGTCGTGGCAATATAGTGGTACGGCCTCGTGGTTCGACAAGCTCACCATGAGGTCTACTGTTACTTCGGCCCGGGCCGAACACCCATCCAAGGGGAACACGAATGAACATCCATGAACACCAGGCCAAAGAGCTGCTGAAGTCCTACGGCGCGCCGGTCGCTGCGGGCGTGGCGATCTTTTCGGCTGACGAAGCCGAGGCCGCTGCCAAGTCGCTGCCGGGTCCGCTCTATGTGGTCAAGAGCCAGATCCATGCCGGCGGGCGCGGCAAGGGCAAGTTCAAGGAACTGGGCCCCGATGCCAAGGGCGGCGTGCGCCTCGCCAAGACCATCGACGATGTCGTGGCCTTCTCCAGGGAAATGCTGGGCAATACGCTCGTGACCAAGCAGACCGGGGAAGCCGGCAAGCAGGTCAATCGCCTCTATATCGAGGATGGCGCCGACATTGCCCGCGAGCTTTACACGTCGTTGCTGGTCGATCGCACCACCGGCCGTGTTTCCTTCGTGATCTCCACCGAAGGCGGCATGGATATCGAAGCGGTGGCCCATGACACGCCCGAAAAGATCATCGCGGTCGATATCGACCCGATGACCGGCGTGACCGAAGCCAACATTGCCGAGATCGTTGCCGCGCTCAAGCTCGATAGCGATGCCAAGGCGGATGCCGCCAAGCTGTTCCCGATCCTCTACAAGGCCTTTGTCGATACCGACATGAGCCTGCTTGAAGTCAACCCGCTGATCGTGATGACCGATGGCCATCTGCGCGTGCTCGACGCCAAGGTGAGCTTCGACAACAATGCCGCCTTCCGCCATGAAGAGCTCAAGGCGCTGCGCGACCTTTCCGAAGAAGACGCCAAGGAAATCGAAGCGTCCAAGTTCGACCTCGCCTATGTGGCGCTCGATGGCAATATCGGCTGCATGGTCAATGGCGCAGGTCTTGCCATGTCGACGATGGACATCATCAAGCTCTACGGCGCCGAGCCGGCCAATTTCCTCGACGTTGGTGGCGGCGCGTCCAAGGAGAAGGTGACGGCGGCTTTCAAGATCATCACGGCCGATCCGGCGGTGAAGGGCATTCTGGTCAACATCTTCGGCGGCATCATGCGCTGCGACGTGATCGCCGAAGGCGTGATCGCTGCGGTCAAGGAAGTGGGCCTCGAAGTCCCGCTGGTGGTGCGTCTCGAAGGCACCAATGTCAAAGAGGGCAAGGCGATCCTCGATCAATCCGGCCTCAACGTGATTTCGGCCGACGATCTTGACGATGCCGCCCAGAAGATCGTCAAGGCGGTGCAGGGCTAGCGCCATGCGCGCCGGTCCCGCCCTTTTGCTCCTCTTGGCCTGCGCGACGCCCGCCGTCGCCCAGGGCAAGACCAAGGTGCCCCAATCGGTGCAGGTCCTCGACGTCTGCGAGGCCTTCGCCAAGGGGGATGTACTGGCGCGGGAAAATGCGGAAGAGCAGGGCTGGGCCATTTACGACGAAGACGGGGAAAGCCCCTATGTCCGCTTCTATTCGGGCAGCAAGGATATTCCCGGCATTGGCTATGCCGAGATGACCGTGCTGATCGAAGACTATCCGGGCAAGCTGTTCGGCTATTGCCGGGTGGATGTCACCGAGCCGGCTGGCGATGCGGTGGCCGAGATCGAGCCCATCGATGCGCTCGAGCGCTATGAGGGCAAGACGGACAAGACGGACGCGGGCATGTTCGGCAGTTTTACCGGCGCGGACGATCCGGACACCCTGCTGCTGGCCCATCACAGCGAAACCAGTTTTGTGATCCAGCTGACGGTGATCAAGCCGCAGGCCGAGGCACAATGACCGTTCCCCGCAAGATCAATCTCGTCCAGGCCGCTACCGACACGATCAAGGCCGTGTGGCAGCCTCATATTGCCGGCGATATCAATGATAGCCAGGTCAAGATCGCCAAGTTTGGCGAGGTGTTTGACTGGCATGCCCATGCCAATGAGGACGAAGGCTTTCTCGTGCTGCAGGGCCGCATCGCCATCGATTTCCGCGACGGGGTAGTGGAATTGGGCGAGGGAGAATTCCTCGTCGTGCCCAAATCTGTCGAGCACCGTCCGCGGGCGCTGACCCATGAGCCGATCGTGCTTATGGTCGAGCCATCCACCACCATCAACACCGGCACTGCGACGTCCAGCACGCGCACTGTCACCGAACTCAACCGACTATAGGAAAATCCATGTCCATCCTGGTCAATAAAGATACCAAGGTTCTCGTACAGGGCCTGACCGGCAAGACCGGTACGTTCCACACCGAGCAGGCTTTGGCCTATTACGGCACCAAGATGGTGGGTGGGGTGAACCCCAAAAAGGCCGGCGAAATCTGGACCTCTGGCGTTGATGCCTCGGCCAGCCTGCCGGTTTTCGCTACCGTTGCCGAAGGCAAGGAACGCACCGGCGCCAATGCCTCGGTGATCTATGTGCCGCCGGCCGGCGCTGCCGCTGCCATCGAAGAAGCCATCGATGCGGAAATCCCGCTGATCGTGTGCATCACCGAAGGCGTGCCGGTGCTCGACATGGTGCGGGTCAAGGCCAAGCTTGACAAGTCCAAGTCGCGCCTGATCGGGCCGAACTGCCCGGGCGTGCTGACGCCCGAAGAATGCAAGATCGGCATCATGCCGGGTTCGATCTTCTCCAAGGGCAGCGTGGGCATTGTTTCCCGCTCGGGCACGCTTACCTATGAAGCAGTGTTCCAGACCACCAATGAAGGCCTTGGCCAGACCACTGCCGTCGGCATCGGCGGCGATCCGGTCAAGGGCACTGAGTTCATCGACATGCTCGAAATGTTCCTGGCCGACGAAGCCACCAAGTCGATCATCATGATCGGCGAAATCGGCGGTTCGGCCGAGGAAGACGCCGCCCAGTTCCTGATCGACGAAGCCAAGCGCGGCCGCAAGAAGCCGATGGCCGGCTTCATCGCGGGCCTGACGGCACCGGCCGGTCGCACCATGGGCCATGCTGGCGCCGTAATTTCAGGTGGTAAGGGCGGCGCCGAAGACAAGATCGCTGCGATGGAAGCCGCCGGCATCCGCGTATCGAAGTCGCCGGCCCGGATCGGCCGGACTTTGGCTGAAGTGCTGAAGGGCTGAGATCGGAATGCCCCCTCCTAGCCTCCCCCTGATAAGGGGAGGAACGGGCCGGTGGGTGTGCTGCGATCTGGGGAAGCCAGAATGGTATCCCTCCCCCTAATAGGGGGGGAGGTTAGGAGGGGGTATCCCCTCGAATGCGACCAATGTCGGTCGCGCTTCGGACACAGAACGGTGTTACGCCAGCTGTGCCCGAAACGGGTATAGACGAATTGAGCCGCGGCCCTGCTCAGGGGCCGTTACACTTAACAGGATACTAAGGATAAGCGGTCAGTATCCGACAAGACATTGAGGACCGCGTGAGCCGGCTTGCCGGTTCGTTGAGAAGGATGGCGGGGCGTGGGCCTCGCATAAAAAGCGATGACACGACAGGAAAAGAACGACACGTTCTTGCTGACCTCGTTCCTCTATGGGGGGAACGCCGACTACATCGAACAACTCTATTCTCGCTTCAAGAGCGACCCCGACAGCGTCGATGAGACCTGGAAGAGCTTTTTCGGGCGGCTCGATGATAATGACAGCGACGCGCACAAGAGCGCCGATGGTCCGAGCTGGGGCCGCAAGGACTGGCCGCAGAGCGCCAATGGCGAACTGGTCAGCGCGCTGGACGGCAATTGGGGCGAAGTCGCCATCAAGACCGAAAAGGCCATCGCCAAGAAGGCCGAGGCCATGGGCGTGGCCAAGGCCAGCGTCGCCGATGTGCTGCAGGCCACCCGCGATTCCATTCGCGCCATCATGATGATCCGCGCCTATCGCATGCGCGGGCATCTGCATGCCGATCTCGACCCGCTCAAGATGAAGGAAGACGAGCCGGCGCCCGAGCTCGATCCCAAGAGCTACGGCTTCACCGAAGCCGATTATGGCCGCAAGATCTTCATCGACAATTATCTGGGCCTTGAATACGCCACCATCCCCGAAATGCTGACGATCCTGGAGCGCACCTATTGCGGCACGCTCGGTATCGAATTCATGCATATCTCCGATCCTGAAGCCAAGCAGTGGATTCAGGAACGGATCGAAGGGCCGGACAAGGAAATCACCTTCACGCCCGAGGGCAAGAAGGCCATCCTCAACAAGCTGATCGAGTCCGAAGGCTTCGAGAAGTTCATCGACGTCAAATATACCGGCACCAAGCGCTTTGGCCTTGACGGCTCGGAAGCGACGATCCCGGCGCTTGAGCAGATCATCAAGCGCGGCGGCGCGCTGGGCATCAAGGATATCGTCTTGGGCATGGCCCATCGCGGGCGCCTCAACGTGCTGACGCAGGTGCTGCAAAAGCCCCATCGCGCGCTGTTCCACGAGTTCAAGGGTGGTGCATTCTACCCCGACGACGTGGAAGGCTCGGGGGACGTGAAGTACCATTTGGGTGCTTCGTCCGACCGCGAGTTTGATGGCAACAAGGTTCACCTGTCGCTGACCGCCAACCCATCCCACCTCGAGATCGTGGATCCGGTGGTGCTGGGCAAGGCGCGCGCCAAGCAGGACCAGCACATCGCTCCCGATGGCAAGCTGGTCAATATCGCGACGGACGGTAAGCCGGATCGCTCGATGGTGCTGCCGCTGCTGATCCATGGCGATGCGGCCTTTGCCGGCCAGGGCGTGGTTGCCGAATGCCTGGGGCTTTCGGGGCTCAAGGGGCACCGTACGGGCGGTTCGATCCATTTCGTCATCAACAACCAGATCGGGTTCACGACGGCGCCGATGTATTCGCGCTCCTCGCCCTATCCGACCGATGTGGCCAAGATGATCGAGGCGCCGGTGCTGCATGTGAACGGGGATGACCCGGAAGCTGTGGTGTTCGCGGCCAAGATCGCTGTCGAATACCGGCAGAAGTTCGCCAAGCCGGTCGTCATCGACATGTTCTGCTATCGCCGCTTCGGCCATAACGAAGGCGACGAGCCCAGCTTCACCCAGCCGCTGATGTATTCCAAGATCCGCGCGCACAAGTCGACGCTGGATCTCTATGCGGCCAAGCTGGTGGGCGAAGGCCTGCTGACCGAGGCTGACATCGACAAGCTCAAGGCCGATTGGCGCGCCAAGCTGGACGCCGAATACGAGGCCGGTCAGGATTATCGTCCGAACAAGGCCGATTGGCTCGATGGCGTGTGGAAGGATTTCCGCCCCGCCGACCAGGAAGGCCCGCGCCGTGGCGATACGGGCGTCGATATCGACCGGCTGGTCAAGATCGGCACCGCGCTGACCCGTGTGCCCGAGGGCTTCAATGTGCACCGCACGGTCAAGAAGTTCATGGACAACCGGCTCGCCGCCATTGAATCGGGCGAAGGCATCGACTGGGCAACGGCCGAAGCGCTGGCGCTTGGCACGCTGGTCACCGAGGGGCACCCGGTGCGTCTTTCAGGGCAGGACGTCGAGCGCGGCACGTTCAGCCAGCGGCATTCGGTGCTGAACGACCAGCAGGTCGACAACAAGACCTATACTCCGCTCAACAACCTCTCCGAGGACCAGAGCCGCTACGAGGTCATCAATTCGATGCTCTCGGAAGAAGCGGTGCTGGGCTTCGAATACGGCTACTCGCTGGCCGAGCCCAAGGCGCTGACCATCTGGGAAGCCCAGTTTGGTGATTTCGTCAACGGCGCCCAGGTGGTGATCGACCAGTTCATCTCCTCGGGTGAGCGCAAGTGGTTCCGCATGTCGGGCCTCGTGATGCTGTTGCCGCATGGCTATGAAGGACAGGGGCCGGAGCATTCCTCCGCCCGTCCCGAGCGCTTCCTGCAGCTGTGCGCGGAAGACAATATGCAGGTCGCCAATTGCACGACGCCGGCGAACTATTTCCACGCCCTGCGCCGCCAGGTGACCCGCGATTTCCGCAAGCCGCTGATCCTGATGACGCCCAAGAGCCTGCTGCGCCACAAGCGCGCCACTTCGGGCCTGGTCGAAATGGGCCCGGATTCCTGCTTCCATCGCCTGCTCTGGGACGATGCTGAAGCCCCTGGCGCCCCCAAGACCTCGATCAAGCTCAAGAGCGACGAGCAGATCCGCCGCGTCGTGCTGTGCACGGGCAAGGTCTATTATGACCTGTTGGAAGATCGCGAGAAGAAGGGCATCGACGATGTCTATCTGCTGCGTATCGAACAGCTCTATCCGTTCCCGGCCAAGGCGCTGCTGGACGAATTGAGCCGCTTCCAGAATGCCGAGATCATCTGGTGCCAGGAAGAGCCCAAGAATATGGGGGCCTGGGCCTTTATCCAGCCCTATGTGGAATGGGTGTTCGACCAGATGGGCCGCACCGGCCAGCGTGTGCGCTATACCGGCCGGCCGGCTTCCGCCTCCACTGCTACGGGTCTGATGCGGACCCATCTTGCCCAATTGCAGGCCTTCCTCGACGAAGCCCTTGGTAATTAAAAGGACAAAACAATGTCGACAGAAATCCGCGTACCGACCCTGGGCGAAAGCGTGACCGAGGCCACGATCGGCCAGTGGTTCAAGCAGGTTGGCGACAGCGTTGCCGCCGATGAGCCGCTAGTCGAGCTTGAAACCGACAAGGTGACCATTGAAGTGCCGGCGCCCGCTGCCGGCGTGCTCGAAGCCATTTCCGCCCAGCCGGGCGAGACGGTGGATGTGGGCGCGCTGCTGGGCGCCATCGGTGGGGCCGGGGCGGTTGTTACGCCCAAGCCTGCCGAGGCGCCCAAGGCTGCCGAAGCCAAGGCCGAAGTGCCTGCCGCCAATGCGGCCGGTCCCGAACCGGTCAAGCCCGAGCCTGCTGCCGCTGCCGCGACCAGCATGCCGCCGGCTCCCTCGACGCAGAAGCTGATCAACGAAAAGGGCCTCAATGGCTCGGAGATCGAAGGATCTGGCAAGCGCGGCCAGGTGCTCAAGGAAGACGTGCTGGCGGCCCTTGCCAAGCCTGTTGCCGCTCCTGCGGCCAAGGCTGTCGAAGCCAAGGCACCGGCTGCGCCCCGCGCTCCGGTTGCTGCGGACGATGCCGCCAAGGAAGAGCGGATCAAGATGACCCGCCTGCGCCAGACCATTGCGCGCCGCCTCAAGGATGCGCAGAACACCGCCGCCATGCTCACCACCTTCAACGAGGTGGACATGAAGCCGGTGATGGACCTGCGCAATCAGTACAAGGAGCTGTTCGAGAAGAAGCACGGCGTCAAGCTGGGCTTCATGGGCTTCTTCACCAAGGCGGTGGTGCATGCGCTCAAGGAAATCCCGGCGGTCAATGCCGAGATCGATGGTGATGACCTGATCTACAAGAACTACGCTCACATTGGCGTTGCCGTTGGCACCGACAAGGGTCTGGTCGTGCCGGTGGTGCGCAATGCCGACCAGATGAGCATTGCCGAGATCGAGAAGGAAATTGGCAATCTGGGCAAGAAGGCCCGCGATGGTCAGCTTTCGATGGCGGACATGCAGGGCGGCACCTTCACCATCTCCAATGGTGGCGTCTACGGCTCGCTGATGAGTACACCTATCCTCAATGCCCCCCAGTCTGGTATTCTGGGCATGCACAAGATCCAGGAGCGTCCGGTCGCCGTTGGCGGCCAGGTCGTCATCCGCCCGATGATGTATCTGGCGCTGTCCTATGATCACCGCGTGGTCGATGGCAAGGAAGCCGTCACCTTCCTCGTGCGCGTCAAGGAAAGCCTTGAGGCCCCCGAGCGTCTGGTTCTCGACCTCTAATCGCCTTATTGAAGTGCAGATATGAAGGGTCCGCTCCGGCGGGCCCTTTTTGTTGGCATTATCGTGATCGATGTTGTTCTCGGCGCTAACAGTCCGTTAACGCCAAGGCCTCAGATGACACGGTGTGCTGTTCAGTTTTTTCGGAGTAGATCGCCTGTTGCGCCCCCTGTTTTTCCCGGCCATTTTTTGCTTTGCCGCACTTATCTCCGCCGCGAGGGCGCAGGAGAATGCCGACGCGGAACTGGTCGGCGAGCTGATGGCCTTTCACGGCTCCAGGGCTATTGTTTCGGCCATGACCACCCATTGCTACGAAACCACCGGGCTCGATGGCGCCTACAAAACTGCCAATGATAACTGGTACTTACGCAATGTCGGCTTTCTCGATCTGGCCGATCGCGTGATCACCAAGCTGGGCGGCACCAGTCCCGGCCAGATCGAAGCCGCCGAAACCTATGGCGGCACCCAGATCATGAGCGCCTTCAACCAGGCCGAGGACAAGGAGGCCTTCTGCCGCTCCTTCCTCGAACGCGTGGAGAATGGCGCCCTTGATATCGACAAGCAATTGGCCGGAATTCTCAAGCGCGCTCAAGACATTGCGGCCGATTAGCCCATTCCGGCAAGGGGCAATGCCGAGCACATGCGTTGCCCGGCGGAGCAGGCTGGTGTAACTGCTGTGGCACAATGACTCGGCGGTGCCCGTGATGGACTTTCCCTGGCTTGAATTTGCCGGCCTGATGCTGGCCTTCGGCATCAATGCGGTCATCCCCGGCGCCGATTTCGCCATGGTGCTGCGCCAGTCCATCGCTCATGACCGCCGCGCCGCGCTCTTCACTTCAGCTGGCATTGCCACGTCAATCCTGGTCCATGGCAGCTATACCCTGCTCGGGGTCGGTGTGATCGTCGGGCAGTCGCTGCTTTTGTTCAATATTCTCAAATGGTTGGGCGCGGCCTATCTCGTGTATCTGGCGATCTCGGCATTGCGCAGCCCGCCACCAAAGGCGCCCGAGTCCGGTGATCTGAGCGGCGCCAGGCGCGGGGATCTCGCCGCGTTCGCGCTGGGCTTCTTGACCAATCTGCTCAATCCCAAGGCCGTGCTGTTCTTTCTGGCGCTGTTCACGAGTCTGGTTTCCGTCCGTACCGGCGGCGACGTCAAAGTTATCTACGTGCTGGCGATGAGCATTATGCTTTTTGCCTGGTTCGCATTGGTCTCGATTTTCTTTACGACACCTTCCGTACGGCAAGGCTTTTTCCGGTTCGGCCGGTGGTTTAATCGGGTAACCGGCATTACATTCATCCTGCTGGCTTTTCGCGTGGCGATCGCGCAGCAACACTAGGCACCTCTTTGTAATCGGGGCATCAGAATGGCAGACATCTTCGACCTCACCATCATCGGCTCGGGCCCGGGCGGCTATGTCGCGGCCATCCGCGCAGCGCAGTTGGGGATGAAGGTTGCCGTGGTGGAGAAATGGCCGACCCTGGGCGGCACATGCCTCAATATCGGGTGTATCCCGTCCAAGGCGCTGCTGCATGCCTCCGAATTGTTCGAGGAAGCCGGCCACAGTTTCAAGGCGCTGGGCATAGATATCCCCGCCCCGGTTTTGAACCTGCCGCAGATGATGAACCACCGAATCGAAACCGTTGCCGCCAATGTCGGCGGGGTGGATTATCTGTTTAAAAAGAACAAGATAACCGTGTTCCGCGGCACCGGCACCATCGCTGCGCCGGGCAAGGTTTTGGTGACGCCGCAGTCGGGTTCAGCCCAAACCGTCGAGACCAGGAATATAGTTATCGCCACCGGTTCGGTATCGGCTAACCTGCCGGGTATCGAGGTCGACGAGAAGCAGATCGTCAGCTCCACTGGCGCGCTGACGCTCGACAAGGTGCCGAATAGACTGCTGGTGATTGGCGCCGGCGTGATCGGTCTGGAGCTGGGCTCGGTCTGGGCGCGGCTGGGCGCCAAGGTGACGGTGGTTGAATATCTCGACCGCATCCTGCCGGGCATGGACAGCGAAGTGGCGCGCCAGTTCCAGCGCATGCTGCAAAAGCAGGGCATGGACTTCAAGCTGTCGAGCAAGGTTGCCGGCATCGACAAGCAGGATGACGGTTCGCTCAAGGTGCGGGTCGAACCGGCCAAGGGCGGTGATATGGAAATCCTTGATGCCGACGTGGCTCTCGTGGCCATCGGCCGCAAGCCCTATACCGAAGGGCTGGGGCTGGATATCGTTGGCGTGGCGCTGGACGAGCGCGGCCGGGTCCGGGTCGATGGGCATTACAAGAGCTCGGTCGACGGCATCTATGCCATTGGCGACGTGATTGCCGGGCCGATGCTGGCGCACAAGGCCGAAGACGAGGGCATTGCCGTCGCCGAAATCCTCAGCGGACAGGCCGGCCATGTCAATTACGGCGCCATCCCGGCCGTGGTCTACACCAATCCCGAAATTGCTTCGGTCGGCAAGACCGAAGACGAGCTCAAGGCCGATGGCGTCGAATACAAGATCGGCAAATTTCCCTTTACCGCCAATGGCCGCGCCAAGGCGATGCTGGCGACGCAGGGCTTTGTGAAGATCCTGTCCGACGTCAATACCGACCGGGTGCTGGGCGCCCATATCGTGGGCAAGAATGCCGGCGAGATGATCCACGAACTGGTCGTGCTGATGGAATTTTCTGGCTCTTCCGAAGACCTGGCCCGGAGCACGCATGCTCACCCGACCATGTCGGAAGCCGTGCGCGAAGCGGCCTTGTCGCTGGGCGATGGGGCTATTCACATCTGATTGGCGAAAGCTGGTCGTTGCAGAACCCCGGCATCTACCGGGGTTCTTTTTTGTCCGCTGCGTTCTTCCATACCAGATTGATGCAAGGTAGAAGGGCGGGGTTCGGTTGCGTTTGGAGGATCGCATGAGCACCTACGATAGTCCGGCCGAGGCGATACGATGAGCGATCTGTCGGCTTTTAGCCTTTCGGGCAAGACAATCATGGTGACCGGCGCCAATACCGGCATCGGGCAGGGCATCGCGGTGTCGATCGGGCGAGCCGGTGGCCGGGTGATCGGCGTAGGGCGCTCCTCCATGGCCGAAACGGCGCGGCTGGTGGGCGACGGCTTTGTCGGTGTCGCGGCCGATCTGGGTTCGGCCAAGGCGGCGCAGGCCATGTTCGAGGCGGCTTGGGCCGAGCATGGGCCGATCGACGGGCTGGTCAACAATGCCGGCATCATCAAACGGGTCGACGCGGTGGACTTCACCGAGGAGGACTGGTCCAGTGTGATGGACATCAACCTCAAGACGATGTTCTTCCTCTGCCAATCCTTCGGGCGCAAGGCGCTGGAGCGGGGCCATGGCAGCGTGGTCAATATCGCTTCGATGCTGAGCTTTCAGGGCGGCATACGGGTCGCGAGCTACACCGCCTCCAAGAGCGGCGTGCTGGGCATTACCAGGCTCCTCGCCAATGAATGGGCGGCCAAGGGCATCAATGTCAACGCCATCGCGCCGGGCTATATCGAAACCAATAATACCGAGGCGCTGCGGGCCGATCCCGATCGTTCGGCCTCGATCCTGGGCCGCATTCCGGCGGGGCGTTGGGGCGAGCCGTCCGACATTGGCGATGCGGCGGTATTCCTGCTGTCGCGGGCGTCCAAATATATGCATGGCGCCGTCATCCCGGTGGATGGCGGGTGGCTGGCACGATGAGGAGACAGCGATGAGCAGACAGGCAGTTTTTGCGCAGCCGGGAGCGACGGAATGGACCGAGCTGGCGCCGGGCAATCGGCGCCGCGTGCTGATCCACACGCCTGAGTTGATGCAGGTGGAATTCGGCTTTGAGCAGGGGGCAGTGGGCGCGCTGCATTCGCACCCGCACATCCAGGTAAGCTATGTCGCTGAGGGCCGGTTCGAGGTGACCATTGGCGGCAAGACCGAAGTGGTTGAGCAGGGCGGCAGCTTCATCGTCCCCAGCGGCGTCGAGCACGGTGTGGTGGCGCTGACCGAGGGTCGTCTGATCGACGTCTTCACCCCGATGCGGCAGGATTTTCTCTAGCATCTACCCAATCTCCGCCAGCATCGCTGCATAGGCCGGCTCATGTTTCCCCGCCCAGTTCGCCTTGCCCGGTTCGGTCAGCCGCCCGCGCCGTGGCGGGATGAAGCTATAAATGCCCCGGATCGGGTCTTCGCGCCATTGCAGGTTGAAGGCGGCGTATTTGGGGAAGAATTCCATGTCGGAATAGGGCAGGTGGTCATGTACCCACCAAGCGATGGCCTCCCAATCGCCGGTGCGCTCGTAATAGGAAATGAAGCGGTTGACCACGACGCAGGCGGTGGCGCCCATGCGGCCCTGGGCGTCGCGCCGGTCCCAGATATGGCCGGCAAAGTTGCTGTCATTGCTGCCGCAATTGAGCTTGTTGGCATTGCCAAAGCCATTGACCTCGGGTGAACGATAGGCCGAACGCACCGAGATGCGGCCGAAGCGGGCTTGCAGCGGTTCGAGCAGGGTTTCGCACAGCACCTTGCCGGCGGCGATGGCGAGATCCGGGTCCGAGGGAATGTTCTGAAATCCATTGATGGCGGCGATTTCCGAATAGAGAAAATCGCGCATAAAGAAATTCTCCGACAGGCGGATGCGGCCGAACTCTTCGAGCCCCTTGATGGATTTGGGCTGGCGCATTGCTCTGCCTCCGGGTTGATGCATGGGGCATTGTCTTGAGGTAACGTTGGGACGACAACCCGGTTTCGACGCCAGCAGGACAATCCAATGCTTGAAGCGATGTTCTTTATCGCCATTACCGCCGAGGCGATGACCGCAGCGCTCGCCGCAGGGCGGCGCAAGATGGATTGGTTCGGCGTGTGTCTATTGGCTTGCGTCACTGCGCTGGGTGGCGGCACGACGCGTGACGTGCTGCTGGGACATTACCCGCTCTACTGGGTGCACAATCCCTATGTGCTGCTGCTGGTCTGCGCGGCAGCGCTATTGACCATTGCCATGGCCCGAGTGGTGGACCGGCTGCGGTGGCCCTTCCTGCTGCTCGACGCGCTTGGGTTGGTGGTGTTCACCATTGTGGGGTGCAATGTGGCCATCGAGATGGGGCAGCATCCACTGATCGTCATTGTGGCGGGCATGGTCACCGGGATTGTCGGCGGCATATTGCGCGACGTGCTGTGCAACGACGTACCCCTGGTGTTTTCGAGCGAACTTTACGCGACCGTGTCGATTGTCACCGGCGTGATTTATTATTTCGGTCTCAAGGCGGATTTGCCGGCGGACCTGGTGATGTTGGTGGCGATTGCCGTGGGATTTGCCTTGCGCGTCGTCGCGCTGATCCGGAAATGGGAAATGCCCAAATTCGTCTATGACAAGGATTTGCGATGACGCCGCAGCGGATCGTCTTGTCGCGCCGCGCGGGGTTCGATCTGCAGGCATTGTCGCACGCCTTGAACGGATTGCCGGCGCAATCGGTGGCGCGGCCGGGCCGATGGGGCAATCCGTTCACTATTGACGATGTTGTGGCGGAGCTAGGCGTCGACGGGGCCAAGGCGCAGGCCGAGGCGGTGGCGCGCTATAGCCGCTGGGTGCGCGGGGAATTGGTGATGGAGCGGGCTCCTCCAGCGCTGGAGGAGATTCGCGCGGCGCTGGCGGGGCGGAACCTTGCCTGCTGGTGCAAGGCGGGAACGCCATGCCATGCCGACACGCTGATTGCGCTGGCAAACGCCTGACAAGGCAATTTTTGACGATTATTGCCGATTTCCTATGAAATAGCGCGTCTGGAGCGGCGTGATTTACCACTTGTCAAAGTGTTAAGATCACTGTGAGCCTCCGGCATTGGCCGGTTCGAGGCACTACCATGGACCCATTGGCTCTGTTCCAGCGAACGATGGCATGGTTCACGCCGCAGGAATTGCAGCGCGACCTGCATACGCGCAAACGCGTGCAGATGTTCGTCATCAGCCACATGTTCGGGCCGATTATCGCTACGCCGATCCCGCTGTTTCTGTGGTTCGCCGACCCGGCGCCCATGCCGCATGTGCTGATCCTGGCGGCGTCGATCTACGCATTCTGGCCGTTCCTGGCGCTGCTGAAACTGTTCCCGCGCGCCTATGCACAACTGGCCATGCTCTCGGTGCTGAACCTGACCTTCTGTATCCTGTGGGGCACTTATAATTACGGGGGCACCAGCTCGCCCTTCCTCGTCTGGCTGGTGCTGACGCCGCTTTTGGCCTTCATGTATCTGGGGGCGAGCTGGACGGCGCGCATCTTCGTGTTTTCGCAGTTCACGCTGGGGCTTGGCGCGCTCTATATTTTCTATCTGCTGGGGGATTTCCCGAGCCACATCCCGGTCGAGAACATGGTGGTCGCCGGCGTGCTGTCGGCGCTGGGCTGCAATATCTACGTCTTCATGATGGCGGCCTATTATTCGAGCGTGGTGGATAGCCAGTCCGAACTGATCCGCGAAGTCGAGCGCCACCAGGAAACCCTCAAGGCGCTGACCCTGGCCAAGGACGAGGCCGAGCGGGCCAATGGCGCCAAATCGGAATTCCTCGCCAAGATGAGCCACGAACTGCGCACCCCACTCAATGCGGTGCTCGGCTATTCGGAAATCCTGCTTGAGGACGCCGAACTCGATGGGCGCGGCGAGCAGATTGCCGACCTGCAGAAGATCAGTGCGGCGGGCAAGCACCTGCTGGCCATGGTCAATGACATTCTCGATATCTCCAAGATCGAGGCCGGCAAGATGTCCCTGCATATCGAGACGGTCGATTTGGATCTGCTGATCAACGAGGTTGAATCCACCGCAAGGCCGCTGGCCGCCAAAAATGCCAATAGTTTCGTGGTCGAGCGCCATGGCGAATTGGGCACGATACGGTGCGACGCGACCAAGTTGCGGCAGGCAATTTTCAACCTGCTCTCCAATGCCGCCAAATTCACCCATAATGGCAGCATCACGCTCTCCATCCTGCGCCGCCCCGAGGCGGGGCAGGAATGGATCGAGATTGCCGTGGCAGACACGGGGATCGGCATTTCGGCGCAGCAGCAGAAGGCGCTGTTCAACAATTTTGCGCAGGCCAATCCCAAGATTGCTGCGGTTTATGGCGGTACGGGGCTTGGGCTGTCGCTAAGCCAGAATCTGTGCCGGCTGATGGGCGGGCAGATCGATGTCGAGAGCGAATTGGGCAAAGGCTCGTGCTTTACCATTCGCTTGCCGGCGCAAAGTGAGGAGGCGGCGCACGACCCGCTGGCCAATGTACGCGGGGCGATCGTGCCGCTGCATGGCGAGCAGGTGCAGGATTTCAATGACCGCATTGCGGGCACGGGCAGTAACGAGCGGCAGCGTTTGCTGATCATCGACGACGACCGCAATTTCCTGGAGGTTGCCGAGCGCTTGTTCGCCAAGGAGGGCGTGACACCCATCTGTACCGATGCGCCGCAATCGGCGCTGCAGATTGCCCGCACGGTCAAGCCCTCGGCGATTTTCCTCGATATCCTGATGCCGGGCTTTGATGGCTGGGATGTGCTGGCGGCGCTCAAGGCCGACCCCATCACGCGCGATATTCCGGTGCTGATGATTTCAATCCTGTCCGAGCGCAGCAAGGCGCTGGCGGCGGGGGCCGACGGCATTTTGCTCAAGCCGTTGGATGGCGACAAGGTCCGGACGGCCATTGCCAGCCTCAAGGCGGCGCGCGGGGCGCGTCCGCCTCGGGCGGTCAACGAGTAGGGAGAGCGCTGATGGCACTGGTGTTGATCGTTGAGGACAATCCTATCAATCGCGACGTGCTTGGGCGGCGGCTGGAGCGGCGCGGTTACGCCATCCGCTTTGCCGAGGATGGCCCCAGTGGAATTGCCGCCGCGCTCGAATTGATGCCCGACGTGATCCTGATGGATATGGGGCTGGGCGAAATGGACGGCTGCGAGGCCACGCGCCACATCCGCTCCAACCCGGAAACAGCCGCGCTGCCGATCATTGCGCTGACAGCGAGCGCGTTTGAATCCGATCGTGCCAAGGCGCTGGCCGCCGGCTGCATCGATTTCGACACCAAGCCGGTCGACCTGCCGCGTCTATTGGGCAAGATGCAAGCCGTGCTGGGGCCCAAGACCCCAGCAGCGGCGTATGTCGAGGGGTAGGGGACTACCACCGGCCTCGGTGGCGCTTATCCCCCTCAGCCCTCCCCGCGCGGGGAAGGAGGCAGATCGGGGCCCGCGTTGGAACCGGCTATTCTGCGGGAATGGCGCTGGTTTCTTCCATGGGCTCGCTGACATGGTACGGGGCTTCGTGGCCCAGCCGATATTCCATATCCGCATCCTGCATGGCCTGGGCCAGGATTTCCACGACCTGGTCAATGTCCTCGTGGGTATGGGCGGCCATGACCTGGAAGCGGAAGCGAGCGCCGCCCTGGGGCACGGCCGGGTATTCGACGAGATTGGCGATGCCGCCCATGGCCATCAAATGGCGGGAGGCAAAACGCCCCACGCTTTCCAAACCCAGGCTGACCGGCACGATGGGCGATGGATTGCCTAGTACTTCCAGACCCGCTGCGGTCATTTCCTGGCGCAGATAGAGGATATTGTCCATCAGCTTGTCGCGCAGGGCGCGGCCTTCCTCGGAGCGCACGATATTGAGCGCGGCCAGGATAGTGGCTGCCTGCACCGGCGAGAGGGCATTGGAGAAGGTGTGGGTGGCGCTGTAATATTTGAGATATTCGGCGGTCGCCTTGTCGCGGACGGCAATGAAGCCGCCATTGGAGCCGAAAGTCTTGGAAAAGCTGCCGATAATGATGTCGGCGGCGTCGACCATGTTCTGCAGGCCCAGATGGCCCAGGCCGTCCTCGCCCATCGAGCCCATGTCATGAGCGCAGTCGACCAGCAGGGTAGCATCGTATTGGTCGCAGAGCGCGCGCATGGCGCCCAGATCCGGCGTGTCGGAATGCATGGAGAACAGGCTCTCCGTCACCACCATGATGCCATTTTTCGTATCGGTGGCGCGAATGCGGGAGAGCTTGCGCTCCAGCGCCTGCAGATTGAGGTGGCCGTGATGATGCACGTTCTGCGTTGCGGCCTTGGCGCCTTCCTGCAGGCACGAATGGGCCAGGATATCCATGACCACATGATCATTGGCCCGCACAAAGCCCTGTACTGAGCCATAGCCGGCAGCCCAGCCCGTGGGGTAAAGCACGATTTCGCGGCCGCCGATGAAATCGGACAGAGCGCGCTCGAGCTGGAGCGAGTTGGTGGTGTTGCCCAGCAGAGCCGCGGAGCCGGCGCTATGGACGCCATATTCGTCAATGGCCTCGATGGCCGCCTGCTTTACGGCCGGGTGGGAGGAGAGGCTGAGATAATCCTGGCTGGCGAAATTAATGCCGGAGAACTTCTGCCCGATATCGCTGCGGGCATCGCAGCGGGCCTTGGGAGCCGTTGAGGTCGAACGGGCATAGGGCCACAATTCGTGCTGACGGCGCAGGTTCTGCCACTCGTAAAAACCGGCTACGCGGCTGATGAGGTCCGGTCCGGCGGGGGCGCGAAAATCTCGCAAGCTGCCCTTCAAAGCGGCCTCTGGCGCGGACTTATACTTACTCTCCATGACGCTCTCCTAATCTGACTTACGGGCCTTACTCTGGCGAAACTACGGAGGGCGCTTGAAAAACCTCCGCCACCACCTCTAGTCGAGTGCAGCGCAGCTTTTTAACAATTCTTTAACCTTTGTTTAAAATGCAGTGTTTTGTTAACTTTGCATAGAGGGCGTCGGAGAGAATTTTAGTAAGGTTAACGTGCGTCAAGGTGCCCGCTCACTTGCTTTCCGCAAATGGCGGGGCCTGTTCTTCGCTATTTCGTGAACGGGCGGAATCCGCCTGCTTGGCCGGTTCTAGTCTTCGAGGAGATAGCCGCCGGCGCGCGCGGGCAGTATTTTGCTGCCGACAATCTTGGCGATTGCGGCGCCACGGGCGACATATTTGGCGCTGGCGCGGGACAGCACGAAACCGTCGGTGCCGGCCAGGATGGGTCGGCGAGCTAGGAAGGCCTGCGGTCCGTCCATGGCGATCAGATCGGCGATGGGCTGGCCCTTGGTGACGCGGTCCCCCAAAGCGACGTGATAGGCGAGCAGGCCTGGCGCGTCGGTGCGAAGCACTTCGGTGGCTTCGAATGGAGTGGGTAAGGGCGCCGCTGGCGGAGCCTCGACATCGGCCGCGATCAAGCCGCGACTGGCGAAAAAGCCGAACAGACCTTCGGCATCGACCTTGCCCAGGGCATCGAAACTGTCGGCGCGGCCGCGATATTCGAGCGTCGCGGTCTCGGCGCCATTGGGGATGGGGTAGCCGGGATTGGCGAGACGCGCCTTGCGGTAAAGCGATGGCAGCACTTCATCGAACGATCCGCCGCCGCTATCTTCGGCGGTGAGAGTGGCGGCGGTGCCCATCCAGTCGGCCAGATCCTGCAGGCCCGGCATCAGTTCGGGCGAAGTGAAGATGTGCATCAGGCTATCGTCGTCGCAATGCAGATCGAGCACGATATCGGCGTCATGGGCGGATTTGAGCACGAAGAGGCGCAATTGCTGGGCCGCCGAGCCCGGCGTCTGCGATGCGATCCAGGCGCCGACGGCGGCGCGGATGGTGGCGATATTGGCCTTTGGATCTGTGCCGAGTCTGCCGGCAATGGCGTCGGCGATCAGCGGGTAGAGATCGGGCCAGCGGCGGTTGTAATTGACGCCGGTCTCGACGTCATAGCGACCGATATGGTGGCGTAGCGAGCGATTGGCGAGGCCCAGCGGATTGACCGAGGGGAAGATGATAAAGCGCGCATTGAGCTGGCCCGCCGCATCGGCCTCGGCCAGCATGGGCAGCAGATGGTGCAGCGCCATGGTGCCGGGCTGCTCATCGGCATGGAGCGCGGCTTGCAGATGCACCTTGGCTTGAGCGTCCTCGGGGCCGGCGCTGTACCAATAGAGATTGGCGGAGGTGCCGGGCGTGTCGCCGGAAAAGGAGGTCTCGTGCAGTTGCAAAGTCATGGGCTCAGCGGATCCATTTTGGCTGGAAGCGCATGCGCGGCGGCGCCGGCATGTGTCGCATCAACCTCTGGTAGACCAGCCCGAACAGGAAGAAAACCACTAGCGAGACGGCGAGGAAATAGAGGGCGGCGACCGAAAAATGCAGGAACGCATTGTAGTCACGCTCGAACAATTCCTTGGCAGTGATCATCAGGTCCTTTTGCAGGCCGATGACGGGCAGGGCGAAATAGACGATGGCCGTGGCGTGGAACAGGAAAACCACTTCATTGGTATAGGCGGGCCAGGCGAGCCGGATGAGATTGGGCCAGATCACCTGGCGGAATTGCTGGGCGCGGGACATGCCATAGGCGCGGGCTGCCTCGACCTCACCACGCGGTACCGCGCGCAGGGCGCCATAGAAGATTTCGGCGGTATAGGCCCCGGTATTCAGCGTCAGCACCAGCGGGCCGATGAACAGCGGATGCAGCACAAACCAGGACACGCCCCAGGGCTTCCACAGGCTGACATTGAACGAGAGCGCCAGCGAATAGAACATGAAGAACTGGATGAAGAGCGGGGAGCCGCGAAAGGCATAGACAAAGGCGCGGCTGGGGCGCGACAGCCATGGATTGGACGATGCCTTGCCCAACGCCAGCCCGATCGCCAGCACGAAGCCGATGGGGATCGATGCGGCGGCAAAGTAGATGTTGAATAGCACGGCTGGAGCGAACAGGGCCAGTTCCTGGATAAAGCGCTCCATCATTGCGCCTCGCTCAAGATGCCGCGCCCGGCGCGGCGCATGATGGCGTTGAAGGCTTTTTCGGAGATCAGGGTCACCAGGATATAGAAGACGAAGAGTACGAGGTAATAACGCCAGCGCCAATCCTCATGCACCAGCCCTACTGTGGGCAGGAAGTTGGGGGCGCCAAGCCGGTCGGCCCACAGCACGATATCGGCGATCTGCAGCAGCGAGAGCAGGGACGTCGCCTTGACGATCAGCATCCACACATTGGAGAGACCGGGCAGGGCGTAGACCCACATTTGCCTGATATGAACACGCCACAGAACCTGGGCGGCCGACATGCCATAGGCGCGCGCCGCTTCGAGTTGGCCATGGGGCACCGAGCGCAACGCGCCATGGATCACATTGGTGGCGAATGCGCCATAGACCAGGCCCAGCGAGACGGAGGCCAGGATGAGATATTCGGGTGTGCCGAGAAACCAGTTGGCTTCCTTGCAGGGCGGCCAGGCGGCGGTCTGGACGGCGATAGCCTCGGGTGAGCAGACCTGGGTGGCCACCAGCCATTCGACGGCCTGCTCGAAGGCGAGCGGAAAGAACAGGAAGAACAGCACATCGGGCACGCCGCGCACGATGGAGGAATAGGTGGTGCCGATCAGCCGCAGCGGAAAGAAGCGCGAATTCTTGAGGGTGGCGCCGATCAGCCCGAAGACCACCGCGAGGGTGCCGCCGGCCAGGGCGGCGAAAATGGTGAACTGGAAGCTCGCATACCAGGTGAGATGCTTGCCATTGGTCAGGTAGGAGAACCAGTAGGCGATGTCGTCGGTCATGCTCGGTATGCACCAGCTTGCCTTCTCCCCGTGTGGGAGAAGGTGCCCCGAAGGGGCGGATGAGGGGGCTGCGGTCGTTCAGCAATCGGCATATGCGGGGATAACCCCTCGCCCGTCTCGACCTTTGGTCGACCCACCCTCTCCCGCAAGGGGAGAGGGCAGAACGCGTTGCTTACTCTGCGAAATACGGACCGCGGCCTTCGAACCATTTGGCGATCAGGGTGTCGAGCGTGCCGTCTGCCTTGAGCGCGGTGATGGCGGTATCGAACTTGCCCTTGAGCTCGGCTTCATCCTTGCGCACGCCGGCGCCCACGCCGTCACCGATCAGGATGTCCTCGCCCACAAATTCGAGCGTGCCGCCCGAGGCGGTGACGACGGGTTCGAGATAGGCAGCGTCAGCCAGGATGGTGTCGAGATTGCCGGCGGCAAGGTCGGCCATGGCCTGGTCGGCCGTGCCGAACGAAACGATCGTATTGTTGCCGGCCAGGTTTTCCTGGGCATAGGCGGCCTGGATGGTGCTGCCCTGCACACCGACGCGCTTGCCCTCAAGGGCGGACGGATCGATTGCTTTGCCAGTGGTGGCGACGAATTTGGACGGATCGGGCGGGAAATAGTTCTGGGTGAAGTCAATGGTTTCCAGCCGCTCGTCGGTGATCGACATGCCGGCCATGATCACATCATAATTGCCCGCGAGCAGGTTGGGGATGATGGAATCCCAGTCATTGATGATGAATTCGCAGGTGAGGGCGGCCTTTTCGCAAATGGCATTGCCCAATTCGATTTCAAAGCCGGCGGGCTTGCCGGCGTCATCGAGGAAGTTCCACGGGGCATAGGCGCCCTCAGTGGCGATGCGGATGGTTTCCTGGGCCTGGCTCACTGAGGTCAGCGACAGGATTGCCGCAGCGGCAAGGATAATCTTCTTCATCTTCACGTCTCTCCGTTGAATGTTGTTATGGCGCCGCAATGGGTCAGGCGTGGCTGGCGGCATTGAGGAATTGTCTGAGGCGGGCCGATTTGGTGGCGCCGAATACCTGGTCGGGTGTGCCCTCCTCTTCGATCAGCCCCTGATGCAGAAAGATCACCCGGTCGGAGACGGAGCGCGCAAATTCCATGTCATGGGTTACCAGCACCATGGTGCGGCCCTCATCGGCCAGCAGTTTGATGACGCGCAGCACTTCGACTTCAAGCTCGGGATCGAGCGCGGAAGTGGGTTCATCGAACAGCATGACGCGGGGATTGATGCACAGCGCCCGAGCGATGGCGGCGCGCTGTTGCTGGCCACCTGAAAGCTGGCTGGGATAATTCGAGGCCTTGGCTCCGATTCCGACCTTATCCAGCATGGCCAGCGCTTCGGCTTCGACTTCCGCGCGGGCGCGGCGCTGCACGATCAGCGGCGCCTCCATGACGTTTTCGAGGATCGTCATGTGGGCCCACAGATTGAACGACTGGAACACCATGCCCAGTTCGGAGCGGATGCGGCGGATTTGGTCTTCATTGCCGATATGGCGGCGTTTGCCACTGCCGCGCAGCTCGATTTCCTCGCCATCAATGGCGACGTTGCCCTGGTCGGGCACTTCGAGCATGTTGATGCAGCGCAGGAGCGTGGATTTGCCGGAGCCGGACGAGCCGATCAGCGAGATGACTTCGCCTTCGCGTGCGGTGAAGGATATGCCCTTGAGAACCTCAAGGTCGCCGAAAGACTTGTGCAAGTCGTGAATGGCCACGACCGGCCACTTCGCAGCCCCTGCGGGCTTCGATTGTGCCATGCTCACCTGTTGCCCGCTTGGACGGGTTTCCTGACTGGTGACTGCCTTATTTTGAGGCGGGCAGTCTTGACCGCCTGCAACAAAAGCAGAAGTGGGGCAGATGGCAAGCGAAATGAGCGGGGATGCACAATTGTGCGACTGGCATCAGCGCTTCCCGCTCACGGATGGCAGCACGACATGTTCGAGCGTTCACACCACATTTGCAACTGACGCTCGGCTAATGCCGAAGGTATAGCGGTGGTCCTTGCATGGTCGGCGGGATGTAAAAGGCGGCTGCGCCGGGGCGGAGCCGCCTTTTGGTCCAGCGTATCGATCGCCATGGCTAAACCCGGCGGATCAAGCCGATAACCAGCGAGATGACGAGGAAGGCCAGGAACAGGAAGAACAGAATCTGGGCTATACCGGCCGAGGCGCCGGCAATGCCGCCAAAGCCGAGAACACCCGCAATCAAGGCGATCACGAAGAAGACGAGGGCATAGTAGAGCATGAGAACTCTCCTCTGATTATCTTGTCAAACCAACGTGCGGGCCGGTGAAGCGGTTCCGGCGCGCGAACAAAAAGGCCGGGAAACCCCGGCCTTTAGCGCATTTCGCGATGACAAATTGTATCTCAGGCCGCGGCGCGGGAGCCCTCGTCAAAGAACAGGGCTTGGCTGATCAGGGCTTTGACCATATCCGGGTTGAAGGGCTTGGTGACGAGGAATGTCGGCTCCGGGCGTTCACCGGTCAGCAGGCGTTCGGGGAAAGCCGTGATGAAGATCACCGGCACAGAATGGGTATTGAGGATGTCGTTTACCGCATCAATCCCCGAGCTGCCGTCGGCCAGTTGGATATCGGCAAGAATCATGCGGGGACGGGTCTGGCCGAAGAGGTTGACCGCTTCCTTGTGGGTGCGGGCGACGCTGACCACCTTATGGCCCAGGCTTTCTACCAATTGCTCGATATCCATGGCAATCAGCGGCTCGTCCTCGATGATCATGATTTCCGTCGCGACCTGGCGGGAAATATCGACTGAAGCCTCATCAAGCAGGTCGGCGAATTTGCTGTCGCTGACGCCCAGGATTTCGGCGGCCTGGGCATGGGTGAAGCCCTCTACCGCTACAAGCAGGAAGGCCTGGCGCGGCTTGGGGCCCAGATTGGCGAGGTTGCGCGCTGCGCGTTTTTCCCAGGCAAAGCTGGAGGCTGGTTCAGGCACCGGAATGGTCGAGGACGAGAACAGGGCGGAGAACAGCTTATAGAGCGCGATACGATCGCTGGATGCTTCGGGAAACAGGGAAATGTCTGCAATGAGAGCTTCGAGAGTTGCCGCTACATAGGCGTCTCCGGATGTCTGCGATCCGGTTACGGCGCGGGAAAACCGCCGCAGATACGGCAAATGCGGAGCAATCCGCGTGGACAAAGTCATATAAGAACTCCCAATGACGCTTAGATCGTGGACCCACGAAACCCTTAAACGGGCCGTGAATGCAAAAGTTCCGCCATTGTGGAACTTTTTGAGCGGTTGCACATTTAGCTCGCCAAAGGGCGGACCAACTTGGACGGCAAAGACTTACGCATGATAAAGGACAAACTGGTGACCCAGCAACGTATGCGAACGCAGACGGGGCGGGCAGATGATGGGCTGGGTCCAAATTCGGACATCGGCGCGCGTTTGCGTGCACTCTATGGGGCCGTGCAGGACGAAGGTGTTCCCGAGCAACTCCTCGATTTGCTGGAAAAGCTCGATAGCGCCGAGCAGGCGCAGAAGGCCAAGACCGCTGCTCGTGACGGGGAGTGACGGCATGTCAGCCGAACCGACCTCGTTCAAGCGCGAGATGCTTGCTACATTGCCCAGCCTGCGCGCCTTTGCCGTCTCCCTGACGGGCAAGCATGACAAGGCGGACGATCTGGTGCAGGACACCGTCATGAAGGCCTGGGCCAAGCAGTCCAGCTTCGAGATGGGCACCAATATCAAGGCCTGGCTTTTCACTATTCTGCGCAACGAATTTTACAGCCAGATGCGCAAGCGTGGCCGCGAAGTGCAGGATAGCGACGGCGCGTTCACCGAGCGGCTTTCCGTGCATCCATCTCAATATGGCTCGATGGACATGCAGGACTTCAAGAAGGCTCTGGCCCAATTGCCCGATGATCAGCGCGAGGCGGTGATCCTGATCGGGGCCTCGGGGTTTTCCTATGAGGAGGCTGCCGAGATCTGCGATTGCGCCATTGGCACGATGAAGAGCCGCGTCAGTCGCGCCCGCACGCGATTGCAGGACATTCTCAAGATCAGCGGCGAAGCCGATTATGGTCCCGATGCTGTCTCGGCACAGGTGACCACGCATAATCACTCGTTCTAACTCGATTGAATGAGCGCCAGAATGATGGACCTGTCCGGTGGAAGGGGCCGTCCGGCGCCGTCGGCCATTGATCTGACGGCATGGCCGCAAAACCGCCATCGCCATGGTGCAAATGCATAGCCACAATTGTTCCAGCGGGGCGCGGCCGTCCTGAGCTTTCCACTGGACTGCCGGGATAATGATGGTGGCCGAAGCACGCAATCAGGAACGCGACGTCAAGCCGCCGCGCCGGGCAAGGCCCCGGCTCGCCGTGCTGGCGTCATTGGCGTTGGTCGTGCTGGCCGCAGCCGCCGCGCTTATCATGACAGCGGGCATTGATCGGCAATTGGTCGATGTTACCCAGACCTATGAGGTGCGCAACCAGGCGCGCGAACTGACCATTGCCTTGACTGAGGCCGAGAGCAGCCAGCGCGGTTTTATGCTGACGCGCGACCAGGAATATCTCGAGCCCTACCGGCGGGCGGTTGCCGGCATCGATACGCGGATCAAGACGCTTGTCGCTATTACCGCCGCCGACCCAAGGCAGGCCGACCGCGTGGCGGCGATCTCGGATTCGATCTCCATCAAACTGGCGGAGATGGCGCGGACAGTGGACCTGATCCAGTCAGACCGTCCTGGTGAGGCGCAGACGCTGATCCAAAGCGGAATGGGCGCGCGGCTGATGGACGAGTTGCGTATCGGGCTCGAACAATTCATCGGTGAGGAAAACGCCAAGCTGCTGGAGCGTAACAGGGGGATCGATCTGTCGCGCCGTGCTCTGGTGTTGGCGATCATCGTGGCGCTGGCGGGTGCGGCGATCCTGTCCTATTCGCTCTTGTCGCGCACCCAGCGCCAGGTTAGCGCACTGGCCGAAAGCCGCACGCAATTGCTGACGCAGAACGAGGCGCTGGAAGCCCAGGTGCGGGAACGCACCCAGGCCATCGAGGAAGCGCGCGAGCATGCCGAACATGAACGCCAGCGCGTCGAGGCCCTGTTGCGCGATACCAATCACCGCGTGGGCAATTCGCTGGCGACCGTTTCGTCCCTGCTCGGGCTGCAGTTGATGCGCACCGGTTCAGACGAGGTGCGCGAGGCACTCGAGGCGGCGCGGGCACGGGTTCATGCGGTGGCCTCGGCCCATCGGCGGCTGCGGCTGGGGGACGATCTGGAAACCGTCAGCGCGGCGGAATTCTTGAGCGCGGTGCTGGACGATCTGCACGACACCGCCACCACCGCCAAGGCGGTGACGCTCAAGGGGGACTTTGCCCCGGTGGAGATTGGTGCGCGGGATGCCACGACGATCGGAATCCTGGTGGGTGAGCTGGTGACCAATGCGCTCAAGCATGCGTTTCCCGATGGCCGGCAGGGGCAAATCGCGGTGAGTTTCAAGCGCGACGCGGCCAATGTGCCGACGTTGCGGGTGGCCGATGATGGGGTGGGCATCGCTGCCGAGCGAACGCCCGGTGAAGGCGGGCTTGGATCTGTGATCATCAAGCAATTGGCCAATCAGTTCGACGGCAAGCCGCACTATGAACGAGGACCCCATGGCGGCATTGTAGTGACGGTGCCGCTGCCCGGCGTCGCGCGGGCGGCAGCGGGCTAATGCCAGCGGCGCCCGGAGACAGCGATGCATATCGTAGCAATTCTCAACCGCGATGGCGGCACCCTGCGGACCATGGATCTAGCCGCCCTTGCCGGCCAGGCGGTGGAGATTTTCAGGCGGAACGGCCATGATCTCGAGTGCCGTATCGTTGCCGGGCGCAATGTCGAGACCGAACTGCGCCGGGTCGCGGGCACCAGGGGCGTGGACGTCATGCTGGTTGGGGGCGGCGATGGCACGATTTCGACGGCGGCAGGGATCGCCTTTGAAACCGGAGTCCCGTTGGCCATCTTGCCCGCAGGGACGATGAATCTCTTCGCCCGGGCGCTGCAGTTGCCGCTCGATCTGACAGCGGCGATGGAGGCCATCGCCGATGGCGAGATCGCCGCGGTGGATATCGCAACGGCCAATGGCCGCGTCTTTGTGCACCAGTTCGGCGTCGGCGTACATGCAAGGCTGGTGCGTATTCGCGAGCGCATGACCTATCGCAGCCGCATCGGCAAGATGCTGGCGAGTTTGCGCGCCATTGCCGAGGCCGTGCTGCACCCGCCTGAATTCGAAGCGGAAATCCATACGAGAAACGGGAGCGAGCGCCAGCGGGTTTCGGGCATCGCGGTTTCCAACAATCCAGTGGGTGACGGGCACATTCCTTATGCCGACCGGCTCGATGCGGGCCTGTTAGGCGTCTATATGGCTGCGCCAATGTCGACCTGGGCATTGATCCGGCTGGCAGTGGATGTGCTGCTGGGCAAATGGCGGGCGAGCGATGCGGTTACCGAGCAGGAAGTCGAGCAGGTGACGCTGAGTTTTCCCTGGCGCAAGCACGATGCCCATGCGGTGATCGACGGCGAATTGATCAAGCTGGCGCCTTCGGTCACCCTCAAGGTGCATCCCGGTGCGCTCAAGGTGCTGTTGCCTAAGCCCCCCGAAACGGGCGGTTCGTGATTTTTCCAGCTTGGGAACCATATTGCTTGACCCGAGTTTAACGGCATCGGGCCTAACTTTAGCGGCAGTTTGACAGAAGTCAGGCCGTGTTCACGCCCGTGTCCGCAAGGCTTCCGGTTTGCCCGTTTGCGTCTTGCTCAGGTTTGAATGCGCAGTTGTCGCGGAAGCGTCAGGACGAAAAGTGACAGAAGTGAGTTCCTCCCTTCCGGACGAGGTCCGCAGGGTTCTGGATGATCCATCCCGCCTGCAGGCGCTGGCGGCGCTGGAGGTTCTCGGTACAGATCCCGATGCCGATTTCGACCGCCTCACCCGGGTCGCGGCCCATATTTTTGGTGCCGAAATCGCCCTGGTGACGCTGATCGACAACGAACGGCAATGGTTCCGCGCCTGCTATGGTACTGACCTCTCCAGTATATCGGACGATGACTCGTTTTGCGCGCATACCCTGGCCGGGTCCGAGGTGATGGTGGTCCTCGACGCTACGGCCGATCCGCGTTTCATCCACAATCCACTGGTGACGGGCGAAGCCGGCATCCGGTTTTATGCCGGGGCGCCGATCGTGGTCGCTGGGCAGCGCCTGGGCTCGCTTTGCGTGCTTGGCCGCAAAACCAGAGATGCGGTTGAGCCGGCATTGCTCAACCAGCTTGCCGATCTGGCGAGCCTTGCCTCCACGCTATTCTCTCTCAAGGACGAAGCACGGGTGCGGGCGCGCACGGCTGCGGCTTTGCTCAGGGAAGAATGGCGCCATGCCTTGACGCTGGAAGCGGGCAATGTGGGCAGCTGGATCTGGGATATCCGCAGCGGGGAAGTGGTCTGCAACGACATGTTCCGGCGCATGTATCACCTGCCCGAAAGCGGCACGATCCAGTTCGAACAGGTGCTTGACGTGGTCCATGCCAGCGATCGCGCCGCCATCGAAGCCAGTATCCAGGCGAGTCTCGACGAGGGTGTCGATTTTGCCGCCGAGGTGCGAGTGGAGCCGACAATCCGGTGGCTGACCATGCGGGGCCGGGTCTATCAGCGCGATGCCGAGGGGCGGGCGCTGGTCATGATGGGTGCCTCCACCGATATTACCGAAGCCAAGCAGAGCGCCGAGCACACGCGGCTCCTGCTGCGCGAGCTCAACCACCGGGTCAAGAACACGCTGGCCATGATTCAGTCGGTGGCGCGTCAGACGATCCGGCAGAATCCCGATCCCAGGGCCTTTATCGAGGCCTTTTCCGGGCGGTTGCGCACGATTTCGGATGCCCATGTGCTGTTGGCCGATCGCGACTGGAGCGGGGTGCATCTTTATGAGGTGATCGCTTCCCAGCTAGGGCCGGACTTCCTTGAGCATCCCGACCGCGCCACCGTCAACGGACCGGACATGATGCTGCCGGCCGACCATGCAGTTGGCCTGGGTTTGATCCTGCATGAATTGACCACCAATGCGCATCGTCATGGGGCCTGGTCCACCAATCGGGGCGTGGTCAATATCGACTGGGAAAAGCGGGAAGCGCCGGTGCTCGGGCTGATGCTGCGCTGGCGTGAAAGCGAGGGCCCCGCCGTAGCGCCGCCGCGTGATTATGGCCTGGGTACCAGGCTGATCGAGCGCAGCCTGGCCAAGGTGCTCAATAGCGATGTCACGCTGCGATTCGATCCCGGCGGTGTCGCCGCCGAGATCTGGATGCCGCTGCCCGCCGAACAAGATTGACGCGGATCAATCGTCCTTGTCGCCGGCGTTGCGGATCAGCAGGAACGCTGCCAGGGCCGCGGCGGGAAGACCGAGCGTGCGGATGGCCGGCGAGCGCAGCAGGACCGGCAATGCGGTCAATGCTGCCGTAGTAACGAAAGCGCCGGTTTCGCTGGAGCGGCGGCGTTCGGAGGCGCGGCGTTTCCGGTTGCTCTCGCCGATCTGCGCGCCGGCAAAGACCGCCAGTGCCAGGACGATAAAAACGCCGCCCAGAACCAGCGCCGCGTAGATCGGCCCGATCTGGGTGGTGAGAGCAAAAAAGCCCGCCGCCACGAGAAAAAAGCAACCCAGCAGCAGGAAGAGGCTGATCACCGCATAGACAATTGCGAGCTTTTTGGCCCGATCGGTAATCGCCTCGACCTCGATGCCGAGCAGGGCCGCGAGGGGGACCAGTAAATTCATGATGCCTAGCGCCGCGAGAGCAGAGCGAGGATAAACCCGATGCCCACCGCGCTTGCCACCGCGGTTAGCGGCTTTTCGCGAATGGTGTCTTTTAGTTGCCGCTCAAGTTCTCCGGCCTGGTCCTGCACGTCCTCGATGACGTTCTGGCCCTGGCGTTGCAGATGGCGGGCTTCGCTCTTGGCGACGTCCCTGACCTCGTTGACCTTATTGCTGCTGAGATGGGCCAGTGTCGCGGCGATCCCCTTGAGATCGTCCTGCAACTGGGCAATCTGGTCTTCGAGTTGCTTTTCCTTGGCGCGGCTGGACGCCGCACGCGAGCCTCCGTTGGGTCTCTTGCCGCGGGTCGGTGCCATTTCAGGTGTATCAGCCATTAAACGCTCCATTCATTGATGTCATTCAACGCCATAACGTGTGGTAGGTTCCGGGCCAGTGGGCCGACAGAAAGACACCCCGGTACGTATTAAACGTATCGGGGTGACCAGGGCGGGTGAAAGGGGGGCGACCTTCAACCCGCGGGGCGCATTCCACTAACGTGGACTCCAATACTGGTCGCGCCCTTTATCGGCTGTGCGTCAAATTCGTCCCATCAATACAAGAATGAGGATGACGACGAGGACGACGCCCAGAATACCGGATGGCCCATAACCGAAGCCGCGGGAATAGCCCCAATTGGGCAATGCGCCGATCAACAGCAGAATAAGAACGATGATGAGAATTGTGCCTAAGGTCATAGGACGCATCCTTCTTTTGTTATTGTGACGCCAAGCCGCCGGGTCAAACCAAGGCGAGCAATAGACCTGTGGCGGCGAGTAGAATAAGAAATGCCGGCGTCAGTGCCTTGAGTATGTCGGCATAATGGGTCCGGCCATCGTAGCTTTCGCTCGACCAGGCCATACTCGCGCGGGCGTCTTCGATTTCCTTGATTTCAGCATGTGTCATGTCGGCCAATACCTTCAGAACGCCGCGCTCTATTGCGCTTGCTCTAAGAACGGCGAGGAAGGGACTTTAGTTCCGCATACCTGGTGAAACAGGGGTGCGGCGGCTCTATTCGACGCGTATCACGTCGACCGATTGGGTCGTCTCATGCGAGCCATGGGTCTTGAGTACGCCCACGATCGGGGAGATGTCGGCATAGTCCCGGCCATGGCCGATCGAGATGTGGTCGCCGCCCGCAATCATGGCATTGGTGGGGTCGAACTCGACCCAACCCATATGTTGGCCGCACCAGACACGCACCCAGGCATGCATGGCGTCGCTGCCTTCTAGTCGTGCCTTGCCGGGTGGCGGATTGGTGCGCAGGAAACCCGAGACATAGCCGGCGGGAATGCCGGCGCCGCGCAGACCGGCGATCATCACATGGGCAAAATCCTGGCACACGCCCTTGCGCAGCGCAAAGGCTTCAGCGGGCGTGGTCTGCACGTCAGTCGCCTTGGAATCGTAGATGAAGTCGCGATGGATCGCCATGCAGAGGTCATTGGCGGACGCCAATACTGAAGGGGCGCCGGCCATGGCGGCCCTGGCATAGGCGGTAATGGCGGGGACGAGCTGCACACTGCCGGATTCGGCGAGGAAATGATGCGGGCTATCGGGTTCGACCGACCAGAACCGGCTGATCTCCTGCCGCAAATGCTCGAGGGTCGGCGATAGATCGGCGGGAGGATGAATGTCCTCCACCTGAACGCGCGCGGTCAGGCGGATATCGAGATGATCGTGCGGCGTCAGATAGGTGATGGTGGTCACCGCATTGCCGAAAAAATCGGTGAAGGCGCTTTCGCGCTGCGGGCGCGGCTCGAAGGAGAGGCTTGCCGCGATGACGCGTTGGGTGCCGGGCACGCTGATCGGCGCAACACGGATGAGGTGGCGGCCGCCA
Source organism: Devosia sp. LC5 (assembly GCF_000735585.1). Taxonomy (GTDB): domain Bacteria; phylum Pseudomonadota; class Alphaproteobacteria; order Rhizobiales; family Devosiaceae; genus Devosia. The sequence continues at coordinate 157,313 of NZ_JNNO01000044.1, forward strand.
TGCACGGGTGCGTCGTAATCGTAATGCAGATCGAGGCGGACATCGTAGAGCATGGCGCTACACGAAATAGGCTGCGGCCACGAGGCTGGAGAGAACGCCGAGATCGGCGGCCAGCTTGTCGAGGCGATCAGGGGTCATGTCCGCGGGTTCGGCGATGCGCAATTCGGTGTGCAATTGCAGGGCAGCCTTAGCGGCGGGCGAGAGCTGACCATCGCCAATGCCGCCGGGCAGCATTTCGATCTGCTTTTGCAGTTCGGCCAATTGGAACAGCACCGAGCGTGGATTGAGCGGGTCCAGCGTAAGCAGATCGACGGCACTTTGCGTACCCGCGCTCACTGAATAGCGGCGACGGTGCGACATGACGCTGTCGCCGATTTCCAGCAGCATTTCGAGCGAGCCATCCGGCGCATCCTTATGGGTGAACCAGGCAGTGGCGCGAGCGATCTGCATGGCACGCTCAAGCCGTCGGCCCAGTTCGAGAAAGCGCCAGCCGGCAAAGCGGTACATGTTTTCGTGCACGAGGCCGGAAAAGCCTGCCAGCTTGCGCAGCAGCACGGTCATGGCGCGCGTGGCATCGTCGCCGAGCTGGACGCGGGTGGCAAAGCGCTGGGCGGTCTTTTGCAGATCAACCAGAGCCAGCCAGCCGTCCGGCGAGAAGCGGTCGCGGATCTGGCCGGCGCTGTGCACGGCGCTATCGATGGAGGAGAGCAAGCCCAGCGGCATGGCATCAGCGGCATCGACATCGATGGTTTCGAGGAATGCCGCACAGTGGGTCAGGATCGGCAGGTCGGTCTTGGAGAGTTCGGCCTGGCGGGCATTATAGGCGCGCAGGATGCGCACCGTAGCCTCGCAGCGCTCGGCATAGCGCCCCAGCCAGATCAGATTGTCGGCGGCGCGGCTGGGCAGACTACCGGGCGAGTTCCGCACCAGTTTCTGGCCATCGCGCGGCAGCAGCGAGACCTGTTCCACCGGCTTGGATGACACGACCCAGACGTCGGCTGCCTGGCCGCCGCGCTGCATGGCGATGGCCGAGGCATCGTTGGTGGAGCCGACCCGGGCAAAGCCGCCGGGCATGATGGTCCAGCCATCGTCGGTCCGAGCCGCGTAGACGCGCAGGGTAATGGCGCGGGGTTCGAGCTTGCCATCGACATAGACCGGGGCGGTGGAGAGCTGCACCTGTTCCTGGCCGACATAGCCGGCGCCATTGGTGCGGATACGCTCAAGCAGCGCCTCGCGCTGGTCGGCAGGCACGGCGGAGCCGAGCATGGTGCCGCGCTGGTCATCGAAGGGAAGCGTCGTGGCGAAGGCGGGGCCGATCATCAGCTTGTCGAAATTGTCGAGCACATGGCGCTGCTCGCCTGGCTGACCGCACCACCAGGTGGCAATTTCGGGCAGCAGCAGATTGGTGCCGAGCAGCTTTTGCGCCAGTCGCGGCATGAAGGCGGCCAGCGCGCGGGTTTCGAGCAGGCCGGTGCCCAGCGCATTGATCATGGAGATCGAGCCGTGGCGCAATGCCTCGACCATGCCGGGCGTGCCGATGCGGCTATCGTAGCGCAGCTCAAGCGGGTCGACGAAGGAGGCGTCCATGCGCCGCCACAGCACGGTCACCGGCTTGAGTCCGGCCACCGTGCGCACCATGACGCGCTCGTCCTCGACCACCAGATCCTCGCCTTCAAGCAACATGAGGCCGAGATAGCGGGCAATATAGGCGTGTTCGAAATAGGTTTCGTTGAGCTGGCCCGGCGTCAAAATGCCGACCCGACCGCCATCGCGCTTGGCCTGCGCGAAAAGCGTATCGCGGAAGGCGCGGAAGAAGCCGGCCAGCCGCTGGATATTCATGCCGGCATAGATATCGGACAGCGCGCGCGTAGTAGCGACGCGGTTTTCCAGCGCAAAGCCGGCGCCCGAAGGGGCCTGGGTGCGGTCGCCCAGCACCCACCAGGCGCCGTTGGGGCCGCGACCCAGCTCGAAGGCGCAGAAATGCAGGTAATGTCCGCTGGCCGGTTTGACGCCGACGAGGGGGCGCAGGAATTCGCCATTGCGCGCCACAAGTTCGGGCGGCAGCAGGCCTTGTTGCACCAGGGTATTGTCGCCATAGATATCGGCGATGACGGTTTCGAGCAGTTCGGCGCGCTGGACCAGGCCGGCGCTGATGGTGGCCCATTCGGCTTCATCGATCAGCAGCGGAATTTTGGCGAGCGGCCAGTCGCGTTCCTTGCCCTCAGCGCCGTCATATTTGCGGTAGAACACACCGGCATCGCGCAGATATTGATCGGCGCGCTCGAAACGCGCGGCAAGCTCGGTGGGGCCTAGCCTGTCGAAGGCAGCCATCAAGGCGGCCCAGCCCGGCCGGATGTTGCCGGCCGGGTCGACCATTTCGTCGGGTACGCCCGGTTGCAGCCGGTAATCAGCAACAATGCTGGGCCCGGCAGGGGGCTTGCCGCGAGGCTTTTGATTCCGCGTATTCATGGGTTCTACCAGAAGCGCGGCGGCCGGCGCAGGTCAAGCGTTAGCGGGAACTCGTCCGCAGGCTTTTCTGCGCGCAGATCATAGCCACCCGGGGTGTAATTGTGCGGCACGAAGCGAGCAAGGCGCCGCGCCTCGGCCTCGTTGCCGTTGACCGGGAAGGTTTCGTAATTGCGACCGCCGGGATGGGCTACGTGATAGGTGCAGCCGCCGACGGGCCGACCGGTCCAGGTGTCGTAGATGTCGAACACCAGTGGGGTATTGACCGGCATGGCCGGATGCATGCCCGAGGCGGGTTGCCAGGCCTTGTAGCGGACGCCAGCAATGGCCGAGCCTGCCGTATCGGCCTTGTGCAGGGGAATGGGCCGCCGGTTGCAGGTGACGGCGTAGCGCTCGGGATTGAGGCCATCGAGCTTGACCTGTAGCCGTTCAACCGAGCTATCGACGAAGCGCACCGTGCCGCCGATGGCGCCCTGTTCGCCCATGACATGCCAGGGCTCGAGCGCCTGGCGCAGTTCGAGACGGACGCCGTCATATTCGACCTCGCCGCAGAAGGGGAAACGGAATTCGAGCTGGGCGGCGAACCAGGCCGGATCGAGCTTGAAGCCGTGGGCGTCGAGGTCGGCGAGGACATCGAGAAAGTCCTGCCAGACATAGTGGGGCAGCATGAAACGATCATGCAGGGTGGTGCCCCAGCGGGTGAAACTGCCCTCCAGCGGATCGGTCCAGAACCGGGCGATGAGGGCGCGGATCAGCACTTGCTGGGCCAGCGACATGCGCGCATTGGGCGGCATTTCAAAGCCGCGGAATTCGACCAGGCCCAGCCGGCCGGTGGGGCCGTCGGGCGAATAGAGCTTGTCGATGCAGATTTCCGAGCGATGGGTATTGCCGGTGACGTCGACCAGAAGATTGCGGAACAGCCGATCGACCAGCCAGGGCAAAGGCGGCAAGGCGCCCGAGGCGGGGTGAGGCACCTGCGCCATGGCGATTTCGAGTTCGTAGAGGCTGTCGTGCCGGGCTTCGTCGAAGCGAGGGGCCTGGCTTGTCGGTCCGATGAACAGGCCCGAAAACAGATAGCTCATCGCCGGATGGCGCTGCCAATGCAGCACCAGTGACTTGAGCAGATCGGGCCGCCGCAGGAAGGGGCTGTCATCGGGTGTGGCGCCGCCCACGACCACGTGATTGCCGCCGCCGGTGCCGGTGTGGCGGCCATCGATCATGAATTTGTCGGCACCCAGCCGCGACAGGCGGGCTTCTTCATAGATCGCGGTGGTCGTGGCGACGCAATCGTCCCAGTTCGAAGCGGGGTGAATATTGACCTCGATGACGCCCGGATCGGGCGCCACGCGGATGACATTGAGGCGCGGATCGTGCGGCGGGGAATAGCCTTCGACATGCACGGGGAAGCCGATGGCCTTGGCGGCGGCTTCGACGGCGGCGATCAGTTCGAGATAGTCCTCGAGTTTTTCGACCGGCGGCAGGAAGACGCAGAGCCTATGGTCGCGGATTTCGGCGGTGACAGCAGTGCGCACCTCGCCCTCGATCTCGCTGATTTCCTGCTCGATGCGGTCCTGCTGCTCGGTGGCGGCGGTAAATTCTGCAGCAACCTGGGCGCGGGGGTCGGCGGCAAGGCCAGCAGTTTTGCGCGACAGGATTTCCACCGGATCGGGCAGGGGGCCGCGCGGTGCACCGGGGTCCTGCGCCACCACATGGGGGTATTCGGTGGGCTTGATGTGCTTGAGCGAAGTCAGCGGCAGGCGATAGCCGGCGGGGCTGTCGCCGGGGGCGAGGAAGAGTTTGCCGCGCCGTGTCTTCCACTTTTCGGTGAGCCAGGGGCTCGACGCGGCCGCGTTCCAGCGCTGTACGGGCAGTACATAGCCGGTGGGGTTAGTCAGGCCTCGCTCGAACACTTTGGCGATGCGCGAGCGGGCTTCGGGGTCGGCCAGTTCGGAATTGGCCGGGTCGACATTGGCGGGCAGATTGGCTTCCTTGAGCAGCCATTCGCCGGGGTCTTCATAGGCCTCGTCAATGGTTTCCCCGGTCAGCCCGAGATTGTTCGCAAAGGCAGCGAGGAATTTGCGGGCGTCGGCATGGGTCGCGGCGGTTTTGACGCCTTCGCGCGCCACCAGCGCCTCATCTTGCCAGACGGGTTTGCCATCGACGCGCCAATAGAGGGAAAAGGTCCAGCGCGGCAGGGTTTCGCCGGGATACCATTTACCTTGGCCATAATGCAGCAGGCCAGCTGGCGCGAAGCGCTGGCGTAGCCGGCGGATCAAATCGTCGGCAAGGGCGCGCTTGGTGGGGCCAACGGCGCCGGTATTCCACTCGTCGGCCTCGAAATCATCGATGGAAACGAAAGTGGGCTCGCCGCCCATGGTGAGGCGCACGTCGTTTTCGGCGAGGACTTTATCGACCTGCTTGCCCAGGGCATTGAGCTGGTCCCATGCGGCGTCGGAAAAGGGCTTGGTGATACGCGGATGTTCGGCGACGCGGGTCACCTTCATATCGAAGGCGAAATCGACTTCAGCGTAGCTGGCAAAGCCCGAGATCGGCGCGGCATTTCGATAATGCGGGGTGGCGGCCAGCGGTACATGGCTTTCGCCGGTCAGTAGGCCCGAAGTGGGGTCGAGGCCGACCCATCCGGCGCCGGGCAGATAGACTTCGCACCAGGCATGCAGGTCAGTAAAATCATGGTCGGTGCCGGCGGGGCCATCGAGCGAGACCAGATCGGGCTTGAGCTGGATCAGGTAGCCCGACACGAAGCGGGCGGCAAAGCCCAGATGCCTGAGGGTCTGGACCAGCAGCCAGCTGGAATCCCGGCACGAGCCTTTGGCGTTGCCCAGGGTTTCCTCGGGCGTCCACACGCCGGTTTCCATGCGCACGATATAGGCGATGTGCTGCTGGATGGAGGCATTGATGGCGGTGACGAAATTGACCGTATTCATCGGCGTCTTGTCGATGCCATCGATGAAACGCTGCAGCAGCGGGCCGGCTGGCTCGGGCCGCATATAGATGGACAGGTCCTCGCGAATATCTTCGGGATATTGGAAGGGGAAAGTTTCCGCTGTTTCCTCGACGAAGAAATCGAAGGGATTATAGACCGTCATGTCGGCGACGAGATCGACTTCGATCTTGAGCTCGGTGACCGGCTCGGGGAAGACGAAGCGGGTTAGGAAATTGCCATAGGCATCCTGCTGCACATTGACGAAATGCAGCGACGGAGACACCCGCAGGGAGTGGCTCAGCACCTTGGTTCTGGAATGCGGCGCCGGTTGCAGCCTGATGATCTGGGGCTGGAGGAAGACCGGACGGTCATATTTGTAGTGAGTCAGATGGTAGACGGCGGCTTTGATCGACATGCGTTCCAGTCGCTCACTTCAGGCCACGAATTTTGACTTCCCGGGAAGGAGCTTAGCGGGGTTTGGCGTGCAGGGATAGGCGGTGTTGGTGGTTAGGTGGGTTGCGCGGGCAGTCGCTACCCCATCGCGTCGATCAGCTGCCGTTGCCGCAGCATTTCGAGAAAAATCCGATAGTCCCGGTCGAACTGGATGCGGGCAGCCGGGTCTGGCGAACGCGCCGCACCCGGTTGGTGCATCGCCACACAAGCCGCATCGAGGCTCGGATAAAGCCCCGCGGCAGTCGCTGCGACCATGGCCATGCCGAGCAGCGTTGCGTCCTGCGCCGAGGATTGCACCACCGTGCAGCCGGTGGCGTCGGCATAGAGTTCCATCAGCAGCGGGTTCCTGGTGTGCCCGCCGGTAATGTGCAGCGTGTCGATGGCATAGCCGCGCGTGTTGAGCGTTTCGAGGATGTGGCGGACGCCCAAGGCAATGGCGACGCAGCTGCGCCAATAGAGCCGGCAGAGGCTATCGAAATCGCTGTCGAGGGTCAGGCCGGAGATGACGCCCAGCGCAAAGGGATCGCCCAAAGGGGAACGATTGCCATGGAAATCGGGCAGAACATGCAAGCGTTTGGCGAGGCCCAGGCCTTCGCTGGCGCGTAGCGCAATGATGCGCTCAGCAATGGCGCGGTGGCGTTCCGGGGTTGGGTCGCCGCCCGCGCCATGCCAGCGGATGAGGTGATCGAGCAAGGCGCCGGTGGCCGATTGGCCGCCTTCATTGAGCCAGACACCGGGGAGCACGGCACCATAATAGGGGCCCCAGACGCCGGAGGTCGCGCGGTCTTCGGCAGAGAGCGCCATGACGCAGCTGGAGGTTCCAGCGATCAGGGCCAGGTGGCGATCGATCGTGCCGATATCGCTGGCGAAGGCGCCGAGCAGGCCCAGCGCACCGGCATGGGCGTCGATCAGGCCGGCGCCGACATGGCAATTGGCGGTGAGGCCCAGATCGGCGGCGGCCGCTGCGGTCAGCGTGCCCAGATCGGTGCCGATGGGGCTGGCCGTCTGCGGCAGGGCGGCGCGGTCGAGCAGGTCTTCGAGACCCACCAGCTCAAGAAAATCCTGCCGCCAGGATGGGTTGGTATGACCTAGGTAAGTCCATTTGCAGGTGAGGGTGGATTGGCTGCGGGCGAGCGAGCCGGTGGCTTTCCACGAAAGAAAATCGGCCAGGTCGAACATCATGCCGGCACTGGCCCAGGTCTGCGGCATGTGCCGCTTGAGCCACATCAGCTTGGGCACTTCCATTTCCGGCGACATGACGCCGCCGGCAAAATTGAGCACGAGATGGCCGGTTTCGGTGCATTCCCCGGCTTCGGCCAGCGCCCGGTGATCGAGCCAGACAATGGTGTCCCAACGCGCTTCGCCATTGGTGGAGACGGTGAGCGGGGCGCCGTTAGCATCGCGGACGACGAGGGAGCAGGTGGCATCGAAGGCCAGGCCCACCACGGCGTCGGGGCTGGCTCCGGCGGCAGCCATGGCGTTGCGCACGGCTGCGCAGACGGCGCGCCAGATGTCCTCGCTGTCATGCTCGGCATGGTTGGCATCGGTGCGATTCATGGCGATGGGATGCTCGGCGCGGCCCAGCAGCAGGCCTTCGGGCGTCAGCACGCCCGCCCGGGCGCTCCCCGTGCCCACATCCACTGCCACCAGGAGGCTTTGCAACAAACTAGAGCGCCTTCTTCTCGGTTCGGAGCGATCGTACAAGATCGGGCAAGGCATGCATATCGTCAAAAATCCGGTCGGGGTGGAGCGCGGCGATGGTGTCGGCGAGCCCGGCGGGGGCGGTATGGCCGCCGCCGAGATAGCCGAATACCGCCATGCCGGCGGCGCGGGCGGCGGTGATGCCGGCGGGGCTGTCTTCGATGACAAGGCAATTGGTGGGTGGAATGCCCATGGCGTGGGCGGCGTGAAGGAAGAGATCGGGGGCGGGTTTGCCGTTTTTGACCATGGTGGCGGAGAAGATATTGGGTTCGAAGGCGGCCAGCATGCCGGTCAGTTCGAGGCTGATGCGGATGCGTTCGGGTTGGCTGGAGGAGGCGACGCAGAATGGAATGTCAAGATTTTCCAGGATGTTAGGGAGGCCTGGACTGGCCCGCAACTCGCGGCGGTAGAGCGCGTACAGATCGCTGCGCATGGAGGCGAGTGCCGCCGGACCGAGTGGCATGCCGTGGCTATCGAGCAGGCTGGCGGAGATCGAGGCGAGGGAGCGGCCGAGGTAATCGCGATAGGCCATGGCGGGGGTGATTGCGGGGCCCTGGGCGCCGATGGCGGCGATCAGGATCTGCATGGCGAGGGGTTCGCTATCGACGAGGACGCCGTCGCAATCGAAGATGATGAGCTCGAGGGTCAACTAGATCTGGCCTTCGATGTAGCGCTCAAGCGTGGCTTTGGTGCCGATATTCCACAGCGTTTCCAAGGCTTTGGTAAAGGCGGCAATGAAACGTTGATGGGTGGCGAGTTCGCCGTAGATGTCGGTCATTTCCAGCCAGGCCTGGGGATTGATCTTGGCTTTTTGGGCTTGGGCGGTCAGGCGATCCCAGCTTGGATCATTGGGTTCGATGACGGCGCCGCTCTCGGAAATGCCGTAGCAATAGCGACACCAAAGTGCTGACACGAGCGCCAATCCGTTAACGGACTGTTGACGTTGAGAACGCTCCAGGGCCGATGGAATGATGAATTTGGGCTGCCGGTTGGAGCCATCGAGCGCGAGGCGGCGAATAGTGTCGCCAATCTTGGGATTGGCGAAGCGGCGCTGGCAGAGGGCGAAGTAATCGTCGAGATTGGTATCGGGGACCGGGGGGACGATGGGGATGATCTCATCGCGCTCGACCTTGGCGAGGAAGGCGGCGACCAGGGGGTGCTCCATGGCTTCATGGACGAAGTGGATATCGAGCAGGCCGGCCGGATAGGCGATGGTGGCGTGGCCGCCGTTGAGGATGCGGATTTTCATGTGCTCGTAGGGGGCGACGTCCTTGACGAATTGAACGCCGACCTTTTCCAGCGCCGGGCGGCCGGCGGGGAAATTGTCTTCGAGCACCCATTGCTTGAAGCTCTCGCAGAAGACGGGCCAATTGTCCTCGATGCCGAAATTGTCGGCCAGGAGGGTTTTTTCGCGATCGGAGGTGGCGGGGGTGATGCGGTCCACCATGCCATTGGGGAAGGCGACATTGGCTTTGACCCATTGGGCGAGGGCCGGGTCGATCAGCGCGGCAAGGCCGGCGACGGCGTTTTCGGTGACGTGGCCATTGCCGGGGATGTTATCGCAACTCATGACGGTGAAGGGGAGGATGCCGAGGTCACGGCGGCGGATAAGACCGGCGAGGATGAGGCCGAAGGCGGTTTTGGGGGAGGTGATATTGGCGGCGTCGTACGCGATGTCGTGATGGGTCGGATCGAACTTCTGGCTGGCCGGATCGATGTAATAGCCACCTTCGGTGATGGTGAGCGAGACGATGCGGATGGCGTGGTCGGTCAGGCGCTCGATTACCGCGTCGCTGTCGCCGGGGCGGAGATAGTCGATCATGGGACCAGTGATGCGGGCGGCGCTGGTGTCGGCTTCCTGTTCGACCACGGTGGTCAGCCAGTCCTGGGACTTGAGCTTTTGCCGCATGGCCTCATCGGCCTCGCGGACGCCGGCGCCGATGAGGGCCCAATCATGGTCGGAGCCGGTGGCAAAGAGATCGTCGAGATAGACGGCCTGGTGAGCGCGATGGAAATTGCCGACGCCGAAATGGACGATGCCGGCGGTGAGGGCGTCGCGGTTGTAAGTGGGTGTCGCGGCAGTGGTGATGGAGGAGAGGGTGGCGGCGGAGAGTTTGGTCATGGGTTAGGTCCCGGAGTCATTCCCGCGAAAGCGGGAACCTCCGTTGAAAGGAAACAGGGGTTCCCGCTTTCGCGGGAATGACCCGGTGGGCGATATCCCGTTTTCTCCGTCATTGCCCGGCTTGTCCGGGCAATCCAGTTTGTGGAGGCGTGGATCACCGGGACAAGCCCGGTGATGACGAAGGAGGGGAGGGCGCGGAGCATAGTTAGATCGCCTTGCCCGCTGCATCGAATTTATAGATGCGGGTCTGGTCGGGCGTCAGATAGACTTCGTCGCCATGGGCAAAGGTCTGGTCGCCGTCGGTGCGGATGGTCATCAGGCCTAGGCCTCCGACATGGACGTGGAGGAACGTGTCTGATCCCAGCTGTTCGGCGACCCCGACCTTGCCTTTCCAGGTGCCGGGAACATTGTCGCGGCTGAGCTTGAAGTGTTCGGGGCGCACGCCGATGGAATGGGCGTTGTGCTTGGCCGCTTCGGGGCCATCGACGAAGTTCATCTTCGGGCTGCCGATGAAGCCGGCGACGAAGCGGTTGGCGGGCTTCTTGTAGAGGTCGAGCGGGGAGCCGAATTGCTCCACGTTCCCCGCGTTGAGCACGACGATGCGGTCGGCCATGGTCATGGCTTCCACCTGATCGTGGGTGACGTAGATCATCGTGGTCTTGAGCTGCTGGTGCAGTTCGGTGATTTCCAGCCGCATGTTGACGCGTAGCGCCGCGTCGAGATTGGACAGGGGCTCGTCGAACAGGAAGGCCTTGGGTTCGCGCACGATGGCGCGGCCGATGGCAACACGCTGCCGCTGGCCGCCGGACAGGGCGCGGGGGCGGCGGTCGAGATAAGAGGATAGGTTCAGCGTGCGGGCGGCATATTCGACCTTCTGATCGATCACTTCCTTTGATGCCTTGGCCATCTTGAGCGGGAAGGCAATGTTGTCGCGCACCGTCATATGCGGATAGAGCGCGTAGGACTGGAACACCATGGCGAGGCCCCGCCGCGCGGGGGGAGCCTTTGTCATGTCCTGCCCGTCGAGCAGGATGGTGCCGGACGTGGTGTCTTCAAGCCCGGCGATCAGGCGGAGGAGGGTGGATTTGCCACAGCCGGATGGGCCAACGAAAACGACGAATTCCCCATCATTGATGTCGAGGGAGATGTCCGGGATGACCTGGACGTCGCCGAAGGACTTGTTGACGTGGGAGAGGGAGATGGAACCCATTTTCTAAGTCCTTATTTCACTGCGCCGAAGGTGAGGCCGCGGACGAGTTGTTTCTGGCTGAACCAGCCCATGAGCAGGATTGGTGCGATGGCGAGCAGGGAGGCGGCGGAGAGCTTGGCGAGGAACAGGCCTTGCGGCGAGGAGAATGAGGAGATGAAGGCGGTGAGCGTGCCGGCGCGGCCCGAGGTCAGGGTGATGGTCCAGAAGGCTTCGTTCCAGGCGAGGATCACATTGAGCAGGAGCGTCGAGGCGATGCCGGGCACGGCCATGGGGACGAGGACGTGGACGATTTCATTCCAGAGTTCGGCACCGTCCATGCGGGCGGCTTCCAGGATATCGACCGGGATTTCCTTGAAGTAGGTGTAGAGCATCCAGATGATGATCGGCAGGTTGATCAGCGTCATGATCAGGGTCAGGCCATGCACGGTGTCGAGCAGGCGCAGATCGCGGAAGATCAGGTAGATCGGGATGAGAACGCCCACGGCGGGCATCATCTTGGTGGAGAGCATCCACATCAAGACGTCCTTGGTGCGCTTGGTGGGCGCGAAGGCCATGGCCCAGGCGGCTGGGATGCCGATGGCGAGGCCCAATAGGGTGGAGCCGACCGAGACCAGGATCGAATTGATGGCGTGCTTGATATAGTCGGAGCGATCCTGCACGGCGCCGAAATTTTCCAGCGTGAAGGTTTCCGGGAAGAAGGTGGGCCGGGACGCGATGGCTTCGGCCTCGGTTTTGAATGCGGTGAGGATCGTCCACAGGATGGGCGAGAACAGCAGGAGGGCGACAATCCAGGCGAGGGCGGTAAAGCCGATGCGGGTCCGGGTGGAGACGGTGCGGGCCATGATTTAGTTCCTTGCGCCGGAGGGAGGGGCAGCCTCACCTCTCCCTTTGGGGGAGAGGTCGGCGGCGAAGCCGACGGGTGAGGGGGCCTTTTTCCTGGCCCGGTGCTTGGGGAAGGCCCCCTCACCCGACCCAAGGGGGTCGACCTCTCCCCCAAAGGGAGAGGTGAAGAGGGGTCGGCTACACAATTTGGAAAACTCACGCATCCAAGTTCTTCCCCACTGCGCGCATCAGGAAGAAGGCCACGATATTGGCGATGATGACGGCGACGACGCCGCCGGCCGAGCCGGCGCCGATGTCATTGGACAAGATGCCGGTGCGGAAAACCAGGAAGGTGATATTGGTGGAGGCATAACCTGGCCCGCCCCCGGTGGTGACGCGGATTTCGGCGAAGATGCCGAGCAGGAAAATGGTCTGGATCAGGATGACGATGGTGATGGCCCGGGCCATATGGGGCAGGATGATGTAGTAGAAGCGGTTGAGCGCATTGGCGCCGTCCATTTCGGCGGCTTCGCGCTGTTCTTCGGACAAAGATTGCAATGCGGTGAGCAGGATCAGCGTGGCGAAGGGCAGCCATTGCCAGGCCACGATGACGATCACCGAAAACAGCGGATATTGATTGAACCAATCGACTGGCTGCAGGCCGAAGGCCTTCCACAGGTGGCCGAGCATGCCATAGCCGGGATGCATGAAGCCGTTCTTCCAGATCAGTGCCGCGACGGGCGGCATGACGAAGAAGGGCGAGATGACCAGGATGCGCAAAATGCCCTGGCCCCAGATCGGCTGATCGAGCAGGAGCGCCAGCAGGGTGCCGCCGATGACGGTGATGGCCAGCACGCCGCCAACGAGAATGAGGGTATTGACCAGCGACTGGGTGAAGCTGGGATCGCCGATGACATAGATATAGTTGGCCCAGCCGGCAAAGCCGGTCATCATCGGGTTGATCAGGCTATAATTCTGGAAGCTGAACCACAGGGTCATCACCAGCGGAACGATCATCCAGATCAGCAGCACGATGACGGCGGGCGCCATCATGATGCGGGAGAGGGTGCGGGTTTGGGCGGTGGCCATGCTGGTGATCCCGGTGTGGCGGAGGGAACCCCCTCCCTTCCCTCCCCGCAAGGGGAGGGCGACTGCGGTGGTTGTGGCGGGATGGTGCGCCGGTGAGCGTGGCACCATCGCGCCACGGTCTCGATTTGTCCCCTCGCCCCTCAGGGGAGAGGTGATCTGTGGCATAGCCGATTGATCCTGCCGGTTTGGGTGGGGGTGCGCGACGCATCCCCACCCCATGCGGGAGAAAACCTACTTGATATAACCGGCGCGGGTCATGTCGCGGGTGGCGGCGTCCTGGGCTTGAGCCAGGGCGTCGTCGGCGGACATCTGGCCGGCGAGAGCCGCCGAGAAGAGCTGGCCGACATTGGTGGCGATACCGGCGAATTCGGGGATCGCCACGAATTGCACGCCGGTATAGGGCACGGGCTGGACGGTCGGTTCGCTCGGATTGGCTGAGTTGATGGAATCCAGCGTCATCTTGGCGAAGGGCGCGGCGGCCTGATAATCGGCATTGGCATAGAGCGAGGCGCGGGTGCCCGGAGGCACGTTGGCCCAACCGTCCTGCGCGGCGACCGTCTCGAGATAGGCCTTGTTGGTCGCCCAATTGATGAACTGGACGGCCGCATCCTGGTTCTGCGAGCTGGTGGGGATGGCCAGCGACCACGCCCAGAGCCAGTTGCCGCGCTTGCCCAGGCCATTATCGGGCGCCAGGGCAAAGCCGACCTGGTCGGCGACGGTGGAGTCCGTCGGGTTGATCACGAAGGAGGCGGCGACGGTGGCGTCGATCCACATGCCGCATTTGCCCTGCTGGAACAGGGTGAGGTTTTCGTTGAAGCCGTTGGACGAGGCGCCGGCGGGGCCGGCATCAGCCATCAGGGAAAGATAGGTGTCGAGGGTGGACTTCCATTCGGGCTGATCGAACTGGGGCTTCCAGCTTTCATCGAACCAGCGGGCGCCGAAGGAATTGGACATGGCGGTGAGGAAAGCCATGTTCTCGCCCCAGCCGGCCTTGCCGCGCAGGCAGATGCCGTTGATGTCATTGGCACGGTCGGTCATGGCGCGGGCGGCCTCGCCGATGAATTCCCAGGTAGGGGCGTCGGGCATGGTGAGGCCCGCCTTTTCCATCAGGTCCTTGCGATACATGACCATGGAGCTTTCGCCATAGAAGGGGGCCGCATAGAGCTTGCCTTCGTAGGAGAGACCATCGCGGATGGGCGGCAGCAGATCATCGACGTCATAGGCGGCGTCGGCGCTCAGACCATCGAGCGGGACCAGCCAGCCCTGCTTGGCCCAGATCGGGGCTTCATAGGTGCCGATGGTCATCACGTCATATTGGCCGCCATTGGTGGCGATGTCGGTGGTGACGTTCTGGCGCAGGGTGTTTTCTTCGAGCACCACCCAGTTGAGTTCGATGCCGGTATCGGCGGTGAAGGCGGACGACAGGCCCTGCATGCGCACCATGTCGCCATTGTTCACAGTGGCAATGGTGAGGGTCTGCGCGGATGCGGATGTGGCCAGCGCAAGCGTCAAAGCGCCCACGAAAAGGGGTGTAAGTTTCATCAAATTCCTCCCGTACCGGAACGGGCATTTGTTCCAGTCATGAGCAAATACTCGCACATCATGCGGCAGAGTCAAGCGTGTCATGCGCCGGGCGCGTGACGTACGTGCCGCAGGAAATGGCCAATTTTGGGGGATTAATGTGGTGGGTCAGCGGATTGGTGCTAGGCCAGCAGGCCTTCGGCGGTAGCTTCATCGGTGATGATGCCATTGACCAGGCGACGGTTCAGTGTGGCGCGGATGCCGGGCAATTTTTTGCGGCCCATGGCAATTGCTATGACCAGGGAGTTTTCGCGTGAGGGAATCGAGGCGGAGGCAACGCGCTCATTGGTGAGGCCTTCGATCAGCTTGCCCTCGGCGTCAAAGCTCCAGCCGCAGATCTCGCCGACGGCGCCGGCTTTCTGCAGGGCCTTGAGTTCGTCATCGGAGATAAAGCCATCGAGATAGAGCGGCGCGTCGGGGCCGATTTCGCCGACGCCGACAAAGGTGACGTCGGCCTGGGCGGCGAGAGCCAGGGTTTCGCGGATCATGGGCTGGGAATGCAGCATTTCGCGCTCGCGGGCCGAGGAGGCGATGACGGGCAGGGGCATGGGGAAACTGCGGGCCTTGACCGTGTCGGCGACGTTGAAAATGACGTTGTAGAAGGCGGCCGAGCCGTCGGGGGCGATACTGCCGGTCAGCGCCACCACCTTGTGGTGCGGGCATTCCATGGGCATGAGCTGCTCGATGGCGGCCTTGAGCGTGCGGCCGGTGCCGATGGCCATGATGATGGGATCGGCCCGCTTGAGCCAGCGTTCGATCTCGGCGGCGGCAGCTTCGGCCAGGCCAATCGTGGTGGAGGTGCTGGCCGGATCGGAGGGCACGATTTCTACCAGGTCGAGCGCAAAGCGGGATTTGAGGCGCGCGGCCAGGTCCATGCAGCGGCCGATGGGGTGGTCGAGCCGGACCTTGATCAGGCCTTCGCTGACCGAGAGGGAGACGAGGCGTTGGGCGGATTGGCGGGAAATGCCGAGTTTGGCCGCGATTTCTTCCTGGGTATTGCCGGCAACGTAATAGAGCCAGCCGGCCCGCGCAGCGTCATCGAGCCGCGTACTGGGGCTATCGGTTTTGTTGGCCATGCCGATTCCTCGAAATCATGGGGCGGATATTGGGGCGAGGGTGGTGGCGCTGCAAGCGGTAGATTGGCCGCTAGCTCTTGGGGAGGCCCTGACGGAGCTGGCTGAGGGCGGTGCGGATGTCGCGTTCGGTGTCCTTGAGGTGCAGGCGCATGGCTTCGGCGGCGGCGCGGCCATTGCCTTGTCTGATACAGTCCAGGATGCGCTGATGGGCTTCGACGGTGTGGGCGAGGGTGTGACCGCGCTGTTCGTGGCCGCGGCGGCTGATGAAAAAGCCTTCGCGCAGGGGCTGGGCCATGGCTTCGAAGAGATAGCCGAGCACGCGATTGCCGCTGGCGAGGGCCACGGCCTCGTGGAAGCCGACATCATAGGTGTGGAAGCGCAGTTCCTGCTCGGGGGTGTCGAGGCCCCCGGCGAGGGTTTCGCGCATGCCTTCGAGGGCGCTTTCAATGGCGGTCTGGCCGGCGCGGGTGGAGCGCTTGGCGGCCAGGGTCGCCGACTGAACTTCGAGGGAAAGCCGCACTTCGATCAGATCGTACAGGCCCTTGGGGTCGTAGCGGATGATCGAGGTGAGAAAATCGGCGAAGGCGGCGCCATCGGGTTCGCGCACCACGGCGCGGCGGCCGCGCGCCAGTTCGAGCAGGCCGCGACCCTCGAGCAGTTTCACTGCCTCGCGAATGGTCAGGCGGCTGACCTCGTAGCGCCCCGCAAGTTCGGCTTCGCTGGGCAGGCTCGTGCCCGGCACCAATTCACCCAGAATCATGCTGGCCAGATCGTCCGCAACCACGCTTGCCGCCGATTGGTCGGGGCGAGCATCCCCATCGTGATGGACCATTTTTCCTCCTGATATCTGATACCTTTGCATCCGCCGGGGCCGTTTGAACGGCGCCTCATGCGAATGTCCTCCGAAGGCGGACAGACGATATAGGGCGCAGCGATGCACCGCAACTGCGACTATTGTCGGGCAAGACACAGGCTTGTTAGCCAGTTGCGCTGGAAGCCGCTTTACAAAAGGTATCTGACTATTCTAGCTTCCGGGCGTGGGCTTGGGAGGGCCTAAACGGCAATTGCCGTTCCTTGTGGAGGATTTTCATGCAGCAACGAATGACGGCGAGCCTGCGGGTGTCTGCCCGCTGTTACCCGTCGCGGGATCGGTCTCGATTTCCGGTTTTTGCGCCCTGCATGTCGAGCCGGCTCTCCCCTGACGACCATTCCAACTCTTTATGAACTCGAAATACAAAAAGGGAGTCGAGACGTGAAGGTTTTCAAAACGCTTGCCACCGTGCTGGCAGTCGGCGCCATGGCACTGACGGCTTCGACGGCGGCCTTCGCCCAGGACAAGGGCCAGATCGGCATCGCCATGCCGACCCAGTCGTCGCTGCGCTGGATCTCGGACGGCAACGAACTCAAGGCCGCGCTGGAAGGCAAGGGCTACACCGTCGACCTGCAATATGCGGAAGACGATATCCCCAACCAGCTTGCCCAGATCGAAAACATGGTCACCAAGGGCGTCAAGGCCCTGGTGGTTGCTTCGATCGACGGCACCACGCTGAGCGCCGTGCTGCAGCAGGCAGCTGATGCCGGCATCAAGGTCATCGCTTATGATCGCCTGATCCGCGAAACGGCCAACGTGGACTATTACACCACGTTCGACAATTTCCAGGTCGGCGTGCTGCAGGCCAATTCGATCCTGAAGGGTCTGGGCTATCCGGAAAACCAGGGTCCGTTCAATATCGAGCTGTTCGGCGGTTCCCCCGACGATAACAACGCCTTCTTCTTCTATGACGGCGCGATGAGCGTGTTCCAGCCGCTGATCGATTCCGGCGTGCTGGTGGTCAAGTCCGGCCAGCAGGGCATGGACACTGTCGGTACCCTGCGTTGGGACGGTGCTGTCGCACAGGCCCGCATGGACAATATCCTGTCCGCCAACTACTCGGACGGTTCGCGCGTTGACGCGGTTCTGTCCCCCTATGATGGTCTGAGCCGCGGTATCATCTCTTCGCTGCGCGGCATTGGCTACGGCTCTGCCGACCAGCCTTGGCCGGTCATTTCGGGCCAGGATGCCGAAGCCCCCTCGGTCAAGGCGATCATTGCCGGGGAGCAGTATTCGACCGTCTACAAGGACACGCGCGAACTGGCCCGTGTCACTGGCGATCTGGTTGACACCGTGCTGAGCGGTGGCACGCCTGAGGGTCTGGACACCACGACCTACGACAACGGCGTCAAGGTCGTTCCCTCGATCCTGCTGACTCCCTATGAGGTCGACAAGTCGAACTACCAGGAACTGGTGATCGACTCTGGTTACCTCAAGCCTGAAGACGTGCAGTAAGCAGCCTGCTGCCTGAATAAAGGGCCCCGCGGCGACGCGGGGCCTCGTTTTATCTAACAATTTGAGGGACATCGAAATAATGAGTAAATCGATGCACGTACCTCAAAATTCTTGCGAAGGTTCATTGCGTGCCATATTCTCGGGTTGTTGGCTTGGGAAGGGCAAGGCGCAAGGCCGCCAACTGGATAGGTCAAGCAGACCAGGATCTGGTGTCGTGTAAATCGGTTCGATCATTGCGCTGTCACAATGCAATGACGAGCTCGTCTTTGCGCGTTCCTGAACAAGACTGCACAACATCGTTAGGGAGAAAAGAATGAACATTTTTAAGTCGTTCGCCGCCGTGGCTTTGACGGGGGCGTTCGTGCTGGGCTCGGCGGGCCTGGTCGCCGCCCAGGACAAGGGCACGATCGGCATTTCCATGCCGGAACAGACCACTTTGCGCTGGAATTCGGATGGTGCCGAGCTCAAGTCGGCGCTGGAGGCCAAGGGCTACACCGTCGATCTGCAATATGCGGGCGACGATATCCCTAACCAGCTCGCCCAGATCGAAAACATGGTCACCAAGGGTTCCAAGGCTCTGGTGATTGCGGCCCTGGACGGCACGACGCTGAGCGCGGTGCTCGAGCAGGCTGCGGCCGCAGGCGTCAAGGTCATCGCCTATGACCGGCTGATCCGCGACACGGCCAATGTCGACTATTACACCACGTTCGACAACTTCAAGGTTGGCGTGCTGCAGGCCAATTCGATCCTCAAGGGCCTGGGTTATCCCGAGAAGGCTGGCCCGTTCAATATCGAGCTGTTCGGCGGTTCGCCCGACGACAACAACGCCTTCTTCTTCTATGACGGCGCCATGAGCGTGCTGCAGCCGCTGATCGATTCCGGCGTGCTGGTGGTCAAGTCCGGCCAGCAGGGCATGGACAAGGTGGGCACGCTGCGCTGGGACGGGGCGACTGCCCAGGCCCGCATGGATAACCTGCTCTCGGCCTATTATTCGGACGGCAGCCATGTCGATGCCGTGCTTTCGCCCAATGATGGGGTGGCGCGTGGCATCATCTCCTCGCTCAAGGGCATCGGTTATGGTTCGGCCGATCTGGCCTATCCGATCATTTCGGGCCAGGACGCTGAAATCCCCTCGATCAAGGCGATCATTGCCGGCGAGCAGTATTCCACAGTCTATAAGGATACGCGCGAGCTGGCCCGCGTCACCGGCGATCTCGTTGATACCGTGCTGAGCGGCGCCACACCCGAAGGGCTCGATACGACCACGTATAACAATGGCAACAAGGTCGTACCCTCGATCCTTCTCACGCCCTATGAAGTGGACGCGGTCAACTACAAGGAACTCGTGGTTGACTCGGGCTACATCAAGGAAGAAGACCTGAAATAAAGACGATTGACCAAACCGGGGGCCCGCAGATAAAGCGGGCCTCTTTCGAGCGACCCTACCGCCGGTGAGTGCAGTATGAGCGAAACTATTCTAGAGATGCGCGGCATCACCAAGACGTTTCCGGGCGTCAAGGCGCTGCAGGACGTCAATCTCGATGTCCGCGAAGCCGAGATCCACGCCATTGTGGGCGAAAACGGCGCGGGCAAGTCCACGCTGATGAAGGTGCTGAGCGGGGTTTATCCCGCAGGCAGCTATGACGGCCAGATCGTCTACAAGGGCCAGGAACAGCATTTCAAATCCATCCGCGACAGCGAGCATGTCGGCATCGTCATCATCCATCAGGAGCTGGCGCTGGTGCCGCTGCTGTCGATCGCGGAAAACATCTTTTTGGGTAATGAGCAGGCCAAGGCCGGCATTGTCGATTGGGACGAGACCCGTGATGGCGCGCGCAAGCTGCTGTCCATGGTCGGGCTCAAGGAAGACCCCGATACGCTGGTGACCAATATCGGGGTGGGCAAGCAGCAATTGGTGGAAATCGCCAAGGCCCTTTCCAAAGAGGTCAAGCTGCTGATCCTGGACGAGCCCACGGCCAGCCTGTCGGAAAAGGACAGTGCGGCGCTGCTCGACCTGCTGGTCGAATTCCGGCGCCAGGGCATTACCTCGATCCTGATCTCGCACAAGCTCAACGAAATCAGCAAGGTCGCCGACCGGATCACGGTGATCCGCGATGGGCGCACCATCGAGACCATGAACAAAGAGCAGATCTCGGAAGACCGGATCATCACCTCCATGGTGGGCCGTTCGCTCGATGATCGCTATCCCGGCCGCACGCCGCAGATCGGGGAGGTGGTGTTCGAGGTCAAGAACTGGAGCGTTTATCACCCCCAGCATCGCGACCGGCAGGTGATCAAGAATATCGACATCAATATCCGCAAAGGTGAAGTTGTCGGCATTGCCGGGCTGATGGGCTCGGGCCGCACTGAATTCGCCATGAGCCTGTTCGGCAAATCTTATGGCCAGAAGATCTCCGGCGAGGTTTTCCTGCATGGCAAGAAAGTCGATACCTCCAGCGTCGGCAAGGCCGTTTCCCACGGCATCGCCTATGCCACCGAGGACCGCAAGACCTATGGCCTTAACCTGATCGATCACATCAAGCACAATACCACGCTCGCCAATCTGGCAGGGGTGTCCAAGTTTGGCGTGATCGATGATATGGCCGAAATGGATGTCGCCAACGATTATCGCAAACGCACCAATATCCGCTCATCGAGCGTCTATCAGGTGACGGGCAATCTTTCGGGCGGCAACCAGCAAAAGGTGGTGCTCAGCAAGTGGCTGTTCGCCAATCCTGAAGTGCTGATCCTGGACGAGCCGACGCGCGGTATCGATGTCGGCGCGAAATACGAAATCTACACCATCATCAACCAGCTGGCGGCGCAGGGTAAGGCTATCCTGGTCATCTCCTCGGAAATGCCCGAACTGCTCGGCATCACCGACCGGCTTTATGTAATGAATGAAGGCCGCATGGTGGGCGAGATGCCCACTGCCGAGGCGAGCCAGGAAAAGATCATGCGCGCGATCGTTCGCGCGGAAGGGAAGGCATCATGACCACAGAAACTGCCCCGTCGGGCATCACCGCAACCGGCGAAAAGGTCAAGGTTCAGGAGCTCAGCGTCTGGGGCGCCCTGCAGGCCAATATGCGCGATTACGGCCTGATGCTGGCGCTCATCCTGATCATGCTGTTCTTCCAGTATTTCACCAACGGCGTGCTGTTCAAGCCGGTGAACCTGACCAATATCATCCTGCAGAACAGCTATATCATCGTGATGGCGCTGGGCATGTTGCTGGTCATCGTGGCCGGCCATATCGATCTGTCGGTGGGCTCGGTTTCGGGCTTTGTGGGTGCCCTGGCCGCTATGCTGATGGTGGGCTGGCGCTTCCCGCCCGAGCTGGCATTCCTGGCCAACCCCTTCGTTGCCGGGGCGATCTGTATCGTCGTGGGCGCAGTGATCGGGGCGGCGCAGGGGTATCTGATCGCCTATCACAAGATCCCCAGCTTCATCGTGACGCTGGCTGGCATGCTGATCTTCAAGGGGCTGTCGCTCGCCATCCTGGCCGGCAAGTCGGTTGGGCCGTTCCCGGCTGAATTCCAGCTGCTGTCGGCCGGCTTCATTCCCGATTTGATCGGGCCGACCACGCTGGTTGCCGCCAGCGAAGGCGTGCAGCCGCTGGTGCTGCATACGACGAGCCTGGTCATCGCCATTATCGGCGTGGTCGCCATGATCGGCTTTGCCATTCACGGGCGCTCCCGCCGCAAGGCGCGCGGCTATGAAAGCGAGCCGTTCGGACTGTTCGTCGCCAAGAACCTGGTCATTGCTGCCATCGTGCTGTTCTTCGGCTATATGCTGGCCTCCTATCGCGGCCTGCCCAATGTGCTGGTGGTGATGGCGCTGCTGATCGCGCTCTTCGTGTTCATCACCAAGCGCATGACCTTTGGCCGTCGCATCTATGCACTGGGTGGGAACCTCAAGGCTGCGGCTTTGTCGGGCATCAAGACCGAACGGCTGACCTTCTATGTGTTCGCCATCATGGGTGCGCTGGCCGCCTTGGCCGGCATGATCTATGCGGCGCGCCTCAACTCCGCCACGCCCAAGGCCGGGCAGGGGCTGGAGCTGGACGTCATCGCCTCGGTCTTCATCGGCGGCGCTTCGGCGCTGGGCGGTGTGGGTGCCGTGGCCGGCGCGGTGATCGGCGCCTTCATCATGGGCGTGATGAACAATGGCATGTCGATCATGGGCGTCAACATCGATTGGCAGCAGATGATCAAGGGCATCGTGCTGCTCGCGGCGGTGTTCTTCGACCTCTACAACAAGAACAAGGCCTGATTTTTCAGGTTGAAATGAGCAGGCCGCCGGGGTAACCCGGCGGCCTTTTGTTGCCGGCGTTGATCTGGCGGGATGCAGCGGCGATCATGGCGCTGGTCCCGGCTCGAGGCGGGCAGCACAACAGCGATCGGCTTACCATGCTCACTTATCTCTCCGAGTTCATTGCCCCGTTCTGGGGGCCGGCGCGACTGCTGGCCTCCTATCCGGTGCTGGCGGCATTGGGCGCGCTGCTATCGGCGACGCTATCCTTGCTGATGCTGCCGCGTGTCTGGCATGTGCTGACCAAGGACAAGGGGCGGGCGCATGCGGTGAACGCCGAGGAGAGCGTTGGCAAGCCGGTGGGGGTGGGCATTTTCATCGTGCTGATCACGGTGAGCGTGTTGCTGATCTGCCTGCCGTTTGATCCCAAACTCTATTTCTGCCTCGGGGCGCTGCTGATCGCCTCGGGCGTCGGGTATCTCGATGACAGCAAGCCGGGCGGGCTGAGCGAATTGACGCTGGGGCTGACGGACCTGGCGATCGCGCTGTTTGTTTGCGTGGTGCTGATGAACGGCGCCAATACCGAAATCTGGCTCCCGTTTACCTCGGCGCATTTCACGCTGCCCTGGTGGGGCGGGGTGTTGCTTTATACGCCGGTGGTGTGGCTGTGCATCAATGCGGTGAACTGCAATGACGGGGTGGATGGGGTGTCCGGTACGCTGTCGTCATTCACCATCTGCGTGCTGGGTTTCCTGCTGTATTTCGTGGTTGGGGATGTCAACAATGCGAAATACCTGCTGATCCCCTACAATCCCGATGCGGTCAGCTGGGCGCTGGCGGCGGCGGTGTTTTGCGGGGCCATTCTGGGCTATCTCTGGCACAATGCGCCGCCCAGCGCGGCCTTGATGGGCGATGCGGGATCGCGGCCGATCGGGCTGTTTGTGGGCATGTGCGTGGTGGTCACCGGCAATCCGGCGACGGTGTTTTTCGTGGGCGCATTGCTGCTGTTCAATGGCGCGACGGGCTTGGCCAAGGTTGCGCTGATGCGGCTGTTCGGCTGGCGGATATTGGGATCGATCCGTTTTCCGTTTCATGACCATGTGCGCAAGAACCTGCACTGGTCCAATGCGCAGGTGCTGCTGCGGTTTTTGCTCATTCATGTGGCCAGCATCTGGCTGCTGGTGATTTTGCTGATCAAGGTACGATAGGGGGCTTCATGATGTCCCTGCTGGCTGAAGCCAGCAGTTCGACCTTTGCCCGTTCGCGGTCAATCTCGGACCGGTCGCCCCAACTGATTCCCAGGAGAACAATAAGCTTCAGGGCATCAATGAGATGCTCTTTCTCGCTGTCACTCAGCGGACGATGTTTTCCGTACTCGGCTATGATGAAGCGTGCCACCTCGACCCTGAGCCCATCTGCGGGCGGCATTGCCCACCAATATATCAGGCTGGCAACGTCGTAGATCAGCGGACCATAAAAGCTCATGTCAAAGTCGAGGACCGCGACCACTTCATTCTCCCTCAGGAGGAAGTTGCCAAAATTGAGATCGGCATGACAAAGACCCCGCGGCATGTCGGCGGGAAATGTCAGGCTATCGAGTTCGGCTTTGAACCATAGCCCGGCCTCGGTTTCAGTCAGGTCTTGGTGCTTCTTCTGAAACTGGCGCCAACAATAGGCGGCGTCAAACGCTTCGCGGTTGAGGAAGCATTGGGGGCGATATTCTTTGGTGAGAATATGCAGCCCGGCCACCGATTCCACGACCGATGCTGCCTGTTCGGCGTCGAAGTGGTCATTGGGGTTCCTGCCATGCTCGCCCGATATGAGCTCCATCAGCACGTAAGGCTTGCCGCGATAGGTGCCGGCAAATTGGCCAGTCCGACTTTTGAGGATAGCTGGAACGGGGTATCGCTTGTCCCTCAGGAAAGCGAAAAGCTGCACCTCAAAATCCACATGCTGTTCAGTGCGATTTTCGTAATATCGCAACACGTATTTTCCACCATCCGTCTCCAGCAGGAGCGTAGTTTGCCCGGCGCCGTTGGCGAAGGTTCGGAAATTCTGGTAGCCGCCTACATCGTAGTTGGAGAGAATGGCGGGAAAGTCGCGCTCCGAAATGGTGGTTCTAACGGCCATATCGCCTCCGAATGTTCTACAAGGGACTGCCTACTCCGCCGGCTTCGCCACTCCATTTGCCGCATCCAGTTCGCGTTCCAGACGGGCTTCTTCCTCGATCTTGGGTTTGCTGAAGCGGGCCATCAGGAGATAGGCCACGGGGGTCAGGTAGAGGGTGGAGACGGCGGCAAAGCTCAGGCCGCCGACCATGACCCAGCCCAGGGCGGCGCGGGCTTCGGCGCCGGCGCCGCGGGCCAGGACCAGGGGGAGGCCGCCCAGGATGGTGGCGATCATGGTCATCATGACGGGGCGGAGGCGGATATTGGAGGCTTCCTCGATCGCCTCGCGTACCGGCATGCCGCGGTCGCGTAGCTGGTTGGCGAATTCGACGATCAGGATGCCATTCTTGGCCATGATGCCGACCACCAGCACCAGCCCGATCTGGCTGAAGATGTTCAAACTCCCGCCCGTCACCAGCAGCGCATAAAGCGCCGCTGCCACACCAAAGGGCACGGTGGTCATGACGATGACCGCGCTCCACACGCTTTCGAATTGCGCGGCGAGCACGAGCAGGATGATGACCAGCGCGAAGCCGAAGGTGACGAACAGGCCATTGGTGGATTCGCCCAGCGTCTTGGCCTCGGCGAGGGGCAGGATGGTGGTGCCTTCGGGCAGGATGGGGCGGGCCGTTTCGAGCATCTGGTTATAAGCGTCGCCTAGCGCCATGCCGTCTTCGAGGCTCGCCGTCACATTGACCGCGCGGCGCTGACCCTCGCGGCGCAGGGTGGGCGGCACGGCGGATTCGGTGATGGTGGCGATGGTGGACATGGGCACGTAGCGCCCGTCGCCGGTGCGCACGAAGAGGCTTTCGAGGTCGCGCGGATCGTTGATCGGATTACTGGTCGAGACCATGCGCACGGTATAGCTGGTGTCATCGATGAAGACATTGCCGATATCGCTGCCATCGATCATGGCCTGCATGGTGGAGGCGAGCCCGTTGATATCGATGCCCAAATCATCGGCGCGCTCGCGATTGACCACCAGGGTCAGCTGCGGCTGGGTGGTGTCGAAATTGACCGTGACGCGGCCAAAGCCGCCATCTTCTTCCATCAGATCGGCGATGGATTCGGCGGTATCGGCCAGCACGGTATAGTTGGAGCCGACCACGGCGAATTGCAGGCCGGAGCCGCCGCCACGAATGCCCAGGCTATTGCCCTGGCCCACCGAGGCGCGCACGCCGGGCACCTGCGCCATCAGTGCGGTAATATCGGCAGCGATCTGCTGCTGGCTGCGGGCGCGCTCGCCCCAGGGGGCCAGGGTGAGAGTCAGCCAGCCGCCGCTGCCCCAGCCCGAGATCACGAAAATGGAGCGCACTTCGCCGCTGGCGACGAAGGGCTGCAGCATGGTTTCGACCGTTGTCAGCTGGGTGCGGATATAATCGAGGCTCGCCGTGGAGGGTGCTTGGATGCGCAGCTGGATCTGCGAGCGATCCTCTGGCGGGGTGATTTCCTGGCGCAGATTGCCATAAACGAAATAGGACGAGGCGGCAAAAAGCAAGGCGATCAGCACAACGACGAAGGGATTGGCGAGGGCGACGCGCAGCGAGCCGCGATAGAAGCGGGCACAGCCGCGGCCGAAGGCGCCCAGAATACCGCCATGGCTTTTGTGCTCGCCGCTCCTGAGGAAACGGGAGGCGATCATCGGGCCCATGGAGAGGGCAACGATGGAGGAAAGCAGGACCGCGATGGCGAGGGTGAAGCCGAATTCGCGGAACAGGCGGCCGGTTTGTCCGGAGAGGAAGGACAGGGGAATGAACACGGCGGCCAGGGTAAGCGTGGTGGCGATCACCGCGAAGAACACTTCCTGGGTGCCCAGCACGGCGGCGGCGCGCGGGCCGGCGCCCATGCTTTTGCGGCGAACGATATTTTCGAGCACGACGATGGCGTCATCGACCACCAGCCCCGTCGCCAGCACCAGCGCCAATAGAGTGATGATGTTGAGCGAAAAGCCCATGACATAAATGCCCGCCACGGCGCCGAGCAGGGCGATGGGCATGGAAATGGCCGGAACGATGGTGGCGCGCCAATCGAGCAGGAAGAGGAAGATGATGGCGACGACGACGACGAGCGCGACAATCAGCGCGATCTCGACCTCGTGCAGTGCGCCTTCGATGAAGACGGCATCGTCGCTCGAAATGGTCACCTGGACGCCGGCAGGCAGGGTCTGGTTCAGCACCTCGACGGCGTTGTGAATGCCCTGGGAAATCTCGATCGTGTTGGACTGCGCCTGCCGCACAATGCCCAGCCCGACGCCCGGCTTGCCATTGGAGCGCAGCGAGGATGTGCTGGCCGAGGCATCGAACACCACGCTGGCCACATCACCCAAAAGGGTGCGGCCGTTGATGACGATGTTCTCGAAATCCTGGGGCGTGGTGACTTCGGAAATGGCGCGGACGGTGATGTTCTGGTTGGGGCCATTGATCGAGCCGGTGGGCGTATCCAGAGCAATGGTGGCGAGGGCGGTGCGTATATCGGCCACGGTCAGGCCGTGACTGGCGAGCTTGATGGGGTCGACATCGACGTCGAAAGCGGTTTCGCGCGTACCATAGACTTGCACTTCGGCAACGCCGGCCACTGCGCCAAGGCGTTCGGAAATCACGTCTTCTACCAGCGCGCTGAGATCGCCCATGCTCATGGCATCAGAGGTAACGGCGAGCCGCATGACTGGCTGGGCGTCGGAATCGGCCTTGAAGATCACCGGGTCATCGACATTGTCGGGCAGGGAGCGGCCGATGCGGCTGAGGGCGTCGCGTACGTCGGACGTGGCGACATCGAGATTAGTGCTGTCAGAGAATTCGAGGGTGACCCGGCTTTGGCCAGTCGAGGAGCTGGAGGAAATGCCAGTGACGCCCTGTACGCGGGCCACGGCGCCTTCCACTACGGCGGTGATTTCCCGGTCCACGGTTTCGGCGGCCGCGCCGGTGAAGCTGGTGGAGATGGAGAGCACGGGCTGCTCGACGCTGGGCAATTCGCGCACTTCGGCGCCAAGCAGGGCGGCAAGGCCGGCCACGACGATCATGGCGTTGACGACCACTGCCAGTACAGGCCGCCGCACGAACAGAGCGGCCAGGGTTCCGCCGCGTTCGTTCTTTTCAGCAATCGACATGGGCGGTCCTCCTCGCGATCAGTTTTGGGTGGCGACGGCCTCTTGCGGCGACACAGCGCCATCCGGGCCGCTGAGCAGGGTCACGTCGGCGCCTTCGCTGAGCTGCAGAATGCCTTCGGTGATGATGGCATCACCTGGCGCCAGATCGGCGCGCACCAATACGCCATCGCTATTGCGCTGGATGATTTCGGCCATGACGCGACTGGCCTTGCCATCCACATATTTCCAGACATAGGAGCCCTGGGCCGACCACAGGATGGCCAGCGGATTGACCGCCGGGAATTGCTCGCCGGGAAAGCGGAGCGCCACGGTGAAGGACATGCCGGCGCGCAGTGCTTTGTCCTCATTGGGAATTTCGGCTTGTACTTGTAGCGTGCGGCTGGCCGGGTCGATGCGGTTGTCGACGGCGTTGACTTCGCCATCAAAGACCCGGCCGGGCAGGGCCACGGCAGTGACGGTGACCGGCATTTGCGGGGCGATAGACACGGCATAGCGCTCGGGCACCCAGAAATCGACGAGGATGGCGGACGTATCGTCGATGGTGGTGACGGTGGTTTGTGCAGGGACGTAATTGCCGGGAGTGACCTGGATCAGCCCAACCGTGCCGGCAATGGGACTGGCTATGGTGCGGCGGCTGAGCGCCACCTGGGCATTGCGCAGCTCAAGCTCGGCATTGGCGGCGGCGAGCTGGGCGGCGGTTACGACGGAGGGGGCGACGACATTGGAAGTGGCCAGCCCTTGCGTACGTGCCAGCGTGGCCTGGGCATCATCGAGCGCGAGCTTGGCACGGTCGAAGGCGATCTGTTCTGCATCGGAATCGAGCCGCGCGATGATGTCGCCTGCGGCCACGGTTTGACCCGGACGAACCAGCACTTCGGCCAGCGTGCCGCCGACGGGGGAGGCGACGGTGACCGAGCGGGTGGCCGTGCCCTCGCCAATGGCCGACAGCGTTGAATTGATGGTGGCAAGGGTTACCCCGGTTGTCACCACATTGGTCTGGCGGGCGCCGCCGGGCCTGCCGCCGCCGGGGCGCTGGCCTGGTGCTGCGGCGGTCTCGCCCGAGGAGGCGAAGGGTAGCACAATGCCGTAATTGGCCAGGGTCTGGCTGGCGCCGGGGACGAAAAACGCCCAGGCCGCCAACGCGGCGGCCAGAACGATAAGTGAAGCCAGAAGCTGCCGTATCAAGCCTTGGACCCTGAAAAAGTGCTGAAGTGCGCTCAATCCGGCGGAAAGGGCGCCGGAAACCAGCGGGACTGTAGCAGCGGCTTTCTCGCCGCGACATTACAAAGCCGTAAGGATCGCAGGCTTGTTATTCGATCTCGGCGTCCGTCCGGCCGCCCCACTCGGCCCAGGAGCCGTCATAGACCGCGACATTGTTGGCGCCGCTGATTTCGAGCGCCAGGGCGAGCGTGGCCGCGGTGATGCCCGAGCCGCAGGACGTGATGATGGGCTTGGTGGGGTCGATGCCGCGATCGGCGAAGATTTGCTTGAGTTCAGCGATGGGGCGCATCTGGCCGTTGTCGGTGAGCAGGCCCACCGGCACATTGGTGCTGCCAGGGATGTGGCCGCCGCGCAGGCCGGGGCGCGGTTCGGGCACTTCGGCATGGAAGCGCGGGGCGGGGCGGGCATCGGCGATCTGGGCGGCGTGGTCGTGGCTGCGGTCGCGCACGGTTTCGAAGTCGGCAACGCGGTGCGGGTCGAAATGGGCTTCGAAGATGGCGGGGTGGCGGGTCACCGTGCCGGTTTGCACGGCGCGTTTTTCGGCGCGCCATTTGGGGCCGCCGCCGGCCAGGATGCGGACGTCGCGGGCGCCCATGGTGCGGAAGGTCCACCAGACGCGGGGGGCGGAGAAGAGGCCTAGCTCGTCGTAGATGACGATGGTGGATTGGTCGGAAATGCCCAAGGCGCCCACCATATGGGCGAAATCGGCCGGGGAGGGCAGCATGTGGGGCAGTTTGGAGCTGGTATCGGCGATGCCGTCGATGTCGAAGAAGACGGCGCCGGGGATGTGGCCGGAAAGATATTCGGCCTGGGCGTTGCGGGAGGCATTGGGCATGTGCCAGCTGGCGTCGACCACCACGAGATTGGGGTCGCTCAAATGGGCGGCGAGCCATTCGGTGGTGACGAAAGGGGTATCCATGCTGGGTTTCCTGTGCGGGTTATGAGCCTAGGATGAGCTTTCCGCCGTACTACGTCAAACCCATATGTAGCTGATATAACAGGGTTTTTCACTGTCATATTTGCAGTGCCAGCAGGTCCTTGCTGGCGAGGCTGATGGTGACCGGCTCGCCTCGGCTGGGTGGGGCCGTACGTTGGTCGTTGAACGTATCGAGGCTCAGGATGTTCCTGCCAAGCGCCACGCGCAGGCGGATGACCGAGCCCAGGAAGGTGACGTCGGCGATGGTGCCGGTGAGGGTAATGTCATTGCCATCACGAGCACCGATCGACAGCACTTCGGGCCGTAGTGTTAGCAGACTGTTAGCACCGACGCGCGCATCGGCGGGCAATTGGGCAACCTGGACGGTCTGGCCGTCAATGGAGACGGTTTTGGCTGCGACATCGAGAATGGTCGCTTCGATCGTGTTGAGCTGGCCGACGAAAGTAGCGACGAAACGGGTGGCCGGTTTGTTGTAGATTTCGTGCGGCGCGCCGAGCTGTTCGATATGACCTGAGTTCATCACCACGATGCGATCGGAGATGGAGAGGGCCTCTTCCTGGTCGTGGGTGACGAAGACGGTGGTGATGCCCAGGTCGAGCTGGATGGCGCGGATTTCTTCACGCAGGGAAACGCGGATTTTGGCGTCGAGGGCGGAGAGGGGTTCGTCGAGCAGCAGCATGCGGGGGCGGGGGGCGATGGCGCGCGCGAGAGCCACGCGCTGCTGCTGGCCGCCGCTCATCTCGTAGGGGTAGCGCTTCTCGAAGCCGGGCAGGCCGATGAGCTTGAGCATTTCATCGACACGGGCGCGGCGTTCCTCCTTAGCCATGCCGGCGATCTTGAGGCCGAAGCCGATATTGTCGCCGACATTGAGGTTGGGGAACAGGGCATAGGCCTGGAACACCATGCCGAGCTGGCGCTGGTTCGGCTTGAGGTGGGTAATGTCTTCGCCATCGATGCGGATGGTGCCGGTGGTGGGATTTTCGAAGCCGGCGATCATGCGCAGGATGGTGGTCTTGCCGCAACCGGAGGGGCCGAGCAGGGAGATGAACTCGCCCTTGCCGAAGGCGAAGCTGACGGATTTGACGACGGTGTTGTTGCCGAAGGATTTGGTGAGGTTTTCGACGGACAGGAAATCTTGGTTCATATCAATCGGTCCGTGCGGAGGTGTGGGGGGCAAAGCGGCCGAGCACGTTGATCATGCCCATGGCGCCCCAGGTGATGATGAAGGAGATGATGGCGAGCGCGGCCGGCTCATAGGCCCTGTTGGTGCCGATGCCGACGAGATAGGGGCCGAAGGCCGGGCGGTTGAGCAGGCTGGCAATGGTGAACTCGCCGATGACGATGGCGAAGGTGAGGAAGGCGCCGGAGAGGATGGCCACCAGAATGTTGGGCAGGATGATCTGGGCGACAATCTGGGCCTGGTTGGCGCCCATGATCTGGGCCGCCTCGGTGAGGGTGGCGATATCGATGGTACGCATGCCGTTGTCGACCGCCCGATACATGTAGGGAAGGGCCAGCGTGACATAGGCGCCGGTGAGCAGGATATCCGTACCCAGGGCGCTGCCGGTGAAGGGAATGATCGAGGACGAATTGTAGAGCCGGATATAGCCATAGACCAACACCAGCGCCGGGATGACCAACGGCAGCAGGGTGATGAATTCCATGAACGGCCGCAGCCAGGGCATGCGCAGGCGGACGAAATAGACCGCCGGCACGACGACCAGGATACCCACGGCGATAGTGACAAGGCCGATAACCACCGAATAGCTGAAGCTCGCGGCAAAGGCCGGATCGGCGAAGACCGAGGCATAGGCGTCGAAGCTGTAGGTGCCGCGCCGCATGCGCAGCGAGAATTCGAAGGTGGCGAGCAGTGGCACGATGAAATAGGCGGCGCCGAGGGCGAAAACCAGCCAGGCCCAGAACTTGTTGGCTTTCATTTCATCCACCTCTCGGCGCGGTTGGCGACAACCAGATAGATGACGTTGGCCAGCGAGGTGATGACGATCATGCCGAGCGCGAGTGCAGCGCCGAGACCCGGATTTTGCAGGGCGTCGCCCCTGATCTGGTTGTAGAGCAGCACGGTCACGATGTTGAGGTTGGAGCCGGTAAGGGCCCAGGCGGTGGCGATGGCGCCGAAGGCATTGGCGAATAGCAGGCTCAGGGTGCCGAGGACGCTGGGCCACAGGATGGGCAGGCCAACGTAGCGCCAGAATTGCCACTGGCTGGCGCCGAGCATCTGGGCGGCCTCGTTCCACTCCTTCTTGAGACCATCCACGGCGGGCGCGATGGTCAGCATCATCAGGGGAATCTGGAAGTAGAGATAGGTTAGCGTCAGGCCCCAGAAGCTCAGCAGGTTGAAGCCGGAGCGATAGAGGTCGAGGCCGAACAAGGTGCGCAGGATGATGGTGACGAGGCCCAGCCGCCCCAGCGTGGCGATGAAGGCGAAGGCCAGCGGCACGCCGGCGAAATTGGACGCCACGCCCGAAAATGTCATGACGGCCGAGCGCAGCGGCGCCGGCAGGCGGCCGCGGATGACGGCCAGGGTGATGGCGAGACCGATCAGCGCACCGAGGATGGCCGAGGCGCCCGAGATGCGGATGGAAATCCAATAGGCGGCGACGATCTGGTCGCTGAAAAGGCCGCCGATATTGTCGACGGTAAAATTGCCCGTCCGATCGGTGAAGGCGGTACCCACCAGCGACAGGGTGGGCAGGAACAGGAACATGACGGCGAAGATGACGAAGGGAGCTACGGCAAGCGTGTCCCACGGGATGCGGCGGGGTGGCGCCGGAGGTGATGTGGTGGTGTCATTCATTGTCCGGTCGGCGCCCCCAGAACCCTCAATATTCGTCACCACCGGTCCGGTGGTCCATCTCCGGCACCGCATGGATTGCCCGGACAAGCCGGGCAATGACGGTGGTGAGGTGAGTTACCTCCGCCGCAACGCAGCGGCGGAGGCAGATGAGCGTGAGCTTACTGAACCGATGCGCCGACGGTGGTGTCCCAGCCGGTGGTAATCGTGGTCTTGTTGGCGTTCTGCTCTTCGATCGATGGGAACACTGCCTTGGCGTAGTTGTCGGCGGCGGGCAGCTTGGCCATCAGGTCGTCCGGCAGCACGCCGGCTTCGGCCATGGCGTTGAAGCGGATCGGGTGGCAATAGCCGGCGAGCCAGCCGAGCTGGCCTTCGTCCGAATAGAGATATTCCATCCAGAGCTTGGCAGCGTTGGGGTGGGGCGCATGGGCCGAGATGGCCTGGACGTACACACCAGCGACCACGCCGTCGGATGGCACGACGACGTCGATCGGCGGGTTGCCGTTGAGGTTGTCGCGGGCGGCCAGAAGGTTATAGTCCCAGTTGATGGCAATCGGCGTCGTGCCCTGGGCGATGGCGGCGGCTTCGGCGTCGACCGGCACGAAGTTACCCTTGTCGTTGAGGGCCTTGAAGAACTCGAGGCCAGCCTGGGCGCCGGTGGCGGCATCGGCACCGGTCGACAGACCCGCGGCGTAAACCGACAGGATGGCGTTGTTGGCAGTGCGCGGATCACCAGCCAGTGCGATCGAGTTGGCGAACTCGTCCTTCATCAGGTCGGCCCAGGAGGTCGGGTTGTCGCCGGTGATGACGTCCTTGTTGATGCCGAAAGCCAGCACGCCGTAATAGTCGCCGTACCAGAAGCCGTCGGCATCCTTGGCGTCGTCAGGAATGTCATCCCAGGTGGCGACCTTGTAAGCCTGGATCAGGCCTTCTTCCTTGGCCTGCGGGCCAAAGGCGAGGCCGACGTCGATCACATCGGGAGCTTGCGGGCCGGTATTGCCGATATTGGCGCGGATGGCTTCGAGTTCATCGGCCGAACCGGCATTGGGGTTAAGCTCGTTGACGGTAATGCCCGGATATTTGGCCTTGAAACCTTCGATCACGGCGCCATAGCCGCACCAATCATGGGGCAGGGCGATGGTGGTGAGCTGGCCTTCGGTTTTGGCGGCGGTGTAGAGGGCGTCGAGATCGGCCTGGGCAAAGGCCTGGCCCGAAACGGAAAGCACGGCCAGCATCGAGACGGAGCCGGCGAGCACATTCTTGAAGGTCATGTCAGTCTCCCTGAATTGGTCGTTCGCCGGCGCCCATTGGCGGGCGTCGCGGCGGACTGGGGAGGGAGTAGTGAGGCGGTGTGACAGTGCAATGACAGAGGTGGGAAGCCCATGTGACGATCGGCATCGCGGCCGAAAAAGCCCGTCGATACGCTCCCTTAGCCGCTTTTGCCTGGTTTCCCCACTGCCCTCCCAGTCGCAATTGTGACAGTGCCTGTTTGTGACAGTTTAGTCCAGATGGTCAAATTTTGGGGGTGGGTGGGGACTGTCGACTTACCTCAGCCACCGCGTCATCCCGGCGCAGGCCGGAATCCACGCAGTGTTGCCACAGCGAATACCGGTGCTGGCTGCTGGCCTTTCAGCATGGATTCCGGCCTGCGCCGGAATGACACCGTGGGTGGGGCGCGCATCGTCAACAAAAAGGGGGTGGCCCGCGCAAGGTTCAGAAAGGATTGAGAGATTCCAATTTCGCCGGCTCGGTTCGTCGTTCTCGATACTTTAGACTTCTTCTAAACTATTGAATTTGAATTGCTTTTATAAGGTGAGAGGGGTACTCCGCTTTTAGATTCAGCTGGAGGACTATCCATGATTTCCAAGAGGATGCTGCGCGGCCTGGCCTTGGCGCTTACCCTTTCCGTGGCCCCGATGGCCGTTTATGCGCAGGCGCCGAGCGAGGCCGATGTGCTGGCCAATTATGCCGACCTGGCGCTGGCCGGATATGAAGATGCGCTGAGCACGGCCAAGGTGCTGGACGCGGCGGTGGATGCGCTGATCGCCGAGCCGAGCGAGGCGACGCTTGCGGCGGCGCGGGAGGCCTGGAAGGCATCGCGCATTCCCTATCAGCAGACCGAGGCGTTCCGCTTCGGCAATCCGATTGTCGATGAATGGGAGGGCCGGGTGAATGCCTGGCCGCTGGACGAAGGGCTGATCGACTATGTCGATGCCGGCTATGGCAGCGAGAGCGACAGCAATGGGCTCTATGTGGCCAATGTCATCGCCAATCCCGCGCTGGTGATCGATGGCGTCGATCTGGATGCCACCGAGATCACCCCGGCGCTGCTGCAGGACAATCTGCAGGAAGCCGCCGGGATCGAAGCCAATGTGGCGACGGGCTATCACGCCATCGAGTTTCTGCTCTGGGGGCAGGATTTGCATGGCACGGGGCCTGGTGCGGGCGAGCGGCCGTTTACCGATTATTCGAGCGCAGAGCATGCTGATCGCCGGGCGGCTTATCTGAAGGCGGCGACCACCCTCCTGGTCAGCGATCTCGAGGAGATGGTGGGCAATTGGACGGCCGACGGCGCGGCTCGGGCGGCGCTGCCGGAGCTGGGTATTTCAGCTATTCTGACCGGCATGGGGTCGCTGTCGTTTGGTGAATTGGCGGGCGAGCGCATGAAGCTGGGCCTGCTGCTGCACGATCCCGAGGAGGAGCATGACTGCTTCTCGGACAATACCCATGTGTCGCATCTCAATGACGCGATCGGCATCCGCAATGTCTATACGGGTAGCTATACGCGGGTGGATGGTTCGGTGGTGGAAGGTCCGGCGATTTCGGACCTGATCGCGGCCAAGGATGCCGCGCTTGATACCGAGATTGCCGGGCTGCTCGACGACACCGTCGCCAAGATGAATGTGATGGCCGATCGCGCCGTGGCGGGCGAGGCCTATGACCAGCAGATTGGCGAGGGGAATGCCGAAGGCAATGCGGTGGTGCAGGCGGCAATCGACGGGCTGATTGCCCAGACGCGCGGCATCGAGCGGGCGGTGGCGCTGCTGAACCTGGGGGATGCCGTGACTATCGAGGATAGCGATAGCCTGTCCAATCCGGATGCGGTGTTCCAGTAAGCAAAGCATGCGATGAGGGTATAGCGCGCCAACCGGATCGCCGATCTATGCATGTCCGCCTGACCCTTGCCCTCATCGCCCTGCTTGCCACCGGTCTCGCTTTTGCGCAGGACAAGGCCGTGCGCGCCGATCTGAGCCCGGAGGACCTGGCGCGCGTCGTGCGGGTTACGGCACCCACAGTCGATTTTTCGGTGCCGGAAAATTTCGAGACCATGCAGGCGGGCGCGGGGACGACGAAGAAGATCGCCAACCAGGACGCGTTCAGCCATTTCCTCGCCAGCCTGAGCTTCGAGCAGGAAGAGCAGTTCAAGCTGGGCAATGCGCTGTTCCGCAAATTGTGGGTCAGCTCGCCCAGCTCGACCCAGGCCTCGGACGGGCTGGGGCCGCTGTTCAATGCGCGGGCCTGCCAGAGCTGTCATTTGAAAGATGGGCGGGGGCATCCCCCGTTCGATGCGAGCCGGGAAAGCGGGGTGTCGATGTTCCTGCGGCTATCGGTGCCGCCGGGCGTGGGCGAGCCGGCTTATGGCACGCAGCTGCAGGACTTTGCCGTGCCGGGGCTGAAGGCCGAGGGGCGGATGGTGATCGACTATACCGACCTGCCTGTGACGCTGGGCGATGGGAGTGTGATCACGCTGCGGCAGCCGGCCTATTCGGTGGCGGACCTGGCCTATGGGCCGATGGCGGATGATGTGATGCTGTCGCCGCGGGTGGCCCCGCCGATGATCGGGCTGGGGCTGATCGAGCAGGTGCCGGCGGCCGATATCCTGGCGCTGGCTGATGCGGCTGACCTGGATGGCAACGGCATTTCGGGCAAGCCGAACTGGGTGATCGATCCCGAAAGCCAGAGCATGATGCTGGGGCGGTTTGGCTGGAAGGCGGGGATGCCCACTATTCGCAGCCAGTCGGCAGCGGCATTTGCCGGCGATATCGGGATTTCGACGCCTTTGGTGAACAAGCCGCATGGCGATTGCACCGAGCGGCAGGTCGAGTGCCTGGCCATGCCCACCGGGGAGCAGGCGCGGCTGGGCGTGTCGGAAGCGCCCGATCCGGTGCTCGATCTGGTGACGTTTTATTCGCA
This sequence comes from Devosia sp. LC5, assembly GCF_000735585.1. Taxonomy (GTDB): domain Bacteria; phylum Pseudomonadota; class Alphaproteobacteria; order Rhizobiales; family Devosiaceae; genus Devosia. The sequence goes on from NZ_JNNO01000044.1 coordinate 193,792, forward strand.
GACGCTGGGTGTGCCCTTGCGGCGCAATGTGGGTGATCCGGCCGTGTTGCGGGGCAAGGCGGCGTTTTATGGGGCGGGGTGCGCCAGTTGCCACACGCCCAAATTCGTCACCAGCCGCGATGCGACCAATCCGGCGCTGCGGTTCCAGCTGATCTGGCCCTATGCCGATTTCCTGCTGCATGACATGGGCGCGGGACTGGCCGATCACCGGCCCGAGGGGCAGGCGGATGGCTATGAATGGCGCACGCCGCCATTGTGGGGCATCGGGCTGACCCAGACCGTTTCGGGGCATACGTTTTTCCTCCATGATGGGCGGGCGCGGAACCTCGTCGAAGCGATCCTGTGGCATGGCGGGGAGGCGCAGGCGGCGCGCGATGCCTTTGCCAATCTGGACGCGGCCACGCGCACGGACATGATCGCTTTCCTGGAGTCGCTGTGATGCGTCTAATGCTTGTTCTGCTGCTGTTTCTGGGTGCTGCGCCGGTCATGGCGCAGAAATTGACCACGACTGCGGCGCTGGCCAATGCGGTCAATGAGGTGATCCGGCCGGGCTTTGCCGATCTGCGCGCGGAGGCGCATGGGCTGGTCGATGCCATGGCGGATTTGTGTGCGATGCCGTCGGCGGATGCGCAGCAACTGGCGCGGGAGTGGTTCGGCAAGACCGCGACTGCCTATGGGCGGGTCGAATTCGTGCGGATCGGGCCGTTGATGGAGGACAATCGCAGCGACAGGCTGCTGTTCTGGCCCGACCGCAAGGGCATTGCGCTGCGGCAGGTGCAGGCGATTTTGGCGGATGAGGATGCCAGTGCCACGGCGCTCGATACGCTTAGGGGCAAGAGCGTTGCGGTGCAGGGGCTGAATGCGCTGGAATTCGTGCTGTTCGGCACTGGGGCCGAGGCTTTGGCGGGAGCGGAGGGTGCGTTCCGCTGTCAGTATGGCGCGACGGTAGCGCAGAGTATTTCCGGGATTGCCGATGCACTTTCCGAGGGCTGGAATGCGGAGGATGGCATTGCGGCGCACCTGATGGCGCCCAATGAAGCCTACGCCGATTATCGCACCGAGACCGAGGCGCTCGAAGCGCTGGTGAGCCTGATTTCGCATGGTGCTGAAGGGCTGCGGGATACGCGGATCAATCCGTTCATCGCACAGGGCGAGAAGGCTGCGGTGCCCAAACAGGCTTTGTTCTGGCGCTCGGGGCTGACCATGGCGATAGCAGAGGCGAACATTGAGGGGCTGGAAAAGCTCTTTGCCGTTTCCGGCGTGGCGCTGATTGGCGGGGCGGCGGATAGTGGTTTGGACAATTCGATCCGTTTTGAATTCTCCAATGCCAGGCGGGCGATTAGCCTAGTGACCGGGCCGGTGGAGGAGGCGGTGGCCGACCCCAAACAGGCGCAGGCGCTGGCCTATCTGGTCATTGTCACCCAATCGCTGCAAACGCTGGTGGGCGAGCAATTGTCCGCCGCGCTGGGGCTGAGCGTTGGGTTTTCCTCGCTGGATGGGGACTGAAAATGTGGCAGCGGCGGGCTTTCCTCAAGGCTGCGGGCGCTGGCTTTGCGGCGAGCCTGATGCCGCGGCAAGTGCTGGCGCTGGAGCGCAATGAACTGGTTTTTGCCTCCTCGGTGCAAACCAGTTCGGGCGGCTATGGTGCGGTGCTGCTGGGGGAACGCGGCGATCTGATCGCGCAGATCGCGCTGCCGGATCGGGGGCATGACACTACGATTAGTCCCGAGGCCGGGCGCGGCGTGGTGTTTGCCCGCCAGCCGGGAACGTTTGCATTGGTGTTCGATCCCTCCGGGCGGGAAGCGCCGGTGACGCTGACCTCGATCGAGGGGCGGCACTTTTTTGGGCACGGGGTGTTCTCGCTGGATGGGCGGCTGCTCTATGCCACCGAGAGCGATTTCGAGGCGGCCAAGGGCGTTATCGGCATTTACGACGCGACGGACGGCTATAAGCGGGTGGGGGAATTTCCCACTTATGGCACGGGGCCGCATGAAATGCTGCTCATGCCCGATGGGGTGACCTTCGTCATCGCCAATGGGGGCATCGAAACGCATCCCGATTATGGCCGCGCCGAGTTGAACCTCGATACGATGGACCCTTCGGTGGCCTTCGTTGACCGGCGGGACGGGCATCTGGTGGGCCAATTGCGGCTTGAGAGCGGGCTGCATCAGCTCTCGATCCGCCATATGGCAATCGATGCGCGCAGCCGGGTATGGTTCGGCTGCCAATATAAGGGAGCGCCCAGCGAGAGCCCGCAATTGGTGGGTTATGCGACCATGGACGGCGAAATCAGATTGATCGAATTGCCGCTCGATACGCTGCGTGACCTGCGCAATTATGTCGGCTCGGTCGCTGTTTCTGCCGATGGGGCGAGCGTTGCGGTGTCGTCACCGGAGGGGGATCTGCTGGTGGCGTTTGACGCCGAGGGCGGGCGGCCGGTATTGGTCGAAACGCTGCGCAATGGCTGCGGGCTGGCAGCGGATGGGGCGGGGTTTGTGGCGACCAGTGGCATGGGGGAAATGGTCGGTCTGGCGGGGGCGGAGCGGGACCGGCAGAAGTTCGATTTTGCATTTGATAATCATGTGTTGCGGGTGGGGTAGGCAGAGCTGATGAACCCCGATTTGATCATCCGCCCCGAACGTGCCGGAGATGAAGACGCCATCCATGCGCTTACGGCAAGCGCCTTTGAATCAATGCCGTTCAGCGATGGCTCTGAAGCACCGATTATCCGCGCGTTGCGAAGGTCCGGGCAATTGTCGCTGTCACTCGTTGCGCAACTGGATGACAGGATCGTCGGACACGTCGCGTTTTCTGCGGTGACTATCGACGGTCGGGCTAATGGTTGGTTTGGCCTGGGTCCCATTGCGGTCGATCGGGGCATTCAGCGCTCCGGCATTGGGCGGGCCCTGGTCGCCTCTGGACTTGCCACACTCAGAGAACGAGGCGCTGCCGGATGCGCTCTTATCGGGAACCCGGCCATTTACAGCCGGTTTGGTTTCGAGAGCGACGGCAAGCTGACCTATGAGGATCTACCGTCCCATCTTGTGCAATGGGTGCGCTTTTTTGGCCCCACGCCGCGCGGGGCGCTGAAATTCGCTTCTTCGTTTGAGGCTGGTAATTACTGAACTTGGGGCCGCTGGCCAGATAGGCCTATTGCGGCGCTGGCCCCGAGCTTTCGCGCAGGACCAGTTCTACCGGCCAGAGTTCGTGGACGTCTTCGATGGGTTTGCCGGCCAGGATTTGCAGGATGAGTTCGGCCATGCGGGTGCCGGCCTGGCGCATGGAGGAGCGGGTGGTGGACATGGAGGGGTACATGTTGTCGGCGTTGAGATAGGGGAAGACGTCGTCATGGGCGATCATGGAGACGTCCTTGCCCAGCTCAAGACCAGCCTGGCGGATGGCGCGGAAGATGCCCAGGGCCGTCATCATCGAGCCGGCGAGGAAGGCCGTGGGGCGGGGGCGGAGCTCAAGCATGGCCTGGGTCATGCGGAAGGCGATTTCGTCGGTGAATACCGAATTGCCCATCAAGGCGGGATCGAAGGAGACGCCGCGCGCCGACAGGGCTGCGAGATAGCCGATTTCGCGATGCTCGGCGAAGGTGCGGCCCTTGATACCATTGAGCAAGGCAATGCGGCGATGGCCCAGATCGAGCAGGTGGCTGGTGGCGCGTTCGATTGCGCCGGTATTGTCGATATCGAGCCAGGCTACCGGCTTGCCGATATTGGTGCGGCCATGCAGCACGAAGGGCACTTTGAGATCGAGCAGCAATTCGGCGCGTTCGTCGTGCAGAGTGGGGGAATGGAGGATGAAAGCGTCCACTTTCTGGCTGGCGGCGCCGCGTCTATAGGCGGCGACTTCATCCTCAAAGCTCTCTACGGTGGTGAGGAGGATGTCGATTTCCTCATCGGCTAGCCGTTCGCCAATACCGCCGAGAAATTCGCTGGTATGGGGGCCGAATTCATAGGAGCCGCGCAGCACCATGCCGATGGCGCCCGAGCGGCCGGTGGCGAGCCGCAAGGCGCTGGCATTGGGGCGATAGCCCAGGCGCTTGGCGGTTTCGACGACCCGCAGGCGCGTGGCTTCGTTGACTTCGGGGTAGCCATTGAGCGCGCGGCTGACAGTGGTCTGCGACAGGCCGAGATGTTCGGCGAGGTCTTTCAGTCTCATTGGCGTTCTGGCCCGGAGCAAAAATACGACAGCCTGGCGCGGGCAAATCCCACACAAGGCCTTAAGCCGCATAGGCTTTAGGGCGCGCAGACCACTTTGAACAGCGGTTCCTGCAATCCTCCTCCAATAGCATTCAAAGCGATTTCAAATTTTGATGCAAGAGAGCATTTTTCCAATGCGGGCATTGAGGTGCGTACGTCAACGCAATGGTGGGTGCTAAAAGGCCATTACATATTTCACCGCGTTCAACTCTTTGATAAGTAAGCGATAAATTTATTTGCGCTGCCAAAGCGGTGTGAATCTGGCGCGTGGCTGCTTGACAGAAGTTCGGGCCTCTGGTTGTTTTTCGTTCAAAGCGCTTTGAAAAATCATGTGGTTCAGCCACTGGCGGGGCGCTTTTCTGAGGAGGAATGGACCAGGGCGGCGCATCAGGCGCGGCCCAGTTGGCATGCTTTCTCATGGATATGGTTTCATTCGGGAGGATAACTAATGAAAATCAACACACTGCTCGTTGGCCTGCTGACGAGCGTGACGCTGGTCATGGGTTCGGCCCAGGCGGCCGAATTGTCGATCGTGTCGGGTGACACCGGCAATGGCCTGGCGTTCCTGCGCAGCCAGCTCGACAAGTTCGAGGCCGAGACCGGCAATACCGTCACCGTTGTGCCGATGCCGTCTTCGACCTCCGACCAATTCGGCCAGTACCGCCTGTGGCTTGCCGCGGGCAATGCCGATATCGATGTGTACCAGACCGACGTGATCTGGGCGCCGCAGCTGGCCGATCAGTTCCTCGATCTGACCGAAGCGGCCAAGGATGTCGTGGACCAGCACTTCCCCTCGATCATCGAATCCCAGACCGTGGACGGCAAGCTCGTTGCCCTGCCGGCCTTTACCGATGCGCCGGCCCTGTTCTACCGCACGGACCTGCTGGAAAAGTACAGCAAGCCGGTGCCCACGACCTGGGATGAAATGGCGGCGACCGCCCAGGAAATCATGGATGCCGAACGCGCTGCTGGCAATGCCGACATGTATGGCTTCGTGTTCCAGGGCAATGCCTATGAAGGGCTGACTTGCGATGCGCTCGAATGGGTCAAGTCCAATGGCGGTGGCCAGATCGTCGAAGCCGATGGCACCATTTCGATCAATAATCCGCAGGCTGCAGCCGCTATCGATCGTGCGGCAAGCTGGATCGGCACCATCTCGCCTGAAGGCAATCTCGCCTATCAGGAAGAAGAAAGCCGTGGTGTCTGGCAATTGGGCAATTCGGTGTTCATGCGCAACTGGCCCTATGCCTATGCGCTGGGCAATGGCGATGACTCGGCCGTCAAGGGCAAGTTCGACGTGGCGCCGCTCCCCGCCGGTGACGGCGAAGGCGCGGGCTCGGCGGCAACGCTGGGCGGCTGGAATGTCGCCGTTTCCAAGTATTCACCGGACCCGGAAGAGGCGATCAAGCTCGCGCTGTTCCTGAGTTCGGCCGAAGTGCAGAAGGAACGCGCGATCAACCAGTCCAACCTGCCCACGATCGAAGCGCTTTATGACGATGCCGACGTGCTGGCGGCTTCCCCCTTCATGGCCAATTGGAAGGAAATCTTCCAGAACGCGGTGCCGCGTCCGTCGGCGCCCACCAAGGTCAAGTATAACGAAGTGTCCTCGCTGTTCTGGAGCGCGGTCCACAATACCCTATCGGGCAATGGCACTGCCGCAGAGAACCTGGAAGTTCTCGAAGCCGACCTGTCCGACCTCAAGGGCGACGCCTGGTAAGACCTCCCATAGCGCCATGGCACGGACGGCGGTTTGCCCCGCCGCCCGTGTCGCTCAAGGACCAAAGGAAACGGGAGGAATAGTGGATGGCTACCGATACCATCGCGTCCGCGGCCAGTGCGGGCCGGCCCAGGATCAAATCCGAACTGATGCAGCAGAGGGTGCGCGCCGCGCGCTGGTTCCTGCTGCCCATGATGATCGCGCTGGCTGTGGTGGCCGGCTGGCCGCTGCTTCGCTCGATCTATTTTTCATTCACCGATGCCTCGCTGACCGACCTTTATGGCGCGGAATGGATCGGCATCGGCAATTATCTGAGCTGGCGCACGCTCGATAGCGGCCGCACCATTTATCGGGGCTTGCTGGTCGATCCGGCCTGGTGGAACGCGGTGTGGAATACCGTGCGCTTCGCCTTCTGGTCGGTGCTGTGGGAGACCGTGCTGGGCATGATCGTCGCCCTGGTGCTGAATGCCGAATTCCGCGGGCGGGGCCTGGTGCGCGCGGCCATTCTCATTCCCTGGGCCATTCCCACCATCGTGTCGGCCCGCATGTGGAGCTGGATGCTGAACGACCAGTTCGGCATTCTCAACGACCTGGGCCTGCGGCTGGGGCTGCTCAGCCAGAAGGTTGCGTGGACGGCGACCGCCGAGACGGCAATGACCGCGGTGCTGGTGGTCGATATCTGGAAGACCACGCCGTTCATGGCGCTGCTGATCCTGGCCGGGTTGCAGATGATCCCCAAGGATATCTATGAAGCCGCCGAGATCGATGGCGTGCACCCGGTCAAGCAGTTCTTCAAGATCACGCTGCCGCTGGTGCGGCCGGCACTGATGGTGGCGATCATCTTCCGCGTGCTCGATGCGCTGCGCATTTTCGACCTGATCTATGTGCTGACGCCCAATAGCGCGGCGACCAAGACCATGTCCGTGCTGGCGCGGGAGAACCTGTTCGACTTCGACAAGTTCGCCTATGGCTCGGCGCAATCGACGCTGCTGTTCCTGATCATCGCTGCCTTCACCATCCTCTATATCTGGCTGGGCAAGGTGAATTTCGACGGGGGAGACCGCTAATGGTTGGCACGCTCAATCTATGGGGCCTCACCAAGACGGTGCTGTTCTATGCGCTGGTGGTGTTCATTGTCGTGGTGTCGGTGTTCCCGTTCTACTACGCGATCCTGACCAGCTTCAAATCGGGCACGGACCTGTTCCGCATCACCTATTGGCCCACTTCGTTTAGCTGGAATAACTACCTGGCGGTGCTCAATACCGGCAGTTTCCCGCGTAACCTGCTCAATTCGGTCTTCGTGGCCACGGTGACGGTGCTGCTGGCGCTGTTCCTGGCGGTGACGGCCTCGTTTGCGCTCAGCCGCGTGCGGTTCCGGGGGCGGAGCCTGTTGCTGATGACGATCCTGGCCGTCTCGATGTTTCCGCAGATCGCGGTGCTGGCCGGCCTGTTCGAGGTGATCCGTGCGCTGGGCATCTATAATACGCCCTGGGCGCTGATCTTCTCCTACACCATCTTCACGCTGCCTTTCACCGTGTGGGTGCTCACCACCTTCATGCGGGACCTGCCGGTGGAGATCGAGGAAGCGGCCATTGTCGATGGAGCCTCGCCCTGGGTGATCATCACCCGCGTCTTCCTGCCGCTGATGTGGCCGGCTTTGGTGACCACGGGGCTGCTCGCCTTTATCGGGGCGTGGAATGAGTTCCTGTTCGCGCTGACATTTACGTCATCGAACAATACCCGCACCGTGCCGGTGGCCATCGCGCTGCTGTCGGGCGGATCGCAATATGAAACGCCGTGGGGCCTGATCATGGCCGCCTCGGTCATCGTTACCGTGCCGCTGGTGATCCTGGTGTTGATCTTCCAGCGCAAGATTGTGTCTGGCCTGACGGCCGGCGGCGTCAAGGGTTAGGGAGAAAAACAATGGCAAGCATCGAGCTTCGCAAGATCCGCAAGGCCTTTGGCGCGGTGGAAGTCATCAAGGGGGTGGACCTGGAGGTCCGCTCCGGGGAATTCATGGTGTTCGTCGGCCCCTCGGGTTGCGGAAAATCCACCCTGCTGCGGCTGATTTCGGGGCTGGAGGACATTACTTCGGGCGACATGCTGTTTGATGGCAAGCTGGTCAATGCACTGGCGCCGTCCAAGCGCGGCATCGCCATGGTGTTCCAGTCCTATGCGCTTTATCCGCATATGACGGTCTATGAGAACATGGCGTTCGGGCTGACGCTCGAAAAGGGCCATGGCAAGGAAGAAATCCGCCAGCGGGTGGAAAAAGCCGCGGACATGCTGCAGATAAGGCAATATCTCGACCGGTTGCCCAAGCAATTGTCGGGCGGGCAGCGCCAGCGCGTGGCCATTGGCCGGGCCATTACGCGCGACCCCAAAGTGTTCCTGTTCGATGAGCCGCTATCGAATCTCGACGCGGCTTTGCGCGTGGCGACCCGTATCGAAATCGCCAAGCTCCATGAGAGCATGAACAATGTCACCATGATCTATGTGACGCATGACCAGGTGGAGGCCATGACGCTAGCCGACCGCATCTGCGTGTTGCGCGATGGCGTGATCGAGCAGGTCGGCACGCCGATGGAGCTTTATGAAAAGCCCAATTCGGTGTTCGTCGCCGGCTTTATCGGCAGCCCCAAGATGAATTTCATCTCCGGGGAAAAGGCGGCTTCGTTCGGGGCCGAAACGGTGGGCATTCGCGGTGAGCACATCACCATCGTGCCGGACAATGGCATCTGGAGCGGCACGGTGATCCATACGGAAAACCTGGGCGCGGATAGCTATGTCTACCTGGAAATGGGCACCGAAGAGCCGGTCGTGGTGCGGCTTGATGGACCCAATACCTATCACAGCGGCGATATCGTCCACATTTCGCCGATGGACGACAAGGTTCACCGCTTCGACGGCGCGGGCAAGCCGATCGCCTGAGCAGACTTTTGCTGCATTCCAAAAGTAGACCTCACCCTGAGCTAGTCGAAGGGCGAGGTCGTGGCACGATCGGGGACACGCCCTCGTGGTTCGACAAGCTCACGATGAGGTCTGCTGATCGAGCCGAACCAGCGCCAATTAACCTGGCCCATGGGCCAATTTTATTGCTTCCAGAGGAGACTACAAATGCCGATCCGTACCCTGGTGTGGGGTGAAAATGTCCACGAGCAGAAGAACAAGATCGTGGCCGACAATTACCCCACCGGCATGCACAACCAGATCGCCAAGCTGCTGTCGAGCGACAGCAATATCGTGACCAAAACCACGACTTTGCAGGAGCCCGAGCATGGCTGCAGTGTCGAGGCGCTGGCCAATACCGATGTGCTGGTGTGGTGGGGTCACGCGGCGCATGGCGAGGTCAAGGACGAGATCGTCGAGCGCATCGCCAAGCGGGTCTGGGAAGGCATGGGCCTGATCGTGCTGCATTCGGGCCATTTCTCCAAGATTTTCAAGCGCCTGATGGGGAGCCCCTGCGCATTGCATTGGCGCGAGGCTGGCGAGCGCGAGCGGCTGTGGGTGACCAATCCGGGCCATCCGATCGCCAAGGGCCTGCCGGCCTATTTCGAGCTCGAAATGGAAGAAATGTATGGCGAGCCCTTCAGCGTGCCCGAGCCGCTGGAGACCGTGTTCGTCTCCTGGTTCCAGGGCGGGGAAGTGTTCCGGTCGGGCCTGACCTATCGCCGTGGCGCGGGCAATATTTTCTACTTCCGCCCCGGCCACGAAACCTATCCGACCTATCACGACGATACGGTCGGGCTGGTGCTGCGCAATGCGGTCAACTGGGCGTATAACGCCAATCAGTTCCCGCAGCTGCTGGACGCGCCGAATACACCGGTGGATGAGGCGATCGAGAAGATCGTGGAACGCGGGCCGAAACTGCATCATGGCCGCGAAGAAGGCTTTAAATAAGTCAGAGCGGCGCTGCGGTTTTGAGACCTCATGGTGAGCTTGTCGAACCACGAGGTCGGGCCCGCGGCGCCCTGCCACGACCTCGTCCTTCGACAGGCTCAGGATGAGGTCTACTGAACCATCGAGCTTGATCTAACACACGCGGATCGTCTGGAACGCCCGCATAAGGAATAACGAAGATGCGGTTGCTCATTCTGGGTACCGGCGGCATGGCCAATCAACATGCCAAGCATTTTGCTGCCATCGAGGGCGTGACCCTGGCGGGGGGCGTGGACGTGGACCCGGCGCGGGTCGAGGCGTTCTGCGCGGCGCATAATATGGAGCGCAGCTTCGGCTCGCTCGATGCGGCGCTGGCCTGGGGCGAGTTCGACGCCATTGCCAATGTGACGCCCGACAGCGTCCACCACCCGACGACCATGGCGGCGCTCAAGGGCGGCAAGCATGTGTTCTGCGAAAAGCCGCTGGCGACCGACCATGCCAAGGCCATGGAAATGACCGAGACGGCCGAAAAACTCGGCCTCATCAACATGGTCAACCTGACCTATCGCAATGTCAGCCAATTGCAGAAAATGCGCGAAATCGTGCAGTCGGGCGCGGTTGGCAAGGTCAAGCATTTCGAGGCGAGCTATCTGCAGAGCTGGCTGGTGAGCAAAGCCTGGGGCGACTGGCGCACCGAGAGCCAGTGGCTGTGGCGGCTGAGCAAAAAGCACGGCTCCAATGGCGTGCTGGGCGATATCGGCGTGCATATCCTGGATTTTGCGGCCTATGGCGCGGGCAGCGATTTTTCCAAGGTATTCTGCCGGCTCGAAACCTTCGACAAGGCCGAGAATAACCGTATCGGGGAATATGACCTGGACGCCAATGACAGTTTTGCCATGACGGCGCAGCTGGAAAACGGCGCGCTGGGGGTGATCCACGCCACGCGCTGGGCCACCGGGCATTTCAACGAATTGCGGCTGCGGATCTATGGCGAACTGGGGTCGGTCGAAGTGCAGCACCGGCACGACTGGTCCAAGCTGTTCACATGCCTTGGGGCAGATGCGGAAACCGGCACCTGGACGGAAGTTGCGGTCGATACTGTGCCGACCAATTATATGCGGTTCGTGGAAGCGGTGCGGACAGGCAAAAATTTGGAGCCCAGCTTCCGCCACGCCACCAATATCCAGAAAGTGCTGGACCTGGCGGTGATGACCGACCGGGACCGGAGCGAGCATAAGGTTTGAGGGAACGGTTCTCGATGAGGTGAGGGGCCTTGCTGCAGCCCCTCCCAAACCACCGCATCTCCCTCGGGCCTGACCCGAGGGTCACTCGCCGCTCGTGCCGGATTGAGGAAGGCCCTCGGGTCAGGCCCGAGGGAGATGCGGTGGGTGATTGAGGATGGTGCGAGAGCCGATGCTCTTCCCATCTTGCAACCGGGGCCTGTTCATACAACTTATGCTTCTAGCCAAATATGGAGCGTTGTCATGAGCATTGTCTGGGCCATCATCATCGGGTTTTTCGCGGGGCTCATCGCCAAGTGGATCACGCCGGGGGATCGCAAGCCGAGCGGGTTTATCCTTACCACGGTGCTGGGCATTGTCGGCTCGGTGCTTGCCACCTGGCTGGGGCAGCAGGTGGGCTGGTACGGGCCCGGCGATGGCGCCAATTTCATCGGGGCGATTGTGGGCGCGGTGATTATTCTTTTGGCTTGGGGGCAGCTGGCGCGGCGGGTCTGAGAGTAATTCATCCACCCCCACAGTGTCATTCCCGCGAAAGCGGGAACCTCCGTTTACCGGGCTCTCCAAGCAAACAGAGGTCCCCGCTTTCGCGGGGATGACTCTGTGGTTGGGATGAGGTCGAAGCAACAAAAAGGGCGCCCGCGGGCGCCCTTCGTGTTTGCGCTGAACCGAACCTACTTGATCTCGGTGATGCGCCCATCGGTATAGGGGGTGTATTCGCCGCCCAGTTTGGCGATGTATTCGGCGACGACTTCTTCGAGCGGGGGGCCGAAATCGTAGGGGTTGTCGCCGTTGGCGAAGGCTTCGTAGCCGTCGCCGCCGCCGCGGACGTAATTGTTGGTGACCACGGTGTAGCTGGCCTCCTCGTCGATCGGCACCCAGGCGTCGCCATCCTTGACCTGCACGTCGCTGACACGGCTGCCGGCGGGTTGTTTGAGGTCGAACGAATATTTGAGGCCTGATACCTGGGCGAAGCGGCCGGCGCCGTTTTCGACATCGCTGACGCCGTTTTCGAGCGCTTCGATGACGTCGCCGCCCGAGACCTGCACGGTGGCCAGGGTATTGGAGAAGGGCAGCACGGTGATGACGTCGCCCACGGTGATTTCGCCGGCATCGATGGAGGCACGGATGCCGCCGCCATTCTGGAAGGCGATGGTGGCGCCCTGGTCGGCGACACGGTCAAGAATGGCATCGGCGAGCAGATTGCCCATCGAGCATTCCATGGCGCGGCAGACTTCGCGCGCGCCTTCGAGCGGGGCGGTGGCGGAGCCGATCACTTCGCCCATGGCTTCTTCGATCGGGCCGGCCAATTCGGCAAGCTGGCCCTTGAAGTCCTCATTGCCCTTGACCGAGGCGTCGATCAGGAAGGGTTCGCCCTCGGCCTTGGTGACAACGCCATTGTCATCCCAAGTGATGGCGATATCGCCCAGATATTTGCCGTATTGGTTGGCCTGCACCACCGGCACTTCCAGTCCCTCGGGATTGGTCACCATGGTGGGGTAGGGGCCGGCGGCGCCCTCTGCGGTGTTGGAGAGGAGGGTGTGGCTGTGCCCGCCCACGATCACGTCCACCAGCGGCAGGGCAGCGGCGACCTGCTGGTCCATGGTATAGCCGATGTGGCTGAGCAGGATGATCTTGTTGACGCCGGCTGCATCGAGCGCTTCTGACGCGCCGCGCACATACTGGATCACATCGACAAATTCGACGTTTGGACCGGGCGAGGCGATATCGGGCGTATCCTCGGTGGTGGCGCCGATAATGCCGATCTTTTCTCCGCCCACTTCGATGACGAAGGAGCCCTTGATCTTGCCGCGCAGGTTTTCATCACGGCTGACGTCGAAATTGCCGCCGATAATGGGGAATTCGGCCGCTTCGATGAACTTCATGAATTCTTCGGGACCATCGTCGAATTCGTGATTGCCGGTGGCGACCACGTCAAAGCCCATCTGGTTGAAGAAATCCGAGACCACCTTGGATTTGTAGGTAGTGTAGTAAAGCGAGCCCTGGAAATTGTCGCCGGCCGAGAGCAGCAGCGAATTGCCGGTGGCGTATTTGGCGCGGGTGTCATCGATAATGGTCTTGAGGCGCGCAATGCCGCCAAAGCATTCCCCGGCGGCGTCGGTTTCGGCGTCGCAATTGGAATCGGTGCCGGTGATTGGATCGAACCGGGAGTGGAAGTCATTGATATGCAAGATATTGAGCGTGAAATCGGCATAGGCCGCGCCGGAAAAACCGGCGCAGAGGGTTAGCGCGGTGGCGCCCAGCAGTAGTTTTTTCATCCCTGTTATCCCTTTGATTGCTTTTGACGGCGACCCCGCGACCACCTTCCCCGGGCGGTCTTGCTGAACCCAGCAGCCCTGCCCATGCCGGCCGCGGTGAGGCACCAGTTAAACAGGTCTTCATGACGGACGAAAGTGGACCTTTTGGTCAATTTTCCACTGCATTGCCAATGGCGCGGGCGAGGGTTCCAATCAGAACGCATTGCGATAAGCTCCGCCGCGTTTTGATTTGCGGGGAATTGGCTATGCGCAGTGCTTTGATTGTCTATGGCGGCTGGGAAGGTCATGATCCGGAGGAATGCGCGGCCATCTATCGCCGCTGGCTGCACGAGGATGGCTATTCGGTGCGCACCGCCACTGAAACCAGCGCCTTTGCCGATCCGTCCATCCACGATCTGTCGCTGATCATCCCGATCTATACGATGAGCAAGATTGGCGCTGAAGAAGTGGCGAACCTGACCAAGGCCGTAGAGGGCGGGGTGGGGCTGGCGGGGCATCATGGCGGGATGAGCGACGCGTTTCGCGAGGCGGTGGATTATCAGTTCATGGTGGGCGGGCAATGGGTGGCCCATCCGGGCAATATCATCGATTTCAAGGTGGATGTGACCAGGCCGGACGATCCGATCATGGCGGGGGTCAGTTTCTTTCCCTATACGTCCCGGGCATATTAAAAGCATTGCGACCCCCCCCACCAGGGGCTGGCGACCACGACCTTTACCGGCGAGACAGCGCCCTCGTTAGATGGGGGGGGGGTGCCCGGCGGGGGGGAACACCCGCAGCGGGGCGGGCGGGGGGGTGATTTCACGCCCCG
>NZ_JNNO01000045.1:0-22500 GCF_000735585.1 Devosia sp. LC5
GCGGGAAAGCCAGCAATGAGGACGGGCGGGGCAGGGATGGGCGGCCCCCAGAGGTGGCGGGAGCCTTTGCCGTGGATATCGTACGGCTGGCGCGGCGGGCGGGGCGGCGCCTGGTTCTTATCGGCGATGTCTATACCGCCGGGGCAGCCTGCAAGGCCCTGGTACGGGCGAGCAGGAAAGGCGGCGTTGCACATATCGACGTGATGAGTTTTGCGCGCGTTGTGATCACGGCGGAAATGCCCATATAGTGAGAGAACCCGCCGCAGCTTTCGGAGAGCGCAGATGAGCAAGATCGAGATCTACACTACCCCAACCTGTCCCTATTGCCACGCCGCCAAGGCGCTGCTGAGCGACAAGGGCGTGGATTATACCGAGATCACGGTGCTCGACCCCGATCTGCGTGCGGCCATGACCGAGCGCGCCCATGGCCGGCGCACCGTGCCGCAGATCTTCATCGGGGAAACCCATGTGGGCGGCTATGACGATATGGCCGCACTTGACCGGCAGGGCGGGCTGGACCCGTTGCTGGCGGACTAATGCGACGACCTCGTGGTTCGACAAGCTCACCATGAGGTCTATTTTTACATTGTCGCCCTCAGCAGACCTCATCCTGAGCCTGTCGCAGGACGAGGTCGTGGCGCTCCGGAACCAAAAAAATGAAAATCGCTGCCATTCAGATGCGCTCGGGGATGGACCCCGATGCCAATCTTGCTGCGCTTGAACCCATGATCGCCGAGGCGGCCGCGGCGGGCGCAACCTATGTGCTGACGCCCGAAGTCACCATGATCTTTGCGGAGAATCGCGAGGGGCTGGCCAAGGTGGCGGCGCCGTTCGAGGGGCATAGGCAATTGGCTCGGGTGGGGGCGCTGGCGCGGCGACATGGCATTCATATCCATATCGGTTCGCTTGCCGTGCCGCTTGAAGATGGGCGCTTTGCCAATCGCAGTGTGCTGTTCGGGCCCGACGGGGCCATCGTCGCGATCTACGACAAGATCCATCTGTTCGACGCCGATATTGCCGGGCTCAATGCCTATAGGGAAAGCACCACCTATAGGGGCGGCGAGGCGGCAGTGACGGCGCCGTTGGGAGAATTCACCCTCGGCTTTTCCATCTGCTACGACATGCGCTTCCCCAGGCTCTACAACGCGCTGGCCAATGCGGGCGCGACGCTGATTGCGGTGCCGGCGGCCTTCACCGTGCCGACGGGACAGGCGCATTGGGAAGTGCTGCTGCGGGCGCGGGCCATCGAGACAGGCTCCTATGTCATTGCGGCGGCGCAGGGCGGGCAGCACGAAAATGGCCGGGCGACTTATGGGCACTCCATCGTGATCGATCCCTGGGGGCGGATCGTGGCGCTGCTGGCGCATGACGAGCCGGGCGTGTTGCTGGCCGATATTACGCCTGACCTGGTGGCGGATGTGCGGGAGCGTATTCCGGCTTTGGCCAATGCGCGCAATTTTGCAGTGCCTGGTGCATTGCAGGACTAAATGCATGACCTATATCATTGAACAGACGGGCGCCGCGCAGGCGCCAAGGACGGTTCTGTGATTCAGTATTCCCTCAATTGCGACAAGGGCCACCACTATGACGCGTGGTTCAGGAATGCGGCGGCGTTCGATGAGCAGCAGGCGCGCGGCATTGTAAGCTGTGCCATATGCGGCTCGGACAAGATCAGCAAGGCGCCGATGGCGCCGGCTGTGGCGCGTACCGACCAGCAAAAGATATCCCTCAGCTCCAGCCATCCCGAAGCGGCCAAGTTCCGCGAACTGCTGCGCGCCTACCGCCAGAAGGTGATGAGCGAGGCCGATTATGTCGGCGACAAATTTGCCGAAGAAGCGCGCAAGATCCATTTCGAGGAAGCCGAGGCGCGCGGCATTTATGGCGAGGCCACGCGCGACGAGGTGGTTGCACTAGCCGAAGAGGGCATTGAATTCATGCCCCTGCCGGACCTGCCTGAAGAACACAATTAGCGCCATCGGCGCCTAGAGCGAACACAGACCTCACCCGAGCCTGTCAAAGGGCGAGGTCGTGCCGGCATCACAACGATGCTGCCTACCCTTCCGGCGCCGTCCTGGCGCATTCACGCGGAGACTTCAAAATGACCAAACTTGACGCAGCTCTTTCAGGCAGCTTTGCCATTGGCGGGGACCTCAAGGTCAACCGGCTCGGCTTTGGCGCGATGCGCATTACCGGCCCCGGCATCTGGGGACCGCCCGCCGATGTCGAGGAGGCCAAGGCCACGCTGCGGCGCCTGCCTGATCTCAATGTCGATTTCATCGATACGGCGGAAAGCTACGGCCCCTATATCAGCGAAGAGCTGATCGGGGAGGTGCTGGCGCCCTATGCCAAGGGCACCATCGTCGCCACCAAGGGCGGGCTGACCCGCACCGGGCCAAATGAATGGCCGCAACTGGGACGGCCCGAATTTCTGCGCCAGGGCGCGATCCTGAGCCTGCGCCGGCTCAAAATCGAGCGGATCGATCTGTGGCAATTGCATCGCATCGACCCCAAGGTGCCCGCCCGCGAGCAGTTCGAGACCATTGCCGAGCTGCAAAAGGAAGGCATTATCCGCCATGCCGGTCTCAGCCAGGTGAGCGTGGCCGAGATCAAGGAAGCGCAGAAATACTTCAAGGTCACCACGGTTCAGAACCTCTACAATTTCGCCAATCGCGAGAGTGAGGATGTGCTGGACTATTGCGAGCAGCAGGGCATCGGTTTCATTCCGTGGTTCCCGCTGGCCGGGGGTGATCTGGTCGAGGGCCATGCCGAGGCCAAGGCGATCGTCGCCAAGCACAATGCTTCGCCCAGCCAGATCGCGCTGGCCTGGCTGCTCAAGCGCAGCCCGGTCATGCTGCCCATTCCGGGCACCGGTAAGGTCAAGCATCTGGAAGACAATGTCGCTGCCGCCGGAATCCAACTCAGCGACGAAGACTTTGCCACGCTGGACGCTGTAGCCAGCAAGGGCTGATCAGGAGCTTTAGTCGGGCCTCATCCTGAGCTTGCCGAAGGACGAGGTCGCGGCACAAAGGGCTCCACTCGGTCGACCCCGTGGTTCGACAAGGTCTTTTACACAAGGCCGGCAGCGCAATGCGTTGCCGGCCTTGCTCGTTTGGGTGAGCAAAGCAGCTGTTGCAGCTATCGATGATTTGGGGAATTAGGTCGGTTCGATAGGGAGGGTGGAATCCCCGCTATCGAACCTGACCAACGAGCAATCTTGGCAGACCGCTCGAGGGCTGGGCGAGCCTCTAGCACGGGTCAGATGGCTTGTCACGCAAATGTCGTGAAAAGGCTCCCGAACCTAGTTCAGGGGCCTTTTCAGTCGATGATCTAGAAATCCAGCTTGCCGAGGTCGCGCACTGCGCCGCGGGCGGCCGAGGTGGCGAAGGCGGCGTAGGCGCGCAGGGCCTGGGTCACGTTGCGCTTGCGCGGATGGGCGGGCTTCCAGCCAAGCTGGTCCTGATCGTGGCGGCGCTGGGTCAGCTCGTCATCGGTGACCAGCAGGGTGATGGTGCGGTTGGGGATGTCGATCTCGATCGTGTCGCCTTCACGGACCAGGCCAATCGTGCCACCTTCGGCGGCTTCCGGCGAAACGTGGCCGATGGAAAGGCCCGATGTGCCGCCGGAAAAGCGGCCATCGGTAAGCAGAGCGCAGGCTTTGCCCAGGCCCTTGGATTTGAGATAGCTCGTTGGGTAGAGCATTTCCTGCATGCCGGGACCGCCGCGCGGGCCTTCGTAGCGGATGACGAGGACGTCACCTTCCTTGATCTGGTTGGAGAGGATCGCCTTGACACTGTCGTCCTGGCTCTCGAAGACGCGGGCCGGGCCGGTAAATTTGAGGATCGAGTCATCGACGCCCGCGGTTTTCACGATGCAGCCGTCAATGGCGATATTGCCCTTGAGCACGGCCAGGCCCCCATCCTTGGAGAAGGGGTTTTCGGCCGAGCGGATGACGCCATTCTGGCGGTCCAGATCAAGTTCGGCCCAGCGGTTGGACTGCGAAAACGCCTGGGTGGTGCGCACGCCGCCGGGAGCGGCCATGTAGAAGTTGCGCACGGATTCCGAATTGGTGCGTGAAATGTCCCACTTGTCGATGGCGTCGCCCATGGTTGCCGCGTGAACCGTGGGTTCACCGCGGTTGATCAGGCCGGCGCGATCGAGCTGGCCCAGAATGGCGAAAATGCCGCCGGCACGATGCACGTCTTCCATATGCACGTCCGATTTGGCGGGCGCGACCTTGGAGAGCACCGGCACTTTCAGGCTGAGCTTGTTGATGTCGTCCATGGTGAAATCGACGCCGCCTTCATGGGCAGCGGCCAGGATGTGCAGCACGGTATTGGTCGAGCCGCCCATGGAAATATCGAGTGCCATGGCGTTTTCGAATGCGGCCTTGGTGGCGATGGAGCGGGGCAGCACGGAGGCGTCGTCCTGCTCGTACCAGCGCTTGGTGATGTCGACGATGAGGTGACCGGCTTCCTGGAACAGGCGCTTGCGATCGGAATGCGTGGCCAGCGTCGAGCCGTTGCCGGGCAGGCTGAGGCCGAGCGCTTCGGTGAGACAGTTCATCGAATTGGCGGTAAACATGCCCGAGCAGGAGCCGCAAGTGGGGCAGGCGGCTTCTTCGACGGCCTGCACTTCCGCATCGGTATAGTGATCGTCAGCGGCCATCACCATGGCATCGACCAGATCAAGCGCCTGCAGCTTGCCCTTGAGCATGGCCTTGCCGGCTTCCATCGGGCCGCCCGAGACGAAGACCACGGGGATATTGATGCGCATGGCAGCGTTCAGCATGCCGGGGGTGATCTTGTCGCAATTGGAAATGCAGACCATGGCGTCGGCGCAGTGCGCGTTGACCATATATTCCACCGAGTCGGCGATCAGGTCGCGGCTGGGCAGGGAATAGAGCATGCCATCATGACCCATGGCGATGCCGTCATCGACCGCGATGGTGTTGAATTCCTTGGCGACGCCGCCGGCCGCTTCGATTTCGCGCGCCACGAGCTGACCCAGGTCCTTGAGGTGGACGTGGCCGGGCACGAATTGGGTGAAGCTATTGACCACGGCGATGATGGGCTTGCCGAAATCGCCATCCTTCATGCCCGTTGCCCGCCAGAGCCCGCGGGCGCCGGCCATGTTGCGGCCATGGGTGGTGGTGCGGGAACGATAGGCAGGCATGACACTTCCTCGGGCTTGGCGCCGGTTGGGCCGACGGTGGTTGATGTTCTTTAGACCCATTCCAGGGCAGGATCAATAAAAAACCGTACCGTACCGTACGGTACGGTTTGCGAGAGTGTGTTGGCGGGGTGGTGGGGCCTGGGCGGGGAGTTCAAAGGCTTTTGGCTCAAAACGAGGCTTCCAGCATGGCGAGATAGTCTTCGCCAGAGGCCTCGCGCGGGTTGGTTTTATGACTGTGGTCGGCCAGGGCGCCGGCAACGATCCGGTCAAACAGGTCGCGTGTTACGCCCAGCTCCGACAATCTTGCCGGCAGGCCGATGGCCCGCGTCATATCGGTGATTTCCGATTCCACGGCATCGGATGACCCTAGCCCCATGGCCAATGCGATCCGGGTAAACTTGTCTTGGGCAATCGAGGCCGGCGCCGCGCGGTTGAAGCGCAACACGGCGGGCATGAAGATGGCGTTCAGCGTGCCATGGTGCAGGCGAGGATTGATGCCGCCCAGCGCGTGGCTCAGACTGTGAACGCAGCCCAGCCCCTTCTGGAAGGCCATCGCTCCCATGGTTGCGGCAATCGCCATATTGGCGCGCGCATCCCGATTATCCGGGTTCTCGCTTGCCACACGGATATTGGCCCAGCTTCGACGCAGGCCTTCAAGCGCTATGCCATCGGCCGGCGGGTTAAAGGAGGGCGCGAGATAGGTCTCGATGCAATGCGAGATCGCATCCATGCCGGTTGCCGCGGTCAGCATGGGGGGCAGGCTGAGTGTGAGCGCCGGATCGACAATGGCGGCTCTTGGCACCAGATAGGGTGAGAGCAGGCCCACTTTGCGCCCGTCATCGAGGATCAGGATGGCGCCACGGCCGACTTCGCTCCCGGTGCCGGCGGTGGTGGGGATGGCGATTGTGGGGAAGGTTCGGGCGGTGATTTTTTCGAGCCCGCCTTCGATTGCCGCAAATATCTTTAGGGCACCCTCATGGGCCGCCATGACTGCGACCGCCTTGGCCAGATCGAGCGAGGAGCCGCCACCGATCGCAACAATGCCGTCGGCTCCGGCCTGCCGAAACAGGGCCGTGGCGGCCCGGACTGCGGCTTCATTGGGATTGCCCGGCGTTTCGTCATAAATTCCGGCGGGAGGAGTGCTGAGAATGGCGGTCAGCTGGTCGATAAGGCCCAGGCCGCGAACGCCCTTGTCTGTCACGATGAACGGGCGGGCAATGCCGGCCAGCTTGAGCTCCTCATTGACCGTTTCGAGCGCACCAAAGCCGAACTGGACCCTGGTCACATAGTTGATCAAACCCAAAACGGCCTCCCTCAGATATTCCTAATTGCTATTCCCAAGGAAGTGGTGACCGGCGCGATGCCCCGCCTTTGATCGGGCAGTGATCACGCGCCAGCCTCGTCCTGGGCGTCCTAGAACTTGTAGCGCAGGCCCAGGGTGGCGGCGTTGGAGCCGTCGAGATTGGCGATCGTGCTGAAGCCGCCGGAACGGTGCTGGATGCGGCCCAGCACTTCCCAATTGGGCGCCGCAGCGTGCGAAATGGCGATTTCGGGGCCGAGATAATAGAGGAAGGGCGCGCCATCCTCGCCATTCTGCTCGGCGCGCGTCGCTTCGGCGCCGATCAGGCCGGTCACCACGGAGAAGCCCCCCGTGATCGATGTGGCGATGGTGAAATCGCCCAGCTGCCAACCATCATAGCGGATCACGGCGCCGGCCCATGCCTCGGCCGAGCTCTTATCGCCCAGGCGAGCGCCGAAACCGGCTTCGACACCGAATTTGAGTCCCCGTGGGACCTGGTGGAAGAATTGCTGATAGCCCATGCCAACGAAGAAATTGCTCTCATAGTTGACGTTCCAGAAGGCCAGCGTGTCCCCGAAATAGCCATCCGAAAACGGTCCGCCCATGACGAATACGTTGCGTTCGACAGAGTCGGTCGCTTCTTGGGCTTGAGCAACAGGAGCGACACATGCCAGCAGAGCACAGGCCAGGGGCAGAACTATCTTCAACACTACGGAAATTCCAGACTGGTGACGGCATGGCGGGCAGGCGCTCGCGCCAGCATGCCAAGGTGGCCGCACCACATTAAAAAAATGTGTCTAGTGTGGGGCGGATATTCGATTGAGGCACACTAAAGCCACGGACCGCGCTTGGTGAGCGGACTTTTTGCAACACCGTCCTGCGCGTCAGTTATTGATGCGGGTGATCAGCCAATCGCTGGTGGTGCAGCTCTCATCGGCGCAGACATTGGCGAGCCACAGAGCGCCATTGGCAAAGCCCACGCCTTCACCGGTGACAATCAGGCCGGCGTAATCCTGGTTGGCGATAGCTTCGATGGTTTCGGGCAGCAGCAGGGCGTCGAAATTGCCGGTGAAATCCTGCGGCGTGAAGATGTCGTAAAGCTCGCCATTGGCGGCGACCTCGAAGGGGTAGCTGCCCATGTCCGCCAGCGTCTGGCTGTCGCCCTCGGCAAAGGCGGTGGTGAGGGCGGTGAAATAGGCGTCGAAATTGCCCGCCGCTTCGATGCCATAGACGCCTTCAAGAGCGGCAAAGACGTCGTCCTCGGTCTGGGCAAGGGCGGGGCCTGCGGCAAGGGCCAGCAGCAGCATGGCAGCAAGGATGCGCATGAAATCTCCCCGGGTGAGCGAACTTGATGTCACGAAGGCCGCTCGGCCATGATCATGTAATTGACGCCCATGTCGCGCGAGGCGCGCCATTCATCGGCCAGGGGGTGATAGACCACCCCGGTCTCCCCGGTGACCTTGAGCCCATTGCGGGTCAGCAGCGCCTTGATCTCTTCGGGGGTGAGGAATTTGTTCCAGTCGTGAGTGCCCACCGGCAGCCAGCGCAGCACACGTTCGGCGCCGATAATGGCCAGGGCATAGGCGCGGGCGGTGCGGTTGAGCGTGGCGGTCAGCATCAGACCGCCCGGCTTGACCAGGTCGGCGCAGCTTTTCATGTAGAGCGGCACATTGTCGACATGCTCGACCACTTCCATGTTGAGGACCATGTCGTATGTTTCGCCCTTGGCGGCGAGGGCTTCGCTAGTCGTCGTCCGGTAGTCGATATCGAGGCCCGATTGCTCGGCATGCAGCCTGGCAATGGTGATATTGCGCTCGGCCGCGTCAATTCCCGTGACTGTCGCGCCCAACCGGGCCAGCGGCTCGCATAGCAGGCCGCCGCCGCAACCGACATCGAGGATGGTCAGGCCCTCGAACGGGCGCATGGCGCCGCCATCGCGGCCGAAACGGGTCAGCAGGTGATCGCGGATATAGGCCAGGCGCACCGGGCTGAACTTGTGCAGCGGCTTGAACTTGCCCTTGGGATCCCACCACTCCTCGGCCATCGCGGTAAACTTGGCGATCTCGGCGTCGTTGATCGTGGTCTGGGTCATGGCGCGGCTCCGTTTGGCCTCCATATGCCCTGTTCGGCGTGTGGCAGGCAAGGCGCGCGGGGTCGCAGGTGAGCGATCGCAGTTGATCGCGCCCCTGCTTTGTCGTATGTCCCGGCCCGCATTCAGAGCGTACCGGCGGGTTCTGCCGGAGGAACGGGGTAGGGGTCTTGGCCCGCATAGTCGTCAAGTTCGGTGGCACATCAGTGGCCACTGTCGAACGTATTCGCCAGGCCGCGCGCCATGTGAAGCGCGAAGTCGAAGCCGGCAACGAGGTGGCGGTCGTCGTCTCGGCCATGTCGGGCAAGACCAATGAGCTGGTCGGCTGGGTCAATGAAGCCAGCCCGCTGCATGATGCGCGTGAATATGACGCCGTCGTTGCTTCGGGCGAACAGGTGACTGCGGGGCTGATGGCCATTGTGCTGAGCGAAATGGGTATCCAGGCCCGCTCTTTCGCCGGCTGGCAGGTGCCGATCCATACCGATGACGCGCATGGTGCGGCGCGGATCACCGAGATCGACCCGACCGAACTGAACAAGCGCCTTGGGGATGGCTGGGTGCCGGTGATCACCGGGTTCCAGGGCATTTCCCCGCATGGCCGCGTGACGACGCTTGGCCGGGGCGGCTCGGACACCTCGGCGGTGGCGGTGGCTGCCGCGATCAAGGCGGATCGCTGCGATATCTATACCGATGTGGACGGTGTCTACACGACCGACCCGCGTATCGTGCCCAAGGCGCAGCGGCTGACCAAGATCTCCTTTGAGGAAATGCTGGAAATGGCGTCGCTCGGCGCCAAGGTGCTGATGATCCGCTCGGTGGAAATGGCCATGGCGCATAAGGTGCGCCTCTTGGTCCGGTCGACCTTTGATGACCCGGACGCGCCGCAGCTGGCGCCGGACGGGAGCCCGGGCGTTCCCGGCACACTGGTATGCGATGAGGAAGAGATCATGGAAAAGCAGATCGTTTCGGGCGTGACGCTCGCCAAGGCGGAAGCCAAGATCACCCTGCGCGACGTCAAGGACAATCCCGGTGTCGCCGCCGCCATTTTCGGCACGCTGGCCGACCAGGGCATTATCGTCGACATGATCGTGCAGAACATTGCCGATGACGGGGCGACCACGGACATCACCTTTACCGTGCCCGACAGCGAATATGACCGGGCGATCAAGACGCTGAAAGATGCGGGCGACCGCATCGAATATGCGCGGATTTCCGGCTCCAAGGGCGGGGCCAAGGTCTCGGTGGTGGGGGTGGGCATGCGCAGCCACGCGGGCGTCGCGAGCTCGATGTTCAAGGCTTTGGCCGACAAGGGCATCAACATACAGCTGATCACCACTTCGGAAATCAAGACCTCGGTGCTGATCGATGAGCAATATGCTGAGCTTGCGGTTCGGGCTTTGCACACCTATTACGGTTTGGACAAGAAGGACGCCTGAGATCAGTTGAGGGGATCTCGGCCGCTCCTTTAAGCAGGGGGGCGGCTTTTGCGGGCCGCCAATAAGGCATGGTTACGTCCATAGGCGGCCCGAGGGTGCTGCTGCGGCAATTGCGCGAGACGATGGCGGAGCCCCTGGCGAGCCAGGAGCGGCTCGACAAGATTGTCTCGCTCATCGCCGAAAATATGCGCGCCGATGTGTGCTCGTTCTATGTGCTGCGCGATGACGGCGCGCTGGAACTGTTCGCCACCAAGGGCCTTGCCAAAGAATCAGTTCACATGACCACGCTGCGGCTGGGCGAAGGCCTGGTCGGGCTGATCGCGGCCGAAGCCGAACCGCTATCGCTGGACGATGCCCCCAGCCATCCCGCCTTTGCCTATCGCCCGGAAACCGGCGAAGACCGCTATTTCGCCTTTCTCGGCGTGCCGGTGCTGCGCGCCGGGCAGACGCTGGGTGTGCTCGTCGTGCAGAATGTCGAGCGGCACAAATATGGCGAGGACGAAATCGAGGCGATGCTGACTACGGCCACAATCCTGGCCGAGATGATCGCCACTTCCGACTTCGACAATCTGATCAAGCCGGGCTCCGATATCGATCTCAGGCGTCCCCGCATGTATACCGGCGTCAGCTTCACCGATGGCATTGCCCTGGGTAGCGTGGTTTTGCACGACCCGCGGGTCGTGGTGACCAATTTCATCGCCGAGGATACCGAGCAGGAAAAGCTGCGGCTCGAATCGGGGTTGGAAAAGATGCGCGTCTCGATCGATGCGATGCTCGATCATGGCGATATGCAGCCGAGCTCGGATCACCGCGAGATTCTGGAAACCTATCGCATGTTCGCCAATGACCGGGGCTGGGTGCACCGGCTGACCGAGGCGATCGACAATGGGCTGTCCGCCGAAGCCGCGGTCGAGCGGGTGCAGAACGACACCCGTGCGCGCATGCTGCGACAGACCGATCCCTATATTCGCGACCGGCTGCACGATCTGGACGATCTGGCCAACCGGCTGCTGCGGGTCTTGACCGGCGACGGCCACGCGCTGGGGCGCAAGGAACTGCCCGAAAACGCCATTCTGGTCGCCCGCAATATGGGACCGGCCGAACTGCTCGAATATGATCGTACCAAGCTGCGCGGCATCGTGCTCGAAGAGGGCGGCGCGACGGCGCATGTGGCCATCGTTGCACGTTCGCTGGGGCTGGTGGCCGTGGGGCAGGCGCAGTCGATCGTTTCGATGTGCGAGACGGGCGATGAGATCATCATCGACGGCACGGCCGGCATCGTGCATCTGCGGCCGACGCCCGATATCGAGCAGGCCTATGTCGACAAGGTGCGGGTGTCGGCCCGGCGCCGGGCGCATTACGCCGCACTCAAGGACAAGCCTTCCATTACCAAGGATGGCGTGGACATCACGCTGCTGCACAATTCGGGGCTGGTGGCCGATCTGCCCATGCTGGACGACACCGGCGCCTCTGGCGTCGGGCTGTTCCGCACCGAATTGCAATTCATGATCGCCTCGCGCCTGCCGCGCCTGCCCGAGCAGATGGAGCTTTATGCCGAGGCCATGGCCATTGCCGGGGATCGGCCCGTGGTGTTCCGCCTGCTCGATATCGGCGGGGACAAGGTCTTGCCCTACCTGCGCTCGGCGCAGGAGGAAAACCCGGCCATGGGTTATCGCTCGATCCGGCTGGGACTGGACCGGCCGGGCCTGTTGCGTACGCAAATCCGCGCGCTGCTGATGGCGGCCAATGGGCGGCCGCTCAAGATATTGGTGCCGATGGTCACCGAGACGTTTGAGTTCCTGCAGACCCGTATGGTGGTGCAAAAGGAAATCGAACGGCTGCGCCGGGCCGGCAAGCCGACGCCATCGCGGCTGGAACTGGGGGCAATGGTGGAAGTGCCATCGCTGCTGTTCGAGCTCGATCAATTGCTGCCCGAGGCCGATTTCGTCTCGATCGGCTCCAATGATCTGGTGCAGTTCCTGACCGCGTCGGACCGGGCCAATCCACGGGTGTCCAAGAATTACGACCCTATCGCGCTGCCCCGGCTGCGGGCCATCCGCATGGTGGTGGAAGCGGCCAAGCGCTACAATATTCCGATCACCATGTGTGGCGAGCTGGCCGGCAAACCGCTCGAGGCCTTGGCGCTGATGGCGATCGGCATGACGCGGCTCTCCATGGGTCCGGCCTCGATCGGGCCGATCAAGGAAATGGTGCTCAATCTCGATCTGAAGCCCATTCAGCAATCGGTCGGCGCGGCGCTGAGCGAAGGCGCCGATGGCGTGACGATCAGGCAATTGCTGCAAGAGTGGATCAAAACGCAGGGGCTGCCGGTGGCGTGACGCTTGCCACGACCTCGTGGTTCGACAAGCTCACCATGAGGTCTACTAGTCGCGCGGTTTTTGAATAGACCTCATCCTGAGCCTGTCGAAGGACGAGGTCGTGGCACGATACTGACACCCTTGCGATCCCGCTGCGTTATCCCTAAAGCGTGCCTGTTCCAGACTTGAAAGCATTCCTCATGGCATCTCTTCCCCAGGACAAGCTCGACGCGCTCGAGACGCGGTTTCAGTATGTCGAGGCGGCACTGTCGGGTGGGGCCGGGCCGGATGAGTTCGTCAAATTCAGCAAGGAACATGCCGAACTCGCGCCGATCGTCGGCGAAATCCGCGCCTATAACAAAGCACTGAAGGATCGCGCCGAGGCCGAGGACCTGCTCAAGAGCGGCGACAAGGACCTGGCCGAAATGGCTGAGGCGGAGATTGAAGAGCTCGACGAAAAGATCGAGACCTTGTTCCAGGCCGTTCGCATCCTGCTGCTGCCCAAGGACGAGGCTGACGAGAAGTCGATCATTCTCGAAATCCGCGGCGGCACCGGCGGCGACGAGGCCGCTTTGTTCGCCGGCGACCTGTTCCGCATGTATGAGCGCTATGCCGCCAATCATGGCTGGAAGGTCAGTGTGATGGAAGAAAGCCCCGGCGAGATGGGGGGCTTTAAGGAAATCATCGCCAATGTCTCGGGCAAGGGCGTTTATGCGCGGATGAAGTTTGAATCGGGCGTGCATCGCGTACAGCGCGTGCCGGCGACGGAAGGCTCGGGCCGCATCCATACTTCGGCCGCCACCGTGGCGGTGCTGCCGGAAGTGGAAGATATCGATATCGAAATCCGCAATGAGGATATCCGCATCGATACGATGCGCGCCTCGGGCGCGGGCGGGCAGCACGTCAATACTACCGATTCGGCGGTGCGAATCACCCATATTCCCTCGGGTCTTGTCGTCACCTCGGCGATGAAAAGCCAGCACCAGAACCGGGCCCAGGCCATGCTGGTGCTGCGCTCGCGGCTTTACGAAATGCAGCGCGAGGAACGCGATAGTGCCCGCTCGGCCGAGCGCAAGGGGCAGGTGGGGTCGGGCGACCGGTCCGAGCGCATCCGCACCTATAATTTCCCGCAGGGCCGGGTCACCGATCACCGCATCAACCTGACGCTCTACAAGCTCGACAAGGTCATTGCGGGTGAAGCGCTGGACGAATTGATCGAAGCGCTGATCACCGAAAGCCAGGCCGAGCAATTGGCGGCGATGGAGCAGGCCAACTGAGCGGCACCCCCACCATTGGGGCGCTGTGGCGCAACTGGCGCGATGCCTTGGACCGGCAAGGCTTTGCCTCCCCGGCGCTCGACGCCAAGTTGCTGGCCGGCCATGGGCTGGGATTGTCGGCGCTCGATATGGCGCTACGCGAAAACGAGCCGGTGGAGGCAGGAGCCGCCGAACGGATCGCGGAATTAATGCAGCGGCGCCTGACCGGCGAGTCGGTGGCGCGGATCATCGGTGAGCGCGAATTTTATGACCTGGCCTTTACGCTCAATGGCGCGACCCTGGAACCGCGGCCGGAAACCGAATTGCTGGTCGATATGGCGCTGGATGCGCTGCCCCAAGGCGGGCGTCTGCTCGATCTGGGGACGGGCACGGGGTGTATCCCCATTGCGGTGCTGGTCAATCGCGCGGATGCAAGCGGGGTGGCGACGGATTTGAGCGCCGGGGCATTGGCAGCGGCCCGCAACAATGCCGAGCGGCATGGGGTGAGCGAGCGGATCGGGTTTCGGCATGGCAGTTGGTTCGAGCCGCTCGTCACCTCTCCCTTCGGGGGAGAGGTCGGCCCGCAGGGCCGGGTGAGGGGGCCTTCCTCTGCACCGCATCGAGAAAAGGCCCCCTCACCCGCCGGCTTCGCCGTCGACCTCTCCCCCGAAGGGAGAGGTGAAGAGCGCTTCGACCTCATCACCTCCAACCCCCCTTACATCACCTCCGCCATCGTCGAGACGCTTGCCCCCGAAGTGCGAGACTTTGATCCCCGCCTGGCGCTGGATGGCGGGCCGGATGGGTTGGCGCCCTATCGGGTGATTGCCGGGGAGGCTGGCAACTGGCTCAAGCCGGGCGGGCGCGTGCTGGTCGAAATCGGGTATGATCAGGGCGAGGCGGTTGCGGGCCTGTTCCAGGCGGCCGGCTTTGGTCCGGTCGTGGTTCACAAAGACCTCAATGGCCTTGACCGGGTGGTCAGTGCACACCATGTTTAACCAGCCAGCGAGGCGATAAAGCGCGCCGCGTAATTAATGCTGGCAAAGACTGGCCGAACAATATAGTTTGCCCTTGCTGTCAACGGCGCATCATGGGCGCCACGGCGACACGCCACCCGATCATTTCCTGAGGCTGCAAGGTGCAGCGCGGTTCCGGCAGAGGCTGGAGCGACGCAGGATAGGTCAGGATTATATGGCGACGCTGCTCGACGGTGTCGGTCTTCATGAAGCCAGAACAGAACCCATGTCCCGAGCGAGAGCTTGGCCAGGGAGTGGCCAGACCAGGCAGATGCCGGTCCGCCAGACGTGTGACGCTTATTTTTCTAGAGTTAGATAAAGCGACCAGATGAGACCCAATAATCAGAATAAGAACCGGCAGCGTAGCCGGAACGGTGGACGCAAGCACGTCAACCCGTTGTCCCGCAATTTCGAGAGCAATGGTCCGGACGTAAAGGTCCGCGGTAACGCTGCTCACATTGCGGAGAAATATCTCCAGCTCGCCCGCGATGCGCAATCGAGCGGCGACTCGGTGATGGCGGAGAACTATCTCCAGCACGCCGAACATTATTTCCGCATCGTCACCGCCGCCCAGCAGGCCCAGAGCGGCCAGCGGCCGGATGGGCAGAGCCAGGACGACGATTTCGACGACGATATGCCCGAGATGAACTCGCGCTTCGCCTCGCCCCAGCCCATCCAGCAGCCAAGCCAGCAGGGTGACGGCGACGAGCAGGGCGATGGCGACCGCGCCGAGCAGCCGCAACAGCCACAGGGCGAGCGCAACAATGATCGCGGCGATCGCCAGCGTCGAGACCGCCAGGAGCGGCCGCGTCAGGAACGCCCCCGCCAGGAGCGTCCCGAACAGCAGGAACAGCCCCAGATCGCCGCTCTGGCCGCCGAGCCGGCTGCCGAGAGCGACAGTGAAGCACCAGCCGAACAACAGGTCGAGGGTGAAGCCCGCAAGCCGCGCCGTCCGCGCCGCCGCCGTCCGGCGGGTGGCGATGCCGGCGATCCAGCTGGCGCGCCGCAGCCCGATGTCGGCGAATTGCCGGCCTTCCTCACCGGCGGCAAGGCCGCTACGGCAGCGGAATAATCCGCACCTGACAATTTCCAAGGCCGGGCAGCAATGTCCGGCCTTTTCGTTTGCAAAGGCCTCCCCATATATCTGTCATGATGAAGCAGCGCCGATATTGAAGCTGGTCGAATGGCGAACCACAAAAGTGAAAACCACTTTTGTTGCCATTCTTCCGGTCCGGGCGTTTCATCAGACGACGCTTCCGCCGTGTGTTCGGTGCCTTTGATGGGCCGGGCCGCGGGCGAGATCAGGAGAGTTGCATGAATATCGAAAAATACACCGAGCGGGCGCGCGGCTTTATCCAGAGCGCGCAGACCATTGCACTGGGCAAGGGCCATCAGCAGTTTGCGCCATTGCATCTGCTCAAGGTGCTGCTTGACGACGATCAGGGCATGGCCAATGGGCTGATCGAGCGCGCCGGGGGCGACCCCAAGGCAGCGCGGGCGGCCGTCGAGGCGGCTCTGGCCAAAATTCCATCCGTATCGGGCGATGGCAGCCAGCTTTATCTGAGCCGCGAAATTGCGCGCGTGTTCGACACTGCCGAAAGCGCGGCGCAGAAGGCGGGCGACAGCTATGTCACCGTCGAGCGCCTGCTGCTGGCTTTGGTTGTCGAAAAAGATACCGATGCGGGCAAGATTTTGAGCTCGGCTGGCGTGACGCCGCAGGGGCTTAACACGGCTATCGAGGCGATCCGCAAGGGCCGTACGGCGGATTCGGCATCGGCCGAGAACAGCTATGATGCGCTCAAGAAATATGCGCGCGACCTGACCCAGGATGTGCGCGAGGGCAGACTCGACCCGGTGATTGGCCGCGACGAGGAAATCCGCCGCACCATTCAGGTGCTGAGCCGCCGCACCAAGAACAATCCGGTGCTGATTGGCGAGCCCGGCGTGGGCAAGACGGCGATTGCCGAGGGCCTGGCTATCCGCATCGTCAATGGCGATGTGCCGGAGAGTCTCAAGAACAAGTCGCTGCTGTCGCTGGACATGGGTTCGCTCATTGCCGGCGCGAAATATCGCGGCGAGTTCGAGGAACGCCTCAAGGGCGTTTTGAGCGAAGTCACCTCTTCAGATGGGCAGATCATCCTGTTCATCGACGAAATGCATACCCTGGTCGGGGCCGGCAAGTCGGATGGCGCGATGGACGCGTCCAATCTGCTCAAGCCGGCTTTGGCGCGGGGCGAACTGCATTGCGTGGGCGCGACGACGCTGGATGAATATCGCAAATATATCGAGAAGGACGCGGCGCTGGCCCGGCGGTTCCAGCCGGTCTTTGTCGACGAACCGAGTGTGGAAGACACCATTTCGATCCTGCGCGGGCTCAAGGAAAAGTATGAGCTGCATCACGGCATCCGGATTTCCGATTCGGCCCTGGTGAGCGCGGCGACCCTGTCCAATCGCTACATCACCGACCGTTTCCTGCCCGACAAGGCCATCGACCTGATGGACGAGGCGGCGGCGCGGTTGCGCATGGCTGTCGACAGCAAGCCCGAGGCGCTGGACGAACTTGATCGCCGCATCATGCAGCTCAAGATCGAGCGCGAGGCCCTGCGCAAGGAAGACGATGACGGCTCGCGCATCCGGCTCGAGCGGCTCGAAGGCGAATTGGGCGGGCTTGAAGAGCAGGCCCAGACCCTGTCGGCCAAGTGGCTGGCGGAGAAGGATCGCCTCCAGGGCAGTCAGAAGCTCAAGGAAGAACTCGACGCGGCGCGCAGCCAGCTCGAAATCGCCCAGCGGCGGGGTGACCTCGGCAAGGCCGGGGAGCTGGCCTATGGCGTCATCCCGGAGCTCGAAAAGAAGATCAGAAACGCCGACGAAGCCAATGGCAGTGATCCGCTGATGGCGGCCGAAGTGGTGACTCCAGGCGATATCGCGCAGGTCGTGTCCCGCTGGACCGGCATTCCGGTGGACCGGATGCTGGAAGGCGAGCGCGAAAAGCTGCTGCATATGGAGACTTCGCTGGGCGCCCGCGTTATCGGGCAGGCCGAGGCGGTGGCCGCCGTGGCTCGTGCCGTGCGCCGTTCCCGCGCTGGCCTGCAGGATCCGAACCGGCCGATCGGCTCGTTCATGTTCCTGGGGCCGACCGGCGTCGGCAAGACCGAGCTGACCAAGAGCCTGGCGCAATTCCTGTTCGATGACGAAACCGCCATGGTGCGGCTCGACATGAGCGAGTTCATGGAAAAGCATTCGGTGGCCCGCCTGATCGGCGCCCCTCCGGGCTATGTCGGCTATGACGAAGGCGGCGTGCTGACCGAGGCGGTGCGCAGGCGCCCCTATCAGGTCGTGCTGTTCGACGAGATCGAGAAGGCGCATCCAGACGTGTTCAATGTCCTCTTGCAAGTGCTCGATGATGGGCGGCTCACGGACGGGCAGGGCCGCACGGTCGATTTCCGCAATACGGTGATCATCCTTACCTCCAATCTGGGGGCCGAATATCTGGTCGACCTCAAGGATGGGGAATCGGTGGAGTTGGTACGCGGCAAAGTGCTCGACATGGTTAAGGCGGCGTTCCGGCCGGAATTCCTCAACCGCATCGACGAGATCCTGCTGTTCCACCGGCTGGGCCGCGAACATATGGGCTCGATCGTCGATATCCAGTTCGGGCGGTTGCAGCATCTGCTCAAGGATCGCGACATCAATCTCGAATTGACGCCGCGGGCTCGCGAATGGCTGGCGCATGAGGGCTATGATCCGGCCTATGGCGCGCGTCCGCTCAAGCGGGTGATCCAGCGTTCCGTGCAGGATGGCCTGGCCGAGGAAATCCTGGGCGGCCGGGTCAGCGATGGCTCCCATGTGGTTGTCGATGCCAGTGATGGGGGCATCGTGCTGCTGCCGGGCGGACCGGCCACGGCCGATGCCGCCGCCTGATCACACGCAATGGGCCGGTCGAAAGACCGGCCCATTTGCTTTGCGGGCTCTTGCGCGACGGCATTCCGTATGCAAGAACAAATGAAGAACAGCGAGGAGCATAATAATGAGCGACAAGATCGATTACATCGAGTTCCCTTCGACCAATCGGGGGCAGACCAGCGCGTTTTTCCAGGCGGCCTTCGGCTGGGGCATGACCAGCTATGGTCCCGATTACGACGGGCTCAACGACGCGGGCATTGATGGCGGCGTTGACCAGGGCAGTGGCAAGGTCGCCGCGACCATGGCCGTCGTGCGGACTGACGATCTCGATGCGGCCGAGCAGCGGGTGATCAAGGCGGGCGGAGTCATCACCCGGGCGCAGTTCGATTTTCCCGGCGGCCGGCGCTTCCACTTCCGCGAGCCGGGTGGAAACGAGCTAGCCGTTTGGGTTGCGCGGGAATAGGCTGTTCATCCAAGGGTTGAGGGACCGCCAATGAGCCAGGATATTGCCGCGCCGCAAAGCCGGCATTTCGTGCTGATCGCGGCGATCCTGGCCTCGAGCATGGGCTTTATCGATGGCTCGGTGATTTCGATCGCCATCCCGGCCATTCGCGCCGATCTCGGCGCCACGCTCGCCGATGCGCAATGGATTTCCAATGGCTATCTGCTGTTTCTGTCGGCGCTGATCCTGCTGGGCGGCGCGGCTGGCGACCGGTTCGGGCTGCGCACCACATTCGGCTGGGGCATCGTGGTGTTCGTCTTGGCCTCCATGGTCTGCGCATTGGCGCCGAGCCCGTTGGTGCTGGTCGTGGCGCGGGCTGTGCAGGGCGCCGGGGCGGCCTTCATGGTGCCGGGCAGCTTGGCCATCATTGCCAAGGCCTATCCGCGCGAGGAACGCGGCAAGGCCATCGGCATCTGGGCTGCGGCGTCCTCGCTCACCTCCATTGCCGGCCCGATCATTGGCGGCTTCGTTTTGACCGCATTCGGGGATTGGAGCTGGCGATTGGTCTTTGCCATCAACCTGCCGCTGGGCGGCATTGCGCTGGCCTTGTTGTGGTTCAAGGTCAATGCGGACCGGCCCGAAGCCGGGCGGCGGCTCGATGTGGCCGGCGCAGCATTGGCCACGCTCGCCCTGGCCTTGATCGCCTATGGGCTTACCGGCGATGGCAGCGAAAGCACGCCGGGCCTGCTGCATATGGCGGCCTTTGTCGGCGCCGGGCTGGTATTGGGCGTCGTCTTTGCTGTCTGGGAAGCGCGTACTGCGTCTCCCATGCTGCCGTTACGGCTCTTTGCCAATAAGGCGTTTTCGGGCGCGAACGGGCTGACTTTTGCGCTCTATTTCGCGCTGGGCGGGGCCATGTTCTTCCTGCCCATGACCATGATCGGCGGCTGGGGCGTGACCCCGGCCAATGTCTCGCTGGCATTGCTGCCCATGGGCGTGCTGCTCACGGTCCTCTCCTCGTTCAGTGGAAGGTGGGCTGATATGGTCGGCCCGGCGCCCCTGATTGCATTGGGCTCGCTGATCGTTGCCGCGGCTTTCGCTTTGCTGGGGATCAC
This sequence comes from Devosia sp. LC5, assembly GCF_000735585.1. Taxonomy (GTDB): domain Bacteria; phylum Pseudomonadota; class Alphaproteobacteria; order Rhizobiales; family Devosiaceae; genus Devosia. The sequence continues at coordinate 20,045 of NZ_JNNO01000045.1, forward strand.
CACGCCGCTGCATAATGTGTGGTTTGCCGTGCTGCCCTGTGTCGCGCTTTTGGGGCTCGGGATGGGGCTGGTCGTCTCCCCGCTCTCGACGGCCGTCATGACCTCGGTGGCCGATCACGACACCGGCGTCGCCTCGGGCGTCAACAATGCCGTGGCTCGTGTGGCCGGGCTCATGGCGGTGGCATTACTGGGGCTGGTGGTGGCTTCGGTCTTCGAGCGGGCGCTGGGCAGTGCCGCCGAATTACCGATCTTTTTCGGCCTGCCAGCCAGCGGGCTGACCGAAACCGAGGAAGCTATGCGCCTGAGTGCGACCGACGCGGCCTTTGCCGCCATCGCCTATGTCACGGCCGGATTGAGCCTACTGTCAGCAGTGATCGCCTGGCTGACACTGGAGCGCAAAGACCTGCCAGCCCGAGCCTAGCGGACCGCTGCCGTATCGGCATTGGCGACCGTCACCGGAGCAGGCTCGCGCGCCATCAGATCATTGATCTGGGCTACGGTTTCCTTGAACTTTCCGTCATAGCGCTGGGCCAGGGAATTTTCCTTGGGCAGCTTGACGCTGAGCGGATCGACCAGGTTGCCGTTGATATGCATTTCAAAATGCAGATGCGGCCCCGTCGATTGGCCGGTCGAGCCGACAAAGCCGATCACCTGGCCCTGCCGCACCCGCACGCCCGGCTTCATGCCATCGGCAAAGCGCGACATGTGGCCATAGGCGGTTTCATAGCCATTGACGTGCTTGATTTCGATCTTGTTGCCATAGCCCGATTGCCAGCCGGCCAATTGGATCGTGCCGTCACCCGAGGCATAGATCGGCGTACCCGTTCGGGCAGCCAGATCGACGCCGGTATGGAGCTTGCGCGTATGGAAAATGGGGTGGATGCGATAGCCGAAGCGCGAGCGCAGCGTGCCCCCGCCTTCCAGCGGCCGGCGGGTGAGGAAGCGCTTGCCCGTCTCGCCATCAGGATCGTAGAAATCCACCATGCCGTCATCGGTGCCGAAGCGATAGAGCTGGCGCGTGGTCGAGCCCAGCGTCAGCCCGACATAAAGCAGCTGCTTGCGGCCACTCGCATCGGGCGCCGATTCCAGCAATTCGATGGAATCGCCAGCGGTGATGCGCTTGTTCATGTCCACATCATAGGCGAACATGCCGATGATCCGCTCGATCGTGTCATCGTCCAGATCGTGCTTGCGGCCGGTCTCCCAGATCGAGCGATAGATCGAGGGGAGATTGGAAACGTTGATCTGCTCGGCATCTTCCTTGGGGAACGCAACGAAGTCAGGCGCCAGCCCCACCACATATTGGCCCGTATCGGTCAGCGCGACGGTCGCGATATGCGGATCGCCACTCGTGCCGTCGGGCCGGTAGATGCTCATGCGATAGGGCACCAGGCTGGTCGAACTGGAATTGAGCGGCCCATACAGAATGCGCAGCCGGATGCCAGCCGGCAGGCCGGTCGCCGGAATGAGATTCTTGAGCGTGTTCTCGACCATGGCGATCTGATTGGCGGTAAAGCCGTTCTTGGCCAGGGTGTCCGACAGCGGGCCCACTTCGCGGATAGTCAGGAAGCGCTCGGTGCGGCCCAGCGTGGTGTCCGAGGCGACAGTCGTCTTGGGCATGATGGTGACATTCTCGGCCACCCCGCCCAGCACATTGCCCTCACCGCCCGGCATGGGGTTGAGATCACGCACACTCGGGCCGAGCGCGGCATAGGCCAGCGTCGGGGAGGCCGCGGCGTCGTCATAAAAGGTGGATTCAACCACGGTACGGACATAGTCGGTCGCCGATTGGTCGGAAATAGTGGCCTGCGGCACAAAGCTTGCCGGCATGGCCGCGAGCTTGACCGCGACTTCGCCCTCGACCTGCGCACCATAGACATCGGTATTGACCTCGACCGCATTGGCCGACTCGATGGGCTGGGTGGCATTCAGAATGGCCACCGGATCATAGGTGGGCACATCGTCGGACAAGGCGGTAGCGGCGGTGGCGAGCGTGGCGCGAATGCGCACGAAAGGCTGGTTGCGGATGATATCGCGGCCATCGACAGTCTGGCGGATCGAGGCTTCGATCACTTCGAGGTCGGAGCGGGTGGCCGCGACCGGACGGATGCGGGCGGATTTGGCCGAGATGTCGGTGGGTGCCTGCGCTTCGCGTTTGGGGGCGGCCAGCTGGAGAGCTTCATAGGCGGTCGAGAAATTGCCCTGGCCCTGGAAAGATACGTAAAGCGCCGCGCCCATCAACAGAACGCTGGTCAGCCCGGTCATCACCGTGCCGCTCAGCCAGGCGAAGCTCAGCTCGCGCCCATGCGGAATTTCGCCGTCGGTCGATTGCACCGTCAGTGCCGGGCAGTCCTCAAAGCCGGTGGCCTTGAGCAAGGCGGCATGGCGGTTTCTCTGCGCTGCGTTCAACGCCCCATCCTTAGTCCGTTGCGGTAAGTCTCCGCCAATTCCGCTAT
>NZ_JNNO01000045.1:40000-173349 GCF_000735585.1 Devosia sp. LC5
CCATATCCCCATGTCACTTATGTGCAGGGCGGCCAGGCGCGGGCCTCGGGCCGCACACTGGGCCCGCCGGCCGATGACGCAGGGAAGCCCGCAGATGGGCCGCTGACCGAGTTGTGATCGGGGGCAAGCGTTAGCTTAAGCCGATCTTAATGTGATTGGTTAAAATAGTGATACGCGCCCTGTGCGGCACACTTGGCGCGCGGCCGGGGCATGCTGCTCCGCCACCGTGACTGAACTCAGCGTATCACGAGGCCCGCCATGCACCCATCCGGCAAGAAGATTGCCCTCTCCCCCCGCCTGTCCCTGCTGGCGCTGGCTGCCATTCTGGCGCTCGGCACCGTGGGGCCGGCCTTTGCCAATAGCGCCGATTTCGTGCGCAGCCTGTGGCCGCAGGCGCAAGCCCAGGGGGTGAGCCGGGCGGCGTATGAGGCGGCCTTTGCCGGGTATAGCTATTCGCCCAAGATCATGGAACTGACGCGCAAGCAGCCCGAATTTTCCCAGACCGTGCAGCAATATGTCGATCGCCGCGTCACCGATGCCCAGGCGTCCAAGGGCCGGGCAATGCGCGGGGAATGGAACCAGACGCTGACCGGCGCGCAGCAGCGCTATGGCGTTCAGCCGGAAATCGTATTGGCCATCTGGGGCATGGAAACCAATTTCGGTGGCTTTATGGGTGGGGAGAACACGATCCATGCGCTCGCCACTCTGGTCGAAGGCGGCTATCGCGCCGATTTCTTCCGCCGCGAGCTGCTGACGGCATTGCGCATCATTTCGGATGGCAATGTTAGCCCCTCCAACATGGTGGGCTCCTGGGCCGGCGCCATGGGCCATACCCAGTTCATGCCATCGAGCTTCATGGCCTATGCGGTCGATTATAATGGCGACGGCAGGAAGGATATCTGGAATTCGGTGCCCGATGCCTTGGGCTCGACCGCCAATTATCTCAAGCGCTTCGGCTGGCGCCCGGGCGAGACCTGGGGTTACGAAATCAAGCTGCCCGCCGGGTTCAATTTCGCCGCCGCAAGGCAGCTGGAACGGGCGCCGCTCAGCCAATGGCAGGCCATGGGGATTACAAGGGTTTCGGGCAAGCCGTTCCCGCGGCAGGGCGATATGGCGCGGATCTATATGCCGGCCGGTGCGGCGGGGCCGTCCTTCCTGCTGCTGCCCAATTTCGATGTGATCAAGCGCTACAATAATTCGGATAGCTATGCCCTGGCCGTCGGGCATCTGGCCGACCGGATCATCGGGGGCGGGCAATTTGCCGCGTCCTGGCCATCGGGCGATTATGCGCTGAGCAAGGAGCAGCGCGCCCAGGTGCAGTCGCTGCTGGCGCGGGCGGGTTATGATGTGGGTTCGCCCGATGGGGTGATCGGCCCCAAGACGCGGGCGGCGGTGATGGCCTATCAGAACCGGGCTGGCCTGCCGGCTGATGGACATGTGTCCGGACGGCTATTGGACATGCTCAAACGCTAGCCCGGCGTTAACACTCCGTTAACCAATTGCGCCCAGATTTGGCGGCGCTTAAGCAGAGGGCAGGCGCGTCTCGGACCATTGAGGCTCCTGCCCTCGCCCATTCCGGCGGCCATAAAATCCTCCGCATTGGGCGCTAGGCACCATCTCCCTCCGCTGAAAACCAAGATGTTCATGACCCGTAATCCCTTGCTGCTGCGCCGCATCCTGATGGCGCTGATGGTGCTGATCGCGATCCACCCGGCGCCCAGTCTGGCGCTGTCGCTGCTGGATCCGTTCAACCTGCCGGCGGCCATGGATGCCGGCACGGCCAAGGTCGGCGATGGCATTGCCTATGCCGATGGTCCGCGCCACAAGCTCGATGTCTATGCGCCCGAACAGCGCGGTGAAGCGGCGCCGGTGGTCTATTTCATCTATGGCGGCGGCTGGAACCGGGGCGAGCGCAGCGATTATCAATTTGTCGGCCGGGCCCTGGCGGCACGGGGTTTTGTCACCGTCATCGCCGATTACCGGCTGGTGCCGGAAGTACGCTATCCTCAGTTTCTCGAAGACAATGCCAATGGATTGCGTTGGGTGCAGGACAATATCGCCCACTATGGTGGCGACCCCAATCGGGTGTTCCTGGCCGGGCATTCGGCCGGCGCCTATAATGCGGTGATGCTGGCGCTCGATCCGTCCTTCCTGCGTGAATATGGCGTGACGCTGTCCATCCTGGGTGTGGCGGCCTTGTCGGGGCCCTACGATTTCTACCCGTTCGAATATGGTGAGGTGCGCGATGCCTTCGGGGATGCTCCCAATCCGCAGGGCACCCAGCCGATTAATCTGGTCACCTCCGATACCCCGCCCATGTATCTGGCGACTGGCACGACTGATCCCATCGTGCGAATGCAGAATACCGAGCGTTTCGCCCAGAAACTCAAGGATAGCGGCATCTGGGTGACCACCCAATATTATTCCGGCTTCGGTCATATGGAGCCGGTGATTGCCATGGGCGCGATGTGGCGCTGGCGCATGCCGGTGCTCGACGACATGGTGAGTTTTTTCCAGATGTTCGGGGCTTTCCCGAGCGGGGTGCCCTATGTGGCCGTGGTGCCGGAGCCGCCCGAGCAATTGCCGGAAGCGATTGCGCCGATGGACCAGATCATCCAGCAGATGGATGCCATGTTCCAGCCGATCCAGAAATAGCTCGCCGCCGCAGAATCGCGCTAGCCTGCTCGCATGAACGATCACTTGCGATTTTCCGGCGTCAGCCACCAGGTTCAGATCGAGACCGTCAAGGCCATCATCCGGCGCCAGCCGGTGCTGATGGCTATTCTCGAACGGTTGCGCGACATGGCCTTGCCCGATCCGCTGCTGGGGTCGGGTGCGATCTATAATTCGGTGTGGAATGAGCTGACCGGAAGGCCGCCGTTGACCGGCATCAAGGATGCCGATGTCGTCTATTTCGACGATAGCGATCTGTCTTACGAGGCCGAGGATCGGGTGATCCGCCGCGCGGCAGAGCGGTTCGCGGATCTGCCGCTGCCGGTCGAGGTGCGCAACCAGGCGCGGGTGCATTTGTGGTTTCCGCAAAAGTTCGGCACGCCCTATCCGCAATTGCGCAGCAGTGCCGAGATGATGGACTATTTCGCCTCCAAGACCCATGCGGTCGCGGCGCGGCTCGAGGATGACGATGCGCTCAGCATCTTCGCGCCGTTCGGGCTCGATGACATGTTCTCATTCCGCATCACACCCAATCCGGCGCTCGACAATCGCAACACCCATCACGCCAAGGCCGAGCGCAACAAGGGCATCTGGCCCGAATTGACCGTGGTGCCCTGGCCGGAGTGATCAGGCGGGATCGAACCTGACTGACTCGGCCGAGCGCTGCACCGGGCCGTGGAACACCGCTTCGATATTGTTGCCATCGGGATCGAGCACGAAGGCGGCGTAATAGCCGGGGTGATAATGGCGCTCCCCGGGCGGGCCATTGTCCGTGCCGCCGGCGGCAAGGGCGGCCTTATAAAAAGCGTCGACCATGGCGCGGTCCCTGGCCTGGAACGCCAGATGAATGTGGGTGGGCACCGTCCTGGCGTTGGCGGCATCGACGAACAACTCATCGACCTGGAACCAGTTCTTGCCCGATTGCTCGATCCTGTGCCCAAGCACGGCCAACACCTTTTCATAGAAATAGCGCGTATTGGCGAAGTTGCCGGCGCGCAGATGCACATGGTCTATGAGGCGGCCGGTATGCCAGGTCATTATCGTTCCTTGGGCTGGGGGCTTATGGCTCCAGGGGCGGGGTTCACCTCGCCCCTCAGGGGAGAGGTCGGCGGCGAAGCCGGCGGGTGAGGGGGGCGATGCTGCAAGATGCAAGATGTGGAAGCATGGCATCCCTCACCCAGCTTCGCCAGGTCGCTACGCTCCCGGCTCCGCTACCCTCTCCCCTCAGGGGGAGAGGGGACGATGGAGCAGGGGCCATAGTGCATAAGAGATCATGAAAAGACCGCCCGGCCTGGGGCCGGGCGGTCTGCAAGACTGTTCGGCTGGTTATTCGGCTTCGTCAGCGGAAGCGGAATTGAGCTGGCCGTATTTTTCTTCGCCAATCTTGGAGAGCAGTTCGAGCTGGGTTTCGAGGAAGTCGATATGGCCTTCCTCGTCGGTCAGCAGGGCCTCGAACAGGTTCTTGGAGACATAGTCGCCAAGGCTTTCGCAGAGCTCGCGGCTGGCCTTATAGGCGGCGCGGGCGTCGTATTCGCCGGCGAGATCGGCCTCGAGGACTTCCTTGATGGTCTGGCCGATTCGCAGGGGCGCGACGCGCTGCAGGTTCGGATGGCCTTCGAGAAAGATGATGCGCTCGATCAGGCGATCGGCGTGATGCATTTCCTCAATTGATTCAGCGCGTTCCTTGGCGGCGAGCTTCTTATAGCCCCAGTCGTCCAGGAGGCGGAAGTGGACCCAATACTGGTTCACTGCGCCGAGTTCGAGAAAGAGGGCCTCGTTAAGCCGCTCGATGACTTGTGCTTCGCCTTTCACGACGTACTCCACTCTGCTGTTTCTTGAGCTTCTCCAGCCCGGTCTGAATGTGGATCAGATCGGCAGGCGGATGGGCTTGCTGCGAGTGGTAGTTTTCGGTGACGCGGACAATAATGTCCACCACATTCGGCACGCAACCGCTGCATTTGGCGCGGCGATTGAGTTCGTTATAGACCTTGGCCGGAACCACCAATTGCCACGGATCGGCCTTGAGGAGGTCGAGAACGATGTCCTCGATTTCCCGGGACGTGATCATGTTGCATTGGCAGACGAGCATTTTTGCCGGCTTGTCAGGGTGGAGCTTGCTGGGCGGCATAAAGCGACCAGCATTCATGATTGTCAATGTCAGAAATTAAGATCGCCGAACACATTTGCCGGAAATGGCGTTCAGCTATCGGGTTTCTGCTGGCGGCGCGCGGCAATGACAGCGGCAAGGGCGGCCGTGCGGTGGGCGGTCGAGAAGAATTCGCGATGGGCCAGGATGATGATGGTGGCGAGGCACACGACGATGGAAAGCCATTCGGAGGCGAACCAGGCCACTGTCGCCACCGAGAAATAATAGGCGCGGATGCCGCTATTGAAATTCTTGGCGCCCAGCGCATTCATGCGCGCAATGGCCTCGACCTCATCATCGGGGGTCTCCACATTATGGTCCAGCGCCCCCAGCATGATGCAGAAATGGTTGAATTGGCGCAGCGACAGGGTGAAGGCGAAAAACGCCAGCACGAACAACGCCAGCATGACCACGAGATGGATTTCCACATCGCTGACTGAATAGGCGCGGTCCAATGAGAGGGAATCGAGCGCCGCCATCAGCGTCGGCAATTGCCCGAAGACAGCAAACACCGCCAGCACCATCAGCACCGCCGTCGAGGCGAGAAAGCTGACCGATTGCATGATATTGCCCGACAGAATCGCGTCGAATGGGGTTTCGCGCCTGGCGGCATTGGCGACCCAGCGCCGGCGCTGCATGTTCATGATTACCGAGAGCGAGGGGCGCCGCCGCTCGATCCAGGGCACGATGATATTATAGGCGAAATAGCAGATCAGCGGCAGGATGGTGGAGATCAGCGTGATCGACAAGGTCATGCCCCGGAGTGATTTGCTTGATTACTTATACCGCGGCCGCAGAAAAAGGCGACGGCATGAACCGCCGCCCTTGGGCCTTTAGATCGTGCGCGGCCAGCGGCGATGGATGGCTTCAATCGCGGTCAGCACTTCAGGTGACAGGGTAAGATTGGCTGCGCCGATGGCATTGGCCAATTGGTCCGTGCTGGTCGCCCCGATGATCACCGAGGTCATGAAGGGCCGGGTCAGTGCAAAGGCAATGGCCAATTGTGCCGGGTCGAGCCCATGCTGGCGGGCCAGCTCGACATAGTCCTTGGCGGCCGCCTCCGAATGGGGATTGAGGCGCCAAAAGCCCTTCTGGTAATCGGCGCGGCTGCCGGGCGGCACGACGCCATCGAAATATTTGCCGGTCAGCAGACCGCCGGCGAGCGGGGAATAGGCGAGCAGCCCGACCTGTTCATGGTGGCTGAGTTCGGCCAGGTCGAGGTCGAAATGGCGGCGGAGCAGGTTATATTCGTTCTGCACGGAAACCAGGCGCGGCAGGTTGCGGGCCCCGGCAATGGCCAGCCATTGGCCGATGCCCCAGGTCGTTTCGTTGGACACGCCGGCATGGGCAATCTTGCCCTCCTTGACCAGCGCGCCCAGGGTTTCGAGCATGTCCCCGATATTGTCGAGCACGTCGGCGCTGTCCTGGGTGTGGGGCGCATAGGTCCAGGAGCCATCGAAATTATAGCTGCCGCGCGAGGCCCAATGGATCTGGTAGAGCTCGATGCGGTCGGTCTTGAGCCGCGTCAGGCTCTGTTCGAGCGCAATGCGGATCGAAGCACCGTCGGCGCGGGCGCCGTTGCGAATAAAGCTACTGCCCCCGCCGCCGATCTTGGAGGCGAGGATCCATTGGTCGCGCTTGCCGCTATTGGCGAACCAATTGCCGATGATCTCCTCGGTGCGCCCCGATGTCTGGGCACTGCCGGGCACGGCATAGAGTTCGGCGGTGTCCATGAAATTGACGCCGGCCTCGAGTGCCATGTCGATCTGGGCGTGGCCCTCGGCTTCGGTGTTCTGGCTGCCCCAGGTCATGGTGCCAAGGCAGATTTCGGTGACCCGCAGCTCGGTGCGGCCCAATGGCTTCAATTTCATGAGCAAATTCCAGATGATCGGGAGGAAACGGGAAGAGGCAATAAGCGGATAAAACGGGGAGCAGCGGCAGACAAGGCGGTGATCCGGTATAAGTGTCAAAAAAGCGTCATGCCCGACCGTTTAGGGGTTGAGCTGAGCGAATACACCCCCTATATACGCCTCACGTCGCGACCACCGGGTCGCCGTGATGACCAAGCCAGCTGGCATTGTTATCAACGTTTTGACGCGGGATGGAGCAGCCCGGTAGCTCGTCAGGCTCATAACCTGAAGGTCGCAGGTTCAAATCCTGCTCCCGCAACCACCTCAACTTGCGATCCCCCCGCCCTTGTGGCGGGGGTTTTGCTTTTGAGGGATATGCTCAGGATTCCAGCAAGATCGCCCCGAACGTCGATCTGTAGCTCGCCGTCCTCCGGTGTCAGAATGATCTCCTTCACCAGCGTCCGGATGATGTCGGAGGCTGTCATGCGCTTCGCCTCGGTATCCGATTGCAGGGCCTCGTAAAGCTCCTCAATCTGGACCCGGTAGAACGCTGCCATGTTCGGATGCAGCAGGGGCGGCGGCTCGACGGCATCGGTGAGGAAGGATTCCAGTTCCTTCTTGCGGCGTTCGAGGCCGACCATCTTGTCGTTGATCCGATCGGCGGCTCCGCCCTTCAAGATTAGGTTCAGGAGCGTGTCCAGCTCCCGGTCGATGCGCTTCACCTCCGCTTCCGCCGTATCGATCGACGCTCGGCCCTCCATGCGCAGCCGGTTCATCTCGCGGGTGAACTCGTCGCAGAACGCTTTGAACAGCGCCGGGTCCATCAGGTGATGGCGCAGCGCGTTCAGCACCCGCGCCTCCAGCCGGTCGCGGCGAATATTCTGGCGATTGTCGCAGGTGCCCTTGTTGCGCGCCGTCGAGCAGCCGACCAGATCGGCCGAGATCATGGAGTAGCCTCCGCCGCAGCAGGCGCACCTGGTCAGGCCCGAGAAGAGATATTTGGGCCGCCGGCGCTCGCGGAAATGGTTCTCCTCCTCGCTGCTGTCGGCCCGTGTGTATTTGATGGCTGCCTGGCGCGCCTTGGCGGACTGCCAGATATCGTCGTCGAGAATGCGCAGCTCCGGCACCTCCTGGATGATCCACTCGGACTCCGGATTCGGCCGCGCCTGGCGCTTGCCGGTGTCGGGGTCTTTCAAGAACCTCTGACGGTTCCAGACGAGCTTGCCGACATACATCTCGTTGTTGAGGATGCCGTTGCCTCGCTTGGCATTGCCGTTGATGGTGCTGAAGCCCCAATCGCCGCCGCCCGGAGCCTTGATGCCATCCTTGTTCAGCTCGACGGCGATACGTTTCGCAGACTTGCCAGCGATATAATCGCGGAAGATTCGCCGGACGACTTCGGCCTCCATCTCATTGATCGTGCGGTCCCCGCGCACTGGTTCGCCGTTGCCGTCTAACTTCTTGACGACATCGTAGCCGTAGCAGTTTCCACCGCCGGACTTACCTGCCTCGACACGGCCACGCTGGCCGCGCCGCGTCTTGTCGGCCAGATCCTTCAGGAACAGCGCATTCATCGTACCCTTGAGGCCGACATGCAGATGCGTGATCTCTCCCTCGGAGAGGGTGAAGATCTTCACGTCGGAATAGGTCATGCGCTTGAAGACGCCGGCGATGTCCTCCTGGTCACGCGACAGGCGGTCCATCGCCTCGGCGAGGATCAGATCGAACCGCCCGCGGTTGGCGTCGGAGATCAGCGCCTGGATGCCGGGACGAAGCAGCGAGGAACCGGAGATCGCGTGGTCGGAGTACTCCTCGACGACGTGCCATCCCTGCTTCTCGGCATGAAGGCGGCAGACGCGGAACTGGTCGGCGATCGAGGCGTCGCGCTGATTGTCGGAGGAATAACGGGCGTAGATGGCGGCTCTCACGATGCGCTCTCCTGCAAGGCGGTCAGGAGCGTGTCGCGCCGTGCTCCCTCATCTCGGCTTCGTACAACTCCAGCGCGGCACGACGCGCGAGCAGGCGCACCAACTCGACCAAGCGTGGATCGGAGCCCTCGCCACGTTTTGCGAGCGTCAGCTCGGGCTCGCCGAGCCGGCTGATGTCCCTTCGCGCTTTGTCGGGTTTCTTGTCCATTCCTGCGCCGATCTTGCGTGACCATGCGGCGAAAATGCTCGCCGCAGATGGACACTGGCGCAAAAATATCAATAGTTACAGAGAAGTAGTCGGCGGGAGATCTGCCTGCTGCGGGTGGAAAAGCGAACATTGGAGTAGCCCCGCGTAGCATAGCGTCGCGCAAATACTTACGCGATCTCGTGCAGCGGACGGCTCGCAGGGATAATAAACGTCGCCTTGCACACGGCAGCGTTTCAGCCATACCTATGCTTTGCATAGTAGACGGTTTCTGTAGCTTCTTCAAGGCAGTAGGTTTCGAGATTGATCCGCGTCATCGCATTGGCGACGATTGAAGCTGCCGGTGTCGACGCTTATCCAAATGGTCCCCAGCGAACGACAGTGCTGAGACTGCGGCTTGGGAAAGGGATGGAAGCAAATTCTGCTTCGAGCGCGATGAGATCCGTCTCAACTGGGCCAATATAGTGGCCTCGATTCGCTGGAGGTTGCTCACCATGACCGCGCACTGCGACTGAGCTTTGCATTGCCTCCCGATGCCAGCCATCCGGGCTATCGGCGGCGGTGCGTCGATGGAAATGCTCATCGCGATCGTGTTTCTCGTAGGCATGGAGGCATTCAAGCCCCCGCTTCCGTTCCGGGCCCGGATGCAATATAGTGTCGCGTGTAGCCGGAGCGAGTTGGCGATCGGTCGAAGCGTCGTCGATCTATGAATATGATCGTCTCGCCAGTCGGGTCGTCCGCCCACGGCCTTATTAGGCCGGTCCATCGGTACGGTGATGCCGGGGCAGCCGGTCGCACCTTGGTCGAGCAGGTGTAGTAGCCATACTCCGGCCCATGCTGCTGGTGCCTGTGCGCAGCGTCATCGCGCCGCCGCAGCACGCGCAGAAGCAGAGATGCCAGTGAGTAGCGTCGGGCCGCCCACCGCCATCGGCGGCATCGTCTTCGGCTTGCGCGCCTTGAGCGACCGCTGGACAGGGGCCGTGCGGGCCGGCGGTGATCGTCTCCACCCGTACGCCGCGCGTCAGACGGCAACGCGCTCCAGAATTTCGTAGTAGGCGTTGAGGTCCAACCATTCGATGCCGGAGACGACTTTGCCGTCTCTGAGCGTCATGATGTACATATACTCGTTTTTGTACGGCTGCCCATCGAGGGCACGACTGGCGCTTTCGATCCTTGCAAAAACTTCGTCTCCATCGGCCCAAACGCCGCGTGTCGTGATCCGCAGCGGTTCCGCGAAGCGGGCGAATAGCGCTTCCTCGGCGTTGTCGAATAAGTCCTTCATGCCGTGGTAGGTTCGCGCGACGGGACCATGCCCCGCGATCGTCCACTCGGCGTCGGATGCGAAGATCGCCTCGAAGAACTTCGGGAAGTCGTGAGATGCGTCGGTGAGCGCCTCGGTTACGACGCGCAGGTTCGCTTCTTCCTGGGGAGAATAGGGCATAATTACCTTCCAGTTGTTGTTGAACGGCCTTGATCCGCGATCGGCAATCGCTAAACCGATCGTTCCAGAAACTTCTAGCTATACCGATCGTTCCAAAAGTCAACAGTGTGGAACTGCGTAAGGCGATGCAAAAATTGAAGAGAGGAACGGAATGACAAAGCTACCGGTCGCGAAGACCGAGCCGCCAGCTTTGCGTGGCCGCCCTCGCCAGTTCGACAGCGATGCGGCGTTGGTTGCAGCGATGCGGGTGTTCTGGCGGCACGGTTATGCCGGCGCGAGCATCGGCACGCTGGTTGCAGCAATGGGGGTCAGCCGCGCAACGCTATATGCGTCCTTTGGCGACAAAGAGGATCTGTTCCGGAAGGTCATGGACCTCTACGAACGCGAGAAAACCGCCTATATGCTTGAGGCGCTGGACCAGCCGACTGGCCGAGGCGTGGCCGAGCATCTGCTGCTCGGCACGATCGCGCTCCAGACCAATTCCGCAGACCCGAAAGGAAGCATGGGCATCATTCACTCGCTCAGCCATGCGCCTGGCGACGAAAGCATCAGGGATTTCGTCATGCAGCGCGGTCTCTACTGGCGTGACGCGCTTATCGCTCGTGTCGAGCAGGCCGCCCGCGATGGCGATTTCCCGTCGGCATACCCGCCACGCGGCTTGGCGCTGACTCTCAAGGCCGCCACTGACGGTCTGTTGGTTGCCGCCGCCAACAGGGCAAGCGAGACCGAGCTCCGGGATATCGCGACCACATTCTTGGCTATGTGGCCAGGACGGTAGGGTAGCAAAAACGGCGACTCGTATTCATTTTGTTCATCCAGGGCGGGGCGCCATTTCTCTTTTGGTCGGCAAGGGAGCCCGCTACGCGTTCCCCGTTGCATCCCTTCGGCCAACCGGCGCTCACAATTTCCCCGTTCCCACCCAGCCGATGCAACTAGGCTGACGCTTGGTTGCATCGGCTTATAGTTGCCCCCGGTGGCCCGGAGGTTGCTGGGGCAAGCAACCTCGTAGTGGATCGCGCATTGAGCGAGATATTTGTGCATCAACCCATCCGCCCGAATGTCACGTCGCCAAGTTGCTCAAGTGTTGCCTTGGTGCGCGAAAGCGTTTGACGCCCTCGAAAGCGAAATCTGACGGTAGGACTCCACTGCGCAGTAGTGGCCTACGATCTGGTCGCTTCGCGTCACCTGCCCAGTTCGGCGTAGAAGCCAGAAAGAAAGACCCTGACCGCAAGGTCGATCCGGTCACGGTCGACCTTTGGCGATGTGTCCGACCCTGGCGGCCCTGGGATGAGTTCGTGCATTTGCAGAAGAGCCGCAAAGCGTTGGGCGCCGGTGGCCATGTTCAGGAACAGAGCTGCCATTGCCAGAGCCCAGTCCAGCGAACGCTCCTTCACTCCCGGATGCTTCGCGGCGACCACCATCAGCAGGTAGTCCGCGACGATACGTTCGGTGCGCTCAATGACGTCACGATGCAGAAGTTGAGCGAGATCCGGAAAGCGCTTCGCTTCACCCATCGCGATGCGTTGCAGGCGAACGGCGCGCTCCCAGGTGGTGGAGAGATCGACAAATCGGGCCGCGAACGCTTCAAGTTCTGCGGCGGGATCGTCCGTTGCGCCGAACGGCGGAAGCTGGCTGTGGAAAAATTCGACCGCGCTCGCGATGGCGGCGCGGAACAGTTGCTCCTTGCTACCGAAGTGGGCGTAGACCGTCCGCTTGGTGGTGCCGGCGCGCGCCGCGATCTCGTCCATGGACGTGTTGTCGTATCCCCCGTCGATAAAGGTCGGGATCGCCGCGCTTAACACGGCTTCGGGCAGGGACAGGCCAGTTAAGCTCTTCATTCAGAATCCTCAATTTCCAACATAGATATGCCCCAATGCGCGCGATATTGACACCTCAACAGGTATACTCTACGGTAGAGGATACCATCTAGCGAGAGAGGTAATTTGTCAATGGATCGCCAGCGAACGTCACAGCCGCGGCCAGCAAGTCCCTGTCTCGGGCGCTACGTGGAGCGGGCTCGCTCGATCCGGAAAATGGCTGTGATTTCGCTCGATGTGGCGCCGGTGGCGAACATTCCGATGGCCTCGGATGCCGCGTTTTGATTGCCCCGGCCGTAGGCGTCCGGACCTGCCTTGCCATGCTGGCGGCAGAGCCGCGCCGCGCCGTCTCGCGCCGACGGCAGTCATCGCCCAACGCGGCTGCGCGCCAACAAGTCTTCCGTCAATTTTAGCAATGGAAACCTATCCCATGTCCGATACGCACGAAGCCCCCGACAACTCCCGCCGCTCGTTCCTGGCCCTTACGGCTGCCGCTCCGGCGGCTCTAGCCCTCGGGGGCGCGGCCTCGGCCCAGACCTTGGAAGCTGGGCCGGATACGCTGCCCGGCGCTGGCCGGGCGGCCGTCGTCACCGGCTCCTCGCGCGGCATCGGGGCGGCGACGGCCAAGCGCCTGGCACGGGACGGCTACGCCGTCACGGTCAACTGCTTGACCAGTACGGATCTTGCCGCTGCTGTCGTGCGCGATATCGAGGCCGCCGGCGGCCGCGCCATCTGGCTTCAGGCCGACGTCGCCGATCCCGCGGCGGTTAAGGCCTTGTTCGACGCCAATGACGAGGCGTTCGGCGGGGTGGATGTCGTAATCAGCAATGCCGGGATCATGAATGTCGCGCCCTTCGCCCAGTTCGAGGACGCGGCCTTCGACCGGATGATCGCCACCAACATCAAAGGCAGCTTCAACGTGCTGCGCGAGGCAGCCCGCCGCACGCGCGACGGAGGCCGGATCGTCACCCTGGCGTCCACCTCGATCAAGGCCAAGCGCGCCACCCACGGCGGCTACGCCGCCACCAAGGCGGCCCAGGAAATCTATGCCGGCGTCCTGTCGAAGGAACTCGCGGGTCGGCGCATCTCGGTCAACGCGCTAGCCCCTGGACCGACCAACACGCGACTGCTCGACGTGCCGCCGCCGCTGCGTGCCCAGGCGGCGCAGATGACGCCCTATGGCCGCATCGGTGAACCGGAGGATATCGCCAACTCCATTGCTGCCCTCTGCGCCGGCGACGGCGAATGGATTAACGGGCAGCTCGTCTTCGCCAACGGCGGCTTCCTCTGAGGATCACCTACTGGGGCACTTCGACAGGCGGCCCCGCCATCGACGGCGGCCGGGCAGCCATCGCAAGTCGGGCATTGCCGCCTCCGCCTCGTCTGGAGAAACCGAATGAATCGCATGACCATCGCGAGCGTAGCCTTGTGGTGCGCCGTCGGCGCCCACCTGCTGCTCATCCTATCCACCACGCTGTTCGGTCTGCGGTTGCCGGCTCCCGGATTGCCCATAGTGGTCCTGCTGGTCGTCACGACGATCCATGCCTTGCGCCGATACAGTCTGACGACCTTCCTTGTATTCGCGGTGATCGCCTTCGTGGTGAGCAACGGCTACGAGAACCTCAGCATCCTCACCGGCTTCCCCTTCGGGAACTATTACTACACGGATGTGCTGGGGCCGAAGCTTTTCCTCGTGCCCGTGTTGATCGCACCGGCCTACTTCGCTGCGGGCTATTTCGCCTGGTCGATCGCGCACATTCTGCTTGGTCTGTTCGGGCCAGACCCGCGTGGCCGGGACGTGGTCTTCGTCCCGGTGATCGCCAGCCTGGTCATGGTCATGTGGGACATGGTCATGGACCCGATCAACGCGACCATCGGTCGGACCTGGGTCTGGGAGGACGGCGGCAGCTATTTCGGCGTGCCCGTCTCCAACTATCTGGGCTGGCTGCTGTGCGTCTACACGATCTTCCAGCTCTTCGCCTTCTACCTCGCGTGGCGGAGCCGGGGAGCGACCGCCCAACAGGACAGCCAGCCCGTCTTCGGCCGGAGCTATTGGTATCAGGCGATCATACCCTTCTTCACCATCAGCCTGGCTCTGATCCTGCGCGTGTTCGCCGACGGCGGCCGCGTCGTGGCCGACCCGACCGGCTATGCGTGGAGCACGACGCATATCTACGAGAGCATGACCCTCGTGGCGATCTTCACCATGTGGTTCGTCTGTCTGCTCAGCGCTTTGCTTGTGGCGCGCGCGCAGGAGGTCGAACCACCCCAGGCCATCGGTCTTCGGCCGTCGTCGTCCGGGTGAGCCGTCATCGGACACTCGCTGGCGCCCGCCTTCTCAGCCCTCTCTCAACCCTGAACCGAGTCCTGACATGACCAAGACCCAACTCGCCGTCGCCAACTTCGCCGGCCTTGCCGCATTTGCCGCCGGGGCTCCAGCTGTCGCGCAGAGACAGCCTGACGAGGCGTTCCACCCGCTGATCGGCGTCGCTGGCGTCCATCGTCCCGAGTTCCGGGGATCGGACGACTACGAGGTGCAGCCCTTGCCCTTCGTGGGCTTCCAGTATCGGCGCGGCGACATGACGCTTTCGATGGAGGGGACGGAACTCGAACTCGATCTGATCGGGAGCGACCGTTTCAAGGCCGGTCCCATCGTCGGCTATCGCTGGGGTCGCGACGACGACATCGAGAACGACGTCGTCAGACTCCTGCCGACCATCGACGACACGGTGGAGGGCGGCGTCTTCGCCGAGATGACCTGGGTCGTCGGCCAGGGTCGGGTCGGCGCAGGCGTGAAGGTGCTGGCGGACCTCGGCGACGCCTATGGCGGATACAATGTGACCGCGGACGTTTCCTGGTCCGCGCGGGCCACGGATCGGCTCAGCTACGGCGTCGGCGCGAATGTCGTCTGGGCCGACAGAAACTACATGGAGACCTATTTCGGCGTGGACGACCTTGGCGCGGCCGCGTCCGGGCTTGCGGCCTATCGGCCCGACGCCGGCATCGAGAGCGTCGGTCTCTCCGCCAACATCCGTTACCGGCTGAGCGGTCGATGGGGTGTGGCCATGTTCGCCTCCTACGACCGTCTTCTCGATCAGGCGGCCGACACGCCCATAGTCACCGAGGAAGGATCGGAGAACCAGGCCCGGATGGGGTTCGCCGTCTACCGGGCCTTCTAGGCTTTCTGCGGGTTCTATTTGCTTCCCCAGCGGTCATCGAAGCGACGCGGCTTGATCGCCGCCGGTGCCTGACTCGCGAGCCTGACTATCGCAATCAATGGAGATTCGACATGCGATCGGAACCGGACAATCAAGATGACCGACGGCCGCCACGCGCGGCTCGATCGGCTTTTTCACGGCGTTCATTCCTGCAGGTGTCCGCTGTTGGCGCCGCGGCCGGCATGGTTGGCTTCGGCGCAGGCAGATTGACAGGGGGGCCAGCGGAAATCCCCGACTGGACCTACGAGAACATTCCTGACCAGCGCGGCCGGCGCGTGATCGTCACCGGCGCCAACGGGTATCCGCAAGAGGATCGGAGCGGGCTGGGTTATCATCAGGCGCTCGGCCTGGCTCGCGCGGGCGCGGACGTGACGATCGCTTCGCGCAATCGGGAACGCGGCGAAGAAGCCGTTCGGAGAATGCGTGCCGAAGTCTCAGGCGCTACTGTGCGGTTCGAGACGCTGGACCTCGCGAACCTGGCGTCGATCAGCGCGTTCGCGGATCGTATGCGCGCGTCGGGCGACCGTCTCGACCTGCTGATCAACAGCGCAGGCGTCATGGCGCGCCAGCATCGTGAAGTGAGCGTCGATGGCTTTGAGCGGGTTTTCGCGACCAATGCCTTGGGTCCGTTCGCGCTGACCGCCCAGTTGCTGCCGCTGCTGCGCAATGGGAACGCGCCCCGGATCGTCTGGATGGCGAGTTCGCGCGGGCATTTCGGGGAGCTGAACTTCGATGACCTTCAGCAAGAGAAGGTCTACGACTACGCCCGCGCCTACGACGACGCCAAGCTCGCGGACCTTCTGCTGGCCTTCGAATGTGATCGCCGCAGCAGAGCGGCCGGTTGGCGTATCTCCAGCATCGCCGCCCATCCCGGCGTCGCGCGCACCAATATCGTTCTGGATGGACCCGGCCTCGACAGCGCCGAAGGTTGGCGGTTCAGGTACATTCCCGTGATGTGGCAGGACCCGGCTCTGGGCGCCCTTCCGCTGCTGTACGCAGGGACGTCGCCCCACGCCGTCGGCGGCGGCTACTATGGGCCTAAGGATTTCCAAGGCTTGAGAGGTTTGCCAGGCGTTGCGACGCCTCCCCCCGCGTCTCAGGACCTGGAGACTGCCAATAGATTGTGGGCGACTTTGGAACAACTTGGTCAGGTTTCCTTCGGCTAGTCGCCTTCGGGAAGTTGAGGAGTTGGCCAGCATCAACCAGGAAAGCGTCGCTGGTGGGATACGTCGTTTCAGGCGCCTACTTCTTTGGCGGTCTCTTGCTCATGAACGCGATACATGGCCAAAACGAAGCTTACGATCCTCAATTGTGTTCAGGGAATAAATGCCGCGTTGGCCGGACGGGATTTCTGATTACGGATGTAGTCGAGGAAAGCTCGCATGGCCGCGCTCATATGCCGCCGGTTAGGATAATACAGATACCAACTCGGCAGGGTCTGTTTCCATTCGCAGAGCAATTCGATAACTCTGCCGTGTTCGACGTCATCACCGACATAGTCCTCCAGCAGGTGGGCGATCCCCGATCCCGCAAGTGCGGCCTGAAGTTCTTGATGCGCCGAACTCAGTGTCAGCCGACCTTGCGGGGCGATTTCCAACTGCTCGCCGTCCTTCTCAAATTTCCACGTCACCATGGTTCCACCAGGAAAACGGCGACGAATACAGTCGTGCTGCAAGAGATCGCGCGGTGAGACGGGACGGCCGCGTTCACGAAGATAGTCAGGCGAGGCCACGATCGCATATCGCAAGGGGGGGCCAATGGGCATGGCAATCATATCCTGGGCGAGTTGGTTTCCGAAGCGCACCCCAGCATCGAACCCCTGCTCCACGATATCGATGATCGCAGCATCGCTGACGATCTCGACCTTGACGTCGGGATAGAGCTTCATGAATTCAAAAGTCAGAGGGCACAGAATGTGGTCGGCGGCCGGTCCCGGCGCGTTGATCCTCACAGTGCCGGACGGGCTCTCGCGATGCTGATTGAGGTCGTCGATCGCCGTTCTGATGTCGTGAAGAGCCGGCCTTAGCCGCTCCAGAAGCTGCTCGCCTGCTTCAGTAGGCGCGACGCTACGTGTCGTTCGATTCAGCAGCCGGATGCCCAGCGCTTCCTCGAGCACGCTGATCGACTGGCTTATGGCGGAAGACGAGACGCCCCTGCCAAGCGCGGCGGCTCTAAAGCCACCGCAGCGCACGACGTCTTCAAATATCTCCAGGCTGTCAAGGCGCAATGGCCGCATTGCGAAGCCCCGCTTAATAAGCTGATCGGTTCTGGTTAGCTTATCCGCGCAATAGATCCGTGTCATCGTTAGAAAACGTGTCGCGACGCGGCGCCACAGACAAACACCGATTGAAGCGACGACGCCAATGTCAAAAACGGCGTCCGTGCCGAGATGCGTGGATGGGATTGAAATATGAATGTAGTTACACTTAATCGCAGAAAGATCATGCTGACAGCTGCGTCGGTCGCGACGGGACTGCTCTTGCCGACCGGAACGGCATTTGCACAGGCGGCCCCAGCCGCATCGGTCCCTCCTCAGGCTGGAAACGCCGGCCATTACCGCTTTCGCGTCGGCGACGACATCGCGGCGACCGTACTGAGCGACGGACTGATCGGCGGCCCTCCGCAGGTCTACGCCAGCGACGCGCCGGAGGCAGAACTGGAAGAGGTTCTGAGGCGCGCCTTCCTGCCGACCGACCGCCTGACGCTCAATCTCAACACACTCCTTATCGAGACGAATGGCAGGCGGATCCTCCTCGAAGCCGGAGCCGGGCAGACCATGGGGCCGCAAGGCGGCCGCATATTCGAGAACCTGGCCGCCATCGGCCTGCAACCCGAAGATATCGACGTCGTCGTCGTTTCGCACACGCACCCGGATCATGTCGGCAATCTTCGAACTGCGGACGGAGGCAAGGCATTTCCGCGAGCGGTCGTCTTTGCGCCTCGTGCCGATTGGGACTTCTTCATCCGCAACGATCCGGACCTGTCCTACATGCCCGTCCCGGAGGATTTCCGCCGGAACTTCGCCGCGGCGATCAAGCGGAGCGTCGAGCCCGTCACGAATGGGATAGAGTTGTATGAAGCTGGCGCGGAGATCGTCCCTGGCCTGACGACGCTTCCGGCATTCGGCCACACCCCCGGAATGGCGAACTTCCTCGTTCAGTCCGGGGCCGATCAGCTGCTGCTGACGGCCGATCTCGCCTACCACCCGATCGTCAATGTCGACCGGCCATGGGTGCCTGGGCCAGATCGTGACAAGGACACCGCCCTCGCTTCCCGGCGCCGCATCTTCGACATGGCGGCGGCGGATCGGCTCCTCGTCCTCGGCTTCCACTACCCATTCCCGGGCCTTGGCCGAATGCTTAAGACGGACGCCGGCTATGCCTGGGTTCCGGTCAATTGGCAGTTCTGATCCGGTGAACAACGGAGATCCGGCAATGACGACATCGAGGCGCGCACTCCTATCGGGGTTTCTGGCCATGCCGCTCGTGCCGCTGGCCGGCACGATTGCTTTCGGGCAGGAAGCGCCGGTGTTGCCGCTGACGCGCGCCTGCACGGACGGGGATGAAGCCACGCTCGCCCGAGAGGCCGGCCCGTTCTTCAAGCCGAACTCGCCTTTGAAGCAAGACCTCTATCCGGATGCGCCGCGCGCCGCGCGCATTACCGTCGCCGGCTACGTCCTCGATGGCCGCTGTCGCCCGATTCCCCAGAGCCTCGTTGATATCTGGCATGCCGATGAGAGCGGCGAGTACGATCGTCAGGACTTCCGCTTGCGGGGACATCAATTCGCCGACGAGCAAGGGCGCTGGTGGTTCAACACCGTTGTGCCGGCGCTGTACCCGGGGCGAGCGCGACACTTCCATTTCAGGGTTCAACGGCCAGGCCGAGACGTCCTGACAACGCAACTCTTCTTTCCGGACGAGCCGGGCAATGCGCGGGACCGGATCTTCGATGAGACGCTGCTCATGACGATAAACCCCGCGGGCGACGGTCAGTTCGCGCGCTTCGACTTCGTGGTCTGACCATGGGCATTTCAGGAAAACAGGTCGCGCTCGTAACCGGCGCCTCTCGCGGGATCGGCGCGGCTATCGCACGCCGGTTGGCGGCAGACGGCTTCACGGTCATCGTCAACTATCAAGGCCGGGCCGACGCGGCCACCCAACTCGTCGATCAGATCGTGAAGGCGGGCGGACGAGCAATGTCCGCGCAGGCTGACGTGAGCGATCCGGAGGCCGTGAAGCAGATGTTCGACACGGCCGAGGCGGCGTATGGCGGCGTAGACGTGCTGGTGAACAATGCCGGCATCATGAAGCTGTCACCCTTGGCCGAGATGGACGACGCTGCTTTCGACAAGCTTATCGCGGTCAATCTCAAGGGTACCTTCAACACGCTGCGAGAAGCGGCGAAGCGGCTGCGCGACGGCGGACGTATCGTGAACTTCTCGTCAAGCGTCGTGGGTCTCTATCAGCCCGCCTACGGCGCGTATGCCGCCACCAAGGCTGCCGTCGAAGCGCTGACCTGCATTATGGCCAAGGAACTCGGATCGCGGCGGATCACCGTGAACGCGGTCGCGCCTGGACCGGTCGCTACGGAGCTTTTCCTTGAGGGTAAGGACCAGGCCACGCTCGACCGTATCAAGCAGCAGAACCCGCTCGGCCGCCTCGGTGAAGTCGATGACATCGCCCGCTTCGTCTCGGTGCTCGTGGGCCCGGGCAGCGACTGGATCAATGGGCAAATCGTGCGTGCCAACGGCGGCATCGTCTGACGCGTCAAGAAAAGAGGAGACTATCGCATGAACGACCAGCAGGATTCTGGTTTCAACAGACGTGCCTTTATCGGCGCCCTGGGGACGGGAGCCACCTTGATAGCCGGAGCGTCCGTCTTTTCTGGTGAAGCCCGCGCCCAGGCAAGCGGGCTAGCGCCGGCCTCCACGACGCTTGCACGAACGCGAACGATTCCGAGAACGGAGCAGACGCTTACCACACTCGGTCTCGGCACATTCCTCACCTTTGACGCCCGCCCGGGTGATGATCGGCAGCATCTGGGTGAGGTGTTTCGGCGCTACATCGCAGGCGGTGGCCGGGTCGTCGATACGTCACCCCTCTACGGATCGGCCGAAGTCTCTGTTGGCGCGTTCCTTGCGGGCGTACCGGAAGCATCCGAGTTATTCATCGCCAACAAGATTTGGTCGACCGGCGAATATCTCGGGGACGAGAGCCATGCGGTCGCGAGTTTCGAGCAGTCGCGGTTGCGCATCTGGCGTGACACGATCGACCTCATGCAGTGCCACAGTATCGTCAACGCTCCAGTCGTCATTCCGTTGATGCAGGCATGGAAACAGGAAGGTCGCATTCGCTACGTCGGCGTCACCCACCATGAAAGCGGAGCTCAGGATCAGCTTGCGGAACTGGTGGAGCGTGGCGGTGTCGATTTCGTTCAGACGAACTACTCGATTTTCGACCGCAGCGCCGAGCGGCGCCTGCTCCCCGCCGCCGCCGCCCGTGGGGTCGGCGTCCTCATCAACCTTCCGCTGGAAAAGGCGCGCCTGATGAGGGTGGTGGAAGGTCACTCGCTGCCTGACTTCGCTCGCGAATTCGAAGCGGCGACCTGGGCGCAGTTCTTCCTCAAGTGGGTCATGGCGCATCCGGCGGTCACGACGGTGTTGTGCGGCACCTCGAATCCCGAGCATGCCGAGGACAATGTCCAGGCCATGTACGGGCCCTTGCCGGACGAACCGATGCGCCGGCGTATGGTGCAGCACATGGAGACTATTCCCGGTTTCGCTGATATCGGCCGGATGCCCTGGTATCCCGGCAAGGACGCACAGTATCAGGGGCTGATCCGAGCGGCCCAAGCAACAGCTCGTGCTCGCACGGGGCAGTGAGTTTTGGAGTTCGGGAAGCAGATGCTTTCACGAACTCCATGCCTCAGTTAGTCGAAATGGCTGACGAAGCTGGCCATGGAACCAGTAAGAACGGGCTGATTAATGTGCGACCATAAAGCGCTGACCGCCAACAGCGTCCTCGGGGACGGCCTTCTCGATTTCGAAAAGCGCTTCCGCTGGTAACTGCAGGGGCGACGCCAGTGCTTCGGCCAGCCGTTCGACAGTGCGCGCGCCGACAAGGGGAATGATGTCTTCCCCTCGGCTGGCGACCCATGCGATCGCGGCTTGAGCTGACGTGATGCCTTCGTTTCGGGCAACCATCGCGAGCGCGGCCGCCAACCGTTCATTTCGCGTGAGATTCTCACCCTGAAAACGCGGATACAGGATGTTGCGGTAGTCACCTTCGCCGCTGCCCTTGCTGCCGGTGAGCAAGCCTCTTCCCAGGACTCCATAGGCCGTGATCCCGATTCCGAGTTCGCGGCAGACCGGCAGTACTTCGTGCTCTATGTCCCGCGACATCAGGCCATACTCGAACTGCAACGCAGTGATCGTATGCGTCTTATGTGCCCGCCGGATCGTATCCGCGTCAACGTTGGTGATGCCGACGTGACGCACATACCCTTGCGCAACGAGGTCTGCAATCGCACCAATCGTTTCTTCGACCGGCACTGCGGGATCTAATCCGGTCTGATAGAGATCGACATAATCGGTCTCCAGGCGCCGAAGGCTATAGGCCAGCGCAGTCTTGACCGAAGAAGGACGCGCATCGATGCCCAGGAACGAGCCATCCGGGCCGCGCTGCACACCAAACTTCACCTGGATGAAAGCTTTGTCCCGCTTGCCGCGCAACGCCTCGGCCAGCAGCACTTCATTGTGCCCCATGCCATAGAAGTCGCCCGTGTCGAGAAGCGTGATGCCGGCCTCCAGTGCGGCAGCGATCGTGGCGAGCGCCGCCTCGCGGTCGCTGTGACCATAGAATTCCGACATACCCATGCAGCCCAAGCCGAGAGCCGAGACTTCAGGGCCTCCTTTGCCCAATGTGCGCTTTGCGAACGTCATCGCCGATACTCCTTGTCGTTTGACAATCCAAACTTCCGATCAAGAAATAAAAGGCGCGGGCAAAATTTGCCCTCCAGAAGCTCTCTGATCTATGCCTAATCCTATCATTCCGCTTCCCGTACGTCGATGCAGGATGTATGAGTGTAGGCATGGAAGAGATTCTCAAACGCATGCGCGGACGCGTTCTTAGCCACGCGCCCGGTCCGGACGGGGCTACCGCGATCTCAAACCTCTTCCTGGCGGTTTTGGCGCACAGGACAGTCCCCACGATGACCCTGTGCGATCCGATCATCTGCGTGGTCGTGCAGGGCGTGAAAGAGGTATTGATCGGCGGAAGCGTCCTGCGCTTCGAAGCCGCGAGCTGCTTTGCCTCGACGATCGAGTTGCCGGCGATGGGTTGCATACTCGAGGCTGATGCGGAAAGACCTTACATTGCGGTAGCGCTGATCCTCAACCGCGACACGTTGGCGTCTCTTGCCAGTGAGGTCCCGGGACCGGCGGAGAAGGGAAGCCGCACAGGATTCGGTGTCGAACGGGCGACCACCGATGTGTTGGAGGCACTGGATGCCTTGCTGGCGCTGCTGGACAGACCAGAGGATATAGGGGCGCTTGGTCCGGGCCGGGAACGTGAGGTTCTATACCGACTGTTGCAAAGTGGGCACGGAAATATGATGCGACAGGCAATTCTCCAGGGAAATGGAGTTACAAATATTCGACGCTCGGTGGAGTGGATCAGGCAGAATCTCGGTCAAAAACTGCGTACTGAAGAGCTGGCGGCGGTTGCGGGGATGAGCGTTCCGTCCTTCCACCGCCATTTCAAGGAGGTGACATCCTTGAGCCCTCTGCAATACCAGAAAACTTTGCGCTTGCAGGCAGCCAGAAGAATGCTCGTGACCAGTGCGGATACCACTCAGGCAGCATTTGCAGTGGGCTATGAAAGTGCATCTCAGTTCAGTCGCGAATATTCCAGACTTTTCGGGATTTCACCGTTTAAGGACGCGGTGCGTATGCGATCATCAAGCTATCTTTTCGGTTACACGATCTGAGACTTTTTCATTGTCGAGTCGCGAGGTCAGGTGTTCTGGTCTGCCATTGGCCTGATGCGACGGATTTTCGTTGGACGGACTGGCCGGGCGGTTTGCAGCCGGACGCTGGCCCCGGTTCTCGTGGTGGTCTTGGTCATTGCTCATGATGTTTGTCTCCATTGCGGGACTATTCCGAGGCGTGCAGCCAGTCTCTGCGGCGAGAATTGCGTGAGGTGCGGCTGAGCAATATCGGCAGTGAGGGTGCTGGCTTGCCCCCGGTCCGCCTCACTCGAAGGTCACGCCGGTCAGGTCTAGGGATCTTTCCCATAGGCGGGCGGCGACGGCCGTATCCAGCGCCTGCTTTGGAGGCGTCTCCTCGGTCGGATAGCCGCGCGTTCCGCCCATGCCGTCAGGCCCATAGTAGGCGCCGTTCCGTGCGGTCGGATCGGTCGCCGCATAGAGCGTGGGCAGTGCGCCCTGCCACGCGGGCTGGAACAGGAATGGTAGGAAGCGACGCATGATGCCGGCCGCACTCCACCGGCCCGATCCGTTCACAATCAGATCGGTACGTGTGATGCCGGGATGTGCCCCCATACTTTGCACGCCCCATCCTGCCGACTTGCTGCGCCGGCTCAGTTCCAGGGCGAACATGAGGCAGGCGAACTTCGATTGGCTGTAGACCGGCATCGGCTTGTAGCCGCGCTCGGCTTGCAGGTCGTCGAAGTTGATCGCGCCTTGCCGTGCCGCAATGCTGCTGAGGGTCACGACGCGCGGATTCCGCCCTTTCTTCAGGAGCGGCAACAGATGTGCGGTGAGCGCGAAATGGCCGAGGTAGTTTGTGCCGAATTGCAGCTCGAAGCCGTCGCTGGTCGCGCGACGCTGCGGCGGATTCATCACCGCGGCATTGTTGATCAGAAGGTCGAGGCTGTCCTGCTCCTGCGCAAGCTGCGCGGCGAACGCGGCGATCGAGGCGAGGTTGGCAAGGTCCACCTTGCCGAACCGAACCTGCGCGCCAGCGACAGCCTTCTTGATCGCCGCTACGGCTTCGGCGCCCTTCTGGGAGTTGCGCCCGGCGATCACCACGCTCGCACCGGCGCGAGTCAAGGCCAGCGTGTGCTCGTAGCCGAGCCCGCCGGTGCCGGTGATGACAGCCGAACGGCCGCTCTGCGATGGAATATTCTCGGTCGTCCACTTCGCCATAAATGATCCTTGCCTTCTCGGAGGTTCAGCGGGCCTTCGAGCGGTGATCGTCTCGACGCTCTCGCTTTTCACGTTCATCACCAAGAAGCGTAGGGCGTGGCGAATCTCCATGCCGGAACCCTCAAAACACTTGCCTATTCCTACAAGTTTGCAGGCTCTTAGAGCGCATCCCGAAAGGGTTGAGCGGCTGGGGCGCTCATGATTCCAAGGGGTTGTTCAGGCCATCTTGGGAAGCGAGCGATGTGGACCCCAGCCACTCGCCGGCAGCAATAGTCGCGCGGGGCTTCGATACGAGACGGATTTGACGGATGCGGAGTGGCGGCTGATCGAGCCGCTGCTGCCGGCGCCGAAGCGAACGGGGCGGCCGCTGTCCTGGCCTCTGCGCGAGATCGTCAACGCGATCTTCTACGTGATGCGCGGCGGCGTCGCGTGGCGGCTTCTGCCCAGCGACCTTCCTCCGAAGAGCACGACCTATCGCTGGTTTGCGGCCTGGCGGGACGACGGCGTGTTCGAGGCGTTGAACCACGCCCTGCTGATGATCGACCGAGAACGCAACGGTCGCGCAGCCTCGCCGAGCGCTTGCATCATCGACAGTCAGAGCGTGAAGACCAGCGAGTCGGGAGGCCCGCGCGGCTACGACGCCGGCAAGAAGATCACGGGCCGCAAGCGTCACGCCCTCGTAGACACCGACGGGCGCGGCCTCGTCCTGTTCGCCCATCCCGCCAGCGTGCAGGATCGCGACGGGGCAGGCCCGCTGTTGGCGGCGTCCCGCCGCCCGTTCCCCTTCATCGGGAAGGTCTTTGCCGATGCCGGCTATCAGGGACCGCGTGTCGCGACCGCGACGCGCATCGCCGTCGAGATCGTCCGTCGCAAGCCTGACCAGATCGGCTTCGCCGTGCAGCCGCGCAGATGGGTTGTCGAGCGCTTCTTCGCCTGGATCAACCGAAATCGCTGCCTCTGGAAGGACGCAGAGGCGACAATCGCTTCGGCGACGGCCTTCCTTTACGCCGCCGCCGCCATGGTCCTCATCCGACGCATCGCACGATCAACATGAGTTCCGGGACGGACTCTTAGATCATGTTCAGTCAGCGCGTTGCCGCACCCAGCCTACCCATCGGATCCCGCGCTCGGAGACTCGCGCCTGAGCAAAAGCGCTGTAAATCGCTGCGAACACGCTTGACATTCGTACGCTACCTTGCGATATTTGAAAGGTAGCGAACGAACGGGAAAGGCCGTTTGCGGCATGCACAACGAACATCTGACCGTGGGGGCATGGACCAAGCGATGCTACTTTGCGGGACGGGCCTTGATGGACGCGACGCTGCGACCATTCGGTCTGGGTTCTACGCAGTGGTACGTTCTCTGGCATCTCGCAAATTTTGGTCCGACGGTGCAGCGCGATCTTGGGCGTGCGCTTGAGCTCGAACGGGCGACGTTAAGCGGGATCATCGCTACGCTCGTCCGCAAAGGTCTGCTCCAGCAGACCTCGGACGGAGAAGACCAGCGCCAGCGCCTTCTGACACTCACGAGTTCGGGCAAGGACCTGTGGCGCGAACTCCCGGACCTCTCGTTTATTCACCAGGCTGCTTTTGACGGCATCGCCGAGACCGATCTGGCCACGACGATCCGCGTCCTTCGATTGGCGACCGAGCGGCTACAAACCCTCTCAGGAAAGGCATGAGTAAATGACAATCCTAATAACTGGAGCAACAGGTCTTGTCGGCGAGCGACTTGTTCCGCGGTTGCTGGAAGCAGGTCTTGATTGCCGGCTGCTGCTGCGGACAGGGAAAACCTGTCCGCCGGGTGCATCCGCCGTGACCGGCGATATTCTCGACCCTTCAACGCTCTCGGAAGCTGTTCGAGGTGTTTCGGCGATTGTGCACCTAGCCGCCGTCTTTCGCAGCCCGGATACGGATTTGATCTGGAGGAGTAACCTGGAGGGCACCAGCAATCTAATCGCCGCCGTGCAGGCTGATGCCCCTGACGCTCGCTTCATCATGGCGAGCACGTCGAATGTTTATAACAGGAACTCTACTCAGCCCGCACGCGAGACAGATAGCGTCGAGCCAGAACAAGCCTACCCTGCCAGCAAGGTCGCAGCCGAGAAACTGCTGCGCGAGAGTGGCTTGAACTGGTCGATTTTACGGTTTCCGTTCGTTTATGGCGACGCCGACGGCCACCTGGAGATGCTGCCTAAGCACTTGGTCACCTTCGGCTTCCATCCCGCCAATCGGATGAGCACGATACATCATCGCGATATTGCGACGGCGATGAGGTTGGCACTGGAAGGCGCCTTCGACAGCCGGATCGTTAACATATCTGATGAAGCGCCGACGACGGTATATGAACTGGTAGGACTTGTGGGCCACCAAATGGAACACTCGGTCGAGGCAATGCAAAATCCCTGGTATCTCCATGTCGATGCATCGCTGGCGCGGAGCCTCGGTTTCCGGCCGACAGTGAGGACGGTTTATGAGGCAGTACAGGAAGGAATACTGTAACTGCACGATGTGTGTGGTCCGGCGATCGTGGTTGGTCGCCGGTCTATGCTTTCAATTTGGGGCCGCCCCAAGTCCGGTCTGATCTTAGGGCGCACTTGGTCTCCGGAAAGCTACTGCTGCTTCCCTGCAACGGCACCCAAGGAAATGGTCGAGGGGCATAAGGTCCATCTCGCCATCGAGCTTCTGGGGTTTGCAAAGACGATCGCAGCGGCGCGCTGATCTCCACCCGGAAAGGAAAACGCAGGTATGCCAACAGTTCTGATAACGGGCGGTCATGGAGGGATCGGGCTCGAGTGCAGCAAACATCTTGCCGCGCATTATCGTACCAACCTCCTGCTCGCCGGGCGCAGGCTGGGACGCGTGGAACCGGTCGCGAGAGAGCTGGCGAGGACCTACGGCGTCAAGGTGAACACCCTAGAGCTCGACACGTCGTCCCTAGCATCGGTCCGGGCGGCTGCCGCCAGGTGCCATGCATTGCTGGACGATGGGACGGTCGATCACCTTCAGGCCATTCTCTGCAATGCCGGCGCGCGCATCCAAGGCCTCAACTACTCGGTGGACGGCTATGAGGAGACCTTCGCCACCAATCACCTGGGTCATTTCCTTCTGCTCGAACTGTTGATTGACCGCGTAGTCGAGAACGGCCGTGTGATATTCACGGCCAGCGGCACCCACGATCCCGAGACGGTCGACGGAAAGCTCGTGGGCGCGGCGGTCGAGCCGAACGCCCTTATGCTCGCGCACAATGGCAAGGAGGGGCGTAAGCCTACATCGGCCGGAAAGCGGTATTCCACGTCGAAGTTGTGCAATGTCCTTACAGCCTATGAACTGGACAGGCGTCTGAAGCAGTCCGGAAGCGCGATCACTTCCATTGCCTTCGACCCGGGCAGCACCGCTGGTACTGGATTCTTGCGTGCCATGTCCGGCCCGGTCCGGTGGCTGTCGAGGACGGCTTTCTTCAACCGGTTCCAGAAGCGTCTTGGCATAACGATGGGTAGCATGGAGTTTTCGGGAGCCTCGCTTGCGCGGCTCGCTGCAGATCCCGTCTTCGCAGAAGATTCGGCAAAGTACTTCCAGTCGAATGATGGCCGTCTGATCGAAACACGATCGTCGAAGATCTCCTACGACGAGGAGCGCGCTCTCCAACTGTGGAACGATTCTAAGCTGCTTGTGCATCTCCAGCCCGACGAGGAAGCCAAGCTGCTGCGGTGATGCTGGAGCAATGAGAATGGAGGCAGAAGCGGTCATTGTCGCTCGCCGAGACCTCTCGTGCAACAAAGTAGCCAATTTCTAAGAACTCGTCCCGAAAGGGTTGAGCGGCTGGGGCGCTCATGATTCCAAGGGGTTGTTCAGGCCATCTTGGGAAGCGAGCGATGTGGACCCCAGCCACTCGCCGGCAGCAATAGTCGCGCGGGGCTTCGATACGAGACGGATTTGACGGATGCGGAGTGGCGGCTGATCGAGCCGCTGCTGCCGGCGCCGAAGCGAACGGGGCGGCCGCTGTCCTGGCCTCTGCGCGAGATCGTCAACGCGATCTTCTACGTGATGCGCGGCGGCGTCGCGTGGCGGCTTCTGCCCAGCGACCTTCCTCCGAAGAGCACGACCTATCGCTGGTTTGCGGCCTGGCGGGACGACGGCGTGTTCGAGGCGTTGAACCACGCCCTGCTGATGATCGACCGAGAACGCAACGGTCGCGCAGCCTCGCCGAGCGCTTGCATCATCGACAGTCAGAGCGTGAAGACCAGCGAGTCGGGAGGCCCGCGCGGCTACGACGCCGGCAAGAAGATCACGGGCCGCAAGCGTCACGCCCTCGTAGACACCGACGGGCGCGGCCTCGTCCTGTTCGCCCATCCCGCCAGCGTGCAGGATCGCGACGGGGCAGGCCCGCTGTTGGCGGCGTCCCGCCGCCCGTTCCCCTTCATCGGGAAGGTCTTTGCCGATGCCGGCTATCAGGGACCGCGTGTCGCGACCGCGACGCGCATCGCCGTCGAGATCGTCCGTCGCAAGCCTGACCAGATCGGCTTCGCCGTGCAGCCGCGCAGATGGGTTGTCGAGCGCTTCTTCGCCTGGATCAACCGAAATCGCTGCCTCTGGAAGGACGCAGAGGCGACAATCGCTTCGGCGACGGCCTTCCTTTACGCCGCCGCCGCCATGGTCCTCATCCGACGCATCGCACGATCAACATGAGTTCCGGGACGGACTCTTAGTGTCTGTATGGCGCCCTTGGCGCCGCCACGCGGACGTCTCCCTGCCAGAAACAGAAAGGCCGCTCCAAGCAGAAGCTGTAAGGAGCGGCCTACGAGACGCGCGATCTACAGGCTATGCAGTTTGCACTTTGCGGCTGGCGTATTCGCTATACAAGCGCTGCTGGTTCATGACGTCACGCTTCGGCGCCACGCCGAACATCCGGCAGTATTCCCGGCTGAATTGCGAAGCGCTCTCGTAGCCGACCTGATAGGCTGCCTCCGCCACGTTCGAAGCCTCGGCCACCATCAGGCGTCGCGCCTCGAGAAGGCGAAGTTGCTTCTGGAACTGCAGCGGCGTCATCGAGGTCAGCGCCTTGAAGTGTTGATGGAACGATGACGGGCTCATTCGCGCGGTCTCAGCCAGTTGTTCCACCCGCAGCGTCCGTGCAAAGTTCGCGTGCAGCAGGGAAATGGCTTTGACGACCCGCTCGATATTCGATTCCGGCAAGGCCAGTCTGTAGAGTTCGCCGCCATGCGGGCTGTTCAGAAGCCAGAAGCAGATTTCGCGCATGACGGAAGGATAGAGGATCGGGATCGCCTTCGGCGTCCCGGACATTCTGATGAGACGCAGGATGCAATCCGCCAGAGGCTCGTCGACCCGGCTCACGAACATGCAGGGACCAGGGCCGGCAGGCGGAATCGGCGGTTCGTCCAACTGTTCCACCACGTCCCGCATCACCGTCACGTCGAGTTCGATCGTGACACCGATGTACGGCGCGTCAGGTGACGCCTCGACGATTCGCCCGCTGGCTGGCAGTTCCACGCTGACGACGAGGCATTCCATCGCGCGGTATTCGAGCCTCTCCTCACCGAAGAAGATCTCCTTTCCCCCCTGGATCACGACGCAGAGCGAGGGGCGGTAAATCTGCCGCATCGGCATCATGGTCTGACAGGAACGGACAATGTTGACGTCGGTGATCGGCGTCGGGAACAGGCCCTGACCTCCGCCCTGGGCCTCGACATAGGCGTTGACCGCCGCAAGAAGCGATGACGACACGCGAGCCTCCAGTGGGTTGCGAGGCCAGCGCAACACGCGACCCATAACTGGCATTGTATCGTCGCTTGCAGGAATAGGCAAATTTTTTGAGGGTTCGGGCATTCTGCTCATTAGACACTCCATCTAGCTTGAGGGGGCCAACCAAGCGAGGAGTGTGCCGAACATGACAGAAACTGCTGCGCGGTCAATAGATGTTCAAAGAAGCCAATCGCTTCTCTTCGATGAATCGGGCAGCGAATATGTACGTGGTTGGCGCGTTGCGGCTATCTTCATTACCCTACTGCTTATCAATGCGTTTTCCCAGATTGACCGGATACTGCCATTCATTCTGGCGGAATCGATCAAAGCGGACCTTGGGCTGAGCGATACGCAAATGGGTCTGCTCACCGGCCTGGCCTTCGCGGTCTGCTATGCGCTGCTGTCTTTGCCACTGGCGCGCGCCTCGGATCGCGGCTCGCCGCGCCTGGTTCTAGTTTCGTGCATCCTGCTTTGGAGCGCCATGACGGCGCTTGGCGGCATCGCCGCGAGTTTTCTGTTCCTGGCTCTGACGCGGTTCGGCGTCGCCTTCGGCGAGGCGGGCGCGATCCCCTCCGGGCATGCGATTATCGCCCGAAAAATCCGGCCGGAACGCCGCGGCCTCGCGCTCGGCCTGTTCGCCATGGGCGTCCCGCTCGGGACCATGGTCGGCTTCGCCGCGGGCGGCGCGATCGGCGACACGCTCGGTTGGCGCACCGCGATGATCGGCGCTGGAGCCATCGGCGGGCTGATCGCCCTGTTGGCGTTCATCGTCATGGGGCCGACCCCGACGCTCGAGCGCACGGCGGCCACCAGCGAACCTTTCCTGGAATCCAGCCGTCGGTTGCTGGCGTCCCCAGCGTTCCGCTGGCTGTTCATCGGCGCGATCGTCCTCGGCTTCGCCGCCGCGCCCTTCTACGCCTTCTCTGCGCCGTTCCTCATCCGGACGCACGGCTTCACCGCCAGCGAGGTCGGATTGGCGTTCGGTGTCCCGCAAGGCTTGATGGGTATTATCGGTGCGCTTTTGGGCGGGCGCTGGTTTGACCGCGCAGCAAGCTCGGGCACTGGAAGGGTCCTCGGGCCTCCCGCCGTTCTTTTCCTGATCGCCAGCGCGACGACGACCGCCGCCCTGTTCGTCCCGGTCGGATGGATGTCCATCCTCCTGCTGGTGCCGGGCATGTTGGCCTTCTCCTTCCTGATGCCCTGGGCCTTCGGCGCGGCGCATCTGGTGGCTGGTGAGGGCCGGCAGGCGCAGGCGTCCAGCCTCGTGATGATCGGTTCCGGCCTTCTGGGTCCGGCGCTCGGGCCGCTGATCGTCGGCATGATCAGCGATGCGGCGACGGCAGCGGAGATTCCCAATGGCATCGGACTCGGATTGCTGATCGTCCCCGTCTCGATGGTTCTGACCGCCGTCGCCTTGCTGATCGCAAACCAGCGCCTCGCCACTTTACTGCGGAGGCGGTGACAGCTGGACGTCGCCAAGGCCGCATCCCGCGAAATCTTACTCAATATCAACAATGGAAACCCAGCCGATGTCCAATATTCCTGAAACCCCCGACAACTCCCGCCGCACGTTCCTCGCGCTCACCGCCGCCGCACCGGCTGCACTCGCCCTGACGAGCGCGGCATCGGCGCCGCCACCGCCCGCCGCCTGGCGCGTGACGGCTTCGCCGTGACGGTGAACTGCCGCGTCAATACCGACCTGGCCGCCCAGGTCGTGGCCGACATCGAGGCCGAGGGCGGGCGGGCGATCTGGCTTCAGGCCGATGTGGCCGACCCCGCCGCCGTCCGCGCCTTGTTCGACGCCAATGACGAGGCGTTCGGCGGCGTCGATGTCGTCGTCAACAACGCCGGGATGATGTTCCTCGCCCCTTTCGCCGAGATGACGGACGAAGCCTTCGACCGGATGATGGCGACTAATGTGAAAGGCAGCTTCAACGTCCTGCGCGAGGCTGCGCGGCGCACCCGCGATGGCGGTCGGATCGTCAGCCTGAGTTCCGGCGCCGCGGTCCAGAGGCCGCCAGCCTATGGCCCCTACGCCGCCTCGAAGGCGACCCAGGAATGCTATTCGGGCTCGCTGGCCAAGGAATTGGGGAGCCGACGCATCTCGGTCGTTCCCATCGCTCCGGGGGCCGTCAACACGACCCTCTTCACCGATGACAGGCCGCAGGCCTGGATTCAGGGCGTCATCAACCAGACGCCCTTCCAGCGTCTGGCCGAACCCGAGGATATCGCGAACGCCATCGCCGCCCTGTGCACGAGCGACACCGCATGGATCAACAGCGGGCAGCCGGTTCACGCCAACGGCGGGCTGGGCTGAGGCGCGACGGCGACCGAAGAATTCTGGATCCATCGTAACGCCCGCTCCCGAATCTGAGTCGGAACGAAAGGAAACCTGTCCATGTCCGATACTGCCGAAATCCACGGCAACGCCCGCCGCACGTTCCTGGCGCTCTCCGCCGCCGCACCGGTCGCACTCGGCCTCGGGAGCGCGGCTTCGGCCCAGACGTCCGAAGGGGGCCCCGGCGCCCTGCTTGGAACCGGTCGGGCCAGCTCGAGCGGGCGATGGTCGATATCGAGGCCTCGCCCGGCATCGTTGCGGACGACATCGCCAAGCTGAACGCAGTTAGTGCGTTCACCATGGAACAACCGACTTGGATGCAGCGCATTCGTCAAGTGCCGCCCAAGCCGCCGCTGAGCACGGCTCCGGCCGTCACGGACTGAATTCGGATCGGGGAATCGCCCCCGCTAGCCGCCGATCCGAAAGGGGTCGTCACATCCCCCAATCCGCTGGCGACCCCAAGGCCACCGAAGGCGAACCCCGACAACTGGGCGTCTTCGGTGGCCACCCGAGGCTTCACTGCGTCGGAGCGCTGGACAGAAGATACAGAACAGCGGTATACGATACGGTATAGTATACTGGAGGCCGAAGGAATGGTCACGCTTGTCGTGAATGGATTGCAGGTGGCCAAGGCGTTCGGCTTCTTTCAGGCTTGGCTCAAGAACCCTTTGCGCGTCGGCGCCGTCGCACCCTCGGGACGCGCGCTCGCCAGCCTCATGACCTCGGAGATCTCGCATGACACCGGGCCGGTGATCGAGCTGGGACCGGGAACAAGAGCGTTTACACGCGCTCTGATCGCTCGTGGCGTCCGACAGGAAGATTTCGCGCTGATCGAGTTCGGGTCCGAGTTCGCCGCCGCGCTGCATTTCCATTACCCGAGAGCGCGCACGCTATGGATGGACGCCGCTCGCCTGCGGACGGTCGAGTTGTTCGACGGGCGACCGGCCGGAGCCGTCGTTAGCGGATTGCCGCTCCTGTCGATGCCGCCGCGCAAGGTGATCGCGATCCTGACGGGCGCGTTCCGCAAGATGAGGCCGGACGGCGTGTTCTACCAGTTCACCTACGGTCCGCGCAGCCCAGTCCGGTTGAGCTTGCTGAATCATCTCGGACTCGAGGCGGAACGAATTGGCGGCACCCTCGCCAATTTTCCTCCCGCAGCAGTCTACAGGATTCGTAGAAGCACATCCGAAACGGGGCTCTGGTATGATCGCGAGCCTCTGCGCCAGGTCTCTTGGCAGACCTCTCTTCCAGCGACGGATCGTGGATGAGGTATGCCGACTTCTTCGCTGACAATAGAGTTGCGGCATCTCCGCTACTTCGTTGCTACAGCGGAGCATGGCAGCTTTCGGAAGGCCGGGGTTGTTCTGGGTCTCGACCATTCGGCGGTGAGCCGTCGCATCCGCGATCTCGAAGACCATCTCGGCGCATCGTTGTTCAACCGGCACAATGGCGGTGTTTGCCTGACGCTTGCCGGTGAACAATTTCTGCCGCGAGCGCGTAAGGCGCTCAGAAGCATCGGTGATGGCGCGAGGCATGTTGCGGCCATCGGCCGGAATGAAGAGGGGCGCATTCGGATCGGGATCTTCTCCTCGCTGGCTTCGGGCTATCTGTCTGATCTCATGCGAGCCTACTCCGAACGGCATTCGAGGGTCAGGATCGAGTTCTATGACGGCGACCCCGCCGAGCACATCGCTGCGGTTCGCCAAGTCCGCATCGATGTGGCTTTTTTAACGGGCGTCATCGAGCGCGCGGGATGCGACATCGCGCACCTCTGGTCGGAACGTGTGTTCGTGGTGCTGCCCGAAGGCCACCTTTTGGCGAAGAGGTCCGAGTTGGACTGGTCCGATCTGCTGGATGAGCGCTTCATCGTCAGCGAGATCGCACCCGGTCCCGAAATCCAGGACTATCTGGTGCAACGGCTCGCCGGTCTTGGTCGTCATCCCGAGATTGAGCTGCAGGCGGTAGGGCGCGACAATCTGCTTCCGCTGGTGGCCTTGGGCCGAGGACTGACCCTGACCAGCGAGGCGACCACCGCAGCGCATTTCCCGGGCATCGTCTATCGGCCGATCCGCGGTGAATGCCTTCCGTTCAGTGCGATCTGGTCGCCCGTCAACGATAACCCCTCTATGCGGAGGCTGCTCAGCATGGCTCGGTCCATGGCCAAGGCCAGAAGGTCCGGAAAGCGGTTGAATGGTGCAGTTGCCACCATCTGAGTCCTTCATTGAGTAGCGGATCTAGACCGCTTCGAAGCGATCGAGGGCCGTTTGGTCACACTAGATTGAGTGAGTGCCCGACGACATCTACGGCCATCGGACTATCGCAGGAGCACACTGGCGCCTTTTGGTGCATCGACAAAGGACTAGGCTGATGAACAATGTGGCCTGAACGCCATGTCTGATCGGCGAACAATGGCTTCAGCCTCGCCGCGCTTTAGCAAAGCCGCGATCCGTGGCGATGAACCGCTCCAGCATAGGCACGACTAGCTTCACGGGATCAGCGACGGGCTGGCTGGTCTCGCGGGCCAGGATCTCGGCATAGGTGACTAGATCACGATGAAGCGGCGCAGGCAGCTCCACGCTGACTTTCACGGGTTTGTCCTCAACGATCGGTCCGAGCTTCAGCTTCGCCATCGGTCAGCCTCCATAGGGTTCGAGCACCAGATCGCGAGTGACGATGACCCTGACCGGAAAACCCGGGCGGATCGTCAGCGTCGGCGCGATCTGCAACTGACGGCGGATGATCTGCTGGCCAGCGTCATTGATCGTGTCCTGCGCGCCATCGCGGATGGCCCGGATCAGCCGGTCCTCGTCGTCCGTCGCGAGTTCCGCGCCGACCGCGAGCAGGGTCGAGAGCCCGGCCGCCCGCATCAGATCCCACCAATGATAGTCGACCCCGTCCTCGAGCCCGGCATAGCCTTGCGTGTCGGCGCCTGGTTGGCGTTCGAGTACGATGGATCGGCCGTTTGGAAAGATCAGCCGACTCCAGACGAGAAGCACCCGGCGCTGACCGAAGCCGACATCGTTGCTGTACTCGCCAATGATCCGCGTGCCTTGCGGGATCAGGAGCAGCCTGCCGGTCGGGCTGTCGTAGACGTGCTGCGTCACCTGGGCGGTGATCTGGCCCGGGAGATCGGAGCGGATGCCGGTGATGAGCGCGGCCGGGATGACGGCGCCGGCTTGCAGGACGTAGGGCGACGCCGGCGGCATGACACGATCGGTCGCGACGGTGCGCCGATCGACCGGCGCGTTGAGGAAGGCCGTTTGTCGATCCTGCGCCGAGGACATGCCGGGCTGTCCGGGAAGGCCAAGCCCGGCGAGATTCGGAGTCGAGATGCCGGCGGGCAGGCCCGGCGCCGAGGTTGGAGCCGGTCCGTTTTGGAAGAACACGCGGCTGAGGCGCGCGGCCTCTTCCTCGGCCCGGCGTCGCTGCTCCTCGGGATCGACGGTGGGCGTCGTCATGACGGGCGGCGCGACCGGCTGTCCGCGATTCTGAGCGTCGAGGATCGGTCGGCCCAGATCGCCGGGCAACGGCGGGCCGAGCACCGGCCCGGTATAGTCGCGCGGAAGACCGGCAAGCCCGTCGGCGGTCTGCCGGTTGTCCGTGGAATACAGCTCTTCGCCGCCGCCGCTCCGATCCCGCGTCTGAAGCGCATAGGTCAATGCCCCGCCGACACCGAGAGCCGCGATCACGCCCATGCTGGCGAGCACCCTGCGGGACAGGCGGGTGACGCGGGGGGGCTCAGCGCGCAGCCGCATGGGCGCGGCGGTGTCCGTGGCCGGCGCGGCGGGCGGCGCGTGGTCACCGCTTTGGGGTTCGTGGTCGCTCATGATGCGGGCCTTCCGTCTATGCGGACGATCCGGACCGTCTGCTGACGATCGCCGCTGCCGAGGCGCAGTTCGGCCGCGCCGAATATCCGGTCGACGATCAGGATGTTCTGGTAAATTCGGCTGTTGACGATCTCGGGCTGGCCTTCCGAGCCGATCACGAAGATCGGGGGCATCTCGCCCTGCACGATGCCGTGCGGGAACTCGATGTAGACCCGCCGCCCATCGTCGTAGACGGAGACCGGCCGCCAGGGCGGATTGTCGCCCGTCAGCCCATAGCGATAGTTCCGCGCCGCCGCGGCTGGAATGACGGGCGTGGTCGGAACGCCCTGGCGCTGCGTGGCCGGTGGTTGCGGGTAGGCCCAGGCGACCGCCGGCATGTAGGGCGTTTCACGCGCGCGCAGCTCGATCATGTAGACGCGGCGGTCGGTCGTGACGACAAGGTTGGTGGAGATCTCGGGACGCGAGGGTTTGACGAGGATGTGGACCCGCCGGGTGGGGCCGGCGCCGCTCTCGGTATCGCCGATGATCCAGCGGGCGGTGTCTCCCGCCGCGATCGGACCGGCGCCGGTCAGGCTCTCGCCCGGCTCAAGGGCGATATTGGTGATCTGACCGGGGGACGCATAGACCTGATAGAGGGCGCCTTCGCTCCAAGGGTAGATCTGGATCGCGTTGTAGTAACCCTCACGGCGGGGTTCGATGCGGGCGGCGGCGTTGGCGTTCTCGACGCGCGCACTCGGCGAGGCGGCGGCGCCGCCGCCTCTCGCCGGGGTCCAGGACGGCGGGACATGCAACGGGCGCGGCGCCTGGTCCGTAACCATTACCGGAACGGCCGGGAGCGGCGGCACGTTCGAATCATAGCTGATCTGAGGCGGCCTCGGCGCGGTCGCGCAGCCGGCAAGCGCCGTTGCAGTGAGCAGAACAAACGCAAATCCGGACTTACGGAAAGTCGGATGGGCGGATTTGTACGCGGGCGAGGTCATTGGCTCATCTCCCGCGACCAATTGATGGCGTTGACGTAGATGCCGAGCGGGTTCGACCGGAGGCGCTCCGCATCGCGCGGCGGCTGGATCACGATGGTCACGATGGCGGTCCAGCGTTCCGTGCGGCCGAGCTGGCCGTTCTCGTAGTGGCGTTCCGTCCAGGCGACACGGAAGCTGTCGGGCGAGGCCCGGATGATGCTCGACACGTCGATGGCGACCTGTTGGCGACCGACGCGGGTGAACGGGTCGTTGCTGCGCGCATAGTCGTTGAGCGCCGCCGCGCCGCGATCGGTCGTCCATTCATAGGCGCGGAGCCAGTTCTGCCTCACGATGATGGCGTCGGCCGGGATCGAGCGGACCTGCTCGATGAAGCGGCCGAGATGCCAGGCGATCTGCGGATCGGTCGGGCGATAATCGGCCGTCGCCGCAGCGACGGCCTGGGCCTGACCGAGATTGTCCACCTGTACGACCCAGGGCACGACGGTTCCGCGCGCCGACTGCCAGACCAGCGCGGCGGCAAAGCCGGCCGAAAGGATCAGCGAGCCGAACGCCATGTAGCGCCAGTTCTTTGCCTGGATGCGGGCGGAGCCGATGCGCTCGTCCCAGATCTGTGCGGCTTTCTGATACGGCGTCTCGGGCTGCGGGGTCTTGCCGTAGTGGGCGGCGGGTCTTTTGAAGAGGCTCATGAGCGGTCGCTTTCAGAGAGATTGATGGAGGAGCCGCCGCCATGGCTGTCGCCGGATCGAACGGCGTGGGCGGCAGCGGAGACGCCATGGCTCATGGTCTGGCTGCGGCGCATGTTCCGAGCCCAGGCCGGTGGCGCGTCGGCGGAGGATGCCGCCGACGGCGCGGCCTCGGATGCGCCGCCGCCGACCGTTCCCATGGTGGAACTGCCGCCGGTCGCGCCGAATCCGGCGCGCGCACCCTCGGCGTAGCTGGACTGGATGCTCGAGGACGCGCGCGCCGCCATTCGACGCAGAGGCGAGACCGCGGCGGCGCCGGCCGTGCGTGCGACGCCACCCAGCCCCGACGCGACACCTGCGGCGCCGGACTGGCCGAGCGAGCCGACACTGTAGGCCGCCGAGGCGGCGCCGGCGGCGGCCGCGCCACCGCGAACGGCGGCGGCTCCGCCCGCGAGGGCAGCGGCGCCGCCTCTTGCGGCCAGCATGGTCGCCTCGCCGTCGGCGACGGCCGCACCGCCGACGGCAAGTCCGGTGCCAACGGCCGCACCGGCGCCGAGCTGGGGGCCGCCGGAGACGATGCCGTTCGCGATGCCGGGACCGAATATCCCGAGACCGACGAGCGACAACGCCGCCAGCACGATGGCCATGGCGTCGTCGATGGTGGGCGTCTGTCCGCCGAATCCTGCGGTGAACTGGCTGAACAGGGTCGAGCCGATACCGATGATGACGGCGAGCACCAGCACCTTGATGCCCGAGGAGATGACGTTGCCGAGCACACGCTCGGCCATGAAGGCGGTCTTGCCGAACAGGCCGAAGGGAATGAGCACGAAGCCGGCCAGGGTGGTCAGCTTGAACTCGATCAGGGTGACGAAGAGCTGGATCGCCAGGATGAAGAAGGCGAGGATCACCAGCGCCCAGGCGAAGAGCAGGCAGGCGATCTGGATGAAGTTCTCGAAGAAGCTGATCCAGCCCATCAGGTCGGAGATGGATTCGAGCAATGGGCGTGCGGCGTCGAGGCCGGTCTGCGCGACGCGCCCCGGACGCATGAGATCCTGCACCGAAAAGCTCGTTCCCGAGCCGAGCAGCCCCAGGCCGGCGAAGCTCTCGAAGACGATCTGGGCGAGGTTGTTCCAGTTTCCGATGATGTAGGCGAAGACGCCCACGAACAGGGTCTTTTTGACTAACCTGGCGATGATGTCGTCGTCGGCGCCCCAGGCCCAGAAGAGTGCCGCGAGCGTGACGTCGATGACGATCAGGGTCGTGGCGATGAACGCCACCTCGCCACCGAGGAGGCCGAAGCCGGAGTCAATATATTGAGTGAAGACCCCGAGGAAGTTGTCGATGACGCCCGATCCGCCCATGGGTCAGTGTCCTTCGTTAGCCGACGACGGCGCGGGCGGCGGGGTGCGGCCGAGGAAGCGGTCGCGGGTCTCGCCCCAGACGCGCAGGCATTCCGCATCGGTCGCCGCCGCTTCGCCGAGCTGCTGGCAGGCGCGCTGCCTCTCGCGCAAGGGGTCGCGCTGAGGCTCGACGACACGCGCGGGCCGGGTCTCC
This sequence comes from Devosia sp. LC5, assembly GCF_000735585.1. Classification (GTDB taxonomy): domain Bacteria; phylum Pseudomonadota; class Alphaproteobacteria; order Rhizobiales; family Devosiaceae; genus Devosia. The sequence continues at coordinate 79,588 of NZ_JNNO01000045.1, forward strand.
GGCGCGTCCTCCTGACGGGTCATCTCCACCGCGGTGGCTGTGATCGCGAGCGCGACGAAAATCACCGCCCCCAGCCGCGCCAGCATCTTGCCGTCCATGGTCGCCCCTCTTTCGGCTGTCAGTTGCCGTTGTTGAACATCTGCGCGCTGCCGGGCTGGTAGCTCGTGCCTGGCGTGAGGAAGCGACGGCGCTGCTCGCGGCCCTGCTCGGCGGCGGCCGCGCGCTCGGCCTCGGTGAGCGCGGCGGCGCGGCCGTTAGCGGCGAGCAATGCGGTGAGGTCGGAAAGCTGCTGCGCCTGAAGAGCGAGGAGTTGATTGCCCGCCTGCGTCGCCTGCAGCGCACCGGTCGCGCCCTGGCTTTGGCCGACCAGCGCCGACATCTGCGCGCGATTGGTATCGATGTTGCCGACGACGCCGGCCTGCACCCGCATCGCGTCCTGAAGGCCGCCGACCGTGTTCTGCCAGCGGGACCGGGCATCGGCGACGAGCTCCTGCTGCGTCGCTGTCATCGAGACGTTCCCGTATTGGCGCTGGAACACCTGATCGATCTGCTGCACGTCGAAGGCGATGTTCTGCGCCTGCTGGAGAAGCTGCTGGGTGCGTTGGACCGACTGCTGGAGTTGCTGAAGAGACGAGTATGGCAGGCTGGCGAGATTGCGGGCCTGGTTGATGAGCATCGTCGCTTCGTTCTGGAGCGAGGTGATCTGATTGTTGATCTGCTCCAGCGCGCGGGCCGCCGACAGCACGTTCTGGACATAGTTGGTCGGGTCATAGACGACCCACTGCGCCGCGGCTGGCGCGACGAGCACGGGCGACATGGCGACGGGCAATGAGAGGACGGAGGCGGCAAGCAGGGCCGCGCGCAAAGGGCGTTTCTTCATGGGTCGATCTCCAGGTTGGTGAGGTTGGGAATGAGCTCCGCCGCCCATTCGACGCCGCGCAGGCGTAGCCAGGCGTCGATGAAACCGTCGCGGCCGTGCTCGGCGACGATACGTTCGATGGCGGCCTGGTCGGATTTTGCGGATGCGGCGCAGAGCGCGAGACCGACTTCGCTGAGGCCGAGTTCGAACAGCCGGTTGCCGCGCCGGCTCTGGCAGTAGTAGTCCCGCTTCGGCGTCGCACGGGCGAGGATCTCGATCTGGCGGTCGTTGAGGCCGAAGCGCCTGTAGATCGCCGTGATCTGCGGCTCGATCGCGCGCTCGTTCGGGAGCAGCAGGCGCGTCGGGCAGCTCTCGATGATGGCGGGTGCGATCGCCGAATTGTCAATGTCGCTGAGCGACTGCGTGGCGAAGATGACCGAGGCGTTCTTCTTTCTGAGCGTCTTCAGCCATTCGCGGAGTTGCTCGGCGAAACCCTCGTCGTCCAGCGCCAACCAGCCCTCGTCGATGATGAGCAGCGTCGGCCGGCCGTCGAGTCGGTCGCCGATGCGGTGGAAGAGATAGGCCAGCACGGCCGGCGCAGCGCCTGTCCCCACCAGGCCCTCGATCTCGAATGCCTGTACGGACGCGCCGCCGAGGTGCTCGGCTTCCGCGTCGAGCAACCGGCCATAAGGACCGCCGACGCAATAGGGTCGAAGCGCCTGCTTGAGATCGTTCGATTGCAGGAGCACGGCGAGGCCGGTGATCGTGCGCTCCTCGACCGGCGCGGAAGCCAGCGAGGTCAGCGCCGTCCACAAATGCTCCTTCGTCTCGGGCGTGTTTTGCACGCCCTCGCGCATCAGGATCGCGACGAGCCAGTCGGCAGCCCAGGCGCGCTCGTAAGTGTCGTGGATGCGGGCGAGCGGCTGGAGCGAAACCGATGTCTCGGCGCCATCCGTCAGGGCGCCGCCGAGGTCGTGCCAGTCGCCGCCCATGGCGAGCGCGGCCGCTCGGATCGAGCCGCCGAAGTCGAAGGCGAAGACTTGCGATCCTCGATAACGCCGGAACTGGAGCGCCATCAGCGCCAGCAGCACGGACTTGCCCGCGCCGGTCGGGCCGACGACGAGGGTATGGCCGACATCGCCGACGTGAAGGGAAAACCGGAACGGGGTCGAGCCCTCCGTCCTTCCGTAGAGTAGCGGGGGTGCATCGAAGTGCTCGTCCCGTTCCGGCCCCGCCCACACGGCGCTCAGGGGGATCATGTGGGCGAGATTGAGCGTCGAAATCGGCGGCTGGCGGACATTGGCGTAGAGGTGTCCCGGCAGGCTGCCGAGCCAGGCGTCCACGGCGTTGATGGTCTCGGCCATGCAGGTGAAGTCGCGGCCCTGGATGACCTTCTCCACCAATCTGAGCTTCTCGTCGGCGATGCGGGGATCGGCGTCCCAGACGCAGACCGTAGCGGTGACGTAGGTCTGTCCGGCATAGTCCGCGCCGAGCTCCTGCAACGCGAGATCGGCATCGGCCGCCTTATTGGAGGCGTCGGTGTCAACCAGGGCGGACGCCTCGTTAGTCATCACCTCCTTGAGAATCGCCGCAATGCTCTTGCGCTTGGCGAACCATTGCCGCCTGATCCGGGTCAGCAGACGCGTCGCATCGGTCTTGTCGAGCAGGATCGCGCGGGTGCTCCAGCGATACGGGAACGCCAGGCGGTTCAGCTCGTCGAGGATTCCCGGCGTCGTCGCGCTCGGGAAGCCGACGATGGTGAGGATGCGCAGATGCGCTTCGCCGAGGCGTGGCTCCAGCCCGCCTGTCAGCGGCTGGTCGGCGAGCAGCGCGTCGAGGTGCATGGGCGTCTCGGGCACACGGACTCTGTGCCGCTTGGTCGAGACGGTCGAATGCAGGTAGGTCAGCGTCTCGACGTCATCGAGCCAACGGCATTCCGGCATGAAGCCGTCGAGCAGCGCCAGCACGCGATTGCTGCGATCGACGAAGCCTCGCAGGATCTCCCACGGATCGACACCGGCCTTATCGCGTCCCTCATAGAGCCAGGTTTCGGCGCGCGCGGCGTCCTCGGCCGGCGGGAGATAGGTGATGGTGAGCATGTAGCTCGACTCGAAATGCGATCCGGCCTCTTCGAAGACGGCCTTGCGCTCGGCGTCGACCAACGCCGACGCCGCATCGGCGAAGGCGCTTCCCGGATATTGATTGGAGGGGTGCCGCTGCGCCTCGACGAAGATGGCCCAGCCCGATCCGAGACGACGGAAGGCGTTGTTGAGGCGGCCCGCGACGCCCACCAGCTCGGCCGCGACGGCGGAGTCGAGATCGGGGCCGCGAAACTTCGCGCTGCGCTGAAAGCTGCCGTCCTTGTTGAGGACGACGCCGTCGCCGACAAGGGCCGCCCAGGGCAGATAGTCCGCGAGCCTTGCGGCGGTCCGGCGATATTCGGCGAGGTTCATCATGATGTTCGCTCCTCAGACCGACAGATGACCGGGGATGCGCAGGTGCCTTCTGCCGACTTCCACGAAGAGCGGATCGCGCCTGGCGGCCCAGACGGCGGCGAAGTGGCCGATCAGCCAGATCGCGAGCCCGGCCAGCCAGAGCTGCAGGCCGATGCCGATGGCCGCGGCGAGCGTGCCGTTGAGGATGGCGATCGAGCGCGGGGCGCCGCCGAGCAGGATGTGCTCCGTCAGCGCCCTGTGAACCGGGACGGCGAAGCCCGGCACCGCGTCGAGCTGTTCGAGAACAGCGGCCATCAGATCACCGCCCCGCCGCCGAACGAGAAGAAGGACAGGAAGAAGCTCGACGCGGCGAAGGCGATCGACAGGCCGAACACGATCTGGACCAGCCGGCGAAACCCGCCCGACGTGTCGCCGAAGGCCAGCGTGAGGCCGGTGACAATGATGATGATCACGGCCACGATGCGGGCCACGGGACCTTCGATCGACTGAAGGATTTGGTTGAGCGGCTGTTCCCATGGCATGGAGGAGCCGGAGGCATGCGCGGCGGGCGCCATGACCAGGGTGACGTAGGTGACGGTGGCTGCCGTCGCGATGTGACGGCGAATACGCAGGGCGTGTCGGATCACTGGGGATCTCCTGAAGGTTCGAGGGTTGCGGGGGTGATGCGATAGTCGCCGCTCGGCCCGAGCCCTTCGACGCGGGCGAGGTCGGCAAGCCGGCGCGCGGCGCCGCGTCCGGAGAGGACGGCGACAAGATCGATGGTCTCGGCGATCAGTGCGCGCGGGACCGTGACGACGGCTTCCTGGATGAGCTGTTCGAGCCGGCGCAGCGCGCCGATGCCGGAGCCGGCATGGATGGTGCCCACTCCGCCGGGATGGCCGGTGCCCCAGGCTTTCAGGAGGTCGAGCGCTTCGGCCCCACGGACCTCGCCGATCGGAATGCGATCGGGCCGCAGGCGAAGCGAGGAACGGACCAGATCGGAGAGCGTCGCTACGCCGTCCTTGGTCCGCATCGCGACCAGATTAGGCGCGGCGCATTGCAGTTCGCGCGTGTCCTCGATGAGGACGATGCGATCGTCGCCCTTCGCCACCTCGGCCAGAAGCGCGTTGGTCAGCGTGGTCTTTCCGGTCGAGGTGCCGCCAGCGACCAGAATATTGGCGCGCGCGACGACAGCCTGCCGAAGGACCACGGCCTGATCGGGCGTCATGATGCCGGCGGCCACATAGTCGTCGAGCGAGAAGACGGCGACGGCGGGCTTGCGGATGGCGAAGGTCGGGGCGGCGACGACCGGGGGCAGCAGGCCCTCGAACCGCTCGCCACTCTCGGGCAACTCGGCGGAGACGCGCGGGCTGCGCGAATGCACCTCCGCACCGACATGGTGGGCGACCAGGCGAACGATGCGCTCGCCGTCGGCTGGCGACAGCCGTTCACCCGTATCGGAGAGCCCTTCAGAGAGGCGATCGATCCACAGACGGCCGTCCGGGTTCAACATGACCTCGACGACGGCGGGGTCTTCCAGAAACCGCGCGATCGAGGGCCCGAGCGCCGTGCGCAACATGCGTGCGCCGCGCTGGATCGCCTCGAATTTCTGGTGGGTTTCCGTCATATCTTCCCCGTCGTGCGCGGGGATGCGATGACCGATCCCCGGATCGGGGATGATTAAAAGAGCCCGAAGTCAGGCCGATTCAACAAGTTTCGGTCGTAGTAGAAGTGTAGCGTGCAAATACAGGAGAACGGCGGTGTTGATGAACTTTGGGTGTCGAGACGAACGTGTCCGATCACTACTATTCGTCTGTGGGAGAATGTGAGATTCGGGCGTCCTCGCCCGCGACGTCCTCCGCGATTTCCTGCCGGAGCTTGGGGCCCTTCGCCAATCGCCGGCCGAGCGCGGTGATGAACGCCTCGTATCGCTCTGCCGCCTTGGCGCGCGCCGCCTCGACTGCCGGCTCGGGCAGCGCCGGCGTCGTGTTCAGCCAGAAGCGGACGAACACCGCCAGCGTCTCGACTGAGATGCCGGTGTCGCGCTCGAGGCGCGTCATGCGTCGGTCTAGCTGATCGAGCCGTCGGGCGATGGCGGCTTCCCGTCGCTCGGCGGCGTCAGGCGAAAGAAAGGAGGCGATCGCCGCTTCGGCGATCATCGACATCGGCTGATCGCGTTTCGCCGCATAGTCGCCGAGCATCGCCATGACATCGGGATCGAGATAGACGGAGATCTGCGCCTTCTTCTTGCGGACCGTCATGGCGATCAAAGCTCCATCCCGTCCTTCGGATTCAAAGAGACCTGGCGGGCGACACCTTGCATGACTCTGGCGAGACGTCGGTTCTGCGCGGCGTCCTCATCATCGTCGGCGGCCGCGTCGATCTCGAACTCGTTGTCGATCGGCGCCTTCTTCTCGATCGGCTTGGCGCGGGCCAATTCGGGCTGTTTGCGCTTCTCGGAGCCGGTCGGGTCGTCATCCTCGCCCGCGGCGGGATCGACGGGATCGAGCGCCGGCGTGGCAGGCAGCGGCAAGGTGGTCCAGTCGTCGGGGCGGCCTCGCCCTGGCGCTGCGAGCGCGGGCGGCGGCAGCACACGTTCCTGGAAGCGCGCGTCCTCGAAATAGCGCGCCTTCTTCGCCCGGATCGGCGGCGTGCCCGCGACCATGACGATTTCGTCGGCCGGCGGGAGCTGCATGATCTCGCCAGGCGTGAGCAGCGGCCGGGCCGTCTCAGATCGCGAGACCATGAGGTGCCCTAGCCATGGGGACAAGCGGTGGCCGGCATAGTTGCGCATAGCCTTCATCTCGGTCGCCGTGCCAAGGGCGTCCGACACGCGCTTGGCCGTGCGCTCGTCGTTGGTCGCGAAACTCACCCTGACGTGGCAGTTGTCGAGGATCGAATTGTTGGGGCCATAGGCTTTTTCGATTTGGTTGAGCGACTGGGCAATCAGGAAGCTCTTGAGCCCGTAGCCCGCCATGAACGCCAGCGCGGACTCGAAGAAGTCGAGGCGGCCCAGCGCGGGGAACTCGTCCAGCATCAGGAGCAGGCGATGGCGCGCGCCTTTCGCCTGCAAATCCTCGGTCAGGCGACGGCCGATCTGGTTGAGAAGAAGCCGGATCAGAGGTTTGGTGCGGTTGATGTCGCTCGGCGGCACGACGAGGTAGAGCGTCGTCGGCCGGGCGCCGCCCACGATGTCGGCGATCCGCCAGTCGCACCGCCGCGTGACCTCTGCCACGACCGGATCGCGGTAGAGGCCGAGGAAAGACATAGCGGTCGAAAGCACGCCCGAGCGCTCGTTGTCGGATTTGTTGAGCAACTCGCGGGCGGCGCTGGCGACGACGGGATGCGGACCCGCCTCGCCGAGATGCGCCGTCTTCATCATTGCGGCGAGCGTCGACTCGATCGGCCGTTTCGGATCGGAGAGGAATCCGGCGACGCCGGCGAGGGTCTTGTCCTTCTCCGCATACAGGACATGGAGGATCGCGCCGACCAAGAGCGCGTGGCTGGTTTTTTCCCAGTGATTTCTCTTCTCTAAGCTTCCTTCCGGATCGACCAGAATGTCCGCGATGTTTTGAACATCTCGAACCTCCCATTCGCCGCGGCGGACCTCGAGCAGCGGATTATAGGCCGACGACTTCGCGTTGGTCGGATCGAACAGCAACACGCGGCCATGCCTGGCCCTGAACCCGGCCGTGATCTGCCAGTTCTCGCCTTTGATATCGTGAACAATCGCCGAGCCCGGCCAGGTCAAAAGCGACGGCACGACCAAGCCGACACCCTTGCCGCTCCGCGTCGGGGCGAAGCACAGCACATGCTCCGGACCATCGTGGCGCAGATAGGATCGCTCGTAGCGGCCGAGCACGACTCCATCCGGACCAAGCAAGCCAGCGGCGGCGATCTCCTTCGTCTCGGCCCAACGCGCCGAGCCGTAGGTGTCCACGTTTCCGGCTTCGCGCGCGCGCCACACCGACATCATGATGGCGACGCCAATGGCAATGAAGCCACCGGAGGCGGCGATGACGCCGCCAATGTTGAACACGGTCGGCGCATACGCCTCGTAGGAGTACCACCACCAGAAGAGCGCCGGCGGATAGTAGATCGGCATGCCGTAGAGCTCGAACCAGGGCTGGCCGAGCTGCGCCTGAAAGCCGAGGCTCCAGGCCACGAACTGCGTCGCCGCCCAGGTGGTGATGAGGATGATCAGGAAGACGACGGTGATCGGTCCCCAGAGGATTTTCGTGCCTGACATGGGCCGTTCCTTTCTTTTTGGTGGTTAGAGTCCGAGCCCGCGCTTGCGGCCGAAGCTCCAGTCGACGCCGCCGTCGCCGCGCGCGACACCGAAGACGTGGCGACCGAGTTGTTTTTCGAGCGATGGCGACCAGGGCACGAGCTGGAAGCCGAGCCCGTTGTCGATCATGGCGAAACGGCCGGAGGCGAGCGCGAAGCGCTGGCGATAGGAGCCGGCGACAAATCCACCGCTCTCGGCGCGATTGAACGGTAGGCCCGTTTGTCCGGTGAGCTTCTCACCCAGCGCGTCCAGTTCGCGGCGGCGCAGCGTGTCGAGGAGCCTGCGCGCGAAGACCACGCGCTGGCCCCGCCGTTCCGCCAGCCCCTGTTCGACCAGATGGTCAGTGCGGCGATCCATGGCGTCGCGCACCTCGGCGCCGAACCCGCCTTGCGACAACGCTGCCGGCTCGCGGGCGATGGCTTGCCGGTCGAGCCAGGTCGCGCCCGAGGCCGTCACCTGGGCGTTGACGTCGAGATCGGAGCGGACGGCCAGTGCGACGCGGCGTTGGCCGCGTGCGTCATCGAAGCTGCGCAGCTCGACGATCGAGCCTGGGGCGCTGTCGCCGGACGCATCGAGATCGGGGAACTTGATGTGGTGGGTCCGGCCGTCCACGCCGTCGACCACGGCATAGGCCGTGCCGTTCAGTTCATCACCAAGACCGCGAGCGACCAGCCGACCGATGATCGGCGTGTCCAGGCTCTCGCCCGCGAGCACATAGCTGGCCGACCCGCGCTCGATGCCCTGGTCGGTCAGCGCGCGGTGCAGGCGCTTGATGATGTCGCCGCGCTCGCCCATCTCGCGCAGCACGGCTTCAGCCTCGGGCTTGATATGCCATTGCGCATTGCCGACCTGGCCTGCGACGCCGAGGACTTCCAGCGTGCGCAGGCGTCCGACCTTCAGCGCGTGAAACTCGTCGGGCTGCTGATCCGGGCGCGGGGCCAGATCGACGATCCGCGCCTCTCCGCCGTCGCGGACAAGCTGGCGGTCGAGCTGTGTCCAGCGCTCGGCCCCGATCTGGCGTTCGAGCGTGCGGCGAATGTCCAGGTCGGTGCGCGGCCCCAGCTCCTCGGTGATGAGGTCGCGCGCCCGGTCCCGCATGCCCTCCTTGATGTAGTCGCGGGAGATGACGAGGTCCTGGCCGTCGTCGCGGACGCCGCGCACGATCAGATGCACATGGGGATGTTCGGTGTTCCAGTGATCGACTGCGACCCAGTCGAGCTTGGTGCCGAGATCCTTCTCCATCTGGCCGACGAGGTCGCTGGTGAAGGACCGGAGGTCGGACATCTCCAGCGCGTCGTCAGGCGAGACGATGAAGCGGAAATGATGCCGGTCGTCCTGGCACCGCTCGGCGAAGGCCCGGCCATCCGCGTTCTCCCCCTCCGGCCCGAACAGCCGCGCCTTCTCCCCGTCCCGGGTCACGCCGTCGCGCCGCAGATAGTCGAGGTGGGCGCCAAGCGGCGCTGAGCGGCCGGCATGTCGGACGACGCGCGCCTTGACCACGGCCCCGCGGGAGCGGGCGGTGATCAGGCGATTGGCCTGGATGCTGGCGCGCTGACCATGGCCGAAGCGGGAGCGGTTGCCGGCGACGATGCGCCCTGAGCGGGACACGCCGCCGCCGGCCTTCTTCGCCGCGGCGAGCGCCTGCGCGATGAAGGGGCGTGCCTGCTGCGCGCGGGTCGAGCGAATGCGGCCAGGCCGGACGCGGAATTCGTGTTCATCGGCCATGGCGGGAGGCCGCAATGTGCGAAAGGTCTCGCAGATACAGAGGTTTGGGCTTTCGGCGCACCTTGCGCCAAAGCCGGGCAATGTGCGGAGCGCGCCAGAAAAGCCAGCAAAACCAACCGCCCGACCGAAGCGCAATGTGCGCCCTTTTATCCTGCCATCGGACGGTTGGGGTTCCTGCCTCTCCCCTCAGTGCCCTCCACGACACGCTGCAACGCGACAGGCTGCGAAGAAGGCTCCAGGGCATCACGGTCGCTCCCCGGCGCTATTGCGAGCGAGGAAGATGCCGGTCTGCGGTGCGCCGGCAGGGCGATCGACCTGCACCGGAGCGGCGGCGGGCGTGTCGGTCGGCGTGCGCTCTGGCGGCGCGGGCCCGGCAGCTTCATTGCGGCCTGAGCGATCGACAAACAGCGGAGCCTCGCGCCAATCGGGCGGCGGTGGCGGCGCAGCGACGGGGATCGCGGCTGGCACCTCAGCGCCCAGGATCGGCGCGAGCTGGGCGACATAGGCGCGGGTCTCGGCCGGCAGGGAGCGGCCGGTGGCGAGGTGCTCGTCGTAGCGGCCAGGCCCCGCATTGTAGGCGGCCAGCATCGCCGCGATGTTGCCGTAGCGATCGAGCATCTCGCGCAGATAGGCTGTGCCTGCGAGGATGTTGTCGCGCGGATCGAACGGGTCGCGGCCGAGCCCATGGCGCAGCCGAAGCTCGGCCCAGGTGTCGGGCATGATTTGCATGAGACCCATTGCCCCGGCCGAGGACACGGCGCGCATATCGCCCGCGCTCTCGGCTCGCAGGACCGCTCGAATCCAGGGTTCGGGAATGCCGAAACGTTGCGATGCTTCCGCGATATGGGCGGCGATGGATTGACCCGCCGTCGCCTGTTCCGGGCGTACCGGCTGCGCCTCGGTCGGGAGGACCGGAGCGAAGCCGAGGAAGAGGCCGGAAAGGAGAAGAGGAGCGATGCGGCGGGGGGTGCCGCATCGCCGACGGGCGTTTGGGATGGAGCGCGCGGGCATGGTCAGTCCTGCTCGTCGCGCTTCTTTTGGCGGGTCCAGTGCAGTCCCCAATCGCGGCCGTCTTCATCCGATTGGAAGAGTCGGGCGCGGATCGGCTGCGGGAAAACCGGGTCGTCGAGGAGCACCGAGATGAAGGCGCCCGCGCGTTCGCCGGTGTGTTTCCAGCCGGCGCCGACCTCCGGCCCATCGTCGTCACCGAGATGGATACGGTAGGCCGGCGCATTCTCGGCATCGGCATTTTCGGCCGGAGCGAGGGTGAGTTCGAGATCGAGCGACAGGGTGCGAATGCGCCCGGAATAACCGGACTGAGTGCGATGGAAGTGACCGATCTGCGCCATTGGGAATCTCCTTTGCTATGGCGGTTGGGAAGAGGTTCAGGGCGCCGGCTCGGCGGCGCGCCAGACGAAGCGGCCGTCGCCGGCTTCGTCGGTCCAGATCGGCGTCACGCGGGCGACGATCGTGCTGATGGGAAGCGGGCCGAAATAGCGCCCGTCCATGCTGTCGGGTGCGTCCCAGTTCATGAGGAAGACTTCGCCGTCGCGAAGCGTGCGGCATCCCTGCCAGGCGGGCAGCGGACGGCCGATCCGATCGTGATCGAGCGCCTGCCCATAGGCGTGATCATAGGCAACGATGGTCGCGCCGTTGCGGCAGACCGTCGTGCCGGGAAGCGCGAGAACGCGCTTGATGAGCGGCACGTCGCGGGCGAGGTATCCACGTTCGGCGAGGAAGTCCGAGAGTGCTTCAGGCGGCATGACGGCGACGAGATCGGCGACTTCGATCCACGTCGCGGGAGAGACGCGATAGAGACCGATCGGCACGCTGGCCGAGGCGTTCCAGATCAGTTCTGGCCGATGGTCTGAGATCGCCGGCGCCACCATCAGGCCCACGCCCGCGAGCATGGTCGCAACAAGAGTCCGTCGGGTCATGACACGACGCTCCGGCGCTTCAGCCAGGCGTCATGGCGCGACGCGGTGTAGGCGCCCGGCTGCTGACCGGCGCTCATGCGGTGATGAACGTGACGCCAGTGGTCAGGGGCGACAGCGCATGGATCGATGCCCGTAGCCTCGATCGCGTCGATGTGCAGAAGGACGCGCTCGACCTTCGGCCAGTCCTCCACCTTGAGCAGGATCTCGCCGCCGGGACGAACGAAAGGCAGGGTCTGATACGGCTCGCCCGGTGCGACGGCGCGCACGATGTCGATGCGCGAGATGATCGTGCCGAAGTCGTTCGCCGCCCAGCGGACGAACGCGAAGGTGGCGCTCGGGCGGAACGACAGAACCCGCCGCCTGCGGTCGAGGATCTGTTCGTGCGCGGGTTCGCCGAACCTGATCCAGTATTCGATCTTCTTCTCCACCCAGGTCAGTTCGACATGGGTGAGATGGTCGGCAGCGTGCGCGGCCGACTCCGGGCCGCCGCGCACGCGGGAGGCCGCGGCGCCGGTCATGATGGGTCTCCTGATGGCGGGGGAAATTCGCGTGCGAGCAGCTCGCGCAGCATGTCAGCGACGGTCGTGCCGCGTTGGAATGCGACGATCTTGATGTGGCCGCGCAGCTCCGGCGTGATGTCGATGGTGAGCCGCGCGGTGTAGATCGCCGCCGTCTCGGCGCGGTCGGACGGGACATCCGCCGACCTGATCCAGCTATCGGCGTCGCCGGGACGGGATGCGAAACCGCGCTTGTTCACCCGACCGCTCATGACGCGCCGCCATCATGGAACGGGAGAACCTGGGCGATCCGCGCGCGAGCGCGATCCGCCATTCTGGCGTCGATCTCGCAGCCGAGATAGCGACGGCCGGACAGGCGGCAGGCTTCGCCCGCTGCGCCCGATCCGGTGAACCAGTCGCCGACCAGCCCGCCTTCGGGGCAACTCGTCCGGATGAGGATTTCGAGCAGCGCCGACGGCTTTTCGGTCGGGTGAATCGCGTGTCGGTGGGCATTGCGGACGTAGATGACCGAGCGCATCAGGCGCGGCCCGCCGTCGAGGCTGACATAGTGGCCGGCGTCGATATGGCCGGTATGGGGCGGCCGCTGCTTGCGCCGCACCGTCCGCGCCGTGGCGTCCGGCGTCGTCTGGACGTCGTTGTAGATGTCGCGCCATGGCGTCTCGGCCGGATAGAACTGGACGGCGAGCTCGTGGACGCGCTTGAAGCGATCGGCGTGGAAGCCGGTGCCGTTCTGCTTCTCCCAGACGATCTCCTGGGCGAGCCGCAGCCCGGCGTCGGCGAACTGGTCGGCGGTCGCCATGAAGCAACGCAGCGAGCCGAAGACCCACAGCGAACCGGCCGGAGCGAGTGCCGCGCGGGCGAGCGGGAGCCAGCCATCGACGCGCCGGTCCCAGGCGAGCGAGGTGTCGCCATAGGGCGGATCGGCGAGGATGAGATCGAAGGGCGCGTGCGCCGGCATGACGGCGCGGCAGTCGCCTGTGAGGATCGTCATGGGGCGATCCTCCCGATGCGAAGCCGGTCGATCTCGGTGGCCAGTGCCGCGATCTCCCGCGCCGCTGGAGTGTCGCTATCGATCTCCGAGACAAGCCGGCCGGACTGCGCGGCGTCGGCAAACACCACGCGCTGGCCGATTGTCGTGGCCAGCACCGGCGGATCGTGATCGGCCAGCGTCTCGGCGGTCGCGCGGGCGATCACCGTGCGGGCCGCGCAGCGGTTCAGCACGAAGCGCGCGGCGAGCTCGGGCCGATAGATGCGGGCTTCGCGAAGAAGCCCGAGCATCTCGGCGGAGGCCCAGCCGTCAAAGGGGGACGGCTGCACCGGAATCAGCACGAGGTCGGCGGCGAGCAGCGCCGAGCGCATCAGGGCGGCGACGCGCGGCGGGCCGTCGATGACGACGATGTCGGCGTCACGGGCGAGTTCCGGCGCCTCGCGATGCAGGGTGTCGCGCGACAGGCCGACGACGCCGTAGAGGCGCGGCAGGCCCTCATGGCTGCGCTGCTGCGACCAATCCAGCGCCGAGCCCTGCGGATCGGCGTCGATCAGCGTGACCCTGCGCCCCCTCCCGGCCCATTCGCCGGCCAGGTGCAGCGCCAGCGTCGTCTTGCCGACCCCGCCCTTCTGGTTGAGAAGAGCCACGATCACCGCTGGCCTCCCGGCTTCTCGCCAAGAGGGTGTTGCGGTGTCGGAACCGGATCGGCGCCGGCCTCGCCATGCCGATCGGCGATGTTCTCCACATCGCGCGCGCGCTCTTCAAGGTTAGAATCTTGGTTAGACTCTAAGTTAAGGGCGCGATTTCGGCTTTTTCTGCCGTAGCTTAGGGGCGATTCCGGTTCCCGATAGCACGAGGGTCGGGTTCCCGATGGCACGATAGTGCGGGTTCCCGATAGCACGAGGCCTTCCACAGGTTTTCCACAGGGCCGCGACGGCTCGAAGGCGAGCAGCATCCGACCGCTGATCTCGACCTCAAGGAACAGGGTGTAGCCGGGCAGCGGCTGGCGGCGGATGATGTCGCGTAGCTCAAAGGCGAAGCGCTTGAAGGGCGAGAGGCTGCCCGACTTCTGGTGCAGATGGCGGAAGTCGAAACGCCATCCTGCACTCTGCCGGCCCCCGTGCTTACGGACGATGCGGTAGAGCCAGCGGTCGAGTCCGCCGGTCAGGTCGAAATAGGCTCGGTCGATGGTGAGCACGAGGGCGTCATCGAGGACGGCGCGGTAGAACCAATCGGGCACGATCAGCTCGATGCCGTCTGGGCGGCCGGTGCGGTCGGTGCGTTCCTGCCACTCGTTGATCCAGGAGAAGCGATGACGCCGGCCTTCGGCGGGCTGGCGGATCGTGGTGGAAACCGTCGTCGATTGCAGCCGGTCCAGCGCCGCCTTCAGCCGCTGGTAGTCGCGCAGCGACACGCCGCGACCGATGAAGGTCAGGATTTCGTAGGGGGTCGCTGCCATCAGGCGCGACGTGTTGAGACCGGCGTCGCGGGCCTCGACGATCTGGCTCGCCGCCCAGATCAGGATGTCGGCATCCCAGATTGTCGCCATGCCGTGATCGGGCACGGCCTCGACGCGGATCGCGACGTCGCCGGCGGCGAAGTCGATCGGCGCGACGCGATGGGATTTGGAGAGGGAGAAGAAGGGATAGGCCATGAGATCCTGCGCGTCTCGTGGCGCGAAGTCGCCAGGGAGCGCCCGAAACAGATCGAGCTGTCCGCGCTCCGCGAGGGATCGACGTCGCACCGCCATCTTGAAGTCCGCACGCGATCAGCGCGCGTAGCGTCCGGATTGCGGGAGCGGCTGACGCTTGGCGGGAAGCACCTGTCCGCGCGGATCGGAGGTCGAGGTGACGACGCCGCGCGCGGCCCAGGCTTCGAGATCGTCAATGGCGTAGACGACGCGGCCGCCGAGCTTTCGGTACGACGGCCCTGTGCCGTAGGTCCGATGCTTTTCCAGCGTTCGGGGCGACAGGCTGAGGAACTCGGCGGCTTCCTTGGTGCGCAGGAAGCGTGGCGGCAGAACGACGGAATCGGGTCGCATGGATCGGGGCCTCCGTGGGTTGCGGGCGGCCGCTGAGGAGAAGCGGCGGGCGACGACCACGGTGGCGGAGGAGCTTCGTCTGGGGGGATGGCGAACTTGGGGGTGGCGATCTTCGCCACCCCCAAGTGAGGGACGGTGGATCTCGCGGCGCCCCGTGCGACCGCTATCGGCGGTCGAGGCGGCGGCGGTGCAAGAGCCGCAAGTAGTCGCCCTCGATCAGGCGGTTTCCGCCCTGCACCAGGCGGATGACGACGTCACGGAACGCCGAGGTTTTCCACGGTTCTGATCGGATGCGCTCGGCGCCGAAGATGACGGTGGCGATGTCCCTGTAGCTGGCGCCGTGCGACCGGCCGTCAGACGCCTGGATCATCTGGCGGAATCGAAGTCGCTGCTGCGCTGTCATGCGCGTGTCGGGCGGGACCGCCCGCCGGCGCCAGGCTGTCCAGAAACGGACAAGCGCTTCGATGCGATCGAGCGCATGGGCGTCCAGAACGACGATCGCGGCCAGCTCCGTCCCGGCATCGACCTGGGGCAGCAGCAGTATCTGCGCTTCCGATGCCGCCAGTCGCAGAACGTGATGATCGCCGTCAGGAGATAGGCGACCTGGGGAGAGGTCGCCGAGTTGCGAAGCGGTGGACCCTTGAAGTTCCAGCGGCGTCTGCGTGAGCATGACCACAGTTGGATTGGTGCGAGGCGACCAAAGCACGGGTTGGTCCAGCGAGGTCAGCTCCGGTTTCGCCGGGAAATCGCAACCCCCATTTTCGTTCGTCGAGCGGCGAGAGCGGTTCTTCTGTGGTATTCGCGTCGATCAGCGCGCGGTAGTGCGCCTGATAGGGCGCGTTGCGCCGGAGGCACTCCCAAGCGAGGCCCTCGATTGGAAGATCGTCGAAGAACATGTAGCTCGCGCGGTCTCGCCAGCGCGACGTATCCGGGCGCATGTCTCATCTCCTCGCAGAGTACGCGCAAGTCGAGGATCGCAGACTATTGTCGGTTGTGCGGGTCTTCGGAAGCACGGCGAGCGACACCGCGCGTTGTCGCGGTGACACCGGCAATCGCGCAATGTTCAGTTGGAGGAACTGTTGAGAAGGTGGCGGTAGCCGGTCTCGGTCATCCACCGCGCCCTGGTAAGATGGCTTGCGTGGACTTGGCGGGCGCGATCCGGCTCTAGCCGAGGGTCGATTCCAAAGAGGACTTCGACGATTTCCCGCCAGTTTGCGCCGTCGGCGGTGGCGTCGAGCAGACGCGCGTAAAGTCGGATATGGGACCGATCGTAGTCGGTGAGCGTCTCGCCCGCTGGCGCGATATCCTCAAACGGTTCGATCATCGGTGCGGCTTCGTGGCTCCGCGGCACATCGTACCAGACGTTAACCATAGCAGAATGATTGTGCAGTGCGAGATGGCGTCATCGACACCATGTGCTGCGCTCGCCCTTCCCATGACCATGGACCAACAGGACTCCCTGTCCGCGGTCGGTTGTCAGGAGCACGACGCCATGCGCCTCGAACGCTCGCCTGACCTGATCGCGCGTCGTCTCGTAGACATCGAGCCCGTTCTCGGACTCAAGGCGCTTCAGGGCAGTCAGCGATATTCGAGCCTTGTCAGCGAGCGTCTCCTGCGTCCAACCCAGCAACGCGCGTGCGGCCCGCGATTGTCGGGCGGTGATCATGACGATCACCTCCCATCGCGGCCCGCTCCCGCGCCAGAACTACGACTATTATAGTCGTTCTTGCGGGATTTTCCACGTCAGTTTTGCGATTGAAGTTCCTGATGAGGACCGATTCGGCTGGTGAAGGCGGAAAACTGATTCGGTTTGTTCGAAGCGGCGGCTTCGCCGTTCGATGGAGGGCTCCTTGGGGCGGCGAACGGGGCGGGAGGCCCCGTTCCGGTTCAGTCGAACGGATCAATCTCCGCGACGATAGTGTCGTCGTCCCCGTCGTATTCGGTAGCGGGCATGGCCCCCATCGTGCCGTCCCCGGCCCGGAAGACGATGACCGAGACCATCAGGGTCGCGGCGAGGCTGAAAGCGAAGGCGTGAGCATCTGCAAGGGACATTTTCCGGCTCCTGTTTTGAGGCGGGGACCATTCCCCGCTCGACAGGCGCCCGATGTGTTTTGGTCACGGCCGCGATCACCGCAGAGGCGTAGCCTCGAGCGGCGGCATGCTCTGCATAGCCCGACCCTTCATGGGTTGATCGTAGAAGGCCGGGATTGAAACCAAGGTAGCGCCTCCAAGAGCGGGGTGGTGTGCGCCGACAGGAGCCCGAGACCCTTGTATCGACCCAGCAAAAGCCTGCTGTTGCCGCGACCCTGATGGTCTCAATTTCCTCCGCGCTCTTGAGATGAGGGCATGGCGCCTGCGGCCGAATATGACCGGATGAGACCAGGTGAAGTTCATCCGTCTTGATCGGAGAGGGACGGTCGCGACCAAATGGGAATGTCGAGCGCAGGATAGCGGCGAAAAGCGCGAACATGGAAAAAGCCCGGCGGCTTGCGCCGCCGGGCCTATGGGCGCTCCGGCTCAGAAGGGGATGTCGTCGTCGTCGATGAACTTGCCCTCGTCGCTTTCGGTCTGCTTCGCCCGGCTGAGGAAGTCCACCGTCTCGGCGATGATCTCGCAGCCGTAGCGGTCAACGCCCTGCTGATCGGTCCACTTCGTGTAGTGGATGCGGCCGCGAACCAGAACCTTCATCCCCTTCTCGCAATACTGCTGGATCGTCTTGCCGAGGCCGTTGAAGGCGGTGATCCGGTGCCATTCGGTATCCTGGACCCGATGGCCCTTCTCGTCTCGGACAACCTTGCCTTCGGAGTAGCGGGGGCGCGAGGTGGCCAGGGTGAAGTGGGTGATCGAAGTGCCGCCCTGGGTGGTGCGGGATTCGGGGGCCTGGCCGATGTTGCCGGCGAGAATGACGATGTTCTGCATTGTAAGTCTCCGTTGCTCCTCGGAGGGACCATCCCTCCGACGAGACCCGGCCAAGACCGTCGGGAGACTCCTGCAACTGCCGGCCTGGCGGCAGCTTGCCCCCAAGGCCCGGAGTGGGGCGGGCAGCCGCGCTTGCGCGGCAACACGGTCCGGAGCCGCGGGGGTTGCCGGTGGAAACCGAACGGGCTTAGGGGATCAGTCAGTCGGAGGGATTGGCGCCTTTGAGAGCATGACCGGGAGGCACAGCAGAACCTTCGTCCTCGCGGCCAACAGTGTAAAGACAGGCCCCGATCCTGCCCCCGCCCGTATCGGGCGACCCGTGAGAACTCCGTCACCGCCGCCTGGGTTTTCCGCCGGAGGCGGGGTTGTCCGGAACGAGAACACCAATGATATCGGGTCCGGGCGGATGGCGCTCCATCGCCTCAACGGATGAAGGCGCGATCCGGCGGGCTTGCGTGGAAGGGGAAAGACGAAGGTGCTCGGCGGCCTGCTTTCCGACGCGAAATCTACCGACCTGATGGGAGACTTTGAGCGACTGCGGGATCGCCGCGCGACGACCGACTTCCTTGCCAGGTAAGCTGAGCCGGAGTGACGAAGGCTGGCTCAACATCGACCCGACCATTCTTGTCTGATCGGGCATCGAAGGTCCGGCGGCGCAAGCCGCCGGGTTTCCATGGGAGCGGCCTGGCGCTTTCACGTCAGCGCGTGAAGACGACGGTTCCGAGCGCGTTGAGGTTGAGCATCGCCGCAATGCCGATGAACAGACCGCCAGCGCCGCCAAGCAGGTTGAGCAGGACGACCGAGTCGATGGCGTTCTTGGTGACGCCGTAGACCAGCGCATATCTCGTTTCCGAGCTGAAACCTAACGACATCGTCGTGATGGACAACCTCTCCAGCCATAAGGGACCGGCGGTGGCGCGTTTGATCGAGACCGCCGGAGCACGGCTTCTCTACCTGCCGCCGTACAGCCCCGACTTCAATCGAGATGGCCTTCTCCAAGCTGAAGGCGCTCCTGCGCAAGGCCGAGGAGAGAACCGTCGAGGCGCTCTGGAACATCATCGGCAAACTCGTCGACGCCTTCAAACCCGGCGAGTGCGAAAACTTCTTCAAAGCCGCTGGCTATGACGCAGACTGATCGGATTCCGTTCTAAATGTGGCGCTTGGGGCTTGAGAAGGCTCAATTCAAGACTTTCAGAACACGTGATGCGTCTTCGCTTTTGTCGATTTTGCAACCGACGCCGCCACACCGAAATATCGTCGGTACTCGCGACTGAATTGCGAGACGTTCTCGTAACCAACACGGTGTGCGGCCTCGCCGACACGGGTGCCGTTAAATTGGATCATTTGACGCGCCGCGAGCAAACGAAGGCGTTTGATATACTGCAAAGGACTCTGGCCAGTCCGCCGACGAAAAGCGCGGTGAAAATTCGAGGAACTCATTCCAGCCTTGCTGGCCAAGCCGTCGATGTTGATCGGGTTCCTGAACTCCTGTGACACCGTATCGATCAGGATGTCGAGCCTGCCACCTGCTACGTTTTGTCGGGCATATGCGGCAAACGCCGATCCGCGGGGACCGTGCAGAACGTGAAACAGAAACTCCCGTCGAAGTTGGGGACCAAGAACTTTAACCGAGACCGGGTCAGCCAGATACGCAATCAACCGCGTGATCGTCAGTCGCATCGAAGCGCTGACGGGTGCGGGCTGGATCGCAACGGCGCCGGCGCTCGGCGGTCCACTATCGACAATGTCCATCTGCTCCAGAAGGCTCAGAATATCCTCGCGGACCGCATCGATGAATAGCCCGATCAGCGGTTCGCTGTCGCTGGCGATATGGCCGCACACGAAAGGCGCTGGCAACGTCAGCGTCAGGTAGTGGTCCTCGTCGTATCTCAGGGGGCGTCCGTCGAACGTGCCCTCTTTCCGTCCATGCAGGATCAGAACGATGCCCGGATCATAGACCTGCGGCGTCGGCGGCATCGACCTTGTGGTCCAGAACAGACGGATGCCCGCAATCCCGGTTTCGGCGATCCCCGACTCGGCCTGCCCGATCAAGCCGGCCAGCGGCAGCAAGGCATCGGGCAGCCGCAGCTTGTTGGCAGGATTGTGCAACATATTGCTATTTCTGACCCTCAGATTGCTCGGCTCCATGAAATATTTGTACATTTCTAAATGGAATTACAAGGATCATGAGCTATGGAAAACGTCGCTGACAAAGTGGTCGTCATCACCGGTGCCTCGAGCGGCTTTGGTGAAAGCACGGCCCGGCATCTTGCTAGTCTGGGCGCCAAGGTTGTGCTTGGAGCGCGCCGGACCGACCGACTCACAAACATTGTTCGGGACATCACCGAGGCCGGGGGCGAAGCAGTTTTCGCGACCACCGACGTCACCAAGCGAGACGACGTGAAGGCGTTGGTCAATCTGGCCATCACCAGCTATGGCCGACTTGACGTCATCATTAACAATGCCGGTATCATGCCGGTTGCGCCTCTCGACGCCGATAAGGTCGAGGAATGGGATGCGATGATCGACGTGAACATTAGGGGCGTGCTTCACGGCATCTCCGCTGCCTTGCCGGTCTTTCGCAAGCAGAATAGCGGCCACTTCATCAACCTGTCGTCGATTGCCGGGATGAAGGTTCCGACACCCGGCGGCGTGGTCTATGCGGGCACCAAATTCGCGGTGCGCGCGATCTCAGAAGGTCTGCGCGTCGAGGCGGGACCGAACATTCGGACCACCACGCTGCTGCCCGGCCTGGTGGAAAGCGAACTGAAGTTCGGCTCGAGCGATCCGGACGCTCAGGCCGCGGTGCTCGGCATGTACGAATCCGCCATTCCGACCCAGACCATCGCGGATGCGATCGTCTATGCAATCGCGCAACCGAAGAGCGTCGACATCAACGAGATCGTCGTTCGGCCGACCTCGCAGGAGTTTTGAGGCCATTGGAGCTTCAGCGCCTCAAGCTTTGCAAGAAATGTTAGCGGGCGGCCCCGGTGCCGCCCGCGTTCGATAACAGCAGGCAGGAGGTTCGATTTCAACCTCGGCGACGTACCGAGCACTATGCCGAGCGGCCGTTGGCTCTCGGAAGATCCATCGACGATATGGATAGCAGATGGCTCGGCGCCCTCTCCATCGAACCGCATCCCAGCTTAAGCGGAGAACATCATGATTTCACCCTACACGATCAACATCCCTGACGAACGGCTCGCCACGATCAGAGCCAAGGTCGAGGCTTATGACTGGAGCCAGCTGCCGGATGCGGGGGGCTGGTCAGCGGGCGTCGGGGTTGATGACCTCAAGCGGCTCGCCGCGTATTGGCGGGACAGCTACGACTGGCGTGCGGTCGAACGGCGCCTCAACGCACTCCCCAATTTCACGGCCGACGTGGAAGGCGAGCACCTACACTTCGTTCATGTGAAAGGCGACGGCTCCAAGCCGCCCGTCCTGCTTCTCCACGGCTGGCCGGGCTCGTATCTCGAGTTCGAGCGGCTGTTGGAGCCTCTCGCGGCGGACGGGCACGATGTTGTTGTCCCCTCGCTTCCTGGCTTCGCGTTTTCCAACCCGATCGCGCGCCCGATCGGCATGCGGCGGGCTGCTGCCCTCGTACATGGGCTGATGATCCAACTGTTCGGCGACGCGCGGTATTTCGTTCAAGGGGGCGATTGGGGCCACGGCATCGCGGCCTGGGCAGCGCATGATCGACCGGATGCTCTGCTCGGCATCCATATCAACATGATGACCGTGTGTGCGAGGGATGCCGCTCCGACGACCGACGAGGAGAAGTCTTTCGCCGCCAAGCGGGCCGCGACCGCCGATTGGGAGAGCGCCTATTTTCACGAGCAGGCAACCCGTCCGCAGACGCTTGGCGTCGCGATGGCCGACAGCCCGATCGGAGCGGCGGGCTGGGTACTCGAAAAGTTCGGCAAGTGGGCCGACCTTCCGACAACCGCCGATGGCGACCCCGACATCTGGAGCAAGTTTTCCGAGGAGGAACTCCTCACCAACATCATGCTCTACATCGCGCCGACATCGTTCGTGACTGCAACCTGGATCTACTACGGCACCCGGCTTGAGGATTCGCTGACGCTTCCGGCCGGCACCCGCATCCAGGTGCCGACCGGTTTTGCGGCCTTCCCCGATCCGGTGTTCTTGCCGCCGCCGCGCTCGTTCGCGGAGAAGACCTACAACATCGTGCATTGGACCGACATGCCGCGGGGTGGGCATTTCGCAGCGCTGGAAGAGCCGGAATTGATGCTGGCCGACTTGCGCGCCTTTATCGCGACGGTGTCGGGAGCGCGCTCCTGAAGGTGGAGATCTCCGTTTCCGAAGCGGGGTGCGTGGCGCTAGCGGCGCAGGGCTTCAATGCCCTGCGTCGTCACGACCGCATCGGCGCAGGCCAGCTGTGAAGGGCGATCGACCGGCTTGGCCTGCTCCAAATCGACAGCGTCGAGACCCGCCACCTAACCCGTAACGCCATCTATGTGCCGCAACGGCGGGCCTTAGCGTACGTTTTCGACCATCCTCTCACCGGAGCCCCTTAACGCACGTTATGGCCGCAACACCGTGATCCTAGCCGCGCAAGGCGCGCGTTCGAATGACCGCTTTCGGGGAGGCGCTTGGGGCTTCGGACCGGCAATGAAGAGGTCGGAAGCGGAAATTTGAACTGAGGTACTATCCCGCCGAAACAGCCGCCGAGCGGCGGCGCTTTACGCGCCGCCGTCGAACTTCATGACCGGGATGCCGAGCTTGCGGGCCTTATCCGCAAGGTTCTCCTGAATCCCGGTGCCGGGGAAGACGAGGACGCCGATCGGCAGGGTGTCGAGCATGGCGTCGTTGCGCTTGAAGGGCGCGGCCTTGGCGTGCTTCGTCCAGTCGGGCTTGAAGGCGACCTGCGGCACCTTGCGGTGATCGGCCCAGCGGGAGGCGATCAGCTCGGCTCCCTTCGGCGAGCCGCCATGCAGCAGCACCATGTCGGGGTGCTTGGCATGGACCTGATCGAGCTTCGCCCAGATCAGGCGGTGGTCGTTGAAGTCCGCGCCGCCCGTGACGGCGACCCTGGGACCGGCGGGCAACAGCACTTCGGTCTCGGCCCGGCGTTTCGCGGCGAGGAAATCCCGGCTGTCGATCATCGCCGAGGTCAGGTTGCGATGGTTGACCATCGAGCCGCTGCGCGGCCGCCAGGGCTTGTGGGTGTGGTGCTCGAAAGCATCCGCCGCGAGGTCACGGAAGAGTTCCATGCTGTTGCGCCGCTCGATCAGGGTTTGCCCCTCCGCCGTGAGGCGTTCGAGTTCGACGCTCTTGACCTCGCTGCCGTCCTGCTCGCGCTGCAGGCGTCGCTGCGCCTGCTCGTTATCGTCCAGGTCGCGTTCCACCCGGTCCGTGGCACGGTGGAAGAGGTTGACGGCCCCCCAGAGCAGATCGTCGAGATCGGGTTCGAGGCGGGTGTCGCCGAGCGTCGAGACGAGGGCGTCAAAGATGTCTGCGACAGCGGCGGCGACGTCATTGCCCTCGGGCAGCGGCCGTGGATCGGGTTCGTCCTGAAACGGGCGGTAGCCGTAGAGCTGGAGTTCGGTGAGGACATGATCGGTAGGGGATGAGCTGTGGATCGGCTCGAAGCCTGCGGTATCGTCTTCGTTCATCATCGGGAGCGTCCTTCGTCTGGAGACCGCGCCCATCGCGGCCTTCGCAGGCGTCGAAGCCCACAGGCGGGACGGACTGGCAGCCCTCGCGCTCCCGCGAGGGCCTTGATGGCCGGGTTCGGGCTATTTTGCTTCGCGGTGCAAAGGCGGGGCTCGTCCCCGCCGGCGGAAAATAGCCCGAACCCGGCCATTGCCCGGCTGGCCCGTTTGTGGGCCGATAGCCCTCTCAGAAGGCCGTGGGCGCCGGCCTCTCCGACAGAAGGATCGTCCCCTGAAGGATGACCGGAGACGGCAGGTGGAGACGCCAGGACCACGCCATGCCCCCGCCGATCTCCTCACTCCTCCATGAACCGGCGGACGTCTTCGGGATGAAGCTGGTCCTTCAAGGCCGCCCGGAGGGCGTCGACGCCGCGCCAGCGCAGATCGTCGTTGAAGTCCTCACGCACCGGCGACACTGAAACCGCCTCGATCCCGAAGCTCGTCGCTCTGGTGATCAGGCTGTCCCTGGCGCCATCCCCGGCCGGGTCGCGATCCCGAAGGACATAGAGCCTGCGCAGCCCCACCGGGAACAGGACGGCGGCGAGGTGAGCGGCCGAAAGCGCCGCCAGCATCGGCATGTGGGGCAGAACCTGACGGGGCGACAGCACGGTCTCGATTCCCTCTCCGGCGGCGAGCACCTCACCAGCGAGACCGAAGCGGACGCCGTGGCCGAGAAGGTCGCCCATCGCCCGCCTCGGTGTCTCGACCGGCGCCTTGCCGGACCCGTCCGGGGAAAGCCAGGTGCGATGCGCGCCGGTTTGTCGCCCGGCCAGGTCGGTGACGGAAGCGACCATCGCCGGCCAGATCTCGGTGGGCGAATGCTCGTCGGGCCGATAGTAGCACCTGGGATGATAGCGCAGCGCGGCGGCGTCGAAGAGCGACGTGATCGCTCTCCCGCCCAGGTAGGTCGCCGCCAGTGTGCCGTGGATCGGCTGCGACATGGCGGAGAGCCGCCGTGCCGCTTCCGGCGAACCGACAGCCGCACGCGACACCCTGCCGATCGGCGTCCTCGTCTGTTCCGGCTCGGGATGCGGGAGACTGAGGAAACGGCGCGCTTCCTCGGCCACGTCCTTGAAGTCGACCAGGCCGAGCGCCTCGCGGATGACGTCGAGAAGATCGCCATGTTCGCCGGTCGCGGCATCCGTCCATTTGCCCGCCGGACCTTTGGCGGAATCCCGGAGACGGACATAGAGGGACCGGCCGGGATTGTTCTGGGCATCCCCGACCAGCCAGTAATTGCCTGCCCGCCGGCCGGAGGACAGGTATTCGCGGCAGACCGCCTCGGCCTCCCGGCCGAGGCGGTGCGCCAGCTCCGATGCGTCATGGCGGGCCATCAGGCGGCCTCCCGCTCGCCGATGCGCTCGACCGGCCAGCGGTCGAGGACACGGCCGAGCACCGCGACGCCGGACGCATCGGTCGGAACGAACATCCGCAGCTTCCACGAGATAATTTCGTGGAAGAGGCCGTAAGCGCTGAGCCGCTCGCGCATCGTGTCGGTGAAGCCCGAGAGTTCGATGCGCTGCGCGCCCATGACACGCACCCGGCGAAGCTGGAGGCCCTCCGCGAGATCGAGGATCGTGCGTCCACCCATCAGCGCCGTGAAGGCGTCTTCCGGCGTGAGCGACGATGCGCCGGTGGCGGTCGCATGGGCGACCCAGGCCGGCGAGACACGGCGGCCGATGATCCGCTCGCCCGCGTCGGTCTGGAGCCGATAGACGCGGGTGGATTCGTTCGGCAGCCGCTTCCAGATCGGCAGCAGCAGGCCCGTCACCATATGCAGGGTGCTGTCGGCGAACTCCGGCACCTCCGCGACCTCGGCGTTCCAGGCCGAGGCGAAGGCGTCCCGGTCGGCCTCGACCCAATGGGTTTCGCCCATGAGCCTGACGGGGATGTTCTGCGCCTCCATCGGCCGGATCAGCCGGACGCGGCGCTCGATCTCGCCATCGTCCAGCATGACGCTGGTGGTGGGCACCTGCATGGCGGCGCGGCCCGACCGCTCGTTGATGAGGAGCTTCGCCCTCGGATCGTCCAGATGGGCCAGGGCTTCGGCCAGCGTGACCGGATGATTGCGCTTGCGCTCGGTGATGGTCAGAAGGCGGGTTTCGGCGCCGGTGCGCGGGTGCGTGTAGATCGTCTGGCGCTCGGTGACGATGAAGCTTTCAGCCCGCAGCGTCTCCAGCCCAACGTCATAGGTGCCCGAGGCGATGGCGCCCTCGATCTTTGCGGCAAGAAGCTGCTCGAACGCGCCGAACAGCACGCCCTGAAGCTCGATGGTCAGCGCCAGCAGCCGATTGAGGAAGGTGGTGATTGCGGGCAACTCATCCTTGATGCCGTTCGAGTCCATCAGCTTCAGGCCGGTCGCCGCCTCGAATCGTTCGAGCGAGCAGCCATCCACCTTGCCGCGCACCAGAAGGAGGTAGAGCTGACGCAGCGCGTCGCGGGCGTAGTGGCTCTCCA
The DNA here is from genome assembly GCF_000735585.1 of Devosia sp. LC5. Classification (GTDB taxonomy): domain Bacteria; phylum Pseudomonadota; class Alphaproteobacteria; order Rhizobiales; family Devosiaceae; genus Devosia. The sequence continues at coordinate 105,430 of NZ_JNNO01000045.1, forward strand.
GATTGTCCTCGGGCCGGAACAGGCCCTGGCCGCCTGTCTGGCGCTGGCCGCGGGTGATCGCGCCCAGCGTGTCGAGGCGGCGGGCGATCGTCGAGAGGAAGCGCTTCTCGGCCTTCACGTTGGTGGAGATCGGCCTGAAGAGCGGCGCTTGTTTCTGGTTCGTCCTGTTCGTGCGGCCGAGTCCCTGAATGGCGGTGTCGGCCTTCCAGCCGGCCTCGAGCAGGTAGTGGACGCGCAGCCGGGTGTTTTTGGCCGAAAGCTCGGCGTGATAGCTGCGACCCGTCCCGCCCGCATCGCTGAACACCAGGGCGCGCTTCTGATCGTCCATGAACGCCTGGGTCTCGGCGAGGTTGGCCGAACCAGCGCGGTTCTCGACGACAAGGCGGTCGAGGGTCACGCCCTGGCCCGGCTTGCGGATGATGCGGCGCGACCGGCCCGTCACCTCGGCTACGGTGTCCGTGCCGAAATGCTGGACGAGCTGATCGAGCGCGCCGGGGACCGGCGGCAGGCTGGCGAGGTTGGCGATCAGTTCGTCACGCCGGGCGACCGCCTCGCGGCTTTCGACCGGCTGACCGTCGCGATAGACCGGCCGTGACGACAGATTGCCTTCGCTGTCGGTGAACGGCTCGTAGAGTTGCACCGGGAAGGAATGGGCCAGATAGTCGAGCACGTATTCCCTCGGGGTGATGCCGACGCGGACGTCGTTCCATTCCTCCGTCGGCAGTTCCGCCAGGCGGCGCTCCATCAGCGCTTCGCCGGTCGAGACGATCTGGATGACGGCCGAATGGCCCGCTTCCAGATCGGCCGTGATCGAGCGGATCAGGGTCGGCGTCTTCATCGAGGTCAGGAGATGGCCGAAGAAGCGCTGCTTGGCGCTCTCGAAGGCCGAACGGGCGGCCGACTTCGCCTGCCGGTTCAGCGTGCCGGACGAGCCGGTGATGTTGGCGGCCTCCATCGCCGCATCCAGATTGTTATGGATAACGGCGAAGGCCCCGGCATAGGCATCGTAGATGCGGACCTGCTCGGGCGTCAGCTCGTGCTCGACCAGTTCGTACTCGACGCCGGCGAAGGAGAGCGAGCGGGCGGTGTAGAGGCCGAGCGCGCGCAGGTCGCGGGCGAGAACCTCCATCGCCGCGACACCGCCGCCTTCGATGGCTTCGACGAACTCAGCCCGCGTCGCGAATGGGAAATCCTCGCCGCCCCACAGGCCCATTCTCTGCGCGTAGGCGAGATTGTGGACCGTGGTGGCGCCGGTGGCCGAGACATAGACGATCCGGGCGTTCGGCAGGGCGTGCTGAAGGCGCAGACCCGCGCGGCCCTGCTGCGACGCGGCGACGTCACCGCGTTCTCCCTTGCTGCCTGCGGCGTTCTGCATTGAATGCGCCTCGTCGAAGATCACCACTCCATCGAAATCGGAGCCCAACCATTCGACGATCTGCTTGACCCTGGAAACCCGCTCGCCGCGGTCGTCGGAGCGTAGCGTGGCATAGGTCGTAAATAGGACGCCTTCCGGCAGCGTGACCGGCTTGCCCTGCGGGAAGCGCGAGAGCGGCGTGACCAGCAGCCGCTCCATGCCGAGGGCCGACCAGTCGCGCTGCGCGTCCTCCAGCAGCTTGTCGGATTTCGAGATCCACACCGCCTTGCGGCGGCCCTGCATCCAGTTGTCCAGGATGATGGCGGCGGATTCCCGGCCTTTGCCAACGCCGGTGCCGTCGCCGACGAAGAACCCTTGCCGGAAGCGGATGGCGCCCTTCGCGTCCTCTGGCGCGGCGCTGACGACATCGAGCGTGTCGTCCACCGTCCAGGCGCCGGCGAGGTGGTCCGAATGGGCTTGTCCGGCATAGATGACGGTTTCGAGCTGAGCGTCGGACAGCAGGCCGAGGATGGTCTTCGGCAGATGCGGCCGGTAGCTGGGCTTCGGCGGGGCGACGCTCGCCATGGCCGCCGACTGGACGAGCTGGGTCGGGTGGGCCTGAGAGCCGGGAATACGGATGACCTGAAGCCCGTATTCCTCATAGATGGCGTCGGTGATGTGGCCGCCTTCGGCTGGCCGCCAATCGATGGTCTCATAATCGAGAGGCGCGGCCTCCGGCTCGGCCGGTGGCATGGGGCGCGCGGCTTTCGCGGCGCGGTTGACGTAGCCGCGCACGGTGCGAGGAGCGGCGACCGCCGAGGCGGCAATCGGGATACCGGACAAGGCGACCGGCAGCCGGGCCGGAAGCTGAGCGCCGATCCACGACATCAGCGTGGCGGCGTCCGGTGCGACGCCGGGAGCGGCGGGGAACACGGCGGGATCGGCGGCCGGCAGCTTGTCGATGACGGTCAGCCGTGTGGGGAAGGTCGTGCCATGCTTGGCATAGACCGCCTCGTCGATCGCGGCGGAGAAGACAATGCGGCCACGCTCCTGCAACCGGGTGAAGGCCGGGGTCCAGGCCGGAATGTCGGGCGCGAAGTTCGAGCCGGTGATCGTCACCAGCCGCCCGCCAGGCGCAAGACGCGCCAGTGCCGAGGCGACATGGCGGAAGGCCGCGTCGGCCACGCGGCCCTCGACATTGGCCATGACCGAGAACGGCGGGTTCATCAGCACGACGCTGGGGACCAGGCCGGGATCGAGGTGGTCATCGATCTGCGCCGCGTCGAAACGGGTGACGGGAAGAGCCGGAAAGAGGGAAGAAAGGAGATCGGCGCGCATTTCGGCCAGCTCGTTGAGCACGAGCACGCCGCCCGCGATCTCGGCCAGGATGGCGAGTAGGCCGGTGCCGGCCGAAGGCTCCAGCACACGGTCGGCCGGGGTGATGGCGGCTGCAGTCGCCGCGACCAGGCCGAGCGGGATCGGGGTCGAGAATTGTTGGAACGACTGTGCTTCCTCGGAGCGGCGCGTATGCGTCGGCAACAGGCTGGCGATCTTCGTCAGCAGTGGCAGAGTCTCGGCCGCCGAACCGGCTTTACGGAAAAGCGCCTTTCCGTATTTGCGGAGGAACAGAACGGTCGCAGCCTCGCAGGCTTCGTAGGCGGTTTTCCAGTTCCAGGCGCCCGTCACGTCGGAAGCGCCGAAGGCGGTTTCCATCGCGCCGCGCAACGTGGCGGCGTCGATGCGCTGACCGCGCTCGAGATGGGGCAGCAGCAGGCCGGCGGCCGCGAAGACGGATGCGGCCGTTTCGGTGTCGGGGGCAAGCGGAAGCGGCGCGGAAGCCGGAGCCTCCGCGTATGCGGAAATCATGTTCATGGGAAACACCTCGGGAGAGCGGGACAGGATCGAGCCGCGCAGCGCTCTCTCTCGACCGCGCAGACTCAAACCCGTCCCGGCCCCCTCTGCCTCTCAAAGGCGGGCCGTGGCCGGCATTACAAAAGCGCCCCACCGGAAGGCGGGGCGCTTGTAAGATTCAGTCGATGGCCTGGAAGATATCCGGGGCTGCGGGATGATCCGCAGCGTAGGCGTAAAGGCGGGCATAGCCTTCTGCGAGCCGGTCGGACTCGTGGCGGAACGAGAGGTGGGAGAAGGTGAACAATGTCGCGATGATCCCGGCGGCGTCGGCCGAGACCTCGCCATCAAAGCCGTTGCCTTCGCAGGAGATCCGAAAGCGCGGCTTCGACGTCGGCGCGAGATAGAGCGGCTCACCGTCCAGTTCGTAGAAATCCCACAAGCCGCCGCCGTAGTCGTCGGGGCTCAGCCATTCCATGAAGCTGAAGACCGCATTCTCCGCGATGATGAGGAGGGGAAGACCGAAAAGCCGGGGAAGAAACTCCATGCGGCGGGCTTCGGGGACGAGGGTGGCGAGCGAAGTCGCAGGGGCAGGCAGGTTCATGGTGGGATACTCCGGAGGGGGAAAAAGCGCATCGCCGGGAGGCTCTCTCGCCCCCACGGATGCAGCCCTTTCCGGTTCACCCTCTGCCTCTCAAAAGCGGCCCTTGACGCCGCGCCACCACGCGATCCGCTCGTCGCGGCTGGCGCTGGCCAGCCGGTGCAACAGATCGCCGTGACAGGCCAGCGGTGCGCAGAAGCAGACGAGATCGCGGCCGTGCAGTTCATCGAGTGCGCGAAGCAGATGATGCTGATCGGCGAGCCAGTGCTCGTGTTTCGCTATGACGGCGGCGCGGTCGCCGTCGGGGCCGATCCGGAACGGATTGCCCCATTTGCTGCCGCGGCCGATATAAACCGCTCCGGACGGAACGCCGCTCACCCGCTTGTTCAAGACCCTGCACATTTGCGCCTCCGATCCGTTGTGGCGCCCTCAGCCAGGGACGGCGTGAAGCGGCGACGGTCATGCGCCTGTGCAGAAACGGCCCGCCCGTTGACCGGCGGCGCGCGGCGTCCAGGCCAAGGTGCGCCCCAACGATCGAGAGCGCCTTCGCAGGGCTTGGAAGGCGTTGTGCGCGCGGTCAGCCGAAGCGACGGCCGGCCTCGGTGAAGGTGTATTCGTTGGCGTTGATCGCCTCGTCGACAGCCTCGTCCGAGGTCAGGTATTCGTATTCGCGTTCGAGCTGCCGGTAGAGCCAGCGGGCAAGATCTCGCAGCGCCCCGGTCACGGCGTTTTCCGCGTCGGCGGTCATGTCCTGATAGGTCGGACTGTCGCGCTCGACGGAGATCGCCATGCAGTATTCGTGAAAATAGTGACCGCGATGGCTGGCCTCGGCGTGAAGCTTGAAGAAGTTGCGGCGCTGGATGGCCTGAAGCGCATCCGCGATCCGATGAAGCTCCGCGTCCTGGGGGGCGTAGTCCCTGATCCGGCGCGGGGCTTCTTTCCGGTAGGAATAGAAGGTCTCGAAGCAGGCGCCGTCGCCCTGACTCCAGAAGCCCCGGAACCAGAGGCAAGGCTCCTGCCGGGCGCCGCCGCCATAGAGGCGGACGGTGCGGGTCTTCAGCCGAAGGCCGAGGATTTCGGCGATGCGCTGGAAATCCTCATAGACGGCATCATACCAGTCGTTGTCGAAGCCGCCATCGCGATACCAAGCGCGGGCCTTCTCCTTGGTGGCGTCGGAGAGTTCGTCCAGATGATAGACGGTGGTTTCGATGACCTTACTCATCGGGGTCGCCTCCGTCGAGAACCTGGGCGAGCCAACCATCGGTATAGGTCCATGCCACCGTCCCGCCGGTGGCGAGGTCGAGGACATGCGCGCCCCCGCCGAAACCGTCGAGGCGCGGCCGCGAGCAGGTGTTGGCGTATTGAAAACCCCAAAGTCCCGTCAGGCCGAACTCGGCCGCACAGATCTTCACGAACCGGATCAGACGCTCGGGATCGCCGGTGACGTCATCGCGCATCCAGAGCTGGGCGCCGCCATGTTCGGGCTGGATCGAGAGAAGGAAGCCCTCGGAAGGCGGTTCCTCGGAAGCGCCTTCCTCCGAGAGCTTGTTGTAGAGGTCGAGCGCGCGAGCGGCGTTCTCGGGTGTGCCGACGTCCAGCAGGCACGAGAAATGAGTGAAGTAGTCGGCCATGTCAGGCTCCTGAAACGAAAATGCCCGGAGCAACGGCCGGGCTGCTGGATGGGTCGAAAGAATGGACGTGGGACGGCCCGAGCCGCCCCACGCCGTTGGGCTATTCGGCCGCGACTGCGAGCGGGGCCTCGGTCTCTTCGTCCGAGGACTCCTCGTCGTCGGCCAGGAAGGCGGGAAGCGCCTCCTCGCCGTCCTCGGCCGGGAGCCCGTCGACCGGCTCGCTTTGGTCGATCAGGCGCAGCGGCTCCGGCAGCCAGCCGGTGTCGGCCAGCAGGCGCTCGGCCTCCTTGGCCATGTCGCCCTTCTTCAGGTGGTCGATGAGCTGGGCCGCGCGTTCGCCGGCGCCTTCGCACACGGCCGCGAGGATGCGGGGCTTGGTGACGCGACCGAGATAGTTCTCGACCGTGGGCCTGAAGCCGGCGTCCACCATGTCGAGGCCGGTGGCGCGGGCCAGCCGATCCGCCTCCGCCATGCGCCGGTCGAGACCCGACTGCGACACGCCGTTGCCGTTGTAGGGATTGGGCCGCTCATAGAGGGCGTTGATCCCGTAGCTGACGCAATGGGCGAGCAGCGCCATGCGGCTGGCGTCGTCGAGCGCGGCGAGCCAGTCCCACAGCGTGTCCTCGTCGGACGGCAGGTCCGCCTTCCAGTCCTCGTGCCGCTGGGTGACGGATTTGGCATAGGCCGTCTCGGCGAGATCCTTGCCCTGTTCGCGGAAGAAGACGTGATTGACGGAAGCCTGAAGGCTTGCGCCCGACGTGCCCGTCCGCTGGAAGGTGTCGCGCACCAGCTTGTGCAGCAGGGCGGTGAACGCGACATGGGGATTGGCGCCCACGGCATCACGAAGCGCCAGGGTGCGGTGTGCCGTCAACTCGGTGACGAGCCGTTCGGGCAACGGCTTGATGACGTCTTCCTCGTCGTCTTCCTCCGGCTCGGCCTGCTGGCCACCGATGGTGATGACGGCGCGCTGGACGCTGCCCGCCGCCGCGACATCGGTGTCGACGGTCTCCGCATCACCCTCGGGATTATCGACGCCGACCGGGGCCCCGTCCTCGGGTCGGACATAGCCGCGATCAACGACGATCTCGCCGTCGCGGTCGATGCTGATGAAGACGCCCGCACGGGCAATGTCGGCCGCCTCGTAGATGACCGGGCGCTTCTCGAAGGCATCGATCGCCGCCTCGATCTCGCCGAGACGCTGGTCGATCTCGTCGGGCAGTTCGTCGGCGCCGTCGTATTCGGCCTCGATCCGCTCGTATTCCTCGCGCAGCGCCTCGCGGGCCGCACGCTCGTCATCAGTCAGATCGACGAAGGTGAAGTCGAGAGCCCGCAGGCCATGATCGTAGCCGTAAGGCAGGTCGGTATCGACGGTGATCCACTTCCAGCCCTCGGCGGCGATGTCCTCGGCGACGGTCTTCAGCTTGTCGGAGACGAGTTGGTCGAGAAGCGCGGGATCTTGCAGCCAGCCGCCTTCGTCCTGCTGGAACAGATCGCGCAGCACACTGCCACCGGCCTGTTCATAGGCTTCGACACCGACGAACAGAGCTCGCTTGTCGGCCGCGGGCACCGTGGTTTCGGTCAGCAGTTGGCGAATATGCCATGGCTGGCGATTGTAGGAGGTCTGGACCGCCTCCCAGGCCTGCGCCTGGCGTGCATGATCGGGATTGACCGTGAACGCCATGAGCATTTCGAGCGTCATGCCGTCCTCGGCATAGATCTCGTGGAGCACGGGCGAGACGGCCGCGAGGCGCAGGCGCTGCTTGACGACCTGGGCCGTGGTGAAGAAGGCCGCAGCGATCTCCTCCTCGGTCATGCCCTTACGGCGCATATCGAGAAAGGCCCGGAACTGATCGAGGGGATGCAGCGGCACCCGCTGGGTGTTCTCGGCCAGGCTGTCGTCCTCGGCGAGGATCGGCGTCGAGGGATCGCGCACGACGCAGGGCACCGGCGCGGTCTTGGCAAGACGCTTCTGCTTCACGAGGATCGCGAGCGCCTGATAGCGGCGGCCGCCGGCGGGCACCTCGAACATGCCGGTCTCGGCGCCATCGGCATCGAGGACCGGGCGAACATTGAGGCTCTGGAGGAGCGTGCCGCGGCGGGCGATATCCTCGGCCAATTCCTCGACCGAGACGCCGGCCTTGACGCGGCGGACGTTCGCCTGGCTGAGGACGAGCTTGTTGAAGGGGATGTCGCGCGAGGGCGACAGGACGATTTTCTGGGTGGCGGTAGCCATCGTGGTAGTCTCCGCGACGGGCGCCGAGAGCCTCTCTCTCGACCTCAAACCCGTCACGAAGCGAAGCGCCGCCCTCTCACTCTAAGAGGGCAGCGCCACCGAACCGGCGTCGGATCGTCGTGCAATCGGAAAGCCGGGTAACCGGAAGGTCGTAAAAAAGCGGGGAGCCGGAAATCCGGCTTTGCGTGTCTGCGGGTTTCAGGCGGATCAGACCCCGCACATGCCCTCGCATTCGTTCGGCCAGAGATCGAGCTGGCCGTGATCGGCCGCGGTCGAAAGATCGGCCTGGTCGAGCGGGACGGCGGAACGGTGAAGATAGACCTCGCCACGGATGCCCCGGAAGCCGGTGCGAATGGCGGCGTCGATGGATACGGCGTCGGCCCATGCCTCGGGATCATGGTCGCGCATGTGCCGCCAATGATCGTCGGAATGAAACGGGCAGCCGATGCAGGCGCTTTTGGGCGGCACGGGATAGTCGTGCCGCTCCAGCCAGCGCAGGCAATCCTGACGGGTCATGCCCTGCTCGATCAGAGGCCAGCGGTTGACCTGCCAGCTCTCGAACGAGGGTTTCATACGTAGCGCCTCGTCGAGCGAAATGCCGATCCATTGCTCGGCGACCGGCGATGCGGGCGAGCGCCGCCCGGCGATGTCGAGCAGTTCGCGCACCTTTCGTCGGATCGGCACGATCTTGTAGTCGCCGGTGCATTGACGCCGGATCATGCCGACGCCGACGCGCTCGGTCGCCACGATGCGGGAGCCGACGACGACGAGATCGCCGTTCTCATCCTCGTCATACACGGGAAGCTCGCTTCCGGCCGGCGTCACGGCGCGGGTGAAGGCCGGGATCGAGGCCCATCGCTCGCCGCGCGCGCCGGCGAGCAAGTCGGCGCGCAGATCTCCGGCCGAGACGATGTGGACGGGGAACGGCAGGACATTGGGCGATCGCAGCCAGGCGAGATGGTCATAGACGGCCTGCGGCTCCCAGCCTGTGTCGGCGAAGATCGCGCAATCGGGCATGGGGCCGATCACGCCATGCGCGGCCATCAGGGCGAGCGTGGTGGACTGGACGCCGGCGCCGAGGCTGAGCACGCGCAGGCGGATGTCGGCCGCCTGTTCGGGATCGGGGATGAAGCCGGGAAAGGCGAGCGCGTTCATCACGCCGCCTCCCGCTCGTCGTCGGCCGCGCCGAGGCTGCCGGTATCCGGCAGGAAGCCGAGCAGCCAGTCGGCCGCCTTGCTGGCCTGGGAGGCGGCGCGGACGATGGCGCGGTTGTCCTCGCGCAGCACATCGAGCCAGGAGCCGATATAGTCGGCGTGGCGGACGGTCGGCGCGATGCCGAGGGAGGCGCAGCAGAAGGCGGCGTTGATCTCGGCGATCAGCTCCTCGAAGGCGTATTTCTTGGTGCCGAAGGAGCCGGAGAAGTCCCGGTTCAGGCGGGACGGATGGCCCGTCGCATGGCCGAGCTCATGCAGCGCCGTCCGGTGCCAATTGATCGGCTCGAAGTACGCCTGCGGCGGCGGGACCATGACGAAGTCCTGCGCGAGGACGTAGTAGGCCCGATTGCTGCCGATGCGGAAGTCGATCCCGGTCGCCTGGATCAGCGCCTCGACGCGCGGCTCGATCAGGCCCGGCAGAGGCGGGGGAGCGACGGCCGCGATCTCCTTGGCCAGGCCCTCGCATTGGGCGGCGTTGAAGACCGTGAAGCGCTTCAGAAACGGAATTGCCTGGGCTTCCTCGCCGGTCTCGCGGGCGCGGCGCTTCTCGTCCTCGGGGGTGAAGCGGTCGGCATAGACAACGGTGGTGCCGCGCTCGCCCTTTCTGACATTGCCGCCGAGCGACAGCGCCTGGCGGAAGGTGAGCCAGCTCTGGCCGGGGAACCCATGCTCGATCACGGCGCCCCAGAGGATCAGGACATTGATCCCCGAATAGTGCCGGCCGGTGGCGGCGTTCCTCGGCATGGCGAGCGGCGCCTTGGCCGCGGCCGTGCCCCAGGGCTGGACCCAGGGAAAACGGCCGGCCTCCAACTCGCCGATGATCTTGTTGGTGATATCGTCGTAAAGGCTCGCCCGATCCGAGCCGGGGCGCGCGCTGCGATCCTGTCTGGACATCGCGGTTCTCCGCGACGGGCGCCGGAGACCTCTTCCCCAGCCCTCAACCCGTCACGGCAAACCCGGTCCGCACTCTCACTCTAAAGGGGGCGTTGCGGGGCAGGCTGTGAAAAAACTCCTTGCCCCGCCTTGATTGTTCGGCCGTCACGCAACATATAAAGTTGCATGAGAAGAGATAGCCGGTTATCGGGCGTGCTCCACGTCCTGCTGCACATGGCGGAGCATCCCGGGCCGTGCACTTCCGACATGCTGGCCCGCGCGATGGATACCAATCCCGTGGTGATCCGCCGGCTTATGTCAGGCCTGCGGGACCGAGGCTACGTGCAATCCGAAAAGGGCCATGGCGGCGGCTGGACGATCGCCTGCGATCTCAGCGCGGTCACGCTCCGCGACATCTACGAAGCGCTCGGCAGGCCTGAACTGCTGGCCCTTGGCAACCGCACCGATGAGCCCGGCTGCCTTGTCGAGCAGGCGGTCAACGCAGTGCTCGGCAAGACGTTCGATGAGGCTGAAACGCTTCTTCTTCGCCGCTTCGGCGAAGTCTCCCTCGCCGCGCTGAGCGCCGACTTTCATGTGCGGCTCGCCGAACGCGGCGGATCCATCGCTTTGGAGACCAATCATGCAGAATGACGTCGTCATCATCGGAGGCGCCTTCTCCGGGCTCGCCGCCGCCACCTATCTCGCGCGGGCGCGTCGCCGTGTCTGCGTCATCGACGCGGGGCAACCGCGCAACCGTTTTGCCAAAGCTTCGCATGGCTTTCTGGGGTCCGACGGCAGTGATCCGGCGGCGATTCTGGCCAGGGCGCGCGAACAGCTCGCTGCTTATCCCGGCGTTACAATGGTCGCCGGCGAAGCGGTCGGAGCCCGGGCCGTTGGCGACGGTTTCGTCGTGTCGCTGTCGAGCGGTGAGGAAATTGCAGCGAGCAAGGCGATCCTCGCCTTCGGGCTGCGCGACAGCCTCGAGCCGATGCCCGGCCTTCAGGAACGCTGGGGCAAGTCGGTGCTTCATTGCCCCTACTGCCACGGCTTCGAATTCATCGATCGGCCGCTCGGCGTGCTCGCCCGCACGCCGATGTCGGTGCATCAGGCCTGCCTTGTTGCAGAATGGGGCCCAACGACGCTGTTTCTCAACGGCGTGGAGCTTGAGCAGAAAAGCGCGGAGCCGCTTGCCAGACATGGTGTGACGATCGAGCCTCGCAAGATCAAGCGCCTGGTCGGCGAGGGTTGCGCCCTGTCCGCCGTGGAATTGGAGGACGGAAGCCAGCGACCGGTGGCGGCGCTCTATGTCGCGCCGCAATCCTCGCTGTCCAGTCCAATTGCCATGCAGTTAGGCGCCGCGATCGACGACGGGTCGGTTGGGCCGATGATCCGGACGGACGCCGACAGGATGACCACGGTGCCGGGGCTCTACGCCGCCGGCGACATCGCGCGCGCCCGGCACAGCGTGAGCTGGGCGGTGGCCGATGGCGTCACGGCCGGGACGTCCGTCCACCGCGCGTTGGTGTTTGGCTGATGGACAGAGTCCAGGCCTTCACCGATCCAGGCATCGTTGCGGGCTATGTTGAGGGAACACCGCGCAAGGTGCCGGGGTTGGCTGACCTGCATCGCATGGCGATGCTCCTGCTGGCCGAGCGCGCGCCGGAGACGGCCGCCATCCTCGTCGTGGGTGCCGGCGGAGGGCTTGAATTGAAGGCGTTCGCCGAAGCGCAGCCGAACTGGAGTTTCGTCGGCGTCGATCCTTCAGCCGAGATGCTCGGTCTGGCCCGCCAGCTCCTGGGATCGCTACAGGCGCGTGTTGAACTCCACACGGGTTATGTCGATGCCGCGCCGCAGGAACTGTTCGATGGCGCCACATGCCTGCTTACTCTGCACTTCTTGGCAAAGGACGACCGGCTCCACACCTTGCGAGAAATCCGTCAGCGCTTAAAACTAGGCGCGCCGCTCGTCGTCGCGCATCACAGCTATCCCGGTGACGGTGACCCTTCTACATGGCTGGAGCGGTCGGCAGCCTTCGCGGGCGGACCGGGGGTCGACTTCGCCCATGCGCGCGTGTCGGCGACCAGAATGGCAGAGTCTCTGCCCCTCCTGTCCATTAGCGAGGATGAGGCTGTTCTGCGGGAGGCGGGCTTTTCCGATGTTGCCTTGTTCTACGCGGGCTTTTCCTTCAGGGGCTGGGTTTCACGAGCGTGAGCAGGACGGGGCGTTGCCGGGCAGGCTGTGCTAAAACCCACCAATCGTGCGAGCGCGGCGAATGATTTAACTCGCTCTATGCCGGCGCCTTGGTCTGTCGTGTCAGCCGCGATCGGCGGACAGGGCGATCTCCTGCCGCAGCTGGTCGACCTTCGCGCCGGCCCACTGCCGGGCGTCGTCGCCGAATATGAGCCGCGATGGCACCTTGCCTTGCGAAGCAAGCGCCACGATCCTTGCCGCGAGCAGCTTCGGACCGCCCGGCTGGTTGCCATTGGCTCCGTCAACGAACGCGCGATACTGCGCGATCGCCTCGGCGTAGTCTGGAATGTCGATGGTGCCGAAGCGCGCCGACTTCCGGTCCATGAAGTCGGTACGCAGCATTCCCGGCTCGACCAGGAGCGAACGGACGCCGAGCGGCGCCAACTCCTGCGCAAAGCCCTCCATCCATCCCTCGACCGCGAACTTCGACGCCGAGTAGACCGCGCCCCCGCCGCTGGAGACCAGCCCGCTGACCGATGAGATGGTGACGATGAGGCCCGAGCGACGCGCCCGCATGTGGGGAGCGACCGCGCGCGCGACGTTCATCGTGCCGAACAGGTTGACCTCGAACTGACGCCGCACCGCGGCATCGGTGAAGGTCTCGAAGAAGCCCAGTTCGGCATAACCGGCATTGTTGACCAGCACGTCGATCGCACCGAACCGCTCGGTGGTCTCGGCGGCGACCGAATGCGCGGCTTGGGCGTCGGTGATGTCGAGCGCGAGGGCGTGCAGGCGATCGTGATCGCTCCCATGGGCATCCCGCACCGCGTCGGCGGACCGCGCCGTCGCCACCACCGTTTCGCCCGCATCGAGCGCCGCGCGCGCGATCTCGCGTCCAAGTCCCCGGCTTGCGCCCGTCACCAGCCAAACCTTGCTCATCGCCTGCTCCTCGTTCTTCCACTGTCACTGGCTAGGTAGGTATGCTAATTAATCGAGATAACGGCCTAATTAGTAATAGGCCCAAGTAGCTGGGATCATCAATGCGTCCGGATCAGCTCGGCGACCTCGCCGTCTTCGCGGCGATCGCCTCCGACCGCAGTTTCACGCGGGCGGCGAGACGGCTTGGAGTCACGCAGTCTGCGTTGAGCCAGACCATGAAGCGGCTGGAGGATCAGCTCGGTTTTCGCCTGCTCTCCCGCACGACGCGCAGCGTCGCCCCGACCGCTGCCGGCGAGCGCCTGCTCGCCACCCTGTCGCCGGCGCTGGCCGGGTTGGACGACGAGATCGAGGCGCTGTCCCAGGCACGCGGGGCGGCCATCGGCGCCGTCCGCATCACAACGGGCAAACACGCCGCGGACACGGTGCTGTGGCCGATGCTCCCGTCCTTCATGCGCCGCCACCCCGGTATCGAGGTGGAGGTGTGCGTGGAGGGCGGGATGACCGACATCGTGGCGGGCCGCTACGATGCGGGCATCCGGCTCGGCGAGCGATTGGAGAAGGACATGATCGCGTTGGCGGTCGGGCCACCGCTTCGCGTCGCGGTGGTGGCCGCGCCCGGCTATCTGAGCGACCATCCGGCGCCGATGGAGCCCGCCGACCTCACGGCGCATCGCTGTGTCGCCTACCGTGACGCGCATGGCGACCTGTCCCCTTGGTCGTTCGCGCGCGACGGCCATGCGGTGACGGTCGCGCCAGGCCGCGGGCCGGTGTTCAACGACGGCGACCTGCTGGTGGCCGCCGCCCTTGAGGGTTTCGGCATCCTCTACATCCTGGAGGATCTGGTAGCGGCGCCGATTGCCGATGGCCGTCTCACCCGCCTGCTGGAGCCATGGTGCGAGCCGTTCGCCGGCTACCACCTCTATTACCCCGATCGGCGGGGCACGACGGCGTTCGAACTGTTCAAGGAGGCGCTTCGAGAAAGCAGGGCCGTATGAAAGCGTGTCCAAGCGTCGGCGTCGATTCTCGAAACTCGATCGTTTTCGGGAACGCCGGTGACGCAAGATGGCGGCGGCTATCGCCACCTGCTTCCCGAAAGCCACCGTCCAGAGTCCACCAAGCAACTGTTCGGGTTTTGCTGCGTGATGGGGCGGGGAAGCTGACGACCCGCCGGATCAGATTCCCCATCCGATCCGGCGTCGCTCAATCCTTGGGCAAGGCATAGCGCAGCACCCGGAGCGCATCCTCATCCTCCAGAGAGAGTTCGAGAACCTGGTTGACGAGATCATCGTCAGCACTGAGTTCGACCAGCGCCTGCTCGAAGAGTTCGATCTGCATGTCGAGATCCATGCCGGCCGGGCCATTGAGGCAAACCAGCCCGGCATGGATGGCGACGTCGGCATATTGGCCCTTGGTGCCGGGCCTGTCCTTCGGCCCCCGGAAATCCACCGAGTTCTTGGTGACGAACGTCCAGTCCCCGTCGAGAATGATCGGCTTCAGCTCCCAGTCCTTCAGGCCTGCGAGCTTCATCCAGACGACATGGCTGGTCTCGCCATGCCCCTTTTCCAATGCCAGTTTCGCCAGTTCCGGACTGAGGCACTCATCGATCAGAAACTTCATCCGGCCTTCCTGACCCGAGGTACGCGGCGATCCGTGATGATGACCGAGCCTTCAGGAAGATCGGTGGAAACGCGCGGGCGACCGCGCAGCGGGTTCGCCTCCGCGTAGATTGCGGCGAGTCTGACCTTCTCGGCATCCAGGCTGGGCCAGGCTGCGAGGATGCGCTCGGCCGAATGGCCGGCGGCGACCGATGCCGCCACATCATAGACCGGAACGCGGGTGCCCCGGATGACGGGCGTGCCGCCGAGGATGTCCGGCGAGGTCGTGACCATTTCCCGCGCGGCGGCGAGATCGTCCAGCCGCTCGCTGGCGCCCTTCATGAAGGGCAACAGGTCGATGGTCAGGAAGTCGTCACGCACGGTCCAGTCCTCACGGAGCAGCGCAGCCCAGGGCAGGGCGCGCGATCGCGCGAGCCGAGGCTCCGCGGTCCTGATGGCGGACAGGCGTTCTTCCGAAGTCAGGCGTCTGGCGCTCTCGAAATAGAAGGCGATGAGCGAACAGGCGCCCGCCAGGACGTAGCGGCCGTTGTCGAGCGAGACGAAGGCGTCCGGCAGGATATGCTCGTCGATGACGCGGTTGACGTCGCGCAGGCTCACGCGCGAGACGACGGCGGCCTCGCTGGCCTTCAGCATTTCCGCGACTGAGGGCATGGGAGCCTCCTGATTAAATCTTCCGACGCACCGGAATATATATTGGAGGGTCCGAAATTTCAATCCCTGATCCGGCAGGCTGTAAGAAGAGGAGACAGAGCGACCCGGCATTGCAGCGGCGAATAGGCGGACAAACGCCACCGGCCTCCCTCCGGGCGAGGATATCGCCGCCTTGCCAAGAAAAACCTACGATGTATCATTGGTTTATCGTTCTGTTGGCGAGGCTCGTACATGCTACGCCGCGGCACGAAACAATCCGCTGCGGCCCTCTTGGGCAAGCTGGTCGAGCACCGGCCGGTAGGTGGATAGGAACCGCAAGTTGAGATGGTTGCGCGCCCCCGCAACCATCTCAACTTGCAACCGGCGCAAGTTCTGATTTGAGCCGGTCCCCGCAACCATCTCTAATTGCGGAGTCTGCAAGTTCTGATCAGTGCAGGCTCCCGCAACCAAAAAAGCCCAGTGAACCCAACCGGTTCGCTGGGCTTTTCCTTTTCCGAGCTCGCTAGAGGCCCCAAGTGCCGCCGCCGCTTTTGCTGTTGTGCCCATGTCACACGGGCGTGCGACACGCGCCAAACTCGCTAAGAGAAGAATACGGAAAGTATGCTGATGCTGAAAGCACTGATGATTGCAGCCGCGATCGTTGTCACGGGGAATGGAATGGCCTTGGCGCAGGAGAACCGCATTGATCTCATCCGGCCCGACGCTCCGGAACTTGCCGTCCAGGGCGAACTGGCGGTCGGCGTGCGCACCATCGAACTCACCAATCCCGGTGAGATCGACATTCTGAAAGTCGCGGCCGGCAAGGACCTTCCCACCTATGATCGTCCGCTGACCGTCGAGGTCTGGTATCCGGCCGTCGATGGCGGGGCGCCGACGCCCTATGAGGGCGTGTACCTGCGCGATGGTGAGACACAGGTGACGCTGCATGGCCGCGCGACGCGCGACGTCGAGCCGAAACCCGCAGCCGAAGGCGGGGCTTATCCGCTTGTGATCATCTCGCATGGCTATCCCGGAAATCGGTTCCTGCTCAGTCACCTGGCGGAAAATCTCGCCACGAAGGGCTATGTCGTCGCATCAATCGATCACACGGACTCGACCTATATCGACCAGGGCGCATTCGGCTCGACGCTGGTGAACCGCGCGCTCGATCAGAAATTCGTGCTGAACGAGATGGCGCGCCTGGCGGAAGAGGACGGCGGCTTCCTCTCTGGCCTTCTGGATGCTGGCAATACGGCGATTATCGGTTACTCCATGGGTGGCTATGGCGCGGTCATCTCGGCTGGTGGCGGCCTCACGCAGGCAGCCATGGAGTTCAGTGTAGAGAAGACGCTGGCCGTGCATCTTGCAGGGTCCGAGAGCTATGCCGACCTGCCGGACGAGCGGGTCAAGGCGGTCATTGCCATTGCGCCCTGGGGCATGAACAGAGACCTTTGGGACGCGGAAGGCCTCAAGGGCATCCACAAGCCGATCTTCTATATGGCGGGCAGCGCGGATGACGTCTCGCTCTACGAAGACGGCACGAAGAAGATCTACGAGATGAGCGTGAACGCCCCTGAGCGCTATCTGCTTACCTTTGCGGACGCGAACCACAATGCGGCCGGGCCGATCCCGGCGCCGGTCGAATCGTGGACGGTTTCCGAAAAGCTGGGCCGGGCGCCGTTTGATCATTACGCCGATGCGGTGTGGGATTCGGTGCGGATGAACAACATCGCCCAGCATTTCGCTACGGCCTTCCTCGGAAAGCACTTGAAGGGCGACGCGTCGATGTCTGATTATCTCGACCTGGTCGAGGACGCGGCAGCGGGCGTCTATGCCATGAACGAGGACGGCACGGAGAAGCCCGAGCATACCTATTGGAATGGTTTTGCGAACCGTACCGCCAAGGGTCTGACCCTCATGCACGCAACCTCCCAATAGGGCCAGCCGGCCCGACATGCGATCTTGGCTATTTGAAAGAATAGCCGCATCTCGACACCCAGGAGGGCGCGGAAATGCTCGTCGCCCTCCACGGCTTTGCATTTGAGCGTTTCGATTTCGCCCGAACAACATCCCGTTAGAACAAGGTGGGTGCAATTGATGGCTGCCGGTTCGCCGTTGGACTCGCGCAGGATTTTGTCGCCAGCTGCTAACTCATCCTCGGTACGGTAGCGCTCGCGTCTGATTTGCTTGTAGCGCTTGACCTTCCAACATGGCAAAGCCAAGTGCTTTGCTGGGCTTTTCCTTTTCTGGCAAGGCTGCCATGTGCGTTTGGGCGGTGCATTGGCTGCGCCGTGATGCTTTACCAGAGCGCCCGGGGCGGCAGGGAGAGTTATCGTGAGCGCGGATATTCGGTCGGTGAGGCGCTAGTATGGCCATTCCAAATGCAGTTGCGGGCCTGTTGCGGCGTCCCGCCAGGCTGGGTGACGAGGTTTATTCGGCCATTTTTGCGCGCATCATGTCCGGGGAGATCGAGCCGGGCGGCCGGATCGGCGTTGATGCCCTGGCCAGGCAATTGGGCGTGTCGCAGACCCCGATCCGCGAGGCTTTGGGGCGGCTCGAGGCCGAGGGGCTGGTCGTCAAGACGCATCTGGTGGGCTATAGCGTGGCCCCGCAATTGAGTGCGCGCCAATTGGCCGAGCTTTATGAAATGCGGCTGTTGATCGAGCCCTTTGCCGCGCGCAAATGCGCCGAGGTGATGCCCGAGCCGGTGATCGTCCAGATCGAGGCTTTGTGCGCCGATATGGCGGGGCTGGCCTATGCCGAGGGGCTGGATGCCTATGCCCAGTTCGGCCAGCTCGACATGGCCTTTCACGACCAGATTGCGGTGAGTGCCGGCAATGAATTGCTGCTGCAGGCGCTGGCGGGGCTGCATGCCCATGTCCACCTGTTCCGCCTGGTGCGTGAGCCCAGGGTGACCCGCACCGTACTCGACGAGCACGAGGCGCTGGTGGCAGCGATCAAGGCGCGCGATCCCGCTGGCGCCGAGCAGGCCATGCGCCGCCATATCGAGCGCTCGCATGCCCGGTTTGCGGCGGCGTGAGGAACTGGGTAAGTTGCGGCCTCGCCTGAACTGGAGCCTTGCATGAGTTCTCGTATCGTACCCGTCATTCTGGCCGGCGGCCAGGGAACGCGGCTATGGCCGATGTCGCGGGCGGCGCGGCCCAAGCAATTCCTGCCATTGACGGGGGCACAGAGCCTGTTCCAGCAGACGCTGGCCCGGGTGGCGGACGGCGGAGTTTATACCCCCGCCATCATCATCACCAATGCTGACTATCGCTTTATCGTGGCCGAACAGGCCAGCGAAATGGGCGCGCCCCTGGCCGGTGTGCTGCTCGAGCCGGTGGCTCGCAATACGGCGGTGGCGATCGCAGCGGCGGCGGTTTTTGCGCGCAATGCGTTTGGCGCCGAAGCGGTGCTGCATGTGCTGCCATCCGATCACGATGTGACGGTCGATGCGGGCTATCTAATGGCGGTGCAGCGGGCGGCGGCTGCGGCTGCCGGGGGGCAGCTGGTCACCTTCGGCATTGTGCCGGCAGCGCCCGAAACGGGCTATGGTTACATCAAGGCCGGTGCCGCTCTGGGCGAGGGCGTCAACGCGGTCGAACGGTTCGTTGAAAAGCCCGATCTGATGCGCGCCGAGCAGATGCTGGCCGATGGCGGCTATCTGTGGAATTCGGGCATGTTCATGATCGGGGCCGAGGCATTCCTCGCCGAATGCGCGGCGCTGTCGCCCGATACACTGGCAGCGGCCCGTGGCGCGGTCGAGGCGGCGCGGATTGATCTCGATTTCGTGCGGCTCGATGAGGCGGC
The DNA here is from genome assembly GCF_000735585.1 of Devosia sp. LC5. Taxonomy (GTDB): domain Bacteria; phylum Pseudomonadota; class Alphaproteobacteria; order Rhizobiales; family Devosiaceae; genus Devosia. The sequence continues at coordinate 124,369 of NZ_JNNO01000045.1, forward strand.
GTTTGCCACGGCGCCCAATATTTCGGTCGATTACGCGATTTTTGAGAAGACCAGCCATGCCGCCGTGGTCGGTGTCAGTTTCGGCTGGTCCGACCTGGGCAGTTGGGACGCGGTCTGGAAAGCGCAGGAGCACGACGCGGCGGGCAATGCCGGCAGCGGTTCGGTAACGTTCAGCCATACCTCAAATTCACTGGTCGTCACCGACCATGCCCATGTGGCGGTCGAGGGGCTGGACGATATCGCGGTGATCGCCAGCGAAGACGCCATCTATGTCGGCAAGCTGTCCGAAGCGCAGAAAGTGGGGCCACTGGTCAAGCTGCTGCGCGCCGGCAAGGACACTGTGGGGCTGACCGAAATTCATCGCACTGCCTATCGCCCCTGGGGCGGCTATGCCTCAGTGCTCAATGGCGAGCGCTTCCAGGTCAAGCGCCTCTTCGTCAAGCCGGGCAAGAAACTCAGCCTGCAAAAGCACCATCACCGCTCCGAACATTGGGTCGTGGTGCGCGGCACCGCCGAGGTGACGCTGGATGGCGTGGTGACCATGCTGGCCGAAAACCAATCGATCTACCTGCCGCTGGGCTGTACGCACCGGCTGGCCAATCCGGGCAAGATCGAGTTGGAGCTGATCGAAGTACAGACCGGCTCGTATCTCGGGGAAGACGATATCATCCGCATCGAGGATGAGTTCGGCCGGGCTTAGGGGAGGGGTTGCCGATCTGCGGCCGCCCATGCAGGCAGGGTCGGGACTCCACGCCGCATTGACGACTAACATGTTAGTTGCTAGGCCAGCGCCCAGACCATTCCGGAGCCCGCCATGCCGTCCCTCGACAAGATTCTCACCATCGAAGAAATGATGGCTGCGGCAAAGCGCAAGGTGCCCAAGCAGTTCTTCGACTATGCCGATAGCGGCGCCTGGACCGAGAGCACCTATCGCGCCAATCAGGAGGACTTCCAAAAGATCAAGCTGCGCCAGCGCGTGGCGGTCAATATGGAAGGGCGCAGCCTTGCCACCACCATGACCGGCGAAAAGGCGAGCATGCCCGTGGCCATCGCGCCGACAGGCCTCACCGGCATGCAGTGCGCCGATGGCGAGATCAAGGCGGCCCGCGCTGCCGAAAAATTCGGCGTGCCCTTCACGCTCTCCACCATGGCGATCTGCTCCATCGAGGACGTGGCCGAGAACACGACCAAACCCTTCTGGTTCCAGCTCTATGTGATGCGTGACCGCGCCTTTATCGAGCGGCTGATCGATCGCGCCAAGGCGGCCAAATGCTCGGCCCTGGTGTTGACCATGGATCTGCAGATCCTGGGCCAGCGCCACAAGGATTTGCGCAATGGCATGTCCGCCCCGCCCAAATTCACCCCGCGCTTCGTGTTTGAAATGGCCCGCAAGCCAGGCTGGGCCTTGGGCATGCTGGGCACCAGGCGGCACAGCTTCCGCAATATTGTCGGCCATGTCGAAAATGCCGGCGACCTGTCCAAACTTTCCGCCTGGACCGCCAATCAGTTCGATCCGGCGCTGAGCTGGAAGGATGTCGCCTGGGTCAAGGAGCGCTTTGGCGGCCCCGTCATCGTCAAGGGCATCCTCGACGCCGATGATGCCAGGGCCGCCGTCGCCCATGGCGCCGATGCCATCATCGTCTCCAACCATGGCGGCCGCCAACTCGATGGCGCGCCCTCTTCGATCCGCGTGCTGCCCGAGATCGTCGACGCGGTGGGCAATACCACCGATATCTATCTCGATGGCGGCATCCGCTCCGGCCAGGACGTGCTCAAGGCCATGGCGCTTGGCGCCAAGGGCACTTTTATCGGCCGCGCCTTCCTCTGGGGCCTGGGGGCCGGTGGGGAAGCCGGCGTCACCCGCACGCTGCAGATCATCCAGCGTGAGCTCGATATCACCATGGCGCTGTGCGGCCAACGCGATATTCAGGATGTCGGCCCGCACAACATCTATTCCATCGACTTGCCGCCACGGAATTCTCCGCCCGGCGCCAATCGCTAGCCACTTGCCAGCGCCCCGGCCTTCCCCTCAAATGCTGTTCAAAAACGGGGGAATTGACGTGGCCGGGGTTCTTGAGCGCATCGACGCAAAATTCGACGACCTGACCATTGGCAGCGCGGCGCTCGAAGTGCTGTATGACCAGTGCCGCTGGGCCGAAGGGCCGGTCTGGTTTGGCGATGGAAATGCGCTGGTGTGGAGCGACATTCCCAATAACCGCATGCTGCGCTGGGTGCCCGATGGCGGTGTCAGCCCTTTCCGCACGCCCTCCAATTACGTCAATGGCAATAGTCGCGACCGGCAGGGGCGTTTGATCTCCTGCTCGCATGGCGCCCGCGCCGTGCTGCGCACCGAAATCGACGGGACTATCACCACCCTGGTCGATCGCCACCAGGGCAAGCGGCTCAATTCGCCCAATGATGTCGTGGTCAAATCGGACGGCACGATCTGGTTCACCGACCCGCCTTACGGCATCCTCTCCGATTATGAAGGGCATAAATCGGACCAAGAACAGGCCGGCTGCTACGTCTATCGCTTCGATCCGGCCGATGGTTCACTCATTGTGGTCGCCGACGATTTCGCCAAGCCTAATGGGTTGGCCTTTTCGCCGGACGAAAGCCTGCTCTATGTCTCCGATACCGGCCGCAGCCATAATCCGGACTGGCCGGCCCAGATCCGCAAATTCACCGTTAATGGCGCCAGGCTCAGCAATCCTGGTGTGTTTGCCGATATCGACAGCGGTCTGCCCGATGGCTTCCGCCTGGATACCGAAGGCAATATCTGGACCAGCGCCGGGCCCGGTGTAAACGTCTACAATCCCGCCGGCGCCCTGCTCGGCCGCATCCATACCGGCCAATCGACCTCCAATGTCGCCTTTGGCGGTCCGGCCCGCAACCGGCTCTTCATCACCTCGAGCCAGTATCTGATGTCGATCTACGTCACCGCCACGGGCCTGCAATATCCTTGATCGACCGCAGCACTGCCATCGCCCGATATCTGCGGTTCGAAGCGGTCCCGAGCCTGCCCGATATAAGGCTTTACACCGCCCATCCCGGCAGCCGGCTTTCGCAATTTGCCGGGGATGAAGACGACCCGCCAGCGCCCTATTGGGCCTATCAATGGGCCGGCGGGCTGGCTTTGGCGCAGCATTTTCGGGCGCATCCGGAACTGGTGCGGGGCAAGCGCGTGCTCGATCTGGGCGCGGGTTCGGGCCTGGTTGGGATCGCCGCCGCCAAATTGGGTGCCCAAGCCAGTGCCGCCGAAATCGACCCCAATGGCCGCGCGGCCATTGGCCTTAATGCGGCGGCCAATGGCGTGGCGCTGCCGCTGGTCGATATCGATCTGGGGGACGCGCCGCAGGATTTCGAGCTGATCGCGGCGGGCGACGTCTTCTACAATGCCGAAGTCGCGGGGCTCATGCTGCCGTTTCTGACGCGCTGCGCTGCCGCTGGTCTTGACGTGCTGACCGGCGATCCTGATCGCCGGGATTTGCCGCTCGCTCGATTGGAACGCTTAGCGTCCTATGCGGTGGGCGATGTTGGGGATGCGCGGGCGAGCACGGAGCGCGTGGGGTCGGTCTATCGGTTGACCTGAGAAACCTCTGCAGTCACCGCATCTCCCTCGGGCTTGACCCGAGGGCCATTCACCGCTTGCGCCGTGTTGATAGTGGCCATCGGGTCAAGCCCGAGGGAGATGCGGTGGGTGTTAAAGCGTCAGGGACTAATCCCTACCCTTCTTCCGCTTCGGGCTTCGAGACCCCTACATTGTCGCCCCGACCTGCCAGGGTACGAATTCGTTGTCGCCATAGCCCAGGGCTTCCGACTTGGTGGGTTCGCCCGAGGCGACGCGCAGCATGAGATCGAAAATCTGCTGCCCCTTGGCCTCAATGGACACGCCCTCGACGATGTCGCCGCAATTGATGTCCATGTCGTCGGTCATGCGGCCATACATGTCCGAATTGGTGGCGAGCTTGATCGAGGGCACGGGCTTGCAGCCATAGGCCGAGCCGCGGCCGGTGGTGAAGGCCAGAATATTGGCGCCGCCGGCCACTTGCCCGGTCGCCGAGACCGGATCGAAGCCGGGCGTGTCCATGAAGACGAAGCCCTTTTCGGTGACCTTCTCGGCATATTCATAAACCGCGGTCAGCGGCGTCGTGCCGCCCTTGGCCGCCGCGCCCAGCGACTTTTCGAGAATGGTGGTCAGCCCGCCCAGCTTGTTGCCGGGGGAGGGGTTGTTGTTCATCTCGCCATGGTTGCGGGCGGTGTAGTCTTCCCACCAATGAATGCGGTCGATCAGCTTTTCGCCGACCTCCCGCGATACTGCGCGGCGGGTCAGCAGGTGCTCGGCACCGTAGATTTCTGGCGTTTCGCTCAGGATCGCCGTGCCGCCATTGCGCACCAGGATATCGGCGGCATAGCCGAGCGCGGGATTGGCGGTAATGCCCGAATAGCCGTCCGAGCCACCGCATTGCAGTGCCAGCGTCAATTCGGATGCGTCGATGGTCTCGCGCCGGGCCTTGGCGGCCACCGGCAGCATTTCCTTCATGCGCTCGATACCCCATTCGATGATCTTCTTGGTGCCGCCCGATTCCTGGATGGTCATGGTCTGGAACGTGTCGCTCTCGACAATCCCGTACATCTCCTTCATCCGGCCGATCTGGAATACTTCGCAGCCCAGCCCCACGAGCATTGCTGCGCCCAGATTGGGGTTGGACGTATAGCCCCATTGTGTGCGCTTCAAAATATCGAAGCCCTCGCCCCGGCTTTCCATGCCGCAGCCCGTGCCATGGACGAACGGTACGACGCCGTCGATCTCGGGATAATCGTCCAAAATACCCGAGCGGTTAATGCCCTCGGCGATGAATTTGGCGACCGTGGCCGAACAATTGACCGAGGTCAGGATGCCCACATAATTGCGGGTGCCCACACTGCCATTGGCGCGGCGATAGCCCTCGAACGTGGCGCGCTGGCCCACCGGGATCATCTGGGGCGCGATGGCGCCTTCGGCAAAGGCATAATCATGTTTGAGGCTGCCATCGGCGCCGCCCATGCCGCAATTATGTTCATGCACCCAATCGCCGGGCGGAATGGCTTCCTTGGCAAAGCCGATGATCTGCCCGAACTTGACGATAGCCTCGCCGGCACGGATCCCCTGGGTGGCAAATTTATGCCCCTTGGGCACGCGGCGCTTGATGGTGACGCCCTGCGGCGTGTCGCTGCCAACCTCCAGATTGGCAAGCGCCACGGCAATATTGTCGGCCGGGTTCAACACCAGCGTACGGCTTTGGGGACGGGTCAGGGTTTCGGACATGAAGGGGCTTTCGGGGTCGGATCTCAACTGCGCTTTACCTGCATCCGTTTTGCCTCCAGATTGCGCGCAATCTTCAGCATTGGACGATTGTAAAACATCGCTTCTCTAACTAACATGTTAGCATGACATCGGCAGAAAGTCCCTACCATTTTCTTGCACGCCCGGCGGCGCTGACGCGCGGCAGCGTTACGCTGGACGTGACCAATGTGCTGCGCCACGCCATCGTCTCCTTGGCTTTGGCGCCGGGTGAAACCATCGACAAGTCGGCCATTTGCGAGCAATTGGGTGTGTCCCGCTTTCCCGTCAGCGAGGCGCTGGCGCGGCTGGCCGCCGAGGGCCTGGTCGATATCGCCCCGCAACGCGGCTCGACCGTCTCGTTGGTCAAAATCGCCGATGTCCGCGAATATATGCTGATCCGCAAGGCGCTGGAGAGCGAGGCATTGCGGGTGCTGATCGGCAATATCGACCACGACGTCATCACCGCGCTCCATGCCAATATGGCCGCCCAGCGCGATGCCGCGGCCCGCGACGATGCCGAAGCCTTTCACCAGATCGACATCGATTTCCACGACATCATCTTCCGCTCGATGCGGTTTACCAAGATCAAGGGCATTATCGATTCGGCGCGGGCTAACCTGGATCGCGCCCGGCGCCTGATCATCACGCCGCGCCGGCTGGCGCTGACCATTGCCGAGCACCAGGCCATTTTCGCCGGCATCCTGGCCGAGAACCAGGAGCAGGCCATCGCCGCCATCCGCGCCCATATCGATGCGGTCATGGTCGAACTCTTCGCCTTTGCGCGCGAACATCCCGAGCCCTTTGCCGACGGCAAGACGCTCGAAGAGGAGACGTTTCCATTCGGCTGATCACCCAGCCGGTGTCCAGGGAGGACATTTATGCTCAAGAATATTCCGCCGCTGCTCGGCCCCGATCTGCTGGGCATTCTGCGGGCCATGGGGCATGGCGATGAAATCGCCATTGTCGACGCCAATTACCCCGCCGATTCGGCGGGTCCGGTCCTGGTGCGGCTTGATGGCATTTCGGCCACCGACGTGCTCGACGCCGTGCTGACCGTCATGCCGCTCGACGACTTTGTTGATCAAGCCGCGATCTGCATGCAGGTCGTGGGCAATGAAGCCAAACGCGAGCCGGTGATGGACGCTTTCGAGGCCATCATCAAACAGCATGAGCCGGCCATGGGCCTCGGTTCGCTGGAACGCTTTGCCTTCTACGACCGGGTCAAGACCGGCTACGCCATCGTACAGACCGGGGAAAGCCGGCTTTACGGCAATATCATTCTCAAAAAGGGCATTATCCGCCCCAAGGGCTGAGCTGCTGCATTCCACTATTTCTGGAGAAACTGATCTATGAAACTGCTTCGTGTTGGCGCCAAGGGTGCCGAAAAGCCGGCAATCCTGGCCGAAGACGGCTCGATCCGTGACCTCTCGGGCATTGTCGGCGATATCGGCGGGGAGACGCTGACGCCCGAAGGCCTGGCCAAGATCCGCGCCACCGATATTGGCGTTTTGCCCAAGCTCGATGCCGGCCAGCGCATTGGCCCCTGCGTCGCCAATGTCGGCAAATTCATCTGCATCGGCCTCAATTATGCCGACCATGCCGCCGAAACCGGCGCGCCCATTCCGGCCGAGCCCATCATCTTCATGAAGGCCACCAGCGCCATTATCGGCCCCAATGACGATGTGATCATTCCCAAGAATGCCATCAAGCCGGATTGGGAAGTCGAGCTGGGCGTCATCATCGGCAAGGAGGCCCGCTATGTCGATGAGGCCGACGCGCTCGACCACGTCGCCGGCTATTGCGTGGTCAATGATGTGTCCGAACGCCATTTCCAGACTGAACGCGGCGGCACCTGGGACAAGGGCAAGGGCAGCGACACCTTCGGGCCGATCGGCCCCTGGCTGGTGACGCGCGATGAGGTAGCCGATCCCCAGCAATTGGGCATGTGGCTCGATGTCGATGGCCACCGCTACCAGAACGGCTCGACCAGGACGATGATCTTCGGCGTGGCCAATGTGGTCGCCTATGTCAGCCAGTTCATGAGCCTGCAGCCCGGCGACATCATCTCCACCGGCACCCCCCCCGGCGTCGGCATGGGCATCAAGCCGAACCCGGTCTGGCTCAAGCCCGGCAATGTGATGCGGCTGGGCATCGAGGGCCTGGGCGAGCAGCAGCAGAATGTGAAGGCTTATGGGGCTTAGCAGCCCATAGGCAAATCCCCCGCGCTCACGAAAGGCTGGCTCTTTCTTCCTTCTCCCCTCGTGGGAGAAGGTGCCCGAAGGGCGGATGAGGGGTCTCTTTCTTCTGTATCAAAGCAATGGGCGAGCGCAGAACCCCTCACCCTGTCATTTCTGCTGAACGCAGAAATGCTGCCCCTCTCCCTCAAGGGGAGAGGGGAGGAAGGGCTACGCCGGCCTTTTCGCCACCAGATCGATCTCCACCAGCGCGCCGACCGCCAGCGCCGTCACCCCCACTGTGGTGCGCGCCGGCAATTTGCCTGGCTCGAAAAAGCCGGGCCACAATGCATTGAGGGCGTCATAGTCGCGTTCAAATTCGGTGAGATAAATCCGGGCCATGGTCACATGTTCGAGCCCCAGCCCAATGCCCGCCAATACCACCTTAAGGTTCTCCACCACGCGCCTCGTCTGCGCCTCGATCCCTTCCACCAAGGGCGCATCGGGGGCCGCCGGGTCGGTGGGCATCTGGCCGGTCACGAAGACCCAGCCATCGACCTCGACCGCATGGGAAAACGGGGCCACCGGGCGCGGCCCGGATGCCACCATGTGATAAATCGGCTCACTCATTGCATAACTCCAGTGTGATCATGCTTGAGCCTGGTTGCCGTACCGGCCATAAGTCAATCTCCGGCGGGCGCTTCGCACCGCTCTATCAGTGTTGCGGGGCAAGCAGTCCATGTTCGAGTTCTTCCACACGATCTCGCTCTATCTCGAGACTTTCCTCGATGCTATTTCCGGCAATTTCTGGCTGACCTTCTGGTTCATTTTCGGCGTTGCCATCGGCGAGGCCGTGTTCATCCTGGGCCTCTTCGTGCCCTCCACCCCGGTTCTGCTGATGGCGGGCGGCATTATTGCCGAGGGCCGGCTACCGTTCTGGGAAGTGTATTTTGCCGCGGTGATCGGCGCCATCATTGGCGACGCCATCTCCTATACGATCGGCCATTTTCTCAAGGACAAGATCAAGACCATCTGGCCCTTCCGCAACCATGTCGACCTGATCGCGCGCGGCGAGGTCTTCTTTGCCAAGCATGGCGGCAAGGCGGTGTTTATCGGCCGCTTCATTCCCGGCGTCAAAGCGGTGATCCCCGGCGTCGCCGGCATTATGGGCATGCCCTATGGCCATTTCACCATCATCAACGTGACCTCGGCCTTTGTCTGGGCCGCCGCCCATATCCTGCCCGGCATGCTGCTGACGGCGTGGCTCAAATCCATTGGCCTGTCGCTCGAACTGGTCATCGTGGTGGGCGCGCTGGTGCTGACGGTGCTGTTCCTGGGGCTGCATTATCACCGCCGTATCCTGCTGTTCTTTGCCCCCTGGATGGGGGGCCTGGGCCGCTCGATCCGCGCCCGCTGGGGCAATTCCGACGCGGTCCATTGAGCTTGAGCGGGACAGTCCCCACATTCGGTGGCAACAGGAGTGCAAATGATGAGCGAAGCCGAACTGCCCGTGCAGCGCGAAGATGGCCCCACCCGGGGGCGCTATGTCATCCATCTGGCGCCGGGCTATGACGCCGAAATGACCTTCCGCAAGGAAGCCAATGGTACGATCATCATCGACCATACCGGCGTGCCGCCCGAATATGAGGGGCGTGGCATTGCCGCCAGGCTGGTCAAGCGGGCCATCGAAGACGCGCGCGAGCAGGGCTTCAAGATCACCCCGGTCTGCTCCTATGTCGTCGCCCAGTTCCGCCGCCACCCCGAATGGGCTGATCTGCGGGCCTAACTGCCGTAGCGCACCACATCCTGGTTGCCGGCCTTGAACGCCTCCAGTTGCTCCCAGGGAATGGTGACGGTCGGCGCGCCATAGGCATAGGGCGCGATTTCATACTGGTTGAACTGGATCACCAGCCCGTAATCATCCTCAAAGCTCCAGCGGGCCGGTTCGATGATCATGGCCTCCAGGTCCGCATCGTCCGGCAGCTGCAGCCAATCGCCATGCTCGGCTTCCAGCCCGGTTTTGGCCAGCGCCAGCAGCGCCTTTTCCCAGCCCTCGCCTGCAAAGACATCGCTGGCTGCCAGCGCCCGGTGTTCGGGCACGAAATAATGCAGATAGCTGGTCGCGCCATTGCCATGCGCGGCGCCATGACCAAACCAATAGGTGTTGGTTTCCAGCGTAATGCGCGAATTGAGTACCTGCTTGATCACGGCGGTATCGACCGAATCGCTGCTGGCTTCGCTATCGTCTTCGGGATTGACGGGAGCCAGTGCCAGCCAGGCCTGCTTGATGAAGCCATTGAAGTTTTCGGCCATGGCGTCGTCGTGATCGAGCAGGGGATAGCTCACCTCGTGGCTCGCCACCTTCCAATATGAATCGGGATTTTCCGCCTCGTTGGGGTCCGGCATGGCCCGGTATTGCGAGGCGACATAGAAACGGTGCCCGCCAATCATCCGGCTGGCTTCCAGCACCGCGCTGCGCGCCTTGAACTTTTCCAACAGGCACGCCACCCCGTCATCGTCGTAAGCGCCCTCGGTCAGTGGCGTCGCATTGTCGGTGCACACCCTCTGGGCATAATCGAGCCAGACCCGCTGGCCCGCCCGCATCGCCTCGGTGCCTTCCTTGGTCAGCCCGCCAATGGCGGTCGCAAAAGTCTTGGCCAGCACGTCATCGGCCGCCGACAGTTCGGGGCGGTCGCAGATGGCGTGCTCGAAGGGGGTGGAGGCATTGGTGCAATCAAAACTGGCCGCTGCCGCCGGCAGGATCACCACGCCCGGTGCGGCCAGGCCCCCCAGCATTGCCAATGCGCTCAATAGTTTGATCGTTTTGCTCATCTCGTCCTCCGCAAGCGCATCGCCCGGCTGTTTGTTGCAGCTTTTGCGTCTGAGATCACCCCCTTCAGGCAGCAATATGGCCGCAGGGCGTCCGGCAATGAACCTGATGGCCGCTGCTCGCGTTGTGGCGGCATGATGCAGAGGAGGATTGGATGAACCCGCTCGAAACCAAGGTGCGCCGCTTGTTCGACCGCTATGGCCAGCGCAGCGACAATGCCCTGCAGAACCCGCCCATCGAGGATAGCGGGGGCCATGCCGCCGCCTTTGCTGAATATTTCGTCGGCTCGAGCCCCCAGGGCGTGTTCGGCGGCCCCAATGACAATGAATTCCGCAAGAAAATCCCGGAGGGCTTCGCCCATTACCGCAAGGTCGGCGGCAAGCACATGACGGTCAAGGGCCTCAAGGTGACCCCGCTGGACGAATTGCACGCCATCGCCGATGTCGATTGGGATTTTGCCTATACCAACAAGGAAGGCAAAAGCGGTCACGTCACCTTCACCAATTTTTACTTCATCACCATAGCGTCAGGCGAACCCAAGATTTTTGCCTATGTGACCCCTGACGAAGAGGGGGCGATGAAGGAGCATGGACTGGTTTGAGGGCTTCTACCCCGCCAGAAACCCCTGCGCCGCCCGCAATTCTTCCTGCCGCAATTCATGCCCGCCGGCGTGCCACACCAAATCCGTCTTTGCGCCATGGGCGGTGAAATAATCGCCCAGCGCCTCTGTCATCGGCACCGATGCCATGGGATCGCGCTGGCCTGCCGTGATCAGCACCTGGCGTCCGCCAAAATCCGCCGCCGGCGGGGTAAACGGGATCAGCGGATGCATCAGGATGGTTGCATCGAACAGTTCCGGGGCGGCAAATTGCACCGCGGCCAGGATATTGGCGCCATTGGAATAGCCCAGCCCAACCACCCTCGAGGGCTTGCCCTCATTGCGCCGCGCCGTGACGAAGTCGACCATTTGCCGGGTCCGTAGCGCCAGGTCGGCCATGTCATAGACGCCCTCGCCGGTGCGCTTGAAATAGCGTAGCGCGCCATGCTCGCTGACATCGCCGCGCGGCGCGATGAGGCGCGCGCCCGGGAGCAATTGCCCGCCAAGGTCGAAAAACTGGTTCTCGTCCCCGCCCGTGCCATGCAGCAGCACGAACAGTGGCGAGGTGGCATCGGCGCCTTTGCCTTCGCGATAGTGATACTCGGCCATGGCCTGTCTCCTAATGTCTTGGCTCCGATATCGGGGAAGGTGCACCCAGACACAATCGGGCTTGCACGTCACGCACTGTTGCCCAATGGGAAACGATGCTCGCGTTGCGCGTCGCTGCGTTCCATGCACTATACGGCCATGTTCCTATCGATTTTCGACGTCTTCAAGATCGGCATCGGGCCATCGAGTTCCCACACAATGGGGCCGATGAGTGCCGCGAGGCGCTTTCTCGATGAACTCAAGCACAATGACCGGCCCCGGCCCGCCAATGCCCGCGCTGCCGCGCTGACGGCAAGCCTGCATGGCTCGCTCGCCTATACCGGCATCGGCCATGGCAGCGGCCGCGCGGTCATTCTGGGGCTTTGCGGGGAGGATCCCAAAACCGTCGATCCCGATACGATGGATGCCATCATCGCCGGGGTCGAAAGCTCCGGCATGGTACATCCACCGGGCCATTTGCCCCTTCGCTTCCGCCCCGCAGTCGATCTGGTATTCGACAAGCGCAACGCGCTGCCCGGCCATCCCAATGGGCTGCAATTTGCCGCCTATGACACAGACGGGCAATTGCTGCTGCGCCGCGCCTATTTCTCCATCGGCGGGGGCTTTGTGGTGAGCGCCGAGGAACTGGAGGCGCTCAAGCATGCGTCGCCCGCCCAGGCCGACGTGCCCTATCCCTTTGCTCATGCCAAGGACATGCTCGCCATGGCCGCCGCATCGGGCCTGTCCATCGCCGCCATGAAACGTGCCAATGAGGAAGCCACCACCAAACGCCTGGCGCTCGACCGCGGCATCGATGAGATCTGGGGGGTAATGAGTTCGTGCATCGATCGGGGCCTGGCCCAGGACGGCATCATGCCGGGCGGGCTCAACGTCAAGCGCCGCGCCCGCTCCATATTCCTGCAGCTCGAAGCGCAATGGCAGCGCAATGAACTGACCCCGCTGATGGCCAATGACTGGCTCAGCCTTTACGCCATGGCGGTCAATGAGGAGAATGCCGGCGGCGGCCGCGTCGTCACCGCGCCTACCAATGGCGCGGCCGGGGTGATCCCCGCCGTGATGCGCTATTTCCTCAAGTTCAACGCTGCCGCCAGCTCGCAGGACGTGCGCGACTATCTGCTGACCGCCGCCGCCATTGGCGGCATCATCAAGCATAATGCCTCGATTTCGGGCGCCGAAGTGGGCTGCCAGGGCGAAGTCGGCTCCGCCTCGGCCATGGCCGCTGCCGGCCTATGCGCCATTATGGGCGGCACACCGGCCCAGGTCGAAAACGCCGCCGAAATCGCGCTCGAGCACCATCTGGGCATGACCTGCGACCCCGTCGCGGGCCTGGTGCAAATCCCCTGCATCGAACGCAACGCCTTCGGCGCCGTCAAGGCTGTCACCGCCGCCTCCCTCGCCCTCAAGGGCGACGGTACCCATGCCGTGCCGCTCGACGCCTGTATCGAAACCATGCGGCAGACCGGGCTGGATATGTCCGAGCGGTACAAGGAAACCAGCCTGGCGGGGCTGGCGGTGAATGTGGTGGCTTGCTGAGGGGCTACTAGACCGGCCCATAGCCGGGATAGCCGCTAACTCCAATTCGCCCGAGCGACATCGCCCTCGGTCAGCTGCTGATACACTGCCCGCGACACGGTTTTCATTTCAGCCTCGGGCAGGGTGCCCACCACCGTGCAGGTGATACGGGCATTGGCCCAGTAAAAGGCTTCGGCGCCGTCCTGGCTGGCGAATTGATAGGCGGGGGCACGGTCAGGCAGGGCGGCGGTGACATAGACCGTAATGCGCTGCTTGGCGGCGTTTTCATACATCAGCTGGGCGGCGCGGCCACCGCGGCTGGGTTCGCCCGGCAAGAGGCGTCCGCCCACCAGCGTAAAGCCTTCGGACGTAAGGTCGGGCATGCCCAGATTGGTGTCGAGGCGGTTGGAGAGCCAGCTCGAGAGGTGCTCGCTATCGCTGCCGGGGACTTCGACGGCGTGGCGGTTTTCGGCGACGAACACGGTATGGGCATTGACCGCGTCGGCGATCAGATATTGGCTCGATGGTTCGGCATCGAATAGCGGCCGGGCAAACCAGCCGGCGCCCAGCCCCAGGCCGACCAGCACCACGGCAGCTGCGGCCCAGCCAAAGGTATTGGCGCGGCGGCGGCCCAACTCAGCCGCAATGCGGCGGGGCCGCAGGCGGGCAGGCACGGGTTCGGCGCCGGCGGGGCCAAACAGGGTGCGCAGGGCATCGGACTGGCGCTGCCAGGCCACGATCTCGGCGGCGATCTCGGGATTGGCGGCCAGGTGCGCTTCCACCGCAGCGCGCTCGTCCTGGGGCAATTGCCCGTCGGCAAAGGCCATCAATCTGTCGCTGGTGAACTCGCTCATTTGACCGTCCTCAGATGCGGCTCGGCCGGATTGCCGGTGGCCAGCCGCAGCGCCGCGCGGGCGCGGCCCAGCCGGGACATCAGCGTGCCGAGCGGAATCTTCAATATGCCGGCGGCCTCGGCATAGGGGAGGCCCTCCAATGCAACCAAGAGAATGGCTTCCTTCTGTTCGAGCGGCAGGGTTTCGATGGCGCGGGCCATTTCAGCCAGCGCGATATGGCCGGGCTGGGGTGCAGGCGTGCCCGGCTCGGCAATGGCATCCATGGCGAGGAACGTGCCGTGGCGGGCTGTGGCGCGCAGGCTATTGCGATAGAGATTGACCAGGATAGTAAACAGCCAGGCGCGGACCTCGCCCCTTGGGGCAAACAGGCCGCGCCTGGAAATGGCGCGTTCCAGGCAATCCTGCACCAGATCATCGGCCAGATCGATATTGCGCGTCAGCGCCCGGGCGTAACGCCTCAGGGCCGGCACGCAGGCTTCGATCTGGTCGAGAACATCTTGCAAGGCCGGGATTCCAGAACCTTATTCGACGGCAAGATGCCAGACGCCACCGACGCCGTCACCGGTAATGTCGCCGGCCTTCATGTCATCTTTCCAGTAATAGAGCGGCCAGCCCTTATAGGCCCACATCTTGGAGCCATCGGTGCGGTCGACAATGGTGAACTCGCCTTCCGCCATCGCCGCGTCATCAGCCATCAGCGGGGGCCAGTTGATGGCGCATTGCTCATAGCAATTGGTGACGCCGGGGGTGTCCTTGTCGAAGATATAGAGCGTCATCCCACCGGCGCCGGTCAGCACCATCTTGCCGCCGATATCGACGGATTTGACGGCGCCGCCGAGATAGTCTTCGGCAAAGGCGGGAGCAGCGAACAGGGCCAGCATGGCAGCGCCAGCCAGGATAGAACGAAGTTTCATCGTGTATTCCCTCCGAGTTGCGGGGCCCTTCCTAGTGGGCCCTCGATGCCAACAACACCGCTGGGCCCGGTTTAATCCGTGTGAAACGAAATATTTCTAGCGGCTGGACGAATACGGAGGGGCCGCACTGGTGACAGCGGCCGCAAAAATGATATTGGCTGGCTCCGCGCCAGCGGGGCGCCCGGTGCCAGGGAGGGCAAATCTATGTTCGTGGTGAGCGGCGAAAGCCTGATCGATCTGGTGTCGGAGCCGCGCGGGGCGGATGGCTCCATCATCATGCAGGCCCACCAGGGCGGCTCGCCCTATAATTGCGCCATCGCGCTGTCCAAGCTGGGCAATGACACGGGCTTTTTGTGCCCCATTTCCAAGGACGGATTCGGCTCCTATCTGCTGGAGCCGCTGGATGCCGCCGGGGTGACGCCCCTGCTCAAGGAGCGGGTGTTCGCGCCAACCACACTGGCGGTGGTGACGCTGGATGCCCAGCGCAAGGCGCAGTATGAATTTTACCGCAATGCCGACCACGCCTTTACCGAGGCCGGGTTGATCGCGGCGCTGCCGGAGGTGATCGAGGTCTACCAGACCGGCGGCTTCTGCCCGATCCTGCCCGAGGATGCCGCGATCTGGCTGCAGGTGATCAAGGCGGCGATTGCCAGGGGCGCGACGATCACCATCGACCCCAATGTGCGGCCATCGCTGGTCGAGGATTTCGAGGGCTACAAGCAGCGCCTCAGCCAATTCCTCGATCTGGCGCATCTGGTCAAGGTATCCGAGGAAGACCTGGCCGCACTCGATGCAAGCAAGAGCATCGAGCAGCATGCCGCCGACCTGCTCGCGCGGCCCAATTGCGAATTGGTGGTGGTGACGCTGGGCGAACAGGGCTCGCGCGCCTTTACCGCCTCCGGGCAGGCCCGCGCCGATATCTATTCGCCACCGGTCTTCGGCGACACGGTGGGCGCCGGCGATAGCCTGATGGCGGGGATTCTGACCTGGCTGCACGAGGCGGGCGATCTCAAGCCCGGCAAGCTCAAGGAGCTCGATAGCGCGGCTTTGGCGACCACGCTGCGTTTCGGAGCGGTGGTGGCCGGGCTCAATTGTGCCGAGCAAGGCTGCAAGCCGCCGACCCGGGCGCAGGTCGATGCGGTGCTGGGCGCATAGGGCAAGCGGGTGATCCCCAGAGTGCCGCACCTTTACGGCACCGTCATCACGCCCTACCTTTCGCAGTATCACCGGCATCACTATCGGGCGCTTGCCCTGGAGACCGAAATCTTGCCTCACGATATCGTCGGCCACGCCATTGTCTCCGCCGATGGCAAGATCGCCACGGCCGATGGCGCCATGCCGGCCGAATTGCGCAACGAGCTGGATTGGCAGCGCTTCCAGACCCATCTCGATCGGGCCAGCCTGGTGGTCGTCGGCCGCCCGGGCCATGAGCGCAATCCCAATCCCGGCCGCAAACGGCTCGTCGTGACCTCCACCGTCGCCGATCTGGCGCTCGATCCGGCCGACAAGCACGCCCATTTCTGGAACCCGGCGGGCCTCTCCTTCGATTCGGCGCTCACCGCCCTGGGCATTGCCGATGGCATGATCGCCATTACCGGGGTCTTTGATCTCTTCCGCGAGCGCTTCACCGCCTTCGATCTGGCCGAATCCAATGTCGTGCTGATCCGCGATGGCCAGCCCTGTTTCAGCACGGGCCATCCACGCCTGGTCTTGGCCGATTGCGGGCTATTCCCGGTCAGTTTTGAAACGCTCGATCCGGAGGCCAATGTCACCTTGACCCGCTGGCGGCGCCTGCCGGACAGTGATCTCCTATGATTTCCTATAGCTGGGTTGGAAATCTCCTATAGGACTTTGCTAAATCCGCTTGCAGCCAGTTTGGAATTATGCAAATGTGACCTTGTTAGGGCAGCACGACTGTCCTATCTGACGCGTCGCCCCGCTCTCCGCGGCCAGCGCGCACGCCGGTCCGGCTGGCCCGCTATGCATTAGCGGAAACGGATAGGCGGGGTTAAGATACGACCCGAATTGAGCGGCCATTTGGATGCAGCGCCGCTCCCCACGCATGGACGTATTTGCTCATCCGAGCCGTACTGTTGTACGACCCGCATAGACAACGCGCCCACCAGAGGACGAGACCGCATCCATAAGCCCCAACGGGCACCATCAGGATGCACACGACATAGCGACAGAGCCCGGTAACGGGCGCGATCAACAAGCGAGGAACAACGATATGGCACACGCGCGGAACGGACAGCTTACTGCGGTCACCACCAAAGCCACCAATCGCAAAACCTTGATTGAGCATGGTCGCCGCGTCACCGGTCGTCCCGAGGCCCAGGGTCTTTACGATCCGGCCAACGAACACGATGCCTGCGGCATCGGCATGATCGCCAATATCAAGAACAGACCCAGCCATGAAGTGGTGGAAAAGGGTCTCGAAATCCTCGAGAACCTGGAACATCGCGGCGCCGTGGGTGCCGATCCGCTGATGGGCGACGGCGCCGGCATCCTGGTGCAGACCCCGCACGGCTTCTTCAAGGAGGTGCTGGATTTCCCGCTTCCGGAAAAGCACCACTATGCCGTGGCCATGCTGTTCTATCCCAACATTGTTGCCCTGCGCGACAAGTGCGCCGAGGCCGTGCGGGGCGTACTGGCCCGCGAGGGCCTGACGCTGCTCGGCGAACGCGTCGTTCCCACCGACAATTCCAAGCTCAGCGAAGGCGTCATCGCCACCCAGCCGATCATCGAGCAGATGGTGATCGCCCGTCCGGCCGGCCTGACGCTGGACGAGTTCGAGCGCAAGCTCCTGATCGTGCGCAAGGTGATTTCCAACACCGTCTATGCCGCCATTCCCGAAAGCGATGGCGACAATGGCTTCTATGTCGTGTCCATGTCGGCGCGCACGCTGGTCTATAAGGGCATGTTCCTGGCCTACCAGCTCAAGGCCTTCTTCCCGGACCTTTCCGACGAGCGCTTTGAATCCGCCATTGCCCTGGTGCACCAGCGCTTTTCGACCAACACTTTCCCAAGCTGGAAGCTGGCCCATCCCTATCGCATGACCACCCATAATGGTGAAATCAACACCATAAGGGGCAATGTGAACTGGATGGCCGCCCGCCAGGCCTCGGTGTCTTCGCCCCTGTTCGGCGACGACATCACCAAGATCTGGCCGATCTCTTACGAAGGCCAGTCCGACACGGCCTGCTTCGACAACGCGCTCGAATTCCTCGTGCGCGGCGGCTATAGCCTGCCCCACGCGGCCATGATGCTGATCCCCGAAGCCTGGGCCGGCAACCCGCTGATGGACGATACGCGGCGCGCTTTCTATGAATATCATGCCGCCCTGATGGAGCCATGGGACGGCCCCGCCGCCATGTCGCTATCGGACGGCCGCTATGTCGTGGCAACGCTGGACCGGAACGGGCTGCGTCCCGCGCGCTACCTTGTCACCAAGGAAGGCCATGTCGTTCTGGCGTCCGAATCCGGCGTGCTGGACATCCCGGATGAGGACATTGTCGAACGCTGGCGCCTGCAGCCGGGCCGCATGCTGCTGCTTGATCTCGAGGAAGGGCGCATCATCTCGGATGAAGAGATCAAGCGCACCCTTGCCACCAAGAACCCCTATGCCGAATGGCTCGCCCGCAGCCAGATCGTGCTCGAAGACCTGCCCGAGACCGAGCCCAAGGCTCCGGTCACGTCAGAAAGCCTGCTCGATCGCATGCAGGCCTTTGGCTATACCCAGGAAGACATCAAGCTGTTGATGGCCCCCATGGCCACCACCGGCCAGGAAGCCGTCGGCTCCATGGGCACCGATACGCCCATTTCGGCGCTGAGCGACAAGTCAAAGCTGCTCTACACCTATTTCAAGCAGAACTTCGCCCAGGTCACCAATCCGCCCATCGATCCGATCCGCGAAGAATCGGTGATGAGCCTCGTCAGCTTCATCGGTCCGCGGCCCAATATTTTTGACCTGGAAGGCGTTTCCCATCAGAAGCGGCTCGAAGTGCGGCAGCCCATTCTGACCAATGAGGATCTCGAAAAGATCCGCGCCATTGGCGACATGGACACCAACCAGTTCAAGACCAAGACCGTCGACATCACCTATCCCGCCGATATGGGCGCGGTGGGCATGGAAGCGGCCATCAACGCCATTTGCGAAAAGGCCGAGGCTGCCATTGCCGGCGAGTACAACATCATCGTGCTCTCCGATCGCCTCGTCGCGTCCGACCGCATCGCCATTCCCGCGCTGCTGGCAACGGCCGCCGTGCATCACCACCTGATCCGCAAAGGGTTGCGCACCTCCTCAGGCCTGGTCGTCGAAACCGGCGAAGCCCGCGAAATGCACCATTTCGCCATGCTGGCCGGCTATGGCGCCGAAGCCATCAACCCGTACCTGGCCTTTGAAGCGCTTGCCGCCCTCCAGGCCGAGGGCGAATTCCCGGCCGAGGTCGATGCTTCCGAAGTGGTCTATCGCTACATCAAGAGTGTGGGTAAGGGCCTGCTCAAGGTCATGTCCAAGATGGGCATTTCCACCTACCAGTCCTATTGCGGCGCGCAGATTTTCGACGCGGTCGGCCTCAAGTCCGATTTCGTCAAGCGCTTCTTCTTCGGCACCGCCACCACGATTGAAGGCGTTGGCCTCAGCGAAGTGGCCGAAGAAACCGTGCGCCGGCATCGCGACGCCTTTGGCGACGATGTGGTGCTGCGCAAGGCGCTCGATGTGGGCGGGGAATATATGTACCGCATCCGCGGCGAAAAGCATGCCTGGAGCCCCGACGTCGTCGCGGACCTGCAGCACGCCGTCCGCACCAAGGATGAAAGCCCCGAAACCGCGCAGGATCGCTACAACAGCTTTGCCGAACGGGTGAACACCGGCGAAAACGGCTATCTGGCCATTCGCAACCTGTTCGACATCAAGCCGCTCGGCGCCCCGGTGCCGCTCGAAGAGGTCGAGCCGGCGGTCGATATCGTCAAGCGCTTTGTCACCGGCGCCATGAGTTTCGGCTCGATTTCGCGCGAAGCCCACACCACCCTCGCCCAGGCGATGAACCGCATTGGCGGCAAGTCGAACACCGGCGAAGGCGGCGAGGAGCCCGACCGTTACAAGCCGCTGCCCGATGGCTCGAGCAACCCGCTCCGTTCGGCCATCAAGCAGATCGCCTCGGGCCGTTTCGGCGTCACCGCCGAATATCTGGTCAATGCCGATGCCCTTCAGATCAAGGTCGCGCAGGGCGCCAAGCCCGGCGAAGGCGGCCAATTGCCCGGCCACAAGGTCGATTGGATCGTCGCCAAGACGCGCCATTCGACCCCCGGCGTGGGCCTGATCAGCCCGCCGCCGCATCACGATATCTATTCCATCGAAGATCTCGCCCAGCTCATTTACGATCTCAAGAACGTCAATGAGCAGGCCGATATCTCGGTCAAGCTGGTCTCCGAAGTCGGCGTCGGCACGGTTGCCGCCGGCGTCGCCAAGGCGCGCGCCGATCACATCACCGTCTCCGGCTATGATGGCGGCACTGGCGCTTCGCCCCTGACCTCGCTCAAGCATGCCGGCGGGCCGTGGGAAATTGGCCTGGCTGAAACCCACCAGACCCTGGTGCTGAACCGGTTGCGCAGCCGCGTCGTCCTCCAGGTCGATGGTGGCCTCAAGACCGGCCGCGACGTGCTGATCGGCGCCCTGCTTGGCGCCGACGAATTCGGCTTCTCGACCGCGCCGCTGATTGCCGCAGGCTGCATCATGATGCGCAAGTGCCACCTCAACACCTGCCCGGTTGGCGTCGCCACCCAGGACCCGGTGCTGCGCAAGCGCTTCAAGGGCACGCCCGAGCATGTCATCAACTACTTCTTCTTCATCGCCGAGGAATTGCGTGGCCTGTTGGCCGGGCTGGGCGCCCGTACCCTGAACGACTTGGTCGGCCGTTCCGACCTGCTCGATCAGAAGCGCCTCAAGGACCATTGGAAGAGCGAAGGCGTCGATTTCACCAAGCTGTTCTACAAGCCCGAGCCCATTGGCGGGGACACGCTCTATCACTCCGAACTCCAGAACCACCATCTGGAAGCCGTGCTCGATCGCAAGCTGATCGAGCTGGCCCAGCCGGCTCTGGACAATGGTACCCCCGTGCAGATCGAGCTGCCCATCCGCAGCCGCGACCGCTCGGCCGGCGCCATGCTGTCGGGCGCGCTGGCCCGCAAGTATGGTCATGAAGGCCTGCCGGACGACACCATCTCGATCAAGCTGACCGGCACGGCCGGCCAGGCTTTCGGCGCCTTCCTCGCCCGTGGCATTTCCATCGACATGGTGGGCGACGCCAATGACTATGTCGGCAAGGGTCTGAGCGGCGGCCGCATCGTCGTGCGCCCTTCCGACAAGGCCACGTTCGTCCCCGAAAAGTCGATCATTGTCGGCAATACCGTGCTCTATGGCGCCATTGCGGGGGAATGCTACTTCCGTGGCGTCGCCGGCGAACGCTTCGCCGTGCGCAACTCGGGCGCCGTCGCGGTTGTCGAAGGCACCGGCGATCATGGCTGCGAATACATGACCGGCGGCGTTGTCGTCGTCATCGGCCAGACCGGCCGTAACTTTGCCGCCGGCATGAGTGGTGGCGTGGCCTATGTGCTCGACGAGGACGAGACCTTCCGTGACCGGTGTAACCTGGCCATGGTCGATCTTGAGCCCGTGCCTGAGGAAGAAAACCTCATGCAGAAGCTCCACCATCATGGGGGAGATCTCGAATGGCATGGCCGCGTCGACATTTCGGGCGACATGACCCGTCATGACGACGAGCGCCTGCACCAGCTCATCTCCAACCACCTGCACTATACCGGCTCGACCCGCGCCAAGTTCATCCTCGACAACTGGGTCGAGATGCGCCCCAAATTCGTCAAGGTGATGCCGGTCGAATACCGCCGCGCCATCCGCGAAATGGAAAAAAAGCGCGCCAGCGGCGGCCTGGGCATGGCGGCAGCGGAATAGCATCGGTGATGAAGGTCTATGGCGACCTTGGGTCGGGCAACTGCCTCAAGGTCAAGTATATCGCCGACGCCATCGGCATGCCCTATACTTGGCAAGATGTCAGCGTTGGCACTGGAGCCACGACGACGCCGGAATTTCTTGCCCTCAATCCGGCCGGTCAGATGCCCGTCGTCGTTTTCGACGATGGCCGGGTGCTGGCCCAGTCCAATGCCATTCTACGCTATCTGGCCCATGGCAGCCGCTTCCTGCCCGGCGATACATTCACCGCGGCCAAGGTCGACGAATGGCTGTTCTGGGAACAATATAGCCACGAGCCCTATGTGGCCGTGGCACGGGCCCATGTCGTGTATCGCGGCGGCAGCTTTGCCGATCGCGATCCCAGGACCGTGGAGCGCGGGGAAGCTGCGCTCGACCGGCTCGAACAGGCTCTGGCCAAATCGCCCTTCCTTGTGGGCGAAGCGATGACGATAGCCGACATCGCGCTTCTGGCTTATACCCGCCTCTCACCCGAGGGCGGCTTTGAATTGGGCACGCGGCCGGCGGTTAGGCGCTGGATCGCGGCATGTGAACAAGAACTCGGCCTGCCGGCGCTCGGTAGCGCGGCAACGCATTAGGGGTAAAGACCATGGGTAAGGTAACAGGCTTTCTCGAGATCGAGCGCGAAGAGCCCCGGTACGAACCGGCTTCCGACCGCATCCGCCATTTCGGTGAGTTCACCGTCCCAATGTCGGAAGGCCGCGTGGTCGACCAGGCCGCCCGCTGCATGGATTGCGGTATTCCCTTCTGCCATGGCGATACCGGCTGCCCGGTCAACAACCAGATCCCGGACTGGAATGACCTCGTCTATAACGGCGATTGGGAAGAGGCGGCGCGCAACCTGCACTCGACCAATAATTTCCCCGAATTCACCGGCCGCATCTGCCCCGCCCCGTGCGAGGAAGCCTGCACGCTCAATCTCGAAGATACCCCCGTCGCCATCAAGACGGTGGAACAAGCCATTGCCGACCGCGCCATCCGCTCGGGCTGGGTCAAGCCGCAGCTGCCCAGGGCCAAGACCGGCAAGTCGGTCGCCATTGTCGGCTCCGGTCCCGCAGGGCTCGCCGCAGCCCAGCAGCTCGCCCGCGCCGGTCACGATGTTCATGTCTATGAACGCGAGCCCAAGGCCGGCGGCCTGATGCGCTATGGCATTCCAGACTTCAAGATGGAGAAGGACCATATCGACTTCCGCGTCAGCCAAATGGAAGCCGAGGGTGTCACTTTCCACTATGGTGTCAATGTCGGGGTTAACAGCCCGCTAACCGATTTGCAGCAAAGGCACGACGCGGTGCTGCTCGCCGGTGGCTCGGAAAAGCCGCGCGATGTCGATGCCGAAGGCACCCATTTCAATGGCGTGCACTTCGCCATGCCCTTCCTCGTGCAACAGAATCGCCGCCTTGGCGGCGAGGATGTGAGCGAAGAAATCCAGCTCACGGCAGCGGGCAAGCATGTCGTCGTGGTCGGTGGCGGCGATACCGCAAGTGACTGTGTTGGCACGTCTTTTCGCCAGGGCGCCATCGCCGTGACCCAGCTCGACGTGCGGCCACAGCCGCCTGAGCTCGAGAACAAATTGACCAATTGGCCCAATTGGGCGGTCAAGATGCGCACCTCGTCCAGCCAGGCCGAAGGCGCCATCCGCGAATTTGCCGCCGGCACGATGAAGATTATCGGCAATGCCAAGGGCCAGGTTACCGGTGTCGAATGCGCCCGCGTCGACCGCAAGCGCCAACCCATTGCGGGAACTGAGTTTATTATCAAGGCGGACCTGGTCCTGCTGGCCATCGGCTTCGCCCATCCGATCCACGAAGGCATGCTGACCGAGCTCGGCGCCCAGCTCGACAAGCGCGGCAATCTCTTTGCGGACACGCTGAGCTACAAGACCACCGTGCCCAAGGTCTACGCCGCCGGCGACATGCGCCGCGGCCAATCCCTCGTCGTCTGGGCCATCCGCGAAGGCCGCCAGGCCGCCCGCTCCATCGACTATGACCTGATGGGCAAGACGGATCTGCCGCGCTAAGAAATAACGGGGCAGCCAAGGCTGCCCCATTCCGCTAATATTCTGTAATTGTTATGTTTTAGCGGCCACTGGCATTCTCGATCCGATTTGCAGCGGGGTCGATTCCCACTCCGAATGCATCCGCCCGCCCGATCGGCGCCGCCACCAATTCGTCCAGCGTAAAGGCCGGTGCAGCAGGTGCACCAGCGGCCGTCAGCAGTTCCCCGGCTCGCTGCGGCGCGCGGCTCAACGGGATCACTGCCCCGGCCACTTCGAGCAACCGGATTTGGCCAAGCCCTTGATAAGGCGGGCGTAACATCGCCGCAGCGTCGGTCCCCAATAGCGGATCGCCCACCGCCACGCTCACCCCGCTGCCGCGGTAGAAGGTGCGGATGGTCTGGCTGAGATAAAACGCCAGCTTATCCGATCCAGCCGCCGAAAAATGGATACCGTCATCCTTGCGCATCAGCGCGTTCTGTCCGCTGACGTCGGGTCCATAGGACGAATATTTGCCGTCCTCGCCCAGAAATCTCTCATAGATATCAAGGAATTCGGCGCCGCCCGAGAAACTGGCCAGTTTCTGGATATTGCTGATCTGGGTCATCGCGGTGGAATAATCGCCCTTGGCCATGGGCGGCAATCCCACCCAGATCACCGGTTTGCGCGCCGCCCGCAACTGCCCCAGAAAATCTGCAATCCGCGCCTGATAGGCCGCGTTCCACGGCTCGCTTAGCGCCGCATAGGAGCCGATATCCTGCCGGTCATTGATCCCCATGATGACCACCGCCAGATCAAAGCTATCGGCCGCAATCTGTTCGCCAATTGCCTTGTCCCAATCGAAATAATCGGCCCGCACAAAGCCCGACGAGCCCACGCCCTGGCCGATCACCACCAGATTGGGGTCTTCCGTATAAAACCGTTCCAGCGCCTTGGCCAGGTCCACCGCCAGCGAATCTCCGAACACCGCCAATCGCGTAGCATCGGCGGCCTTCTCGATCTGCGGCTTGGGCGGAGGCAGGCTGGCCCGTGGCGCGGGCTGCGAACGCGGTTGCTGGCGGGGCTGTTGGCGCGGTTGCTCCACCGGCGCCTGCGGCTGGTCATCGCCGAACAGCAGGTCAAACAAAGTCCGCCGCCGCTGCTGCTGGGCGACCACCAGCGTCTCGTTCTGGGCAAAGGCTGGCGCCACGTCGATAAGGACGAGCAAAGCCACCATGATTGCCACAACAAGCCGCTTCATTTCAGTCCTATGCATCCTTTGCGCTGTTCTAGCAAAGCCGGGCGGCAAAACCACGCCTGTCGCCCCAATGTTACCGCGTCGCTGCCGCCAGCGCTTCATAGGAGGCCCGGGTGATAAAGCCATCGGCTACCTCGCCCCGTGCCGCCTGGAACCGGGCATAGGCCGCCTGGCTGATCGGCCCGATCCGCCCATCCACCGCCCCGCGATAGAGCCCCAGATCGATCAGCGCCTGCTGAATGGCTTTGCGCTGTGCCAGATTCGGAAAGGCCGTATCGCGCGGCCAATCCTGCACAAAGCTGCCGGCACCCTTGAGCCGGTCGGTCATATGGGCCACGCTCATGGCGTAGCTATCGGAGAAATTATAGCCCTTGAGCACCAGATAATTCCCCGTCATCAGGAATTTCGGGCCATCCTTGCCCGCCGGCACATAGAGGAACACCGGCGTGCGCATATCGGCGAAAGCCCGCCCATTGGCCCGCGTCACGCCCCGTTCGGCAAAGAACGAAAGCGGACGCAATTGCTCGCGGTCGGCCAGCAGATAATCGAACCCCGCCGGCAGCGCGACCTCAAAGCCCCAATCCACGCCAGGCTGATAGCCCAGATCGCGCAGGAACTTGGCTGACGTCGCCAGGGCATCGGCCAGCGAATTGTGCAGATCGATCCGCCCGTCGCCATCCCCGTCGGTGCCATGCGCCACCACATTGCTCGGATTGACCTGCAGATGCCCGATGGCACCCGCCCATGACCCGACCAAATGCGATGCATCGAGCGGCCCGCGTTGTACCAAGAGCAGCGCCCCGATCAGATCGGCCTCATCCTCCAGCAGCCGCGTCCGCCGTTGGTGCACCAGCGTTGCCAGTGACCGCACGATGGGGCGGATCAGGCCCGCATTGCCCAATACCGAGCCATAATCGGTCTCCATGCCCCAGATGGCGCCCAGCAGATAGGGATCGACCCCATAGCGCTGCCCGATGGCACTGAACAGGTCGGCATTGCGCGACAGCGCCGCCTTGCCCCGTTCGATCCGGCCGGAGGTCACCCTTCCGTCGATATAGTCCCACATCGGCGTGGTGAATTCGGGCTGGTTGGTGACCAGGTCCGGCACGCGCGGATCTGGCGTGAGGCCCATCATGACCGCATCATAGGTGGCCGCACCTACGCCCGCCGCCAGAGCCTTGGCGCGGAAATTGGCGATGAAGCTGTCAAAGCTCTCGACGGGTTGCGCCTGAACGGAGGTGACCAGAAGCAGCAGAAACAGCCCGATCAGGCGAACCATGCGCTTATCCCTACCTGTTTCTCACCATCAAGTGTCGTTCCCAATCATAGGCCGACTGCACGATCTCGTTGAGATCATCATGCTGGGGCACCCAGCCCAGCAGCGAGCGCACCTTCTCGCCAGTCGCGGTGATCGAGGCCGGATCGCCGGCACGGCGAGGGCCTTCCTCGGCCAGAAAGTCGACGCCTGACACGGATTTGACGGTATCGACCACCTGGCGCACCGAATAGCCCTGCCCATAGGCGCAATTGAGCGTCGTGCTGTCCCCGCTGCCGCGCAAATGCTTGAGCAGCAGGGCATGGGCTGCGATCAGGTCGGTGACATGGATATAGTCGCGCACGCAAGTGCCGTCCGGCGTTTCATAATCCGTGCCGAAAATATCCATCTTGGCCCGCTGCCCCAGCGCCGTCTGGCAGGCAACCTTGATCAAATGCGTCGCCAGCGGCGTCGATTGCCCGCTGCGCTTGCCGGGATCGGCGCCCGCCACGTTGAAATAGCGCAGCACGCCATAGGTGATTG
Organism: Devosia sp. LC5; assembly: GCF_000735585.1. Taxonomy (GTDB): domain Bacteria; phylum Pseudomonadota; class Alphaproteobacteria; order Rhizobiales; family Devosiaceae; genus Devosia. Next base: position 151,223 of record NZ_JNNO01000045.1, read on the forward strand.
GATGCGCCGCCGCCACGTCGGAGAGCATCCATTCGGTCATGAGCTTGGAGCGGCCATAGGGCGACATCGGGTTGAGCGGGGTGGTTTCCACCACCGGCGCCAGCCCGGTCATGCCATAGACGGCGGCGGTCGAGGAGAAAATGAAATGCTTGACCCCGCCCTTGACTGCCGCTTCGATCAGATTGCGAGAAGTGGCAGTATTATTGCCGTAATATTTTAGCGGATCGGCAACCGATTCAGGGACCACAATGGAGCCGGCAAAATGCACGATCTCGGTGATCTTGTGGGTTTCGATCAGCTTCAGCACAAAATCGATATCGCCGGCATTGCCCTGGACGAATCTGGCGCGTCCATCGATCGCCCAGTCAAACCCGGTGACCAGATTGTCCAGCACAACCACGTCTTCCCCGGCGTCGGTGAGGTTGAGCACCATATGGCTGCCGATATAGCCAGCCCCGCCAGTAACCAGTACCGTCATACCGTAACTCCTGTCTTGAGAACGCAATTTTGCCCTGATGATATACTGCATGTCTTGAGATAGCTTTACCCCTGTCCCTCAAATGGAGTTCCCGATTTGCCAAAGCGCGTAAGAACGGCCGTGTTTCCTGTCGCCGGCCTCGGCACCCGGTTCCTGCCGGCCACCAAGGCAATGCCCAAGGAAATGTTGACGGTAGTGGACCGCCCACTGATCCAGTATGCGGTCGATGAGGCACGCGAAGCTGGTATCGAGCACTTCGTCTTCGTCACCGGCCGCAACAAGGGCGTCATCGAAGACCATTTCGATCGCCAGTTCGAGCTGGAGACTACGCTCGAGGTTCGCGGAAAGAACAAGGCGCTCAGCGAGTTGCGCAAGGACCTGCCTTCGGCCGGCCGCACCAGTTTTACCCGCCAGCAGGAACCTTTGGGCCTGGGGCACGCCGTGTGGTGCGCCCGCGATATCGTGGGCGATAATCCCTTTGCTCTGCTGTTGCCCGACATGCTGTTCAAGGGCGAGCCGGGCGTTTTGCGCCAGATGATGGATGCTTATGAAGAAACCGGCGGCAATGTCATCGCCGTTGAGGAAGTGCCGCCCGCCGAAGTCTCCTCCTATGGCATCATCGCCCGGGGCGAAGGCGAGGATAATGGCTTCCGCATCACCGGCATGGTGGAAAAGCCCAAGGTGGAAGAAGCCCCCTCGAACCTCATGATTTCGGGCCGTTACATCCTGCAGCCCGAGGTGTTCTCGTTGCTGGCCGACCAGCCCAAGGGCGCCGGCGGGGAGATCCAGCTCACCGACGCCATGCAGACCCTGATGCATACCCAGCCGTTCACCGGCGTCAAATACCAGGGCAAGAGCTTTGACTGCGGCTCCAAGATCGGCTTTTTGACCGCCAATGTGGTCTATGCCCTCGACCGGGACGATATCCGCGACGGCTTCCTCAAGGAATTGCAGAAGCTCGACCTGGGCGCTCATTTCTAGGCAGACTGGCCCGGTCGCGCACGACCGGGCCGCCCCAAATCTCCAAGCACAGACCTGCGACAAATCAGCGCGACACGGTCAGCCCGACCATGATGCGGTGGCTGTCTTCGACGCCATCCGTGGTGCTGTCGCTGTGGGAAAAATCGTAATCTGCCGACACTGTGGTATGCGGGCCGAGCCGATAATCGGCACCAACACCATAGCCGTTACCATCCTTGGTCTCGGAACTGCCCTCGTAGCGGGTCGTGCTCCAATCGGCTGAGGCCCGTAGCGCCAGCCAGGAATTGACCGCGTAACCTATCTCGCCGCTTGCTGCATAGCGCACGGCTGTCGTGCCGGCCGAAGTGGGGCCGGGCGGCTCGACGCTGGTCGATAGGGCGCCGCTCAGGCGCCAGCGGTCGTCGGGGGTGAAGGTGACGCGGGCGTTGTAGAGATGTGTGACCACCTCGCCCAGGCTTGCCTCATCGAACCGGCGCAGGTTGAGGCCGGTCGAGGCCGTAGCCTGCCAAACACTGCTCCAGCGCCCGGTGACGCCGGCCTCGATGCTGGCCTCGCTGGCATCGGTCTTGATCAGCAAGACCGATGAGGGATGGTCGAACATGTCCCGGCCCAGGCCCGCTCGGCCGAAGACTTCAAAGATCGGCGTCATCTGGAAGCCCAGCCGCAATCCCGAGTCCAGCGCCCAGACAGCGCGATCGGCATTGTCGACGATGCTGCCGTCCGTCAGGCCCGTTTCGCCGTAGACGCTGCGCTGCACCGCCCCGGTTACGCCCAGATTGAAGCGGCCGAACTTGCGGGTCACGCCAAGCTCAACGCCGCCGGAAATGCGCTGCGGCGGGTCCGCGATATTGCTGGCTACGCCCGGCATGCCGGGCAGGTCCTGCGTGAGGGAGAAATTGGCGTCGGCCGAGGCCAGGGTTTCCCGATCGAGCGCGTAATCGCCGGACAAGTTGAGCCGTAGCGCGGTGACATCGACCTGCCCGTCATCGGGCCGGGTCACTTCGGCTTCGGCATCGAGGCCAATGTCCGAGCGCGACCCCACATGGTTCAGCGCTACGCTGGGGACCAGTCGCGTGTCGAACCGCTCTCTTTGGGTACTCTGGGTATAGGTGCCGCGCAGCGCCACCGACCAATCGACGTCGAAGAATGGATCATAGGGCTCGGGAACGCCGCTGCCATCGGCCAATACCGGGCCGGCAGCGGGATAGATATCGGGCAGCAGCCGCTGATTGTCGGTGCCCGAGCCATCTCCGGCGGGATGCTCGGAACCGGCCAGGGCCGGGCCAGCAAGGCAAGCGACGCCAAGCGCAACAGCGCTGGCCCATTGTCCCGATTGCCGTATGCGCCAGGGCAAGGTCCGCTCCGCCAGCTGAAGGAAATCAGCCCGCGACAATGAAAGTCCGGGCCTTACCCAATCCTTTCATCTTATGGTTAACGAAAGTTTGCTGACGCCGTCAGGAAATCGGCTCGACCTTGAGTACCGCGCCATCGCTGCCGACAATCCGCACCCGCGCGCCCACAGGCAGGTCCGGTCCGGCAACGCGCCACACCGAATCTCCCAGCACGATCCGCCCGAACCCGCCCGCAATGGGCTGTTCCAGCACGGCTTCCTGGCCGATATAGCGATCAGCGCGGCGGTTGAGATAGGGGCTGTCATTGGCCGTTTCACGGCCGCGGCTCCAACGGGTCCACAGGAAGATTGTCACCAGCGACAATGCCCCGAAGATCAGCCATTGCAGCGGCCAGCTGATCGGCTGGAACAGGGTGAGCACGCCCACAATAAGCCCCGATACACCCATCCACAGCAGGAAGCCGCCGGGCACCACCAGCTCAAGCGCCAAAAGGATCAGCCCGGCAACGATCCAGGACCATGGGCCATAGTCGGCAATGAACTGCACGACCTGCATCTGAGCCTCCTATTGCGTGGAACCCGTCGAGGGCGGGCGGCTCGGACGCGCCGCTGCTGGAGCGCCGCCACCGAAGGTTTCCTTGGCGATCTCGGCAATGCCGCCGATCGCGCCGATAACGCTGGAGGCTTCCACCGGCAGCATCAGGATTTTCTGATTGGGGGAGGTGGCGATGGCTTCCAGCGCCTTGATGTAATTATTGGCCACGAAATAGTTGATGGCCTGCACATTGCCCGAGGCAATGGCGTCGCTCACCATCTGGGTAGCCTTGGCTTCGGCTTCGGCCGAGCGTTCGCGGGCCTCGGCGTCGCGGAAGGCGGCTTCGCGGCGACCTTCGGCTTCAAGCACTTGCGCCTGCTTGGCACCTTCGGCCTGCAGGATTGCCGATTGGCGGCGTCCCTCGGCTTCAAGAATGGCCGCGCGTTTCTCGCGCTCGGCCTTCATCTGGCGGCCCATGGAATCGACCAGATCCTTGGGAGGATCGATATCCTTGATCTCGATACGGGTGATCTTGATGCCCCAGGGCGACACGGCCGTATCGACCACGCGCAGCAGGCGCTCATTGATCTCGTCGCGATGGCTGAGCAGTTCATCGAGATCCATCGAGCCCATCACCGTACGGATATTGGTCATGGTGAGGTTGAGAATGGCGTTCTCCAGCCCCGAAATCTCATAGGCCGCGGCAGCCGCATCCAGAATTTGGTAGAAGGTCACGCCATTGGCCGTGATCGAGGCATTGTCGCGGGTAATGACTTCCTGGTGCGGAACGTCGAGCACCTGTTCCATGACATTGATCTTCTTGCCCACCGTATCGATGAAGGGCACGATCAGGTTGAGGCCGGGCTTGAGGGTGCGGGTATATTTGCCGAACCGCTCGATGGTGTAGTTAAATCCCTGCGGCACCGTCTTGGCCCCGGCAAACAGGACCAGCAGCGCCAATATGCCCAGGCCGATCAGCGTGATGCTGAGCCCGTCCAGTGCAAAGCCGTTGGTGATTTCCATCAGCGATTCTCCCTTATTCTTCATGGCGGCGACATTAGGCAGGCGCGCCCCTTTGGGCAATCTGTTCCGGCGGAACTCATGGCATGGGCGTATTGAGCCGCCGGTCTACGATCAGCGTCACGGCAATTACCACAAAGGCAAAAATCACCATGCCCAACGCCAACAGGTGGGCGTGGCCCCATTGCAGCCGCTCGACATAGTCGTAGAGGGCGATGGCGATGACCTTGGTCTGGCCCGGAATATTGCCGCCGATCATCAGCACGACGCCAAATTCCCCCACCGTATGGGCAAAGGTCATCACCGCCCCGGTAATATAGCCCGGCCGCGCCAGCGGCAGCACCACGCGCCAAAAGCGCTGCCAATTGCTGGCGCCCAGGCTTGATGCAGCTTCCAGCGGCTCATTGCCGATGGCGGCAAAGGCATTGCGCAGCGGCTGGATCATGAAGGGCAGGGAATAAAAGAAGGAGCCGATAACCAGACCCGTAAACGAAAAGGCCAGCGTGCGTCCGCCCCAGAGCCCGGCAATCCAGCCGCCCGGCCCGTTGGGACCCAGCGCCAGCAGCAGATAGAACCCCAGCACGGTTGGCGGCAGCACTAGCGGCATCGACACCAGGGCACCCACCATTTCACGATATCGGCTCTGGCTACGCGCCAGCCACAAGGCAATCGGGGTGCCCGCCAAAAGCAGGATGAGCGTATTGATGGCCGCAAGGCTCAGCGTCAGGCTGACCGGCTGCCAGATTTCAACAAGGCTCATCCCACCGCGTCCTGTTTAGTCGACCGCATAGCCCGCGGCTTTGATCACCGCCACCGCCTTGTCACTTTTGAGGAAATCGATAAACGCCGTCGCCGCCGGGTTGGCCTGCCCAGTCTTGAGCAGCACGGCGTCTTGCCGGATCGGCTCGTGGAAACCCGATGGCACGAGCCACACACTATCCTTGCCCATCACTTGGCTCACCGCAACAAAACCCAGCTCCGCATTGCCGCTTTCGACAAATTGCAGCGTCTGGCTGATATTTTCACCCGTCACCAGCCGGGGCGCCACCATGTCATATATGCCCATGGCCTTCAGCGTTTGCACCGCGGCCTTGCCATAGGGCGCCGCCTCGGGGTCGGCGATAGCGAGCTTGTCGAACGGCCCCTTTAGGACAGCCTCGCCATCCCCCACCACCAGCGAGGTCGAATAGAGCGCCAGCGTACCGATGGCATAGGTGAACACACTGCCATCCACTCCGAACCCGTCCTTCACCGCCCTGGTCGGCCGCTCATCATCGGCCGCCAGCAGGATTTCAAACGGCGCGCCCTGGGTGATCTGGGTATAGAGCTGGCCCGTGGCCCCGAAGCTGAGAACGAGGTCGTGCCCGGTCTCGGTCTTGAACCGAACCGCGAGCTCTTCAGCAACCTTGGTGAAATTGGCCGCGACGGCCACGTCGACGCTGTCGGCGTAGGCAGCGCTGGAGGCCAGCAATCCAGCCAGGAGTGTGCCCAGGAAAACACGCTTCATCGACAGCTCCGATATGTTTTGAAGGCCATATCGGTTTTGGCAAAGCCATGGCTTGTCCGCAAGCGCTATTTCCGTGACGCTATATCGAGCATGGCCCGCAATGCCGCCACATCTCCGGCAATCGCCGCCCGCGTCTTGTCCTGCATCTGGCGATAATGCCCCAGCACGACCTTGCCGGCTTCGGTCAACTGCGCCCCACCCTGAGCCGCCCCGCCACGGCTGGATTCCACCAGCACGATGCCAAAGCCCTCATTGAGCGCCTGCACCAGCCCCCAGGCCCGCTTGTAGCTCATGCCCATGGCCTTGCCCGCCGCCGAGATGGACCCGGTGCTGCCGATCAATTCCAGCAAATCCGCGCGGCCCGGTCCTAGATAGCCTGTTTCGGTGAGGGTGACGCGCAGATGGCTGAGGCCGTCGGCGGGGACCCCGGCCATGGCATTAGCCCCTGAGAGCCGCAGCCTCGCGGGCCAGAGCTTCGATGCGGGCAAAATCATTGGCCGCCAGCGCGTCGGCCGGCATGATCCAGCTGCCGCCGACGCAGATCACATTGGACAGGCCCAGATAAATCTTGGCCTTGGCGGGATCGATACCACCGGTGGGGCAGAAGGTGATGTCGGGCAGGGGCGAAGCGAAAGCCTTGAGTACCGGGGCGCCGCCATTGGCCTCGGCCGGGAAGAATTTGAGGAAACTGTAGCCCCGCTCGGCCGCCGTCATGGCTTCGCTGGGCGTAGCAATGCCGGGCAGCAGGGGAATGCCGATATCGTCGGCTGCGTCCAGAATGCGTGGGGAAATGCCAGGCGACACCATGAACCGGCAGCCGGCATCCACCGATTGCTTCATATGGGTGGCGTTGCGCACCGTGCCCGAGCCGACAATGGCGCCGGTGACCTTGGCCATTTCTTCCATCACCTTGAGCGCGTTGGGTGTGCGCAGGGTGACTTCCAAGATCGGCAACCCGCCTGCCACCAGGGCTTCGGCCAGGGGCTGTGCCTGGGACACGTCATCAAGAATGATCACCGGCACGACCGGAGCCAGCGACAGGATGGAACGGATGGCGGACGCGTCTTGCGGCATGGCTCGGCCTCTCGAAAGGAACGTTGAGGAACGGTTAGGCGCATGGAAAAATTCCCGCAACCCCGTTCATTGAAAAGCCGTCAAATAATCCCTAGGTTCCGCCCCACCATGGGGAGGCCATTATGGTTCAGACGATCAATGCCACGACGCCGCTGGATGAAGCGCGCGCCATTCTGGCCCAAAATTTCGATCTTAAATTCTCCAAGGCCATCGAGCGGGCCACCGAAACGGTGTTCGATCGCGTCAAGGACAAGATTCCCGCCATCGAATGGCCCTTCTATGCGCCGCTGATTTTCGAGATCAACCGGCTCAAGAAGGAAAAGGATGCGGTCATCCTGGCGCATAATTACCAGACCCCGCAAATCTATCACGGCGTCGCCGATATCGTGGGCGATAGCCTACAGCTGGCCATTGAAGCCACCAAGGTCACCCAATCGGTCATCGTGCAATGCGGCGTGCATTTCATGGCCGAGACCAGCAAATTGCTCAATCCAAGCAAGACCGTGTTGATCCCCGATAGCCGCGCCGGCTGCTCGCTCGCGTCCTCAATCACCGTCGAGGACGTGATGGCCATGCGCGAAATGTATCCCGGTGTGCCTGTCGTCACCTATGTCAACACTTCCGCGGCGGTCAAAGCCGTCACCGACGTGTGCTGCACCTCCTCCAACGCCCTCGACATCGTCAATCGCGTCGAGGGCGATACGGTGATCATGATCCCCGATCAATATCTGGCGCAGAACACCGCCAAAAAGACGCATAAGAAAATCATCACCTGGGCCGGCGCCTGTGAGGTGCACGAAACCTTCACCGCCGATGATATTGCCGAATTGCGCCATGCCTATCCCAGCGCCAAGATCATCGCGCACCCCGAATGCCCGCCCGAAGTGATCGACGCGGTAGACTTTGCCGGCTCGACCGCCGCCATGATCGATTGGGTCAAGACCGAGCGCCCCGCCCGTGTGGTCATGGTCACCGAATGCTCCATGTCGGACAATGTCGCCAGCGAAACCACCGGTGTCGATTTCCTGCGCGGCTGCAATATCTGCCCGCATATGAAGCGCATCAATCTTGAAAACGTACTCTGGTCGCTCCACACGATGAGCGAGGAAGTCACCGTGCCCGCCGATATTATTCCCCCGGCCCGTCTGGCGGTGGAACGCATGATCGAGATGAGCCGGAAAGGCGATTAGCGGCCGCGGCTGAAGCGCCGGTGATAGGCGAGATGGGTCTGCGCCGGCCGGAAGATTTTTTCGGCCGGCAGATGGAGGGAGTTTCGCAGCAGGGCGAGGTTCTCCGGCGAGAGCAGGTCCGTATTGGGAACGATGATCCGGTAGTCGTCCTCGATCAGGATGGAGCCGGTCACGAAATCGGTCGACAGCGCATTGACCACCGGCAGGTAGTTGCTGATGGCCAGCGGACCGCCATGTTCCCGCGGTTGCAGCGCCACAATGTCGAGATCGGGATGCAGCAGCCCCGGAGCCGGCTCAAAGCGCGTTCCGCTCAGCGCGCATCTATGGCCATAGACTGTCAGCACCAGCCGATAGAGACCCTCGTAAACCTCCATCGGTGCGCCCGCCGCAAAACCGCGCTGCGGAAAATCACCAAAGCCGTTATTGTCCGCACCACTCAATCGCCCGCTCCCCTTGGCATACGTATTTGACCATAGAGAGAAACGCGGGCAATGAGAACCGGCTGGCCAAGGGAACGTTCATGACCACCTTCGACAACACGCTCAACGCCGATGGTGCGCTCATCGTCGGCGCCGGTCTCGCCGGCCTGTTCACCGCGCTCAAACTGGCGCCGCGTCCGGTCACCGTGCTTTCACCCAAGCCTTTGGGCACAGGGGCGTCCTCTGCCTGGGCGCAAGGGGGCGTCGCGGCCGCCGTGGGCAAGGGCGATAGTTCGCACGCCCATGCGGTCGATACGGAAATGGCGGGCGCCGGCATTGTCGACCACGGTATCGCTGAAAGTGTTACCGCCGAAGCCGCCGCGCGCATCGAGGACCTGGCCCGCTGGGGCACCCCCTTCGACCGCGACGATTTCGGCAATTTTGCGCTGGGCCGCGAGGCTGCCCATTCGGCCAACCGCATCGTCAAGGTCGAGGGCGATCGCGCCGGCTGGGCCATCATGCAGGCTCTGATCGCCGAAGTGCGCCGCACCCCTTCGATCCGTGTGGTCGAAGGCATTACTGCGCTCAGCCTCGCTCGCGACAATGGCCGTATTGTCGGCGTGTTCTGCCGCAAGCTGGGCGACCGCTATTCCGAGCCCGTCTTCATCCGTGCCCGCGCCACCATTCTGGCTGCCGGGGGGCTGGGCGGGCTCTATGCCGTCACCACCAATCCGCCCGGCGTGCGCGGCCACGCCATGGGCATGGCGGCCAGGGCCGGGGCTTTGATTGCTGACGCCGAATTCGTGCAATTCCACCCCACCGCCATTGCCACCGGCGCCGATCCGGCCCCGCTGGCTACCGAGGCTTTGCGTGGGGAAGGGGCTATCCTGGTCAATGATCTGGGCGAGCGCTTCATGCCCGCCATTCATCCCGACGCGGAACTCGCCCCACGCGACATCGTCGCCCGCGCCAATTTCCGCCAGATTCAGGCGGGCCGGAAGGTGTTCCTCGACACGCGCAAAGTTCTCGGTGAGACCATCCTGACCCGCTTCCCCACCGTTGCCAAATATTGCCTTGATGCAGGGATCGATCCGGTCGCCGGCATGATCCCGGTCACCCCGGCCGCCCATTTCCACATGGGTGGCGTCAAGGTCGACGAGCGCGGCCGCTCATCGCTGCCGGGTCTATGGGTCTGTGGCGAAGCCAGTTGCACCGGCCTGCATGGTGCCAACCGTCTGGCATCCAATTCCCTGCTCGAAGCCACCGTCTATGGCGCCCGCATTGCCGAGGATATTGGCGGGCTTGAGCCAGTCCGCTCGCTAGCGCCCTTCAAGGGCATCGAATGGGATGAAGCCGAAGGCGAAAAGGCCGAACAGGTGCTGCGCAACCTGCCCGCCGTGCAGCAATTGCGCCATATCATGACCGAGCTGGTCGGGGTCGAACGCGATGCCGATGGCCTCAAACAGGCCCTGCGCGCCATTGCGAGGCTCGAGGCAACCGCCGAGCACGTCACCCGCGCCTATCTCAATATGACCACCTCGGCCACTATGGTCGCTGCCGCCGCCCTCAAGCGCACTGAAAGCCGTGGCGGCCATTTCCGCATCGATTATCCCCAGACCAATGAGAGCTGGGAACACCACACCACGATGACGCTGGAAGAAGCGCTGGAGATCCGTGCCGGCGCTTAGGCCCGCAATTCCGAATACAAAAACGCGGCCCTTTCGGGCCGCGCCTTCTAACGTCGCTGGAAGGGTCGGTTAGTTGACCGACTTGTCCTCGATGGAAGCGGCGGAGCCATTGATCGCGATCTGGCGCGGCTTTTTGCTTTCGGGCAATTCGCGCTTCAGCTCGAGATGCAGCAGGCCGTTTTCGAGCGTGGCGCCCTGAACCTCGACATAATCGGCCAGCTGGAAGCGCAGCTCGAAGGCGCGCTCGGCAATGCCGCGATGGAGGAATTCACGGGCCTTCTCGGCGCTCTCCTGGGGCTTGGCACCCTTGACCACGAGGCTGTTCTCCTTGGTTTCGATGGCGATATCGCCATTGGAGAAACCGGCCACGGCAATGGAGATGCGATAGGCATCTTCACCGGTGCGCTCGATATTGTAGGGCGGGTAGGTCTTGGTTTCCTGGCCGCTCAGGGTATCGAGGCGGTTGAACAGACGGTCAAAGCCGACCGTGGAACGATAGAAGGGGGAAAAATCGATGGTCTGCATGTCACATTCTCCTGTGAGCAACGTGGGTTCCCGGTGGTCTGCACAAGCGTTCCCAGCATTAGGCGAACGGCATGATCGGCAGGTCGGGGCCCCCGGATTTCCGGCGGGCCAACAAGATGTAGGAAGAGGGCAGAATGGTTCAAGAGCCCCGAAGCTGAATGAATTATGAACCGAAAATGAACGGACCCGTCCGGTTTGGTTCAGGCAGGGAGGCGTAGAGCTTATCTCGTGTTCAGGAGACATCTTGAATACGCCCCGCGGTCCATCATCCGCCCCCCGCATGGACCGCACCTAAAAACAAGAAGCCAGTGCCCCCACCAGGCACTGGCTTTTTGCTGTTTGCCTTTCTGTTTTGGTTGGCCCGCGAAGCGGGTGTTCTGCGCTTCCAGTGCTCCGCTCCGGTTCTCGATCACCACCATTTTCGGCTCGTCCAAAGCAGAAATGCTTCCCAGCAATGGTGGTCTGCCGCTATGCAGGATGGACCAGAGAGGTGATTGTTCTCCATGACCATTACTGTCGATCCCGATGGACCCGAGCTGGTCAATATCGTGTCCAATCCGGTGCCCGAGGGCGTGCGGGCGGGGTTTTTTGCCACCGAGGACAAGGTGCGGCTGCGCTACGCAATCTGGCCCAAGGGGCAGGGCGCGCCGCGCGGCACGATCTGCCTCGTGCAGGGGCGGGCCGAGTTTATCGAGAAGTATTTCGAGACCGTCAGCGATTTTCGCAAACGTGGCTTTGCCGTGGCGACGTTCGACTGGCGCGGACAGGGCGGCTCGGACCGGCTGATCGGCAACAAGAGCCTGGGCTATGTCGACCGGTTCGAGGATTACTGGACGGATCTCAAGAGTTTTCACGGGCAGATTCTACTGCCCGATTGTCCGCCGCCCTATTATCTGGTGGGCCATTCCATGGGCGGGCTGGTGTGCCTGAATGCTGGTACGCGCGACCGCATGATGTTCGAGCGCATGTTTCTGTCGGCGCCCATGCTGGCGCTGGACAACCAGCCGCTGAGCATGGCGGGCATGGCCCGGCTGACCGAAGCGCTGAGCTTTGTCGGGCTGGGGCAATTGCCGGTGCGGCGGCGCGCGGACAGGCCAGCAAGCGAATTGACCTTTCCGGGCAATCCGCTGACCTCGGACATGGTGCGCTATATGCGGATGATCGACGCGCTCAAGGCCCAGCCGGGGCTTGAGACCGGGTCGCCCACCATTCGTTGGGCGGCGGCGGCCATGGGGGCGATGGCGAAGGCAGGTCGGGACGACTTCCCGGGGCGGATCAAGATCCCGGTGCTGATGCTGGCTGCGGCGCGGGACGAGGTAGTGTCGACGGCAGCGATCGAGCGGCTAGGGCTGCGCATGCGGACTGGGCACCACCTATTGGTGGGCGGTGCGCGGCACGAATTGTTCATGGAGAACGACGCGATCCGCGGCCAGGTGCTGGCCGCGTTCGATGCGTTTATTACGGATTTGACGGCTTAGGCCTTGCTCAGTAGGCCTCATCCTGAGCCTGTCGAAGATGAGGTCGCCCCCTCAGGCTGCGTTGATCAGTTCCAGCGCTTTTTCCAGTAGTTCCGGGGTGGCTGCTGCCACCACATCGCCACCGCCGGTGGGTTCGCTACCGTCCCAGCAGGCGATGGCGCCGCCGGCTTGCCGGATAATCGGGACCAGGGCCGCAATGTCATAGGTGTTGAGGAAGGGCTCGATGACGATGTCGGCGTGGCCGGCGGCGAGCAGGGCATAGCCGTAGCAATCCATGCCGAAGCGCTGCAGGCGGGTGGCGGATTCGATCGCCTGCCACTTGGTCAAAAGGGCGGGCGTGCGAAACAGGGAGGGCGTCGTGGTGAAGACGCGGGACGGGGCAAGCTCGGTCTGCCCACTGGTGCGGATCGGCAAGGCGTCACCGGCACGGCGATAGGTGGCGCGGCCGGGGACGGCGAGGAAGGTTTCGCCAATGAAGGGCTGGCTCATGATGCCGGCGATGGCCACCCCATTATGGGCAAAACCGATCAGCGTGCCCCAGACGGGGGCACCTGAAATGAAGGCGCGGGTGCCATCGACCGGGTCGATGATCCAGGAAAATTCGCTGCTACCCGTAGTGCCCCACTCCTCCCCGATAATGGCGTGATCGGGAAAGGCTTCGGCAATAACGGCGCGAATGGCGGTCTCGGCTGCTTTGTCCGCCTCGGTGACCGGGTCGAAGCCTTCCGCCAGCTTATTGTCGACAGCGAGCACGGTGCGGAACAGCGGCAGGGTGTGCCCGGCGGCGGCGTCGGCAGCGGCAAGCAGGGTGGCTTCGATTTTGGCGAGGTCGAGGGGCATGGATGGGTCCGGGGGATCGTGCCGCGATCTCGTGGTTCGACGGGCTCACCATGAGGTCTATTGGGGGTGTTCGTAGCATAGCGAGGGTGGGGTGGGAATTGCGCCGTGCGGGAAGGAAAACGGAGGTTCCCGCTTTCGCGGGAATGACATTGTGGAAGGAATAGGAATTTTGGGGCGGGCGGGTAGAAATAGGTGACGTAAAACTATTCTGCCGCGGTTTTTTCCGGGAGGGGTGGAACGCCGACCAGGGCGGGCAGGTCGAGGCCGATCAGGGCGAGGATCAGGCGTTCGAGCAGGGCTCTGGTGGCATCGAAGTCTTCGTTTTTCGCAAGAGTGACCTCGTTCATATAGAGGTGGCGGCTGATTTCGATCTGCAGCGCGTGTACGCCATGTTGCGGGCGGCCATAGGAGCGGGTGGCAAAGCCACCGGCATAGGGGCGGTTGCGGGCGACCTTGAGGCCGGCGCCGGCAAAGATGGTTTCGACAAGATCGACCAGGCCAGGTGCGCAAGTGGTGCCATAGCGGTCACCCAGGACGATATCGGGGGCGGCGCGCTCGGCGGTGCGGGTGATGCGGGGCATGGAGTGGCAATCGATCAGCACTGCCACGCCAAAGGCGGTGATGGCTTCGCTGAGCAGCTTTTGCAAGGCCGCATGATAGGGGTGGTAAATGCCCTCGATGCGCATGCGCGCATCATCCAGCGTCAGGCGCTCGCGATAGATGGGCTTGTTTTCGGCGACCACGCGAGCCAGCGTGCCCAGGCCCGCCGCCACGCGGGGCGAGGTGGTGTTAAACCGGTCCGACAGTGGCTCGACGAACATGGTGGGATCGAGTTCCCAAGGCTCGCGGTTGACGTCGAGATAGGCGCGGGGGAAATGGGCGCGCAGCATCGGGGCGCCGAGATGGGGCGCGCGGGCGAACAATTCATCGACCCAGGCGTCCTCCGACTGGCGGATGGAGAGGTGATCGAGCCGGGTCATGGCCAGGAAGCGGTCGGGATAGATGCGGCCGGAATGGGCAGAATTGAACACTAATGGCGCTACCAGCCGCCGTGGACGGATGGTTTCGAACGCCGGCTGATCCCAATAGTCGGACCGCACTCTGCCTCCCCCGCTTGTCTGGACCCAAAAGTTTGGGCGCAGCAGTGATTTGCCGTCAGTTTGGCGCTTTGTCGGAAGATTGTCCAGATTGTCACAAAATAACGAACCGGAATCGCCGGGCATTTGCCAATGTGCAAAACTCGCTTAAACATCGTGCCATATTTTATGCGGATGGCGCGGATTCGCCGCAAAGGTGCTATCGAAGGTTCCGCCCCAACCAAAGCCCACATTCGAACCGGATGGCCGGAGACATTGATGAAGCGAATTCTGCTCGCCGAAGACGATAACGACATGCGCCAGTTCCTGACGCGCGCGCTCAAGAACGCGGGCTATGATGTGGTGAGCTTCGACAATGGGCTATCGGCCTATGAAAGGCTGCGCGAGGAACCGTTCGCGCTGTTGCTCAGCGATATCGTGATGCCGGAAATGGACGGGATCGAGCTGGCGCGACGGGCGACCGAACTGGACCCCGATCTCAAGGTGATGTTCATTACCGGGTTTGCCGCGGTGGCGCTGAACCCCGATAGCGATGCGCCCAAGGATGCCTCGGTGTTGAGCAAGCCGTTCCATCTCAAGGATCTGGTGAACGAGGTCGAGCGGCTGCTCGCTGCTTGATCCGGGTGCAAACTCTACCACGCCATCCGACTCGCCATAGCGAGTTTTCGCATTGCCTTAGAACAGTCCCGACATGGTCCCCGCGAAAGCGGGGATTTTTGTTTGGGGCCAGCTAAACAGAGGTTCGCGCAGTGCCCACCAAGGCCAGTCAACGACTACAAAAAATCAAAGAAGGGAAATGGTGGGAGTAACAAGGATTGAACTTGTGACCCTTCGCGTGTGAAGCGAATGCTCTCCCGCTGAGCTATACTCCCATCGCCATCAGGCGAAAGTCTTTAGAGAGATGGTGGGCGTAACAAGGATCGAACTTGTGACCCCCTCGATGTCAACGAGGTGCTCTCCCGCTGAGCTATACGCCCATCTCTCCGGGATGGAAAAGCCGCAAAGCCTGTCCAGTGGCGCGGATAGACCATAAAACCCTGACGGGGGTCAAGAGGCTAGTTTGGGCTTTGTGGAAAGAGGGTGGTGGAGGGGTGGTTTTGCCGCGGCTTGGGCGGGTCGCGCAGGGCCCATTGTGGGATAGCGGGTGCCAACCCGTCAGCTTGGGGCCCCGGCCTGCGCCGGGACGACATGGTGGTTGGGATGAGATGCCGGCCAGCGCAGATCAGACATGGACTGTGTCGATCACGCTGTTGCCGTTGATGAAATCGTCGAACAGCACGGTGGTGCGGTCTGGCGTGCCGACGACGACGGCCATCTGGCCGGGGCCTTCGAGGCGGCGCAGCGGGACCTCGGGGCGGTCGACGTCGAAACTGACCGAATAATGCCCGCCCGCCAGCGTGGTGAAGGGCAGGCCGTGCCAGATGGCGGTCGAGGTTAGATGCACATGGCCGGCAATGATCTGGCGGATATCGGGATGGGTCTTGAGGGCGGCGATGAAGGCGTCGGGCTCGAGAATGCGGATCGTGTCGGCATGGATATGCAGGGCATTGGCATTGTGATGCAGGATGACGATGACCGGGCGGTCCTGCGCTTCGGCGAGGCGGGCGATGAGCCAGTCGATCTGGTTGGCTTCCAGGACGCCATCGACGCGGCCGGGCTCGGACGAATCAAGCAGGATGATGCGATAGCCCTTGATATCGATCACCTTGTCGACCTTGCCGGTTTCGCCGGCGAATTGGGCGCCGAAACTGTCGAGAAAGGTCTGGCGGTCGTCGTGATTGCCCAGGGTGATGTGCACCGGGATGGGCAGGCGCGCGATGATGGTTTTGAGGCGCTCATAGGCGGCTGGATTGCCGGTATCGGCCAGGTCGCCTGCCAGCACGCAGAAGTCAGCGTCGCCATAGCGGGCGATCACTTCGTCGACAGCGCGTTCGAGGCGCGCGGAGGTGTCGAGCGTCAGCGACAGTTCGCCCTCGGGCAGCAGATGCAGGTCACTCATCACCACGAATTTCAGGGTCATTCTTTTTTGCCTTCCAGTCGGTTTGGCGACCTCGTAGCGGGGGAGGATGACTGGGGCGTGACAGCTGAGGCTCCGCTGGCCACCTACCACATGGTCTGTTTCGCCCGTTCCGGCCAAGCCTGGTCATAGGATTGGCCGCCCACCTGGTTGTCGGTCATGGCGGCGAGGATGTCGCCGGCGCTGGGCAGGGATTTTGGGTCGATATGGCGGGCCGGGTTCCACAGTTCGGAGCGGATGATGGCGCGGGCGCATTGGAAATAGAGCTCGTCTATGGCCATGACGATGACCGAGCGGGGTGGCTTGCCATCGACGGCAAAGCTCTCGAGCAGATCGGGGTCGGCGCTGAGATGGGCACGGCCATTGGCACGGAACGTGGTGCCCGAGCCGGGGAGCAGGAAGAGGAAGGCGACACGGGGATCGCGCACGATATTGCGCAGCGAATCGATGCGATTGTTACCCCGCCGGTCGGGCATCATCAGCGTCTTGTCATCGTGAATGCGCACGAAACCGGGCTGGTCGCCGCGGGGAGAGCAATCAATGCCCTCGGGGCCGATAGTGGCGAGCGCGGCAAAGGGGCTGGCTTCGATCAGGCGCCGGTAATGCGGGGTCATCTGATGGGCCACCTTGACGGTGGAGGCGGCGACAGGGGCGGGAGTATAGAGCGCTTCGAGCTCTTCGATCGTGGTTATGGTGGTCATTATTGTCTCGAAAGGTCACGCCGCCTTGATGGGGCGGATGGGTGTCGGCGCGGGCAAGAAGATACTATATCTGTGGCCAGTGACAGACAGACAAAAGGGGAATGCCATGGACACCCACGCCTTCAAGGTGACCCGTACCGATGCGGAATGGCGGGCCAAGCTGACGCAAGAGCAATATCAGGTGATGCGCAATCACGGCACCGAACAGCCGGGCAGTTGCGCGCTGCTCTATGAAAAGCGGGCGGGGGTGTTTTCCTGCGCCGGCTGCGACACGCCGCTGTTCGAATCGACGCTGAAATTTGAGAGTGGCACCGGCTGGCCCAGCTTTAACGATCCGCTGCCGGGTTCGGTGGAGACGACCACGGACCGCTCGCACGGGATGGTGCGGACGGAGTGCCATTGCGCCACCTGCGGCAGCCATCTGGGACATGTGTTCCCCGATGGGCCGCCGCCGACGGGGTTGCGCTATTGCATCAATGGGGTGGCGCTGGAGTTTACGCCTGCCTAAGCGCGTTTCAGGTTCAATTGGAGTTTGGTCACCCCGGGGCTCTGCTCCGGGGTGTTTTTGTGCCGAGTGATAGAAGTAAATGAAGACTGAAGCGCGTTTCCTGTAGTATAGATAATGCTTCTGGAACTAAATAGGAGTGTATTGTGTCTTCGACCATAGATCCACTCTCTTGGGACCCGGCTTTGGATGCTGTTATTGCCGCGCCGGCAAATCATCGCGTTTTATTTGAAAACAACAGACTCCGTGTTCTGGAGGTTATCCTTGATCCCGGCGAAGAGGAGCCTGTTCATCATCATAGATGGCCCTCGGTCTTCGTCTTCGATCAGCTCAAGGGGCCAATCCACGACATAGCGCCTGACGGCACCCAATTGCCGCCAGACCGTGACGTCATGTTGGCGCTAGAGGGCTGGGATGGTCGCGGTTGCCTCGTGGTTCACATGGCACCGCAACCTGCTGGCCGGGTGCTGAATGAATCCGATCTGCAGGTCCACGGCATTCGTATCGAAATGAAGGCGTGACCGCAGGCGGCCCAGTCCGAGATATGGCGCACAGATCATGTGCCCCGCGGCTTGGCGCGGGCGGTGGGGCGGGCCTTGGCTGGGTCGTCGGGCCAGGGGTGGCGCGGGTAGCGGCCCTTGAGGTCCTTGGCGACGTCGGCCCAGGAGCCGCTCCAGAAACCCGGCAGGTCGCGGGTGGTCTGGATCGGCCGGTGGGCAGGAGAGAGCAGAACCAGAAGCAAGCGAATGCGGCCATTGGCGATCGTGGGGTGGCGCGTCAGCCCGAACAGCTCCTGCACCCGGATCTCGATCGCCGGGCCGCCTTCGGCCGAATAGTCGATGGGCACGGCATTGCCGGTGGGAGCGCTGAAGTGGCTGGGCAGCAGCGCCTCGATGTCCTGGCGGCGCGGATAGGGCAGTAGCAAATCGAGCGCGATGCGCAACTGCTCGGCGGTGATTTCGCCGAGTTTGGTCAGGCCGAACAAAGCTGGCGCCAGCCATTCGGCCACCCCGGGCACCAGGGCCTTGGCGCTGAGGTCGGGCCAGTCATCGCCCAGGGTGCCGCGAAGGAAATTGGCGCGAGCGCGCCAGGCCTGCTGGTCGCGGCTCCAGGGCAAAAGATCGAGCCCGCGCCGCGCGGCCGCTGCCGCCAAGAGGTGCGCCGCAGCCTCGAGATCTTCGACCGCAACCGGTTCATCTGCCAAGCGCAGCGCGTCCAAGCGCCGTATGCGGCGCGCACGCACGGAGGATGAGGCTTCGTCGAAGGTGAGTGTGGTTTCGCTTGTGATGTGATGGGCGAAGAGGGCTTCGAGGTCGTCACGGGACAGGGGGGCGGCGGCGCGGATGCGGGAATTGGCGGCGGCGCCGGTCAGGTCGGTGACGACGAGGAAGGGGGCGCCAGCGAGGGCATCGGCTTGTTCCAGGCTCGCCTGGCGGCCGTTGGCGAGACGGAATTTTCCGCGTGGGCCGGCGGCCTGGGCGATGCGGTCGGGGAAGGCGCGGGCGAGGTGATGGCCGGCGGGCAGATTGCCGCCTGCCTTGCCGCCAGACAGTTTTGCCCAACGTTGGGCCATGGCGCGGGCATCGTTGGCGCGTTTGGAGCGGTCGGTGCGGAAACGGTCGAGGCGGTGGCTGAGATCGGCGCTGTCTCCGCCGAGGCCCCGTTCGCCAATGAGCACCGCGAGTTCTGCGGCGGTTTGGGCATCGTCTTCAGCTGCGGCAGCGACCACCATGTGGGCGAGACGCGGATGGAGCGGCAGGTGGGCGAGAGCTTTGCCATCTGCGGTGAGGCGGCCCATTGTGTCGATGGCGTCGAGGCGTTGCAGGAGCGCGGTGGCTTCGGCCCAGGCGGGGCCGGGTGGGGCGTCGAGGAAGCGCAGAGCTGTGGGCGTGGTGATGCCCCAGGCGGCCAGATCGAGCGCGAAACCGGCAAGGTCGGCGGCGAGGATTTCGGGGGTGTCGAAGGGCTCGAGTGCTGCAGTCTGGCCCTCGTTCCAGAGGCGGATGGCGACGCCCGGACTGGTGCGGCCGGCGCGGCCGCGGCGCTGGTCGGCCCCGGCGCGGGAGACGCGGCGGGTTTGGAGGGTCGACAGGCCCGTGGCGGGTTCATAGGCGGGGACGCGGCGGAAGCCTGAATCGATGACGATGCGAACGCCGTCGATGGTGAGGGAGGTTTCGGCAATCGAGGTGGCGAGGACCACCTTGCGGCGGCCGGGGTCGGCGGGGCGGATGGCGCGGTCCTGTTCGGCTGGGGTGAGCTGGCCGTAAAGGGGGGCGATATCGCTATTGGCGGGGACGCGGGAGGCGAGGCGTTCGGCAACGCGGATGATCTCGCCCTGACCGGGGAGGAAAACGAGGGCGGAGCCATCGTGGTCGCGTAGGGCGGTGAGAATGGCCGAGGTCACCTGGTCCTCGGGGCGCTGGAGCGGGTCGGGTTCGGCATAATGGGTTTGGACCGGAAAGGCGCGCCCCAGGCTTTCGATGATGGGGGCGTTGTCGAGGAGCGTGGCGACGCGGCCGCCGTCGATCGTGGCAGACATGACCAGGACGCGCAGATCGGGCCGGAGCGCGGCGGCGTCGAGCGTGAGGGCAAGGCCCAGATCGCCATCGAGGCTGCGTTCGTGGAATTCGTCGAACAGCACGGCAGCGATGCCGGTCAATTCGGGATCGTCCAGCAGCATGCGGGTGAAGACGCCTTCGGTGACAATTTCCACGCGGGTTTTGGCCGTGACCTTGGTGTCCATGCGGACGCGATAGCCCACAGTCTGGCCGATCTCTTCGCCGAGCAGGCGTGCCATCTGGCCGGCGGCGGCGCGGGCGGCCAGGCGCCGTGGTTCAAGGACGATGATGCGATTGTCCCCGCGCCAGGGGGCGGTGAGGAGAGCGAGGGGCACACGGGTGGTTTTGCCGGCGCCGGGTGGGGCGACAAGGACGGCATAAGGGCCCTGTGCCAAGGCCGTGAGCAGCGCGGGAAGAGCGTCGTCGATGGGCAGGGGCGGCAGGGACAAGCGGAACTCCGGGTTAGCGGAGGCTTACCCTCGCGCTACCCTGTCTACAAGTGGGGGGTTGGTGGATTGCGGGCGAGTGGGGGTGCGGGTAGCGTGCCTGGGTATTCAGGAGTGCGGCATGGGCAATATCAGGATTGGCAATCAGCATTTGAGCGTCGAGGTGTCGGCGTTGGGGGCCGAAATGCAGTCGTTGACGACGCGGGATGGGCGGGACTGGTTGTGGAATGGCGATGCCGCGTTCTGGACCGGGCGGTCGCCGATATTGTTTCCGATCGTGGGCAAGGCGCCTGATGATCATGTCAGCATTGAGGGGGTGCGCTATCCGATGCCCCAGCATGGCTTTGCGCGGCGCAGCGAATTCACGCTGGTTGCAATTGGGGACGATTTCTGCCGGTTCGAGCTGACGGCCAGCCAGGCCAGCCGGTCGATCTATCCCTTCGATTTTGTGCTCAGCGTGGAGCACCGCGTTGTGGGATCAGCGGTGGCGGTGACGGCGGAAGTGACCAATAGAAACACTCGACCGATGCCGTTTGGCATTGGGTTTCATCCGGCCTTCCTGTGGCCGCTACCGGGTTGCGAAGGGCAAGATCACACCATCCGGCTCGATAGCGGCGGGGCGCCGGCATTGGCGCGATTGGAGGGTGGGCTGGTCGATCCGCAGCCGCGGCCGTCGCCATTTGTGGATGGCGTGTTGGCGCTGGACCGAGGCAGGTTTACCGGCGATACGATGATCTTTTTGGAGGGTGCGGGAAGCGGGCTGATTTATGGCGCCGAGGCCGCGCAAGTGCACCTGACCTGGGATAATTTGCCGAACTTGGCGTTCTGGACCAAGCAGGCAGATGCGCCGTTCATCTGCCTTGAGCCGTGGCACGGGACGGCAGCGGCGGTGGGGCGCGGGGATGGAATTGAGGCGCGACCGTCAACTGTGGTGTTGGGGGCCGGAGAGACGGGGCGCTACGGGTTTGTGGCCGAGGTGGGGTAGTGCCACGACCGCGTGGTTCGACAGGCTCACCATGAGGTCTACTTTGAAATCTCAACGGACCTCATCCTGCGCTTGTCGAAGGACGAGGTCGTGGCAGAGCGCCTATTCCGCCGCGCCGCGCTGATCCACCATGGTGTCGGGGCCGTTAGGGTCGCCAGCGGCGGTTTCGGCGTTCAGGTCCGGGAAGGCGACGACGCGGTTGTTGCGGAAGTCGAGGCGAACGACGAGCAGGCCACGTTCTTCGAACCAGGTGAGCAAGCGCCTTGCCCGGCTGGACGAATGGGTGCCGTAGAGACGCGCGAGGGTCGCGTCCGAGGGGCAGGGGGCGTTGGTGAGAGCGGCTTGCGCCAGCACGAGGAAGACGCCCTGCACGTCATCAGAAAGGGTTTCGGATAGGGACAGGGCTGTCTGCCAGCCGTCGGATTGGGCAGTTTCGGTGTCCGGCGCGACGCGGGCGACGGCGAGCTTGCGCTTGAAGGCGGGCAAAGCCGGGGGCTCGCCGGGCACGCGGCGGATGCGGCAGCGAACCAGGAAATCCTGGTAGAGCACGGCAACGGTGCGGAAGCTGGCGTCGGGATCGCCGAGCAGCTCGACCATGATGGCGTCGATCTGGCTTTCGCGTTCGGCCTCGTCGATCTCGGGGAAGAGGCTCTGCGGCGCTGCTTCCGCTTCGGGACGGGCGCGGGCGACCTGGGCCAGTAGCTCATTGGTTGAGGGCGGCGGTGGTGGGGC
>NZ_JNNO01000046.1 GCF_000735585.1 Devosia sp. LC5
TGGAGCGGGGGCGGGGGGCGGGGGGGGGTGTGCATTAAGCACCGCAGGATGGTCGTGATGGTGGAGGTTTTGAGTGTTTCGTCGCGATGGGGGGGGGGCAGGGGGGGTGTGGGGCGGATAGTTGGTTATTGTTGTTAGGGGGGGGTTTGAAGCCGCCTGCCGCCGCCACCACCCGCCGATGCCCTGGCTCACCTCGCCCCTCAGGGGAGAGGTCGGCGCGTAGTGCCGGGTGAGGGGTGCGATGCTGCCGCGGGGGTGATGTCCGAGCATCGCACCCCTCACCCTGGCCCTCTCCCCTGAGGGGCGAGGGGACGATAGAGCACCGCGATCAGAGGATATGCGATGGCCAGCCCTGAGGGTAATGAGGGCCCCAATCCCGCCTCTGCAACCCCGCCATGCATCGGCAAAACACGAATTGCCTTGCTATTTCAGCTCGCTTCCCCCATTTAGGCAGCATCGTCGCAGCTGGACATTGCCAGCAAGCCTATCAGCGACGGACTTCTCTTCTTATCGATCCTAGCGGTGAGCGGCGAAGTCAGCCCGGAAACAGTATGTCCGGGTTCGAGCCAGCACCCGCGCGATATCTCCCTTTATCGCCCGATTGCGTTTGTTGACCCTCGCCACCGCAGGTGCGGCTGGCGACATGCGCGCTGCATTGTTCTGCGCGCCGCCATGCGCTTGATGCGCAGAAAGACTAAACATTGACTGATTTTACTTCTCTGGGCCTGCCCGCCGTTCTGACCGACAGCCTCACCGCTGGTGGTTTTACCGTGCCCACCAAGATCCAGGCCCAGGCCATTCCCAAGCTGCTGGAAGGCAAGGACCTGATGGGCATTGCCCAGACCGGTTCGGGCAAGACGGCCGCTTTCGGCCTGCCGATCCTGGCCGGTATCCTGACCCTGACCGGCAAGGCCCGGCCGATGACCACCCGTGCGCTGATCCTGGCGCCGACGCGTGAACTGGCCGTGCAGATCGACGAAAACATCCGCAAATTTGCCGGCTCCAAGATGGCTTTGTCCACCGTGCTCGTGCTGGGCGGCGTGTCGCGCTACCACCAGGTGCAGAAGATTGCCAAGGGCGTCGACGTCGTTGTCGCCACCCCCGGCCGTCTCAAGGACCTGATGGATGACGGCAAGATCAAGCTGAACGAAACCCGCTGGCTGGTGCTCGACGAGGCCGACCGCATGCTCGACATGGGCTTTATCGCCCCGGTCAAGCACATTGCCAAGGCCATCGGCCAGCGCCGCCAGACCATGCTGTTCTCCGCCACCATGGCGCCTGAGATCGCTGACCTGGCCAAGGGCCTGCTGAACGATCCGGTGCGTGTTGACGCTTCGGTTGCCGGCTCCACCGTGGTCAAGATCGACCAGCGCGTGATCCTTTCCGGTGCCAAGGCCAAGCGCGGCGTGCTCAATGAACTGCTGGCCAGCGAAACCGAAAACATGGAACGCGTGATCATCTTCTCGCGCACCAAGCATGGTGCCGACCGCGTCGCCAAGAACCTCGATCTCGATGGCCACAAGGCCGCGGCGATCCATGGCAACAAGAGCCAGAATGCGCGCCAGAATGCGCTCAAGGGCTTTGCTTCGGGCGATGTCCGCATTCTGGTGGCGACCGATATTGCCGCCCGTGGGATCGACGTGCCCGGCATCACCCATGTGGTCAATTACGAGCTGCCTGATGATCCGGAAAACTATGTGCACCGTATTGGCCGCACGGGCCGCAACGGCGCCTCGGGCATTGCCATTACCCTGTGCGACGGCACCGAGCGCGGCAAGCTGCGCGATGTGGAACGCTTGATCCGCCGCACGCTGCCGGTGTCGGGTGACCTGCATCTGGGCAATGATACCGGCGTCAATGAAGCCCCGCGTTCGGCCTACAAGAAGCCCAATGGTGGCCGTCCGGGTCCGCGTTCGGCCAAGAACCCGCGCCAGCAGGTCGATCGCCGTTCGCCCGCCGAGCGCCGTCCCTTTGCCGAATTCGCCAAGGATGCCGGCAAGGGCCAGCCGCACCACCAGCCGTCCGAAACACCGCGCGCGCGTCCAGCCGAAGCGCCTCGCGCTGCCCGGCCCGAGGGCCAGGTCAATCGTGTGCGCCGGGATCTTGAAACCGGCAAGCCTGTCGGCGCCAAGCCCGAGGCCAAGAAGCAGCGCTGGGGCAAAACCCAGAAGGACGCGGCCCGCACCAATGGGCGGTCCAATGCGGATCGTCAGCGCGGGCGTGCAGCCTCGTAAGGGGTTTTCGAATTGAAAGAAGGGCGGTCCGCGAGGGCCGCCCTTCTTGTTTTCACTAAGCTACCCACTCCCACCGGGTCATTCCGGCCTGCGCCGGGACGACTCCGTGGTTTGAATTTACTCTTTGAGCGGCGGTACCATGGTTGAGCGATCCGCCGTGCCCGTCGGCCCGCCACCGCCGGGCGGGGGACCGCCGGCGCCATCTGGCGGTGGGCCGCCTGCTGGCCTGTCGCCGCCGCCAAAGCCTACAGCGGATTGCGCATTGGGATCGACGCCCACGATCATGGCGACCAGATATTCCGCCTCCAATTCCTTGACGAAGGCGAAGGCGGCGCGAGTGGATTGGGTGGCTATGCTGTCATTGGAGTTGAGCGTGTCGCGCTCCTCCCTGCGGTCGTTATAGGGCGCGACGTTGAGATAGATATATTCGCTCAGCGCGTCGGGCAAAAAGATCTGCCCGGTCAGGATATTGGTCTGGTCCAGAAACACCTTGAAATGGATATGGGTGGTGCGGCCGCGATACCAGCTGGGATAGACGGTCTCGAATTCGACAATGCCGGTTTCGGCGGTGAATTGGGTGCCGCGCATGAAGGTTTCGCCGGTCGTATCGACGCTGCCATCATCGCCCTGGCCGGCATAGCCGGAATAGACCCCGCTGGCATCGCAATGCCAGATATCGACCCGCGCGCCGGTCATGGGCACGCAAGCGGCATCGACCACTTGCAGCCGCAGGCGCATGGGAATGCCCGGTCGGCCCTCGGTGATGTCGGCGCGCTCCATGGCCGGGTCGAAATAATAGGGGCCTTCGGTAACCTCCGGGATGATGACGCAGACATCTGCGCCCTGGAGCAGGGCGGCGGTCTGGCTGGCCGGGGCGGCGGCTTCCTGCGCGAAAGCCGATTGGCTCATCAGCAGGCCGCCCGATGCGGTGACGGCGAGGCCCCGGAAGGCATCGCGGCGATTGATTCTGGTCATGTAACCCCCTTTTTGCGGTTCTGCCGGATCTCGGATGCTCCGCTCAACGCCGGCCTTGGATATCCTGATAGCGGTTTGTAGCTAGAAAAGAGCGTTACAAGCCGGAAAGGCGCATGACCATTTGGTGAGCGATCACGCCACCGATGCCAGGTACAGAATATCCCTGGTGCCGCTGCCGGCGGTAGTGGCGGGGGCGAGGCGATCGAGGAAGCGGGCGGCCCAGGCGTCGACATTGTGTTCGCGGGCGGCCTCCATCAGGGACGTCCAGCGGGCGATGCGTTCGTCGAGTGGCATGTCGAGGGCGATGCGCAGGGCTTCGGCGGTTTCGTCGGTGTCGAAGGGGTTGACCTCGATGGCGCCGTCGAAAATCTCGGCAGCGCCGGCAAAGCGCGACAAGACCAGCACGCCCGGGTCCTTGGGGTTTTGCGAGCCGACATATTCGTGGGCCACCAGGTTCATGCCATCGCGCAGCGGGGTGACCAGAGCCACCTTGGCCAGGCGGTAGAGCCCGGCGAGGCTGGGCTGGCCATAGGCGCGCTTGACATAGGTCAGGGGTTGCCAATCGGGCTCGGCAAAGCGGCCCATCACACGGCCGCACATGGCGTCGAGCGCGTCGCTGGTTTCCTGATATTCCTTGATCGTGTCGCGCGACGGCGGCGCCACCTGCAGCATATGCACATGGCGGCGGAAGCGGGCATTGTTGGCGAGCAGCTTTTCATAGGCTTCGACGCGCTGCGGCAGGCCCTTGGAATAGTCGAGCCGATCAACGCCCAGGATCAGCTTCTGCTCGCGGAGCACCCGCTCCATGCGCTTGACCATCTTGGTCGCGGCGGGGCTGACCGAGAGGCGCGCGAATGCGTCCGGGTCTGAGCCGATGGGGAAGGAATCGACCTCGGTGCGGCTGAAATCCACCGATTTGAGCGGATTGCCCGAGAGGGAGGAGGGCGATTGGTGATCGGCGAATTCGGTGAAGGCGGCGACGTCCCGCTTGGCCTGCATGCCGACGAGGTCATAGCGCGACAGGTCGCGCATCAGATCGTTGTGGTGGGGAATGGCGTAGAGCGCGTCGGAAGTGGGGAATGGGATGTGGAGGTAAAATCCGATGCGGTTGCGGGCGCCCAGATTGCGCAATTCGCTGGCCAGCGGGATCAGGTGATAATCGTGCACCCAGATCACGTCATCGGGCTTGAGCAGGGGCAAGAGGGCACGGGCGAATTGCACATTGACGCGGCGATAGCCCTCATACCAATGGGCCTCGATGGTGGCGAGATCGAGCCGCAGGTGGAAACTGGGCCACAGGATCGAATTGGAAAAGCCGGCGTAATAATCGTGGTGATCGTCGCGGGTCAGATCGATCTGGGCGACCGAGAGGCCATCGATATCTTCGAAGCGCGCCTCGCGCTCGGGATGTTCCGTCAGCCGGCCGGACCAGCCGAACCAGAAGCCTTCGCGCTCGCTGAGGGTCTTGCGCAAGGCAACGGCCAATCCGCCCGCGGCGGGGCCTTTTCCCGGCGTGCGATTGGAAACGACGATCAAACGGCTCATATGTTTGCCCCTATTTTAGTCCAGACGCCGAACTGCAGCTCCGCAAGGGAGGTGCAGATCGGGCGTCCTAATGCGTCTGTTCATATTCCCGGTCCCGGGCGACGATGTCGCCCAGGCCCTGCAGCAAGGCGTGGACCGAGGCGACATTGGCGATGCGCATGCGCGCCGAGGTTTCTCCTTCGCCCAGCTTGATGCCGACGCCACCCAATTCC
Source organism: Devosia sp. LC5 (assembly GCF_000735585.1). Taxonomy (GTDB): domain Bacteria; phylum Pseudomonadota; class Alphaproteobacteria; order Rhizobiales; family Devosiaceae; genus Devosia. The sequence continues at coordinate 4,967 of NZ_JNNO01000046.1, forward strand.
TGGGCGGCGATGAAGCCGTCTTCGTCGGTGGTGTCGTCGCCGATGAAGATCGGCAGGCGGCCCAGGAACGGCTCTTCCTGCATGAAGGCGCGCAGGGCGGTGCCCTTGGTCATGCTGCGGGGGCGGGCCTCGATGACCATCTTGCCGGCGACCAGGGTGAAATCGGGAATGCCGTTGACGGCTTCTTCCATGGCGTGGCGGCATACATCTTCAAGCTCGGGCGCTTGCCGGTAATGCAGGGCCACGGCGCCTTCCTTGGCTTCGAGCACCAGTTCTGGATGGGTCATTACCAGCGGCTCGATGGTGCGGGCAATTTCCTCGGCAGCAAGGATTGCGGCGGGATCGACGGTTTCAACGAACCCGTCGGCGCGGCGGCGCTGGGTGCCGTGGGCACCGGCAATGGGCAGGGTGAGCGGGGCCAGATATTTGTCGATATCCTCGATCTCGCGGCCGGTGAGGACGGCAAAGGCGCTGTCGAGCTCGCGCGCGGTGCGCTCAAGCTGATGGGCCAGCGATACGGGAACATCGATGCCGTCCGGCGTTTCGGCCAGTTCGACCAATGTGCCGTCGAAGTCGGTGAAGATGGCCAAACGCGGAATGGCGTGTGGCTCTGCCTGGTCGATCTGGGACATGACGTGCCTCGGAAGGGAAGTATTCTGAAGCATCAACGCATGGTGCGGCGATTGGTTCGGCATGGCAGGTATGTGGGGAAAGCCACATCCCAGCAGACCTCATCCTGAGCTTGTCGAAGGACGAGGTCGTGGCGGCCAAGCCTCCACTCGCTCGACCTCGTGGTTCGACAGGCTCACCATGAGGTCTCCCTAATATCCTCACGCCAGTGGAATACCCTTGTTGCCTTTGTCCTTCTGGTAGGCAGCGGAGAGGTCTGCATAAAGCGCGTTCACGTCGTCGAAGCGGGCCAGCAGGGTTTCGCGGTGGCCACGGTCGAGGCCCGCGATCATGCGGGCGATGCTGTGGCTGGTCCAATATTGATTGGTGGCGTTGTAGAGCGGGCGGTCGGGGGAGACCGTGCCGGTTTCGGGGTCCGGGGTGGCGTAGACCGCCTTGAGGATCTGGATGTCGTAGGGGATGGCGAAGCTATCGCGGCTGTCTTCGTGGCTGAACAGGAAATAGAAATTGTCGAAGCCCGACCAGGTGATGCCGGACAGGCACAGCGAGCAGGGCTCGTGGGTGGCGAGAAACAGACAGTCTTTGACGGCGGGGCGCTGGTCGGCGGGGAGTTCGAAGAAGCGCTTGATGGCATGCATTTCGCCATGCCAGAGCGGGTTTTCGACCTCGTTATTGGTTTCGGCCACGACGACCGAGAGATCGGACTTGCGCAGGATGGCCGCCCCGAACAGCTTGTTGCCGCGCGCCACGCCGGCTTGGGTCACAGGGGCGATGTCCTGCTCGATGACGTCGAGGAGGCGGTCGATCAGAGCGGCAGAATCCATCTTTAACTTTCTATGGTGCGGCGTGCAGTACAACCAGCGAGGTGCCGCCGGCATCGTTGAGGTAGAGGATATTGCCTTTGATCTCGTAGCCCGCTGTGGCGGCGAGGGCGGCGAAGAGTGCGGCTTCCTGAGCCATGATTTCGGGGGCGCAGGCCATGCGGGTGCCAGCGACGGGGCCGAATTTGAGCCCGCTATCGGCAAAGGCGGCTTCGCTGAAATAGCTGTTGCAACTGCCATGCCCGCCCGCACGGCCTTCGGGGGCGATGGAGAGGGTTGGCATGGCCGTGGCCAGAACGGGCGTGCCGCCGATGCTGTCGACGATCCATTCGGTTTCAAAAATGGTGGGCATGATATCGAGCGTGGCGACCGGGTCGGTGGGGACGGGAACGGGCTGGACGATAATGGTGACGGGGGCGATGGCTTGCAAATCCACCGGCACAGGAGCGGCGTCGCGGAACACGACGATATCGCCCGAAAGGATTTCAGCGGAGAGGCCATAATGTCCGCTCGCAGCGACCACATTGGAGCGCACGTCGAAGGCAAAGGAGAGCGGCACCTGGCCGGGGGCGGCGAGCAGGGCGGTGGCGCCGGCAATGGGCCTGGGCCCCTCGGCACTGAGCGAGACCAGCGTCACGCGGAGCTGGGCATTTTCCGGCAGGGCGATGCGTTGGCGATAGGTCACTTCGCCGGAAAAGGTCAGGTCCTCGGCCGCAATGGCCGAGCCAAATCCGGTGGTGAGCAGCAGCAACAGGGTCAGCACGATCTTGAGCATGGTGTCCTCCCTCTCAAGCAATCGGTCCTCACGTAACGCCTTGGCAGCATTATGGATGCTCGCCCACCGGGGTTTCAATCGGCGTGTTTGACGATGAATGGCGCGGGGTAAAGATATTCTTCCAGATTATTGCCATCGCCGCCGCGATCGACAACGAGGAAATCGCTATCGCGCTCCAGCGGCGTCAGCACGCCATGCCAGGTGTTCATCGCGATATTGACGCCCTGGCCTGGCCCGGTGAGGAAGGCGCGGGGCGCGCCCGGTACACCGTCCATGTCAGGCGCGACGACGACGAGGAAGGGACGTTCCGAGAGGGGATAAAAGGCCTGGCTGCCCAGGGGGTGGCGCTCGACCAGCTTGAGGCTGAGCGGAATGGCATAGGGCTGGCCACGGAAGATTGAGATCAGGGGGCGGGGATTATCGCCGCCCAATTGCACATTGGCCAGGTCGTGGAAGCGCTCGGTCATGCCCGCATTGATCGGGTAATGATGGGCGCCCGCGGTCTGGATCACCTGGCCGAAGGGGGCGAAAGCCTCCACCGTCAGCGGCTCAATGAAAATGGCCTGCTCGCTCATCAGCGCAGGCTCAGTTTCATGTGGCGGTTGACGTCCTTGTAGAGCAGGTAGCGGAACCGGCCGGGGCCGCCGGCGTAGCAGGCCTGGGGACAGAAGGCGCGCAGCCACATGAAATCGCCGGCTTCGACCTCGACCCAGTCGCGGTTGAGCCGGTAGACCGCTTTGCCCTCGAGCACGTAGAGGCCGTGTTCCATGACATGGGTTTCCTCGAACGGGATCGAGGCGCCGGGTTCGAACGTAACGATATTGACATGCATATCGTGGCGCAGATCGGTGGGCTCGACAAAGCGGGTAGTGCCCCAGCGATCGTCAGTGCCGGGCATCCAGCGGATGGGAGTGTCGCGTTCATTAGCGACGAAGGCGGTGGGTAGCTCGATCCCCTCGACGGCCTCATAGCGCTTGCGCACCCAATGGAAACTGACGGGGGCAGCGCTCTTGTTGAACAGGGTCCAGGCGCAGCCGGGGGGCAGGAAGGCATAGCCGCCGGTGGTCAGCAGGTGGGATTTGCCGTCGATGGTGAGACTGGCTTCGCCTTTGACGACGAAGAGAACGCCTTCGGCTGTTGCATCGGGCTCGGGTTTTTCGCTGCCGCCGCCGGGCAGCACTTCCATGATGTATTGCGAAAAGGTCTCGGAAAAGCCCGAGAGCGGCCGGGCGATCACCCAGGCGCGGGTATCGGTCCAATGGGGCAGATAGCTGGTGACGATATCACGCATCACCCCATGGGGGATGACCGCATAGGCCTCGGTGAAGACGGCGCGGCCGGTATGGAGGGCCGTCTGGGCGGGCAGGCCAGCGGACGGAATGGCATAGGGGGAAGTGGTCAAGTGGTCTCCTGGCGGCAACGCGGCGTCTGGCTTGACTGGACAGCGCGGCGCCCGCTTCGTCAAGAGCGCTCTGGCGCTTCCACCTGCCGTTTGAGCTTGCTCAGCATGGCGGCGGCATAGGTGGCGTAGGGGCCGATCCAGCGTTCGTGCAGGGCATGGATGGGCAGGGCATCGAGATGGTTCCAGCGCTCGCGACCGCGCCGTTCGACGACGATCAGCCCGGCTTCTTCGAGCACCTTGAGATGCTGCATCACGGTGCAGCGGTCGAGCTCGGGCAGCAGGTCGCAGAGCATGCCGGTGGTGCGTGGCTCGTCCTTGAGCAGATCAAGGATGTGCCGGCGGGCGCGGTGGCTCAGGGCCTTGAAGATGCTGTCGTTTTCGTCTTCAGTTGACATGTTATATTTTTATAACATATCGTAAGGGCAGTCAAGCATGAGGAGAGACAGATGGCTTATGATTTCAGGGTCAGCGGGCGCATCGCCAAGCCGGTGCATGAAGTGTTCGAGGCGGTGGCGGACCCCAAGCAGCTGTCGGGCTATTTCACCACCGGCGGCGCCAAGGGGCGGCTCGAGATGGGAGCGACGGTGACGTGGGACTTTGCCGATTTTCCCGGGGCGTTTCCGGTGAAGGTGGAGCGGGTCGAGAAAGACAAGGAAATCGTGCTGCATTGGCAGGCGGCCGAGGATGGCGGGCCGGCCTATGACACGACGGTCACCATGAGCTTTTCGGGGCTCGATGATGGCCGGACGCTGGTGACCATCGCGGAAAAAGGCTGGCGCGACGGCGATGCAGGGCTCAAGGCGGCTTTGGGCAATTGCGAAGGCTGGACCGGCATGCTGTGCGCGCTCAAGGCCTATATCGAGCACGGCATCAATCTGCGCGAGGGGTTTTACAAGTGAGTGCCGAAATCGGCGGCGGTATCAATATTGCCATGAAGGTGCCGACCCATTGCTACGAAGCCACCGTGGCGTTCTACCGGGACACTCTTGGGCTGCAGCGCGTTCCGGAGAAGCCGGATGTGGTCGGCTTTGTCTATGGGCCGAACCGGCTGTGGATCGACCATGTGCCGCAATTGTCGCAAGCCGAGGTGTGGCTCGAGCTGTTCACGCCGGATTTCCCTGCTGCAGCAAGTGCGTTGGAGGTGGCGGGCGTGGTTCGCAATGATGGCATCGAACCGCTGGGCGAGGGATTCAAGGGTGGGTGGTTCTTCAACCCGGCCGGGATAGTGCATCTGGTGCGCACGCCGGACGCCTGGTAGCGCGGCGTTAGGCTTACCAAATCATCAACTATTGGCGCGCATCATGGTGCTCATGAGTGAACATGAGCACCATAGCGGGCGGCAAACGGCGGATTGGCTGCGGCACAATGTGCCTTGGCTCGGGCTGTTGGCCTTGCTGGCCACCCTGCTGCGGGAAGCCGATCTGCCGGATTTACGGCAGGATCGCCTTTAGCCGCAGCAGCGCAATGCGTTCGACCTGCGCGCAGGCCGCCTTGAACTCTTCGGCGGCGCTGTTGGTGATGCGCGCCTCGAAGGCGGCAAGGATCGAGGCCTTGGTATTGTCCTTGACCGCGATGATGAACGGGAAGCCGAATTTTTCGACATAGGTTTTGTTGAGCGCGGTGAACTTTTCGCGCTCGGCGTCGGTCAGGGCATCGAGGCCGGCGGAGGCCTGTTCTTCGGTCGAAGCTGCGGTCAGCCGCTTGGCGGCGGCCAATTTTCCAGCCAGATCAGGGTGGGCGCGCAGCACGGCGAGCCGTTCTTCATCGGTGGCCAGGCGGAACTGGGTGCGCAAGGCAAATTGCAGGCCTATGGCGGTGTCATTGGCCGGGGCCAGCTCACCCTCCCACGCGCGTTCGGCAATCCAGGGGGAGTGCTCGAAGATCGAGCCGAATTTTTCGACGAACTCGGCTTTGGGCAGTTGCGAGGGGATGAATTCGGGGGCCCGATAGGGGTGTTCCCTAGCCCAGTGCCGGGCGATGTCGAGGCGGGTGGGCACCCAGACCTTGTCGAAGCTCTTGATGTAGTCAACGAACTTCTTGAGCCCCTGGAAGCGGCCGGGCTGGCCGACGAGGCGGCAGTGGAGCCCAATCGACATCATCTTGGGCGAGCCGGCTCGGCCCTCGGCATAGAGGCAGTCAAAACTGTCCTTGAGGAACTGGAAATATTCCTCGCCATTGTCAAAGCCTGAGGCGGTGACGAAGCGCATGTCATTGGCGGCGAGCGTATAGGGAATGATGAGCTGGGGCTGGCCCTGATGGACGCGCCAATAGGGCAGGTCGTCGTCATAAGTGTCGGAGATATAGGCGAAACCACCGGCCTCCGAGACCAGATCGACCGTATTGAGCGAGCAGCGGCCGGTGTACCAGCCCAGGGGGCGCTCGCCCGTGGCGATGGTGTGCAGGCGGATCGCCTCGGCAATCTGCTGGCGCTCGACCTCGGGCGTCATGTCCTTGTGCTCGACCCATTTATAGCCGTGGCTGGCGATTTCCCAGCCGGCTTCCTGCATGGCGGCAAGCTGGGCCGGGGCGCGCATCAAAGCGGTGGCGACGCCGTAAATGGTGAGCGGCAAGGCGGCTTCGGTGAATAGGCGATGCAGGCGCCAGAAGCCGGCCCGCGCGCCATATTCATACATGGATTCGACGTTCCAGTGGCGCTTGTCGGGCCAGGGCGCGGCGCCGACCACATCGACCAGGAAGGCTTCGGAAGCCGCGTCGCCATGCAGGATATTGTTTTCCCCGCCCTCTTCGTAATTGAGCACGAATTGCACCGCCACATGCGCGCTGCCGGGCCAGTTGGCATTGGGCGGAGTGGGGCCGTGGCCGTGCATGTCGCGGGGGTAACGCATTGGACTGTCTCGTGGAAAGGTCGGAGGGAGGCGGTAAGGTAAGCAGATGTGGACGCGGGGCGCTAGATGCCCTGGCGCACGGTTACACCGCCCCTGGCAGGGAGACGCCTTCGAAATAGCCCTTGGCGTGGTCGAAAAATATTGCGGGGGCCAGGTGCAGGGCGCTGCTGCCGCGGACCATAATTCCGAAGCGGTTGGTGGGCAGGCCGCTATCTTCGAGCGGGCGGAAGACCAGGGTGCCGCGTTCGATTTCGTTCTGGGCGCCGATGGGCGTCATGATCGAGGCATAGTGGCCGCCCAAAGCCAGTTCCACCATGAGGCGGATGGAATCGACCTCGACCAGCGGCGGCAGGATGGTGGCCGAGCCGCGCAGGAAGGGCTCGATGACTTCGCGGATGGAGATTTCCGGCTTGGCCACGGCCAGGGGATGCTCGATGCATTGCCGAAAAGTGAGGTGTTTGCTGGCGGCCAGGGGGTGGTCGGGCGCCATCACTGCGCCGATCCGCACGTCGCGGCGGAAGGCGACGTCGATCTGGCGGGGCGGCTTGGCGATGAATCCGAGCCCGATATCGACGCGCTCATCCAAGAGCCGCTCGATGACGCCCGATGAGGATGTAACCGAGACGTCGAGATTGAGCCGGGGATAGCGGCGGCCGAAATCGGTGATGAGCCGGGGCAGGAAGGAGAGGCCAATGCTTTCGGCTGCCGCGATGCGGACCGAGCCGGATTTGATGCCACGCAGCATCTCGATTTCGGACACCGCTGCCTCGATGGGCGCCGCTAAGCGTCGGGAGTGGCGGAAGAGGATTTCGCCCGCTGGCGACAGCCGCAGCCGTCGCTTTTCGCGGATGAAGAGGGCAATCCCGAGGGCATCTTCGAGCTGGGCGACCTGCCGCGTGATGGCCGAGGAGGCGATATCGAGCCGTCGCGCCGCCTCGCGGATCGACAGATGCGTCGCCACGGCGTTGAAATAGATCAGCGATGGCTGGTGGAACACCCGCGCCAAAAGGCCGGTGGAAAGGGCATGTTCGCGGGGGCGGTCGGGTGGCTTTGGTCTGGAATCCATGATCTTACACTGCTGCCGATCTGGCAGCATAATGCTCCCAAATTGAGAGTATCAAGAACAATTCCACGCGCGCTATGGTTTCCCGTGGGGACGACGCAAGGAGCAGCTTATGGCGGGTGATGCACGCCTGACGACGCATGTATTGGATACGATGCATGGCAAGCCGGCCAAAGGGATGCGGCTTGAGCTGCTCTATGTGCATGGCGATCATACGCACCACATAGCCGATAGCTATACCAATGCTGACGGCAGGGTGGATCAGCCGCTGCTCGACAGCGACCAGTTCCAGAATGGCGAATACGAAATCCACTTCCATGTCGGGCAATATTTCGAGCGGCTGGGCGTGGAGCTCGAGGCGCAATTCCTCGATGTGGTGCCGATCCGCTTCACGATCTCCGAGGACAAGCATTATCACGTGCCGCTGCTGGTCAGCCCATTTGCCTATTCGACTTATCGGGGGAGCTAGGCATGGCCGAGATCGCCAACGCCATTCGCTTCATCCTCAATGACGAGGAAATCGCGCTGACCGATGTGGCGGCGGATACGACGCTGCTCGATTTCCTGCGGCTGGAAAAGCGCCTGCGCGGTTCCAAGGAAGGCTGTGCCGAGGGTGATTGCGGGGCCTGTACCGTGCTGGTCGGACGGCTCCACGGCGATGAGATGATCTATGACTCGGTCACGGCCTGTATCCGGTTCGTGGGGAGCCTGCACGGCACCCATGTGGTGACGGTGGAGCATTTGCGGGCCAAGGATGGCACGCTGCACCCTGTGCAGCAGGCCATGGTCGATCAGCATGGCAGCCAATGCGGGTTTTGTACGCCGGGCTTTGTGATGAGCCTTTATGGGCTGTGGATGCGCGATCCCCATCCGAGCCAGCCGGCGATTGAAAAGGCGCTGCAGGGCAATCTTTGTCGCTGCACTGGGTATGCGCCGATCATCCGTGCGGCCAAGGCGATTTCTTCTTATGGCGCGCCGGAGGCCGATCCGCTGCGGGCCGAGCGCATTGCGCTCAAGGGTAAGATCAAGGCGATCCATGATGGGCGCCGCGTCGAGATTGCCGACCAGATCATCGTGCCGGCGAGCCTTGATGATTTCGCTTCGGTTTACGAAGCCAATCCGGGCGCGACCATTGTGGCCGGCTCGACCGATGTGGGGCTCTGGGTCACCAAATTCATGCGGCGCATTGGGCCGGTGATTTTCATCGGCCATTTGCAGGAGCTCAAGCGCATCGCGGAAAACGATAGCGAATTGCGGTTTTATGCCGGGGTCAGCTATTCGGAAGCGCTGCCATCCATTGCGGCCAATTTCCCGCAATTGGGCGAATTGTGGGATCGCATTGCGGGCGAGCAGATCCGCAATATGGGCACGATCGGGGGCAATATTGCCAATGGCTCGCCGATTGGCGACACGCCGCCGCCGCTGATCGCGCTGGGCGCCAAGCTGCATCTGCGCTGGGGCGAGCATCGCCGCGAGATCAAGCTCGAAGATTATTTCCTCGCTTATGGCAAGCAGGACCGCCAGCCGGGCGAGTTCGTCGAAAGCGTCACCATTCCCTATCTGCCGGCGGGCGAACATTTCGCGACCTACAAGGTTTCCAAGCGCCGCGAGGAAGATATCTCGGCGCTCTGCGGGGCTTTCCGGGTTTTCGTCAACGATGCCGGCGTGGTCGGGATGGTCCGTATCGCCTTTGGCGGCATGGCGGCGACGCCAAAACGCGCCAGGGCCGTGGAAGCGGCTTTGGTGGGCAAGCCCTGGACATTGGAGACGGTGGAAGCGGCTATCGGGGCTTTCGCTGAGGATTATCAGCCGATTTCCGACATGCGGGCTTCGGCGGAATATCGCCTGCTGACGGCGCAGAACCTGCTGCTGCGGTTTTTCCATGAGACCACGGGGCGTGGGCAAAGATTGCGGCGGGAGGTGGCGTGATGGTTTACCGGGCACGATGCCTTCCTTCTCCCCTTGAGGGAGAAGGTGCCCGAAGGGCGGATGAGGGGTCTCTTTCTGCATTTCCGGCATGGGCTGGCGCAGAACCCCTCACCCGTCTCGCGCTATGCGCGATCCACCCTCTCCCTCAAGGGGAGAGGGGAAGGAAGAGCCTATGAACAAGCACCCGACCATTTCCCGCTCGACGCTGCATGAGTCCACTCGCCACGATAGCGGGCCCAAGCATGTGTCCGGCTCAGCCGAGTATATCGATGACATGATCGAGCCGGCCGGCACGATGCATGCTTATCTGGCGCTTTCGACCAAGCCGCATGCCGAGATCGTTGCCATCGACTATGCGGCGGTCAAAGCCTCGCCGGGCGTGATTGGCGTGCTCACGGCCGAGGATATTCCCGGCGAGAATGATGTTTCGCCCAGCCACAAGCATGACGAGCCGATCTTTGCTGCGGGCAAGGTGCATTTCTGGGGCCAGCCGCTATTTGCCGTGATCGCAGAAACCCGCGACCAGGCGCGGCGGGCGGCCCATCTTGCTCAGGTCGAGTACAGGGATTTGCCCTTCGCGCTCGACGTGCGCGCCGCACAGGCGGCAGGCGGGCAATTGGTGACTGAGCCGCTCAAGCTCGAGCGGGGCGATGTCGCGGCGGGCTTTGAAAAATCGCCGCGCCGGGTCAAGGGCAGTGTCACTATTGGCGGGCAGGACCACTTCTACCTCGAAGGCCAGATCGCCATGGCGATCCCCGGCGAAGATGAGGACGTGACCGTCTTTTCCTCCACCCAGCACCCCAGCGAAGTGCAGCTGATGGTGGCCCATGTGCTCAACATCCAGCAGCATGCGGTGACGGTGAATGTGCGCCGCATGGGCGGCGGCTTTGGCGGTAAGGAAACCCAAGGCAACCTGTTCGCGGCGGTGGCGGCCATTGCGGCCAAGAAGTGGAACCGTGCCTGCAAGATCCGCCCCGACCGCGACGACGACATGACGGCCACCGGCAAGCGGCACGATTTCGTGGTCGATTACGATGTCGGCTATGACGACACGGGCAAGATCCAGGCGGTCGACGCCGTCTACGGCGCTCGCGCAGGGTTTTCCTCGGACCTGAGCGGGCCCGTTACCGACCGGGCTCTGTTCCACTGCGACAATGCCTATTGGTATCCTGCCGTGCGCGCCCGCTCTGAGCCGCTTTATACCAATACCGTCTCCAACACCGCCTTTCGTGGCTTTGGCGGCCCGCAGGGGATGATGGCCTGTGAGCGCTGGATCGAGGATATTGCCTATGATCTGGGGCGCGATCCGCTCGAGATCCGCAAGGCCAATTTCTATGGCACCGACAGCGAGAATGTGACGCCCTATCACCAGGTGGTGGAGGACAATGTCATCCATCGCGTGGTGGATGAGCTGGAGCAATCCTCCGATTACCAGGCCCGCCGCAAGGCGATCCTCGACTACAATGCGGGGAGCCCGATCCTCAAAAAGGGCATTGCGCTGACCCCGGTCAAATTCGGCATTTCCTTCACCGCCACCTGGTATAATCAGGCCGGCGCCCTGGTGCATGTCTACAAGGATGGCTCGATCCATCTCAGCCATGGCGGCACCGAAATGGGGCAGGGGCTCTATATCAAGGTGGCGCAGGTTTTGGCCGATGCCTTCTGCGTCGGGCTCGATGCCATCAAGATTATGGCGACCTCGACCGGCAAGGTGCCGAACACCTCGGCCACGGCTGCCTCGTCCGGTTCCGATCTCAACGGCATGGCGGCCTGGGATGCGGCGCGGCAGATCAAGGCGCGGCTCGTCACCCATGCGGCCAAGCTCTATCAATGCGATGAGGCGGTGGTCGAGTTTGTGCCGGGCGGCATTCAGGCGGGCGACCAGTTCGTGGCTTTTGCCGAGCTGATTGCCTCGGCTTATCTGAACCGTGTGCAGCTTTCTGCGGCCGGTTTCTACCAGACGCCGAAAATCCATTGGGATAGGGCGACCGGGCGGGGGCACCCGTTCTATTATTTTGCCTATGGCGCTTCGGTCAGCGAGGTGACGATCGATACGCTGACGGGCGAATATGTGGTGGACCGGGTGGATATCCTCCATGACGTCGGGCGCTCGCTCAACCCGGCCATCGATATCGGGCAGGTGGAAGGCGGGTTCATCCAGGGCATGGGGTGGTTGACCACGGAAGAACTGGTCTGGGACGACAAGGGCCAACTGCGTACCAAGGCGCCGTCGACCTACAAGATTCCGGTGGCGAGCGATGTGCCGCGGATTTTCAACGTGCGGCTGGCCGAATGGTCGGTGAACAAGGAGCCGACGATCGGGCGCTCCAAGGCGGTGGGCGAGCCGCCGCTGATGCTGGCGATGAGCGTGGTCGAGGCGCTCAGCATGGCGGTGGCGAGCGTGGCGGACTATAAAATCGCGCCAAGGCTGGATACGCCGGTAACGCCTGAGCGGGTATTGATGGGGTGTGAGCGGTTGAAGCGGGAGGCAAGGGGGTGACGGCGTTGTGCCAAGACCGCCGATCCCCACCACCGGCCCCTCCCCTCAAGGGGGAGGGGAACACACGCCCACAGAGTCTGGAGCTTTACCCTCCCTCCCCCTTGAGGCCGGGCTATAGCATGTGCACCGAGGTCACGGCTCTATCGTCCCCTCGCCCCTCAGGGGAGAGGGGCAGGGTGAGGGGTGCAATGCTGGGTGCATTACTCATATGGAAGCATCGCACCCCTCACCCGGCGCTACGCGCCGACCTCTCCCCTGAGGGGCGAGGTGAACCGAGCCACATGCGATTGTCCTGCTCATCGGCGGCAGGTCGGGAAGGGGTATCCCCAAGGCCATACGAGGCCGCACCATGACCCGCTCCGCCGAACTCGCCGATTTCTTCGCTGCCCACCGCACCATTATTGCCTGCGAACTGACCTCAGTGCGCGGCTCGTCGCCGCGTGAGCAGGGTACGTTCATGCTGGTCAGCATGGGCTCGATTTTCGGCACGATTGGCGGCGGGGCGCTCGAGTATATGGTGATCGAGCATGCCCGGCGGCTGATCGCCGAGGGGCGGGCCGAAGAGGCGATGGATGTGCCGCTGGGTCCGGAAATCGGGCAATGTTGCGGGGGGCGGGTCGGCGTCAGCTTGCGGCATGCCGATGCGGATGTGCGGGCAAATCTGGTTGCGCGCATTGCGGCGGAGGAGGCCAAGGAGCCGCAGGTTTACATTTTCGGCGCCGGTCACGTCGGCCGTGCGCTGGCGCAAATCCTCGCGCTGCTGCCGGTGCGTTCGGAGGTGATCGATACGCGGCAGGAGGAATTGAGCATGTTGCCGGCGGGCGTGGCGTGGCGGCGGGTGGCCATGCCCGAGGCCGTGGTGCGGTCGGCGCCGGAGGGTAGCAGCTATGTGGTGCTTACCCATGATCATGCACTGGATTTCCTGATCGTGGCGGAAGCACTGAAACGCGCCGACAGTCCCTATGCCGGCATGGTGGGTTCGCAAACCAAACGGGCAAAATTCTCCAGCTGGTTTGTCGGGGAAGGCGGCGATCCGGCATTGCTCGAGCGGCTGATTTCTCCTATTGGCCGCCAAGGGCTTGGGGATAAAAGGCCGGCGATTATTGCGGCACTGGCGGCGGCAGAAATTATGGTTCACATTGGGCGGTGGGAAGCTGAATCTGCGCGGGCACGCACCCCCAAGAAACTGGGGGTGGTGATTGGACGCTAGTATGCCGTATCGGCTGGAATTGACCGGTATCACCAAGCGCTTTCCCGGCGTGCTCGCCAACGACAATGTCAGTTTTGCGGTCAAGCCCGGCGAAATCCATGCGCTGCTGGGCGAGAATGGCGCGGGCAAATCCACGCTGGTCAAGATGATCTATGGGATCATGCAGCCAGATGCCGGCGAAATCGCCTGGGATGGGCAGGTGGTCAATGTCACCAATCCCAAGGCTGCGCGGAAACTGGGCATCGGCATGGTGTTCCAGCATTTCTCGCTATTCGAGGCGCTGAGCGTGCTGGAAAATATCGCGCTGGGCATGGATGCCAAAATTCCCGCGCGGGAGCTGGAAGCGCGCATCCGCGAGGTGATGAATACCTACGGGCTGCTGCTCGATCCGCATCGCACCGTGGCGACGCTGTCGGTGGGTGAGCGCCAGCGCATCGAAATTGTGCGGGCGCTGCTGCTCGACCCCAAATTGCTGATCATGGATGAGCCCACTTCGGTGCTGACGCCGCAGGAGGTCGAGCAATTGTTCGACGTGTTGCGCAAGCTCGCGGCGCAGGGCTGTTCCATTCTCTACATTTCCCACAAGCTGCACGAAATCAAAGCTCTATGCGATACCGCGACCATTCTGCGTGGCGGCAAGCTGGTCGATACCTGTGATCCCAGGCAGGAAACATCGCGCTCGATGGCCGAGAAGATGATCGGCGCCGGGCTCAAGGATATCGTGCGCCAGCCCGGCCGCAGCATGGGCAAGCCCAAGCTGGTCGTCTCGCGCCTCTCCACCAGGAAGACCGGGCATTTCGATGTGCCGGTCGATGATGTGAGCTTTACGGTGCGAGCCGGCGAGATTTTCGGCATTGCCGGGGTCGCCGGCAATGGCCAGAACGCGCTGCTCGATGCGCTGAGCGGCGAAATCATCGGCGATGACAAGGATGCCGTGACCATTGACGGCTATCCGCTGGGCCTGCTCGGAACGACCGGCCGGCGCAAGCATGGGCTGTGTGCGGTGCCTGAGGAGCGCAATGGGCATGCGGCAATCGGCGATTTCAGCCTGAGCGACAATTCGGTGCTGACGGCGCGCGACAGGCTGGGCATGGTCATGCTGGGCCTGATCAATTCGGGCGCGGCCAAGACCTATACCGGCAAGGTGATTGCTGATTTTGCCGTCAAGGCGCTGGGGCCGGGTTCGACGGCGGGTTCGCTCTCCGGGGGGAATTTGCAGAAATACATTATGGGCCGGGAAATCCTGCAAAAGCCCAGTGTGCTGGTGGTGAGCCAGCCGACATGGGGTGTCGATGCGGGCGCGGCGGCGGCGATCCATCAGGCGCTGGTCGATCTGGCGGCGGCCGGCTCGGCCATTGTGGTGATCAGCCAGGATCTCGATGAGTTGCTGGCGCTGTGCGACATGCTGGCGGTGATCAATCTGGGGCATTTGTCCCCGGCCCGGCCGGTGGACGGGGTGTCGGTGGAAGAGATTGGCCTGTTGATGGGCGGAGTGCATGGCACGATGGAGGGCGCTGATGCAGTTCCGGCTTGAAAAGCGCCTGGAGCCGTCCCGGCTCATGCTTTACGCGACCCCGATTGCGGCCGTGCTGTTGACCATGGTCATTGGCGCCGTGATCTTTTCGCTAATTGGCTATGACGGCATTGGCGCGGTGCGCGAAATCTTCTTCACACCGCTGACCAATGCGTTCAAATGGCAGGACCTTGGCGTCAAGGCCGCGCCGCTGATCATTATCGGGGTGGGGCTGTCCATCGCCTATCGCGCCAATGTCTGGAATATCGGCGCCGAAGGGCAATATGTCATGGGCGGGCTGGCGGCGACCTGGGTGGCGCTATCCACTTATGGCATGAGCGGCTGGTGGATTTTACCGCTGATGATGCTTGCCGGCGTCATCGGCGGCGCGGCTTATGCCGCCATTCCGGCTTTGCTCAAGACCCGCCTGGGGGTCAACGAAATCCTCACCAGCCTGATGCTGACCTATGCTTCGGTGCAATTGGTCTATTACCTGGTCCGTGCCCCCTGGAAGGACCCGATGGGGATGGGCTTTCCGCAGACCCGCATTTTCTCGGAGGCCGCGCGCCTGCCCACTATCATCCCTGGCACCATCGTGCATATGGGCGTGCCGATCGCCGTGGCCGTGGCGCTGATTGCCTGGTTTGTCATGTCGCGCTCGGTATTCGGCTATCAGATGAAGGTGGTTGGAGCGGCGCCGCATGCGGCCCGGTATGGCGGTTTTTCCGAGAACAAGACGATCTGGCTGGCCATGCTGGTCAGCGGCGGGCTGGCGGGCATGGCGGGCATGCTGGAAGTCGCCGGGCCATTCCAGCGCATGGTGCCGGGCTTTCCCACCAATTACGGTTTTACCGCCATTATCGTGGCCTTCCTTGGCCGGCTCAACCCGCTTGGCGTGATCTTTGCCGGTATCGTGATGGCCATCACCTTTGTCGGCGGGGAAGTGGCGCAGACCAGTATCGGGCTGTCCAGTTCGGCGACCGGGGTATTCCAGGCCATGATGCTGTTCTTCCTGCTGGCGGGCGATATTCTGGTGCGCTATCGCATCAAACGGGTGGCTCCTGCTGCGGAGGCGCGCGCATGACGCCCGAACTCATCATCGCCATTATCGTTACCGTGGTGGGGGCCTCGACCCCCATTCTGATCGCGGCGACTGGCGAATTGGTGGTCGAGAAGGCAGGCGTGCTCAATCTGGGCGTCGAGGGCATGATGCTGGTGGGGGCGATCGCCGCCTTCATTACCCTGTTCCTCACCGGCAACCACTATCTCGCCATTGCACTGGCGGCGGCGGCCGGGGTGGCGACCTCGCTGATCTTCGGCTTCCTGACGCTGAGCCTATCGGCCAACCAGACGGCCACCGGACTGGCGCTGACCATTTTCGGCACCGGTTTTTCGGCGCTGGCAGGGCAGGGCTATAGCGCCCGGCCGGTTACTCTATTGGGACCGCTGTTTCCGGCGGAGATCGCCACTCATCCGGTATGGCGGGTGCTGTTCGGTTATTCGGCGCTGGTCTATTTTTCACTGGCCATGGTCATCGCGGTCTGGTGGTTTTTGAAGAAGACGCGGGCCGGGCTGATTTTACGCGCTGTGGGCGAGAATGATCTTTCGGCCCATTCCATCGGCTATTCGGTGGTGGGAGTGCGCTATGCCGCTGTGGCGTTTGGCGGGGCGATGGCGGGCATTGCCGGGGCCTGTTTTCCGCTACTGCTCACCCCGCAATGGGCGGAGCGGATGACGGCGGGGCGCGGCTGGATTGCCGTGGCGCTGGTGGTGTTCGCCTCGTGGAAGCCCTTCCGGCTGTTGGCGGGGGCATATCTGTTCGGCCTGGTCATGACCATGGAGCTTTATGCCAAGGCCGGCGGGGGACCGCTTTCGGTTATTCCATCCGAGCTATGGGCGGCCTTGCCCTATCTTGTCACTATTGCCGTACTGGTGCTGATTTCCATCCGGCGCGATGCTTCCAGCAATGCACCGGCCTGTCTTGGCAGGCCGTTTCTGCCAAGCAATTGAGGGTTGCCAGCCCTTGATCAATCAAGAACATATTCAGGAGAGACAGATGACCATTAATCGCCGCACTATCCTCAAGGCCGGCGCTGCCGCCGCCGCCCTGCCCTTACTCGGTTCGCGGGCCTTTGCCCAGGGCGAGCCGCTCAAGGTGGGCTTCATGCTGATTGGTACGCCCAATGACAATGGCTGGAACTTCGGCCATGCGCAGGGCGCCAAGTTCATGAAGGACACGCTGGGCGAACTGGTCGCCGAGCCGACCATTGTCGAGAATGTGCCCGAAGGCCCCGATTGCGAGCGCGTGCTGCGCGAACTGGCCCAGTCCGGCCACAAGCTGATCTTTGCCACCAGCTTCGGCTATGGCGATTATGTCATCAAGGTTGCCCAGCAGTTCCCGGATGTGAAATTCGAGCACGCCACCGGCTACCAGCGCTCGGACAATGTGGCGACCTATAATGCCCGCTTCCATGAAGGCCGCGCCGTTTGCGGCACCATTGCGGGCCACCTCTCCAAGACCGGCAAGGCGGGCTATATCGGCTCGTTCCCGATCCCCGAAGTGGTGATGGGCATCAATTCCTTCGTGCTGGCGGCCCGCAAGATCAATCCGGCTTTCGAGATCACCCCGGTCTATATCTCGACCTGGAACGATCCGGCCAAGGAAGCCGACGCGGCCCGCGCCATGATCGACCAGGGTATCGACATCATCGCCCAGCACACCGATGGCCCAGCGGCGCTGCAGGTTGCAGAAGAGCGTGGCATTGTCGGCGGTTTCGGCCAGGGCGCCGATATGAGCGCCTTCGCGCCCAAGGCGCAGCTGACCTCGATCATCGATCATTGGGGCCCCACCTATGTGCAGTCGGCCCAGGCAGTGATCGATGGCAACTGGGCCAGTGCTGACCGCTGGCCGGGCCTGAAGGAAGGCGAAGTGCAGATCGGGCCGTATAACGAGTCCATCCCGGCCGACGTCGTCGCCGCTGCCGAAGCCGTCAAGAACGGCCAGATCGATGGTTCGTTCAACATCTTCACCGGCCCGATCAACGACCATACCGGCGCCGAGAAAGTGCCTGCCGGGGTGACGCTGACCGATGCGGAACTGCTGAGCATGGACTGGTATGTCGAAGGCGTGAACCCGCCGGCTTAAGTGGCTGAACTGGGAAGGGGTGGTTCGATCACCTCTTCCTTCTCCCCTTCAGGGAGAAGGTGCCCGAAGGGCGGATGAGGGGTTCTGTGCTTTCCAGATGCCGCGAGGCGATAGGATGGCTCAGGACCCCTCACCCTGAAAATCTGCTGAACGCAGATTTTCTGTCCCCCTCCCACAAGGGGCGAGGGTAGGAAGGAAACTAGAGACGATGCCCGACTACGCAATTGCTTATGAATGGCTGATGTTCGCGGTCCGGTGGCTGCATGTCATCACCGCCATTGCCTGGATCGGCTCGTCGTTTTATTTCATCGCGCTCGATCTGGGCCTGCGCAAGACGCCCAGCCTGCCGCCGCTGGCGCATGGCGAGGAATGGCAGGTGCATGGCGGGGGCTTCTACCACATCCAGAAATATCTGGTGGCGCCCGATTTCCTGCCCGAGCATCTGACCTGGTTCAAATGGGAAAGCTATTGGACCTGGCTAAGCGGCTTCATGCTGATGGCGCTGATCTATTATGTCGGTGCCGATATCTACCTCATCGATCGCAACGTGCTGGACGTGCCCAATTGGGCGGCGATCCTGGTCTCGATGGGCTCGATCGTGCTTGGCTTTGTGGTCTACAATCGCCTGTGCAAATCGCCGCTGGGCGAGAGCCAGAACGGGCTGATGCTGGTGCTGTTCGTGATCCTGACGGCCATGGCGTGGGGCTATACGCAGCTCTTCACCGGACGGGCGGCGATGCTGCATATGGGGGCGTTCACGGCCTCGATCATGGCGGCCAATGTAGCCATGATAATCATTCCCAACCAGAAGATCGTGGTGGCGGATCTGAAGGCCGGCCGGGTGCCCGATGCCAAATATGGCAAGATCGCCAAGCAGCGCAGCCTGCACAACAATTACCTGACGCTGCCCGTCATCTTCTTCATGCTGTCGTCCCACTATCCGCTGGCCTTTGCCACGCAGTGGAACTGGATCATCGCCTCGCTGATCTTTTTGGTCGGCGTGGTGATCCGGCACTATTTCAACACGCGCCACGCCCGCAAAGGCAATCCGCACTGGACCTGGGCAGTGGCCGTGGTGCTGTTCCTGATCATTGCGTGGCTGTCGACTGCGCCCAAACTGCCGGGATCGGCGGGGGAGGAGGTGGCGTCTCGTGCGGCCGAACCCTTTCTCGCAGCCAGCCATTTCGCCGAGGCCAGCTTGACCGTGCAGACCCGCTGCGCCATGTGCCATACCGCCGAGCCGGTCTGGCCGGGCATTTATGAAGCGCCCAAAAATGTCATTCTCGACAATGATATCGCGGTGGCCAATCACGCCAGGGATATCGCCATTCAGGCGGGTTATTCGCATGCCATGCCGCCGGGCAATGCCACAGAGATGACCACGGAAGAACGGGCCTTGCTGGTCGAGTGGTTCCGCGAAGGCTCGGGCCAATGAGCAGGACCATTCTGCGCGGACGGGTGCTGAGCTTTGTCAGCGAACCGCAGAATATCGACGACGTGGCGAGCTATCGCTATTTCGCCGATGGCATGGTGGTGATTGCCGATGGCAAGGTGGCCAGCGTTGGCGATTATGATGCTGGTGTGGTTGGCGATGCCGAGATTGTCGATCATCGCCCGCACCTGATCCTGCCCGGCTTTATCGATCTGCATCTGCATTATGTGCAGAGCCAGATGATCGCCTCTTATGCCGGCTCGCTGCTGGAGTGGCTCAATACCTATACCTTTGTGGAGGAACAAAAGTTCAGCCAGCAGGGGCATGCGGGCGCGGTGGCGGCGGCTTTCTATGACGAGCTGATCCGCAATGGCACGACCACGGCCGTGGCCTACTGCTCGAGCCATCCACGAAGCGTCGATGCCTATTTCGCCGAGGCGGAAAAGCGCAATATGCTGATGGTGGGCGGCAAGGTGATGATGGATCGCAATGCGCCCGAAGCGCTGTGCGACACCGCCCAGTCGGGCTATGACGACACCAAGGCGTTGATCGAGCGCTGGCACGGCAAGGCCCGGGGGCTCTACGCCATCTCGCCGCGCTTTGCCATCACCTCGACCCCGGCGCAGCTGGAGGCGTCGCGGACGCTCGTGGCCGAGTATCCGCAATGCTATGTACAGACGCATCTGAGCGAGAATGCCGCCGAGATCAGTTTCTCGATGGAGCTGTATCCGGATTCACCGGACTATGCCGGCATCTACGAGGATTATGGGCTGCTCGGCCCCAGCACGCTATTGGGTCACTCGATCCACCTCAATCACCGGGAAACGCAGGTGCTGGCCGAAACCCAATCAGTCGCCGTGTTCTGCCCCACCTCGAACCTGTTTCTGGGCAGTGGACTGTTCGATCGCGAGCGGCTGGCCAAGGCCGGGGTGCGGATCGGGATTGCTACCGATATTGGCGGGGGCACCAATTACGGCATGTTGGCGACGCTGGATGAGGGCTACAAGGTGCTGCAATTGCGCGGCCAGCGGCTGACCCCGCTGAACTCGTTCTATATGGCGACGCTGGGTAATGCGCGGGCGCTGTCGCTTGAGGGGACGATCGGTTCGATCGAGCCGGGTTGCGCCGCGGATCTGGTGGTGCTCGACGCGCGCGCGACGCCAGCCATGCGGCTGCGCATGGAGACGGTGACCGATCTGGTCGAGGAATTGTTCCTGCTGCAGACGCTGGGCGACGATCGTTCGATCGCCGAGGTCTATGTTGCTGGCGCGCAGGCCAAGTCAATTTTAGGCGGGTTGTGAGGGCGTTGGCCTTGTCTTAGAGTCGGCATGGTTTTAGCGCTGAATCTCCAGCACATGCTGAGCCGTCCCCTCGCCCCTCAGGAGAGAGGGCTAGGGTGAGGGATGCGATGCCAAGGCATCAATGATGTTGCAGCATCGCACCCCTCACCCGCCGGCTTTGCCGTCGACCTCTCGCCTGAGGGGCGAGGTGAGCATCGCGCCACATGCAATTGCCCTCCCTACAGGGAGGAGACGAAGAAGGAACGACAATGACCTACGCGACAAAATCCGGCCTTTCGGTTCATCCTCTGCTGGTCGATTTTGTTGAGAAAGAAGCGCTTCCCGGGCTTTCTGTATCGGCCGATCAATTCTGGAGCGGGTTTGCGGCGCTAGTGGCCGAGCATGGCCCCACCAATGCGGCGCTGCTGGCCAAGCGCGAGGATTTGCAGGGCCGGATCGATGATTGGCATCGCCGCTATGGACCAGTCGCCAATAATCCACAGGGCTATGAATTCTTCCTGCGGGATATCGGCTATGTGGTGCCTGAGCCGGCTGATTTTACGATTGAAACCACCGGGCTTGATCCTGAGATCACCACGCTTTGCGGCCCGCAATTGGTGGTGCCGGTCAGCAACGCGCGCTATGCACTGAATGCGGCGAATGCGCGCTGGGGCAGCCTCTACGACGCGCTCTACGGCACCGATGTTATCGAGCGCGGCGGCGATCTTGCGCCGGGCAAGGGCTATAATGCGGCGCGCGGGGCAGCGGTGGTCGATCGGGCCGCGAGTTTCCTCGACGAGGCGTTTCCGCTCGAAAATGGCAGCCATCGCGACGTTACGGGCTATCATGTGATCAAGGACGGCGAGGTCCGCCGGCTGGTCGTCGATTCGGAAGCTGGCCGCACGGCGCTCAAGGATGCCTCGGCTTTTGTCGGCTATGGCGGCACCGAGACCAAGGGCGAGCTGGTGCTGCGCCATCAAGGGCTGCATGTCATTCTGGTGATCGAGCCGGGCAGCGTTATCGGCGGGTCGCATAAGGCGGGGCTCAGCGACATCATTGTCGAGGCGGCGCTGACCACGATTCAGGATTGCGAGGACTCGGTTGCGGCGGTTGATGCCGAAGACAAGGTCGGGGTCTATCGCAATTGGCTGGGCCTGATGAATGGCAGCCTGGAAGACACGTTCGAAAAGGGCGGGCGGCAGGTGACCCGCAAGCTCAATGCCGATCGCAGCTACAAGGACGTGAATGGGGCGCCGCTGGTGCTCAAGGGCCGTTCGCTGCTGCTGGTACGCAATGTTGGCCACCTGATGACGACGGACGCGGTGCTGGCCGATGGCAAGCCGATTGGCGAAGGGTTGATGGATGCGGCACTCACCGTGCTCTGTGCCATGCATGACAGGCTCAACAGCACGACGGGCGCGATTTATATCGTCAAGCCCAAGATGCATGGGCCCGAGGAAGTGGCCTTTGCCTGTGCGATTTTTGCCGCGGTGGAGAGGATGCTGGGCCTCAAGCCACTGACTATCAAGATCGGTATCATGGACGAAGAGCGCCGCACCTCGGCCAATCTCAAGGCGGCGATCCACGCGGCGCGCGAGCGGGTGTTTTTCATCAATACCGGGTTCCTCGATCGCACGGGCGACGAGATCCATACCTCAATGGAAGCCGGAGCGGTGCTGCGCAAGGACGAGATCAAATCCGAGCGCTGGATTGCCTCCTATGAAGACCGCAATGTGCTGATCGGGCTGGCCTGTGGTCTTTCCGGCAAGGCGCAGATCGGCAAGGGCATGTGGGCGCGGCCTGACGACATGGCGGCGATGATGAGCTCCAAGTCCGGCCATCCCAATGCGGGCGCCAATACGGCCTGGGTGCCCTCGCCGACGGCCGCGACGCTCCATGCCCTGCATTATCACCAGATCGACGTGTTCGAGGCGCAGCAGCGCCGTCACAACCAGCCGGTGCCTCCTCTTTCGGAATTGTTCTCCATGCCGGTGCAGGCGCCTTATGCGCTGAGCCGCGAGGAGATTACCCGCGAGCTGGAGAATAATGCGCAGGGCATTTTGGGCTATGTGGTGCGCTGGGTGCAGCAGGGCGTGGGCTGTTCCAAAGTGCCCGATATCAACAATGTGGGCCTAATGGAAGACCGCGCGACCTGCCGGATTTCCTCGCAGGCGGTGGCCAATTGGCTGCGCCATGGCTTGGTCTCAAAAGACGAGGTGACCTCGGTGTTCGAGCGCATGGCGGCGGTGGTCGATCAGCAGAATGCGGACGATCCGCTCTATCGGCCGATGGCGGAGAATTTCCAATCGGTGGCATTTCAGGCCGCGCTCGATCTGGCGCTGCATGGGGCGGATCAGCCCTCGGGCTATACCGAGCCGCTGCTGCATGCGGCCCGGCGGAAGGTCAAGGCGCGGCAGGCGCATTGATCAGCTGACGAAATCGAACTTATCGACGTCGAACAGGCCGCGGTCGGTCATCTTGAGATGGGGGATGACCGGCAGCGCGAGGAAGGCGACTTGCAGGAACGGTTCGGGCAGGACGCAGCCTAGCGCGAGGGCTGCGTCGCGCAGGTGATGCAGGTCCTGCGCGACGGTTTCGAAGGGATTGAGGCTCATCAGCCCGGCTATGGGCAGGGCCAGTTCAGCAGTTATCCTCCCCCCATCGGCGACCGCAAAGCCGCCCTGCAGCTCGATCAGCCGGTTGACGGCTAGGGCCATATCCTCGTCATTAGCGCCGATGACGGTGATGTTGTGGCTATCGTGGCCGACCGAGCTGGCGATGGCGCCGCGCTGCAGGCCGAAGCCGGTGACGAAGCCGCGGCCGATATTGCCGTTGCGGCCGTGGCGCTCGATGACCGCACATTTCAAAACGTCTTGCGCAATGTCGGCCTGGGTTCCCCTTTGGTTAACCTCCAGCGTCGCATTTTGGCGGAATGTGAGAATGAGGCCCGGTTTTACCCCGATGACCGGGGTCTGGTTGCGATCGGCACGGGCGGGGACGATGAAATCATCGGCTACGATGGGGCGGGATTTGACCGAGGTCAGGCCCACCGGCGGCACGGGCTTGCGCGCGGCGAACAGTTCGGGACGCACCAGGCGTCCAGCGGTCAGCACGTCGGAAACGCGGCAATCCTCGAGGCTATCGAGCAGGGCGATATCGGCGCGCCAGCCGGGGGCGAGCAGGCCCCGATCGGTCAGGCCAAAAATGCGGGCGGCCGAGTGGCTGGCGGCGCGATAGACATGGTGCAGCGGGCGGCCCATGGCGATGAGGCGGCGGATGGAACTATCGAGGTGGCCCTCCTCGGCGATGTCGAGCGGGTTGCGATCGTCGGTGCAGAGGGCGACGAAGCTCGAGGTGTTTTCGTCCAGTATTTCGGCCAGCGCCTTGAGATCCTTGGAGACCGAGCCTTCGCGGATCAGGATGGCCATGCCCTTGGCGAGTTTTTCGCGGGCTTCGGCGGCTGATGTGGCCTCATGGTCGGTGCGGATGCCGGCGGCAAGATAGCCGTTGAGCCCCTGGCCGAGCAGCAGCGGGGCGTGGCCATCGATATGGCCGTCCTGGAAGGCGGCGAGCTTGGCGATAATGCCCGGATCGGCTGACAGCACGCCGGGAAAGTTCATCATTTCGGCCAGGCCAATGACCTTGTGATGGTTGCGGAACCGCTCGAGGTCTTCGATCTCCAGCGCCGCGCCATTGGTTTCAAAACCGGTGGCCGGCACGCAGGAGGACAGGTTCACCCGTATATCCATGATGGTCTCGGCGGCGCTATCGAGGAAATAGCGAATACCCTCGGCGCCCAGGACATTGGCGATTTCGTGCGGATCGCAGATGGCTGTGGTGACGCCATGCGGCAGCACGCAGCGGTCGAATTCGAAGGGCGTGACCAGCGAGGACTCGATATGCAGGTGGGTATCGATAAAGCCGGGCACCGCATAGCGGCCGGCGCCCTCGATGATCGTCTCGCCCTCATAGCTGGCATGGGTGCCCACGATGCGGCCGGCCACGATGGCGATGTCGCTTGGGGCGGTCGCGCCGGTGATGACATCGAGCAATTGCACATTCTTGATGACGAGATCGGCTGGTGCCTTGCCCTGTCCGGCCATGATCATGCGGGTGAGAAGTGCGGCAGAGGTCATCAAAATATCCTGGAATGGGCAATGGCTGAAACTCGGCCGCTGGCCCTGCGGCGTCAAGTCCCGGCTTTGCCCGGAACCAGGGCAGGGGGCACACGTTTGCCCCTAAGCGCCAAAAAGGGGAGATTGGTTTGGAAACCTATGATCCACACAAGAACAAGACCGAGGTGCGGCAGGGCAACCCGCGCAAGATGAACATGCGCGTGCTGGTCATTTCGCTGATCGGCATCGTTATCCTGTTCGCCATCATCTATCTCGTCTTTGCCATGAGCCAGCCGAACCCGACCTGATGGGCCGCCTGATCAGAGCCAGCCGCGAGGACTTGACTATTGTCCGGTGCCAATAGACGGGTTCCGGCGGCTGCCGGCCAGGCCCATTGCTCAAGCGGCGTGGTTGCGGGCGCGGCGGCGGCGTTCGGGTGTGTTGAGCGGGTCGGCGAAAATGCCGGCGATCTTGGCGGGGACGACAGCCCCCGAGAACAGGAAGCCCTGCAGGGTATTGCAGCCCATCTTGCCCAGAATGGTTGCCTGTTTTTCCGATTCCACGCCCTCGGCGGTGACTTCGATATCCATGGCATGGGCGAGCGTAACGATGGCCTGGGTGATGGCGACCGAAACATGGCCTTCGGCAAGCTGGCTGACAAAGGAGCGGTCGATCTTGATGCGATCGACGGGGTAGCGCTTGAGATAGCTCAGTGAGGAATAGCCCGTGCCGAAATCGTCCAGCGCGATCTGGATGCCTGCCGCACGGAAGGTGCGCAGGTTCTGGGCCGAAATATTCTCGTCATCGAGCAGGATGGATTCAGTGATTTCAAGTTCCAGATCAATCGGACGCATGCCCGTTTGGTGCAGGATATCGAAGACCTGATTGGAGAAATACGGGTTGCGCAGCTGGGTCGGGGACATGTTGACCGCGATGGTGCGGCCCGGGGCACTGGCGCCGACCTCGCAGGCCCGCCGCAGCACGAATTCGCCCAACTCCTCGATAAGTCCGGTATTTTCAGCCACGGGAATGAAACGCGCGGGAGAAATCTGCCCGTATTTGGGGTGATACCAGCGGGCCAGCGCTTCGGCGCCGATGACCTTGCGCGTCTTCTGATCGACCAGTGGTTGGAAGGCGACCGAGAGCTGATCGCTGCGCTTGAGCGCGGCGCGCAGCTCGCCTTCGATGGTGTGCTGGAGCTGGAGCAGCTCGTTCATGTGTTCTTCGTAGACCATGGCGCGGTTGCGCCCGCCCGCCTTGGCCTCGTAAAGCGCAATATCGGCCTTGCGCACCAATTCGCGTGGTTCGTCCGAACTGGCGTTGGCTTCAACAATGCCGATACTGACCCCGACATGGGCCTTGAAGTGACCCAGATCAAAGGGGCGGCCGATGGCTTCGATGATGCGCCCGGATACCGCCATGGCGTCGAAGGGGCGATTGTGGGTGACGGCGAGAATGGCGAATTCGTCGCCGCCGAGCCGGGCCACCATGACTTCGGTGCCGACAACCAGGCGGATGCGTTCGCCGACGCTGCGGATCAGATCGTCGCCGGCCTGGTGGCCCAGCGTGTCATTGACCTGCTTGAAGCGGTCGAGATCGAGCATCAGCAGGACGATGTTGGTACTCGGGGCCTTTTGCTCGCGCAGCACGCGCGCCAGGTGGGTATCGAAATTGGTGCGGTTGGGCAGGCCGGTCAGCCGGTCGTGTGCGGCCTCGTGCTCGGCAATCCGGCGGCCTTCCTGCAGGGCGGCCGAAGAGCCGCGCAGCTTGCGCAGCAGCAGCATGAAGAGCAGCGCGCCTGCCAGGATTACGACGATCAGAAGCGGTACGGTATGGCCCAGCATCAGCCGGCCGGGGCGGTCGCCGGTCCATTCGAAAAAGGCCACGAAACGCCCAACATCGTTGATCACCGGGTAGGACACGCGATCGGGACTGGCCGAGGGGACGAGCACGAAGGCTGCATCCTCGATCAGATATTGATGCATCATTTCGCCGACGGTCTGTGGCCCGAGGAAGCGCACCGAGACCATCAGGTTTTCCGAGCCCGGCGTGTGCGCTATGCTGCGGGTGTGGCTGACAATGGGGCTGACGCCGACAATGGCAGGCTTGCCATCGACCAGCGCGAAGTCGCAGACCGTGGGTGGAACATCGACCTTGCCATTGACGAAATCGGCCATCTGGCCGGCGGCTATCAGGGTTCGCAACTGATTGACCAGGGGCATGACGCCACTGGCCATATAGCGGAAGCCGGTGGTGGACGTATCTTGCCCATTTTCCATTACATAGAGCGGCCGGTCCTGGGCATCGAGCACCATTGTGCGGTCATGCCCGAAGAAACTATGCATCCACAGACCCAAATTGGCATGGACCCAATCGCCGTCGAAGTTTTGGCCGGCCCGGATCACCGCCTCGTCCCAGATGGCCATGCCACCCTGGTCCTTCAGCATGTGATCGCGCTTGGCCTGCAGCACCTGCGCGACCATGATGGTCTGGCGTTCAATGGCACGCTGATCGATCGTGCTGGTCGACCAGAAGACAAAGCCAATCACAGCGGCAGCTGTTGCAACCAGCGCCAGGACGACGGGCAGCAGGACAGCCGTTATAAAGTGCCAACGTTCGGTCGTCGAAGTTTGCGCCTGCATGAATAGGAACCGGGCCGATAACCCGCTTAACCTAGACCGGGTAAACTTGCAGACTGGTTACCGGATTTCGCATAAATCCGCGGACCGATCTTAATCAGCCGTTTTCCTTGAACAGGACTTCGCGATCCTGGGTGAAATTGGCCAATAGCGGCAGGCACGCGCCGCCAACCTCACGTGCGCCGAAGCCGATCGTGCCCTGGGCAATGTCGAAGGGGGCCAGGCCTTGCCGGTCGAACTGCTCCAAGGCTGCCCGCGTCGCCTCGACCAGGCGGGTGCGCACCGAGGGGGGGAAGGCGCCATCCAGAACGATGGTGCGGAAATCGATGATGGAGACCGCCGTGACGCAGGCCAGCGCCAGGCTTTGGGCGGCCTCGGCGATCCAGTCATCGAGCGGAGCGCCCAATGGGCCCCAATCGCTGGGGTCGAGCCAGAGCACTTGTGGATCCACGCCCGCCGCCTTCAGCCGGTCGGCCAGCACATAGATCGAAGCGCTGCGCAGAATCTGCTGGAAGCCGCCGGGAACGGGAACGGGCAGGGGAGCCAGAGCGCCGGCATAGCCGGTGCGGCCGGGAAACAGATGCCCTCCCAGCACGACGCCGCCGCCCAGAAACGAGCCGAGGAAAATATAGAGGAAATCCTCGCCATGCTGGCCATTGCCCAGCACCAGTTCGGCCGCGCAGGCGGCGGTGCCGTCATTGTGCAGATAGACCGGCCAGGTGCTGATGGCGGCGATATCGCGGCGGATATCGGCATGGCGCCAGGATTCGAGCACTTCGGGCGGCGCGGCCAATTGCGCCTCCCAGTTCCACAATTCGAAGGGCGAGGCGATGCCGAAGCCGGCAATGCGGGGGCGTTCGGCAGGACTGAGCTGGGCGGTCAATTCGGTGATGCCGCGGCGGGCCAGAGCCAGCACGATATCGGGCGTGGGATAGGGGTGTGGCTCATGGATGCGGCCCAGCACGGTGCCGACAAAGTCGAGCAGCACGATATCGGAGCTGCGCCGGCCGATCTTGAGCCCCAGGAAAAAAGCGCCGCGCGGATTGAGCGCATAGGGCACGAGGGGCTGGCCTACCTTGCCGCGCAGCGGAGACTGGCGCGCGATCAGGCCATCGCGTTCCAATGCATTGGCGATGGTCGATATGGTCTGGGGCGACAGGCCAGTGCGGCGCGCGATATCGGCCTTGGGCAGGGCACCGTGACGCCGGATCAGCGAGAGCACCAGCCGCTCATTGTAGAGGCGGACGCCCGTCTGGTTGGTGCCGCGGCTCAGATCGTCCGAACGGGCCCGGCCGCCGTCTGCCTCAACCATCCATCCGCCCCTGTTTTCTTAACCAGGCCAATAATTTGCCATAGCGCAGCTAGCCCAAATGGGCCCG
This sequence comes from Devosia sp. LC5, assembly GCF_000735585.1. Taxonomy (GTDB): domain Bacteria; phylum Pseudomonadota; class Alphaproteobacteria; order Rhizobiales; family Devosiaceae; genus Devosia. Next base: position 33,646 of record NZ_JNNO01000046.1, read on the forward strand.
AATTCGCAATCGTTTTCATTGGCTTGCAGCTCCTCCGCGTAAACTAGTGGCGCCGATGAGGTCGTTCTGTCAATTAATAAATCAGTTGGATTAATTTATTGACAGGAGCGGAATGTGTGGCTGATATGGCGGCGAGGACGGTGGCCGGAGGAGAGCGCCACGCGGTCTTTCGACCCGCCGCGCCCAGCAGGGCGACGGCACATCCCGGGAGGAGACATTATGGGTAGGTTTATCAAAATCGCGGCCGCAGGGGCCGTGATGCTGGGTCTGATGGGTGGCACGGCCGTGATGGCGCAGGAGACCATTGTCGGGCTGATCACCAAGACGGAGGGCAATCCCTTTTTCGTCAAGATGCGCGAAGGCGCCCAGGCCAAGGCGGACGAGTTGGGCATCGAATTGCGCACCTTTGCCGGCAAGTTCGACGGCGACAATGACAGCCAGATCGCGGCCATCGAAAACCTGATAGCCTCGGGCGCCAAGGGCTTTGCCATCGTGCCTTCGGATTCCAGTGCCATCGTGCCGACCATCCAACAGGCGCGCGATGCGGGCCTGCTGGTCATCGTACTCGATACCCCGCTCGATCCGATCGAAGCGGCCGACGCCACGTTTGCCACCGACAATCGCAAGGCGGGCGAGCTGATCGGGGCCTGGGCCAAGGGCACGCTGGGCGATGCGGCGGCCAATGCCAAGGTTGCGTTCCTCGATCTGGCGGTGAACCAGCCGACCGTCGACTATCTGCGCGACCAGGGCTTCATGGCCGGCTTCGGGATCGATGTGAAAGACCCCAACAGATATGGCGACGAAGACGATGCGCGTATTTGCGGGCACGAAATGACCGGCGGCGCCGAAGATGGCGGCCGCACCGCCATGGAAACGCTGCTGCAGAAATGCCCCGATATCAACGTGGTCTATACGATCAACGAGCCTGCCGCTGCGGGCGCGTTCGAGGCGCTCAAGGCCATCGGCAAGGATGATGGCTCGGTGCTGATCGTGTCGGTCGATGGCGGTTGCCCGGGCGTTGCCAACGTCAAGGCCGGCGTGATCGGCGCCACCAGCCAGCAATATCCGCTGCTCATGGCCTCGATGGCGATGGAAGCCATCAAGACGTTCGCCGATACCGGCGAAAAGCCTGCTGTGACGGAAGGGCTGGATTTCTTCGACACGGGGGCCGCGCTGGTGACCGACAAGCCGGTGGCGGGAGTCGAGTCCATCGACACCACCAAGGGTACCGAACTCTGCTGGGGCTAAGCTGACCTGACCACCGGGGAATGGTTCGACCTCATCCTGAGCTTGTCGAAGGACGCGGTTGAACTATCCCCGGTGCCACGCCCTCGTGGTTCGACAAGCTCACCATGAGGCCTATTGAGACATTACCCTGGGGAGGGGCGTTGATGAGTGATGACGCAAGCGGCTCGGCCGTAGCGGAAAAGGGATTGGCGGGCGCCGCGCAGGCGGTGGCCAGTTTCGAGGAGGATGCGCCCGGCCCGATCCGGCGGCTGCAGGCGTTCCTGCACAGCTATCCCACGGCCATTCCTTTCATCGTGCTGATCGTGGCCATTGCGATCTTTTCGGTGGCGGCGGGCAGCAAGTTTTTCGCGCCCTTCAATCTGTCGCTGGTGTTGCAGCAGGTGACGATCATTGGCGTGCTGGGCATTGCCCAGACGCTGATCATCCTCACTGCCGGCATTGATCTGTCGGTCGGTGCGATCATGATCCTGAGCTCCATCGTCATGGGGCGGCTATCGGTGGTCGCGGGCGTACCGGTGGAAATTTCCTTCGTGCTGGGCATCGGCACCGGCATTCTGTGCGGGTTGATCAATGGCGTATTGGTGGCGCTGGTCAAGCTGCCGCCCTTCATCGTGACGCTGGGCACCTGGTCGATCTATGGCGCCATGATCATCTTCATCTCGCAGTCCGAAACCATCCGCAGCCAGGATATCGCGGCTATCGCGCCCATGCTGCAATGGATGGGCGCGCGAGTGGCGCTGGGCGGCGGGGCGATCCTCACCGCAGGCTCGATGGTGATGATCCTGATCGCCGCGAGCGTCTGGTATATTCTCAATCGCACCGCCTTTGGCCGGCATATCTATGCGACGGGCGATGATCCGGAGGCAGCGCGGCTGGCCGGTATCAATACCAAGATGACGCTGATCGGCGTCTATACCCTGGCCGGGTTCATTTGCGCCCTGGCGAGCTGGGTGCTGATCGGGCGCGTCGGCGCGGTATCCCCGCTCGGCAGCCAGACGGCGAATTTGGATTCCATCACTGCCGTGGTGATCGGGGGCACTTCGCTGTTCGGCGGGCGCGGCTCGATCGTCGGCACGCTGCTCGGCGCGCTTATCGTGGGCATGTTCCGCAATGGCCTGGCGCTGGCAGGCGTCGATGTGCTCTGGCAGGAATTTGCCGTGGGCGCCCTTATCATCATCGCGGTCACCACCGACCAGTGGATCAGGAAGATTTCCGCATGAGCCTCGATCAAACAGCAAGCCTTACCGCAACGCCGATCGCCGGGCCCCAGCCGATCCTCAGCGCCACTGGCCTGCAGAAGCGCTATGGCAAGGTAGTGGCGCTGGACAATGCCGATTTCGAGCTGATGCCCGGGGAAATCCTGGCCGTCATCGGCGACAATGGCGCGGGCAAATCAACGCTGATCAAGGCGCTGTGCGGCGCCGTGATCCCCGATGCCGGCACGATCAAGCTCGATGGCTCACCGGTGCATTTCAAATCGCCGATGGAGGCCCGGCTGGCTGGCATCGAAACGGTGTATCAGAACCTTGCCCTGTCGCCGGCGCTGTCGATTGCCGACAATCTGTTCCTGGGCCGCGAAATGCGTAAATCCGGGCCGCTTGGCAATATCTTCCGGCTGCTGGATCGCTCGACCATGAACCGGCTGGCGCGTGAAAAGCTGAGCGAATTGGGGCTGATGACCATCCAGAACATCAACCAATCGGTGGAAACGCTATCGGGTGGCCAGCGGCAGGGTGTTGCCGTGGCCCGGGCGGCCGCGTTCGGCTCGCGCGTGGTGATCATGGACGAGCCCACGGCGGCCCTGGGGGTCAAGGAAAGCCGCCGCGTGCTGGAATTGATGCTCGATGTGAAGCGGCGCGGCCTGCCGATCGTATTGATCAGCCACAATATGCCCCATGTCTTCGAGGTGGCCGATCGCATCCACATCCACCGGCTGGGCAAGCGGATCGCGGTGATCAATCCGAAGGATTACACAATGTCCGATGCGGTTGCGATCATGACGGGCGCGATGCAGCCTCCTGGGATTTAGCGAACCCCTCCACTATCGTCATCACCCGGCTTGTCCGGGCAATCCATCCCGCCGCGTCCGCTGAAGCATGGATCACCCGGACAAGCCGGGTGATGACGGCGCGGAGAGTGCGTATCCGAACCGCGATTCCCGGCTTCGCGGGAATGGCCCGGTGGGATACAAGATTTCATCGCAATGCCAACCAGCCAGTTTACGGATCTGTCCCATGACCAAAGTCCGCGCCCTTGTTCTTGAACGCCAGCATGAATTGGCGCTGCGCGATATCGATCTGCCGCTCGATGTGGGGCCGGGCATGGTCAGGATTGCCATCCATACCGTGGGCGTCTGCGGCTCGGATGTGCATTATTACACCCATGGCAAGATCGGGCCGTTCGTGGTCAATGCGCCCATGGTGCTGGGGCATGAAGCGGCGGGGACCGTTACCGAAATCGGGGCGGGCGTGACCAATCTGAGGGTGGGTGACCGCGTTTGCATGGAGCCGGGCATTCCCGATGCCAATTCGCGGGCCAGCCGGCTGGGCATGTATAATGTCGATCCCGCCGTGCGCTTCTGGGCGACGCCGCCCATTCATGGCGTGCTGACGCCCGAGGTCGTGCACCCGGCCAATTACACGTTCAAGCTGCCCGACAATGTCAGCTTTGCCGAAGGCGCCATGGTTGAGCCCTTCGCCGTGGGCATGCAGGCGGCGACCAAGGCCAGGATCACGCCCGGCGATACGGCGGTGGTGCTGGGCGCCGGGCCGATTGGCACCATGGTGGCGATTGCGGCTTTGGCTGGCGGTTGCGCGCGGGTGATCGTGGCCGATCTGGCCCAGCCCAAGCTCGATATTGCGGCGCGCTATCAGGGCGTCATCCCGGTCAATATAAGCGAGAAGAATATCGTCGAGGAGGTCGCGCGGCTGACCGATGGCTGGGGCGCCGATGTGGTGTTCGAATGCTCAGGTTCGCCCCATGCCTGGAAAACAATTATGGACCTGCCGCGCCCGGGCGGCGCTATCGTGGTGGTCGGCCTGCCGGTCGATCCGGTGGCGGTGGATATCGCCGGGGCGTCGACCAAGGAGCTGCGGATCGAAAACGTGTTCCGCTATGCCCATCAATATGACCGCGCCATCGCGCTATTCGCCTCGGGCAAGGTGGATTTGAAGCCGCTGATTTCCGAAACGTTCGCCTTCGAGGATTCGATCAAGGCGTTTGATCGCGCCGTTGAAGCGCGGCCGAGTGATGTGAAGCTGCAGATCAGGGTGGCGCGGTAGCGAAATAGAGCCAGTAGACCTCATCCTGAGCCTGTCGAAGGACGAGGTCGTGGCGAGATAGCTGTGCCCGACCTCGTGGTTCGACAAGCTCACCATGAGGTCTCAGGGAGCGAGGACAACATGGATCTAAATCTGCGCGACAAGGTCGCTGTCATCACCGGCGGTACGGTGGGCATTGGGCTGGCTGTCGCCGAGGGGCTGGCGGCCGAGGGGGTTAACCTGGTGCTGGTTGGTCGCGACAAGCGGCGGGGCGATGATGCGGCAGCTAGCGTCGCCGACAGGTTCGGCATTATCGCCACCGCCATCAGCGCCGATGTGGCCACCGCCGAAGGCTGCGAGGCGGTGATCAAGGGCACGGCCAAGGCGTTTGGCGGGGCCGATATCCTGATCAACAATGCCGGGACCGGCTCGAACGAGACCATTGCCGAGGCCGACGACGCCAAGTGGCAATATTATTGGGACCTGCATGTGATGGCCGCCGTGCGGCTGGCGCGGGGGCTGGTGCCGGGCATGAAACAGCGCGGCGGTGGCGTGGTGCTGCACAATGCCTCGATCTGTGCGGTGCAGCCGCTGTGGTATGAGCCGATCTACAACACCACCAAAGCGGCCCTGATGATGTTTTCCAAGACGCTGGCCAATGAAGTGGTCGGCGACAATATCCGCGTCAACACCATCAACCCGGGTCTGGTGCTGACGCCCGATTGGATCAAGACCGCCAAGCAGATTGCGGGCGAAGATGGCTGGCAGGCACATTTGCAGGGCGTGGCTGACGAGGCGGGCGGCATGAAGCGCTTTGCGACGCCTGAGGAATTGGCGAACTTCTTTGTCTTCATGTGTTCGGACAAGGCGAGCTATTCGACCGGCTCGACCTATTTCGTCGATGGCGGCTGGCTCAAGACGGTCTGAGCGCGGAACCCAAGGAGCGGTCTTCCGGTTGTGACGGCAGCGTCACAACAAGGGCCATTGCAATGGATGTCGGCAACGCCGTCGGATTCGTCGATACTTATCTTCCCCAGCACATCATTGCCATTCGCCTGGTGATCGCGGCCATTCTGGGCGCCATGATCGGGTTCGAGCGGGAGTGGAACACGGCCGAGGCCGGGCTGCGCACGCATATCCTGATCGCGGTGGCGGCCACGCTGTTCACGATCCTGGCGTTCGAGATATTCCACACCATCCAGGGCGAGGGGCATTCCAATCCCGATCCGATCCGCGCCGTCGAGGCGGTGACCGCGGGCATCGCCTTTCTTGGCGCCGGGGCGATTTTCCGGCGCGGTGGCGGCGTGCAGGGGCTGACCACGGGCGCCGGCATGTGGCTGGCGGGCGCCGTCGGTGTTGCGGTGGCCTTGGGCTATTACCTTATCGCGCTGGGCGTAGCGGTGCTGGCGGTGATGATCCTGGCCGTGTTGCGGGCCTTTGCCCATCATGTGGTGGGGCGCGATGCGCAAAATCCTGCTGCCAAAGGGCCGCGGGGAGAAGCAGATGGAGATTGATGGTGCGCGCCGAGGGACATGCGCGCTGCCGATCCTGCTTCTCCCCCCGTACGATCAGCGACCGGGAGGTGTCGCGACCGCGCCCTGTTGCCAAGCCCCCTTGGAGTAGGGCCGGCACGCCGCTCCGGCGCAGGTGCAAGCTGCCGGAGGGGGAGTAAATGGCGGGAAGGGAGCTTGGGAATGCAAGGCCGGCCCGAAGGCAGATCCTGCAGCATTCCTTCCCGCCGTGGCATGCAACCTGTGGACGCAGGGATTGCATGCCAATTGAGCTGGACACGGGTTTCGCATCCAGAAACAAAAGAGAATCGGCCACACCGTCGGGGAACGGAGGGCCGAGCTAGTCCTGCATGGTCAAGAATGTCCGCGGAGACGCCGCATCACCGCAAACCAGGTCACGCTTCAACGGAGCGCTGACGGGCTGGCTATGCGTGAAGCGGGGGCGGGGAAACAGGCAAAACGGGGTAATACCCGGGTAACATTCGCTTGCGTTTTACATGTAAAGGCACACAATCACGCCCGTTTTTCGGGAGGTGTGCTGTTCTTCGTCCTGTGCCAGAGCGCGACCAGATCGTTTCGGCTCTCGATCATCTGCTCGAGTGGCCCGAAATCGCGCGTTCGCCGCAGCTGGCCAGGTTTGCCAGCTATATCGTAGAGCGCACGCTGAATGGCGAGCAGCAGGCCATCAAGGCCTATTCCATCGCTGTCGATGTATTTGGCCGGCCCGCCGATTTTGACCCACAGGTGGATCCGATCGTGCGCGTGCAGGCGCGGCGGCTGCGGGCCTTGCTCGATAGCTATTATCAAGGGCCGGGCGCGACCGAGCCGGTGCGGATTTTGCTGCCGGTCGGGCGCTATGTGCCTGAATTCCATCTGGCCGATGCGCCGCCTGAAACGCCGATTGCCCCGGCTAAGGTTCCGCCTGTTGCGCCGCCGCGCGGCGGCATAATCCTTTGGTCCGTGCTGGCGGTGATCGCGCTTGGCGCAGGGGCGCTTGCCTTTTGGCTGTCCGGCGGGCAACCGCGCCAGGATGGGCAGAGTTCGGTGGCCGGCGCGGTGCAGCGGCCCAGCATGGGTGTGTCGGAATTCCAGAATCTGATTGGGCAGGGGCGCAGTCCGTTGTCGGTTTCGGGCCTGGCCATCGAATTGGTCACCGATCTTGATGCCTTCGAGACCATGGATCTGTATTACGACGACGGCCTCGGTTCGCTCGATGCTGCCCCGGTCCCCGTCGGCTTTGCGCTGAGCGGCATTGCGCGGGTGGAGGCCGATGCGGTGCAATATAGCGCCATCCTCACCGATACCCGCACCAGCGACATTGTCTGGAGCCAGGTGATTTCGCTGCCGGTGGCGCAGGCCAGCGAACCGCTGGCGCTCGATGAAGTCTCGCGGCGGCTGAGTTTGGTGCTGGGCAGCACAAGGGGGCCGGTGCATACAGCGGCGCGGCAATTTCTTGCCTCCGGTGTGCCGCTGGCGGGCAATGAAAATCTCTATCTCTGCCGGGTTGCCTTCGATCTGTATCGCGATACGGGCAGCTCCGAGGCGGGCGAGCGCGCCAAGCTGTGCTTTGCCGGCCTGCCCGATGGCGAAAGCGGCGCGGCGGGCGTGCTGGCCGCAGTGGCGAGCCTGATCGCGGAAACAGGAAATGGCGCGGGCAGCGTGGAGAACTATCGCATGGCGCAAACGGGCATAGAAATGGCCATCGCCGCCGCACCGGTCAGCGCCTTTGTCTGGGAGCAGCAGGCGCGGCTGTTTGAGGGCATAGGCGAGCAGGACCGGGCGGAGACTGCGTTCGGCTCGGCGGTGCAGCTCAATCCGGCCAGCGCCGATGCCTTGGCGGGCTATGCGCGGGTATTGGCCTTTGGCGGGAACCTCGAAAAAGCGGGATCGCTGGCCGGGCAAGCGATAACCGGTGCGCCCAATCCGCCAGCCTGGTATTTTGGCGTGCCGGCTCTGGCGGCGCTGCGAGACCGGGACTTTCCCACCGCCATTGCCTATGCCGAAATCTATGCTGCGGCCGATCGCGAACTGGGGCCGGTGCTGGCGATCATGGCGGCGCAGGAGGCCGGGAACAGTGCGGTGGTCAATCGCTACCTGCCGCAAGTGCTCGAGATTGCCAGTTTCCGGGCGGCGGGCGTGTTGCCGCAATTGCGCAAGCGTATCAGCGATGCGGGCCTATTGGGCCGGATCGGCGCGACATTGGCGGCGGCGGGCGTGTCACCCGCGTCGCTCAATGCCGCGTTCTGATCAATGCGCCGATGATTGCGAGAACAGGTTGATCACCAGCACCCCGGCCAGGATCAGGCCGATGCCGATCAAAGCGGGCAGGTCCAGCGTCTGCCCATAGACGAAATAGGCGATGATCGAGACCAGCACGATGCCGACACCCGACCAGATGGCGTAGCCGATGCCGACAGGAATGGTCTGCAGCGCCAGCGAGAAGAAATAGAAGGTGATGCCATAGCCGACCACCACCACGATTGTGGGGACGAGCTGGGTGAAGCCGGCCGAGGCGCGCAGGAAGGACGTGGCGATCACCTCGCCGACAATGGCGATGGTGAGATAGATCAGACCGGGCATGGCCGCTCCAGGAGCTTGAGGGATGTGGCTGCTAATCTATGGCGCGGCTGAGGTCCCGCAAATCGGGCTTCTTTGCTTCCGGCTGGCCAAAGATGGCTTGTGCGAGGCCCACAAATCGTACTCCACGTTCCTCGAAATTCTTGAACTGGTTATAGGACGGCGCCCCCGGCGAGAGGATGACCGCGTCGAATCGCTGGCGGCAAGCGTGCAGCGTCTGCATGGCGCTGGCGAGGTCCGGTTGGGCCAGTACGGTGATATCGGGTGCGGCCGCTCTGGCTGCCGCAGCGAGGCGGGCGCCGGTGACGGGCAGGCAGGCCAGCGTCGTCACGCCATAGCCGGCAAGAAGGCTCGCCAATTCGGTATAGTCCTGCTCGCGCTCATGCCCGCCGGCGATCAGGGCAATGCGGAAACCCTTATAGGCGGCGAGCGCCGCCTTGGTGGCTTCGGGCGTGGTCGAGATCGAGTCATTGACGAAAATGGTGCCGCCGAACTGATGTTCCTCCAGCCGATGGGGCAGGGGCACGAAAGCCGCAATCCCGGCCACCACGCCCTCAATACTCGCTCCGGCGGCCAGGGCGATCTGGGCGGCGAGGCGGGCATTGTCGACATTGTGGCTACCCTTGAGGCGCGAGCCGATGGCGGCCTTGTCGATGGCCGTCAGCTCGTCCGGCGTCAGCTCGCGCAGCAGGCGACGGTGATCGCGAACGGCATGGGCGACCAGCGCATTGCCCTTGGCGCCGGCGCCCAAAGCCACCGGAAAGCTGCCGTCGCGATCGATCAGGTGCAGCTTGTCGTGGAAATAGCGGTCCACCGAGCCGTGCCAATCGACATGCTCGGGATAAAGATTGGTGACGGCCGCGATGTCGGGCAGGAAATTCATATCGGCGGTCTGGTAGCTCGACAATTCGAAGATGACGACGGGATGCCGGCCGGCAATATCGAGCGGAGCGACACCGACATTGCCCGCCAGCCCCGCATCGATCCCCGAGCGGGCCAGCATCAGATGGGTCAGCGTGGCGGTGGTCGATTTGCCCTTGGTGCCGGTTATCGCGATCACGGTGCGGCCATGGCGATAGGTGGCGCCCCAAAGGTTGAGGTTGGACGTCACCGGAATGCCGGAATGGCGAGCGATATCGAAGACCGGCTTATAGAGCGACACGCCCGGGCTTTTGACGATGAGGCCGAAGCTATGGTCGCGGATGGCCATGCCCAGCTCGTCAGCCGCAATCTGCTCGGCGCCGGGAATGTCGGCCTGCCCGCTATCGACCGTCACATAGAGCTTGAGCTCGGGCTGGCGCGCCTTAAGGAAGGCGGCGGTGGAAATGGCCTCGCGGCCCGCGCCATAGAGCAGAACGGGTTCTTCAAACCGCATAGGCGGCCACCTTGGCGGCAAGCGCCGGGGGGATGTGATGGTCATGGCTATCGGTCAGGCATTCGGCCATGGCGGCCTGCAGCTTGGGCTCGCCATATTGGGCAAACAGGTCCGCCTTGACCGCGCGCACCACAGCCGCCTCATGCCAATCGGCATGGCGGGTGAGCGTATAGAGGCACGCTGCAGCTTCGAGGATTTCGCCCACGCATTCCCAAGGCTTTTGTCCGGCAAGGCCCGAGAGTTCGCGGAATGAGGCTTCGTTATCGAGGTTGTCCAGCAGGTTCTTGCCGAAGATCGACAGCAGGCGATCCTTGGCCATGAACGGGGCAAAGATCAGGAAGACGAAATGGCATTTCGGGCATTCCCCGCACCAGAGCGGACCGTCATTGCCGGTGAGCCGGAAATTGCGGTTGCAGCTGGAAAACACCCGATCGAACTTGGTTTCGTGGGTGAAGAGCGAGGCGATCCGCGCCTCCGAATAGGGGCGGAGCAGCGAGTAATATTTGAGTGCTCCCCCGGTAGCGTCGGACAGGATGGAGGCAATCAGCAGCTCGAAGCCAAGGGATTTGGAATATTGGTGATTGGTCTCGCGGCCGTCGAAGGTGACATTGCCCTCGCTGGCCGAGCGCTCATTGGACAGCACGATCTGGTTGAAGCCGAACAGTACGGCGCAGAGCGCGGCGATCATGGAATTGATCGCGGTGGAGGGGACATGGCCATTGTAATAGCCCGGTTCCTTGGAGAGCCGGATCATCTCGGCGTCGAGCGTGCGGGTGACATAGACCGGCTGGATGCCGATCTTGTCGACCGAGGTGACGATCGGGCCCTTGGGATTGACGGCAAAGGGCGTGAAATCGAGCCCGACAGCGGTCAGCAGGTCAACGCTGACCAACGAATCCTTGCCCCCGCCAATGGGCAGCAAAGCACGGTCGGGCAGGGCGACAATCGGCTTGATGGCTTCGGCATTATGGGGGGCCGAAATGGTGAGCTTGCCGAAGCGAGCCAGATTATTGCGGGCATAGAATTCACCCAACCCGTTCTCATAGACGTCGATAGCAAAGGCGCGCTCGGCTTCGCTCAGCGCGATATTGGGCGCGACGATCTCGAATGGCGCGCGCAGCTTGAAATAGCTGACGCCCAGCACAATGGCGGTCAGATCGAGCAGCTTGGCGAAAGCGGGGCTAGTGGCCTTTTCCGCATCGGCAGGGGGCAGGGTCAGGCTTTCGGTAAAGCTCTTGCCGCCCAGGCCATAGGTGAAAACGGCCTGGCCCGTCGCCGGATGGAAGGTTGGGCGCTCGATGAGAAATTGTTCGGTCACGGGGCTGATCACTCGCGGATGGTGCCACTCATATAAGTGATTTGCTGGCGTGGCGGGAGTAGGGCGCTTGCTCTGTGTCGAATCCTGGCCATGCTGTTCGTCGTGTGGTTGAAGCCGGAACAATCCGGCATGACAGAGGAGACGGAAAAATGCGTGTCATAGTTTTTGTCAAGGCCAACCAAGACAGCGAAGAAGGGGTAATGCCCACCACGGAAATGCTCGAAGCCATGGGCAAGTTCAATGAACAGCTGGCCGAGGCGGGCATCATGAAAGCCGGTGAAGGATTGCAGCCCTCCAAAAAGGGCAAGCGCATCCTGTTTGACGGTTCCAGTCGCACGGTCATTGATGGCCCCTTCACCGAAACCAAGGAATTGGTGGCCGGTTTCTGGATCTGGGAGGTCAAGGACATGGACGAAGCCGTGGCCTGGGCGCGGCGTTGCCCTAATCCAATGGAAGGTGGCGGCGTGCTCGAAATCCGGCCGATGTTCGAAATGGACGCATTCGGCGACGCGATGACCCCCGAAGTGGCCGAAATCCACAACCGGGTGCGCGACAAGATTTGAGGTTGGTCTGATATGGCTCGTCGTGGCTGGCAGTGACAGAATGCGATTGTTGAGCTAGCGTCCGCGCATGTGCAATCACGTCTTCATGACGAGCCAGCGAGCCATTTATACCATGTCGAGGGCCCGCTTTGCCTGATCCCCGCCTGACCCTGGCCCGCGACGGGATTGCTGCCCGATCGCTGGAAGGGATCGTCCCGGCCACCCGCTATGTCGACACCAATATGCGCCAGACGACGGTGCCGTCGGCCTCCTTGCGCCGCGCGCCGTCGCTTGGTGCCGAGCAGCTTGATCAAGTGCTGTTTGGCGAACTGTTCGAGGTGCTGGACGAGGCGGATGGCTGGGCCTTCGGGCAGGCCAAGCGCGACGGCTATGTCGGCTATGTCGAGGCCGTGGCGCTGGGCGCGGTCTCCAGCGCGCCGACCCACTGGGTGCGGGTGCTTCGCAGCTATGCCTTCAGCGCGCCCAGCATAAAGGCCGTGCCCAGCGGGCTCTATTCCATGAATGCCATGATTGCCGCCGAGGGGCAGGAGGGGCGCTTCGTAAAGACGGCGGGCGGCTGGTTTGTAGAGGAGCACCTGGCGCCCATCGACCAGGCCGAGACCGATTATGTGGCCGTCGCCGAGCGCTTCGTGGGCACACCCTATCTCTGGGGCGGACGCGAGAGCCTGGGGCTCGACTGTTCCGGGCTGGTGCAACAGGCATTCTACGCCAGCGGAAGGACCTGCCCGCGCGACAGCGACCAGCAGGCGGGAATGGGCGAGCCCATCGAGACACTGGCGCGCGGCGACCTGGTTTTCTGGCGCGGCCATGTGGCGATGATGATCAACCAGGCTGACATCATCCACGCCAATAGCTGGCACATGGCCGTGGCCGTCGAGCCTCTGGCCGAGGCCATTGCGCGCATCAGCCGCATGGGTGGCGGTGAACCGACGGCGTTTCGACGTCCCTGAGCCGAGAACGCGCGTTAGCGCGTCCTCGCTTGTGTTCAGTTGAGGCTATTGCGCGACCGGCCGCAGTGCCAGCAGCTGGAGCAGGCGGCCCGGATTGGCATTGGAAATCACCGGCGAAACGATGGGATTTTCCGCGCTAGCCCAGCCGGTGAAGCGCTTGGTGCTGTACTGGTAGAAGGAGGGGCTGTTGTAGACGGGGATCACCGGCATGGCCTCCGCTACCTTGAGCTGGATGGCGTCCATGATCGACTTCTGCTCGGCCGGGTCCTTCACCTGGGTATATTTGTTGAGCATTTCGACCACTTCAGGATCGGTCCAACGCTGGGCCGAGGTCCGGCTCTTGCCGAAGTCGGCGGGGTTGAACGAGCGAATATAGGGGAAGTACGGATTGGCGGACGACCCTATCGCGTTGAGCGACATGGAATATTTCGCGCCGATCAGGTCGGAGGCCCAGACCGATTCCTCGGGTGTGCTCATCTTTACGTTCAGGCCCGCCTCTTTCAACGTCTCGATGGCGATCTGAGTGGCGTCGATCCAGTCTGTCCAGCCATTGGGGATTTCGATGTCGATGCTGATTGGCGTGCCGTCGGGATTGTCGCGGAAGCCATCGCCATCCTTGTCGACATAACCCGAGGTCTCGAGCAGAGCCACGCCGGCATCGAGGTCGAACTTGCCATATTGGCCGAACTGGGTGGCGACTTCGGGATTGCCGAAGGCCTTGTAGAATTCGCCCAGCATGGAGGGGTCTTCGTTGATCACCGGATAGCCGTAGCCGGCAATGTCGATAATGGTCTGCCGGTCGATCAGCATGCTGACCGCACGGCGGAAATTCACGTCGTTGAAGGCTTTCCTGTTGTTCTCGTCGGGGCTTTCGAGGTTGAGCGTAAACGCGACCAGGCTCGAGGGCAGGAACCAGTATTTGTTGTGTTCGGGGTCCTTGGCCACGAATGTATTGTCGATATCGGGAATGAAGCTGGTCGCCCAATCGAGGGTGCCATCGGCGAGGGCCGAAAGGACCTGCGGATTGTCGGCCAGCTGGGGCAGCCGCATGCAATCGACCTTCAGGCTCTCCGCATCCCAGTAATTGGGATTGCGGCATTGCTCGTAGACCTGGGGCGTGAAGCGGGTGATCTCGGTGAGGGGGCCCGAGCCGACCGGGGTCTCATTGGCGAAGGTGACCGGATCGGCGATATCGCTCCAGATGTGCTCGGGTACGATCGGCATGGCCACGATGGTGGTGGCGATCAGCGAATTGGGCTGCACCAGGTTGAAGCGGACCGTGCGCTCGTCGACCTTTTCCACCGATTGCATCAGCGGCGCCACCGAGTTGAAATCGAGCGCCGGGAACTTCTTGAGGTAATCATAGGTGAACACCACGTCATCGACGGTGATGGGTTCGCCATCGGACCATTTGAGCCCGTCGCGCAGGGTAAAGCTGATCGATTTGAGATCGTCCGCCAGTTCGAAACTTTCCGCGAGGCGATATTCCCACTTGTTGCCGGCCAGCCGATTGAAGATGGCCAGCGGCTCGTAGATGAAATCCTTGGTGGTGGCGCGGGCAGAGGTCTGGTTGAACGGATTGAAATTGCGCACCCAGGTCGTGGTCTGTTCGGAACTGGCAGTCAGCACCACCTGGGCGCTGGCCGGCACCGTGCCCATGGCCAGCACCAGGGCGGACGCCGCCAGGATCACTTTATTCTTCAGCACTGTTTTTCTCCTCTGCATCTGCACATCGCTGGAGCGATGCCGTTCATTTGAAGATCGGCCCAAATCCGGAGTCGAGGCAAGAGCCAAACGCCCTCATTTTGCCCGGAGGACAGCTGTGCAGGCCTGGGGCAAATCCGCCAGCGTCAGCGGCGGGGCCGGCGGGCTGGTGCTCGGCTGGTAGGGAGCATCGGTAAACCAGTAATCGAGCTCGGTGCCGCAGCCGTCTCCGGGTGGCACCACGTCCTGGTCCACGCAGGACGAAGCCCCAGTTGGGCAGGCAAGCCGGACATGGATGTGGTCGTCATGACCATACCAGGGGCGGATTTTGCCAAGAAAACTGCGGTCCCGCCACCTTGTCTCGCAGAGCGAGCGCTTTATGCCGGGCGCCACGAAGATGCGGGCGACACCCGGCAATTGCGCCGCGCGATAGATCAGCAGGCGCTCGGCTTCGCCGAACCGCCTTGGATCAACATCGCGGCTGCCCGGCTTGAGTACCGAAATCGCGGATAGTTCCTCGCGTTCCTTGGCGCTCAGCGCGTTGCCCGGCATGGGCTGCAGCCAGAGATCGACATCGAGTCCGATCTGATGGGAAGCGTGCCCGCTTTTGGCCGGTCCGCCGCGCGCCTGCCCCATATCGCCGACCAAAAGGCCCGGCCAGCCATCCTGCGCCGCAATTTGCGCGAGCGCGCCGATATAGTGGACCAGCTCGGGCGCGCCCCAGCGGCGATCGCGCGACAATCGCATGGCCTGCCAGCCCGGCCCATCCGCCGCCAATTGCACCGCCCCGGCAATGCAGCCCTTGGCATAACTGCCGATCGGCACCGAGGGGCCGCCGGTCGGACTTGTCACCGCACCAAACAGGTCGCGCGCCGGCTGTTGCCCATGCCCGGGCGCAGCGAGCAGGACGAAGGCAATGGATATGGCACCCAGAAAGCGGAGCAGCATCATTGGTACCCGGCCGTGAATCACACCTCACTATAGCGCCGAACGCGCGCGCTGTTAGCGTTCGACAGATTTGGCTTACTGCGGTAAAAATTCTTTAGTAAAATCAACAATGTCACCCTTCGGTTTGGCTCAAAATGACGATGCTGTTCGCTTTTGTATGGCTCAACAGAGCACTTGCGTGATCATGCTGACAAAATAAAAGCCCCGCAGGTGCGGGGCTTTTATAACGAGATGACCTGGCTCACCTTCGAAGGCGGTGTGTATCCCGCCTCAGATAGAACATCCCTTTGACGAGCGGCTTTTGAAACGCAGGTTTCACTCCAGCTTCCAGCGCCGCGAATTTAACGAGGCGCGGATCCATCTTCAGCTTCGCTGACAGGGAACGGGTGCTGGATGAGTTGCTGGCACGGATTGAAGGCACCGGCCTATATGCGCAGCGCGTTCATGACAACCGAAAACGCCGGTGAATTTTGCCGCTTGCTGGGGTAGTATAAATAGTAGCCTTGGAAAAAAGGCGACCAGTCATCAAGAACCTGGACGAGGCGGCCGCTCGCAATGTCATCGAGCACAAGGTTCTCGGGTAGATAGGCAATGCCGTAGCCGCTTTTTGCAGCGGCAATCTGCGCATATGAGCTGTTAAAAATGAACTGCCCATCCACTCGCACTCGAAGCTCGCGCCCCTCTTTTTCGAACTCCCAGGCATAGAGGCCTCCTGACCTGATATGGCGTTGGTTGATGCAATTATGACCAACCAATTCCTGGGGATGCTGTGGGGTGCCACGCGCCTCAAAATAGGCGGCCGATCCCACGGCAACCAATCGCCAGTCGGGGCCGATCCGTACCGCGATCATATCCTTGTCCAGGCTCTCGCCAAGACGCACGCCAGCATCGAAGCGCTCTTCGACGATGTTGCGGAAGCCATTGTCAGCATTCAATTCGATCGTGATGTCGGGATAGTCTTTCATAACCGGCTGCAGCTTCGGCCAGACAACGCTTTCCAAGGCGTGATCGGAAAGAGTGATGCGCACAGTTCCGGAAGGCTTGTCCCGGATCTCCAATACGGCATCGATGTCGTGCTCGATCTCAGAAATTCGCGGCGCCAAAGAGCGCAATATCTTCTCGCCGGCTTCGGTCGGTGACACGTTGCGGGTGGTGCGGGTGAGAAGTCTGATGCCCATTCGCGTTTCAAGGCGCTTGATGGTGTGGCTCAGCGTGGATTGCGACGTGCCGAGCCTGGCGGCCGCTTTGGTAAAGCTTCGCTCTTCGGCAACTGCCATGAACCAGAGCATATCCATCAGATCTTCGCGCTTCATACTGCATAATCCTTCGATTTATGTCGGGATGCAATAAGTCTTAGCCGATTGCTGGGACTAATCGAGGAAGCGGTCATCATTTAATTACAGCGGCATGACACAGCACTCAGCCGCTACCTACGATGAAAACCTTGTCCGGAACCCCGCTGCCTGGAGCGCAGTCCTGTCGATGTCGCTCTGCGTAGCGGTGTTGATTGCGTCTGAATTCATGCCGGTGAGCCTTCTAACGCCGATCGCGGCCGAGCTGGGCGTAACGGAAGGCCAGACAGGGCAGGCGATCTCTATCTCGGGCCTGTTCGCTGTTGTGACAAGCCTCTTCATTTCGGGCCTGACGCGCCAGCTCGACCGCCGCGTCGTGTTGCTCGCCTTCTCCGCATCCCTGGTCTTATCCGCCGCGATCGTCACCTTCGCTCCCAATTATGCCGTGCTCATGGTAGGCCGCGCCCTGCTGGGCGTCGCGATCGGCGGCTTCTGGTCGATGTCTACGGCGATCGTCATGCGCCTCGTGCCGGCAGATTCGGTGCCCAAAGGCCTCGCGATGATCAATGCGGGCAACGCGATTGCGGCGACGATTTCGGCACCGCTCGGCAGCCTGCTTGGTGACTATATCGGCTGGCGTGGCGCCTTCTTCCTGGTCGTGCCGCTCGCTCTCGTGGCTCTGCTCTGGCAGTGGGTCAAGCTGCCCTCGTTGCCACCAGAACGCGCCGAAAGCTCTCCCAATGTCTTCCGGCTCCTGCTTCGTTCGCAGGTGGCCCTTGGCATGGCCTCGATCTTCCTGCTGTTCATGGGCCAGTTTGCGCTCTTCACCTATCTTCGGCCATTTCTGGAAACCGTCACGGGCGTTCCCGTGACAACCCTGTCGCTGCTCCTCCTGCTGATGGGGCTTGCCGGTGTCGCCGGCACTTACCTGGTCAGCAGGCTGCTGCAAAACCGCCTGTTCAGCATTGTCGGCACGATCCCGCTCGTCATGGCCGCGATCGCCCTCGGGCTGATCGCCTTCGGAACCTCGACCGTCTTAACCGCGATCATGCTGGTCGCATGGGGCCTCTTTGGCACCGCTGCGCCTGTTGGATGGGGCACCTGGCTCAGCCGGTATCTGGCCGATGACGCCGAAGCCGGCGGCGGTCTGCAGGTCGCAATCATCCAACTCGCTATCACCATGGGCGCGGCCCTCGGCGGCGTCCTGTTCGACACGGCAGGATGGTGGAGCACCTTTGCCTTCGCCGCTGCCACTCTGGGCGCCTCGTCGCTCCTAGCGGTCGTGGCCTGGCGCTCAACCCTCAAACTCAACCAAACCTCATAGGAGATTTCAGATGAGCAATTTCGACAATGAAACCGACTTCTCACAGGCAGGCATGTCCCGGCGCAATCTCCTTCAGGCAGCCGGTGCCGGCGCCATCGCGGTGAGTGCACTGGCGATCGCCGGGCTACCAGCTGCAGCGCAGGAAGGACTCACTATGACGACCGATTGGGACAAGGTTTTCCCGAAAAGCGAAAGCGTTGATCACCGTAAGGTCACGTTCAAGAACCGGTACGGCATCACGTTGGCGGGTGACCTCTATTCGCCTCAGGGACGCTCGGGTGAGCGCCTCCCGGCAATTGCTGTGAGCGGCCCCTTCGGGGCGGTCAAGGAGCAGTCGTCGGGCCTTTATGCCCAGACCATGGCTGAACGGGGTTTTATCACCCTGGCCTTCGATCCGTCCTACACCGGCGAAAGCGGCGGCGAGCCACGCAACATCGCATCGCCCGATATCAATACCGAAGACTTCAGCGCAGCCGTCGATTTTCTCGGCCTGGAACCTTCCGTTGATCGCGAACGGATCGGCATCATTGGCGTCTGCGGTTGGGGCGGTATGGCTCTGAATGCCGCTGCGATCGACAAGCGCATCAAGGCGGTTGTGGCGAGCACGATGTATGACATCAGCCGCGTCTCAGCCCATGGCTACAACGACAGCGTCACCCTGGAACAGCGCACCCAAATGCTGGAGCAGTTGGGCGAGCAGCGTTGGAAGGACGCCGAAGCTGGAGTTCCGGCATACGGCCCCGCTTCGAACCAGCTCAAAGGCGGCGAGCCTCAGTTCATGGTCGACTATGCCGACTACTACAGCACGCCGCGTGGCTATCATCCGCGTGCGGTGAACTCGGGCAACTCCTGGGCGATGACCTCCGGTCTGTCCTTCATGAACATGCCGCTCCTGACCTACATCGCCGAGATTTCGCCTCGTCCAACTCTGTTGGTTCATGGCGAAAATGCGCATTCCCGCTACATGAGCGAGACGGCGTATGCAGCTGCGGCAGAGCCGAAGGAGCTCATGATCATCCCGGGCGCCAGCCACGTCGATCTTTACGACCAGATGGACATCATTCCCTTCGACAAGCTGCAATCCTTCTTCGAGCAGCACCTGGCCTGATGTCAGCCCCGCAGCGCATGAGCCTGCGAAAGTTCTGGTGCCGCACCTTCGGGGGCGGCATTGGGACCCAATTCGACTGGCTGGCTATCAGCATGACCGGAGGCTTCAACGAGCAGGCCTACGGCGGCAAGCCGGTCAGGGACGGCCAGGAGAAGCCCTCCTTGCTCCCGTACAAGGACACCTCCAAAGCAAAACTGGAGCCGCCTAGATGAGCAAAAAGCCCATTTTGATCAACCGCCGCGCCTTGATCGCCGCCGGCGTTGCCACAGTTCTATTGCCCTCCCTGGCGAAAGCCCAACAGGGGAATGAACCGGCAGGCCAGAGGAGGACCGACATGAAAATCAGGATGACGTTCGGCAGTCAAACCATGATCGCCACCCTGTACGACAATCCGTCCGCGCGGGACTTCTACTCGATGTTGCCACTCGATCTCACGATCGAGGATTTTTCGAGCAATGAGAAAATCGTGCACCTGCCGCGAAAGCTCACGGAAGAGGGCAGCGGGCCGTTCGAGAATGAACAGCCTTACGACCTTTGCTATTTCAAGTCCTGGGGCAACCTGGCGCTGTTTTGCGCCCCCTACGAGCATACCGGTCTGATCCGCCTTGGCCGCTTTGATGAAGGCTATGAGGCCCTCCATATCAGGGGCGAATTTCCAGTCCGTATCGAGCCGGTCCGATGAGCAAGCGCATTGTGGCTATCGCACGAAAGATCGTTCACGCCTGGCAGCGCAAACGGGTTTTGAAGACCCTGCGGCGCGAGCTGGATCATCGCGGTCTTGCCGACTTTGGCCTCAGCAGAACGCCGGGGCCAACGGACTTTACCTTCCAGCGGTGACCGGCGCGAGCTGACACCAAAACCCAAATGAAAGAGCTCAAAAAATGATCAAAGACAAAGTTGTGCTCATAACCGGCGCTTCGTCGGGCATCGGCGAAGCCACTGCGAAGCTGCTCGCCAGCAAGGGGCGAAAGTCGTTCTGGGTGCACGCCGTATAGATAAACTCAAAACGATCGCTGCCGAGATAGAGCGCAATGGCGGGCAGGTCGCTTTCCAGGAGCTGGACGTCACCAAGCAGTCGGACAATGACGACCTGGTGATGCTCGCCAAGGAAAAGTTCGGCCGGGTCGATGTCACGTTTCTGAATGCCGGCCTGATGCCCAACTCCAACTTTCTGCCCTCCTAACGTGATGCGAAACGCGCTTTTGCTGCATCGATAAAAGGCATAAACAAGCTGACCGCAGAGCCTTCAGGATCGCGAACCTGGAAGGTGCGATTGCCCCAGGGCAAAAGCTTGGGCTCGTGGACTATCTCAGCTTTATCTTTGAGCCTTTCGAATGCAGCGTCGATGTCATCGACCATAAATTCGAGGATTGCGGTGCGGTTGGCGCGCGGCTCCGAGCTTCCCGGACTGAACAATGCGACCGTCTCCGCGCTCCCGATGGCGAGTGTGCCGGCAGAGGTGACAATTTCGGCGAACTGTGGCGCCAGCCAGGCGGCGGTTGTCTCCGTGACCATCTCATAGAAGGCCACCATGGTTTTGATGTCAGCCGCGATGAGACGGACGGATGCGAACTTCATGACGTTTCCTTTGATACTGGTCGGATTGTTGACGACGGCTTGCGCATGGCCGGCTTGTAGCGCAATCCTGTTGCCACCATTATGTCAGCAGGTGTCATGAGGTCGTGCGTCGCGCAGAACGCCTTTTTCAGATCATTCAGATATTACGCCGATCGAGCCGGCCAGTGACGGGCGCTGCGCTGGCCGCCGAGCTGGAAGTGTCCGCACGCACCGTCTACCGCGATATGGCGGCCTTGATGGCGCAACGGGTGCCGATCCAGGGCGAGGCAGGGTTCGGCTATCTTTTGGCGGACGAATACGACATGCCGCCGTTGATGCTGACCCCGGCAGAGCTCGAGGCCATTGTGCTCGGAGCGCAATGGGTGGCGATGCGCGGTGACCCGCAGCTTTCACCTGCTGCCTACGATGTTCTTGCCAAGATCGTAACGGCTGTTCCGGCTCACCTGAGACCGTTTGTTGCAGAGCCGAGCACGGCGGCGCAGCCGCCTCTCGGTGCATCGGCAGAGCAGGCGGATACGGCAATGATGCGGGACGCGATCCGGAGGCGAATGAAGGTTCGCCTGATCTACCGCGCTGAGCAAGACAATCGGACCGAACGCACGATCTGGCCCGTTGTGCTTGGTTATTCGGACACCAGCTGCGTCCTTATCGCATGGTGCGAGTTGCGGCAGGGCTTTCGCCATTTCCGCACCGATCGGATAGAAACCGTCGAGATACTCGACCAGCCCGTCTCGGAGTCCCATGGCGTGTTGCTTAGGCGATGGGCGGCGTGGCGGTCTGCGGAACTTGCACAGGGCAACGCCGAGGCAAGCTTCAGAGCTGACCGCCGACAAAAACAACTGGATGGAAGGCGAGACCAACCTGCCTGACACCGACGAGCGCTCGGAGTCCATGGATCTGCGGTTCAGATATTCGTCGCGTTTTCAGAGGCTGCCTGCCCACCCCCCAGGCACAAACAGTGCTGAAGAGTCTCAGGCCCCACGGCCAAAATTGCATCCTATGCCCCGCCAGGCCGAGCAAGTAACGGCAATATCGGGCCTCCTACACCGTAGGTGTGAGCATCTCAAAGCGATCTCGGATCGTGGAGCAGGTGTCGCCGCCGAGACGGGCAATGGTATCCATCCTTCCCGCGTCGACGTGCAACCGATCGTCCACGATACCGCCCGCGTAATGGGCATAGACGATCTCGCCCATGATGATCTGACGCGACTTCCCCAACTCCAGCGTCAGATGCCGCCGACATTCGAACGCCGCAGGGGCTTCGGCTATCCAGGGAGCGGCGATCTTTACGCCAGGCATCGCCGTTAGGCCGGCCCGCTTGAGTTCGTCGACGTCACGAGGGTATTTTGCGGCGCATACATGCATGGCTTCGGCTATGGACATGGAGACCATGTTGACCGTGAAGACTTCGGTCATCCGGATATTGTGGGCGGTGTCTTTGAACGACATGTCCGGCTGGAACTCGACTCCAAGCGCCAGGATGGGCGGATCGGCAGACAGGCAATTGAAGAAGCTGAAGGGTGCTGCGTTGACACGCCCTTGCTCGTCGACGGTTGTGACCAGTGCAATTGGCCGCGGCACCACCGTGCCGATCATGAGCTTATAGCGCTCGCGGGCAGTCAATTCGCTGAAATCAAAGGTGGTGCGGGCAGATTGTGGTTCCGCCGTTGCGGTTATGTCGAGCATTATTGAGCCTCCCTCACCAGCTTAGCGTAGGGAGCGAGCAGATCCCGGATGTCGCGCTCCGGCTTGCTCTCCAGCTGGGCACGGCTGGCGACGGCCGCCAGATGCGTATCCATTAGCCGGTCTGCGGCTTCCGCATCACCGTCGGAGAGCGCTTGGATGATGTCGCGGTGCTCATCGGCCCCGCACTGTGCCGAATGCGGGCGTCCATACATGGCCAGGATCAGCGAGCAACGCGAGATCACTTCGGTCAAATACCGTATGAGCAGGGCGTTCCCAGTCATCCGAACCAGAACCAGATGAAACTCACCCGCCAGCCGGATCGACTCAGGCTCGTCAACGTCTGCCGCAGCCTCCTCCTTGTCGACCAAATCATGCAGAGCCTTGAGCTCCTTCGGGCTCAATTTCCCGGCTAGCAAGCCGGTTACGATGCTCTCCAGCCCTCGCCGCACGATGAAGATGTCGCGGCCCTCTTCCAGCGAGGGATTGGCGACGAATGCGCCCTTGTTCGGTTTCAATTCCACAAGTCCTTCCACGGCCAGGCGTCCAAGCGCCTCCCGGGCTATGGTGCGACTGGTTCCGAATGTCTCGCCGATGGCGTCTTCCGGCAGACGCGCTCCGGGCCGCAATCGTTGTTCGATGATTGCCTGGCGCAGCGCTTCCTGGACCGCCTCGGTACGCGATGCCGGGGCAGCTTTGGTCAATGGATTGCGGGCGGTTTCGGGTGGCCCCTCGCCCTTGGCGGTGGGGTCGTTGACCGAACGGGCCGCCAGGACCTGTAGATCTACCTTTTTGTCAGCCATTGGATTTCCTTGCGGTCGCCCAGGCGACCAGAATGTCACTGGCTTGCCTATCAAGATGCTGCTGCGAGGGGATCAACCGGTCCCCGACCAGAGCACCGGCCTGGCTTCGCAGGCGGTCGACATCGATGGGATGACGATGCGTCTTAGTCAATCCCTCGAATGCCTCGCCTGTCTGGCTCATCGAGGCCGCGTAGTAGAGCGCGGAAATACCCGCCACTTCCATGGTGGCGACGCACATCGGACAGGGCTCGCAGCTGGTGTACATTTCGGCGCCGCTGAGATCGACAGTCGACAATTTCCGACAGGCGTCACGGATCGCCTCTACTTCGCCATGCGAGGTCGGGTCGAAATGCGCCAGAGAATGGTTGAGACCTTCGCCGACAATCCGGCCGTCGCGGACGACGACGGCGCCAAAAGGTTCAGTTCCCGCTATTCCCAATGCCGTCCCGGACAGTTCGATCGCGCGCTGCATGAAGGCTTCGTTGTAGGTCATAGTTCCTCCGGTCTGGTCTTCAGTTCGTGTCGGGCAGCAGCCAGGCGTGATCGGGCTGCCAATATAGAGTCAGCTTTGAGCCGGGCTGAATGTTGAGAGCTTCAATTTCGTGCTGTTGCTTCTGCACGCGGAACTCGGCGCCATCTGCCTCGACGAAAATCGTCTGCGTCGAGCCGACAAACTCAATGCCAATCACCTTGCCGGCCACGGAGTTGGCGGAGGCCATATTGGCCTGGCCGATCTGGATGCGGTCGGCGGCAATGACGAAGCTCACATCTCCGGAACGAGCAGCGTTCTTGCTGGCTACCCGAAACTGACCTGCCTTGCCATCGATTACCACACCCTCGCCATCGCTCCGCGACACTGAGCCACTAACAATGTTGTTCATGCCCATGAAATCGGCCACGAAGGCATTTGCTGGCTCGCGATAGACATCCTGTGGGCGGCCGGTCTGCTGGATGGTGCCTTCGCTCATGAGAACGATGCGGTCCGCCAGCGCAAAGGCTTCTGACTGGGCGTGAGTGACATAAATAAAGGTGATGCCCAGTTCTTTATGCAGCCGCGACAGTTCCGTCTGCATGCGCACGCGCAAGTGGGAGTCGAGGGCGCTCAAGGGTTCATCAAGCAGCAGAACGGAGGGCTGCGTCACCAGCGATCGGGCTATGGCGACGCGTTGGCGCTGGCCGCCGGACAATTGCGCAATGCCGCGATTGGCCATGGTCCCAAGGCCCAGCTTCTCCAGCCATTCCATAGCCCTGTCGCGACGTACTTTGGGTGTAACGCCCTTCATACGCAGCGGAAATTCGACATTCTCGATGACGGTCATGAATGGGAAGAGAGCCAGGCTCTGCCAAACCATGGGCGTGTCGCGCTCATAGGCCGGGATGCCGCTCATGGCACGGCCACCGATATAGATCTCGCCACCTGTCGGCTCGTCCAGACCGGCAATTAGCCGTAGCGTGGTCGACTTGCCGCATCCAGAGGGACCCATCAGGGCGATGAACTCACCGCCTTTGATGTCAAGGCTGATATCCTTGACGGCATGGTGGCCGGGGAAGCGCTTGTCCAGATTTTTTAGGCTGACGAAGGGATCGGTCATGGGGATGCCTTTAGCCGTTGGAGGAGGTTGCCCGGGTGGCGCGGAACCCGACAAAGCGCTGAGCGATAAGCACAAGAGCCACGCTGATGATGAGTACCATGGTGCCGATCGCGTTGATTTTCGGGTTCACCTGTCCCTGGAGGAGGTTGAGGATGCGCACTGGCAGCGTCTCATTCACGCCACCCACAAACCAGGCGATCAGGAACTCGTCGAACGACACCGCCGCTGACAGGAAGAACGAGGCGAACAGGGCCGGCCGACAAAACGGCACGGTGATGAAGAAGATCGTCGCAAAAGGCGAGGCTCCCAGGTTCCACGCTGCCGGCTCCAGGTCACGGGAAAACTTCCCCAGCCGCAGCCGAACAATGGCCATGGCGAACGAGGTCGCGATCGCTACGTGGCAGACGATGATCGCCTCCCGGCTCCCGAACAGGCCGATGCGAGACAGAAAGGCCAGCATGGCCATGCTCAGAATGCTGACAGGCACGGCCGGGGGCACGGCCACCAGCAGGCCGAACAGTGTCTTGCCGCGAAAGAAGTAGCGATAGTCGATATAGGCGGCCGCGAAGCCGAGCACCGTAGCGATAGCCGCCGTTCCCAGCCCCACGATGACGCTGTTGACGAAGGCGTCGCGGATCATCGAGTCGGCCAGCACCGCCTGGTGCCACTGCAGGC
This sequence comes from Devosia sp. LC5, assembly GCF_000735585.1. Classification (GTDB taxonomy): domain Bacteria; phylum Pseudomonadota; class Alphaproteobacteria; order Rhizobiales; family Devosiaceae; genus Devosia. Next base: position 59,155 of record NZ_JNNO01000046.1, read on the forward strand.
TGAACCCGCCCCATGGGATGGTCGGGAACCGGTTCGCGTCAAATGAGAACACGACGATGATCAACATCGGCGTCGCGATGAACAGCGCCAGCAGGGACAGGAAACCAAACTGCGACAGCCGCGACAGGCGGGTATTCAGGATACGTGACATCACTGGGCTCCCTTGCCGGTGCGAGTCAGTAACTGTCCGGCGACAAAGACCAGAATGAGCGCCGCCAGCATCGTGATGCCGATGACCGAGGCCCTGGGCCATTGCGATCCGGATTTGACGGTATCGACGATCAGGATCGACAGCGTGGGCGGATTGCTGCCGGTCATGAACAGCGGACTGACATAGTCGCCAAAGGACAGGATGAATGCCGTGGACGCCGCCAGGACGATGGCGTTGCGGATCGATGGCAGCAAGACGTGAACGATCACCTTGCTGCGCCGGCAGCCAAGGTTTTCGGCTGCTTCGATCAGTGTGCGGTCAATGCCCGAAAAAGCGAGTACCAATACCAGGATAGCGACCGGCAGCGTCAGGGTGAGCAGGCCGATCTGCAGCGCCAACTGTCCGCCCAGGAGCGATAGACCGGCCCCTCCCAGCCCCTTGAAGACGCTGTTGATGACGCCTTCCGGGCTCAAGACAATCTGCCAGGCATAGATCCGGAGCAGATAGCTCGAGAACACCGGGACGATGAGACAGGTGACGGCCAGGTTTCGCAGTTTTGGCGACAACCTGAAGGCAATCGTGTACGCCGCCGGGAGCGCGACGAGCACGGTCAGCAATGTTGCCAGCGAGGCGGTTCCGGCCGTGTAGACCAGTGCCTTCTGATAGGGACCGGAGAGCAGGACCTTGGTCCAGTTATCGAACGAGAATGCAGGCTCGAGCTTGAAGGACGCAACCTTCCAGAATGTCACGACCAGCAGGAAGGCCAGTGGCGCGGCAAAGAAGACCAATTGCCAGATAAGAACGGGAGCTCCCAGCACCACGGGCATAAACGAGTGCGATCCGACCCTGGAAGCAGGGGCTCTCCGAGATCCGGTCGCGCCGTCGACGTGTATGCTGTCAGTCATCGCTGAGAACTCCCCAGGCTTGTTGCTAGAGGCTCTTGAACTCGCTCCAGACGTCGTTCCAATCCTCGATCGACTGCTGCGACGGCAACTGGCGGAAGGCGATCTTGCCGGCCTTGTACTCGTCCATGACATTGGGCGCGTCGAAGGTCAGGCGCAGGATTTCTGCATCGGTTGGCATGGTCTCGTTCAGCAACCGCCAGCCTGCCATCGAGGGGATCGATTTCTTGTTGTCGACCTTGGTCGCCATCTTCACCTGGCCTTCCGGGGAGGTCGTGTACTGGATGAACTTGCGAGCCAGATCAGCCTTCGGCGTTCCTTTCACGATCGAAAGAGACTCCGTCCATTGCAGCCCGCCCTCGTCGGGGATGATGGTATCGACCGGCACGCCGTTGAGGCGGAGGCCCAAGGTGATCCATTCGCCAATGCCGGGGACCAGATGCGTCTGGCCGTTGGTCAATGACGAGAAGATGTCGGCAATGGTGTAAAAACCCGACGCCTGAGGCTTCAGCGAGAACAGCTTCTGTTTGACCGCCTCGAAGTGCTCGGAGTCGATATCGAAGGGTGGGCGATTGCCCTCGGCCAGGCTGATCGAGCCCATGGACGGCAGATACCAGTCAAAGAACCCGACCTTGCCCTGCGCCTTCTCGGCCCACAGAGCGGCATAGGACTGCACTTCCTCAGGCTTATAGACATCGGTGTTGTATGACAGGCCGAGATAGCCGAAATCGGTCATCACGCCATAAAGCTTGTCGTCGAACCAGTGCAGCGGGAACTTCTGGAATTCGGGGAAGAAGTCCTCGAGCGGATAGTCCGCCGGGTCCAGCTCCTCGATGAAATCGGCTTCGTGCAGCAGGTGCATGTATTCGGCGTCGGCAAGCACAACATCGAAGGAGCCCGGTGGCGATTGGTTGATCACCGCCAGCATCTGGTCGCCACCGACATATTCTTTGATCCGGACGGTGACGCCATGTTCTTTCTCGAAGTCGGCGATCAGGTAGGGGTCGGCATTGCCAGGCCATGACAGGTAATTGAGGACATTGGGCTCCTGGGCCTGGGCCAGCGACCACTTGCTGGTCGCGGCGACGGCCGCGCCGGCCAGGCCGGCTTTAATGAACCCTCTGCGACTGAGGTCGCGAGACATGAATTTCGGCACGTTCATTGTTCTCTCTCCATTGTGCGCAGTAAGTGCATGCGATTGGTGCATGCAAAACATGGAGCAAATTGCGTGCCAACTTTGCCGCCCGAAAAAGTTGTTTGATATCAACGGCCGCGCTGCACTTGCGCCAGATGAGAGAATAGGATCTCTGCCTACAAAGGAGGCGCCCTGCGCAGGGTCGCTTACTATTTAATCATTTGAGCGGCATTCAACAGGCCGGACGCAGAGACGGGTCACCTGCATCCATGCCTGTCGCCCGAGGCCCTTGGCCAGCTGGCGATTTTGCCTAAAGTCTGCCAATCACCTTCTGGATGCCGGAAGCGAACAAGCCGCTACTCCTCCTCTTCGACGTTGCCCGCAGAGCAACGTTTTCTAGCTACGCTCCATCGCCACTTTATGGGCAGCTTGGACCGAGGCGAGGATTTGGTCGGCGGACTTGGAGGCATTCATCAGCGGTATCGGCGGCTGGATGTCGTAAGCAGCTTCAATAGGGAGGACGAGCTTCTTCGCCGCTGCTTCCTGGAGGAGTTCGCCGATGAATTGCCCGATCCACTCTGGCCGCCCTGGCCCCGGGGAAGGTTCTTGGTCCCCGCCGGCACACACTCGCCGGATACGGATACTGAACCCCATGGTCAGTTGCAAATTTTCAGGCAAGCTGTCGACCAGCCCCGACGTCTTCTGCTGCTATTCGCGGATTTTGGCTTGTGGCAATGTGACCTTTATCTCAAGGCCATGGTTCGTAAACTCTCGAGAAAAACTGCCACCGAGCGCGCCGATGGTCGCACGTGCCAGGCGACTGCCGAATCCTTCCTGTGAGGAATCTACTCCTCGCTGGCCCACCCCATCTTCCCGCCAGATCATGCGGAACGTGTCTCCCTCGCCCGAGCACTCGACCACCACCTGACCCGTGGGTTCCGCCAGAGCACCGTATTTGAGCGCGTTCGTCGCGAACTCGTGAAGCAGCAGGGCGATATTGGTAATGGCGCTGCGCCCGAGCGAGAAGTCGTCCCCCACAACGATTATTCGAGGCCCGGAGGCCTCATCGCCACAATAAGGCTCGGTCACCTCTGCAATGAGCGCGTGAAGCGTCGCGATCTGGTGAAAATCGGTCTCGGCAGTTGCCAGAGTAAGAGAATGAGCTCGCGCCAGCGCCAGAAATTTTCCCTGAAGGTCGGAGACAAGGTCCTGAACAGATAAGGCGCCGCGGGCGCTCAGATTGACAAGTCCACCAGCCAACGCAAAGAGGTTCTTCACGCGGTGGTTCATCTCATGAAGCAAGAGGTCCTTCTGCTCTTCGGCGCGCCGCCTGTCCGAAATGTCCCGCGCGATTTTCGACGCGCCAACAACTTTTCCATCTGCATCGGCGATAGGCGATACGGACAGGGAGACATCGATAAGGCTGCCGTCCTTTCTCTGCCGGACGGTCTCATAGTGGTCGATGCGTTCGCCTTGTCGGATGCGGGCAAGGATCCGTGGCTCTTCGTCCTGGCGGTCCTGCGGAATGAGAATGGTGACGGGCTTCCCGATCACCTCATCTTCACGATACCCGAAAACGCGTTCTGCGCCCTGGTTCCAGCTCATGATGATGCCGTTCACATCCTTGGACAGGATTGCATCATCGGAGGATTCCACGATCGCAGCCAGACGTTGACTGGCGAGCTCCGCAGCTTTGCGCCCGCTGATGTCCACCAGCATGTTGACGGCGCCGGCGAGTTCTCCTGCTTCGTTGAACAGCGGCGTAGGGTAGGCAAGAAACGGAACGCGCGCGCCGTCCGGCCGCTCTGCCGCTGCTTCCTGTCCCGCGATGGCCCTCTGCTCCTTGAGCGCAATGGCCATGGGGCACTGATCGTGCGGTAGCGGCGTGCCGTCCGGCCAGTAAAGCTTCCACGAGCCGCAAAACTCGCTCCGCCCGATCTCCGGACGCGCGCCCCACAAACTGACGGCTGCTTCGTTGAAGAAAGTGATCTTGCCCGCAGCGTCCGTCGTATAGATCGCCGCAGGCAGCGCTTGGAGGATTTGCGCAAGCGAGGTTGCGCCGGCGTCAGAGGTCCTGAGCGAGGGCCAATGAAGGCTACTGTCGCGAAAGACGTTTACGGCGCCGACGACATGCCCGTTGTGGTCCTTTAGCGGTTCGATACTCACCAGCGCGGTAATACGGCTTCCATCCGGGCGCTCTACCTGGATGCGCTTATCGCGATACCGCTGGCCTGTCGCGAGCGCGACGGCCGTAGGACATTCGGCGTGGGGATTTGTGTGTCGTCGAGATCAAGCAGACGATAGGAGCCGCAGAAGCGCTCATCGGGCTCTCCCAACTTTGGCTCCCGTCCCCAGAGCTCTGCCGCAGCAGGATTAAATCTGGTGATTAGGCCATCCGCGTCGCACACGTACACGCCGATAGGTAGGTTCTGCAGCAGGAACCCGTCATCAAGTAGCTCGGAAAGCTGTGTGGAGGGACTTTTGACAGATGTCTTTTCAAGCAATGGCATAGCGTTCTCCGGAACTATTAACGTCCGGGCGCCGCAGCCGCTCGGTTCTCCGCTTCTAAACGACAGCAACAGTAAACCTACCATAGGCAAGATAGAATAGACAGCGCAAAGGAAGGGGGGCCATTGACACAAACCGCGATAGAGAAGCTACCGCTCCAGGGGAACGTGAACTTGGCGGGGTGCGCTAGATCGCGCCGCCAAGCATTCGAGATGGATTACGGTTGTTGCGCTGCCAGTTCGCGAAGCATGACTTCGATGTTGCGCTCAACAACAGGTGTCTGTGCGCCCCGTTCCAGGCCGCCAAGGATCAATCGTCCGGCCGCCGGTCGTGCAATCAGGCCGGCCCAGGCAGCATTCTCGCTTTCTAAGCCGTTCCCATAGTCCTCGGCTGGGACAGCCTGCTTTGCTGCGGCAACAACGCCATCGGCCAGGGTCGAAATGTTTTGGGCAAGAGCATCGACGAACGCGCCGATGCTGTCAGGCGGAAGTACGCGATTGATCCAACCATAGCGTTCTGCGGTTTTCGCATCGAACAAATCGGCTCCAAGCAATACTTCAAGTGCACGGTTCCTGCCGACACGGTGGCGTAGATATTGCGTTCCCGCTCCACCAGGAACGATGCCCATCAAGGCTTCGACCTGGCTGAGCGCGGCCCGGCCGATAGCACCAAAGCTCATATCAGCTGCGGCAACGAATTCGGCGCCCCCGCCTCTCGCCATGCCTTCGAGCTGGACGATCGTAACCTGCGGCAGGCGACGCACACGCTCGGAGAGGCTTTGGAATGGGTTCAACCCGGGCAGGGCGAGCGCGGTCAGTTTTTCGAAGAACTTGGGATCTTCTGCCATGGTCATGTCGACATGAGCGATGAAAAAATCGGGATTGGCACTGTCGAAGACGACGACCTTGGTCGCCGCATCGTCCTTCACCGAGTCGAGAAAGGCGGTCAGCTCAACCATCATCTGGAGCGAGAGGACATTGACCGGCGCATTATCGATGGTGACGCGGGCGATGCCGCCTTGGGTAACGACGTGAATGGTTTGGTATGGGGCAGTCATGAAGGCTCCAGCTCTTGTGAAAAGGGAGCGTCTTAAGTATGCATCTGATACCTAGTGTCAATTACGCATTCTGAAGATATCAGGGATGCCGGAGCATACCGATGGACGATGTAGATCCCCATTTCAAAGTGGATTGCCCCAGCCGGCAAATTCTCGATCAGATCGCCGACAAGTGGTCGATGATGGCCTTGTTCGTCTTGAGAGAGCCTAGGCGCTTCAACGAGATCAAGCGCAGGCTTGCCGGCATAACCCAGCGGGTGCTGACGCAAACCCTGCGTAAGCTTGAACGCAATGGCATGATCACCCGCCGGGTTTTGCCCGGACCGCCGCTCGGGGTCGAATATGCGTTGACCCCGCTTGGCCAATCGCTGGAGGGGCCGTTTTCAGTCCTGTACGGCTGGACCGTTGACAATATGGACGCGATTGGTGCGGCGCAGTCCAACTATGACAGTCGAGACTAGAAGTTCGATCGGGCGGGCGGCGTCATACCGTCGATTCTTCAACGTTCAACGTTCGCTTCGGAAACTGGCCCAAATGCAGCTGGGGGCGAGGATATTGACGAAGGTCACTTCACCGTTCGACATAACTTTATGCTCCATCTCTATGGCGCGGCCTAGAGCGCGCCAGCCAAACGCCGGGCTTACCAATCGGGCCCATTTGTATGACGACCGCGAGCATGGAAATGTCGGGCAATGCGCTAGAAGGGCAGTCTAACCTTGATCTTGGCGCTGGTGACCGTTCCAGTGTCGCCGCCGATGCCATCGAGGGCCGACGACAAGCCCAATTTCGCGCCTCCGGGCAGAGATAAATCGATCGTGCCTTCGATACGCGCGTGAATATCGCCGAACCCGGAAGCCGTCGGGGTCCTGAGAATATCGGCGATAGCTTCAAGGCGCAGGCCGGTATCGATGACCACATTGCCCGCGGCTGCATAGCGGTAGGAGATCGCTGGCCCAACGGCGATCTGGCCGAGACCGGCGGTGATCGAGGCAATGCCAACCCCCAGACTATCGGTATAGGCCTTGGTGGTTTCCTCGAAATAGCTCACCCGGGCACGCGGGCTGAACGTCCAGTTGGCCCATTGCCACTGGCCCTGCAGCGAGGCGCTTAGCAGCCAGCGCGTGGCATCGAACCCGTCCTCATAGGTGCCATAGGGGCTGACCAGGTTTGAGGATGTGCCCGCTGCGGCGAGAATGTCGAGATAAAGACTTTCGTTCAGGCGCGCGGTGGCATAGGGCCCGGCCAGCCAGCCGGTGCCTGATATCGTCGCCGGATCCAGCGATGAGCTTTGCGACAGGTGGTCCACCTGCACGAACCCACCGATGAGCAGGTCCGGCGTGACCAGATAGTCGGCTCCAAAGCTGGCAGTGTTGAAAGTGCCGTCCGGACCGCCGGCGTCGAACAAGGCGAAAGTGCCCTCGAGCCACATGTCGAACTGGCCGGATGCCTCATTGCCGGCTAGGCGCTCGATGGCGCCGAGCGAGGTGGAGACGGTAAGCGGGCCGCCCTGGACGACGCCCGGCAGATAATTCATCAGCGCGGAAACGGGATTGCCACCGGAGGGCGTGGCGCCGTTGAGGCGATCGATGCGGCGCTGGACATCGGGCTGGTTGGCCAGGATCAGGTCGGCGCGGGTAATCAGGAAATCCTCGATCAGCCGGCTGGTCTTCTCGCCGGACTGGACCGAGGTGAAGGTGCAGATAAGTGCCTCGCCGGCATCGAGCACGATGCTGGCGGTGCGGCTGGCGATATCGGCGATACTATCGCCATCGGAACAGGCCAGGCCGGTAAGGCCGAAACCGGCGCCGCTCATGTCGTCGCCGGTGACGCTATAGGTCCCGGCCGCAAGGGATATGGCCGCGCTTGCCCCGCGCCCACCCGAAGTGGCAACGGACAGGTTGAGACCGCTCGTTGCTGACGAGAAGCCAAACACTGCATCCATGCCATCGGTTTCTTGCCGGATGGTGACCGAACCCAGCGCGATCACCGTATGGGCGAGTGTCGGCGTCATTGAGCCGGCGTGGCGCGTGTCCCCGTCATAGCGGGCAAGAATCTCATGCGAACCGGCATCGAGCAGGCTGGTCGTCAATGTCGCAACGCCCCCCGACATTGCCGATGGAGGCTGGGCGGTCCCGTCGATCAGAAAGGTGACGGTGCCGGACGCCGTGGCCGGCAACACCGTGGCGGTGAAGGTCACCGCCTGTCCGGGCGTCGAGCTGGGGCTGGATACGGCAAGCGTTGCCGTCGTGACGATCTGGCCGACCGAATGAGCAATGGCGCCGGTGCTGGGCGCATTGTTGATATCTCCAGAATAGGTGGCGCTGATGGCGTGCGGACCAACACCGAGCGTCGAGAGCGTAAGCAACGCTTCCACGCCCGATAGCGGCACGCTGCCCAGCGAGGTCGGACCATCGAAGAACTCAACGCTGCCGGTTGGCGCCGCGGCGCCGACCACCGTCGCGGTGAAGCTGACGGACTCGCCGGCAGTCGAGGTCGGGCCCGACGCGGCAAGTGTCAGCGTCGTGACGATCTGATCGACTGAATGAGCGACAATACCCGAGGTGCTGGACGCATTATCGGTGTCGCCCGAATAGACTGCGGTGATGGAGTGCGGACCCACGCCCAGGGTCGAAAGCGACAACGACGCCTCGACGCCCGATAGCGGCACGCTGCCCAGCGAGGTCGCACCGTCGAAGAACTCAACGCTGCCGGTCGGCGCCACGCCGCCGGATAGCGTCGCGGTAAACAGGACGGCCTGGCCAAGCGTCGAAGTCGGGACCGATGCGGCAAGCGAGACTGTGGTTGAGACCTGGCCCACCGTGAAAACCGTCTCGGCCGACGCGGGCGAGACGTTGCTGGCGGCATCGGTCGCAGTGGCGGTGACCCGGTGCGGTCCATCCGCGAGCAAGGCGCTGGCAAACGCCCAGGCGCCGCCAGCAGCCGTCGCGTTGCCTGCCGGGACGCCGTCGATCGTCAGCGTTACCGTTGCATTGGCTTCGGCCGTTCCGCTGATCGTGGGTGTGCTGTCGTGGATGATTGCGCCGTTGGCCGGCGCCGTTATCACCGGCGCCGCTGGGGCGGTGGTATCCGCCAGGCCATTGCCGGCAAGGGGCACCGATATAGGGCCGGAGACGGCATCGCTGACGATATCGAGCTGCGCCGTGACGATACCGCCCGAGCTTGGGTCAAAGCTGACCGTGAAATCCCCGGTAGCGGAAATCGCCCCCAGCGATGCGGGGGACACACTGAAACCGGATCCGGCAGTGACCGTGATCGCCGAAACATTGACCGATGAGATGCCGATGGATCGCAAGGTGAACGTGTGGGCTACAGACCCGGCATCCACTTGCACATCGCCAAAGTCGCGGCCGTTGAGAACGGTGGCGGCACCGGAGGACACCGCACCACTATATTCGAGCTGGACATCGGGGCGGGGGATGCAGTCGGGGTCCTGGGACATATCGACGGCTGTCTGGTGATAATTGCCGCCATTGCCAGCAGGGGCGTCCGGAGGTGAAAGTGGTGGCGTGTAGTCGCCTCGGCCATCACCTGCATCGATGAAAGATGAACGCAGGTAGAGGTATGTGGCATTCCCGACGAGATAAGCGCTCCGAACAGTAACGTCACCTGATGCCGATGCAATCGTGGAACCGGCAGGCGTCGTCGCTGTCAATTGATTGCGATTGTAGCCCGAGGTCCAGATACTAACCGAAACCGTCTCCCCTGGGCCGCCGGTGGTCGCACTAAAGCTGGTGTGGACAACTGCGACATCACTGTTCTTATAGGGCCCGGCCACGCAGAGATCGTCGCCTACATAGGACCAGATCAAGCTGCCGTTTGAAACAGCGGCGGCGGCCTGGGACACCCCCTGGATCAGAACCAGGGCGGCAAGGATCAGAACTAAGCCGGCGTTCTTCAGCGACCGGGGCGGAGCCGGACGTCGGATATGATCTACGAGCACGCGCCACGCCTTCTAAAACTATCTGTTCAATCTCAAGATGCGTACCTGGCATCACGGCACGATGGGGCGACCGATCACGCCGCCCGGGCCACAGGATCTGCCGGTATCGGGGCGACGGTGCTCGTGGATGTGCTCGGGTCGGCAGGCGTGAGTTCGGCGAGGGGCAGGCGCGTGGTGAAAGTCGCCATAATTTCGCCGGCCGGTGTGCAAAGCTCATGGTAGAGAAGCAATTCTCCGGTGCCGATGGCGAAAAATCTGGTGCGGACCAGTAAGCTTTCAAAGGGCCGCAGCCGCGCCTTGGCGGATTGGGATTGCAATTCCGGTTTACCGGCAGCAAGGTCCGGAAAATACCCGCAATCGGCGCACCAGCCGCGGGCGGCGAGCGCGGCGATATCGGTCCACAAACCGCGTGTGGGGTGGCCTCTCCGGTCCAACTCCCAAGGCATGGGCCGCAGCGTAAGCATGGTTACATCCTGCGCGGGCGCCCAGCTTGTCACCAGGCCGTCCAGTTTCTGCCGTATCCGACGAAAAGCTGCGATCATGATCCGCCTCCCCCAGGCGCCATAGCTGGGCCGGACCATAGGCGCGGGGGCGCGGCGAGGGCATACCATGAAAGTGGTATGCTTGGCCGGTGGGGGCTGACTATAGTCGGGCCGGGTTAGCGGGGACCGCCATGGCGAGCGAGGGGCACAGGAGCGAGCGTCTTCGGATTGTTCTGGTGGAGGATGACGAGCCGATCCGCCGGCGCCTTGCCGCCATTCTGGCCGCCTGGCAGGGAGCCGCTCTGGTGGCCGAATGCGGCACGCTTGCCGAGGCCTTGCAGGCCATCAAGGCAAAAGAATTCGACCTGCTGGTTACCGACCTCAAACTGCCCGATGGCAATGGCATCGAGGCGATAAGACTATTGCGCCAGACCCGGCCGGACGCCGAAGCCATGGTGATCTCGGTGATGACTGACGAGCGTATCGTGCTCGACGCCATTGAGGCCGGTGCTGCGGGCTACCTGCTGAAAGACGCCGACAGTATCGACCTCATCGAGGCCATTACCGATGTCATGGCGGGGCGCTCCCCCATTTCCTCGCGCATTGCGCGGGTGCTCGTGCGGCGGCTCTCGGAGCGGGGCGATATTGCCGCCGAGCCAGCCCCTGACAAGCCCCATCTCACGCCACGCGAAATGGATATTCTTTGGGGTATTGCCAAAGGTTTTACCTATGCCGAACTGGCCGAGCGGCTGAACATGTCGCGCCAGACCGTGCCGGTGCACATCCGTAATATCTACCGCAAGCTGCAGGCTTCCAACCGTTCCGAGGCGGTGTTCGAGGCGACGCGTCTGGGATTGATCCGGCTGTGAGCGCAGCGGACGCAGAGGCCCCGGCGCAGCGCAAGGCTCCCGCGCTGCCCGCGTTCCTGTTGATCCTGCTGACCCTGGTGCTGGGGACCATGCCCGATTGGGCCCGGCTACCCATACCGACCGCAGGGCTGACCTTCGAGCAGGCCGAACTGGCCGTAGCGGGCAGGCCAAATGAAATGGTGCAACTGCCGCATAGCTTTCATCCGCCCACAGCGGGAGCAGCCAGCGCCGCCTATGAGATCGTCTTCACCCTTGGGGAAATCCCTTCCCAGCCGCAGGAAATCTATATCCCGGCATTGCGTCACAATTTGTCCTTCACGCTCAACGGCAATCTCGGCCCGCTGCCCCTGGTATCGCCCTGGATGCAGCCGACCCAGGGCATAACGTTGCTGCTGCGCGTGCCGCCCAATCTGTTCGTTGTGGGCACCAACCGGTTGCGGCTGGAGTTGGCCCGGACCGAAGGACAGATACCGTTTTATCTTTCTGCCGTGCATCTCGGGCCGATCGACGTGCTGGGGAAATCGCCATGGTTTGCCATGCTGCAAGCCGGGCAGGCGCGCATTGCCGCCCTCGTGCTGCATATGGTGGTGGTCTTGGGGCTGGTCACCCTGTGGACGGCGCGGCGGCACGATCCGGTGTTTCGCTGGTTGGCGCTGCTGGGCTGCACCACGCTGGCGGTCACCTTTCTTGAAATGGAGGGAGCAACGCTGGGCGCAGCCACCGGGTCGCTGGTATTGCTGCAAAACCTGCTGCTGGGATCGTTCGGCCTGATCGTGCTGGGCCTGGCCCTGGCGCTGGCAGAGCGCGCCCGGCCGCCCTGGCTGATCCACGCCGTCTGGATTTTGCCGCTGGCCTTGGTGGGTTGCGTGCGACTGCTCCCCATGTGGCCAATGCTGGCCGTGCTTATCAGCGTCGCCATGGCGCTGACGGGCTATCTGGGCGCCGCCCTGATGCTGATCATCAGTTTTTGGCGGCAAAAGCGCTGGACCATGGGGCTTTTGGCCGTGCCCTTCCTGCTGGTGGGCTGGATCGGGCTGCGCGATTTTATCGTGGTGCTGGGGCTGCGCGACGCGCCCTTCCTGCTCTCGAGCTATTTGCGGCCACTGACCATGCTGGCCATTGTCGTGCTGCTCATGCGCCGGCTGGCTACCAGTCTCAATAGCCTGGACCGGTCCAATGACGATCTGCGACAGCGCCTGGCCGAGCAGGAAAGCGAGCTTTCGGCTCTTCATGAGCGGGAGCGGCGGCATGCAGCCCAGACGGTACGCGAAGACGAGCGGCAAAGGCTCACGCTGGACCTGCACGACGGGCTCAGCGGCCACCTGGTTTCCATAATCGCACTCAGCGAGCGCGGCGCGGATCATAAGGTCGTCGAAGGCGCCGCCCGCGCGGCGCTCGATGATCTGCGGCTGGTGATCAATTCACTCGACATTGGCGACCAGGACCTGCCGCTGGCCATGGCCGGCTTTCGCGAAAAGCTGGAGCCGCAATTGCGGCGTCTTGGCGTCGCGCTGGACTGGTCGATGGAGAAATTGCCCGAGATTTCCGGCGTGACGCCTGGCAATGCGCTTTCGGTTTTGCGGATCCTGCAGGAGGCAGTTACCAATGCGATCAAGCACAGCACGACCGCGACGATCCGCATTCAGGGGCGCCCCGATATCAACGGCGCAGCAATCACCATCGGCAATGACGTGGTGCAAGATGACGAAATCGGCTCCGGCCACGGCCTCGATAACATGCGCCGCCGGGCTGAGGCGCTGGGTGGTCAGGTCTGCTTCAAACGGGCTGACGGCCAGGCCATTCTAACCCTGCGCCTCCCGCTCCGGCTTGCGGATCGCTAAGCAATTGCCGACCTGGCAGAGCTTGGAAACAAGCGCAGCGATCCGCTAACTGCCTGCTCGCATCGCCCAACGCCCAATGCTCATCGGTCTTGCGGGTATGGAGTTCGGGACGCGCCCCAACCGCCTGACCGTTGGTCCCTATGCCGACGGCATCGATCCGGTGAACGCCGCACATGAGCAATTGCAGACCGACATGGTCAGTCACTCACCGGCAGTCGATCTATTCACACTCGGGTAGCGGCTACAGACCTACGGTTAACGCTTGGGCAAAGGAGCGGCAACTGGCGACGGCGGTCGCTTCCGTGGGTGTGAGGCGCGGCAACGGATTTTTCGGTTTTGAAGCCGCCGGTCGGCAAACCACCTCGTTTAAGACGGCGACCGACCCCCAAATCGGTCCTTCAAAGTGCTCCCACTGTCACCGAAGTTGCCGTTCATTTGGTGGCGCCGGGCGAGGTAACCCAAGCAATTTGAGCGTGCGAACGATCATTAGGCGGAGCGATCGGCGTCCTGGCGGTTACCGGCGCCGCACTTGGGCATTGCTTCGCGCAATCGTACGATTCATGGTCTAGCTGGACGCGGGCCCGCCAGCACCTAGGGAAGAACGGACCGCACACGCCCGCTATGCTGCTGACGCTGCAGCGCGCGACTCTCTAACGAGCGAGGGTCGGATGGGCATCTCGCAGTACGATCCTGCCTGCCAAGGGCGACCCGTTTTTACGGCGCAAGCCGTGGAGCAATCGATCTGATCGATTTGTCCCATCGAGGATTGGAATTTCTGCAGCAGGCAGGAGCCCCCTAGATCAGCGTCATCGATGATCGAAAGGAACTTCAGAAATGATCCGTCGTACTCTTCTCGCCGGCGTGGCGATTGCCCCCATCCTCGCCCTCGCTGCCCCCTCCGTGGCTCAGGACATAGCCTTCAACTCGGACCAGTCCTATCCCGAGAGCTTCACCTATTCGGCCAAGCAGGACAGCTTCATGCTCGGTTCGGTCACGCAGGGCCTTGTCGCCAGGCTCGATCGAACCGGCGCCTACACGCCGTTCGTCACCGATGACCGTTTGGTCTCGACGGTCGGCCTGTTGGTCGACGATGCCAGCAACACGCTGTGGGTCACCAATTCAGATCCGGGTGCGGGCGCCCGTACCGCCGCCGCGACCCAAGGCACGCTGGCAGCTGTCGCCACCTACGACGCCACCACCGGCGCACCCAAGGCCTATTATGACCTGGGCAACCTCAGCGAAGGCGCCCACTTTGCCAACGACATCGCCCTCGACGATGCGGGCAATGCTTATGTGACTGACAGCTTCGCACCGCTCATCTACAAGATCGACACCTCGGGCAATGCTGCCATCTTTGCCCAGAGTCCGCTGTTTCTGACCGAGCAGGGCTTCAACCTCAACGGGATCGCCTGGCATGAGGATGGTTACCTGCTGGTCGGTAAATACAATAGCGGAGAGCTGTTCCGGGTCAGCTTGACCGATCCGACCGATATCGCCTCGGTCACGCTGCCCGAAGCACTGGTGGGCGTCGACGGCATCCATCTGGTCGATGGCGAACACCTGCTGGCGGTGCAGAACCTTGGCGCCGATCGCGTGGTTGAGCTGACCTCGACCGATGGCTGGCGCTCCGCCACCATCACGCGGCAGCAGGCCAGTGCACTCTCGATGCCGACTGCAGCCGCAACCGCGGGAAGCGACACATATGTGCTCAACTCCCGGCTGGATACGCTGTTCGACCCCGAGGCGGCCAAGGTCGGCGACTACCTACTGCAGGAGTTCTAGCGGCTGACACGGCCGGGAACGCCGCCCGGCCGTGTCAGTTCGACCCGCGTCCGTTCCTGGCGCTCTGCAGCACTTGCTTGCGTAACCAGCTATGTGCGGCATCCGCGCTCATGCGCGGATGCCAGAACAGGCTCATCTCGAACGGCGCCAGTTCCAGCGGTGCCTCTACCAGGTCCAGCGTGCCGGCAAACCGCTGCAGGAACCGGCGCGGCAGGGTGCAGACAAGGTCGGTGCTGCCCAGGATCAGCGGCGCGAGGGCATAGCTTTGCGCCGAGACGCTCACACGACGCTCACGCCCGAGGTCGGACAGCACGGCGTCGATGATGCCGGAGAAATTGCCCCCGCTGGTCGAAATCAACAAGTGATCGAGGGTGCAGAATTCGTCCAGGGTCAGCGGTCCGGTGCCGCGTGGATGGTCGCGCCGCTGGGCCGTAACGAACTCCTCCTTAAACAGCTTGCGCGCCATCAGGCCGGGCACGACGTCCTCGGCAACGCCGATGAACACATCGATGTCGCCCGTTTCGAGATCCTCGGCGATCCGTGCCTTGTTGGGCATGGTGAAGGCCACCCTGGCGCGCGGCGCCGCGGCCTTGATCAAAGGGATCAGGTCGGGCGCCAGGATCGACACCGGATTGTCGGTCGCCGCTATGCGGAAGATGCGCGTGCTGGTCGCTGGCTCGAATACTTTTGCCGTGCCGATGAATGCGCTCAACTGCTCCAACAACCCAGCCAGGTCAGACTTCAGCGCCAGGGCGTGCGGCGAGGCGACCATTCCTCGGCCCGACGTCGAAGGGATGAAAAGCGGATCGCCCAGCAGTTGGCGAAGTCGCGTCAGGCGGGCAGAAAGCGCGGATTGCGTGATGTTCAGCCGTGCCGCGGCATGGGTGACATTGTTGTCCTTGAGCAGTGCATCCAAGGTCACCAACAGGCTGACATCAAGTTCCGCAAGTGGATGGTTCAATCCAAGTTCTCCGCAGCTCGATCGACATGTAGTCACCATGCACCGGCGCTGTCATCTGCTGAATAGCCATTGAAATGGCCTCACCGTAAGACTCGAACGGGTCTAGCTCAGCCGGGCCGCGCGGTAGTAGCCATCATCAGTGCAATCTGTCCCTCCGGACACCGACCTTTTGAGCCTTATCTATCGTGGTCCAGTCGGAATGAGCGGTGCGACGGCCTGGTCGCCGGCCCGAGCGCTTTCGGCGAGGCCCTTGGCGACGCCGAGACGGTCTTGCGCACTGTCGCGCTGGCCCATCTTGAGCTTGCCCTCGAGGCGGGCAATGGGCAGCCGGATCCCCACTATGCCCTTGAGTTGCGCCTGGATGTAGCTATCAGGCGCATCGGCGACGGCCCAGGGTTCCGCTCGATCTTTCTCGTGGAGCGTGGTCAGCCGCGAAACGACATCAAGCAACCGGTTCTTGTCCTGGAAGAACTCGACCGGACCGTAGGCGTGTACCGCCACATAGTTCCAGGTGGGCACGACCTTGCCCGTCTCCTGCTTGGTCGCGTACCAGGATGGGGTGATATAGGCGTCCGGCCCCGAAAACAGGACGAGAGCTTCCCCCAGCACAGGAAGGCTCCACTGGCTATTTGCCCGCGCCAGGTGCCCGTAGAGCGTCCCATGGGGACCCTCGGTCTCGTCCAGGAACAGAGGCAGCGGCGTCGCCAGCAGACCCTCGGCCGCCGCCGTCACCAGCGTCGCCAGTCGCGATTGCCGCATGATCACCCGGAGCGTCTCGGGATCGTCTTGCTTGTATGCGGGCGGGGTATACATCGGTCTGCCTCCAGTTTTGACGGCTCAGGCGCCGACAATGAGCTTCAGCGCTATGCCGGTCATGACCACGGCGATGACCGCGTCCAGAATGCGCCATGCCAACGGTTTGGCAAAGACCGGCCGCAGCCAGATTGCCCCGTAGCCAAGCGAGAAGAAGAACAGGAATGATCCAATCACGGCACCCGCCGCGAAGGACAGTTCGAGGCCCGGAAACTGCGTCGATATCGTCCCAAGCAGGACGACAGTGTCGAGATAGACGTGCGGATTGAGCCAGGTGATGGCGAGGCAGGCAAGCAGTGTCGCCATGAGAGTGGGGCTCGCCACCTCGGTTGCGACGCGCAACGCCTCCGTCGACCGCAGGGCACTGAGCAGGCTCCTGGCGCCATACCAGATCAGGAACGCGGCGCCGCCATAGCGCATCACCGGGTCGAGCCAGGGAAGCCAGGCCGTCACCTTTCCGAAGCCGGTCACGCCGGCCACGATCAGGATTGCGTCCGACAGGGCGCAGGTCAGGCAGACCGCCAGGACGTGCTCGTTGCGCAACCCGTGACGCAGCACGAAGGCGTTCTGTGCCCCGATGGCGACGATGAGGCTTAGGCCCATCGTCATGCCGGCGATGAAAACCGAGAAATCCACCTGAACCCCTTGATGATTGTTGGACCTGCAGATAACTGGCGCAGGGTGATTAGGCCAGTTAAACTAGCTAACCAAGATTTAGCGGAGCTAATCCATGATCGACTATGGCGCGGCGCGAGCCGTAGCGACGGTGGTACAGACGGGCAGCTTCGAGAAGGCGGCCAGGGCGCTCAATGTCACCCCGTCCGCTATCTCCCAACGCGTCCGCCAGATGGAGGAACGGCTTGGTGTCGTCCTGATCGAGAGGGGCACCCCCTGCACGGCCACCGAACGGGGGGAATGGCTCTGTCGGCACATGGAGCATGTGGGCATGCTCGAAAGGGGATTGATCGAGAATCTTCCGGGGCTCATTGATCCGGATGCCGGCATGCAAAGGGTAACGCTCAACGTCGCCACCAATGCCGACAGCCTGGCGACGTGGTTCCTTATTGCTGTTGCCGCCTTCACCCGGCAAACCGACCACCTCTTGAGTGTTTCGATCGACGACGAGGGACACACAGCCGAATGGCTGCGGCGCGGCCGCGTGGTGGCGGCGGTCACCTCCCTCGGCAAGCCGGTCCAGGGATGCCATGCCACTCCATTGGGCGCGCTGCGCTACCACGCCACCGCGAGCCTCGAATATATCGATCGCCACTTCCCGGCCGGCGTAACGCCGGAATCGCTGGTCCAGGCGCCGGCGCTCACCTTCAACCAGAAGGATCGCCTCCAGATCGAGTGGATGCATAAAGCCTTCGGACAGAGCGTCACCCATCCAACCCACTGGTTGCCCTCGACGCAGGGCTTTGTCGATGCAAGCCTCGCGGGGATCGGTTGGGCCCTGAACCCGGCGCAACTGGTGAAGGATCACCTGGCGGAAGGCCGGCTGGTCGAACTGATCCCGGGCATCTCGCTGGATGTACCCCTGTTTTGGCAGGTGAATCGCTTGTCTGCCGATCCGCTATCCGCGCTCACCCAGGCAGTCATCGGCGCGGCGCGGCGCGAACTGGTGGTGAGTTGATCGGGGCTTCCGGCAGCGCACCTGGCGGGCCTAACGCAAGGCTGCAACCAGAGCATCGCGCAACGCCATCGGTGGACGCCCAGCGAGACGCTCCACGTCGCCGGTGACGATATCCATTCCACCAGCGGCGAAATGATGCTGGATGCTCACCAGGACATTCACGAAGTCCGTGGGTATCCCTGCCTGTTCGAGGCCAGCCTTGAATGCTGCGGCGGAAACAACCAAAAAACCGAGCGATTGGCCGGTGACTTCGGCAATCAGTGCCGCACGCTCTGCCCCGGTATAGGCCTTGGAGCCGGTGGCCGTGTATGTCGCTCCGGCATGGCCTTCCCCCAGCAGAATGCCGGCGGTTGCTGCAGCGATGTCATCCCGCGCCACGAATGCCACACGGTTCTCAGAAAAGCCGGGCAGGGCACCCCGCTGCGTAGCCATGGTTGCCTCTTGAGCCAGAGATTCCGCATAATAATTCATGCGCAAAATGGTCCAACGCGGCGCGTTGCGAATAACATATCGCTCGCTGGCCCAGTACGCCGCGCCAATGTCGGGCTCGGCGACGTCGCGCGCTCCGGCTCCCGACAAGATCACCACATGTTTGACGCCGGCGCTGACAGCCGCCTCAATCGCTGTGATATTCTGCTCGCTCCTCTTGCCAGGACGCATATCGCTTGAGGGGATCAGAACCAACCGATCCAAGCCTGCATAGGCTTGCGCCAGGGTGTCGGGGTGATCGTAGTCGCCATATCGCGCCGTGACCCCGTTGGGGATCCTATCGGGTGTACGAGAAATTGCTATCGTCTCGTGACCTGCTGAACGGGCGGTCAACTCTCCCACGATAGCCTGCCCCAGATTTCCGCTTGCGCCACTAACGCCGATCTTCATTTATCCATCCAATATCGTTACGAACAATTTGTTCGTGACGATAAGAGGGTAACTGAGAAAGGCGCAAGACGGCACGATTTGGTGCCTCGCGAACAGGTTTGATCGCGCGCAGGTTTGGGGAGAATGACGATGGCAAATTTACCAGGCGAGGCCGAAACAGAGGCTGCGGCGAATTGCAAAGCTCTTGGGCGTATTCTCGACAGGATAGGCGACAAGTGGACCGTGCTGGTGGTTGAGGTCTTGACACATGGCCCTTTGCGTTTCAACGCCATGCAACGAGCCGTTCCTGGAATTTCTCACCGCATGCTGACCTTGACGCTGCGTGGCCTCGAACGCGATGGCTTGGTGCAGCGCACGGCATTTCCGACTATTCCACCTCGCGTGGAATATGCCCTGACTGAGGCAGGGCATTCGCTCAAGGCCCCGCTGCAAGCCCTCGTCTCATGGGCCCGATCGCGCCAGGAGGGGATCGAAACAGCGCAACTGCTGTTCGATCAACGCCGTCGCGGCTAATATCGAGATGTTTGCTGGACACCGATATGGCCGACTCCTCTGTAACGTTTAAAGTTTGTCACCGTCGACATCAGCCAGGAAGTCGAGCATGGCAGAGGCCATCCGGTCGGGCGCTTCCATGGCTGCGTAGTGGCCAACGCCATCAAGCAAAACCGTGCGTATTTTGTGCAGGCTCACCTGGGCCATGGTGGCGGCGGTGAACTCACCGCCACCCGCGCCGATGGCAAGGACAGGCATGCTCAACGGCTCTGCCTGGGCGATAGCCTTGATGGCGGCACCGTCGCGGAGCATTGATCGATAAAGTGCCGCAGCGCCTTGCCAGCCATCGGGCCTGGCATAGGTGCGGGCAAATTCTGCGATGTCCGTTGGAGAAATGGCTGCCGGATCGGCAGACATCGAGGCGAACATGAATTGCAGAAATGCGTCTTCATGTCCCGTCAGCAGCATCTGGGCAATACCAGGGGCGGCCAGTACCCCAATATGCCAGGCGCCGCCATGCGTGATGTCGGCCAGCGCCTCCAGTCCAAAGCCGGCCAGGCCCATCTCTATCGCGGTAAAACTCGTGATGTCAGCGGGATGCTTCGCCGCCAACTGGAAAAGGCTAGCGCCGGCAATGTCTTGTCCGGCGAGATGTACGGGGCCGACATCGAGATGAGCAATGAGATCGTGCAGATCCGCTGCCGCCGTGTTGCCGTCCTGCATATCGTCCCCGGCGCTGGAATCGCCGAAGCCGCGCAGGTCGAGGGCGAAGACGCGGTGGCGCTCGGCAAGCAGCGGCATCACCTTGTGAAAAGTCCACCAGGTTTCCGGAAAGCCATGCACCAGAAGGATTGGCGAGCCCCTGGTGCCGGCCGACACATAGTGGATCTCGGCAGCGTTGATCGCAACGCGGTGATGGGTAAAGCCGGGGCGCGTCTGGCCGACAGGAGTAATTTGCATTTTTGATCTCCATTTGGACAACCTAGTTGTCGTTATAGAGATATAGACAACCCCATTGTCCATGTCCACGCATTTCGACAACCTGGTTGTCACTTCATTCGGCGCGACTTATGCTGGCGCCATGTCACGAACCGGCGCAGATCTCGCACTTCTCCTGCTTGGCGGCTTTCGCTCGCTCGCGGCCGCCGCGACGGCCGAACTGGCGCGTCGCGGCCATGATGATGTGCACCCGGCGCATGATTTCGCCATGCGGGCTATTGCTGCAGGAGCCGACAACGCGTCGGAACTGGGTCGACGGCTGGCAGTCAGCAAACAGGCGGCCGCCAAGACCATCGCGCTGCTCGAGGAGCGCGGCTACGTCACCCGCGCCGACGACCCGACCGATGCACGTCGCAAGCTGGTTCAGGTTACCCTGCAGGGAAATGCGGTTATGCGCGAAGGCGAGGCGATTTTCGAGGAACTGCGCTCGAGATGGGCGAAGCAGGTTGGCAGCGATGAACTCGCCAGACTCGAAAGGACCCTCACTGAGCTTGTCGGCAGCGAACCGATTAGTCTCGCTGCACCGGGCCGGATTGTCTCCGATATTGGCGATGCGTGATGCTGCAATCGCGAAAGCTGCCATATTCTGAGCGAGCTTAATCCAATCGGCCTATCGGCTTATCCTGCGCCGGAACGCCCATATCGCAACGGCTACTATCAAAAGGATCGCAATGCCCCATGGCAGCTGGTGCCCAACGCCGTCCGCCCAGATGGCGATAGATGATGTGCCGCCCAGCCGATCCGCCAACCAGCCAAGCGACGCGACCATAGCCAGCGCGGCGCCCGCGATCCGAACGGGTCGATAGACGCCGCTGTGCGCAAAGAGCAGGAGTGCGGGTAACCCGCTATGATCGATGAGCCCACATCTTCTTCTCAGCAATCGCAGCAACCGTCATCTTCTGGTTCTGATCAATGAGTCCTGACCCTAGGGTCTCTTGACCCATGAGCGCAATTTGTCCGGATTGCGCATGGCCCAGATATTGTGAATCACGCCCTTCCGGACAGAGGTCGTGATCACCGCGATAATCTGGTCTCCTGCCATGCCGATCATGCCGGGCTCTCCATTCACCGTCGCGGGCTCGACTTGCAAATCCGGCTGACGAGCAAAAATTCCCACGAAAAACTCGGCAACTGCATGAGATCCGACCAATGGCTCGATGGCCGCTGCAGTTTTTCCCCCACCATCGGTGATGGCCTCGGCGTCGCGATCCAGGAGGGCGATCAGCGCTGCAACATTGCCCGTTTGCCAGGCGGCCCTGAAGGCGTCGTTGAGCCTTGCATGGTCCTCACGCGTCGATTGGCTGCGCGCCCGGTTGCTCAGGCGCTTCCGCGCCGAGAAGGCCAATTGCCGGCACGCCTGCGGAGTGCGACCGATGATTTCGGCGATTTCCTCGAAGGTGTACTGGAACACATCATGCAAAATGAAGCAGACCCTCTCCGGTGGGGTCATCTTGTCGAGCACGATCATCAGTGCCATTGAAATGGACTCAGCGCCCACCGACGTCCCGAATGCTGTATCCATCGGCGGGTTGGAGGCGAAGCCCCAGAATTGGCTGCCCTGGACCGGCTCGGGCAACCACTCGCCGACATAGACCTCCCGCTTGCGTTGGGAGGATTTGAGCCGGTCAAAGCATATCCGGGCCAGCGTCGTGCGCTTCCAGGCCAAGGGGACGGAAATTTCCCGTCGTTGATCGGGGTCAAGGGCGTACCATCGCGCATAGGTTTCCTGCACCGCATCTTCTGCGTCAGCAACTGTTCCGAGCAGGCGATAACCCAACGCGATCAGCGCAGCTTCATCCTTTCGGAACCCCGGATCATCTTTTGGATGCCCGACGAGCTTGCGATTGGTCGGTTTCACCGTTTCTGCCTCGACTCTTGTTTCAGGAAAGCCGCACACCGGCTTCCTCTCTAAGCCAATGACGATGCAGGCAGCTCAAATGTCAGGCGAGAGTTTTGCCTGTGCAAGCGACTTGCAACTGACATTTCCATGCGCGCGATCGTCATATCTGCGAGCTCGCCAGGCGGGCTCGACTTTTGACCGGCGCGCTCCATGCAGCGCCAAAAAGATGGAGATCAAAGTCATGTCGAACGGTGAAGTTACCTTCGTCAATATCCTTGAAGTCGAAGACGGCAAGCAGGCCGAGGTTGCGAAAATTCTTCAGGACGCCACCGACACGGTAATCAGCAAGCGTCCCGGCTTCGTTTCGGTGACGCTTCTGGCCAGCAAGGATGGCAAGCGCATTGTCAACGTTGCCAGATGGGCGAGTGCGGCCGATGTTCAAGCCACGCAGAATGATGCTGCCGCCGCCGAGTTTGCCAAGAAACTGGCGGGTTTGGCCAAGCCGGTTCCCGGCCTCTACGACGTTGTAGGTGAATATAGCGCCTAGATATGCGGGCATGTTTCGCAAAGGGGTTGGCGCGCCGGTGTGCGCCGACCTCATCGGAAACTCGTTGGGCCAACCAACTGACGGATCAACCATCGACCATTGGTTGGCCAAGCGCCTTTCGGAGCAGGAGGGCGAGCTCGTTCTGCTCATCGGCGGTGAGCGTAGCCGATGCATTTCTTGCGAATTCGAACGAGCGCTCAAATGCGGCATTGAGGGCATCGCCGGCCGGGGTGCGAATGAGCTGCCGGGCACGCCGATCCTCCGGGTTCGCATGCCGTTCGATGAGTTCGCGGGCCTCAAGCCGCGCGACGATCTGGGTGATGTTGGAGGCATCGCAGCGCAATTCGTCGGCCAGATCGCGCATTCCGCGTGGCTTGCTGATCCTGCCCAGGACGCAGGCCTGTGCCACCGTCATGTCGTGCTGGGCCGCCGCAATCTCATAGGCGCGGTCATAGGCATCGACAAAGTCGAACATTGCGCGCTCGGCGTCGGTGGACGGGGTAACGGGACCGGATGGAATAGCCATATCGCCATTCTATCCCCAATTACTTGAGTGACTCAAGGCTGTTGCGTTCCGACAGGTCCGGGACCTGATGCGCCGGAGGCACCACGGGGCGATCGCGCACCCCAGCAAACATACTTGATTGACTCAAGCAATCGCGATGGCCTAATACTTGATCCACTCAAGCATTATGGAGATTTCCCGCATGAGCACCCTCTTCGATCCCATAACCGTCGGAAACCTGGTCCTACCGAGCCGCCTGTTCATGGCGCCCATGACCCGCAGCCGCGCCTCAGCGGAAGGCGTCGTCACCGCCCTGACAGCCGAGTATTACGCGCAACGTGCAGGTGCCGGCCTCATCATCAGCGAAAGTATCCAGCCCAGCGTGATCGGGCAGGGTTACATCAATACGCCGGGCCTGCATTCGGCCGACCAGATCCAGGGGTGGCGCACAGTCACGGACGCAGTTCATGCCAAGGGCGGCCGGATCTTCGCACAGCTGACGCATACCGGACGCATAGGGCATCCCTATCTCTATCCTGACCAGGCGATGCCGGTCGCACCCTCGGCTATTGCCTCAGGCGAGAAGCTGTTTACCGGCGAAGGGCTGCTCGATCATCCGGTACCACGAGAGATGACTTCCACCGATATTACAGCGACGATTGGCGATTTTGTCGCTGCTGCGCGCAACGCCATCGACGCGGGCTTTGACGGCGTTGAAATCCATGGCGCGAACGGCTACCTGGTTCATCAATTCCTCGCCGACAACACCAATGTCCGCACCGACAACTATGGTGGGTCGATACCGAACCGAATCCGCTTCGCCCTCGAGGTCGCAGGGGCGGTTGCCGGTGCCATTGGTGCAGAGCGCACTGGCATCCGGCTGTCACCGGCAAGTCCGTTCAACAATATTGTCGAGAGCAATCCTGCGCCGGTCTATCAGCCCCTCCTGGAAGGGCTGGCCGAAGAGAACCTTGCCTATGTGCATGTGGTTGAGGTCGGCGACCGCGAACTGACGAAGACGCTTCGGGCCGCCTGGCCGGGCACGTTCATTCTCAACCCGCACGCGTCCCCCGATGCCTTCCCCGCCTCGCCTGATGCGGCCTTGGCAGCGGTGGAGTCCGGGATCGCCGATGCCGTGACTCTTGCCACGGCCTGGCTGGCAAATCCCGACCTCGACGCCCGCATCCGCGCAGGCGGGCCGTTCAATATGCCCGATCCCGCGACCTACTATGGCGGCGACCACACGGGGTATACGGATTATCCTGCACTCCACCAGTTGGAAGTCGCATGACCCGGTCCGTCCTTGTCACTGGTGCTCGCGGCAAGACTGGCCGCGAGGTCATCCGGCAATTGGCTTGCGAGCCTGATGTCGAGGTCAGGGCCGGGTCATCCCGGCCCTATGGCGCTGAGACTGATCCTGCTGCTCGGTCTATCCGGTTTGACTGGCTTGAGGTGGAAACATGGGACTCTGCCGTCGCTGATGTCGATGCGATCTACCTCATGCGGCCCGACCTGGAGAACGCTGACGATCTGGTCGGCAGCCTCGTTCAGCGGGCGCCAGATGCGCAGGTCGTGCTGCTTTCGGAACAGAGCGCCGAGAAAGATACCGGCGACAGTTGGATACGGCGCGTCGAGCAAGAAGTTGTTGCGAATGCCGGGCGCTGGACGATCCTGCGGCCATCGTGGTTCCATCAGGATCTCACCGATGCGCGACACTTCCTGAAATCAATCCAAAGAGATCGCGTCCTCCGTATGCCATCGGGTGGCGCACCCATTGCATGGGTGGACACACGCGACATCGCGACGGTGGCGGTCAAGGCGCTGCTCGCCCCCGACATCCATCATGGGCGGCACTACACCATTACGGGGCCGCAAGGCGTCACGCTGCAGGAGGTCGCCGAACTTCTTTCATCGGCAACCGGACGCACGATCGAGGCCATCGACCAGCCAATTGAAGAGGCCTTGAATGGATTGACGCCCTGGATCACCGACGTTCTCGACAGCCTTTATAGGCGTGTCCGGGACGGTGATTTTGGCGAACCTTCTGACATCGTGGAGACAGTGGGCGGCGCCCAGCCACGCTCCCTGGAGGCCTTTATCCACGAACACCGATCCGAATGGCTCGAAGGGTCGCGGTAGGGATGCGCTCGATCGTCGTCGATTCGTCGTCTCGCTCGCGCCTCGTCCTGCGGGAGGTTCCAGAAGCTGCTCCTTTGCCGGACCAGGCTGTTGTCCGCGTCCATTCGACGTCGCTCAATCAGGGCGAGCTTCGTTTTGCCATGACCACGGCTCCGGACGGAACCAGGCCCGGCTGGGATTTTGCTGAGGGACTGCAGCGATTGATACGGCTGGTCGAGTTAGGATCCCTGCGGCCGAGAATTGCGCTGGAGGCGTCTTGGCAAGATATCGGAGACGTCGCCGAACGGTTCATGCGCCGCGAGATTTCGGGCAAAGTCGTCCTGCACCTTGACTGATGGTCAATGCGATCAAAGTGCCGCGGATACCCAACTGCCAGGGGTCTCGTTGATGAAGCGCTTGCGAAATTCGCTCGGGCTGATGCCGATCCTTTTCCGAAAATGGTGGCGAAGCGTATGAGAACTGCCAAATCCCGACGCCAGCGCCACCAGGTCCATATTCGCCTGCCCCTGGCAGAGCAGCCGTTGCGCTTCGCCGACACGTTCGGACACGAGCCAATCTCCCGGTGTCTGGCCCGTGGCTTCGGAGAACCTGCGCATGAACGTCCGGACACTCATCCGACATTGCTCGGCCATGCGGTCCACGCTCCAGTTTTGCGCCAGATTTGCCCGGACATTCTCCAGAAGCGGAGCGATCTCCAGACCTTCACGCTGTGCAACCGGGCGCTCGATGAACTGGGCTTGGCCGCCCGTGCGATGGGCAGGCATCACCAGGCGTCTTGCCACCGAATTCGCGGCGGTGGCGCCAAAGTCCTGCCGGATGATCTCGATCAGAAGGTCAATGCCGGCAGCGCTGCCCGCGGATGTGTAAATCCGGTTGTGCTCCCGGTAGAGCGAGGCGTCATCAACCGCGACCTCGGGATAGAGCGTGCGGAGCTTGTCGGCATATCGCCAATGTGTCGTGGCGGTGCCGCCGGAGAGGAGCCCCGTCGCCGCCAGGACAAAGGCGCCGGAGCAAATGGATACTAGCCGCGCGCCCCGTTCATGGGCAGCACGAAGCTGCTGGCAAAGCGCGTCAGGGACAGGAACGTCCGCTCCCTTCCAGCCGGGAACGACGACGATATCGGCCTGTTGCAGCAGCTCCGGGTTGCTATCGGCCATTATGGTAAAGCCGCCATGGGCGCGCATCGGCCCTTTATCCACCGCGCAGCTTGCGAAGCGATACCACTCGGGGCCCATCTCAGGGCGCGCGAGGCCGAAGATTTCCGCAACGATGCCGAACTCGAAGGTGCACAGACCATCGTAGAGCAGGGCGACGACAAGGGGACCGGAGAGGTTTGGCATGATGTTTACGTATATTGTCATTCCAGCCAATTGCAAGCCCCGGCTAGGTTCGGACAGATTGGCGATGCAAGGAGACCAATCATGGCAACATCCGTTACCGCTATTCCACCGGCCCCCAGCGCCCTGGCCCGGGAGCATTTTGCGGCAGAATTCACCTTTGAAACCGATTGCTGGGACACCCACGACGCCCTCGAAAAGGGCGCGGATTTCGTCCTGCTGGACGTGCGCGGCCCGGCGCTTTTCGCCAAGGGCCACATTGCCGGAGCCATCAACCTTCCCCATGGCAAGATTGTGCGGTCCAAGATGGCTGAATGGCCGGAAGACACGATCTTCGTCACCTATTGCGCTGGTCCCCATTGCAATGGGGCGGCCCGTGGTGCGTTGCGACTTGCCGAACTCGGGCGGCCGGTCAAGATCATGGCCGGGGGTGTAACCGGCTGGCTGGACGAAGGTTTCACCCTCGTCTCAGACGAAGCGGCGTGACGCGCCTCGTCAGAAATGCAGTCCCGGCGGACGCTGCGCGTTTACTGGACTTGATCCGGCAACACGCAGCGTTCGAAGGGGCGTCGGCAACTCTGGACGAGGACGATATCGTATTCGTCCTGCATCAAGCGGATCCACCCATCCGCCTGATCGTGGCTGAAGAACACGGCGCGCTGTCCGGCTACGCCGCTTTCACATTCGACTATGCGCTTTGGAGCGCCAGCCGTTTCGCCTATCTCGATTGCCTGTTCGTCCGCGCGGATGCGCGCGGTCGAGGCGTTGGCAAGCGCCTCTTCGACCACGCGTGCCACCTTTCAGATGGAGCGGGCGTGCACCGGATCGAGTGGCAGACACCGGCGTGGAACGCGGATGCAATTCGCTTCTACGAACGCGAAGGCGCTGCCGGCCAAAGCAAGATGCGTTTCACGAAGATTATTTCGACGACTCTGGCGACGGGTCAGGGTCCCGATTCCCCTATCTAATGACCATTTGGAGTTAGCCCATGGCACGTGTCGTGCGTTTCCACCAGTTCGGTGGTCCTGAAGTTCTCCGCATCGAGGAGGTGGACGTTGCCCCGCCTGGCCCCGGCGAAGTGCGCATTCGCACCAGGGCGCTCGGGCTCAACCGCGCCGAAGCGCTCATGCGCGCCGGAGCCTATATCGAAACGCCGACGCTGCCCGCACGGCTCGGACTTGAAGCCTCGGGCACGGTGGAGTCGTTGGGCGAAGGGGTGACGGGGCTCGCTATCGGCGACGCCGTGAGCGTTGTGCCACCGATCTCGATGATCGCATATCCGATGCACGGAGAACTCGCGACTATCCCATTCGCTCATGTCGTCAGGCATCCGCCGAATCTGGGATGGGGCGAGGCGGCTGCGCTGTGGATGGCCTACCTGACCGCGCATGGCGCCCTCATCGACGTGTGCGGACTGCGGGCGGGCGACTTCGCAGCCATCACCGCAGCCTCGAGCAGCGTTGGCCTCGCCGCCATCCAGATCTGCCGCAAGATCGGGGCGACACCGATCGCCATCACCCGGACGTCGACGAAGCGGCAGGCCTTGCTTGACGCCGGCGCCGCCTACGTCATCGCCGCGGCAGAGGAAGATGTCGAAGCCCGGCTGAAGGAAATCTCCGGCATAGCCGGTGTGAAGGCCGTTCTGGACGCTATCGGAGGACCCATGGTGGAAGCGCTGGCCGGCGCCGCATCGGTTGGTGGAACCATCATCGAATATGGCGGCCTTAGTCCGGAACCGACGCCCTTCCCGCTGTTTATCGCCCTCAGCAAGACCTTGTCGGTCCGCGGTTATCTCGTCCACGAGACTGTCCGCAGCCCGCAAAAGCTCGAGGCTGCCAAGGCCTTCATTCTCGAAGGGGTGCAGTCTGGCGACCTGAAGCCAACCATTTCGAAGAGTTTTGCATTCGACGATATCGTTGGGGCCCATCGCCATCTCGAATCCAACGACCAATTCGGCAAGGTCGTCATCACCGTTTGATCGCCTGGATGGCCACTGCGCCGCGCCCTGCGGGTCAGTCCTGGGCGTTCCGACGGATTTTCGCGGCTGCCTGGGCCAGCAGGGTCCTCGAATAGAGCTTGTGAAAACCCAGGAGCATCTGGAACACAGGACCGATCGAGGCAGGCTTGCCGGGTCCTGTTGTCGTGGCGCTGATCGCCGAGCCAAAGAATAGCCGCGTGCCACCCGAGCCCAGCGGTGCGGTCATGAACCATGACCGTGTGCGCCCCGTCGCATCACGCATGAGTATCTCTTGCTCATTGCGCTGCTCAACTGTCCAGGCCGCGAATTCCTTGGCGCTCTCCCCGTGCCAACGAGGCCGCATCATGGTCGGTAGCATTGCGGCCCAGCATCGCAAGAATGACGCGCTCGATCCGGAACAGGAACGTCGTATAGAACGCCGCGCAGAAGCTGCCCACGTCAGCGGTTCCATCGACATCAACGACAAAGCAATCGGCATAAGCCGGTGGGCTGTCGTATCTGCTCAACAGGGTTCCGGAGGGAACAGCGCTGGAATGAACCATTCTCGAACTCATCGAAGACCCTATCTGCGGCATTGGTTGATGGCCTGGCTTGTCAACGGCTGGTCGAGGCGGAGGCACGAAACAAGCGTTTCAGGCCATGTGGTGTGGGTTGCCACGCTCAATCCGCCCACGCGTGCGACGCCTGTCGTCTCCGCCCTCCAAAATCAGCGCTTGTCGAACAGTTCGCGCGCCAGCTTCAGGCATTCCTGATAGCCGCCGAGGTCCGTGAGCATGCGACCAGGCGCCACGTCGCGACGCACCAGCCTGCCGCCGATGGCGGCAATGCCGCCGTCATACATCAGATTGTCCACCATGCCGTGGTCTTCGATCATCAGCCCGTCGGCGCCCCGCAGCACGCCGTCAGCGTCCTTCTCGGCCTTGCCGCCGTAATAGTCTTCGAGCAAGCGGTCGTAATAGAGCTTGCTGATGTTGGTGTAGCCGAACACCGGCTTGCCCAGAGCGATCATGAAACCGACTTCATAGCCGGTTCCGACGTCGGCGGAGATACCGCGAAACGGCGTCAGGTTGGCAATGCAGAAATCGGCCTCTCGCATCATCCGCTCGTTGGCGGCGCTGATCTGGCAGCCGAATTCGAAGGGCGTGGCGCCGGTTGGGTCGAGGTCGTTTTCGGCCATCGTGCTAGGGAAAAATCCTTCAGCCAGAGCCATTTCACCCTTGATGCGCATCTGGTCGAAGCCATTGGGTAGGAAGACTTCCGGTCCGGCGATATAGACCTTGTGGGTCGGGCTCATGTGAGCTTCCCGTCGGCCAGTGCTTTCAGGATCCAATCCTTGTAGCTCTGGTCCTTATTCTCGATCTCGGGAATGACCTTGGAAGCTTCCGTCATGAAGAATAGATAGTCGCGGCCCATTTCCTGGCCACGGCGAGTGTGCATGTCGAGCGCGATATCGGGAATCTCTGGCAAGTTTTCGCCCAGTTCGATGGAACGCTTCGCCCAGTTGACCATGTCGTCGCTAGTGCGGTCCTTCTTGGAGCCGGTCAGCAGTCGGATGGCATGGGCGGCAAAGAGGAAACGATCGCCGGCCGGGCGTGGGTAGCGCAGGTGTTGTTGATAGAGCGTCTCGACCAGCACGGGCGCGTCGACATTGCCGAAGCCGATGTCTTCCACGGCGATCACGCAGAGGCGCGACCACATCATTTCTTCCATTTCCGGGCTGGTGATGAACATTTCCCAGGCCAGAAGCAGGACGTTCTGCGTCATGCCGCGGCGGGTACATTTTTGCAGCGCCGAGATGACTTCGTCGGCGGCAAAGCCATGTTCGGTGGTGGTGCGCTGCCACGGATCGGGCGGCTGCTGGACTTTCATGATGGGCTCCTGAGAGGTGAGAGAAGAGTTATTTCCACAGCGCGTCGACGCGCCTTTCGGCCGCCATGAACAGACCGAAGACGATAACGGCGGTGATGGTGGCGATGATCGAGGTGCCGAAGGCGCGCTCCATAGCGAACCGCCCGGCGGCCTCGCGGAACATGAAGCCAAGGCCCGAGGTGCCCATGAGCAGTTCGGCGAGAATGGCTGCCAGTACGGCTTCGGGGGCGGTCAGGCGCAGGGCAACCATCATGTTGGGCACGGCAGCCGGCATGACGAGGCGCAGGAGGCGCTGCCAGGGGGTGGCGCCCAGTACATTGAACAGATCATCGCTGCCAGGCGGCCGGGATTTGAGGCCCGCCCCAACGAAGACGAAAGTCGGGAAGAAGGCTGCGACGGCGACGATGGCGATTTCCGTGCGCATGTCATAGCCGAGCAGGCGCGCCAGGATCGGGATCAAAGCCACAACGGGAATGGACGAAAAGATCAGGCCGAGCGGTGTCAGCAGGCCGTTGAGCAGGCGCGATGTCCATGCGGCCAGCGACAGGAGCACACCGGCGAGGAGGCCGAAGGCCAGCCCCAGGACAGCGACGAGGAAGGTCTTGCCAGCATTGCCTGCATAGATCGCCGGATTGGCGACGAGGTCCGCCACGACGCTGAGCGGGCTCGGCAGCACGATCGCGTTGAGACCGGAAATGCTGACCCAGGCCTGCCAGAGTAGCAGGATGCCAAGAACGCCCCAGTAGTGCGAGATGAAGGTGCGTACGCCGCTCATTGGAACCGTCCATAGACGAGACGTTCGAACAGGCTCATCAGCCCGAAGAGGGCTAGCGATGCCGTTGTGACGATCAGCACGGCACTCCACAGCAATGGGATCTGGAAGTTCTGCATGGCCGAAACCATCAGCAGGCCAAGGCCGCGCGAGGCGCCGAACCATTCGCCGACAATGGTGCCAATGAAGGCCACGGGGATGGCCAGCTTCATGCCCGAGACTAGCGCCGGCAGCGCCGCCGGCAGTTCAAGACGAAGAAAGCGGCTCGTGGGGCTGGAACCAAGCGCAGTGAACAGATCCCGATGGGTATGGCTGGCGGCTTTTAGGCCGGAGGTGGTGGCGACGTAGATCATGTAGAAGACTCCCAGCGCCGAGATGGCGGGCGGGGTCAGGTCGCGATTGGCCAGCACCATGAAGACTGGCGCCAGAGCCACAAGTGGAACGGCATGGATGACCGCAACGAGACGGTCGAGGCCGGGCCGCATGATCGGCAGCACCTGTCCCAACATGGCTGCAGCGACGCCGCTCAGAATACCCACGACATAGCCCAGGGCGACCGAGGCAAAGCTGGCCAGCATGGCCCGGACGAACAGGCCTTGCTTGCTGGGATCGGCTATGAAAGCCAGCACGTCGGTCAACGGAGGCCAGGTCATTCCCGCCAGCCGATAGGTGCCGATGACCTGCCAGATAGCCAGGAACAGCCCCACCCCCACGGCCCCAAGAACGAGGCGATGCACCGCCTCCGATTGCAGCGTCATGGCGCGGCCCCTTCCGGCTCGAGCGCCAGGGTCAGCTCGTCAACCAGTTCGTGGAAGCGCTTGTCGCGCATGACGGATGGATGCCGGGGGCGCTCGAAGGGAATACTGATGTCCCTGATGATGCGTCCGGGACGGCCGCTCATGACGATCACGCGGTCGGCCAGGAAAAGCGCTTCGTCGACAGAATGCGTGACCAGAAGCGTGGTAATCCGCTGTGCACTCCAGATGCGCTGCAGCTCCAGGTTCATATGCCGCCGGGTAACCGCATCCAATGCGCCGAAAGGCTCGTCGAGCAGCAGCACATCGGGTTGCAGGGCAAGAGCACGCGCGATGGAAGCACGCTGTCGCATGCCGCCGGATAATTGGCGCGGCCGCGCCTTCTCAAAACCCGCTAACCCAACGAGCCCGATCAGTTCCTTGACGCGAGCGTCGTCGACCTTTCGGCCGGCGACCTGGAACGGCAGGGCCACATTGGCGAAGATGTCGAGCCAGGGCAGCAAGGCATGATCCTGGAAGGCGACGCCCAGGCGATGGGCGCGGCTGAGAGCCTGTGGCTCCTTGCCGTCGATCGTCACGCGCCCGGCGCTCGGCGTTTCCAGCGCGGCCGCCAACCGCAGGACCGTGCTCTTGCCGCAGCCGGAAGGCCCAAGCAGCGCCACGAACTCGCCCTTGCCGATGCGGAGATCGATCTCGCTGAGTGCGGTCAGTTGCTTGCCATTGTCGAGGGCAAAGCTTTTGCCGACGCGATCGAGATGGATGGCGGTTTCGGTCATCGGAAAGTCCGGAAAAATGTGGTGGAGGTGCGAACACCTCCACCACAGTCAGGGAGACGGTCAGGCCTTGATGGCCGCGATGGCTTCTTCGAGCGGGCCGAGGTCCACGATCTCGGAAGAGGCCGGGATGGAGTCGATGCCGGATGCCTTGGCGATTTCGGCAATGGTCGTGTCGACGACTGCCGGGTCGAACCAGAACGGGCCGGGTGCGTCGGCCGCCTGGATCAGCGGCTGGCCGAGTTCGTTCTGCCGGATCTGTTGGGCCAGCTCGAGACCGAAATCGGCACCGTACTTGTTGATGATCAGCTCGGCCGCAACCTTGAGGTCCTTGCCGTTCTCGATCCAGCCGCGGAGCAGCGCCTTGAGATAGCCGACCACCCGCGGACGGTTCTCTTCGACATATTTGCGGTCGGCGACAATGATGCCGGCCGGGGTCGAATAGCCAAGATCGCTCATCAGGGTGACGAAGAAATCCTTGTCGCGGGCGAGGCCCATATTCTCCAGAGTGATCGGCTGGTTGGTGGCAAAGGCAAAATAGGCGTCGCCATCGCCGGCCACCAATGGCTCGGGGGAGAAGCCGGTCGGCACCAGCGTATAATCGAGCGGCAGACCGGCCTTGGTGAGAATGAAGTCTATCGTGTTCTTGTCGGCCGGCATCTGGTTGAGAATGCGTGCGCCAACGAGGTCCTTGGGCTCTTTCACCGGGTGGGCGGCCATGGACAGGAGCGCCGCGGGGCTGGTGGGAAAGGCAGCGCCGAGAACGACGAAGTCGTTGCCGCGTTTCAGGGCCTCGAAGAAGGGAATCCAGTCCGCCCCGGCATAATTGGCATCACCCGCCGCGAGTGCGACCAGCACGCCCGGGGCGTTCGGGCCACCCGGCGTATAGCTGATGTCGATACCTTCCTCGGCGAAATAGCCATTCTCGATGGCGATCCACAGGCCGGCATATTCGGCATTGGGGATCCAGCCGAGGGCTGTGGTCACGGGGGCGCCAGCCTGCGCAACGGCCCAGCCCGGAATGCTCATGGCGAGGCCGGTGCCGGCCATGCTAACCAGCATCTGACGGCGGGTAAGAGAAAGTGGTGGCAGCTTGCTCATATGTCGTTACGCTCCTTGGCGACGAAGAACCTGCGCCGTGGCAGCACGGCGTCCTCACCCTGGGATGTTGTTTTTGTTACAGAGATTGATATCACCTGTAACAGGAGTTTCAAGTTTATTGAGCGGAAAACCGGCAGAAAAATAGATGCGCACAAAAAATAGACTTCCAGCGCAAACATTGGTCGCCCAACGTATTGCCACGCATTATTCGGACCTGTCCTCGGCGCTGCGCCAGTTCGCTGACCAGGTGCTGGCCGATCCCGTCACCCTGGCCCGCATGAGCATTCACGAGGCGGTGGAAACCGTCGGGGTGTCGGTTGCGACGGCCAATCGGTTTGCCACCGCCATCGGCTTTGCCGGCTATGCTGAATTCCGCAGCGAGTTGATTAAGGGCTTTGAATCCCTGTTTGCTCCGGCTGAGCGGCTCAAGCAGAAGCTGGCGGAGGGCGCCAGCCCGCAGGAGGTGATGATCGCCTCAATGCGCGAGGATATCGCTAACCTCGAAGCGACCATCTCCAACCTCACCGCATCACAGACCGAAAAAGCCGTCGAGATGATCGTCAATGCCGAACGCATTTACATCGCCGGTTTCGAGAATGCGGGCAGCCTCGCCAATATCCTTGCCGTCGGGCTGGAACTCACCGGAAAATCGGTCCGCACGGCCGAAAATGGTGGTGGTGTGGTCGGCGCTGGGCGGCAATTGTTCAAGTTTGGCGAAAACGACCTTGTCATCGCGGTAGCCTTCGCCTTCTACATGCGCGATACGCTGGTGGTGACCCAGCATGCCAGGCAACACGGCATACCTGTCCTGGCGATCACCGATCATCTCAATTCGCCCTTGGCCGCCATGAGCGCGCTATCGCTGCTGGTCGAGGCGCATCATGAATTCAACCCGCCGTCTGACACCGCCATTTTGGGTCTAATCGAAGCGCTTGTCGCCGCCGTCGCCAGCAAGACGCCCAATGCCGCCGAGGTGGTGGAAAAATTTGCGGCCTATACGTATCCCTGGATGATCAGTTCGCCGACGGATTGGGTTCCAGACTAAGCGCCATCATAAATCGATCCCTGAGATTCGGTGGCCTACCCAGGCATTGGCGCATCGCTCCGGCGATGGAACTTCACGGACAAAAGGGACGTTGCGTGCCCCCCGGCGATTCTTCACGAAGCATGTCTATTTCGCATGGCCTCGTTCGTCGTTCTGAAGCCGGGCGATAAACCAGTCGAACCTGCGCGCACTCAACCCCGACAGGAGGTTATCATGACCGCAATTTTGACCGTCGATGTATTCTGCAGCCTGGACGGCTTCGGGAGTGTGAGCGGCGGCTGGGGTGGCTATTGGGGCAAGCAGGGTCCCGAGCTGCTTGCCCATCGTCTCGCCCTCTACAGCGAGGAGCAGCGTCTGGTGCTTGGAGCCAGAACTTACAGGGCGTTTGCGAGCATGCGCTCCTCAGATGATCCGGATTCGGACGTTTTCGATCCATGGGTCAATCGCATGGTGAACCTGCCGACTACGGTCGTGTCCAACTCCCTGAAGGCGCCGCTGAATTGGCCGAATGCCACCGTCGAGGCCGGCGATGGCGTCGATATCCTTGCCCGTCTCAAGCAGGAATCTGCAGTTCCGCTACGAACACACGGCAGCCTGTCGCTCAACCGGTCGCTGCTTGCCGCGGGTCTCGTCGACCGCCTGCAGGTAACGGTCTTCCCCGCAATCACCGGTCTGACCGGCACCGAGCCGCTGTTCCAGGGCGCCCAGGACTTCGATCTTGAGCTGCTGGAAACCCGAACTCTCGACGGTCGCATCCAAGAGTTCATCTATCGACCGTCCCTACATTGACGACGCGACGCGCAATGGAATGCCGCTCCGGCACTTGCCTGCCGTTGGCAGCTGATTACCGGCGTGGCAGCAATTCACCCCGTTATCGCCATTGCCGGCCTTTCACCGGAACGGCCGCTTTTGGGATGCGGTCGACACCGCGCCAATGGCTGAAATGGGGCGCCTTCCCGACATTACAGCAACTTCTCAAACTAACCTAGGCAGTCATGGAGAGCCAGACCAGTGCGAACTTTGAGCCGCACGTACCGAGCGAAATGCCAAACCTATCGAACGATAACAAACGCGCCGAAAAGCGCTCAGTAGATCCGCATTTGCAGGCGCATGACGATGTCCGAGCCCAGGCGCTGGAAGCCGTATTCGCGCATGGTGCAGGTCCAGCCTTCGCCGGATTTCTCGATGCGGAACAGGTTGTAGCGCGCCGGATCGTCCAGTGTGCCGCCCTGTGCGGCGCTGGCCGCGGCAACGCCGACGACCGGCACTTCGTGGTTCTTGCCGGGAATGGAATGGATCGAGGAGCGGTGGGTATGGCCGTGCAGGATCAGTTCGGCGCCATGCTCGGCAACGACCTGGCGGAACAGCTTGTGCCCCTTGAGGCCGAATGAGGGATGCTGCAATTCGGCATTGGGCGGGTGATGGATCAGCACGGTGCGGAAATAGCCGGCATCGCCCATGGCCTTCAGAATGCGCCCCAGGCGGTCGGCCTGTTTTTCGTCGAAGCGGCCGATGGCGAGGAAGGGGCGCGTGGGAACCGCGCTTGAGCAGGAAATGATGGCCAGCTCGCCCATGCGACGCACGAAGGGAAAGGCCGCTCCGTCAAGGGTTTCGCCCTTGAGATAGCCGCCCCAATCCTTTTGGGCGGCTTCGAGCGCGCCGGGCACATAGGCGTCGTGATTGCCCGGACAGACCGCAATGCGATCGGCGCTGCCCAAAGCCTCGAGCCATTTGCCGGCGCGCGCCACTTCGCTATCGAGCGCCAGATTGGTCAAATCGCCCGTGACTGCCGTAAAATCGGCATTCTGGCCCTGCATATGGGCAACAAGGCGCCCCAGCGTCTCGCTATTGAGTTCGCCATGCCGCTTGAGTTTCCAGTTGAGAAAGCCGGTCAGCCGCTTGCCGAGCAAATCGCGCAGCGCGACCTCGGGCATGGGCGAAAGATGGATGTCGGAGATATGGGCAAGGGTGATCATTGAGGGCGTAATGCCAGAAGGGAAGGGGCAAGAAAACGGACAATCGCCCGTAACGTCAATTTTGTCGTCATCAAAGCTCTGCTACCGATAGGGCGAAAACGGAGCCAGCCATGCAGATGAATCGATTCCAGCAGGTGCGCGCCAAGGTCTTCCTGACTCTCAAGGGGCTTTGGCACAGGATGACCATAGGCGCGCGCATCATGCTGGTGGATGGGGACAAGGTGTTCCTGATCCGCCACACCTATGTGCCGGGCTGGCAATTTCCCGGCGGGGGCGTCGATCCCGGAGAAACCATGGAAGCGGCGGCACGGCGCGAAGCGCTGGAAGAGACTGGCTACCGGGTCACCGGGCCGATCGAGCTGTTCGGCATCTATCACAATGCCAGCCCCGTCACCGATCGCGACCATGTCGCCTTCTATGTCGCCAAGAACCATGTGCTGGAACGCGCTTTCAAGCCCAATCACGAGATTGCCGAAGCCGGCTGGTTCGACCGCAAGGCGCTGCCCCAGGGGGTGACCCCAGCGACGTCGCAGCGGATCGATGAGTATTTCGATGGCCAACCCAAGCGGGAGGTTTGGGGGTATTGAGGGCTGTCATCGGGGCACTTTGAGAACTCTCGGCTTTCTCCCAAGCTAGCCCCTTTATCGTCATTGCCCGGCTTGTCCGGGCAATCCATGCCGCCGCGCGTGCCGAGATATGGATCACCCGGACAAGCCGGGTGATGACGATGAACGGAGGGAATAGCGCAAGTGTTAGGAAGCGTAACCTACTTCAAAAACGGCAGCTCCGGCCCAATCGGGATAATCCGCGTCGGATTGATCGTGATGTGGCTCCAGTAATAATGCGTGCGGATATGGTCGAGATCGACCGTTTCCTTGACGCCGGGAACCTCGTAGAGCGCCTTCAGATAATGGCTGAGATTGGGATAGTCGGCGATGCGTTTGCGGTTGCATTTGAAGTGGCCGACATAGACCGCGTCAAACCGCACCAGCGTGGTGAACAGCCGCCAATCGGCTTCGGTGATGGCCTCGCCGGTCAGATAAGCGGTTTCGCCCAATAGGCCTTCGACCCAATCGAGCGCGTCGAACAGCTTGGCGACGGCCTCGTCATAGGCCTCCTGCCTGGTGGCAAAGCCGGCCTTGTAGACGCCATTGTTGATGTCGTCATAGACGCGGGCATTGATGGCGTCGATCTGGGGGCGCAGGGCTTCGGGGTAATAGTCGTCGGTATTGCCGGTCAACTCGTCGAACGCCGAGTTGAACATGCGGATGATTTCCGAGCTTTCATTGGAGACGATCGTGCCGGTCTGCTTGTCCCACAGCACGGGCACGGTGACGCGGCCGGTATAGTCCGGCACCGCCTTTGTATAGACCTGCCACAGGAAGTCCTTGCCGAGCAGGCCGTCACCGGTCGAGCCTTCATCGGTCTTGAAGCTCCAGCCGGTTTCGTCGGGCATTTTGGGCGAGACGACCGACACGGTGATCAGGTCTTCAAGATTCTTGAGCTTGCGGAAGATCAGCGTGCGATGCGCCCAGGGGCAGGCCAGCGACACATAAAGATGATAGCGTCCCGCCTCGGCCTTGAACCCGCCTGTTCCCGATGGGCCGGCGCTGCCATCGGCAGTGACCCAATTGCGGAAACCCGCCTGGCTGCGCTCGAATTTGCCGCCCGTCTTTTTGGTGTCGTACCATTGGGTGGACCATTTACCGTCGATCAATTGTC
The DNA here is from genome assembly GCF_000735585.1 of Devosia sp. LC5. Taxonomy (GTDB): domain Bacteria; phylum Pseudomonadota; class Alphaproteobacteria; order Rhizobiales; family Devosiaceae; genus Devosia. Next base: position 97,979 of record NZ_JNNO01000046.1, read on the forward strand.
CCACGATCGAAGCCTTTCCGTCATGTTGTCGTCTCGTTTGCAGGTCTAAGTCCGGCAAGCCGAATACGTTGCCCTTCACATAGACCGGCGCGGCGGGAAGGATAAGAACCCAATGGCGTGACGAAGTGTTGTGCATATTGAACACAGCGCCTGCCGAAGGCCTTGATTTTCTTCGGCGCTGCAATACCTTTCTGTTTACGCGAGGCGCCCATGGTGCTAATGCGATTTTCAGGCGTGGAGGCGCCCAGGATGGTAAAGGTTTTGCTGGTGACACGACGACCGTAAGCGGTCCTTTGAAGCGGTGCCCCTCTTGGGGTGCCGGGTTTGTCCTACGCATTCCATCCTGGAACTTGTCATGAGCCTTCAATCTGCGCCTTCGGCTGCGGCCGCTGCTGTCTCCGCTTCGCCCCTTCGTGTTCCGACCGTTCGCTATGCAACTGCCGCCGATGATGCTTTCATCGAGGAATTGCAGGCCATTGCCTTTGGTCCGGGCCGGTTTGCCCGCACGGCCTTTCGCATTCGCGAGCGGTTCCCGATCGACAGGAGCCTGAGCCTTGTTGCCGAGGTGGATGGCACGGCCTGCGGCTCGGTCTGGATGACCCCGATCAGCGTTGGCGGCATCAATGGCTGGATGCTCGGCCCGCTGGCTACTCACCCCAATTTCCGCAAGCTTGGCGCCGGCAAGCTCTTGGCCCGCGAAGTCACCAAGCGCGCTTTGGCGCGGGGCGATGGCCAATTCGTCATGCTGGTGGGCGACCGCGATTACTATTGCCCCCTGGGCTGGGAGCCCACGACCCTGGGCGCCATCCAGTTCCCCGGCCCGGTCGATCCGACCCGCGTGCTGGTCTATGCCGATGACAAATCGCTGGCCACGACGCTGAGCGGTTCGATCGTGGCTTTCCAGCGATAAAAGGGATGCAGGGGCGGGCAGGCTCGCTTAAGCTCCTCATTCCGATTTGAATTGCTGGTGCCTCTTGTCGCTGGACGCTTCCGTCATCGATCAACTTGCCGCGCGGCTGCTGCCGGCGCCGCCTGCTCTGCCGGGCGGGGAGCACCTGGTGCCCGATTGGCTGCCGGAGCGGGCTTTTGATCGTCCGCCCGTGCCGGCGGCGGTGCTGATCGCGCTGATTCGGAGGCCCGAGGGCTATACCGTGCTCTATACTGAGCGCTCGCCAGACTTGCGGGCGCATTCCGGCCAGGTGGCTTTTCCTGGCGGCAAGGTGGATGCATCCGATAGCGATGTCGGGGCAGCGGCTTTGCGCGAGGCCTATGAGGAAGTGGGGATGCGGCGCAAGGACGCGCGCATTCTGGGCTTCATGCCCACCTATTTCACCGGCACCAATTACCTGATCACCCCGGTTATTGCCGAAGTGGCGCCCAGCGGCCCCTTTGTGCCCAATCCGGGCGAGGTGCATTCGGTGTTCGAGGTGCCGCTGCAGCGCATTCTGGACACCGAAAGTTATGGCCGCTTCCGCATCAAGCGGAATGGGCGGGAACACAGCACCTGGCAGATCGACCATGATGGCCACACCATCTGGGGCATTACCGCCAACCTCACCCGTCAGTTCCGCGACCTGGCCCTTGGGGAGGCTGCATTATGAGCCCCGAAGAACGGCTGGCGAGCGCCGAGTGGCTGGTCCGCCCGGAAACGCAGGCGATTCTTGCTGCGCTCGATGGCGGCATGGGCCGCACCCGCGCCGTTGGCGGGGTGGTGCGTGACACGTTGCTGCGCCGCGAGCGGGACAATCCCGATATTGATCTGGCGACCGAACTCACGCCCGACGAGGTCATCGCGCGCGCCAAGGCCAATGGCATCGCCCATTACCCCACCGGCATCGACCACGGCACGGTGACCCTCAAGCTGGGTGAGACCCTGGCCGAGGTCACAACGCTGCGCCGCGATGTCGAAACCAATGGACGCCATGCCGTGGTGGCGTTCGGCAATGACTGGGCCGAGGACGCGGCGCGGCGCGATTTCACGCTCAATGCGCTCTATTGCGGGGCCGATGGCGCCCTGTTTGATCCGCTGGGTGGCATCAATGACGCGCTCAATGGCCGCGTGCGGTTCATCGGCGACGCCGCGATGCGGATCGCCGAAGATGGCTTGCGCGTCTATCGCTTCTTCCGGTTTTCAGCCAGCCATGGGGGTGAAAAGTTGGACCCCGACGGGCTTGCCGCCTGTGCCGCGGCGGTGGGGCAATTGGGCCATTTGTCGGCCGAGCGGGTCGGCAGCGAAATCATGCGCATGCTGGCTTTGCCCGATATCGCGCTGACTTTGGGTGCCATGGCGGCCATCGGGTTGGTTGAGATCGACGCCGACCGGATCAAGATTCTCAAGGCCTATGAGACATTGGGCGGTTTTACGCCTGCCACGCGCCTCGCCGTTCTGATCGGAGACCGGCCCGCCGATAGCGTGCAGCAGCAATGGCGGCTCTCCAACGAGGTCATGCGTGCGGCACAGGCCGTTGCGACCGCTGCTGACATGGTCGAGCAGGACCGGCTGGATGAGGCCGCCTATCGGTTTGGTGAAGTGGCCGTCGAGGGGCTGGCGCTGGCCGCCGCGCAAGGCAATTGGAAGCCTGACCGGCTGGCGGAAGCCGCGCGCTCGCTTGCCGCGGTGCAATTGGTGCCGTTTCCGATTTCGGGCAACGATCTGGCCGGCCTCGGCATCAAACCGGGGCCGGCCCTGGGCCAGGAACTGGCGCGCCTCGAGCGCATCTGGATCGATAGCGGTTTCGCGCTGGATCGGGAGTCGCTGCTGGCGCAGGCTAGGGTCTAGGCTGAATCGACATTCACGCCGGTAGGTCTTTTGCTGCGGCATTGGGGCTGCCGCACCCTCTCCCTTTGGGGAGAGGGTGGGGTGAGGGGCCTTTTCTTGATGCCGTATACGAAGAAAGGCCCCCTCTCCCGGCCCAAACGGGCCGACCTCTCCCCCAAGGGGAGAGGTGAAGCGGCGCTGGACTGCCATCTGGTCCTAGTGCTTGGTTGCCTTCTTCGCAGGCGCACCGGTATCGACGATGCGCTCCTTGATGCGCTCGATCATGTCGGGGCGCACATCGGTTTCGCCATGCAGGGTCTTGAGATTTTCTACCGCGCGGCGCACCACCTCGGCTTCGCTTTCCGCTTCGGCATGCCAGGTGGAGCCGGGGATCAGTGAGCCCGAATCAAAGCGTTTCATCTGCATCTCCCTAGTTTGAGCAGTGGGAGGGAACGTGCGGGGCGGGGGAGGGTTCCGGAATTTGTGCCAGGACCTCGTGGTTCAACAGGCTCACGATGAGGTCTACTGACAGCGCGCCGAATACCCCCGTAGACCTCCATCCTGAGCTTGTCGAAGAACGAGGTCGTGGCACCATGTCTCTTATTCGTCCGGGAACAGACCGATCTGGCTCAGCCCCTCGATCCAGGTGCCGTCATCATCGCGCGTGACTTCGCGCGGCAGCACGCCGCTTTCGGCGGCGATGGCGTCGGCCAGTTCGCGCGAATGCGTTACCACCCAGATTTGCGAGCGTTCTGCGGCCTTGACGATCATGCGGGCCAGCATGGGCAAAAGGCTGGGATGCAGACTGGTTTCAGGCTCGTTGAGGGCAATGAACGGGGGCAGCCGGTAGGAGAGCAAGGCCCCGGCCAGGGCCAGAAACTGCAACGTTCCGTCGGAGAGTTCATGCGGCGCGAAGGCCCGTTTGGGCATTTCGGGATAGCGCATGCCGAAAGTGGCAAATTCACCGATCTCGGTGACGAGTTCTGCGCCACCAAAGGCATCGGCAATCGCGGCGTCGAGGTCGGTCGTGTCCTCGCGAATGAAGCGCAGGGTGGCAAACACCGCCCCCAGATTGCTGCCGTCCGAGGCGAGCATGGGGGCGGTGACGGCACGGGCGGGCCGGCGCAGTACCGAATCCGCGTCCGTGCGGAAGCCATGATAAAACCGCCAGCCCAGTAGCGCATCGCGTACCGCGGCTATTTCGGGGCGGCCCGACAATGCCGCCAGTGCCGTCTCGCTGGCCAGCAGGTCGTCATTGGCGGTCTGCTTGCGGCCTGCGTCATCGCGCGCCCAGGCGACGCCCCCTTTGCGCTCCATCAACGATACGGTCTTGCCGCGCTGGACAAGCTGGATCGTCTCGGCCTTGACCTGCGCCTCATTGGGGAAGGCTGCGGCGGCCTTGGCGGGCGCAAAGCCCACCTCGATCTGATAGCGCGGGTCGATGCCGCCTTCGCCCAGTTCCTCGAATTGGGCTTCGAGCCGAAGGCTATTGCCTTCGCCCTTGCGAAAGCCGTCGGTCCGGTAGCGCGGATCGAAACTGCCATCGGCCGTGAGATTCTTGCCGCCGGCCCAGAAGATCGAGCTGAGGCCGCCCTCGCGGGCGATCTCTTCGGCCAGCGTGCCGCGGGCGCAGGTCTGCAAGAGTTCGAGCGCCCGGTAGAGATTGGTCTTGCCCACGCCATTGCCGCCGACCAGCACGGTCAGGCGGCGGATCGGGAAGCGAATCTTCCGCACGGAGCGATAGCCGACAATCTCGAGCGCCGAGATGCTCATGGCTAGGGCCAGCGCACTTCAGGCGGCATGGAGGAGAGGATCGAATTCACATTGCCACCGGTCTTGAGGCCGAACATGGTGCCCCGATCATAGAGCAGGTTGAATTCGACATAGCGCCCGCGCCGGATCAGCTGTTCGTTGCGGTCCGCGTCGGTCCATGCCGTTTCATAGTTGCGGCGCACCAGTTCGGGGTAGATCCCCAGAAACGCCTCGCCTACCGCCTTGGTGAAGTCGAAATCGGCCGCCCAATCACCCGAATTGAGCTGGTCGTAGAAAATGCCGCCAATGCCGCGATGTTCATTGCGGTGGGGCAGGAAGAAATACTCGTCGCACCAGTCCTTGTAGCGCTGGTAATCAATGCCCGGCCGATCCGCACAGGCGGCTCGCATGGCGGCATGGAAATCGAGATTGTCGCGATCGTCCTGAACACGGCGGCGATCCAGCACCGGGGTCAGATCAGCCCCGCCACCGAACCATTGCTTGCCGGTGACGATCATGCGCGTGTTCATATGCACGGCTGGAACATGAGGATTCCAGGGGTGCACGATCAGCGAAATGCCCGAACTCCAGAACTGGGCGCCCGTTTCGGTGCCCGGCATCTGCTTGGCGAAATCGGCCGAGAACTCGCCATGGACGGTCGAGATATGCACGCCTGCCTTTTCAAAGACCCGGCCATGCAGCATGGACATTTCCCCACCCCCGCCGGCAGCGCGATCCCAGGGGGTGCGCTCGAATGTGCCAGGCGGCAGATGGCTGTTGGGGCCGCTGACATCGGCCTCCAGCTGTTCGAAGGCCGCGCAAATCCGGTCGCGCAGGGCGCGAAACCAGGCGGCGGCTGTGGCTTTCTTGTCGTCGATACCGGTCGGAAGAGTCATGGTGGAAGTGGAATGAACGCTCATTGCAGCCCTGTAAACCCATCGGTCTGTCTTTTTGCTTCCCCCAGGATAAGCGTTGCGGCCAGCGCCACATTGATCGAGCGCAAACCGTCGCGCATCGGAATGCGCACGCAAAGGCCGGCAGTGTTGGCCACGGTATCGGGTACGCCTGCGCTTTCGCGGCCCACCATCAGGATGTCGTTGGCCTCGTATCGGGCGGCATAGGCCGAAATCGTCGCTTTGGTGGAGAGCAGCACCAGCCGCCGGCCCTCGGACAAGCGCCATGCCTGGAATGCGGCAAAGCCCGTGTGCTCGCGCACGATGGCGTGGTCGACATAGTCGAGCCCGGCTCGAGCCAGTGATTTGGCCGAAAAGGGGAAGCCGGTGGGGTGGATGATGTGAATCGTGACGCCCAGGCAGGCGCCAAGCCGGATCAGCGTACCGGTATTGTTAGCGATATCAGGCTGATAGAGGGCGAGTTCTACGGACATGGACTCCTCGGACAAGGCGGTATCCCCGCCGTGGATTTGGCACTTTAAGGTCTGTTGCGGCAATCGGGTTGGGAATAGTGTCGCACTTGTTCCATGTCATTGCCGGGCGCACTGGACAAGTTCCTGTGACAGTGCAAAAAGAACCCCGGACTGACGGGCCGCTTGAGGGTGGACGGCGGCTGATTCCGCTTATGCGTGAGGAGCCTTGCCGCTGCCGGCCGCGTCGGGCGTGTATTGTACGGGGATCGTGACCTTGGCTACGCAAGCAGAACATTCAACGACGCGGCGGGACTTCCTGTATGTCGCAACCGGTGCCGTTGGTGCCGTGGGCGCGGCGGCAGTGGTCTGGCCGCTGATCAACCAGCTCAATCCCGATGCCTCGACGCTGGCGCTGGCCAGTATCGAGTTCAATCTCGCCAATATTCCAGAGGGCCAGTCGGTGACGATCACCTGGCGCGGCCTGCCGGTTTTCGTGCGGCATCGCACTCAGGCCGAGATCGACGAGGCCAAGGCGGTTCCGCTGGCAGACCTCAAGGATCCCGAGACCGACGAGCAGCGCACCAAGCCCGGCCATGAAGAATGGCTGATCATGATCGCCAATTGCACTCATCTCGGTTGCGTGCCGACCGGGCAGTCGGGCGATTTCGATGGCTGGTTCTGCCCATGCCACGGTTCGCACTACGATAGCGCCGGCCGCATCCGCAAAGGCCCGGCACCCAAGAATCTTGTGGTGCCGCCTTATGAATTTATCAGCGATACGCTGGTCCAGATCGGTTAGTGGGGGCTTTTCCGATGTCAGAACATTCGACTTACGTTCCGGGAAACGCCGCCGAAAAGTGGCTCGACGAGCGCCTGCCCGTCGTCAGGTTTGCCAAAGAGCACCTGATGGATTTCCCCACGCCGAAGAACCTCAACTATTGGTGGACGTTCGGCGCCATCCTGGTGTTGTGCCTTGGCGTGCAGATCGTCACCGGCATTATCCTGGCCATGCATTATACGCCCAATGTGGCGCTGGCCTTTGACTCGGTCGAGCATATCCGCCGTGACGTCAATGGCGGCCGCATCATCCAGGCTGTCCACTCGGTAGGCGCCTCGATGTTCTTCGCGGCCCTCTACATCCACATTTTCCGCGGCATGTTCTTTGGCTCCTACAAGGCGCCGCGCGAGATTCTGTGGATCCTGGGCGTCGTCATCTTCATCCTGACCATGGCCACGGCCTTCATGGGCTATGTGCTGCCCTGGGGCCAGATGAGCTTCTGGGGCGCTACGGTCATCACCAATATCTTCTCGGCAATCCCGGTGGTTGGCGAGAGCCTGCTGCAGCTGCTGCGCGGTGGTTTTGCCGTCGGCAACCCCACGCTCAACCGCTTCTTCTCGCTGCATTACCTGCTGCCGTTCATCATTGCGGCGGTCGTGGTGCTGCATATCTGGGCGCTGCATGTGCCGGGCAACAACAACCCGATCGGCGTCGAGGTCAAGGACAAGCGCGATACCGTGCCCTTCCATCCGTATTATACGATGAAGGACGCCTTCGCGATGGTGCTGTTCCTGATCCCCTTCGCGTGGTTCGTGTTCTTCGCCCCCGATATCCTTGGTCACCCGGATAATTACATCCAGGCCAATTCGCAGGTTACCCCGTCCCATATCGTGCCGGAATGGTATCTGCTGCCCTTCTATACCATCCTGCGTGCCGTCGATTTCAACGTGCTGTTCATCAACTCCCAGCTCGGTGGCGTGATCGCCATGGGCCTGTCGATGCTGGCACTGCTGGTGGTGCCGTGGCTGGATACGAGCAAGGTGCGTTCGGGCACGTTCCGCCCGATGTTCAAGTGGTTCTACGCCCTGTTCGTGCTCGACTTCATCGCCCTGGCATATCTCGGTGCACAGGAAGCGATCGAGCCTTACACGACGCTGGCCAAGGTCTGCACCGGCTACTATTTCCTCCATTTCTTCGTCATCCTGCCCGTGTTGTCGCGCATCGAAATTGCCAGGCCGCTGCCGACCAGCATTTCCGAGAGTGTTCTCGGCAAGGCACATTCGTGAAAGGCGGGGCGGGTTCAATGTTGACGTTCAAGACCATCATCGCTGCTGTCGCCATCGCCGCTGGCATGGCCGCAGCGCCGGCTTTCGCTGCCGAAGGCACCGCGCCGCCGGTTGAAAAGCAAAGCTGGAGCTTTGCCGGCATTTTCGGCACCTATGACGAAAACCAGCTGCAACGCGGTTTCCAGGTGTTCCGCGAAGTTTGCGCCAATTGCCACAGCGCCCGGTTGCTGGCATTCCGCAACCTGACCGAAGACGGCGGCCCCGGCTTTACCGAAGGCCAGGTCAAGGCGCTGGCGGCCGAATATGAAGTGGCCGACGCCACCGCCGAGGGCGGGGTTCGCCCGGCCGTGGCGGCCGATCGCTGGCCCTCGCCCTTCGCGACCGATCAGGATGCGCGCGACGCCAATGGCGGCGTCGTGCCCCCCGATTTCTCGGTGCTGGCCAAGGCTCGTGGCATCAAGGACGCCTTCCCCTGGTGGATCACCAATTACTTCACCGGCTATTCCGAAGGCGGCCCGGATTATATCCATGCGCTGCTGAACGGCTATCACGACGAAGCGCCCGAAGGGTTTGACCTGCCCGAGGGCAAGTTCTACAACGACTATTTCCCCGGCCATGCCATTGGCATGGGCCCGCCGTTGCAGGACGAGCTGGTAGCCTATGAAGCCGGCGAAGGCCAGGAGCCGGTGCCGATGACCGTCGAGCAATATTCGCACGACGTCGCCGCCTTCATGATGTGGCTGGCCGAGCCGGGCCTCGTGTCCCGCAAGGAAACCGGCTTCAAGGTGCTGCTGTTCCTCATCGCCTTTGCCGGCCTGATGTATGCCACCAAGCGCAAGCTCTGGCAGGGCATCGAGCACTAAGCTGGGCTCATACGACTTCGTCAAAGGGCTCCCATGGGGGGCCCTTTGTTTTTGTCACGGGTCACATCGGCTTCAGGCCTCTTGCCAAGAGCGCGCGGTGCCGCAATATGGTAATAGTCGCCAAATTAATCGCGAGGCCGCCGACATGTCCGCAGTTCGCATCGCCGTGACCGTCGTCAGCGCCGCTATCACCGTCAGCCGCCACCCCGTGGTGCGCGCCGGTATGCGGGCGGTTGTCAGCAATCCCAAGGCACGCGAAACGGCCATCGGGGTCACCCGAAGCGCGGCCTATAATGCCGGCGTGATCGCGCGACATATTGTGGGCCGCCGCGCTCCCTGATTTTTCCAAGACCAATTATCCAATTTGCAGGATTGCGATGACGCTCGACCTCAAGGCCCTTGTGCGCACGATTCCGGACTATCCCAAAAAGGGCATCCTGTTTCGCGACATCACCACGCTGATCGAGCACCCCGAGGGTTTCAAGGCCAGCATTGAGCAGATCGCCGAGGCGCACCGCCAGTTCGGTGTTACCCATGTGGCCGGTATCGAAGCGCGGGGCTTCATTTTCGGGGCCGGGGTGGCGATCGCGCTCGGCGTCGGCTTCATCCCCGTGCGCAAGAAGGGCAAGCTGCCCGGCGAGACCATCGGGCAGAATTACGCGCTCGAATATGGGGTCGACACGATCGAGATCCATGCCGACGTGCTGGATGCCGGCGACAATGTGCTGCTGGTCGATGATCTCATCGCGACCGGCGGCACGGCCATTGCTGCTGTGGGCCTGCTGCGCCGTACAGGTGCCACGGTGGCCAATGCGGCCTTCGTCATCGACCTGCCGGACCTGGGCGGGGCGGCAAAGCTCGAAGCCGAGGGCGTGGAAGTGTCGACGCTGATGGCGTTCCAGGGGCATTGACCCACCACGGTGTCATTCCCGCGAAAGCTGGAACCTCCGTTTACTTTCTTCGCATCGCCAACAGAGGTTCCCGCTTTCGCGGGAATGACACGGTGGGTGGGTGAGTAATGGTGGCGGACGCGAGGGAGTTCACCTACCAGCTATTGCGCCCATCCATCTTCTCGATCACCACGCTCGACAGATCCAGGCCATCCACCAGCCGCAGATTGACTGCATAGGTGCGTGCAGTGGGGAAGCTGTTGGGGTCGCCGTTCTTGGGGGTGCCGTCGCTATTGTACATCGAGGCCCAGTCGGGTGAATCGCCCCAGGTCTGGATGCCGCAATTGGCGCAGAAATGGTGCATATTCATGCCGCTGGCCGAATAGGTCTTTTCCGCCGTCGCTGAGAGCATGTTCAATTCGCCTTCGCCGAAATAGCCCCAGACCGCGCCGGTCCTGTGGCAGAAGCTGCAATTGCACTCCTTGGCGGAGGTGGGCAAATGAGGCAGTTCGATCCTGGTTTGGCCGCAGTGGCAGGTGGCGATAAGGGACATGATGTGGCTCCAAGCTGTGATGGGCGCGAGCATAGCCATGGGCCGTGACAGGCCGTGTCAGCAACGTTACGCCGCCATGGCCTGGCGCTGGTCGACGAGGCAGAACTGGTTGCCCTCGGGGTCGCGCATCACGGTATAGGTGGGCAGCACCCGCACGATTTCGGCGCCTGCGGCCTTGAGCCGTTCGACCTCACTGCCGCGATCGCTCACCCCAATGTCGAAATGCACACGGTTATTGTCATAGCGCCGGCCTTCCACATTCTGGAAGCAGATGCTGGGTCCCGGGCCATCTACCATCACGGTTGGGTCGGTATCCGGGGTCAGGCCGAGCGCCGCGAGCCGGGCGATCTCGGCCTCGTCATAGTCCCGCACGGCATAGCCCTCGAGCATTGCGGCCCAGAACTGGGCCAGTTTGGCCGGCTTGTCGCAGTCGAATACGATTTCCTGGATGGCACCCATGCCTTGGCTCCTGTGGTCGTTTCCTTTTCGTTAAACCGGAATTGAGGCAAGACTGGGCAAAGGAAAGGCCCGGCGCAAGGGGATGCGCCGGGCCTCTTGAAGTGTATGTCAGCGCTGAAGCGTTACGGCTCGAGCTGACCGGTCTTGGGTTGGTCCTCGGCTGAAATATCGGGCTCGTTGCGGGTCATGTAGAGCGAGAAGACAATCCCGCCCGCCAGGATGCTGACGGTGACCAGCAGCGAGAGCAGCGTGTCGATATGGATATGCAGCGGCACGAGGAAGATCTTGATGCCGACCAGCACCAGGATAATCGCCAGCGACACCTGCAGATAACGGAAGCGGTTCATCGCGGCAGCCAGGGCGAAGTAGAGCGAGCGCAGGCCCAGAATGGCGAAGATATTGGACGTGTAGACGATGAACGTGTCCTGCGTCACCGCGAAAACGGCGGGCACGGAATCCACGGCAAAGACCAGGTCGACGACTTCCACCATGATCAGCGCCACGGCCAGCGGGGTCAGCCAGGTGACGATCTTGCCGGTCTTGGGGTCGGGCTGCTTGACCGTGAAATTGCGGCCATGCAGTTGCTTGGTCACCCGGAAGCGTTTGGAGATGAACTGGAAGACCTTGTTTTCTTCCAGGTTCGGCTCCTCGTCCTTGTGGGTGAACATGCGGATGCCGGTGAACACCAGGAAGGCGCCGAAGCCGAACAGTATCCAGTTGAATTCGTTGACCAAAGCGGCCCCGAGGCCGATCAGGATGGCGCGGAACAGGATGACGCCCAGAATGCCCCAGAACAGCACGCGATGCTGATAGAGGCGGGGGATGGCCAGGAAGCCGAAAATGGTGGCGATGACGAACATATTGTCCATCGCCAGGCTCTGCTCGAGCAGGTAGCCGGTGTAGAATTCAAGACCGGCTTCCGCGCCGCGCTGCCACCATACCCAGCCGCCAAAGGCCAGGGCAATCAGCACGTAGAAGCCGTAAAGCGTCAGGCTCTCCTTGGCGCCGATCTCATGCTCATCCTTGTGCAGGACGCCGAGGTCGAAGACCAACAGGCCGATGACGAGCGCGATAAACGCGACCCAGAAGTAGACAGGAGTACCTAGAAAATCACCCGATAGGGCGGCAAGAAGCGATTCCATCGCCGGACCATCTCCATGAGAAAATTGGAGCAGCTCCGACATCGCGAGAGCATCATCACTCTCGCCAGAGGGGCCCGGCGCCGCGCCCTAATTATGCGCAGGCAGCGGACGGAATTCAAGCCCCCGGCAATTTGGGGTGATTTTGGCGCCTCGATCTAGCCCGCCGTCAGGCCACCCGTGGTGAGAATGACACGATGGGTTGCGTGGTTAGGCGTGGAGGCCAAAACCAGCACCGTTCTCCCTCGGACTCGACCCGAGGGCCATTCGCCGCTTGTGCCGGGTTGAGGGCGACCCTCGGGTCAGGCCCGAGGGAGAGCGGTGGGTGGGGCGATTTGGGAGTGCTGCCACTGAAATATGTGCGGTTTGGCAGGCAGAACGCGCCCTACCGCGGCGTGCACAACATCACGATGGCGTCGCTGGTTTCGAGCTGCATGGCCACGCCATGATTGGGGTCGGGAATAACCCTGCCGGCCTGCACATTGCGGGCGGCGCGCAGGGGGCCGTCGCTGAAGCCGACCCCGTCCTGATAGCCCATAATGGCGCCAGTCCCCGAGGAGGGGTCACCAAAAGTGGTCGAGGCGAAGCCATAGACCGAACCATAGATGGTCAGGATGCCGGCGCGGGTGGCATTGGCGTCCCGGCATGACCAATTGCCCTGAACCTGTTGTGCAAAGCCGGGCGTGGCAGCAAGGGCGAGAAGACTGACGGTGAGGGCGATTCGGCGCATGAGCGGCAGAGTGCCGGGGCGCGCTGTCGCATTCAAGAGCGCCGCTTGAGCAATCCGCCGATCAAGGGCAATCTGGTGAGCGCGAGCAACACTCGCCGGCTGGCGGGGGCGCGATAGTCGCGCAATTTGGAAAAGCCGACCACTTCGGCCGTGTAGACCAACTCGCCATGCTGGTTGGTCGCCGTGATGCGGTTGAACAACAGGCCCCAGCCGGGAATCGAATTGGAGGCGCGCTTGTCGGTCACGACCAGCTCGTAGCTCACCGTATCGCCTGGTCGCACTGGCACCTTGAAGTCCATGGAATTGACGCCCGGCGACGGGCCGGAAATGCCGGGCTCTTCCCCCAGGCCACGCAGGCGTTCTTCCTCAGCCTCAAGCGCGTCGACCATGCGGCGGTGGCCGATGCTGACCGTGTGCCAGCCGCTGGCGACCAGCCCGCCAAAATGACTGTGCTTGGCAGCCTCGGGATCGAGATGGAAATATTGCGGATCGTAAAGCGCGGCAAAGCTGATGATCTCATCGGCCGTGAAAGTGTGACTGCCGAGCGGAAACACCTCATTCAGCGCGATATTCTCGAACCAGCGGGTCATGCTGCGGCTTCCGTTTCGCGCGTCTCGACCAGGTTGGCCAGCCGCATGGTCAGCACCGGCCTGCCCTGCTGGTTGCGCACGTCAAAGTCGAGCGTGACAATGCCCCATTGCGGATGGCTGGCGGAGCGGCGCAGATCGGTGATTTTCACCGTGCCGCCAATCGTGTCATCCACCATGACCGGATTTTTCCATTTGAGATTGGTGAAGCCCAGCCCGCCGGCCGAGGCGATCTGGCCCAGAAAGCTGTCGACCAGCATGCGCAGGCTCAGCGCCCCGGTCTGCCAGCCGCTCGACGCCAATCCGCCGAGCAGCGACGCCTTGGCGGCCTTTTCATCGAGATGAAAGGGCAGGGGGTCGAATTGCCGCGCGAAAGTGGTGATCATCTCGCGGGTCACCTTGGTATGGCCCAGGTCGATGATTTCGCCCAGGACGAGATCCTCGAAATGGCGGCGATCTTGGGTTACAGGATTGGTCATCGAACTTCCCTATACGTCAACGCCTTTTGCACCCTTTTCCAGGCTGGGGCAAGCGCCGGCCCCTCAGATACCGGTCGGCAAGCGGCGGCTGGCGCGGTAGTCGAGCGGGGTCATGCCGCGCAGGCGGCGGAAGGATTTTGCCAGGTAATTGGCGTCGCTGAAGCCGGTCAGCGCGGCAATGGCGCCGATCGTCATGTCGGTGGCGACCAGCAGGCGCTCGATCCGCTCGATGCGCCGCTCCTGCACGAAACTGGAGGGCGCTAGCCCGGTGGCCATGGTGAACTGGCGGACAAAGTGGCTCCGGCTCATCTCGGCCAGGGTGGCGAGCCGGTCGACATTGAGCGCGCGATTGAGATTGGTGTCGATATAGGCGACCACCCGTGCGATGGCGGGCGGCAGGGTGAAATCGGGCGCCGCGTCAGTGCCGAACACCCCGTCATGCAAGGCTGCCATGGCGCCATAGGCGGCGCTCGATGCCTCGCCGGGTGAAATGCCCGGCCGGTCGATCAGCGTGTGGCAGGCCAGCGCCAGGCGATCTATAATGCTGGACGGCAGGGTGACGACAGGCCCGGCGGCGTCGATAATCTCGCGGGCCAGGCGCAGTGCTTCGCGCCCGTTCAGCACCATCCAGAAATATTCCCAATGCCCGCCCCGCTCCAGCCAGTAGCGATGGGCATGGGGCAGGCTGAGCACCATGGTTTGTCCCGGCACCAGCCGGTGCCGCACGCCGGCAAAATCGAGCCGCCCCTCGCCGACAATGGTGTGCTGGATGACGAGGAAGGGTGCACTGCCGCGTTGCAGCCCGTCCCAGGAATAGACTTCGTTGAGCCGCTGCTCATAGCCGGCGCTGATCGCCATGCAATGGAGCGGCACAGCGCTTTTGGTGAGCGTCAGGACGCGGACTTTATGGCCGTAGTCGATGAGCTGTTTGAGCACAAAATTACCCGCAATGGCACAAGGTTTCTCTAGCACCGATAGGCGTTTCAACGCTAGCAGTACGCTAACCAATTCGTGGCTTTTGCTACGTCCCGGAGGAACGTCATGTCATTCAAAGTTACCGTCATCGGCGCCGGCTCGGTCGGCTTCACCAAGACGCTGATTTCGGACCTGCTCAAGGTACCCGAATTCGCCGATTGCGAATTCGCGCTGACCGATATCAACCCGCACAATCTGGATATGGTCCATCAGATCATCGCCAAGATCGTTGCGGTCAATAATCTGCCGGCCAAGGTAACGGCCACAACGGATCGCCGTGCCGCGATCACCGGCGCCCGCTACATCATGAGCTGCGTTCGCGTCGGCGGGCTCGAGGCCTTTGCGTCGGACATTTCGGTGCCGCTGAAATATGGCGTCGATCAATGCGTGGGCGATACGCTGTGCGCCGGCGGCATTCTCTATGGCCAGCGCAATATTCCAGTCATCCTCGAATTCTGTAAGGATATCAGGGAAGTAGCTGAGCCTGGGGCGGTGTTCCTCAATTATGCCAATCCCATGGCGATGAATACCTGGGCCGCCAATGCCTATGGTGGCGTGCAGACCATTGGCCTGTGCCATGGCGTGCAGCATGGCGCCCATCAGATTGCCCAGGTACTCGGCGTTGCCGATAGCGAGCTGGATTATGTCTGCTCGGGCATCAATCACCAGACCTGGTATATCGATATTCGTGCCAAGGGCCGCAAAATCGAAAAGGACGAGTTGATCGCCGCCTTCGAGGCCCATCCGGTCTATTCCAAGCAGGAGAAGGTGCGCATCGATGTGCTCAAGCGCTTCGGCGTCTACTCCACCGAGAGCAATGGGCATCTCAGCGAATACCTGCCCTGGTATCGCAAGCGCCCGGAGGAAATCTCCAAATGGATCGACATGAGCGACTGGATTCACGGGGAAACCGGTGGCTATCTGCGCTACTCCACCGAGCGCCGGAACTGGTTCGAGACTGATTTCCCGATGTTCCTCGAACAGGCCGCCAAGCCGCTCGACCAGCACAAGCGCACGTCCGAACACGCCTCCTACATTATCGAGGCGATGGAAACCGGCCGCGTCTATCGTGGGCATTTCAACGTGCGCAACAATGGCATCATCACCAATCTACCTGATGACGCCATCATCGAAAGTCCCGGTTTTGTTGACCGTTTCGGCCTTAACATGGTCGAGGGCATTACCCTGCCGCTGGCTTGCGCGGCCACCTGCTCGGCCTCGATCTCGGTGCAGCGGATGAGCGTGGAAGCCGCCATGACCGGCGATATCGACATGCTCAAACTGGCCGTGCTGCACGACCCGCTGGTCGGCGCCATCTGCACCCCCGACGAAGTCTGGCAGATGGTGGATGAACTGGTTGTGACGCAAGCCCAGTGGCTGCCGCAATACAAGAATGCCGTCCCGGCCGCCAGGGAACGGCTGGCCAAAGGCACTGTCAAAACCAATGACTGGGAAGGCGCCGCCCGCAAAAAGGTTCGTTCGGTGGAAGAACTGCGCGAAGTCGTCGGCGGGCATCACTGAACTTCAGACCATCGACATCCCCTCCGAAACGGGCGCTCCATGGGCGCCCGTTTTGCTATTTCGGGGTGAGCACAAAGTTACCCCTTGGCGGCGAAGTGCTTTGAGGAGGCTGAAACCAAACGGCCCCAGCGCAGAGCGCCGGGGCCGCTTTTTGGAAGCAGGGGAGGTTAGCGTCAGGCGACGCGCTGCTTCCGGGAGCCGCGGGCCCATTCGGGCAACATGGTGCCATGGGCTTCAAGGAGATCGTCGACCAGGTTCCAGATCTGGTCGAGATCGAGTTCGGCGGCGGTGTGGGGGTCCATCATCGCGGCGTGATAGATGTGCTCGCGGTTCTCGGTCATCAGCGCCTGAACGGTCAGCTCCTGCACATTGATATTGGTGCGGATCAGCGCGGTCAGCTGGGGCGGCAGGTCGCCAATAAAGGTGGGCTGCAGGCCGTTGTGATCAACGAGGCACGGCACTTCCACGGCGGCATTATTGGGCAGGGAAGTGATGACGCCATTGTTGCGCAGATTGCCGTAGATCACCGAAGGTTCGCCGGTCCACACCGAATTGACGATGGAGGAGGCATATTCCTTGGACTGCTGAACTTCGATCCGGTCGGCGTTCCGGTAGTCCTCGGAGGTCTTCTTCCACTTGGCGATCTGCTCGACGCAGCGCTTGGGATACTCATCGAGCGGAATGCCGAACTTCTCGATGATGTCTTCGCGGCCTTCCTTGATGAAATAGGGGGTGTATTCGGCAAAGTGCTCGGAGCTTTCGGTGACGAAATAGCCCAGTCGCGTCATCATTTCGTAGCGCACCTTGTTGGGGCAGCGCGGGTTCCAGGTCGGCTTGGGGGCGCGACCTTCGGCATAGGCCTTGAACAGGTCCGGGTAGAGATCCTTGTAGGACCCGTCGGGCTGACGATGCTCGAATTTGAGGTAGAAGGCCATGTGATTGATGCCGGCCGAGCGGTAGCGGATTTCCTCGTAGGGAATTTCGAGATCGTGGGCCAGTTCCATGGCGGTGCCCTGTACGGAGTGGCAGAGGCCGACCTGCTTGATGGTGGGGTATTTCTCGGCAATGGCCCAGGTGTTGATGGCCATCGGGTTGACATATTGCAGCATGATCGCGTCGGGCGCGACAGCCAGCATGTCCTCGCAGATGCTCCACAGATGGGGCACGGTGCGCAGGCCGCGCATGATGCCGCCAACACCAAGCGTGTCGGCAATGGTCTGGCGCAGATTGTACTTTTTCGGCACATCGAAATCGATGACGGTTGAGGGTTCGTAGCCGCCGATCTGGAAGCAGACGACGACGAAATTGGTGCCGTCCAGAGCCTGGCGCTGATTGGAATAGGTCTCGACATTGGCCGGCACGCCCAGCGTCGAAATCAGCTTTTTGGCAATGACTTCGCTTTCTTCCAGCCGCGTGGGATTGATGTCCATCAGGCGGATGGTGGCGCCTGCAAGCGCGGGGCGCTGCAGGATATCGCCGACGATGTTCTTCATGAACACGGCCGATCCGGCGCCGATAAAGGTGATCTTGGGGTTTGCCATTTGGGAATGCTCCAGCGTTAGGCGGCTATTTCGAATGCGGCGCGGACCAGCCTTGCCGTATATTCGGTTTGGGGATTGGTGAGGACATCGGCGACCGGGCCCTGCTCGACAATTTTGCCGTGTTGCATGACCATGACGCGGTGGCAGAGGGCGCGCACGACCTTGAGATCGTGGCTGATGAACAGGTAGGAGAGGCCTTTTTCGTCCTGCAGCTTGCGCAACAGGTCGATGATCTGGGCCTGCACGGATAGATCGAGCGCCGAGGTGGGCTCGTCGAGCAGGATGAATTCGGGTTCGAGCGCTACGGCACGGGCAATGGCGATGCGTTGGCGCTGGCCGCCGGAAAATTCATGCGGGAAGCGGTTAAGAATGCCATCGGGCATGCCGGCATCCTGGAGCGCCTGGCGAACGCGATCGAGACGTTCGCGGCCATTGGCCCCGATATTGTTGACGATCAGGCCTTCCTCGATGATCTGGCGGATCGACATGCGGGGATTGAGGCTGGCGAAGGGGTCCTGGAAGACGATCTGCATGCGGCTGCGCAGCGGACGCATGGCGGCGCGATCCCGATCATGGATCGGCTGGCCGTCGAAGAAGATTTCCCCGCCCTGGTTGTTGATCAGCCGGATCAGCGCCTGGCCGAACGTGGTCTTGCCGGAGCCGGATTCACCCACAATGCCGAGGGTTTCGTGGCGAGCCAGCTTGATGTCGAGATTGTCGACGGCCTTGAGCTCGAAGAAATCGGGCTTGAAGAAGCCACCGCGCTTGAGGGTGTAGGAAACCTTGACGTTCTTGCCTTCGAGGACCGTGTCGTGCTCCCCTACCAGGGGATTGGCCGTGCCCTTGGGCTCGGAGGCGAGCAGGTGGCGGGTATAGGCGTGTTGCGGATTGGCGAACAAAGCCTCGGTGGCATTGTGCTCCTGCACGCGGCCATTCTGCATGACATAGACATAGTCGGAGAACTGACGGACCACGGTCAAATCATGGGTGATCAGGATCACCGCCATGCCGTATTTGTCCTTGAGGTCCTTGAGCAGGTTCAGGATCTGGGCCTGCACGGTCACGTCGAGGGCGGTGGTGGGCTCGTCGGCGATCAACACATCGGGGCGGTTAGCGAGGGCCATGGCGATCATGACCCGCTGACGCTGGCCGCCTGAAAGCTGGTGCGGATATTGGCGCAGGCGGGCGGCCGGATCGGGGATCTGCACTTCCTCGAGCAGCTTTTCGGCGCGCTCCATGGCCTCCTTGCGGGAGATGCGATTGTGCAGGTGTAGGATTTCGCAGATCTGCTGGCCGATCGTGTAGACCGGGTTCAGCGAACTCATCGGCTCCTGGAAGATCATGGCGATGTCATTGCCGCGCAGCTTGCGCATGTCGCGTTCGCTGGTGGCGACCACGTCCTTGCCCGATAGGGTAATGCGCGAATTGGGCAGGATGGTCGCCCGCTTGGTCAAAAGCTTCATCAGGGTGCGGGCGGTGACGGATTTTCCCGAACCGGATTCGCCCACCAGCGCGATGGTTTCGCCCTTGTGCAGCTGGAAGGACACGTCGTGCACGGCGTGAACCACGCCACCCTCGACCTTGAAATCGACCCCGATATTGCGGGCATCAAGGATCAGTTCGCGGCCGTGGCTATCGGCGTCGTGGCGGGTATTGGAAACAGGCTGGTGATTGATGTCTGGCATGGCCTGGTCCTCAATACGGATCGACGGCGTCGCGCAGGCCATCGCCCAATGCGTTGAACGCAAAGACGGTGATCAGCACGAAGATGACGGGCGACAGGATCCACGGGTAGGAGCCGATGACCGAGAAAGAGCCGGTGTCCTGCAGCATCAGGCCCCAGGAGATCAGCGGCGGCTTCACCGCAAAACCCAGGAAGCCGAGAAAGCTTTCGAGCAGCACCACCGAGGGCACCGACAGCGTCACCGCCACGATGACGTGGCTGAGCACGTTGGGCAGGATGTGGCGGGTGATGATGCGGCCATCCGAGGAGCCCACGGCGATGGCGGCGCGGACATATTCGATGCGGGCCAGCGAGAGGGTCTTGGAGCGCACTTCGCGGCTCAGCTGCGCCCAGCCCAGAACCGCCATGACGCCGATGACGAAGGCGATGAACACATTGGAGGGGGCGGTGATGGGGATGAGCGAGGTCAGTGCCAGATAGAGCGGCAGCTGGGGGAAGGCGAGGACGAATTCGACGAATTTCTGCGTCCAGCGGTCGAACCTGCCGCCCAGATAGCCCGAGGTAATGCCCACCAGCGTGCCGACCACAGTGGTCAGCAGCGTTACCACGAGGGCAATGGTGAGCGAGATACGGGAGCCGACAATGCCGCGCGAAAGAATGTCGCGGCCGAACTTGTCGGTGCCCAGCAGGTGGAAGGTCTTGGCCGGATCGGTGGGGCCGAAGAAATGGATATTGGCCGGGATCACCCAGAGGATGTGGTAGGCATAACCCGGCACAAAGAAGCCCAGCTCGGTCGGGTTTTCATAATCCGGTCCGACAATGGGCTGGAAGGTAATGGGGTCCAGCTCCTCGCCTTCGCTGATCGGATAGACCACCGGAAGCAAAGAGAAGCTGCCGTCGGCACGGAAGAAGCTGATCGTGTCGGGCGGGGCGAAGCCGATATTGGTCTGCTTGGGATCGTGCGGGGCGAAGAAATCGGCAAACACCGCGACGAGCAGCAGCAGCACGACCAGGATCATGCCGAGCATGCCCATGATGGAGCGGCGGAAGCGGCGCCAGACCAGGCTCGAATAGCTTTCGCTATTGGCATAGCGCGGATTGATGGCGCCGGCAGAGTTGACGTCGGCCTGTGACTCGGTGGCGGCCGTCGGCATGGCGGCGCCGGCATCGGGGGGCAGGGGGATGGATTGATCGATTGTATCGCGGGCCATCATGCGTCTCCCAGCCGGATACGGGGATCGAGCACGGCCAGCATCATGTCCGAAATGATATTGCCGATGATCAGGGTGGTGGCGAGCACCAGCATGAAGGTGGCGGTGACCCAGACGTCGCCGACGGCCATGGAGCCGGTAATGGCCGGGCCAACAGTGGCGAGACCGAAGACGATGGCGACCTCGATTTCGCCGGTCAGCATATAGGGCAGCACCACGCCCTGATAGGCAACGAGGGGGTGCAGTGCATTGGGCACGGCATGTTTCATGATCACTGCGCCGTGGCTCAGGCCCTTGGCGCGGGCGGTTTCCACATATTGGGCATTGAGCACGTCGAGAAGATTGGCCCGCATCACGCGCATATTATAGGCGAGCCCGCCAAAAGTCGCGATGGCGATGACCGGCCAGACATGCTTGACCAGATCGACGAACTTGTCCCAGCTCCAGGGGGCGCCGCCATAGCGGGGCGAGAAGAAATTGCCCACATCCTGCACGCCCATGCGGAAGACCAGGAAGTACATGATGACAATGGCCAAGAGGAACCGCGGGATGGTCATGCCGAGAAACGAGACGAAGCCGAACAGGGTATCGACCCAGGAATATTGGCGGGTGGCGGCCACGATGCCCATGGTGATGCCGATGGCCGAGGCCAGGATATGGCAGGTCAGCGCGAGCAGGATGGTGGCGGGCAGGCGCTCGGCGACAACGGCGCCCACGGGCTTGTTGAAATAGAGCGAATGGCCGAAATCAAAGCGGGTGATGATGCCCCAGAGCCAGTTGAAATACTGAACGGGCAGGGGATCGAACAGGCCATTGGCGGCGCGATAGGCATCGGCCTGGGCCTTGGCAGCTTCGAAGGAAGCGCCGCCCTGGTTGATGGCCATGGACTGGATATAGTCGCCATAGTCGCCGGGAGGCGCCTGGATGATGGCGAAGGTGACAAGGCTCAATACGAGCAGAATGGGTATCGCCGACAGGATGCGCGATATGAGGAAACGGATCATCTGGAGCGGCTCATTTTCAGTCTGTGGGTGACGAGGGGCCGGAGCCCCTCGCCGGGAGAAGAGCTTAGTTGCTCTTGATCGGACCGTTACCGATGCCGGGCGCGCCTGGCAGGGTATCGGGGAACAGTTCGTTGGACGATTGCTGCTCGGCCGGAACATAGAGGCGTTCGCGGATCAGGCCGTCTTCAGCCCAGTTGAACTGGAGGATGGGCGTGCCCGCAGGTACGTTGACGAAGCGCTTGTTGATGATCAGCGCACCCGGATATTGGGTGAGGCCGATACCAAAGACGTTTTCGGTATAGAGGCGCTGGTACTTTTTCATCAGCTCGATGCGCTCAGCCGGATCGGCGGTGGCGACGAAGCTGTTGACGGTATCGACCATGTCCTGCTCGAAGGGCAGCAGATCCTGCGTGCCATCGGTGCCGGCGCGGTGGCCACGGCTGATCTGGGGACCGGTGGGGGCCAGATTCTGCGTGTTTTGTACCACGGTGATCAATTCGGCGTCGTTGCGGCGCAAGGTCCAGTCGAATTTGCCTGCGGATTCATTGGCGTCACGCTGGTTGCCCGCCTGGGACTGGGCGATGACCCGCAGGCCAAGCCGTTCCATCTGGGCAATCACACCTTCGGCCAGGCTCTTGTCGGTCTGGTAATCGGCAGTGGAGAGCAGGGTGATTTCGACATCGGCACCGCCCTGCACGTCGGCGGGGAAATTGACGAAGCCATTGCCGTCGGTATCGACCAGGCCGACCTTTTCCAGCAGCGCCTTGGCGTCTTCCAGCGAGTAGGGATAATAGACCGTCGAGTCATTATCGTAATAGCTGGTCGGCGGCATCAGCCCGCCGGCGTAAGGCGAGGTGAACGGTCCCTTGACCAAGGCTTCGCCCAGCGCCTGACGATCAAGCGCGTAGCTGACGGCCTTGCGGAAATCGAGATTGCGGTTGAGTTCGCGCACGGCCTGGCCGCGCGGGTCGGGATCGCCCCAACCATTGGCTGACAGGTTCGGATAGACCGAATAGGAGATCGTGCGAGCGCCGAAGGCGAGACGCGCGGGCGCGGATTCTTCTGCCGAACGGCGAAGGGCTTCAACGAAACTTTCCGGCTGTTCGAGATTGGACAGATCGCCCGAACCGGCCACGGCCTGCACATCACGGTCTGCCCAGGTGGACAGGCGATATTGCAGTTCGTTCAGATAGGGGAGCTGGTTACCGTTCTCGTCGACCTTCCAGTAATAGGGGTTCCGGCGCAGTACGATGATATCGTTGGCGCGGTATTCCACCGGCGCCCAGGCACCCATTACCGGGATGTTCAGGTATTCGGGCGGGAAGGCGTTCTTGAACTGGTCATAGGTCGCGCCATCCTTGTATTTGGGATGCTCGGCCTTGAGGATATGGCTCGGACCGGGGCAGAAATTGCCATAGGCCATTGAGTAGAGATACTGTGTCGGCTTGACGTCCTTGAAGGTCCATTTGACCGTGTAGGCGTCGATCTGTTCAAGCGTGGTACCAACGCCGAACGTCTCTGGCGAAGCGCCGTTGAGCGGGGTCACCTGGTCATCGAGCAGCACATCGTTCCAGTAGAACATGATGTCTTCGGCGTCGAAGGGGTCGCCGTCGGACCATTTTGCGCCTTCGATCAGGTGCATGGTCAGCTCATGGCCGTCTTCGGACCATTCCCAGCTTTTGGCCAGGTTCGGCAGGGGTTCGAGTTCCTCGGCCTTGACCTGGAACAGCGGGCCGGTGCGCGTCAGGCATTCGGAGAGGCCGATGTCGATGCCGCCCCAACCCTGGGTCTGGCCGGCGCTGTAGTTCCAGCCTTCCGGACGCCCGCCGATGACATGGCGCATCACATCGCCATAGGTGCCGATGCCGTCGGGCATGTTGGCGGTCTTGTAGACCATGGGCTCCTTGGGCAGGCGCTCGGCTACTGGCGGCAGCTTGCCGGCATCCACGAACGCCCTGACGTAGTCGGGCTCGTGATATTCAGGCAGCGCCTTGAATTCCTGGATATCCTTGATCCCGACAAAAGTCGGAACCTGTTGGGCGTCGAATTTGGGTGGTTCGGGCGGGGTGGTGGGGGCCATTGTCTGGGCTTGCGCCGCAAGCAGTGAAATACCCAGCATCAAGCCTGCCCCGCCAAGGGCAATAGCGTGTTTTCTCATAATTCCTCCCATGGCAACGGACTGGCTTGAGCCAGAGGCCGAATATCCCATTCGAGCCCGTCTCCCGTGCAATGGCTTGAATGGTACGCCTTGCCATGGCCGAAGCAATCCGGAATGATAGAGACTTCTTCCGGGTTTCTAAGATTTGGAAAATCGTGCGATGGACGAACTCAACGCCGCTGGCGACCTGGTCCGGCTGCCCAGGCAACGGGCGCCGCGCCCCACGCCGCGGCCCGATCGCAGCTTTTATGCCTCGGGCAAGGCCTTTGGCCGTTTCGGCATGCGCGCCTTCACGCCACAGCTGATGGCGGCCGCGCACAGCCATGGTCATATCGAGTTCAACTGGCTTACCCATGGGACGATGGACTATTTGTTCGATGGACGGCCCATTACGGTGGGGGCCGATCGGCTGGTGGCGTTCTGGGCCGGTATTCCGCACCAGACCGTGGGGCTGAGCGGCGATGCGATTGCCGGAAAACAGCACAATATCTACCTGCCGATGGATTCGTTCCTGCATATGCCGCAATTGGGACGGCTGACCGAAACCCTGATGGGCGGCGGGGTGATCCAGCTGCTGCCCGATGCCATTGGGCTCGACACGCTGGAGCGCTGGCACGGCGATTATCGCAGCGGCAATTCACTGCGCACCGATATCGTGCGGCTGGAAATCGGCACCATGTTCCGGCGGGCGGCCATCACGGGCTGGGACCTGCTGCTGTCGCCCTGGATCGAGCCGACCGGCAGCCGTACCCGCACCGGTTCGCCCGTGCGCTATGTGGTGCGCATGGTGCGGCATATCGTTGAAAATATCACCGAGCCGCTGACCGCCGAGGACATTGCCCATGTGGTGGGACTGCACCCCAATTACGCGACCAATCTTTTCACCAAGGTGATGAGCATTTCGGTGCAGAAATTCGTGGTGCGGATGCGGCTGATCCGGGCGCGTTCGCTGCTGTTTGACGGCAATACCTCCATCGCCAATGTGGCGTTCCAGTCCGGTTTCGTCAGCCAGACCCAGTTCTACGAACATTTCCGCAAGGCCTATGGCATGACGCCCAGCCAGATGCGCAAGGATACGATCGAGGGGTAGGGGCGTTTCGCCGGACAGCCGAAAACGCCGCCCGGCCCCTTGGGCGTCGCGGTTATACGGTAACGGGCGGCCATTGGGCCTTCCGAAACAGATAGAGTGGACCAATGGCCGCCCGTTACGATCCGCTTTTTCTGCAGGGTCCGGTTCAGGCGGTACCATTCTTGCAGGTCCGGCTGCCGAGTTTCCAACCCCACTGGACAGGCGCCCCCATCCCACGGTCTCCCCACCCGGCCCTGCGTCGGGACCGCGTAACTGGCGGGAATGGGGTCATGATGGCATGAGGGTGCGGGGGCGGGGATAAGTTTTTTGCAATGGCCGGATTCGACCCATGTCAGTTGTTCGCTTTGACAGCTTGAATTTCTAATACCTGACGTTGCTACATCGCCACCTATCGATCAGATTAGCATGGAGATGTTCTCGGAATAGTACTTGTGAACGAGATCAAACAAGGGCACGTCTAACATGGCAATAAAGCACGCTATCTGGAAAGTGGGGGCGCAACCCCAAGCGTTGTCGATCACGTCGCTGGCGACCGAGCAGTTCTTCGAGGACATGATCGTTGCCGCGCCGGAAATGCTATCAGACGAGTGGATGCTCATTGGTCGGCAAATCAATTGCTTCAGTGGCCGGATCGACCTTCTCGCAATCGCTCCAGATGGCGCGCTCATCCTGATCGAGATGAAGCGGGACCGCACGCCGCGCGAGGTGGTAGCCCAGGCGCTCGACTACGCCTGCTGGGTGGAGGGTCTGGCCAGCGAAGACATTGCAGCTATCTACGCGCGCTTCGCCCCAGGTCGACGACTGGAGGACGACTTCCAAAACCGGTTCGGGCAGACACTCGACGAAGAAACGCTCAACGACAGCCACCAGATCATTGTCGTGGCAGGATCCCTCGATGAGAGCAGCGAGAGGATCGTAGGCTATCTCAACGCGCGCGGCATTGCCATCAACGTGCTCTGCTTTCAGGTTTTCCAACTCGGCGACCAGCAGCTTATCAGTAGGGCCTGGTTGATTGATCCGGTAGAGACCCAGACGAGCGCCGCTGTGAAGACGGCTGGGCCTAAAGAGCCTTGGAATGGCGAGTTCTATGTCTCATTCGGCGAAGGCAACTCGCGGTCGTGGGAGAACGCGGTCAAGTACGGCTTCATTTCTGCTGGTGGCGGGCCGTGGTACAGCCGCACGCTGAACTTACTTTCCCCGAATGACCGCGTTTGGGTGAAAATACCTGGCTCTGGATTTGTAGGCGTTGGTCGAGTGCTCGGACCGCCAGAGGCTGCTGCCAATTTCAAGGTTCAGACCGCCGATGGAGAACGTCCGATCTTGGAAGTTGCCATGGGTGGCAATTACCACCGAGAGTTAGCCAATGACCCAGAGCGCTCAGAATACTTCGTCCCTGTGGAATGGACGCAGACCGTCTCCGAGCATCAGGCGGTGAACGATATTGGTCTCTTCGGCAATCAAAACACCGTCTGCCAACCAAAGACACCCAAGTGGCGGCACACGGTTGAGGTGTTGAAGCAGCGGTTCCCAGATTTTGACGGCACCCATTAGGGGCAGTCGACATTTCAGTTCTGGGACCAGATCGCGGCTCTCTAAGCTGAATGTCGATTGGCCCTAGGCCTCAAGTATTAAACTTGAACAGCATCACGTCGCCGTCCTTGACGACGTATTCCTTGCCTTCGTCGCGGGCTTTGCCGGCTTCCTTGGCGGGGACTTCGCCGCCCAGGGCCACGAAATCGTCATAGGCAATGGTCTGGGCGCGGATGAAGCCGCGTTCGAAATCGGAGTGGATGACGCCGGCGGCTGCAGGGGCCTTGTCGCCCTTGTGGATGGTCCAGGCGCGGGTTTCCTTGGGGCCGACGGTGAAATAGGTCTGCAGGCCC
Organism: Devosia sp. LC5; assembly: GCF_000735585.1. Lineage (GTDB taxonomy): Bacteria > Pseudomonadota > Alphaproteobacteria > Rhizobiales > Devosiaceae > Devosia. Next base: position 124,686 of record NZ_JNNO01000046.1, read on the forward strand.
AGCAAGGCATAGGCCTCGCGGATCAGCCGGTTGAGGCCGGCTTCGTGCAGGCCCAGGGATTCGAGATATTCGGCCTGTTCGGCATCGGGGAGCTGGGCCAGCTGGCTTTCGATCTCGGCCGAGATGATGACGACGCCTGCGTCATGCTGATGGGCGTAGTCTTCGACCAGTTTGCTCATGGCATTGCCGTTTTCGGCCGAGCCTTCATCGACATTGCAGACGTAAAGCGCGGGCTTGGAGGTCAGCAGCTGGAGTTCCTGGAAGGCTTTTTCTTCCTCGGCATCGCGCTTGACGAAGCGGGCGGATTTGCCGTCGCGCAGCAGGACCAGGGCGCGGTCGATCAGCTCGAGGGTGAGCTTGGCGTCCTTGTCGTTCTGCTTGGCTTTCTTCTCGACGCCGTTGCGGCGCTTTTCGAGGCTTTCCAGATCAGCCAGCATCAGCTCGGTCTCCACCACTTCGGCATCGGCCAGCGGATCGACCTTGTTGGAAACGTGGATGATGTTGTTGTCTTCAAAGCAGCGCAGCACATAGGCGATGGCGTCGCATTCGCGGATATTGGCGAGGAACTGGTTGCCCAGCCCTTCGCCCTGCGACGCGCCTTTTACCAGGCCGGCAATGTCGACGAAGCTCATGCGGGCGGGCAGCACGTTGATCGACTTGCCGATGGCGGCGAGTTTATCGAGACGGACGTCTGGCACCGAGACTTCACCCACATTGGGCTCGATGGTGCAGAAGGGGAAGTTCGCGGCCTGGGCGGCAGCGGTGCGGGTAAGCGCGTTGAAAAGGGTCGACTTGCCGACATTGGGCAGGCCGACGATGCCCATCTTGAAACCCATGGGGAACTCCGGAAATTGTTGGCTTCCACATGGTTCGGATGGGCTGAGATGTCAATGCGAACCTAAGCGGCGCGCTTGTTGCCCCGCCATTGCAGTGCGATCGAGATCAGCAGCAGCACGACGATACCCGCCGAGATCAGGGCATTGTAGCCGGCCAGCGAAATGCCGAGGAAGCGGAACTGGACGACGTCGCAGCCGATGACATGGGCGTCGTTCATATTGCTCAGCGCATTGAAATCCATGGCGTCGCCGACGCCGGTGCAGGCGGTGGGGCCGGGCCAGAAGCCCCATTCGACGCCGGCATGGAAGCCGCCCATATAGGTGCCCCAGGCGAAAATGGCGGCGGTGATGGCCATGGCGATGTACCAGACCGTCAGCGGCAGCCTGTTCCAGGCGAGCAGCACCAGCAGCAGAAGCGGCAGGCCCCAGTAATAGGCCAGGCGCTGCTCAAGGCAGAGTTCGCAGGGCACGAGCCCGCCGATCAGCTGGCTGCCCCAGGCGCCGGCAATGGTGGCAAGGCCGAGCACGAAGGCGATGGCGGCGGTGATCTTGTCGAGGGGCCGGGAGATCGTGGCGGGCATGGGACGTTCCGTGTGACGCTTTGCAGCGTCGATAAAACCGAATTGGGGCGAATTCCAGCGGGGAACGGCGATGTGATCAATCGCCGGGCAGGGTGATGCCCAAGGCCTGGCGCAGTGCGATGGCATTGGCTGGGGCGTGCAGCTTATCCTCGTGGACGAAATAGGCGAAGACGTCCTTGCCGGTTTTGTCCCAGGCGCCGATCGTTTCGGCCCAGCCGGCAATGTCGCCGGCCTCGTACCCCGTTGCACTGGGGCGGGCAGGGCCCTGCAGGCGGCAATAGGCGAAATCGGCGGTCAAGTCGCGGGCGGGGTATTCGAGGGTGTCGGCAATGACCTGAGCCACATTGTGGCTGGCCAGCAGGTCGCGGACTTCGGGCGTGTCGAAGCTGGCATTGCGCAGCTCGATGGCGTGGCGAATGGTGGTGACGCCAGTCGTGTCGAGATAGGGCGGGGTCTTGAGCCGGCCATCGGCCTCCGCGGCGAGGGCGGTGTATTGCTCGGGCGTTTTGGGCAGCAATTCAAGGAAAGCACCGAGCACGTCCGGCTTGTAGCTCAGATTGGGTGGTAGCTGCCAGATGAAGGGCCCCAGCTTTTCGCCCAGAGCCAAGGGGCCGGAGGCGAAGAAATTGGCGAGTTCGGCCCGACAATCCTTGAGCCGCTTGATGTGGGTGACCAGTTGCGGTCCTTTGATCGAGAACATGAAGCCCTCGCGCGCTTCACTGGCCCATTTGGTGAAGCTGGCGGGTTTTTGCGTGGCGCGGAAAGTGGCATTGATCTCGATCGTGCCCAGGCGGGAGCTGGCATAGGCCAGCTCCTTTTTCTGAACGAGTCCTTCGGGAAAAAAGGTGCCGCGCCAGGGCTCGTAAACCCAGCCTGCCGTGCCCGTCCTGATTGTACCCATGCCAAGGTCTTCCACTACAAGCTAAAAGACTTCAGAGCCTCTAGATCATTGGTTTGCTAGCATAGGGGCTCAGGACTGCGCTGACTATCTGCCACAAACAAAAAAGCGGTTCCGCGCCGTGCAATGCAGCCGCAATGTCTGTCGCTAGACTGCCGAAAGCCCGATAGGAATGGTGCATGCGCATTTTGCTGGTCGAAGACGAGATGAATATGGCCGCGGCCCTGACGGCCGCGCTCAGCCGCCACGACATCGTGGTGGATCATGCCCGCACGCTCGAGATTGCGGAAGAGGCCTGCCGCAGCGGGGTGCATGATGCGGTGCTCCTTGACCGCAAATTGCCTGATGGCGATGGCCTGTCGCTGATCCCCGTGCTGCGGCGGGAGCATGCCGGCCTGCCCATCATCGTGCTGTCGGCGCTTGGATCACTCGACCATCGCGTTGCCGGGCTCGACCACGGCGCCGACGACTACCTGGCCAAGCCGTTTTCCACCGACGAGCTGCTGGCGCGATTGCGCGCGGTGATGCGCCGCCCTGCCCAAATCGGGGAGAGCACTGTCAATGTCGGCCTGTTGCGGTTCAATCTCACCGCCCGCCATGCCGAAGTGGCGGACGAGCCGCTGGATCTGACGCGGCGTGAATTGCTGGCACTGGAGATATTGGTGCGGCGCTCGGGCAGGACGGTGCCGCGCAGTGCGCTGGAAGAGGCGGTTTATGGCTATGACGATGAGATCTCGTCCAATACGCTCGATGCCCACATCTCCCGGTTGCGGCGCAAGCTGAGCAAGGCAGGCGTAGAAATCCACGGCATTCGCGGCCTTGGCTATCTGCTGCGGGCGGCAACATGAAGCCATGGAACTATCCGTCCCTGCGTGTCAGGCTGACCTGGCGCATGGTGGCGATGCAAGCCCTGGTGCTGATCGCCTTTACCAGCGTGGCCGCTATTCCGATCACCCAGCTCATCCGGAAGGAGCAGGGGCTCGATGACGGGATCATCGAGCATATTGCAGAATCGATCCAGCGTACTGCTGCAGGAGGCCTGGAGGTTGTGCTTGACGAGGAGATGATCGAGAAATCGGCCGACTACCCCCGGTTCTGGTTCTATGCCACCGATATTGATGGTCATTCGGCGCAGATGGGGAACATTCCCGAGGATGTTGCGGACCTCGTGGACGACCTTCCGCGGCTAAACTCCGCCAATATTGCCGATATCGGCCTGTCCGAGGCGCCCAATGCCATCGTGCGGCGTGAGAACCGCGATGACGGCACGCTCTGGATCATTACCGGCGGCGGCCCCGAGGTCGGGTTCAAGGCGCTGTTTGCGACGTTTGGAGATTCGCTGTTTCTCGGCCTGCTCTTCCTGCTGACCCTGGTGTCCTTCCTGGTCATTCCGATGGTGGTAACCCGCCAATTGCGGGGGGTGGCCCACGTGGCGGCCGAAGCGGACAGGATCGACGTCGACCAGCGTGGCATCCGCCTGTCATCGGCCCATGTGCCCGAGGAACTCCATTCCCTGGTAGGCGCGGTCAATTCGGCCTTGCAGCGCCTCGACGATGGCATGGAGCGGCGGCAGCGCTTCCTGGCCGACGCGGCCCACGAATTGCGCACTCCCATCGCCATATTGCAGACCCGGATCGAGCTGCTGCGCGATGACAGCGAGCGCAGCCGGCTCATGCTGGACGTGGCGCGCCTGGCCAATCTGGCCAACCAATTGCTTGACCTGCAGAGGCTTGATGCGGATCTGACGGTTTTTCAGCCGGTCAACCTGGTCAGCCTGGCCGCTCAGGTCACCGCCGACATGGCGCCCCTGGCGATCGCGGCCGGGGACGAAATTTCCTTCGATGCCGAAGTGGAAAACGTCACCGTGGCCGGTGATGCTGCTGCCCTCTCACGGGCCATCGTCAATCTCATCCAGAACGCGGTCATCCACGGCGGCCGCAAAACCGCGATCCGGGTGGGGGTGGGACGCGATGGCTCATTGCGCGTGGCCGACACCGGACCCGGCATTGCGCAAGAACATCGCCAGTCGATCTTTGAGCCCTTCAACCGCGTCTTGCCGATCGATCAAGGAGCCGGCCTCGGGCTTAACCTGGTCCGGGACATTATCACCCGTCACCATGGCCGGATCACGGTTGGCGACGCTCCCGGCGGCGGCGCGCTGTTCGAGATATCCCTGCCTGTCGCCAGCCAGGGAGCGTTGTGAGTGGAAAGGGCGGCGATTTGCAACCAGGCGCGGCTGCATGCCGCTCAAGGCGCCGGGATTTTGTTGCCGTGTTCGTGCAGGCTGTGGTGCCTGGGCTCGGAAACCCTTGGCAGATTACACTGACGTCAGGCAGCCGCCAGGCTAGAACTTGTAGTTGATGCCGGCGCGGACGACGCTGAAGCGTTGGGTGGCGTCGATGCTGCCACCAGGCAGGCCGCCATAGGTCTGGGTGCCCAGATCGACATAGAGATATTCGGCCTTGACGGTGATATTTTCGGTGGCGGCGGCTTCAAGGCCCACGCCGGCCGTCCAACCCAGGTGGTTCTTGCTCTGGCTGGTGATCACATCGGATGGGTCGGTCACGCTGGCCGTGCCGCGGCCCCAGGCGACGCCCAGGGTTGCATAGGGCATGACCTGGCCGAATACCATGCCGGCGCGGCCGCGCAGCGTGCCATAGGCGTCGATGCCGACCTTGGAGGTGCCAATCCCGGCGAGGTCTTCTTCGTGGCCCATGCTGGTCCAGTTGAGGTCGGCTTCGCCGCCCAGCACGAAACCGCCCATATCCATATTGTAGCCGACCTGGCCGCCCAGGTTCCAGCCATTGGAATTATTCTCGGTTTCGACGCCGCCGCCGGTAGGCTCGCGGGTCAGTTCGCCCCAGCCATAGCCGGCATTCACGCCAGCATAAAAGCCACTCCAGGTGGTGGCGGGCGAATAGAAGGAGCCGCCGCCGCTATTGCCGCCATTCCAGCCAAGATCGGCGGCAAATGCCGGAGTGGTGACTAGCAGTGCGGTGGCAAGCGCAAGGGCCTGGCGATTCATGGTCGTCCTCGTCGGTCGGAAAATATGGGTATTGGTTTTCCGTAAAATGCGACGGAATAAATTAACGCTTCGGTAAGGAACGTGGTTAACGCGGCCCGGCAGAGTGCTGGCAGCGTTCACTTTTTCGCGGGAGCAGGACGGGCACAAAGCGGGCGGGCAAAAAACGCAGACCCGGCAGCGACGCTGTTGCGGAGCGGGGCGAGCTGCGCTAGAGAGCATGAATTGTGCCCCTCTGGCGGAATGGTAGACGCAGAGGACTCAAAATCCTCCGCCGCAAGGCGTGCCGGTTCGAGTCCGGCGGGGGGCACCAATTTTCCTGAAATAGTCGTAAATGGCGGTCGCTTCAGCGAGCGACCTTGCGCTCATTTACTAGTTGGACAGCGATTCCGGAGCTGGCGGAAATTCTCGCGGGGGCTTGTATCCGGACAGGATGCCGAGGCGCTTGGCCTGCTCGCGGGCCTGGTGACACGTCGTGCTGGTCACGTGCGGCGCGAATTCGTCGGCACGCAACTGAGCCTCGCGCTTTATTGCGGCCACCGAAACCTCGTAGATCATGGCGGTTTGCTGTATCTGGGCTTCCAGAGCGACAGGATCATATTGGATATCGCACAGGCGCTGGCCATTGATCCAATAGCCCACATGTCCGCCCGCAACTCGAAGGTCCGACCAGCCCGGCGGGTTGAGTGGCGATAGAATAGACTGACCCTGCGCCGGCAGGATGGAGATAGCGATCAGCACCGAAACCAGCAGGCCAAGACGCATGGAAATAGCTCCAATGACATGCGCTTGTTTTTGCACGAGGATCGGTTCCCGACAAAGCTGAATTTTACGAGCTAAGCCTGATGCCGCTGCGATCGGTCCATTCAGTATGGGCCCTGCAAATGATCGAGCCCGCGCCGTTCGCGGTCGGCGTCACGGTTGAAGCCGGGAGCGCTGGGGTCGAAATATTGCCAGCCTTCGGCTTCGTAGCGGGCGCGGCGTTCGGTGATGTCGACCTGCTGAGCCTTGGTGAAGATGTCTTCGACCACTTCCGTCCGGCTCTCGTCGATGCGGACCGAAACGACGCTGCCGCCGCGGCGCACACCTTCAGCAAAGACATGGGCATCGTGTTCGTGCATGCCCGAGCTGGTAAGGGCGCCAATGACGCCACCGGTGGCGCCGCCCAATGCGGCCCCGGCAACGGCGCCGACGGCGGTCGACACCAGCCAGCCAGCGGCAATAACCGGGCCAAGGCCGGGTATGGCAAGAGCGCCGAGGCCGGCCAGCAGGCCGCCTGCGCCCCCGATAATGGCGCCAATACCGGCGCCAGTGCCCGTCCCGTCAGCGGCTTTGTCGTTGGGCGTGTCTCCGCCCACTTCTTCATCGAGGGTCGAGACGACGAGGGAGATATCGTCTTCGGGGATGCCGGCGGCCTCCAGGCCTCGTACCGCCTGAGCCGCCAGGGTATAGTCGTCAAAAAGGGCGGTCATGGTTTTCATGGCGCGTCTCCAATCCAGCTGCAAGGATGTGAAACGAAGAGACTAGCGCGAGCGTTCCCGAACGAAGGCTTAGGGCCAATCGACATTCACTGATGCTGGCCTGCAAATGGCAGTTTTCTGCGCTTCCGGTGCTCACGTACCCAAAAGTACGTTGCGCTCCGGTTCTCGAAACCCACCATTTTCGGGTCAGCCTGAGTGAATGTCGATTGGTCCTAGTCGGGCTTGATGGCCTTGGCGTAGAGCCGCACCATGCTGAGCGGCATGCCGGGGCGCTGGAAATAGACCCGGGCGCGTAAATCGGCCTTGCGCCCGCTGCGAAAGAGCTTGGTGCCCAGGACTTTTTCGGCTGCCGCCTCGGGCGAGTTCACGCCATCGACCTCGTGTTCCAGCGGCTCGGGGCCCCCCGATGCAAGATCGACCACGCGATAGCTTAACGTCATAGCCAATTCCCCTGTCCCGGTATCCTTAGCATGGGCCTCGGCGGATGGCTGCACGGGATTGGTGAACTCGATTTCGAGCGCCACCTCGATGGCTTCCTCGATCAACAGGCCGATGGTGGGCGCCTGCGGGTCCTTGGGTAGCGTGAACAGGGCCTGTTCCAACTGGTCACGGACCAGCCGCGCTTCTTTCGGCATGGGTGCTCTCGCATCAGTGGTTTGAGACCAATCGAGACCCGCCATATTCGCCGGCGCGGACCTTTTGGCTCGGCTCTTCTGAGCTGAATATCGATTGACTGCCACCAATCCCGTCAAAAAACGGCGATCAGATGACGGGATTTGCGGGCCTTTTATTCAAAGTTTGTGCTGATGCCACAGGTGGTGTCGCTGGCGGCGTTCCGCCCTTTTTCATGCGCCGACCAATGAGTCCCAGGCGGCCAGTGCGCCGGTAACGATGCGATCGAGATCGGCCTGCCGGGCGCCGTCGCGGGCTTCGATGGCGAGGCCATTGATGACCGTGGCGTAGAATGTGGCAACGGCTTGCGGGTCGGCCCCGGCCGGCACGTCGCCATCGGCAATGCCGCGGGTCAAGCGGGCGGCCAGATGATCGCGCGTGGCCTGGCGGCGGCGGGTCAGGTGGGCGCGCACCTCAGCGTTTTGCGGCGTGCCGACCGTGGCCGCGAGCACGATAAAACAGCCGGGGGGCGTATCGGGATTGAGCTGGGATTCGGCATTGCGCCGCAGCGTTTCGGCAAAGGCAATGCGGGCGGTGGGTGCGTCGTTCAAAGCGTTCGGAGAAAAGCAGCCATAGGTGTTTTCATAGAGCTGGAGGGCTTCGAGGAACAGGTTTTCCTTGTTGCCGAAGGCGGCGTAGAGACTGGGTTTGCCGATATCGAGCGCCTCGGAGAGGTCGCCGACCGAGGTGCCTTCATAGCCACGCTCCCAAAATAGCAGCATGGCATCATGCAAGGCTTTGGTTCGATCAAACTCGCGCGGGCGTCCTGCCAAAACCGGGTGTCCAAATGATTTTCTACCGATCAGTATAAAACCGTTGACCAGCCATAACAAGCCGGTCTAGCTATTGTGTACCGATCGTTAGAAAATGGAGACGAATATGCGGTCCAAACCCGAACTTCTCGACCAGGTCGCCCTTGTAACCGGGGGCAGTCGCGGCATTGGGGCGGCGATTGCCATTGCGCTGGCGAAAGCCGGCGCCGATGTGGCATTCACCTTTGCCAGCAATGGCGAACGGGCCGAGGCGGTCAGCCGGCAGATCACCCAGCTTGGCCGCAAGGCGCTGGCATTCCAGGCTGATTCCGCCGACGCGGATGCGGTCGTGGCGGCGGTCGAACGCACGGTGAGCCATTTCGGCAAGCTCGATGTGCTGGTCAATAATGCCGGGGTGGGTGATGGCGGGCCGTTCGCCGATGTTTCGCAGGCCGATTTCGACCGGCTGTTCGCCATTCACGCCAGGGCGCCGTTTTTCGCGGCGCAGGCGGCGGCGCGGCACATGCCCAATGGTGGGCGGATCATCTCGATCGGCAGCAACCTGTCGACCCGCGTTCCCAATGCAGGCCTGGCGCTTTACGTCTCCAGCAAATCGGCGCTGACCGGCATGACGCGGGCACTGGCGCGTGAGCTGGGGCCGCAGGGGATTACCGTCAACACCGTCGATCCCGGTTCGACCGATACCGACATGAACCCTGCCAATGGAGCTCATGCGGCGAGCCAGCTGGCGCATAACGCCTTGGGCCGCTTCGGCGCGCCCGACGATGTCGCGGCGGCAGTCCTGCACCTGGCGGGACCAGGGGGCCGCAGCATTACCGGCAGCTCGATCCTAGTCGACAGCGGCTTTAACGCCTAGGTCCTACGATGGAAAGCGATGCTCCAACCAATCGACCGCGAAAGCGACGATGGCTGGGGCGTCGGCCAGCACCGAGGGGGCGTGACCGATCAGCCCGCGTCGGCCCTGTCCGGTGGCCAGGAAATCCTCGACCACGTCCGCGAAATAGTCATCGGCCAGGCCTTCGACCACCGGATCGGAAGTGTCGAATTCCTCAAAGTCGCGCCATGTCGTCCGCCCGTCCACCAGGATCGGCGATTGATAGCGGCGCACGCGCTTGCCGGGAATGTCGGCGAGATGTTCGGCATGGTGCAGCAGGGTCATGGTGTCGAGCGGCGCCCCGATCAGCATGGTCTTGCCGCCCGCCTCGACCAGCTTGCCCAAGGGCGATTGCGGGCCATAGCCATAGTCGAGTGCATGGTCGGCGGTGAACCAGCCGGCCTTGCCGCCCAGGGCGGCAAAGGAGGCGCCGGGATTGGCGCTGCGGCGGGCGCCGGGCGTGGTGCGCAGCAATTCGGGAAAAGCACCATTGTCGCGCGTGGCGCGGGAGCGTTCGGGATCGAACGGGGGCACATCGACGCGCAAAGCCGGGTCCGGCAGGTCGCGGTCGTCATAGATCCAGTCGCAATAGCCCAGGATTGTGCCGGTGGGCCCGACTGCATCCATGAGCGCTGCGATCAGGGCATCGGGCCCGCCCAGCATGGGTCCGACCGAGCGCAGCCCGGCATGCACCAGAATCGCGTCACCGGGCTCGATGCCAAATGCACAGATTTGGCCTGCCAATACGGACCGCGTCCACATGCCCGATCAGTCGCGGGCGTAGGCGGCCTTGCGGGGTTCGGCCGGGGTGGTTGTGGTTTCGCGGGCGTCGTAGATGGCGCGGGCTTCCATGATCGTGCCGTGATGTTCGGCCGACCAGTCCCAAAGGCCGCTGATTGGCACCTGGAGGGTCTTGCCCAGCTCGGTCAGGCTATATTCCACGCGCGGCGGCACTTCGGGATAGATGGTGCGGGTGACCAATCCATCGCGCTCGAGATTGCGCAGGGTCAGGGTCAGCATGCGCTGGGAGACGCCATTGATCATGCGCTTGAGCTCGTTGAAGCGCAGCGTGCCATTCTGGCCGAGAATGCCCACGACCATGACGCTCCACTTGTCGCCGATGCGGTTGAGCACGTCGGACATGGCCAGGCAATTGGCGGATTTGGAGGTATCGGTGAGAGGCATGTGCGAACCTTAGGCCTGAAGAACTTAGGCACAAATATAAACACGGTTACTGCTTGTGCCTAGGGGGCAAGTCGTTGGCCTCGTGTCCGTGCCGCCACAAAGTTGAACGCTTGTGCTGCCAGAGGGTGCCGGGAGCGGTCAAAAGCCTGTCACCGGGGGCCTGGCTACATTGAGATAAGGGGAGGGCGCTGGTAAGAGGAGGCGCCTTCCCGACATATCGGAGACTTTGTCACTTGCCGTTTGCCCGCCGTCTCGGCCTTTTCGCCTTTGCCTGTCTTGTCAGCCTTGCCGCCGCCCTTGGAGCTGCGCGGGCCAATCCGATGCTGCTGGTCGATATGGACAATCTCGATGTGCTCTATGCGCAGGACGCCGGACAGCCCTGGCATCCGGCATCGCTGACCAAGATGATGACGGCCTATGTGGTGTTCGAGGAAATCGCCAAGGGCACGGTGACGCTCGATACGCCGGTGATCCTGTCGGCCAAGGCGCTCAAGCAAGCGCCGTCGCGCTCGGGCCTGCCGGTGGGCAGCGCCATGACGCTCAAGGACGCGCTTTATGTGATGATCGTCAAATCGGCCAATGACACGGCCATGGCGATTGCCGAGACCGTGGGCGGGAGCGAGGCGGGCTTTGTCGCCAAGATGAATGACGTGGCGGCCCGGATGGGGCTGACCGCCAGCCATTTTACCAATCCCAATGGCTTGCACGATCCGGGGCAATATATGTCGGCGCGGGACCTGGCCTTGCTGGCGCTTTATATCCGCCAGAGCTTTCCGCAATATCTGCCGATGTTCGGCACCGAAGTGGTGCAGGTGGGCAAGGCGCGGCTGGAATCGCAGAATGAGTTGCTGACCAAGTTTTCCGGTACGACCGGTATGAAGACCGGCTTTGTCTGTGCCTCCGGGCTCAATATGGTGGCAACGGTGGAGCGCAATGGGCGCCGGTTGCTGGCCATCGTGCTGGGGGGCTCGTCGGCGCGCGAGCGCAATGAACGCGCGGCCGAACTGGTACTCAACGGGTTGTCCGGCAGCATGCAGCCGAGCGGCCAGACAGTACTCAACCTGGCTAACAATCCCGGTGCGGCGCCGGTCGATATGCGCGCCAATATCTGCGGCAAGGGCTCGCAGGATTATGTGAAGGCGCAGGAAGCGGCATTTCCCATGGGCCTCACGGGCCAGCCGACTTACCTGACCGATACGGTGGTGCCCAATAGCTATGTGGCAACCGATCTGGGGCGGATGGCTGTGGGTGTGGTGCTGCCGCGGCCACGACCGGCACATGTGCCGGTGTTTGCCGTGCCCACGACGGCGGAGGCGGCGCTGGATGGCGGGTTGCGGCCCGGGATGCCAGCGGCAACGGGCGGGGATATTCCGTTTCCACTGCCGCGGCCGGTTTTTTGATCAGCTTTTAAGGATGGAAAACCGCAGGACGCCGCCTTCGGTGGTGACGGCGCAGGCATGCCCGTTCTGGCGGCAATAGAGCGGGATATCCACCTTGGCCATCGGGTCGGTGGCGAGCACGGTCAGCGCCGCGCCGGAGGGCAGGCTTTGCAGCTGCTTCTCCATGCGCAGTACCGGAAGGGGGCATTTGAGGCCCCTTGCGTCGATGAGCCTGGGCTCAGTCGCCAACAACGAGCACCCAATAGACGCCGTAGCTGGAAGCGGGATTGAATGCCATGGCAACCCCGGCCTTGCTGCCGGCAGAGGTGAGACCCGCCGCATCGGCCGGGTTGTTGCGCCAGCCGGAGAAGGTTTCGGCAAAGGTGGCGTAACCGGCGCTGAGCTTCATGACGCGCAGGCCCTGCGGGGTCTTGGGCGGGGTGCCGGTCTGGGCATATTGATTGGCGAGGGCCTGGGCCGTGCCGTCAAGGCCGGTATCGGGCGCCAGCGGCGCAATGCCATTGGTGGCGCGGTAGGCATTGACAATGCCAAGCGCCTGGGCACGGTCCAGGCTCGCGCCCGGCTGGTCCATGCGGGCGCTGAGGCCGGGCGCCAGCGCAATGCCGGTGCTGCCACCGCCGCCCATGCTGCATCCGGCGAGCGCTGCGGCTGTCAGCAGGGCCACGGCAATGTGGGGCAGGGTGCCTGCGAAACGGCGCGGCGTAGCGGTATGCGTCATGTGTATTCCTTTGCGATATCGGCGTGAGGTGGCGATACCTCGGGGCAAATGCGGTTCTACTATGGCGGGTAGCGCAGGAAAGCCAAAATTGCACTGTGGCAAAAGGGTGACGTCAGCTGGGGACTCTGCCGGAGTGCCCTTGCACGGGCCTGTGGAAGGTCTTAACAGAAAACATGCCTAAGCCAGTCAACTTTTGGGAGGAGACGACAAGCCAGGGTCCAACCTTTTGACGACGAAGGGGGCTTCATGTCTTTGTCACGCTCCGCGCGGCTTTGTGCGCTTACTTCCCTGCTGCTGGCAACCACTGCCTATGGTCAGGATTCCACGTTATTTTCCGATGAAATGATCATGCTCGAGCGGCTGATCGTGTCCGGACCCAACCGCACGGAGACGCCGGTCAGCGAATCCACCGTGTCGGTGACGGTGGTAGATCAAGAGCAGATTGCCAGGCAGTCGAGCGTCAATACGCCCATTGGCGCGATTCTGGCCAAGACCACGCCTGGCTTTGGCCAGAGCGCGGAAAACATGACCGATTACGGCCAGTCGCTGCGGGGGCGCAATTTCCTGACGTTGATCGACGGCGTCCCGCAGACCAATACGCTCAACAATAATTTCCGTGGTCTCAATACAATTTCGAGCCTGGCCGTGGGGCAGATCGAAGTGGTGCGGGGTGCTACCGCCGCCTATGGCTTTGGCGCGCCGGGCGGGCTGGTCAACATCATCACCAAGACCCCACAAGAAGATGGCTTTGTGGTGGAATATGGCAGCGGCATCAAGTTCTCGCCGACGGATATTGGCGATTCCATGTCCTATAGCGGGGTGGTCAATCTCAGCGGCCGCGACGGCGACGTGGATTTTCTGCTGAACGGGAGCTTCGAAAAGACCGGCAGCAGCTTTACCGCCGATGGCGAGCGCCGGCCGCCGGATTCGTTCGGTTCCCAAGGCGGGCTGGACGATGTCACGGCCTATAATATCCTGGGCAAGCTGGGCTATCAGATGGGCTCGAGCCGGTTCGAATTGATGATCAACCGTTATGACAATGCCCAGAAGAGTGTCTGGGCAGGCCCGGTCAGCGGTGGCAGCGTCGAGGACAGTACCAGTGCCATCCCGTCGCTGGGCAACCTGAATACGCGCACGCCCGGGGTCGATAACCTGACCATCAGCGGCAAATATTCCAACGAGGAAGTGCTGGGCGGCAGCATGGATTTGCAGGTGTTCTACAACCAGAACACCACGACCTTTACCCGCACCGAATTCCTTGGCTTCCAATATCCGCAATATGAGACGGCCTCAGACAAATATGGCGCGCGGCTCACCTTTGATACGCCGCTGCCCATGCTGGGGCCGGACATGAATGTGGCGTGGGGCGTCGACTATCTGCACGACAAGACTGTGGTCAACGATATTGACGGGCCTTCGGGCACGCCCGGCGCCACGCTGAATGGCATTGCACCTTTCGCTCAGCTCGAAATCGACTTGAACGATACGACCAAGGTGACCGGCGGCGTGCGTTATGAGGCGATGGAGCTGGAGATACCCACTTTCGTCAATGCCAATGGCTTTACTGTGGCCGGTGGCACGGTCGATGTGGCCGAACCGCTGTTCAATGTCAGCGCCTCCCATGACCTGAACGAATTTGCGACGCTTTTTGCCGGCTTCTCGCAGGGCTATCAGTTGGGCAATCTGGTGCGCTACGCCACCGACAACAATGTGGCAAACATCGCTTCGCTGGCCGCCAACGGGCAGAAGACCAATAGCTACGAGGCCGGCCTGCGCTTCCATGGCGACAATTGGAACGTTACGACGACGGGTTTTTACAGCACCTCCGACAATGGGGTGAGCTATTCGTCCTCGCTCGATCTGATCCTGGCACCCGAAGCGGTCTACGGCATTGAAGTGGCGGGTGAATATGCCTTTGACAATGGGTTGACGCTGGGCGGCACGGTTACCCTTATGGAAGGGCGTTACGACACCGATGGCGACGGCGAATATGATGCCGATCTGCCGTCGGACCGCATCGCGCCGGCCAAGATCACGGCCTATGCCGAGTATGAGGCTAATGACTGGTCGACCTATCGCCTGATGGGGCTGTTTTCGGGTTACCGCGACCCCGATAGCAGCGAGTTCCTGGGGCTGCAGACCATCGAGCCCTATTTCGTGCTCGATGCCGCGGCCGACTTCAAGGTGGGCAATGGCACACTGACGTTGGGCGTCGAGAACCTGCTCAATGCCGATTATGTGCCGGTGGTGCAGCAGGCCTATTCGGTGCCGGCCTATGGTTATGATGACTATTACTACGTCAAGGGTCCCGGCCGGACCTTCTCGATCAGCTATAAGGGCAAGTTCTAGCGGCTCTGGCGGGCGGCGTTCCGGCGCTGCCCGTATCCACCGCTTGCGGCAAGCCGCATTTGGACGCACAACCACGAGGCTGAGTTAGGCCGAAGGGAAAAGTACGGTGAACCTGCGATATCAGATCCTGGCGCTGGCGATCATTCCGCTCATCGTGGCGATATCCGCGATTACGGTTTTGATCACCTGGCAGTCCACGCGGCTGGCCCAGACCAGTATCGATACGTTCGAAAGCAATCTGCTGGAAGCCAAGCAGACCGAACTGCTCAATCTCACCAATCTGGCGATCTCGGCGATCGACGATATCTACCAGGCGGCGGGGCCGGACGATGAGGTGGCCAAGGAGCAGGTTCGTGCCATTCTCACCGCGCTCGATTATGGGCAGGACGGCTATTTCTTCGTCTACGATTATGACGGCAACAATGTCGTGCATCCGCGCCAGACTTATCGCCCGGGGCAGAACTGGCTCGGTCTGGTGGACCCGGACGGGGATCATGTGATCGCCAACCTGATCCAGCGGGCCAAGGAAGGCGGCGGGCTGCACCAGTATAAATGGGAGAAGCCTTCGGCTGGGGCGGTGGCCGACAAGCTGTCATTTGCGGTGGGGCTGGATAAATGGCGCTGGATGCTGGGGACGGGGGTTTATCTTGATGATGTCTTCGCCCAGACCGCGGCGGCCAAGGCCGAATTGCGGGCCAGTATCGGGCAGACGTTTTTCATCGTCGCATTGATTGCCGTGCCGGCAGTGCTGATCGTTTTTGCCACCTGCATGCTGCTCAATGCGCGCGAGCGGCGCATGGCGGACAGCAAGCTCAAGCAATTGACGCAGCGGATCGTGGATACGCAGGAAGAGGAGCGCTCGCGGCTGGCGCGCGAACTGCATGACGGGATTTCGCAGAACCTGATCGGGGTGCGCTATGCGATCGACCTGGCGCGGCGCAAGGCCAGCAATGACAGCGCCGACGCCATCGGCGCCATCGAGCGGGGCGCCGAGGCGCTGAACGGGGCCATCAAGGAAGTGCGGCGCCTGTCGCATGATCTGCGCCCGCGCGTGCTGGACGATCTGGGGCTGAGTTCGGCGCTCGAAGCGCTGTGCCACAATTTTTCCGAGCGGACCGGGATTGCGACGCAGTTGGAATATAGCGGGTTCAAGGTGCGGCCCAAGCCCGAGGCTAGCACGGCGCTTTATCGGGTGGCGCAGGAAGCGCTCAATAATGTGGAGCGGCATGCCGGCGCCAGCAGTGTTTCGATCACGCTGGTCAGCCCCAAGGGGCGGGTGCAGATGATTATCGAGGATGACGGCAAGGGCTTTGCCGGACAGAGCGGCATGGGCGGGCTGGGCCTGCGCAACATGCAGGAGCGGATGGCCCATTTCGGCGGGCTATTGCTGATCCAAACCTCGCCCGCCGGCACGCGGCTGCAGGCGAGCCTGCCCAAATCGGCCAGCCTGCCGCAAGCCCCCTTGAGCGAAGTGGCATGAGCGAAAAACCGATCAAGGTACTGCTGGTCGACAACCACCCGCTGGTGCTGGACGGGCTCAAGGCGATCCTTGAAACCTTCGAGCGTATCCATGTGGTGGGTGTGGCCGGGCTGGCGCTGGCGGGGCTGGAAATCGCCCGGACGATGCGGCCGCAAGTGGCGCTGATGGATATCAACATGCCCCATGTCAACGGCATTGAGGCGCTGGAGCTGTTCCGCGAGCAGGTGCCGGAAACCCGGGTATTGATGCTCTCCATGCATGACAGCCGGGAATATATCTCGACCTCGGTGATGCATGGCGCCTCGGGCTATGTACTCAAGGACGTATCGACCGAAGAAATCGTGGAGGCGATCGAGATGGTGGCGGCCGGGGGCACGTACTTCTCTTCGGGCGTCGCGGATGTGCTGCTGGAACGCCGCAGTGGTGGGGAGGCGGTACAGCCGCTGACCGCGCGGGAATATTCGGTACTGCTGCTGATTGCTGGGGGGCAGAGCAACAAGCAGGTGGCCGAGGCGCTGTCGATTTCGGCGGCAACGGTGGAAACGCACCGCAAGAAGATCAAGAAAAAGCTCGGTGTCAGCTCGACCGCGGGACTGACGCGATATGCCATCGAGAACGGTCTGGTCTAGACGCGGCAGGCCCATACCCAGTATTGGGTATGCGGCCGCATTTGGGCCATATGGCTATATTGTCCGGCCGGGTGGCGCGTTCTAGCACTGGCTCCCAAATAGCCGTCCGCCAACGTGCGGAACCCTCGGGAGGACTTCATGGCTGGTCTGTTGGCGCTGTCGCGCGCAATCGACGCGATCAATACTATTATCGGGAAAGCGGTGTCGTGGCTGCTGCTGGCGGCTGTGCTGATCAGCGCGATCAATGCGACCACGCGCAAGCTGTTCAATCTCAGCTCCAATGCCTGGCTGGAGGCACAGTGGTATCTGTTCTCCGCCGTGTTCCTGATCGCGGCGGGCTATACCCTGCTCAATAGCGAGCACGTCAAGGTCGACCTGGTCTATGGGCAATTGCCGCGCAAGGCACAGTTGTGGATCGAGATCCTGGGGACGATTTTCTTCCTGTTCCCGTTCTGCCTGATCACCATCTACCTGTCCTGGCCCATCGTGGCGGCCAAATTCGCCAGTGGTGAAGTCTCCAACAATACCGGCGGGCTCGTGCTGTGGCCGGTCTGGGCGATGATCCCGGCCGGATTTGGCTTGCTGTTCCTGCAGGGGGTGTCCGAACTGATCAAGCGCATCGGCGTCCTGCGCGGGCAAATTCCCGATCCGGTGTCGCTTGCCGACGCTGAAGCTGCAGCTCTTTAAGCCGGGAATTTCATCATGTTTGCCTTCTTCGCGGAAAATCTCGCGCCCATCATGTTCCTGTCGCTGATCGTCGTGCTGTTGCTCGGCTATCCGGTGGCGTTCGCGCTGGCCTTTGTCGGCTTTGCCTTCGGTTTTGTCGGCATCGAAATGGGGCTGTTGCCGATCAATCTGTTCGGCGCCATTCCCGATCGCATTTTCGGGCAGATGTCCAACGAGACATTGCTGGCCATTCCGTTCTTCACCTTCATGGGATTGATCCTCGAACGAAGCGGCATGGCCGAGGACCTGCTCGATACGATCGGGCAATTGTTCGGGCCGGTGCGCGGGGGGCTGGCCTTCGCGGTGATCTTTGTGGGCGCGATCCTCGCCGCAACCACGGGCGTCGTGGCGGCATCGGTGATCTCGATGGGCCTGATCTCGCTGCCGATCATGATGCGCTATGGCTATGACCGCAAAGTCGCGGCCGGCACGATCGCAGCCTCGGGCACGCTGGCGCAGATCATTCCCCCAAGCCTGGTGCTGATCATCCTGGCTGATCAGCTCGGCCGCTCGGTGGGCGATATGTACAAGGGCGCGCTGGTGCCCGGCCTGCTGCTGGTGG
Organism: Devosia sp. LC5; assembly: GCF_000735585.1. Lineage (GTDB taxonomy): Bacteria > Pseudomonadota > Alphaproteobacteria > Rhizobiales > Devosiaceae > Devosia. The sequence continues at coordinate 142,872 of NZ_JNNO01000046.1, forward strand.
GGGCGTATTCGGCTTATATCATCGTCATGTCGATGATCTATCCCAAGAGTGTGCCGGCGCTGCCGCCGGAAGCGCGCACGCTGCGCGGCTGGAAGCTGCTGGGCCGGGTGGTTACCTCGCTGGTGCCGCCGCTCGTGCTGATTTTCCTCGTGCTCGGCACGATCTTCATCGGCTTTGCCACGCCCACCGAGGGCGGCGCGATGGGCGCGGTGGGAGCGCTGGCACTGGCCGCGCTCAACCGCAAGCTCAACCTGCCCATGGTCAAGTCGGCGCTTTATGCGACGGCCAAGCTGTCATCCTTCGTGATCTTCATCCTGCTCGGCGCACGGGTGTTCTCGCTGACCTTCTACGGAGTCAACGGTCATGTCTGGGTCGAGCATCTGATGACCTCGATCCCTGGCGGGGTGATCGGCTTCCTGATCATCGCCAATCTGCTGGTCTTTTTCCTCGCCTTCTTTCTCGATTATTTCGAGCTGGCCTTCATCATCATTCCGCTGCTGGCGCCGGTGGCCGAAGCGCTGGGGATCGACCTGATCTGGTTCGGCGTGATGCTGGCGATCAATATGCAGACCTCGTTCATGCATCCGCCCTTTGGTTTCTCGCTGTTTTACCTGAGATCGGTAGCGCCATCGCGCGCCTATAAGGACAGGGTGACCGGCGCGACCATCCAGCCGGTGACATCGGGGCAGATCTATATGGGCGCGCTTCCGTTCCTGGGCATTCAACTTGTCATGGTGCTGCTGGTGATGTTCTTCCCGCAGCTGGTGACCCACTACAAATCGAGCGCTGCGGTGGTCGATCCGGCCAGCATCCAACTCAATGTGCCGATGCCCGGCGCCGGTGGGGAAAACCCGTTCGGTACGCCCGCGGCGCCGTTTGGTGGTCCGGCTGCGCCCAGCTTTGGTGCCCCAGCGCCCAGCTTTGGCGCTCCGGCTGCCCCCAGCTTTGGCGCGCCTGTGCCAGAGGCGGCCCCGGCCGCACCCAGTTTTGGCGCCGAGCCCGCTCCGGCGGCTCCGGCTCCCTGATGCCTAAAACACCCGAGGAGGACTGAACGTGACTGCTGATCTCAATCGACGTAATTTTCTGGGCAAGGGCGCCGCTGTCGGCGTCGCCGCTGCCGCCGGCACCGTGCTGGCCACGCCCGCGATCGCCCAGGAGCTGCCGACGCTGCGCTGGCGCCTGACCTCGGGCTTCCCGAACAATCTGGACACCATCTATGGCGGCGCCGTGGTGATGGCCGAGGCCCTTTCCAAGATCACCGATGGCAAGTTCCAGATTCAGGTGTTTCAGGCGGGCGAACTGGTGCCTGGCCCGCAGGCCATCGATGCGGTGCAGGCCAATACGGTCGAAATCGCCCATACCTGCGGCTATTACTTCACCGGCAAGAACCCGACCTTCGCCATTGGTTCGACCATTCCGTTCGGCCTCAATGCCCGCCAGCAGAATGCCTGGCTCTATCATGGCGGCGGGAATGAACTCTACAATACCTTCCTTGAGGAATATGGCGTTGTCGGCATTCCGGGCGGCGCGACCGGGGCGCAGATGGGCGGCTGGTTCCGCAAGGAAATCAATAGCCTGGCCGATCTTTCCGGCATCAAGATGCGTATCGCGGGCGTGGCCGGCGAAGTCATGTCGCGCCTGGGCGTGGTGCCGCAGCAATTGCCGGGCGGAGACATCTACCCGGCGTTGGAGCGCGGCACGATCGACGCGGCAGAATGGGTCGGGCCCTATGACGACGAACGCCTGGGCTTCTACCAGATCGCGCCATACTATTATTACCCGGCCTATTGGGAAGGCGGGCTGACCATCCACTTCTACATCAACAAGGCGCAGTACGAAGCGCTGCCCGAAACCTACAAGGTGGCGCTCGACACCGCCTGCAAGGCGGCCAATATCAACATGCAGGCGCTGTACGACGTCAAGAACACCGCCGCGATCCGCTCGCTGGTGGGCAAGGGCGTGCAATTGCGGCCGCTGCCGCGCGATGTGCTTGATGCGGCCTACAAGGCGACGTTCGAGCTGTACGAGGAATACAGCGCCAACAACCCGCAATGGGCGGCGATCTATCCGAGCTGGAAGAAATTCCGCGACGAGAGCTTCGAGTGGTTCCGCGTCGCCGAATATACCTATGACAGCTACATGTACTCGGCCCAGGCCGCCGGGCAATAATTGCGACGGTGCGGCGGGCTGAGGTCCGCCGCGCCTCTTTCCAAGGCTTGCGAGTGTGCAGTGGGCCACGACCGGTTGCCGCATTTGGTGCGACGCGGTTCTTCTTCTGAAATTCCGATATTGATGGTTCGCGGCGAGGACGCCTGCGTGCGCGGCTCTATTCGCGCTTTAATCTTGATCTGCTTCCCACAAGTGATATATCAGATTTCAATTGCGATAGTGCCGATGAGCGTGGCCGAAGAGGTGGCGTTCGAAGCCAAATCGAGTGAACAGGGCGTTGCCGGCATGGCGCAGGCGGTCGCTCGCGGCTAGAAGCCTTCAGGCGTGCCCGGCCAGAGGCTGGGCACACCAGGCAATTGGAATTTGATATGATAGCCAAGCTCAAGGTCGGGATCGTGGGATGTGGGGCGGGCCGCACCCATCTGGTGGAAGGCTATGTGCCCAATGCCGAATTGTTCGAGGTGGTCGCGCTGTGCGATCTCAACGAAGAACGGCTGGCGGCGGTTGGTGACGAGTTCGGCATTGCGGGGCGCACGACCTCGTTTGAAGCGTTGCTGGCTATGCCGGGGATCGATGTCATCGATATCTGCACGCCGCCAGGGTTGCACCTGGAACAGACCCTAGCGGCGCTGGCAGCGGGCAAGCATGTAGTGTGCGAAAAGCCGCTCGTGGGCTCGCTGGCCGAGATCGATGTGATCATGGCGGCGGAGGCGCGCTCGGTGGGCCGGTTGATGCCGGTGTTTCAATATCGCTATGGCAATGGGGTGGCCAAGGCCAAGGCGGTGATCGATGCGGGGCTGGCGGGCAAGGCCTATGCCGGGACGGTGGAAACCTTCTGGCGGCGCGGGCCGGACTATTATGCCGTGCCGTGGCGCGGCAAGTGGAAGACCGAACTGGGCGGGGTGCTGATGGCCCATGCCATCCACCCGCATGACATGATGACCTATCTGATGGGGCCGGTGGATCGGGTGTTTGGCCGGGTCGATACCCGCGTCAACGACATCGAGGTGGAGGATTGCCTATCGGCCTCGCTGCGCATGCAGAATGGTGCGCTGGTATCGCTGACGGCGACTTTGGGCTCGGCGGATCAGATGACCCGCATTCGCTTGGCCTTCGAGAACCTGACCCTTGAAAGCGATCATGCGCCCTATCGGCCGGGCGAGGCGGATTGGCAGATCATTCCCAAGACGCCCGAGATTGGCGCGCGGATCGAGGCCGTGCTGGCCGATTGGCAATTCGTGCCTTCGCGCCACACCACCCAATTGCGGCTGTTTCATCAGGCGATCACCAGCGGTGCGCCGCTGCCGGTGACGACAGCCGATGCAAGGCAGGCGCTCGAGCTGGTGACGGCGATTTATCATTCCTCGGAAACCGGGACCGATATTGCGCTGCCGCTGAATGCGGGCCATCCCAAATATAGAGGCTGGGCGCCGGCGGCATAGGGGCCTGCCACGCAAGCGGAAACTTGCTATACCCAGGTTCGGTGCGGAGAAAATGTCATGCAGGATCACGGTGCGGCGCGGCTGGAACGGCTTGATCCGAAGCTCAGCCTGACGCTACGCGATCATGTGCACAAGGCGCTGCGCATGGCCATCCTGTCCGGGCGGTTTGCGCCGCAGGAAAAGCTCAATGAGCGGCAATTGGCCGAAGAGCTGGGCGTCAGCACCACCCCGCTCAAGGAAGCGCTGCGGCAATTGGAGACCGAAGGGCTGATCTCGACGCTGCCGCGGCGCGGCATCGTGGTGCTCTATAGCCGGACCTGGGCGGAGGAAATGATCCTGGCGCGGGCGGCGCTCGAATCGATGATTGCCCATCTGGCGGCGCGGCGGATCGACAAGGCGGCCGGCGCCGGGTTGCACGCGACGATCGCAGCCATGACCGAGGCCAGTGCCGCGGGGGACGCCGGGCGGTTGATCGAGCTCAACGAAGTGTTCCACGAGCAGATCCACATCGCCTCGCAATGCGTCTATCTCGCGCGGCTGATCGAGCGGCAGCGCTTTTATGACGAAGGCACACGCCGCATCATTCATTCTGACCCGGACGAACGTGCCCGCGCGCTGGCCGAACACAGGCTGATCGCCGAAACGATCGCGGCGGGCCAAGTGGAAGACGCTGAACGCGCCATGCGCGACCACGTCGTACGCTCAGGCGAACATTATCTCGGGCTGGTGTTTACCGAGAGGGCCGGCGCGGCGGCGGCAGACTGAAATTGGTGACCCCGGCGGGATTCGAACCCACGACCCCAGGATTAGGAATCCTGTGCTCTATCCTGCTGAGCTACGGGGCCAGCAAGACCGAAATACCAGTAGGGCTTGGGTTTTTCAAGGTTGGCTTGCCGGATTGAGCGGAGCGTTTGATCGCCAAAGTTCGTTCCGCTCCCTTGGTATTAGTCCGACTGCCATCAGCGAACACGCTCTGCTACCTCCAGTACTCTCTGGGGGTAATTACATGAAATTCGTTCTACCTATCGCGGTCACCGCGGCGATGCTTGCCGGCTGCGCCACGCCGCCGAAGGACATTGCACCGTCCTATGTTTCGACCGGGCTCTACCAAAACCTGAGCTGTAATCAATTGCGGGCGGAAGCCGAAAGTGTCTCTGCCCGGGCGGCCGCGGCCTTTGGGCAGCAATCCAAGAATCGCAGCCAGGATGCGGCCATGACAGGCGTAGCCATCATATTGTTCTGGCCCGCGGCCTTCTTCATGAAAGGCGATGGCGCAGCGGCAGCCGAGGTGGCGCGGTTCAAGGGCGAAATGCAGGCCATCGAGCAGGTCAACCGCGTCAAGAATTGCGGCATTCAGTTCGCGCCCATCGCCTAGCTGTTGGGCATGGTGCGCGCAAACGTCCGCAACCTGTCTTGCGGACGTCTCCCGTTTGGGGCAAACCCGGAGGCAGCTTTTGCCCCCAAGAGGACAGCCCAGATGGCCCATCCCGTTTCCCCGCTCGCTCCCAAATCCTATCCGGACCTGCCCGCGATTGCCGGGGTGCGTTTCGCGACGGCGGAAGCCGGGATCAAGTACAAGAACCGCACCGATGTGCTGCTGATGGCGTTTGATGAGGGCACGACGGCGGCGGGCGTGCTGACGCGCTCGAAATGCTCGTCGGCGGCGGTGGATTGGTGCAAGGCCAATCTGCCCGGCGGGGTGGCGCGGGGCCTGGTGGTCAATTCGGGCAATGCCAATGCCTTTACCGGCACCAGGGGAAAACAGAGCGTCGAGCTGACGGCGGATTATGCCGCCAAGGCGCTGGGTTGCGCGCCGTCCGAGGTTTTCCTGGCCTCTACCGGGGTGATCGGGGAGCCGCTCGATGCGTCCAAATTTGCCGGTGTGCTGGACGATATGGCGGCGCGGGTGAACGCCGGGCCGTGGATGGAGCCGGCCAAGGCGATCATGACGACCGATACGTTCCCCAAACTGTCAGGCGCGATTTTCGAGATCGACGGGGTCGAGGTCAAGATCAACGGCATTGCCAAGGGCAGCGGCATGATCGCGCCTGACATGGCGACCATGCTGAGCTTCGTGGTCACCGATATGCCGATTGCGGCGCCGGTGCTGCAGGCGCTGCTGGCGCGGCATGTGCAGACCAGTTTCAATGCCATCACGGTGGATAGTGACACCTCCACCTCCGATACGCTGCTGGCCTTTGCCACCGGCAAGGCCGGGGTCGAGGCGATTGCCAGCCTCGATGATCCGCGCGCCGAGACCTTTGGCGCGGCGCTGGCCGATGTGCTGTTCGACCTCGCCATCCAGGTGGTGCGTGACGGGGAGGGGGCGACCAAGCAGGTTTCCATCCATGTCGAGGGGGCGACCTCCGACCAAAGCGCGTTCCGCATTGCCAAGTCGATTGCCGACTCGCCATTGGTCAAGACCGCCATTGCCGGCGAGGACGCCAATTGGGGGCGCGTGGTGATGGCCGTGGGCAAGGCCGGCGAGCCGGCCGATCGCGACAAGCTGGCCATTCGCTTTGGCGATCTGCTGGTGGCCAAGGATGGCGAGCGTGCCGCGGTCTATGACGAGGCGGCGACCAGCGCCTATATGAAGGGCGAGGACCTGGAACTGACCGTCAGCCTGGGGCTGGGTGAGGGCAAGGCGAGCGTCTATACCTGCGATCTGACACATGGCTATATCACCATCAATGGCGATTATCGGAGCTGATATGACCTTGCCCGATATTGCCACCTTCGAGCGGGCCGGGCTTGCGGCCTGGCCGGGGATCGAAGTCGATTGGGATGGCGCCTGGGTGCGCCGTGCCGCTGGCGGCTACACCAAACGGGCCAATTCGCTGCAGTGCTTCGATGTGAGCGATGGCGCCAATGCCGAGGCGCGGCTGGATGCGGCGCAGGCGTGGTTTGCGGCACGTGGATTGCCGGTGGTTGTTCGCACGACGCCGTTAGCGAGTGAGGCGCTCAATGCGGCCCTGGACGCCAGAGGCTGGGCGACGGTCGATCACAGCCATCTCTATGCCATGCCGCTGGGCGAGCATGAGCCTGACCCCGAGGGGCGGCTGTTTGAGCTGCTTGATCCGGAATTTCTTGCGGCGCAGCAGGGGCTGCGGGGCTATAGCGATGAGAATGTGGCGCGCCTGCGGGCACTGCTGGCGGTCATGGCCGTGCCGGCGGCGGGCGTGGTGGTCTATCGCGATGGTCAGGCGGTCGCCACCGGCCTGATGGCCGTGGGCGAGGGCGTTGTCGTCACGGGCAATGTGATTACGGATACGACGCGGCGGCGGCAAGGGCTGGCGGCTGCCATGATGCGCACTGGGCTGGCCTGGGCGAAAGAGGCCGGGGCGACGGTCGCGGCGCTCAATGTGCAGGCGGACAATCCGGCCGCCAAGGCGCTCTATGGGTCGCTGGGTTATACATACCAATATGATTACATTTATCGCATCCCGAGCGCGGCATGAGCGGCCACATCCTTCTCGTCGTCGCCTGTGCTTTGGTGGATGCTGATCGCCGTGTGCTGATTGCGCAGCGGCCCGAGGGTAAGTCCCTGGCGGGCCTGTGGGAATTTCCCGGCGGCAAGGTGGAGCCGGGGGAGAGCCCGGAGGCGGCGCTGATCCGCGAACTGGAGGAAGAGCTGGGCGTGTCGACCAAGACGGCGTGCCTGGCACCGATATCTTTCGCCAGTCATTCTTACGAGACTTTTCACCTGTTAATGCCACTTTACGTCTGCCGGAAATGGCAGGGACAGCCGCAGGCCAGGGAACATTCCGCCCTCAAATGGGTGCGCCCCCAGGCCCTGCGCGACTACCCGATGCCGCCGGCGGACGAACCACTGATCGCGGCGCTCTGCGATCTGTTGTAGCCAGATGCCCGGGGGCCGGCATGACGAAGGCGTTGTTGCATTTTCTCCGGGACGAAACCGGCGCCACGGCAATTGAATATGGCCTGCTCGCGGGGCTCATCGCCGTCGCACTGATGGTGTCCTTTGCCCTGTTGGGCGAGAGTATCACGGCCTTGTTCGGCGTCGGCGCGGGCAGCGCGGCGACGATTATCGGCGAGGCCGCCGACAGCATTCCTTGAGAGCCAATCGGGACACCGTGGGTGGCGACTTTGAGGCCGTGGCCCAGCCCCCTATTGCAGCACGACGACCTTGTATTTCTGTCCCGGCTGGATGGGATCGCCGGGGTATAGATCGTTGATGATGTAGAACAGTTCCGCGCCGCGGCTGAGGCCGGCCATCTGGCGCGCCAGGCTATCGGCGGTGTCGCCGGACCTGGCGGTGACGACGCGGATGGCTACCTTGCGGATGGCATTGAGATCGCTGCTTTCAGCGCGGCGGAAGCTGGTGAGCGTTGCCTCGGCACCGGCCGAGAAGCGGGCGCTATCGGCCTTGGCAGCAAAGATGAAGCGATAGACCTGGCCATCGAGCCGCATGACCGAAACGCGGAAGAACCATTGGTCGGTCTGGGCAACGCCCGAGGCCATCTCGATGCCGTTGAGGGTCCTCGAGGTGACGCTGTCGGTCTTGAGGCCGGCGATCCAGCCCGATTTGAGGTAGTCGGCAAGACCGATATTGGCTTGCACATCGGCGCTGTCGAAACGCACGGCTTCGCCATCGCCCGCCACGCCCACGACGGCGCTTTGCGAATTCTGCAGCGTATAGCCATCGGGCACGGTGAAGGTGAACTTGCTGGCCGAATGGATGAATTTGCGGCCGACGATCGAGCCCTGGGCGGGGCTGTCGCCAAAAGTCAGGCCGCTGATAGAATCGAGGTAACCGGCACGGTCGGTTTCCCCGACCTGGGCCTGGCCGAACATGGTGCGGGCGGTGTCCAGCGCTTTCTGGATGCGGGCGGGCGTCGATGGGTGAGAGGACAAGAACCCGGCATTATTGCCGTTCTGGCCAGCCGAGAAGGTAGCAAAGCGGCTCATGACGCCCAGGAAACGCGCGGCGGCCTGTGGATCGTAGCCCGCCTTGCCCGCGAACTTGATGCCTTCGTGGTCGGCTTCGAGTTCCTGCTGCTGGCCGAAAGCGGCCATGGATTGGCGCGTGCGGTTGGCGGTGGCGTCGGTCGAAGTGTCCCCGCCCAAAACGCCGGTGATGACGCGATCGACGATGGCGGTGGTGCGGGTGCGGTCGGTGCGGGCGCGGGCATGGCGCAGGGTGACGTGGGCGATTTCGTGCGCCAGCACGGCGGCCAATTCGCTGGTATCGGAAGCGAGCGCCAGGATGCCGCGCGTCACATAGATATAGCCGCCGGGCAGGGCGAAGGCGTTGACTTCGGAGGTGTCCAGAATCGTCACCTGGAACTGGGCATTGGGCTGGTCGGCAGCGGCCAGCAGGCGGCCGACAATGCGGGCCACCATGATTTCGGCGGCGCGATCGGAATAGACCCCGCCATAGGCGGCGATGATGCGCGGATGCTCGCGGCGGCCGATGACCACGTCTTCGGGATCGGTGCCCTCGGGAACCACAGTGGGCGCCGGCATGTCACCGGTCTGGCTGACCGCGATCTGGGAGCCGGTAAAGCTGGTGCAGGCCGACAGGGCCAGCAGCGATACCGCCAGCAAGCCATTGCGCAAACCCTTGTTGATGATGTGCTTGGTGCCCGTCATCGTGCTGCCAGAACCTCGATCTGTTCGGGATGAGTAATCTCGATGCGTGGGCCATCCCGATCGTCCACCCAGCCTCTGATACGAACCAGCGCCCCTTCTAGGGCCGATGGATCGATGCCGTCCGCGGCAAATAGCCTGAGCGCAGACGCTTCGATCACTGCGGTGAAATCTTCTTTCCAGAACCGGCCAAAGTTCAAATAGACCCGCCCGCCGGATTGATCGGCAAGCAGGACACGTCCCTCGACAAGTTCGTAATGGCCCTGCCGATCCAGAAGATCGGCCGGCCGATCCGCCGCACGAGTGCTGTAATAGGGATCGGCCCAGATGCCAAGCCCGGCCAAACGCGCACGCCCTTCGGCCGCGAACAGCAGATCGAGGCATTTGCGGTTATCGGGGAAGGAATAGACGCGGGCCAGGCCTTGCGCGACCATGTGTTGCTGCGCCCAGATCTCGCCATCCGCACCATCGACGAAGACATGAGCGAGCGCCCGGTCATAACGATCGATCTCTTCACCGCCATAGCCGAGGCGCACGGGCTTGTTGAGGGCAATGGCTTCGAGCGCGGTTTTGGCCTCCGGCGCCAGCGGCCAGGTCTCAAAACCATCGCGGCCCAGCGGGAGTTTGGGGGCCTGCGTGCCGATCATGCGCACGACCAGGCCATTGTCGAGCACGACGGTGTCGCCATCGGTGACCTGGGTCACGATGCCGCCCGGGACCATGCGCAAATCCTCGCAAGCGAGTGCCGCCGCCGAAACAGATGACAGCGCCGCTATGGCGGCGAGGCTGGCAAGACTAGTCTTAAGCAAATCGGACCCCGGCAGGATTTCGTTCACCATGCACCTAAATAGGCCAAAAAATCATTACCGCTTGATAACTTTAGCGGCGGTGTGGCCGAAAGGTCGCGCAGTTGTGACGCGGGAGTGGACCAGGCTTTATTCGCCCTTGAACAGTTTTTTGAGCATGGCGGCCATGGGGCCGGTTTCGGGGAGGGCGGCCTGTGGTTTGGCCGGGCGCGCCTGGCGAATATGGCTCTGGCCCTTGGGGGTTGCCTTGGCCAGGGCTGGTTCGGCAGCATTGGCCAGCGCCAGCTTGTTCATGAAGCCGTTGTCGTCGCCCTTGAGCACGAGCCCGATATGCTTGCCGATGCCGTCGAGCAGGGGATCGAGCCAGGCCTGGTCGGCCTTGGCGAAATCGCCCAGCACATGGTGGGTGACGAATTCCTTGCCGGGATGGCCGATGCCGAGGCGGATGCGCTTGTAGTCGAGCCCGATCTGGGGATCGATGGAGCGCAGGCCATTGTGCCCGCCGTTGCCGCCCCCGACCTTGACCCGCACCTTGCCCGCGGCGAGATCGAGTTCGTCATAGAGCACGATGATGTCAGCGGGCGCGATCTTATAGAACTGGGCGGCCTGCTGAACGCTATCGCCCGAGCGGTTCATGAAGGTCTGCGGCTTGAGCAGCATGACCTTTTCGCCATCGATACTGGCTTCGGACAGCAGCGCGGAGTGCTTGGTCTTCCAGGGACCGGCATTATGCTCGCGCGCCACGGCATCAATGGCCATGAAGCCAATATTGTGCCGGTTGCCGGAATATTGGTTGCCCGGATTGCCCAGGCCCACGAGCAGCTTCATCGAAAGCTCCGAAAATGGATGAGGCGACCCGAAGGCCGCCCCAATAGTCTAGCGCAAAGACAAAAGACGATTACTCGGCCTTTGCTTCGCCCTCGCCTTCAGCGGCATCGGTCTCGCCGCCTTCAGACGACTTGAGCGCCGACGGTGCAACGATGGTGGCGATCGTCACGTCTTCTTCGTGGCTGTGGTCGGTGGCACCGGCCGGCAGCTTGACGTTGGAGATGTGGATGGTATCGCCGATATCCAGACCCGTCAGATCGACGGTGACTTCTTCAGGGATATTGGATGCATCGACGGTCAGGTCGAGCGTGTGGTGCACGATATTGAGCGTACCACCGCGCTTCAGGCCCGGGCTGGCTTCTTCATTGATGAAGTTGACATGCACCTGGACATTGAGCTTGGAGCCCTTGCCGACGCGCAGGAAATCCACATGCAGGGCAAAGTCCTTGACCGGATCAAGCTGGTAATCGCGCGGGATCACCGAATGCTTGGTGCCATCGACGTCCAGCTCGAGGACGTGGCTGAGGAAGCCACCAGCATAGATGGACTTCATCGCATCCTTGTAGGCGATGGAGATGGTGACGGGGGGCTTTTTGTCACCGTAGATAACAGCGGGAACGAGTCCCTGACGACGCAGCTCACGAGCGGCCCCCTTGCCCACTCCCTCACGCGCCTGTGCCTTGAGCACTCTAGTCTCAGCCATGGAAATATCCATTCTGGTTGGTGCATGCCGCCACTACAACGACATACGCGCCCGTCCTCCAGGGGTGACGAGCGCTTCATGGGGCGGGCTATAGCTCAAAGGGGCAGCAGGGGCAAGGGACTGGTGCGGTTAGCCGTCGTTAAGTGCCGTGCGCTGGCCGCTCAGGTATTGGCGCACGGCTTCGTCGCTGGAGAGGCCGATGGCCAGGGTGAAGGCCTCGTGGGCTTCATCCTTGCGGCCGGCGCGGGCGGCGAAGTGGCCGCGGGCGGCCCAATAGGGCTGGTAATCGGCCATGCGTTTGTCATCGGCGATGGTGTCGAGGCTGGTGAGGGCCGCTTCGGGGCCGTCGCGTTCCCCAAGGGCGGCGGCGCGGTTGAGGATGACGACGGGCGAGTTGGTCAGCTGCAGCAACACATCGTAGAGCGTGACAATGGTGGGCCAATTGGCTTGGCCGGTGACGCGGCGGGCGATGTGGGCGGATTGGATCGCCGCTTCGATTTGATAACGGCCGGTGGGGCCGGCTCGATTGGCGGCGCGGAGCAGGGCTTCGGCGGCCATGACCTGCGGCTCATCCCACAGGGCGATGTCCTGTTGTTCGAGCGGTACATAGAGGCCATCGGCATCGCGCCGGGCCGGGCGGCGGGCTTCGGCGTAGAGCATCAAAGCGAGCATGCCCTTGGCCTCGGGTTCGTCGGGTAGCAGCGACACAACCAGCCGTCCGAGCCAGATGGCTTCGTCGGCCAGGCGGTCAGCAGCGGCATCGCCGATTTCGGTCCAGCCCTTGGCATAGGCGGCATAGATGGCTTCAAGCACGGCATCGAGCCGGTCGGGCAGGTCTTCGCGCTCGGGGATGGAAAAGGGGATGCCGGCGTCCTTGATGCGGGTTTTGGCGCGCACCAGGCGCTGGCCCATTGTAGCGGGCGGAATGAGGAAGGCGGCGGCGATGTCGATGGCGGTGAGGCCCAGAATGGTTTGCAGGATCATCGGCGCGCGCATGCCACGCTCGATGGCGGGATGGGCACAGGCGAACATCAGCGCGAGGCGCCGGTCGGGAATGGCGTCGGGATGGGCGGCGGCGTCTTCGAGTTCTTCGGCCATGAGCTGGATATGAACCTCCCCGGCGGTCCGTGTGTAGCGGCGGCGGGCGGCATCGGTCTGGCGGCGGCGGGCCACGGTCAGCAGCCAGGCGTCGGGATTGTCCGGCACGCCGTCGTCCGGCCAGGATTTGAGGGCGCTGGCAAAGGCTTCTGCCAGCGCATCCTCGGCGCCCGCGACATCGCGGGTGCGGGCGGCGAGAAAGGCGACGAGGCGGCCATAGCTGTCGCGCGCCACGCGCTCGGCGGCACGGCGCGCCTCGTTGCCTATTTCACTCACGGTTCGCGGGTCGGCCAAATGGGCCGCACTTCGACCGTGCCATATTGCGCACTGGGGCAGCGGGCGGCCCAGGCGATGGCGGCGTCGAGATCGGGCACGTCGAGCATCACATAGCCGGCAAACTGTTCCTTGGTGTCGGCATAGGGGCCGTCGAGGATTTCCGGGGTGCCGGAGCGGCGCGTGACGCTCTTGCCGTCCTTGCTGGAGCCCAGACGTTCGCCCGGCGTGCCGGCGCCGGCCTTGAGCAGGGCTTCGCGGAAAGCGGCATATTCGCCCCAGAGCGAGGGTGGTGCCTTGGCGAGGGCTTCGTCGTCGTGATGGATGAGGAGCATGTAGCGCATGGTTTTTTCCTTTCGACCGGCTGACATTCAGCTAATGCTGGCCCGCAAATGGCAGTTTTCTGCGCTTCCGGTCCTCACGTACAAAAACGTACGCTCCGGTCCGGTTTCTCGCAAACTACCATTTTCGGCTCAGCCTGAGCTGAATGTCGATTGGTCTTATCCCTGGGTCGGCCAGACGGGGCGGACTTCAACTGTGCCCCATTGGGCGGCGGGGCAGCGGCCTGCCCAATCCATGGCGGCGTCCATGTCGGCGGCTTCGATCAGGTAATAGCCGCCAAGCTGTTCCTTGGTCTCGGCATAGGGGCCGTCGAGCACTTCGGTCTTGCCGTTACGGATGCGAACACTGGCGGCAGTCGTGGTGGGACGCAAGCGGTCGCCCGCCAGCATGGCGCCGGCCTTGATCAGCGCTTCGTTATAGGCGGCATATTCCGGGTTCATCCCGGTGGGATTGACGGGTGTCGCGGCCATCATGGCCTGCTCGTTGCCGTGGATCAGCAGCATGAACTTCATTTTCGTCTCCGTGGTTGGATCGGAGCGGCGCCCCGATGCAACTATGTCGAAGGGGAAAGACGGGTTTCGACTCTTGGCTAAAAAAATCTATCGATTGGCGTGAAACGGGCGGATTTCGATCGATCCCCAGGTGGCGGCGGGGCATTGGGCCGCCAGTTCCACGGCGCGATTTATATCGGGCGCCTCGATGATGTAGTAGCCGCCGAATTGCTCACGGGTGTCGGCATAAGGGCCGTCATGCACCTTGAGTTCGCCGGCATCGAGCTTGATGGTCTTGGCGTCGAGGGTCGGGGAAAGACCGGCGGTGGCGACGAAGGCACCGGCCTTTTCGAGGGTTTCCTGATAGGCATGCAGCTTGCCCATGAAGCCGGCCATCTGCTCGGGCGGAATGGCGGCGCCGGCTTTCTCGTCGGCATAGAGCATCAGCAGATATTTCATCGCGCGTCTCCTTCCAGCGGGCACCATAGCCCGTCATGGCTATGTCGCGCGAGGGTGGGAGATTTCGACACTTCCAGCCGGCCGAAGGTAAATTTCTGCCAGTGGCAGAAATTTAGGTGAGAAGGCCATGAGAGCTGCGCTCGAATGGCGATGGGCAGAAATCAGTCCAGCAGGCTCGACACCGATTGCTCGCTGGCGGTGCGGGCGATGGCCTCCCCGATCAGGGGCGCGATGGTGAGGCGGCGGATATTGGCGGCTTTCTTGGTCAGGTCCGTCTCTTCGATCGAGTCGGTGATCACCAATTCCTTGAGCTTGGAGGTGGCGATGCGTTCGGCGGCGCTGTTGGAGAGCACGCCATGGGTAATATAGGCGGACACTTCCTTGGCGCCGGCCTTGAGCAGGGCTTCGGCGGCGTTGACCAGCGTGCCGCCCGAGTCGACGATATCGTCGATCAGGATACAGGCCTGGCCGGAAACGTCGCCGATGATGTTCATGACTTCGGACACGCCGGCGCGGGGGCGGCGCTTGTCGACGATGGCCAGATCTGCCCCGATGCGCTGGGCGATGGCGCGAGCGCGGGCCACCCCGCCAACGTCGGGCGAGACAATCATGACGTTGCCCGAGCCATAATTCTCCTGGATGTCGCGGACCATAACCGGCGCGCCATAGAGATTGTCGGTGGGAATATCGAAAAAGCCCTGGATCTGGGCGGCATGCAGATCGAGCGTGATGACGCGATTGACGCCGGCCTCGGTGATGAGGTTGGCGACGAGCTTGGCCGAGATGGGGGTGCGGGAGGCCGATTTGCGATCCTGCCGCGCATAGCCGAAATAGGGCAGGACGGCGGTGATGCGGCGCGCCGAGGAGCGGCGCAGCGCATCGGTGAGGATCAGCAGTTCCATCAGATTGTCATTGGCCGGGAAACTGGTCGATTGCAGGATGAACACATCCTCGCCGCGCACATTCTCATGCACTTCGACATAGATCTCGTTGTCGGAGAAGCGCTTGACCGTGCAATCGGTGAGGGGAAGTTCGAGATAGCTGGCAACGGCTTGAGCGAGGGCGCGATTGGAGTTGCCGGTCACCAGCTTCATGGGTGCGATCCTGTCTCAACAGCGCCCGTAAAGCGGGCGTTTCCAGTTTCGCGGGCAGCTTTAGCGAGTCCCAACCAGACTCGCAACGGAACAAATGGATGATAGCTAAATAAGATTCACGTCAGGGCGATGACGGCGATCTGCCGGCCGGTCGTGGTGCCCTGATGGGTGGCATAGCGGTGGGAGAAATAGCGCTCGGGATTGCCATAGGTGCAGAGGCCGACGCGATCGATTTTGCTGACGCCGGACGAGGCGATCTGGTCGGCCACGAAAGCGGGCAGGTTGAAGTGTTCGCGGCCGCCGGGGGGCGTGGTGAAATAGTCCATGCCGCCGGGATGGAGGGCGAGGAAATCGGCCATGAATTGGGGGCCGACTTCGTAATTGGGGGCCGAGACGGTGGGGCCGATGGCGGCGAGGATGCGGGCGGGATTGGCGCCCAGCGCCATCATGGCCGCGATGGTGTTGCCGATAATGCCGTCAATGGCGCCGCGCCAGCCGGCATGGGCGGCCCCGACAATGCCGGCTTCCGGATCGGCGAAGAGGATTGGGGTGCAATCGGCGGTCAGGATGCCCAGCGCTACGCCGGGGCGGGCGGTGACCATGGCGTCGGCTTCGACGCGCGGGCCGGTATGCGGGCCGGTCAGTGTGACGACGGCACTGGAATGAACCTGCTTGAGCAGGGCCAGTTGATGAGGCTCAAAGCCGAGTGTCGCCGCGACCATCTTGCGGTTATCGGCCACAATTGCCGGATCGTCGCCGCCGGTGTCGGAGACATTGAGGCCGGCAAAGATGCCCGTGGAGAGCCCGCCCTGGCGGCCGAAAAAGGCGTGGCGCACGGCGGGGATGGCGATCAGGCCAGCGCTCTGCTCATGAGGCACGTTCATTGGGTAAATCCGGGTGGCATGAGGCCGGGGCTGGCGGCGCAGAAGGCTTTGAACAAGTCGCCCATCTGCTCGGGGGCGATAAGGCGGGCCTTGGCGCTGGCGATATCGGCGGCCGAGCCCGGATTGGCGGCGCTCAGGGCCTTGGCGCGGTCACTAATGCCCAGGCGGGTGAGGAACTGGCCCTGGCCCAGTAGCGGATGGACGGCGAGGCCCGCCTTGCGCGCGATATTGCCGATGGCTTCGAAATCGACATGGGCGGACAGGTCGGTATCGCCGGGGGAGGCGAGGACATCGTCATAGGCGTGGCGGCGCACGCCTTGCAGGGTTTCCCCGGTTTGGGTGCTGCCATAGCCATAGTCGATCGCCAGCAGTACGCCGCCCTGGGCGGAGATGGTGCGGGCGAGGCGGGCGGTAACTTCGCCGGCGGCGAGGCCGACTTCGAAGACCGCATTGGGTTCGGCGTCGGCTATGGCATCGGGCATGGCCGATTGGGGGATGGGCGTGGGCGACAGGCCAAAGGCGCGCTGGCCATCGACCAGGCCGACCATGCGTTCGTGCCAGCCCTCGGCGCCGCGTACGAATTGGCGGATGGGCAGGGCATCGAAGAATTCGTTGGCGACCACCAGCAGGGGGCCATCACCGACCTTGTCGAAACCGTCGATCCACTTGGGATCATAGGGTTCGAGGCGGGCATGCTGTTCGGCAATGAGGGATGGATTGGTTTCAAAGAGGCGCAGGTCGAGCGCATCGCGAAAGCCCTCGACGCGGCAGGCGACGCGCAGCATATCGGCCATCAGCGTGCCGCGGCCGGGACCGAGTTCGAGCAGGGTGAAGGCCTTGGGCGAGCCCATTTGCTGGAAGATATTGGCGAAGAAAAAGCCGACCAACTCGCCGAACATCTGGCTGATTTCGGGCGCGGTGACGAAATCGCCCTTGGCCCCGAGCGGATCGGCGCCCTTGTAATAGCCCTGCCGCGGATGGGTGAGGCAGAGGCCCATATAGGTGGCGACCGACATGGGACCCGTGGAGCGGATCTGCATGTCGATGAGTTCGGGCAGGGTTGGGTTTTCTGTCATCATCGCAGGCCGCTTTGCTTGCGCGTCATCGCGTAGATCACCAGCCCGATCCCGGCCACGAGGATCGGCAGGCTGAGCACCTGGCCCATGGTGAGCCAGCCGCCATAAAGGTAGCCGAGCTGGATATCGGGCAGGCGCACGAATTCCACCGCGATGCGGGAGAGGGCATAGCCGATGCCGAATATGCCGGCGACCAGGCCCGGGCGGCGCAGGGCATAAAAGACATGGGTGGCGACGCGGATGACGAGGAACAGCACGATGCCTTCGAGCGCAGCTTCATAAAGCTGGCTGGGATGGCGCGGCACGCCGAGCGGATCGGTGGGGAAAATCACGCCCCAGGGCAGATTGGTCGGCGCGCCATAGAGTTCGGAATTAACGAAATTGGCGATGCGGCCGAGTAGCAGGCCGATAGTGGCGACCGAGCCGATCAGATCGAGCGAACTCAGCCAATTGCCGCCTTTGGAGCGGGTGAAGGCGATGGCCGCCAGCATCAGCCCGAGCATGCCGCCATGGAAGGACATGCCGCCATCGAGTGTATTGAAGACCTGGATGGGGTTGGCGAGATAATAGGGCAGATTGTAAAACAGCACATAGCCGATGCGTCCGCCCAGCACGATGGCCAGCATGGTCCAGAAGGCAAAATCCCAGATATCCTGGGCCTTGAACGGCGGCTCGCCCTTGTGCCAGAGCCGCGTATTGGCCAGCAGAAGATAGCCATAGGCCGCACCCAAGAGGGTTCCGAACAGGTAGGCCAGCGCATACCAGCGCACTGCGAGCGGGCCGATGGCGAAGGCGATGGGATCGATGTTTGGAAAGGGCAAGCGGGGCTCCTGCGGCAATCGGGCGGACCATTGCCGCTTCGCCCGCTCTGGTCAAGTCGGGATCAAGGGCCTAGATATCAACTAAGAGTGCCCGCTGTGGCGACCAACAATATAGGTGTGCGATGACCCAGAACAGCAAACTTTTCGACGGTTTGGGCCGGGTGATGAATGAAGCGGCCGGCGTGGCCGATGGCGTGCGGCGGGAAGTGGAGACCGCTGTAAAGTCGCAGGCCCAGCGCTTCGTGGCCGATATGGACCTGGTCAAGCGCGAGGATTTCGACGCGCTGCGTGAGTTGGTTCAGGTGCAGGGCGAAGAGATCGATGCGCTGCGCAAGGAACTGGCGGCGCTCAAGGGCGGCAAGGCTGCCAAGGCCTGATTTTAGCGTTCAGTAGACCTCATCCTGAGCTTGTCGAAGGACGAGGTCGTGGCGTGATAGCTGATCGGTGGCACGACCTCGTGGTTCGACAGGCTCACCATGAGGTCTGCTCCGAGCTTTGCGGTGCCAATTAAAACTGCCCCGTTTTGGGCCGCTTTTCCCGCGCAAAAGCGGGATTTTGTTAACGGACTGTTAACGTTGGCGGGCCGATCATCCACAAGAGATTGCCGTCCTCCTGCTGCCGCGCGTCCCCTGAATCAGTGGGGCGGTGTAGGGTCAAATCATCAGGACGATTCGTAAGCCTAGTGCGTGCGGCCAGTTCCTTGAGTACCCGAAATTGTGTCGGCCCCATCGCGGGTCGCATGCCTCGAACACACGCGTTGCCAGGACGAGAATCGTCAATGTCACTCCTTCAAGTCGAGCCGGATCGCGTCGTCCACCCGGTGGACATTATCGAGCATATCGCTTCGATCAACGACTGGAGCTTCGAACGCCAGGACGCGGACGAGATTTCCATCTCGGTGCGGGGCGGCTGGAGCGACTACCATGTCTCGTTCAACTGGATGGAAGACCTGGAGTCGCTGCACATCGCCTGTGCGTTCGACCTCAAGGTGCCCGAGGGGCGGCGCAACGAGATCAAGCAACTCATTTCGCTGATCAATGAGCAATTGTGGATCGGGCACTTCGACATCTGGAACAAGGAAGGCGTGGTGCTGTTCCGCAATTCGCACCTGCTGACCGGAGGCGCTGAAGTGTCGCCGCAGCAATGCGAGGCGCTGCTGCGCTCGGCCACCGATAGCTGCGATCTCTATTACCAGGCGTTCCAGTTTGTGGTGTGGGCGGGCAAGACGGCTGCCGATGCACTGACCCATGTGATGTTTGAAACGGTTGGCGAGGCATGAGCGTGTCCTTGCGCGATATCGGCCCGGTCATGCTGGTTGGTGCCGGCAAGATGGGCCTGGCCATGGCCAAGGGCTGGCTCAGTGCCGGATTGCCGGAGAGCAATCTGATATTGGTTGATCCTTCTCCGAGCGAAGATGCCAAGGCATTTGCCGGGGATTACGAGTTGCAGATTTATGCCGAGGCCAGTGGGCTCTTGCCCAATGTGCTGGTGCTGGCGGTCAAGCCGCAGATCATCGATGGGGTGATGGAGCAGCTGCAGCCGGTGGTTGGGCCGCAGACGCTTGTCCTGTCGATTGCGGCGGGCATTGATAGTGCGCGGCTGGCGCGCGGGCTGGGGACGGGCCGGGTCGTGCGCACCATGCCCAATACGCCGGCGCAGATCGGCAAGGGCATTACCGGGGCGGTGGCTGCCGCCGATGTGACGGCAGCCGACAAGGCGAACGCGGATGCGCTGCTGGCGGCATCGGGGCAGGTGGTGTGGCTGGCCGATGAAGGCGATATCGATGCGCTGACGGCGGTTTCCGGATCGGGTCCGGCCTATGTGTTCAACATGGTCGAGGCGCTGGCGGCGGCTGGGGAACAGCAAGGGTTGCCGGCGGCCATGGCCATGCAATTGGCGCGGCAGACGGTGATTGGCGCCGCGGCGCTGATGGAGGCCGATCCGGCGCCGGCAGCGGTGTTGCGGCAGAATGTGACTTCGCCCAAGGGGACGACGGCTGAGGCTTTGGCGGTGTTGATGGCCGATGACGGGCTGGTGCCGCTGATGACGCGGGCTGTTGCGGCGGCAAGGAAGCGGAGTGAGGAATTGGGGCGGGGTTGAGCGCTCTGCTCTTCCTTCTCCCCTTGAGGGAGAAGGTGCCCGAAGGGATACCGAATTCGCGAAGGCGAATTTCGGTTGGGATGAGGGGTCTCTTTCTGCGTTTCTGGCATGGGAGGGCGCAGAACCCCTCACCCCGATCATTCTTCTGGACGAAGAATGATCGGTCCCTCTCCCTCAAGGGGCGAGGGGTGGCTCCGTGGGTGGGGCAACTTCTCGGCACTCTCAGTAGACCTCATCCTGAGCTTGTCGAAGGACGAGGTCGTGGCACTCGCTCCTCCACTCGCTCGACCTCGTGGTTCGACAGGCTCACCATGAGGTCTTTGGGAGTTAGGGCTAGCTTACAATCCGCCCGTCAAATTCAGCCGATCCAGCACAGTCCGATCACCCGGCTCGACCATGCCGACCAGGAACCGCCGGACGATGCGGGCGGCTTCGGGGGGGAGGGCGGCGATGGAGGCGTCGATGCGGCTGGCCTGGGAGGCCGAGAGGGTGGAAAAGAGCTGGCGGCCTTTGTCGGTGGCGAAGAGCAGGCGCTGGCGGCGGTCGGAATGGCCGGTTTTTTGCTCGATATAGCCGTTATCGATCAATTGGCGCAGTACGCGGGCCAGGCTCTGCTTGGTGATCTTGAGGATGTCGAGCAGATCGGCCACCGGCATGCCGGGGCGCAGATTGACGAAATACAGCACCCGGTGGTGGGCGCGGCCAAAGCCCTGGCGCTCGAGCAGGGCATCGGCATCGCCGGTAAAATCCCGGTAGGCAAAGAAAAACAGCCCCATAATATCGAGCGGGAGCGCGTCGCGATCGATCTCGGTGAAATTTATGTCAGCTATGTTGACATTTTTTTGGTCTGCTGCCATTGTATTTCCATCAGGACGCCAATCAGTCTTATCCCAAAGCCTTTGTGGTTTGCCAAGGGCTTGGGCCTGGGGCATGATCGACGCCAAAAGCGCCGGGCCGTTGTGGCCGGACGCGCAATCAATGGATGCGGGAGAGGATCATGGCAGGCGTGCCAATGGACCAGCGTGAAGGCTGGATCTGGTTTGACGGCGAGTTCAAACCCTGGAAGGACGCAAAGATTCACGTGCTGACGCATGGGCTGCATTATGCCAGCTCGGTGTTTGAGGGCGAGCGCGCCTATGGCGGGGAAATCTTCAAATCGCGTGAGCATACCGAGCGGCTGATCCGTTCGGGCAAGACGCTGGATTTCACCATTCCCTGGTCGGTCGAGCAGATCGAAGAGGCCAAGCGGCAGGTTCTGGAAAAGAACGGCCTGGTTGATGCTTATATTCGTCCGGTCGCCTGGCGCGGCTCGGAAGAGCTGAGCGTTCCGGCCCGCAATAATACGGTGCATCTGGCAATCGCTGCCTGGGTGTGGCCGAGCTATTTCTCGGTCGAGGAAAAGCTCAAGGGTATTCGGCTCGAATGGAGCAAGTGGAAGCGCCCGTCGCCGGAGACCATTCCGTCCTCGGCCAAGGCGGCCGGTCTTTATATGATCTGCACGCTCTCCAAGGACGCGGCCATGGCCAATGGCTATGCCGATGCGCTGATGCTGGACTATCGCGGCTATGTGGCCGAGGCCACGGGCGCCAATGTGTTCTTCATCAAGGGCAAGGATATCACCACGCCGACGCCCGATTGCTTCCTCAACGGCATCACGCGGCAGACGCTGATCGACCTGGCCAAGCGCAACGGTTTCACCGTGACCGAGCGGCATATCATGCCGGAGGAACTGAGCCAGTTCGACGAGTGCTTCCTCACCGGCACGGCCGCGGAAGTGACCCCGGTCAGCGAGATCGGCGAATTCAAGTTCACGCCGGGCGAGGCTTGCCGGACGCTGATTGATGCGTATTCGGCCGAGGTGCAGCCCAAGCGGGCGGCGGCGGAGTAATTTTTGCCATTGTGAGTTCAGGAGGCCGGGTGGAAGCCCGGCCTTTTGTTTTTGCGGGGTGTGGGGACGCTTGGTGGTTGGGGCTTGATGGTCAAGCCACCACGGTTCTCCCTCGGGCTTGACCCGAGGGTCTCCCCCAGCCCGGCACAAGCGGCGAGTGGCCCTCGGGTCGAGCCCGAGGGAGAGCCGTGGGTGGGATAGCATTGAGGCGCACAACAGCACCGCAGGCCAAAACTACTCCCATCGCGCCTTAGCTTTATCATCAGCGGATTTGGCTTCGACCCAGTGCTCACCCTGCGCCGTTTGCTCCTTCTTCCAGAAGGGGGCGTCGGTTTTGAGGTGGTCCATGATCAGCTGGGCGGCGTCGAAGGCGGGCTGGCGGTGGGCGGAGAGGGTCATGACCTGCACGATCGGCTCGCCGGGCTGCATCGGGCCATAGCGGTGGATGATGGTGACGTCGGCCAGGTGGAAGCGCGCGGCGGCGGTGGCAGCCAGGCCGGTCAGTTGGTTGATGGCTAGCTCGGGATAGCAGTCTAGCGTCAGGGTCAGAATGGGATCGTCGGGCAGGGAGCGGACGAGGCCGGTAAAGGTCACGGCGGCGCCGGCGGCAGCACCGCGGGCGATAAAGGCGTTGGATTCGGCGCCGGGATCGAAGGGGTCCTGGGTGACGCGGATATCCATGTCAGCCGCCGGTCATGGGGGGGAAGAGGGCGACGGTGTGGGCGCCGACGAGGGAGGTGTCGTGCTGCACCAGTTTGGCGTTGATGGCGGCCTTGATGAGGCTGCGTTTTTCGAGCGCAAGAGCGGCGGCTTCGTCGCGGCCCGCCAGCCAATCGAGCAGGCCTGCAATGGTGGTGACTTCGGGGGGCAGGGTGACGTCTTCCTCGCCCTTGTTGAGGCGTTCACGCAACCAGGCGAAGTAGAGGATTTTCATTTGGCGTCGCCCGACAGATGCGGCCAGCTGGCGCGGAGATATTGCCAGCCGGTCCATAGGGTCAGGATGCCGGCGGCCCAGAGCGCGATGTCACTGACCAGGCCCAGGCCGGGCAGTATGGGTTCGGCCAAGACGATGGCGAGGGCCACCAATTGCACGGTGGTTTTCCACTTGGCGAGCTTGCTGACCGGCAGGACCACTGCGGCATTGCCGAGGAATTCGCGCAGGCCGGGGATGAAAAACTCGCGGAACAGGATGGCGGTGGCGGGGATCATGTCGAGGGCGGAGAGGCTGCCATCCCAGGCCAGTGCGGCGATGAGGATGCCGACGAGGAGCTTGTCGGCTATCGGGTCGAGCATGCGGCCAAGGGGGGAATATTGATCCCAGGCGCGGGCCAGGTAGCCATCGAGCCAGTCGCTGGCAGCGGCGAGGATGTAGAGGATCAGCGCAACGATGCGCAGCGCGGTGCTGCCTTCCATCACCAGGGCTACAATGGGGATGATCGCGAGAATGCGCGCGATGGTGATGAGATTGGGAACGAGCAGGAGCGGGTTTCTGGCCATGGGGGGACAGAACAGGATAGGGGCG
>NZ_JNNO01000047.1 GCF_000735585.1 Devosia sp. LC5
GGGCTAGGGAGGGGGTCTGCGGGCTCCAGGCACTCAGTATTGGTGGAGACTCGCAATCCCTCGGGCCGAATATCGGGGCTTTCCTCCACCCCTCCCTACCCCTCCCCATCAAGGGGAGGGTGAAGCCGGTGGGTGGGAGGGATAGCGCCCCCAAAGACTTACTTCTTGAATGGCTCGTACCAGGCGGCCAGGCCGTCGGTGATGGCCTTGCCCGCGGCTTCCGGGCTGGTTTGGTCAGCCAGCAGCTTTTGCACTTCGGCCTGCAGCAGCACCGAGCCGGAGGGCTCGCCATAGCGGAAGTGGACCAGCATCAGATAGGGGATGGAGGACTTGTTCAACTCGGCGACTTCGGCCAGCAGCGGGTTGTCGAAGGTGACGCCCGGAATGGTCGAGATATTGTTGAGGCTATTGGCGAAGGCCTGGCCGAATTCCTGGCTGGCGACGAAGTTGAGAAACTTCAGCGCGGCTTCCTTGTTGGCGCCGTTGGCATTGGCTGCGTAGCCGCCATCGTAATAGAGGCCGACCAGCTTTTCGTCCTCGGCTGTCTTGCCCGGGGCGGCAAAGACGCCCAGTTCGAGATCGGGATTCTGGGTGGCGAAGGTTGCCAGCTCATAGGAGCCGCCGGCGAACATTGCCGCCATGCCCGAGCTGAACAGCTGCTGAGCCGAGGGGTAGTCCAGCCCGATAAAGCCATCGGGGAAATACTGGGTGATGTCCTTGAGCGCGGTCAGCGCCTCGACGAAGCGGGCGTCGGTGAAGTCGGCCTTGCCGGCGATCAGATCGTCGTAGAAGCCCTTGCCCATGATGGACGCGGTCAGATCGAAGACGATGGTTTCGTTCTGCCAGGCAGTCGCGGTGCCATTGGCAAAGGGCATTAGCCCTGCGTCCTTGAGCTTTTGCGAAGCGGCAAGCAGCTCGTCCCAGGTCTGGGGTTCGGCAATGCCATTGGCGTCGAAAATGCCCTTGTTGTAGATGACCAGCTGGGTCTGGCTGGCGAAAGGCACCGCATACAGCGTCTGGTCGGAGCGCATGGTTTCGGCGGCCAGAGCCGTTGGGGCGAAATCGGCCAGGGCCGGGATGGTTTCGCTCGACAGCGGCTCGAGATAGCCGGCCGAGGCGACGTTTTCCATGCCGCCATAGGCGCGCACCATCATCAGGTCCGGGCCGGTGCCACCAGCCAGGGCGGTGGACAGGATGGTGTTGTAATTGGCCGCTTCGAAGGTTTCGAAGGTGACGGTAATGCCCGGATTGGCAGCCTCGAACGTATCGATGAACTGCTCATATTGGGCGCGGTCTTCCTGGCGCCAGCTCCAGAATGTCAGGTCCTGGGCCATGGCGGGCAGTGCGATCAGCAATGCTCCCAGGCCGGCGCCGATGCGGATTGCAGTCTTGTTCATAGTTCCCTCCTTGAATGTCGAAAAACGTCGTTCCCAAGATCGGCCGATTTAAAAGTCAAATCGCCCGATCCACTTTTACTGTCGCAAGGTTGTTTCGCGAAAAGCCGGTTTCCACCTTTTCGCACCTTGCTTTAAGTCAGCCGCCGTCCATCCGCGGCGGAAAAGAAGTGCACCTGAGCCGGATCGACCGAGATGGTCACCGCCTCGTCGGGCACGTAGAGATCGTTGGGCTCGGTGCGTATGCTGACCAGCGTGCCATCGGCGAGGCGCGCATAGACATAGGCGTTGTCGCCCAGATATTCGGCATAGACCACGCTGGCGGCAAAGCCCTCGCCGGACCCGCGCATCAGTTTGAGTGCGTCGGGCCGCACGCCGAGCTTGAAGGCGGTTTCGCCCGCGGGCGCGGCCATCGACACCGCGCCGCCATCAGCAATGCCGACCTTGCCACCCTGCGCGGTGACATCGATCAGCGCCATTTTGGGCGAGCCGATAAAGGTGGCCACAAACGTATTGGCGGGAGTTTCGAACAGTTCTCGCGGGCTGCCGACCTGTTCGATCCGGCCCAGATTCATCACCACGATCTTGTCGGCCAGGGTCATGGCTTCGACCTGGTCATGGGTGACGTAAATGGTGGTGCCGCCGATATCGCGATGCAGCTTGGCGATTTCGAGCCGCACTTCGGACCGCAGGGCGGCGTCGAGATTGCTCAGTGGCTCGTCGAGCAGGAAGACCTCGGGCTTGCGCACCAGCGCCCGGCCGATGGCGACACGCTGGCGCTGGCCGCCCGAGAGTTCGCGCGGTTTGCGCTGCAAGAGCTCGTTGAGGCGCAGCATGCGGGCGGCCTCGGCTATGCGAGCCTCGACCTCGGGCTTATCGAGCCCCATCAGGCGGGCGCCGAAGGCCATGTTCTCATAGACGTCCATATGCGGATAAAGTGCGTAGGACTGGAACACCATGGCAATGCCGCGCTTGGACGGCGGCACATCGTTCATGCGCTTTTCATTGAGGGTGAATTCGCCATCGCTGATCGGATCGAGCCCGGCGATCAGCCGCAACAGAGTGGACTTGCCGCAGCCGGAGGGGCCGACAAAGACGACGAATTCGCGGTCGCCAATATCGAGATCGATGCCATGCAAGACCTCGGTTGCCTTGAAGCGCTTTTTGATGCCGCGCAGCGACAACCGTGCCATATATCCTCACCCGGTCCCCACAAGACCACTTGAAAGCCAATTCAATACCAATATCATTCACCAGCCGGTGAAATGTGTAAAGCAAAAACCGCCGGACTATGCACAGCCGAACGGCGTTCCGACAAAAAGGTTATTCCATGAGCACCACAGAATCCGCCTCCCCGCGTTTTGCCGGCATTGAGGATTGGGGCAGCAGCGAGCTGGTGCTGGGCATCCTTGAGGGACAATTTGCCGCCATCGCCGCCGTGCAGGCCGCAGCGCCCGCTTTGGCCGAGGCGATCGACCGGGGCGCCGAGCGCCTGGCCAAGGGCGGAAGGCTGATCTATATGGGCGCGGGCACGTCGGGCCGCATCGCCACGCAGGACGCAGCCGAATTGCCCCCCACCTTCAACTGGCCCTATGAGCGCGCTCTCTCGCTGATGGCCGGCGGCTCGACCGCACTGACGCTGGCCGCCGAAGGCGCCGAGGACAGCGAAGAGCTGGCGCAGGCGGACCTCGACAAGGTGCAGGTGGGCCCCAATGACGTGGTGATTGGCCTCGCCGCCAGCGGCCGCACACCTTATGCCATTGCGGGGCTGGTGCATACGCGCAAGGCGGGGGCGCTGACCATCGGCATTTTCAACAATCCCGGCGGCAAGCTGGGCGAGGTCGCCGATATTGCCGTGCTGCTGGCAACCGGCAGCGAGTTCCTCGCGGGTTCGACCCGCATGAAGGCCGGCACGGCGCAAAAGGCGGCGCTCAACTGCATTTCGACCGGGGTGATGATCAAGCTGGGCTTTGTCTATCGCGGGTTGATGGTGGAGATGAAGCCCACCAATGTGAAGCTGGTCGACCGCGCCGCCAAGATGGTCGCGGCACTCACCGGGGCGGATTATGACACCGCACGGGAGACGCTGGATCTTGCCGATGGCAGTATCAAGCTGGCGACGGTGATGCTGGAAAAGGGCGTGGATGCGTTGGCGGCCGGCAAGGCGCTCGAGGCAGCCGGGGGGAATTTGCGGAAGGCGTTGGAATAGGGGGACCGAAGAGCGGATGGGGGGCAGCGCTGCATCAGCCCCCACAGTGTCATTCCCGCGCAAGCGGGAACCTCTGTTGGCGATGCAAGGGAAGTAAACAGAGGTTCCCGCTTGCGCGGGAATGACACCGTTGAGGGGATGGGCCAGTGAATTTTCATATCACCGATGACGCCACTGACCCAGCAATTGCCCGGATCGGCGACGAACTCGCCGCATTCAACCAGGCCGATGTCGGCCCCTCAAACCGCCGAACCCTTGCCGTGCTCCTGCGCGATGGCGACACTATCGCCGCCGGCCTATCCGGCTACACCGCCTGGGGCTGGCTCTATATCCAGTGGCTGTGGATCCATGACACCCATCGCGGCAAGGGGATTGCCGGGCAATTGCTGGCAGCGGCCGAAGCCGAGGCGGTGAACCGGGGGTGTCACGGCGCCTATATCGACACCTTCAACCCGGTGGCGTTGCGGACTTATCGCAAAGCGGGCTATGCCATATTCGGCGCGCTCGAAGACTTCCCCAAGGGTCGCACCCGTTCATTCCTCATGAAAGCATTGCCCGCATGAATACTCCCCTGAGCGGCATCGGGCTGGGCGCCGCGGGCATTGTCGTGCTGTGCAGCATGGATGCACTGGCCAAGGCGCTGGGCGCGCATTTGCCGACATTTGAAGTGGTATTCGTGCGCTTTGCCGGCGCGGCGATCTGGCTGGTGCTGTGGATCTGGTTGAGCCGCGGCGCCTGGCCCAAGCGGGCCAACCTCAAACGCCACATCATGCGCGGAGCGCTATTTTCGGTCACCGCCTTCATGTTCTTTTATGCGGTGAGCCATTTGCCGCTGGCGATTGCGGCGGCCTTGGCGATGACCGCCCCGGTTTATGTCACGGGGCTGGGCATGCTGGCTTTGCGCGAGCCGGCGCGGTTGCAGCCGGTGGTTGCACTGCTGCTGGGCGGGATCGGCTCGGCCATAATCGTGTTCGGCGGTGGGGATGCGGTGACGGGCGGCTCGGCCGATATCCTGGCCTGGGGCGCGGCGATCCTGGCGCCGCTCTGCTACGCCCTGACGCTGGTGCTGCTCAAGCATCATTCGGGCGACGAAAGCGCGGCGGCGATTACCCTGGCGCAGTCTTTGGTGGCGGCGGCGTTCACCCTGCCACTGGCGGCGAGCAACTTCGTTGTTCCCACCGGGATCGTGGCGGGCCAGGCGGTGTTGATCGGGATTTTAGGAGCCGGTGGCTTCCTGTTGCTGATCAACGGGCTCAAGCGGGTGCCGGTCTCGGTGTTTGCCGTGCTCGATTATACCGGGCTGATCTGGGCGGCGGTATTCGGCTGGCTGTTCTTTGCCGAGGTGCCGGGGTTGGAGCTCTATCTGGGCGGCGCACTGATCATTGCGGCCTGCGCGGTGGGGGCACGGACGTCGCAAAAGGTGGTGGTAGCTTAGTAAGAGTAGACCTCATGGTGAGCCTGTCGAACCACGAGGTCGTGGCACCATCCAGTCACGACCTCGTCCTTCGACAGGCTCAGGATGAGGTCTACTGAAACTTACCCTGCGAGCCGCCCACCCGCCATCGGCGCCGGCACACCCGTTGTCGTCGGGAAACTGATCGGCAAGCCACGTAAGACCCGCACGGCCAAAAACGCGAAGCATTCCGCTTCAATTGCATCGCCGCGCCAGCCGACGGTCTCGGCAGGGATCACTTCCACACCCGCCCGAGCGGGCAGCATAGCCATGATCGCCGGATTGCGCCGACCGCCACCGCAGACAATGATCCGCCTGGGGCGGCGCGGCAGCAGGTCCAGCCCCTTGCCGACAGCCGAAGTGGTGAAGGCGGTGAGCAAAGCCGCGCCGTTTTCGGCTGTTTCGCCCTTGGCCATGTCGGCGGTGAAATCGAAACGATCGAGCGACTTGGGATAGGCGGCGCGGAGATAGGGATGCTCCAACAGCTTGGCGAGACGGGCTTCGTCAACCGTGCCGGCCAATGCCAGCTTGCCATCACGGTCCATATCGCCAAGGCCGAGCGCGCCCACAAAATCGTTGATCGGGGCATTGGCGGGGCCGGTATCGAAGGCGATGACCAGGTCCTCGCCATCCCACCAAGTGATATTGGCGACGCCGCCCAGATTAAGCACCGCCGTATCGCCATTGGCCTTGAGGCCGCGCAAAAGCGCCGCGTGATAGATGGCCGAGAGCGGCGCCCCCTGCCCGCCGGCGGCCACATCGGCACTGCGGAAATCATAGGCGACCTTGGTGCCCAGCATATCCGCCATCAGCGCGCCATCGCCAAGCTGGCGGGTGGCGCCGATACGGCCGGGCTGGGGCGCGCGATGCAACACGCTTTGGCCGTGAAAGCCGACAATGCCGATATCGGCCATGCTCAGGCCCTGGGCGGTAACGAAGTCCCGCACGGCATTGGACTGCGCTTCGGTCAGCGCCTTTTCGGCCTTGGCGAAGATCGCGGGGTCCTCGGCTGCAAAGTTCCATTTGCGGGCGGTGTCAAGGGTTTCGACCAGTAATGCGCGCAGGTCCGCGCCGTAGGGGGCCAGAGTGTAACCGGCGAATTCGGAGATGGTCTCGCCGTCGGTGCGCAGCAGGGCAATGTCGATATTGCCGTCCAGCACCGTGCCGGTCATCAGCCCGATGGCCCAGATGGGTTGCATGTTCTAGTTCCCGTTGATGGCGTCGCCAACGGCGCGGCGCAGGGCGACGATGCCGCTATCGAAATGGCGCGTGGGGTGGACGCGGTTGGTCAGCAGGGTCCAGGCGCGGCCGGCAGCAAAGTCGATCCACAGGCCGGTGCCGGTAAAGCCGGTATGGCCGATGGTTTGCGGGCTGCACAGATCACCACCGGACCAGCCGGCATAGGGCTTTTCCCAGCCATGGGTGCGGTTGCCATGGATGGGTTCTCGCATGAGCGCAATGGCCTCATGCGAGGCGCCGGTGCCGTCGAGCAGGCCACGGGCGTGATCGAGGATGGAATGGACCGTGCCGAACAGGCCCGCGTGCCCCGCGCCCTCAAGAGCCGAACAATTGTCGTCATGCACTTCACCCACCAGCACGCGGTGACGCCAATAGCAGTCTTCGGTGGCGGCGGCGTCTTGCGGATTGGCAGACCAGGCAAAGCCCGGGCCGGCATCGAGCTCGCGGATCCACTTCTTGTTCAGCCGTTCGAGGACAAAGCCGAGCAGGATGAAATTGATGTCGGAATAGACCGCAGGCCCGGCGCGCCATTCGCGTTGCAGGATGAAGGTGCGCAGCAGATCCGGATCGCGGCCATAGGTATAGATGGGCTCGACCGCCGGAAACGGCGTCTGGTGGCCCAGGCACTGGCGGAAGGTAACCTGGCGTTCCCAGGCGTCGGCTTTGTAGTGCCGCAAATCGGGCAGGATGGTCGTCAGCGGCGCGTCGAGATCGATGGTCCCGGCATCGGCCAGCGCCAGAATGGCCGGGGTGGTGAACAGCACTTTGGTCAGCGAGGCCAGATCGAACCAGGTGTGTTCGGTCATGGGGCGCTCAGTGGGAAATGTCTGCGCCTTGCCGATATGGCTGACATGCTTTGTGCCATCGGCCTCGATTATGCCGAGCACACCGCCGGGAATGCGGCCGGCGGCCACAGCGGCCTCAAGCGGGGCGAAGGCGCGCTCGAAACTCAGGGATAGAGGTGGCATGCGACGTCTCCGGCAAGCGTTCCGCCCGGCGCGGCCAGCACGGGCCGCTTGGTGTGGCAGATATCCATGACCTTGGGGCAGCGGGTGTGAAAGGCACAGCCGGCAGGCGGATTGGCCGGGTCCGGCAATTCGCCCTTGAGCACGACGCGATCAACCCGGGCGACGCCGGGCCGCGGCACGGCCGAGAGCAGCGCCTGCGTATAGGGATGCTTGGGCGCAGTCATGATCGTTTCGGTCGGCCCGATCTCGACGATGCGGCCCAGATACATCACCGCAATGCGATCGCTGACATGGCGGATGACGGACAGGTCATGGCTGATGAACAGGATCGCCAGGTTCATCTTCTGGCGCAATTCGGCAATCAGATTGATGATCTGGCTCTGGATCGAGACATCGAGCGCCGACACGGCCTCGTCGGCCACCAGCAGTTTTGGCTCAAGCGCCAGAGCGCGGGCAATGGCGATGCGCTGGCGCTGGCCGCCGGAAAATTCGTGCGGATAGCGGCTGGCCGCGTCTTCGGGCAGGCCGACAATATTGAGCAATTCAGCGACGCGCTTGGCCCGCGCCTGGCGGTCGCCGACGTGATGCACCACCAGCGGTTCGGCAATGATATAGCCCACGGTATGACGGGGATTGAGCGAGCCGAAGGGGTCCTGAAAGATCACCTGCAGGTCGCGGCGCACCGCTTTCATGTCGTGGCGGCTCAGCTTGGTGAGATCGCGCCCTGCAAAATGGATAGAGCCGCCACTGGGCTCGATCAGCCGTAACAGAGTACGGCCGAGGGTGGACTTACCGCAGCCGGATTCCCCCACGACGCCCAGCACTTCGCCGGCCTCGATGCTGAGCGAGACTTCGGACACCGCACGCACGCCGCCGGGATAGGTCTTGGAGAGATTGTCGAGTTCGAGCAGGCTCATGAGGCCGGGTTCCAGCAACGGATCGAGTGAGCCTCGCCCACAAGGTCCGGCATGTCCACCGAGCAGCGCGCGACATTGGCGTGGCAGCGCGGATGGAAGGTGCAGCCATTGGGCCGTTTGCCGGGCGGCGGGACGGTGCCCGAAATGGCGGGGAGCCGCGTGCCGGGCGGGTTGGAGGCCGGAATGGTGGCCAGCAGTGCCTCGGTATAGCGGTGGCGCGGATGGGCGAAGAGTTCGTCCGCAGGCGCCTGTTCGACCACGCGCCCGCCATACATGACCGCGACCCGGTCGCAATATTGCGACACGACGCCCAGATCATGGGTGATTAAGAGGACAGCCATGCCGGTCTCGCGGCGCAGGTCATCGATGAGGTCGAGAATTTGCGCCTGTACGGTGACGTCGAGCGCCGTGGTCGGCTCGTCGGCTACCAAAAGGCTGGGGTCGCAAGCCAAAGCCATGGCAATCATCACGCGCTGGCGCTGACCGCCGGACAATTGATGGGGATAGCGGGTCATCGCGGCAGCGGGCGCGGGAATGCCGACGCGGGTCAGGAGCTCGACGGCGCGGGCATCGGCCACCTGCCGCGAGACATCGCGATGCAGCAGCACGACCTCGGAAATCTGGTCGCCCACGGTGAAGACCGGATTGAGCGAGGTCATCGGCTCCTGAAAGATCATGGCGATGCGGTCGCCGCGCAGCTTTTCCAGCGCATGTTCGTCCAGCGCCAGAATGTCCTGCCCGTCATAGCGGATGGAGCCGCCATCGATGCGCATGGGTGGCTCGGCCAAAAGCCGCATGATGGACAGCGCGGTCACCGATTTGCCGCAGCCCGATTCCCCGACCAGGCCCAGCATTTCACCGGCCCGGATCTCTAGCGACACCCCTTCGATGACCGGGCGGCCACTGGCGGAAATCCGCAAATTCTCAATAGTCAGCAGTGCCTCTGCCGGCATGGCCACTCCGCCGAAAGTCGAATGCAAATCTGCCGGAAAGACAGGGATTTACGCCGTTTCGCGCTTACTAGCGCTTGACGAGTTAGTACCATAGCGTCACAAAAGTCCAGACTGGTTTTATATTGGACTTAGATTTTAAGTACCAATCGCGTCACTCATCGCTTCCTGGAGGGAACAATGTCGTTGAGAAAGACCCTGGCCACGCTTTTGGCCACCACGCTGCTGACGGGGATGGCATCGGCGGCCACCCTGAATGTCGCGATCGATTCATCGCCGGCGGGGCTCGACCCGCATCTGATCACCGCGTTCAATTCGGTGGTGATCGTGCAGTCCAATATCTATGAGGGGCTGACCGCCATCGACAAGGATCTGGCCGTGGTGCCGGGGCTGGCCGAAAGCTGGGAGATTTCCGAGGACGGGCTGAGCTATACGTTCAAGCTGCGCAGCGGCGTCAAATTCCATGACGGTTCGGACATGGATGCCGAAGACGTCGCCGCCTCGATCCGCCGCGTGCAATCGGAGGCCGTAGCCTCCCCGCTCGCCAGTCGCGTAACCCCGATCACCGGCATTGAAGTGGTCGACCCGACCAGTATCAAGTTCACGCTGGATGCCCCCTTTGCGCCGATCCTGACCTCGCTGTCGGGCATTGCCATCGTGCCGGCCGAGGTTGAAACCAATGTCGAAGGCCTGCAGCAGACACCGATCGGCACCGGGCCCTTCAAGTTTGCCGAATGGCAGCCCAATGGCTTTATCGGGCTCACCAGGAACGAGGATTATTACCTCGATGGCCTGCCCAAGCTGGAAGGCGTCAAGTTCAATTTCGTGCCGGAATCGGCGACCCGCCAGGTGGGCGTCACCAGCGGGGAATATGACTTGCTGCCCGGCATCGATCCGGCGACGGCGCTGCAATTGCAGGGCCAGCCCAATGTCACCGTGCAGGAAACCCGCGACATCGCCTATACGCTGCTGGGCATGAATACGAGCCGCGAGCCCTTCACCAATCCCAAGGTGCGCACCGCGATCAACATGCTGCTCAATAGGCAGGAAATCATCGACGCAGCTCTGTTCGGCTCGGGCGTCCCGGCCGGTCCGCTCTCGCCCGCCCTGGTCAATTGGGCCGTCGATCCCACGACTTTTGCCTGCTACACGCAGGATGTGGAAGGAGCCAAGGCATTGCTGGCCGAGGCCGGCGTGACCACTCCGCTCCAGGTCAGCATGAATGTGCTGCCGCGCCAGGATACGCGCGACATCGCCCAGGTGGTGCAGCAGCAGCTCGCCGCTGGCGGCATCGAAGTGAGCCTCCTCACCCAGGAAATCGGCGATTTCGTCCAATCCTGGAAGAATTCGGATTTCGACACCTTCATCTCCGCCAATGGCGGCAGCCCCGATCCGGACGAATATTTCTACCGCACCTTCCGCGGTGGCGGTTCGACCAATGTGTTCAAATACGAAGACCCCGAAATCGACACCTGGCTCGACCAAGGCCGCGCCGAAACCGATCCGGCCGCCCGCAAGGCGATCTATGATCAGGTACAGGCAAAGCTGGCCTGTGACGGCCCGGCCGCCCATATCGCCTATGGCACGCTTTACACGGCCGTCGCCAACGGCGTGGACGGGTTCGAGATCTTCCCGAATGGGCGGCTGACGAGTTTGGTCAATACGACCAAGGCGGAATAGTTGATTGGGCCGGCGCCCTAGCGGCGCCGGTTTGCTTTTGCTCGATTTCCGATTGCCGTCATTGCCGGGCTTGTCCCGGCTATCCAGCGGAACCCACCCATCGCATGGATCACCGGGACAAGCCCGGTGATGACGGCGGGGGGAAGATCGAGTTCTAACAAGGTAATCTACATGGCGCAGCGCTTCTGGATCGGCCGGCTGATCGACCTTGGTGTCGTGTTGTTCGGCATTTCGATCGTCGTTTTCCTGATGATCCGCCTGATCCCGGGCGATGCCGTGACCATCATGCTGGGCGCCAATACCGAGGTGACGCCCGAGCGCGTCGCCGCCCTGCGCAGCCGGCTGGGGCTCGACCTGCCCCTGTTCCAGCAATATGGGCAATGGATCTGGGGCATATTGCAGGGTAATTTCGGCACCTCGATCTGGACCGGACGGCCGGTGCTGGACGAGATCGCCGCCAATATGTGGCCGACCATCGAATTGACGCTGCTGTCGATCCTGGTGGGCGCGGGCCTCTCCATTCCGCTGGGCGCTTTCATGGCGCAGGCGCGCGGCAATGCCTCCGAAGTTGCGGTGCGCATCGGGGCGATCGCGGGGCTGACCATACCCTCGTTCTGGCTGGGGATCGTGTCGATCTTTCTCGTGTCAAAACTGCTGCCGGGCGTGCAGGCGCTGGGCTATGTGCCGTTTACCGAGGACCCTTTGGGCAATCTGCAACGCATGGTACTGCCGGTGATCGCGCTGTCTTTGCCCATGCTGGCGAACCTGTCGCGGCTGGTGCGCTCGGCCATGCTCGATGCCTTGAGCCAGGATTATATCCGCACCGCCAAGGCCAAGGGGGCCGACCGGCGGCGCATCATCTACAAGCACGCGCTCCGCAATGCGCTGATCCCCTTCATCACCAGTGTCGGTGTTTCGGCCGGATATCTGCTGGGTGGCGCCATTGTCATCGAGCAGGTGTTTGCCATTCCGGGCCTGGGGCGGCTGGTGCTGGGGGCGATTTCCGAGCGCAATTATCCGCTGGTGCAGGCCTCCATCCTGGTGCTCACCGCCAGCTTCGTCATCGTCAATTTCCTGGTCGACCTGCTCTATGCGGTGATCGATCCCCGCGTGTCGAAATGATCCAATCCATCCGCCGCAACAAGCTCCTCTCCTTTGCCGTAGCGCTGGTGGCGCTGCAGGTTCTGGGCGCTATTTTTGCCCCCGTGCTGGGCCTGCAGGACCCTTATGCCCAAGTCATCGTGCAGCGCATGAAGGGTCCAAACCTGCTCAATTTCCTGGGCACCGACCAATTGGGCCGGGATGTGCTGTCGCGCATTGTCTATGGCTATCGTGCGTCGCTGCTGACCTGCGTCACCGCCGTGGTGCTGGCGCTGGTGCTCGGCGGCACGCTGGGCATGCTGGCGGCCTATTATGGCGGCTGGTTCGAGCGCATCGTGATGCGGCTGATGGATATCCTGTTCGCCTTCCCCATCATGCTGCTGGCCATTGCCGTCATCGCCATTCTAGGGCCAAGCGCCTGGAGCGCGGCGATTGCCATTGCCATTGTCTATGCACCGATCTTTGCCCGGCTGCTGCGCGGCCCGGCTCTGGTCATTTGCGAGAGCGAATATGTCAACGGCGCCAAGGCCATCGGTGCGTCGGATTTCCGCATCATCTTCCTGCATCTGCTGCCCAACCTGGCCTCGGTCGTGCTGGTGCAGACGAGCCTGTTGCTCTCAGCGGCAATCCTGGTCGAAGCCTCGCTGTCATTCCTCGGCCTGGGCTCGCAGCCGCCGATCCCCTCGCTGGGGCTGATGCTGTCGGAGGGGCGCAATTTCCTGTTGCTGGCGCCTTGGCCGGCGGTATTTGCGGGCTTTGCGATCCTCTTCCTGTCGTTCGGCTTCAATCTCTTAGGTGACGCATTGCGCGACACGCTCGACCCGCGCCTGCGCAAGGCGAGTTGAATTCCACTAGACCTCATGGTGAGCCTGTCGAACCACGAGGCCGTGCCCGATATTGCCACGACCTCGTCCTTTGACAAGCTCAGGATGAGGTCTACTGGGGAGCCGCCATGACGACAAAACTGGACGTCTTTGCCGAGCAGTTCGCCATTGCGGGCACATTCACCATTTCCCGCGGCTCCAAAACCATGGCCGATGTGGTGCGGGTGGCACTGACGCGCGATGGTCAGACCGGCCAGGGCGAATGCGTGCCCTATGCCCGCTATGGCGAGAGCCTGACGCAGACTATTGCGGCGATTGAAGCGCTGCGGCCGGCCATTGCTGGTGGGTTGGATCGAACAGGACTGCAAACCGCCCTGCCGCCGGGTGCGGCGCGCAATGCCATCGATTGTGCGTTCTGGGAGCTGGAGGCCAAGCTGGCTGGGCTCAGCGTTGCAGAACTGGCAGGCGTGACCGTGCCCGAGAGCATCATCACCGCCTATACGATCAGCCTCGGAACGCCTGAAACCATGGCCGCAGCGGCGCGGGCGGCGAGCGCCTATCCGCTGCTCAAGCTCAAGCTGGGTGGAGCGGGTGACCGGGAGCGGCTGGCGGCGGTGCGCGAAGCCGTGCCCCAAGCGCGGCTGGTCGTGGATGCCAATGAGGCCTGGATGCCGGACGATCTGGCGGCCAATATGCTTGCCTGTCGCGATCTGGGGATCGAGCTGGTGGAACAGCCCCTGCCCGCTGGCGACGATGCGGCACTGGCTCATGTCGAGCATCTGGTGCCGATCTGCGCCGACGAAAGCGCGCATGGGCTGGCGAGCCTGGGCGCCCTCATCGGCCGCTACGACGCGGTCAACATCAAGCTCGACAAGACCGGCGGGCTGACCGAGGCGCTGGACCTAGCGCGGGCGGCCAAGGCCAAAAATCTCAAGATCATGGTGGGCTGCATGGTCTGCACATCGCTCGCCACGGCACCGGTGGCCTTGCTGGCCGGGCAAGCCGATTGGTGCGATCTGGATGGTCCGCTGCTCCTCGCGGCGGACCGGCCTGACGGGTTCCGGTTTGACGATGGGGTGATGCGGGCCGGCGGGATTTGGGGCTAAGGGGGTACCCCGATCTCACCTATAACTTCGCCCTAAAGCCCGTGCTTCTCCAACGTCGCCTCATATTCGTCGCGCACTTCCTCCGGGTCGCGGCCAGAGTGCCAGGCGGCGTCGATCCTTGCCTTCAGCGCCGGATCGAGCGCGGCGAATTTGGCTTCCCAGTCTTCGCCTTCGTGGATCCAATAGGCGACCAACTCGTACCGCTCGGCAGGCAGGCCCAGTTCCTTGCGGGCATATTTGCGGATGGCGCGGACAGCCTTTTGTTCGCCCGCCACCCAGAGATAGCCGGGCGCCCTGGGCATGGGCACGGCGCGCACCACGTCTTCGAGCCGGCTGGGCGCCACGCCATTGCCGCTGCCATGCAGCCAGGTCACCGTCGCCTTGGGGTGGCGCGGCAGGTCCAATTCATGGCTGCCCTCCGCCACTTCGATAAAGGCGCGGGTTTCGATATGGGCCGGCGTCTGCTCCAATAGCCGCGACAGCGCCGGCAGGCCGGTCGCATCGGAAACCAGCAATTGCCAGGCCGTATCGGCGGGCGGGGCATAGAGTCCGCGCGGATTGTTGATGGTGATCACCTCGCCCACTCGGGCGCGCTGCGCCCACTCGCTGGCGAGCCCGCCTTCGTGGATGACGAAATCGATATCGATCTGGCCCTTGGCTGCATCTTGGCGGCGGATGGTGTAGGTCGAACAGCGGATGGCGTCCTGCCCGTCGGGATAGGTCCAGCGGCCATCCTCGCTGATCTGGGGCAGATGCAGCTTGCCGGTCTTTTCGTTAGGAAAGAACAGGCGCAGATATTCGTCGCCAATGCCGGTGGTTTTCCAATCGGCGAGGCCCGGCCCGCCAAAGGTCAGCCGCAGCATGCCCGGCGAGAGCACCTGGCGGCCGACAAGCCTAGCCTCATGAAACATCCTGGTCATCGCGCACCCCTTGTATCGTCGAGTACGGGTGCTACATATTATGACTTGAACCGTCAAGTTAGTGCTGTGCCAGGATCTGTTTGGTAATGGCGGCGCATTGCAGACCAATGCCCGGCACAGGCCTGGCGCCTATTCGCCAGCGGCTGGCATTTCGCTGGCCAGCGGCGCGCGATTGACGCCGCGATGGGTAGTCTTGGCCCATTCGAACGGGCTTTTGGCCAGGGCGTAGAGCGCCCGTATGGTTGCCCAGGCCACGAGCAGCCAATAGAGCGGCAGGCTCAATTGACTGGCCAGCAGGGCAAACCGGCGCTGGCGGACCAGGCCCGCCATATTGACGATGATCGCCGATCCGGAGCCGATACCCAGCGTCAACAGGCACGCCCAGGACCACAGCCCACCGCTGTCCAGCAGCGGTTCGCCCACCATCAGCCGCGCCAGCAGCAACAGGATCAGCGCGCTATGCAGCAGCGGCGCCAGGATCATGCCGAGCACCAGCACCTCAAAGGCCAGCATGCGGCGCCAGCCGATATCGGCGAGCAATTGCAGCGGGCGGCGATTATGCACGATCAGCGTCTGCATCCAGCCCTTGATCCAGCGGGTGCGCTGTCCCATCCAGGTAGCCAGTGCGACCGGGGCTTCCTCCAGCGTGGCCAGGGCGATCACGTCCACACGATGACCGCGCCGGGCCAGCCGCACGCCCAGATCGGCATCTTCGGTAACGTTGAACGCGTCCCATCCGCCAATCGCGCGCAGGGTGGCCAGCCGGAAGTGATTGGAGGTGCCGCCCAGGGGCGCCACCAGTCCCCACTTGGTCAAAGCCGGAAGCATCACGGTGAACAGGCCCGCATATTCGGCGGCAAACATGCCGGCCAGCCAGTTCTCCCCGCCATTATCGATTACCAACTGGGCCTGGATGCATTCGATATCCGGCGCATCGGCAAAGCGCTGTGCCACCTGCCAGAGCTGGTCTGGCTCGGGCGTGTCCTCGGCATCGTAGACCACTACAAACTCGCCCTGGCACAGTGGCAGGGCAAAATCGAGCGCCTTGGGCTTGGTGCGCGGCAAGGCGTCGGGCACGGCCAGCAGCGAAAAGCGCGGATCGCCCAGCTGTTGCCGCACCGCCTCGAGCGTTGCTGCCGAGCAATCCTCGACGACGAATTTGATGTCGAGCTTTTCCGGCGGATAGCGCAAGGCTCCCAGCGCGCGGAACAATTGGGGCACCATATGGGCCTCGTCGCGCAGCGGCACCAGCACGCTATAGATGGGCAATTCGGCCGGATCGGGTGGTTCCTTGGCGGATGGCCGGGGCGGATTGGGTATGCTGAGCGCGGCGATGCGAATAACAGCGGGACCAAGCAGCAGCAGCGCCCAGACCGGCAGGAGCAGGACCTGACCGGAATGCGGCGCGAGCAGCACCACGCAGAACAGCGCCAGCGTCAGCCCGACAAAGATATTGCGCGCGGGCACGGTCAGTTCCAGTTGCGCTGCGGCATAGGGCCAGCGCCGGGCCAGGGTTTGCCTGGCGGCATCGACCAAAGCCGGCGCCGCTGCGCGCACGAGATAGTCGCGCAGCGCGCTTTCGGGCACGAGACAGAGCCGCCGGGCCAGATCGGGATTGTCGAGCCGGCGGGCCTGCAACCGCAGCAAGCCAAAGAAATCGGGGGCGCTGAAGGCGATTTCCGTATCGAACAGGATCGCCCGGAACATTCTGACTTCACCCAGGGCCTCGAGCCGGGTTGGCGTGGTCTGGCCGCGCAAATGGTTGGGCACATTGTCGTAAAAGGCGAAGCCGGCCCAGCGCGCCGCGCGTTCCATGACGAGGGCCTCCCCGATCCCCAGGCTAGCGGCGCAATAGCGCAGCGGATCGACCTCGCGTTCCAGCGCCGCCTCAAGCACGCGCTGCGCGGCGGCGGCATCGGGACAATGCTCTGCCAGAACGGCCTGGATCAGGCTTTGGGCGGGCGACATATGCTCAGATCATCTGGGCTGCCACCCATGATCCAAGCGTCTTCGTCGCGCGCATGTCCTGCTGGTCGCGTCCACCTGGCACAGCCCCCTTTGCCCGGTCTATCCGCATAAATACTGACTACAATTTAGCGAGTGTGCAAGTCGTGAAATCTGTCCAAGTCATTGTCAGTCCAGAAATAAATGTCTTCTGCTTGAGTAAAGCGTTTTACTTGCGCGAGCCGGAAGCGAACATCGAGCGCGCCCTTCAGCTTTCAGAAGGACAATAGCCGGAAGGATCACACCGAACCTGGCGCTCCATCGTCCCCTCGCCCCTCAGGGGAGAGGGCCAGGGTGAGGGGTGCGATGCTGGGACACCACTCCCGTTGCAGCATCGCACCCCTCACCCGCCGGCTTCGCCGTCGACCTCTCCCCTGAGGGGCGAGGTGAGGCCCGGCATATGCGATTAGCCCCTGAGGGGGAGCAGATGTTGGCTCCCCAGCTCAGTGCTTAGTCCCGAACTGGTTCGGGTTGAAGTGATAGGCGGTCGAGCAGAATTCGCAGACCACTTCGATTTCGCCGTCGACCGCCATTTCCTCGCGGTCTTCGGGCGTGAAGCTGGTCGCCAGCATGTCCTCGATGCGGTCGGCCGAGCAAGTGCAGCGCTCGACCATGGGCAGGGGCGAAAACACCCGCACGCCGGTCTCGTGATACAGCCGGAACAGCAGCCGCTCGGGCGACAGGTCGGGGTCGGCCAGTTCGACATCTTCGAGCGTAGTCAAAAGCGCCCTGGCCTCGCTCCAGCCGTCGGATTCCTCGAAATCGGGATCGGCAGTTGCCGGATTGTCGAAATTGCCGTCGCCGGGAAGGTCCGCCATCCTGGACAGGCCATGCTCGGGCAGGTGCTGGATCAGGACGCCCCCGGCCCGCCAATGGGGGCGGTGGTCACCCTTTTGCTGGAATTCGGCCACCGCGATCCGCACCATGGTGGGGATCTGCTCGGATTGCATGAAATAGGTATGGGCCACTTCCTCGAGCGAGTTGCCCTCGAGCGCGACAATGCCCTGATAGCGTTCGGTATGCGGCCCCTGGTCGATGGTCATGGCCAGATGCCCCTTGCCGAGCAGGTCGGCGGGGCGGGTCTTGCCCTCTTCGGCAGCCTTGACCAGTGCATCGTGATCAAAGCGCGCATAGCCGCGCAGCCCGTCGGGGGCGTCGAAATCGACCACGATCAGGTTGACCGGCCCATCGGTCTGGGTCTGCATGATGAAACGCCCCTCGAATTTGAGGGACGAGCCGATCAGCCCGGCCAGCACCACGGCTTCGCCGAGCAGGCGCGCCACGGGGGCCGGATAGTTATGGCGGCTGAGGATGGTGTCGAGCGCATCGCCCAGGCGAACGGCGCGGCCGCGTGTGTCGAGCTTGTCGAGGGTGAACGGCACGACGGCATCATCGCCAGTTTCCGGCCGGTCGAGCCCCAGGGCAGTCATCAGGTTCTCGGTCATTGCAGTCGAATCCGTCGTCATTCTTTTGGCTTTCGTGAGGCTAAACCCTCAAGGCGAAACGTTCTAGCGCATCACGCACAACAACAGTGTCTTCCCAGCGAGCGGGAACCTCCATTCCGTTCAAGCAAACGGAGATCCCCATTTTCGCGGGGACGACACGGCGGTTGATGGCACCGCAACTGCGATGAGCTTCTGGTTGGGACGAGCCGAAAATGGTGGTCTTCGAGAACCGGAGCGGAGCGTACATAAGTACGTGAGCACCGGAAGCGCAGAAGACCGCCATTTGCAGGCCGTCCCGATCAGAAGATCGAAGCAGTTTAGTTGGTTTCGACCCCGAAGGCCCAGCACAATATGGCTTTTTGCGCGTGCAGGCGGTTTTCGGCTTCGTCCCACACCACCGACTGGGGACCATCGATCACCTCGTCGGTCACTTCGTCCCCGCGATGAGCGGGCAGGTCGTGCATGAAAAGAGCGTTTTTGTCCGCCAGCGCCATCAAATTGGTGTTGACCTGGTACGGTTTCAAGACCCGGCGGCGTTCGGCCACGTCCACGTCGCCCATCGACACCCAGGTATCGGTGATGACCAGGTCCGCGCCTTCGACGGCCTCGCGCGGGTCTTCGATCAGTTTCACATAGTCGCCGGCCCGGCGGATATCCTGCATCAGGTCCTTTTCCGGGCTATATTCATCCGGCACGGCAATGGTCAAATGGCACTCGAACAGCTCGGCCGCATTCACCCAGGAATGCAGCACATTGTTGCTGTCACCCACCCAGGCGACCTTGGCGCCCTTGATCGGCCCGCGATGCTCTTCAAAGGTCATCAGATCGGCCATGATCTGGCAGGGATGGGCGCGGCGCGTCAGGCCGTTGATCACCGGCACGGTGGCCGCCTCGGCCAGGTCCAGCAGATCGGCGTGGGAGAGGATGCGGATCATGATCGCATCGACATAGCGGCTGAGCACCTTGGCGGTGTCGGAGAGGGTTTCCTCGCGGCTCAGCTGCATTTCCTGGCCGGAGAGCATGATGGTCTCCCCGCCCAATTGGCGCATGCCCACATCGAAGGAGACGCGGGTGCGGGTCGATTGGCGCTCGAAAATCATCGCCAGGACCTTGTCCTTGAGCAATTGCGGCCGGTCGCCTTCCTTGAGGCGTCCCTTCAGTGAGGTGGCGGCATCGAGCATGCCGCGCAGTTCGGCATAGGTGAAATCGTCGATCGAGAGAAAATGGTTTGGTGTGCCGGTCGTCGTCATGGGCCGGGTTTCCTTATGTGACGCTGATATGGTCGGCAAAGTGCCGCGGGTCTGCTGCTCCTCCGCTCAGGGAGGAGGGAACAGGCCGCGTCGTCGGCGTCCATAATGCCACAATGTGGAGGTCATGTTACCCCACCGCCGGAACCGACGCCGTTTCGGCCTCGATGGCATCGAAAGCAGCGGCGATCTTCTCGACCGCTTCGATAATGTCGGCCTCGGTGACGATGAGCGGGGGCAAGAGCCGCAGCACATTGTCGCCGGCGCCGATGACCAGCATCTGGTGATCGTCACGCAGTCGGGACACGAAATCGCGCACTGGCGGAGTGATCTTGATGCCCGCGAGCAGTCCCTTGCCGCGCAGTTCGAGTACGTAATCGGGATAGCGCTGCGCCAATTGCTGCAGATGCCAGGCCAGTTTCTGGCCCATCTGGTTGACATGGTCGATAAAGCCGGGCGCGAGAATCCGGTCGAGCACGGCATTGCCCATGGCCGAGGCCAGCGGATTGCCACCATAGGTCGAGCCATGCGTGCCGGGCACCATGGAGGAAGCGACATCGCCCTTGGCCAGGCACGCGCCGAGCGGGAAGCCGCCGCCAATGGCCTTGGCCACCGCCACGATATCGGGGGTGATGCCGCTCCACTCATAGGCAAAAAACCGCCCGGTCCGGCCATAGCCGCACTGCACTTCGTCGAGCACGAGCAGCATGTCGTTCTCGTCGCACAGCTTGCGCAGGCCCTGCATGAATTCGGAAGTCATGGCGGTAACGCCGCCCTCCCCCTGCACCGGCTCGATCAGGATGGCGCAGCTCTGCGGGCTGATCAGCGCCTTGACGCTGTCCAGATCTCCCGGCCTGGCATGCTTGAAACCGGGCGCGGCGGGGCCGAAGCCCTCCAGATAATCGGGATTGCCGCCGGCGGCGATGGTGCCCAGCGTGCGGCCATGGAACGAGCCGGTAAAGGCGATGATCTCGTAGCGATCCGGCTGGCCCTTGGCCCAGAAATAATGCCGCGCCGTCTTGATGGCGCATTCGATGGCCTCGGCGCCCGAATTGGTGAAAAACACCGAGTCGGCAAAGCTCGCCTCGACCAGCCGCTGGCCCAGCCGTTCCTGCTCGGGAATGGTAAAGGTATTGGCCGTGTGCCAGACCTTTTCGGCCGCTGCTTTCAGCGCCGTGACCAGATGGGCATCGCCATGGCCCAGGGCATTGACGGCCACGCCAGAATGGAAATCGAGATAGGATCGGCCATGCTGGTCATACAGGCGCATGCCTTCGCCCCGCTCGAAAGCGAGTTCGGACCGGGCATAGGTGCCGTAGAGCGCAGACATATGGTCATTCCTTCTGGTGCAAGCGCGATTAAGAGGGGCCGTGGCATTCGCGCCACAAAAATCAAAAACGCGCTCGTTGCGCAGCGCGTTTATACGTCAGAGTTAGGCCATTT
Organism: Devosia sp. LC5; assembly: GCF_000735585.1. GTDB lineage: Bacteria > Pseudomonadota > Alphaproteobacteria > Rhizobiales > Devosiaceae > Devosia. Next base: position 20,901 of record NZ_JNNO01000047.1, read on the forward strand.
TTGCCAGATAAGTCAACGTTCCAGGCCCAAGTGCCTGATTTGACTCAATGATCGTTAAGGCAATTTTAACCAGTGAATATTCGGGGATATCCTTCCCTGACTCTTGATCCTGATTCCGCCGATAGCGTAGTCTAACATTCGTTGGGGACACGATATCTCGTGTGGCGGACCCGCCTAACATACGACCGCTAGAGTTTACGGCTGCCAAGATCCAACTTGGCAGCACAATGAAGGATTCTGTTTTGACGATGGATTCAGGAGCACAAGCGGCGGGCTGGACTGACGAGCGCGTCGAAACTTTGAAGAAGCTCTGGATGGAAGGCCTGTCGGCCAGCCAGATTGCCGGGGAACTCGGCCAGGGCGTTACCCGCAATGCGGTTATCGGCAAGGTGCACCGCCTTAAACTTTCGGCCCGCGCCAAGCCCACCAATACCGCGCCACGCGCCCGTCCGGCGCCGCGCCCGGCCCCCCGCCGGGTGTCCGGCCCTTCGGCCAGCCTCTCCTCCGGCAGTGGCGGCTCCAGCATGATGGGCGGCGCCGCCAAGGCCCGGATGAGCATGCCGCGCCCGCAGACCATGGGCGCCACCGCTCTGGCGGCGAGCCCCGAGATCGAGACCAATCTTTATGTCGCACCGGCTGCGGCCGAGCTGTTCATTCCCGAAGACAAAAGGCTGAACCTGCTGCAGCTCACCGAGAGCACCTGCAAGTGGCCGATCGGCGACCCGCTGACCAAGGACTTTTACTTCTGCGGCCAGCATAGCCTGGAAAGCGGCCCCTATTGCGAATTCCACTCGCGCCGCGCCTATCACCAGGTCGACAAGAAGCGCCGCTAGGCTGCGAAAAATAGCTGGACATGACAAGAGGGCGCCGGCGGCGCCCTTTTTGTTTGGGGTGCGCGGGGTGCAGCAATTCACAACCCGGCTCACCCACCCACGGTGTCATTCCCGCGAAAGCGGGAACCTCTGTTGGGATGCAAGAAAGTAAACGGAGGTTCCCGCTTTCGCGGGAATGACACTGTGGCGAAGATCGGCACCTACGCGTTATCGTAGGAATGGGGTGCCCCTAGGGCAGCAACACATCCACCCGCATCCCCTCGCCCACCTTGCTGCGAATGACCAGCTGCCCGCGGTGGCGGTTGACGATGTGCTTGACGATGGCCAGCCCCAGGCCCGTGCCCTTTTTCTTGCGGCTGATATCGGCGTCCATGCGGTAGAAGCGCTCGGTGAGGCGGGGCACATATTCCGGCGCCACACCCGGCCCATGATCGACCACCGTTACCATATGCTGGAAGCCCGGACGACCCGCAGGCGCCAGGCTGACTTCGATGGTCTTGCCATCGGCGCCATATTTGATGGCATTGTCGAGCAGGTTTTCGAACACTTCGTAGAGCTGGGAGCGATCGCCGGTGGTAATGGCGGTGCCCGCGGGCAGGCTGAGTACGATATCGAGCTCGGCCGCCTTGGCCTGGGTCATCAGGCCCTCGCGCACTTCGCGCAACAGGCCGGCCAGATCGATGGAGCCGGTGGGGCGCACATGCTGGTGCATTTCGATGCGCGAGAGGCTCAGCAGATCGTCGATCAGCTTGCTCATGCGTTCGGCCTGGCCGCGCATGATGCCGAGGAATTTTTCGCGCGCCGCCGCATCCTTGGCAGCCGGGCCCAAAAGAGTATCGATAAAGCCCAGCAACGAGGCCAGGGGCGTGCGCAATTCGTGGCTGGCATTGGCGATGAAATCGCTGCGCAGCGCATCGACCCGCTTGAGCTCGGTCAGGCTCTGCATGGTCACCACCAATTGGCGGCCTTCGTCGGCGAACCAGTCGGCGCCTTCGCGGCGCAGCGGGGCGACGATGACCTTGTCCCAGGTTTCGGACGGCAGGGTTTCATGCAGCTCGATGGTACGCGTGGTGCCGCTGCGGATCACCGCGTCGATCGCCTGCACCAGTTCGGGATTGCGCAGCGAGAAGGTAATGGGGTTGCCCGGCAGCACATTGGTATATTGGCGTCGCGCGGCCGCATTGGCATGGACAACCACGGCGCGCCGGTCGAGCACGAAGCAGGGATCGGTCAGCGCATCGGCAAAGGCGGTGATGGGGATCTGCTCATTTGCCACCATCAAGGACATGACGGGGGCCGGCGCGGTCTGGGTCACCGTCACCAGGCCCGCGGGCAGCAGGGCCATGGCGGCAACAATGGCCAGAAAGGCGATGATAGCGGGCAATACGGGCAGAAAGCCGAACAGCACCAGCGCAAAAAACACCCCGAAAATTCCGGCCAACAGGCTCGATTGCGCGGCCAGCCGCGCCAGTATCTGGGTGAGGGCAGAAGCAGGCGGCGATGCGGTCGGTTGGTCCATGTTACGCCAATGTCGAATCAAGGGTTTCCATCGTGGCCCTTGCACTCAAGGGCGGCTTCATAGCACGTTCGGGATGACAACGGAGCGACAACCATGAGCGATCCCTTCGAGGGCTTCGATATTGAAGATCCAAACCTGCCCAAGGCCATTGAAAAACACGCCATGCGTTCGGGTGGCTACCCTTATGAGGATAAGCTGGACAACAAGATTTACGAAGCGGAGATGTACGCGCTGCAAAAGCAGCTGGTGCTGCTGCAGGCCCATCTGGCGGCCAGCGGCGAACGCGTCATGCTGGTATTTGAAGGGCGCGACGCGGCCGGCAAGGGCGGCACGATCAAGCGGTATCTGGAAAATCTCAACCCGCGCTACAATCTGATCGCGGCGCTGCCCAAGCCCAACGACCGGGAGCGGACGCAGTGGTATTTCCAGCGCTATGTCGATTGGCTGCCGGCGGCGGGCGAGACGGTGCTGTTCGACCGTTCCTGGTATAACCGGGCCGGGGTGGAGCCGGTAATGGGCTTCTGCACGCCCGAGCAGACCGAGGCATTTCTGGACGAAGCGCCCGAATTTGAAAAGCGCATCACCAAGGACGGCATTCACCTGTTCAAATTCTGGCTGTCGATCGGCCGGGAAATGCAGCTCAAGCGGTTCCACGACCGCCGCCATGACCCGCTCAAGGTGTGGAAGCTCTCGCCCATCGATCTGGAGGCCCTGGGCAAGTGGGATGCCTATTCGGCGGCACGCGACGTGATGCTCGAGCGCACCGACAGCAAGCACGCTCCCTGGACGGTGATCCGCGCCAATGACAAAAAGCGGGGAAGGCTCAACGTGATCCGCACCGTGCTCGATGCTTTGGACTATCAAGGCAAAAGCCCCAAGGCGATCGGGGAAATCGATCCCAAGATCAGGTTGAGTGCGGATGCGTTTTTGAAGCTGAAGAAGAGTGAGTGAAAACTCTAGCCTGCCCCAAGAGTGGCGATATCCCTCCCCCTGTCAGGGGGAGGCCAGGTGGGGTATCCCCTACCGGACGAGCTTCGGATCGACCAAAGCCCCCTTCTGCCCGATCACCACGCCGGCCACCCGATGCGCCGCCTCTGCCGCTTCCTTCAGCGATTTGCCCGCCAGCCGCGCGCTCAGATAGGCCCCGTTAAAACTGTCCCCTGCCCCGGTCGCATCCACGACCTTGGCACCCGGCTTGGGAGCGACCTTGACGCGCTCGCTGGCGGTGGCGATCAGCGCTTCGCCGGCCCCGTCCTTGACCACGACTTCCTCGACGCCCAGTTCCAGATAACGTTCGGCGGTGTCCTCCACCGATTTGTCGCCGAATAGCGGGGCTTCGTCGGCATGGGTGGGCAGCACGATATCGCAGAGGGTTGCGGCGGCGGTCAGCACCGAGGCCATGACGCGGGGGCTGGTCCACAGGGCCGGGCGCAGATTGGTGTCGAACACGATTTTCGCGCCGGCATCGCGCGCCTTGACGATAGCGCCCAGCAGGCGGCCACGGGCACGGGGCGCCAGGATGGCCAGGGTAATGCCCGAGAAATACACCATGCTGGCGCCGTCGAGCGCGGCATGCAGCGCTTCCTTGTCGTCGGCCAGGAGCTTGGCGGCAGACGTATCGCGCCAATAGGTGAAGTGTCGGTCGCCCTTGTCCTGGTGGATCATGTAGAGGCCGGGGCGGCGCTCAGGGACAGTGCGGATATGGCTGGTGCCGATATCATGGGCTTGCAGGAAAGTGCGGATATCGTCGGAATAGCGGTCTTCGCCCAGCCCGGTGAAGTAATCGACCGACCAATCCTTGCCCAGCAGCGCCCGCATATACCAGGCGGTATTGAGCGTATCGCCCGCATAGCCCAAGCGGTATTGGCGATCCTCGCCCCCGCTCATCTCGATCATGCATTCCCCGATGCTGACGAAACGCTGCTGTGCCAAAACCTGATCCTCTTTCGTGCCGGTTCCCGCTTACCCACGGTGTCATTCCCGCGCAAGCAGTTTAGAAGACCTCATCCTGAGCTTGTCGAAGGACGAGGTCGAGCGCGTGGAGGTCTGATTGCCACGACCTCGTGGTTCGACAGGCTCTCCATGAGATCTACTTGAAGTACCTTCCATCTTCCATACAAGAATGATTGTCACTATGGTGACGCCGATTTCGAGCCGGAGACCACTATGACGCGCCTCAGCACCGCTATCCTTGCCCAAGCACCTGCCGGCGTGAGGGTGCCCGATTATGACCGCAGCACGATCAGCCCGGGCATCGTCCATCTGGGCATCGGCGCCTTTCATCGCGCGCATATGGCGGTCTATGTCGACGATCTGCTGAAAGAGCAGCCGGACTGGGCCATTGTCGGCGCGAGCCTGCGCCGCCCTGATACCAAGCACGCGCTGGAGCCGCAGGACGGGCTTTATACCATTGCCGTGCGCGATGCCGCCGGCACCCATCCACGCGTCATCGGCTCGATCCTCAAAGTGCTCGATGCCAACACGGAACGCGAGGACTTGCTGACGCTGATGGCGAGCCCGCAAATCCGCATCGTCTCGCTGACGGTGACCGAAAAGGGCTATTGCCACGATCCGGCGACCGGCGAACTCGATCAGCGCCATCCCGATATCGTGCATGACCTGGCCAATCCCACCGCCCCTAAATCGGCCCCCGGTATGCTGGTCGAAGCCCTGGCGCGGCGCAAGGCGGCGGGCATTGCGCCCTTCGCCGTGATGAGCTGCGATAACCTGCCGAGCAATGGCGCGACGGTGAAGCGGATCGTCACCAAATTTGCCAGCCTGCGCGACGCGGCTTTGGGCGAATTCGTGGCCGGGGTGGCTTTCCCCGGCACCATGGTCGACCGCATCGTGCCCTCGACCACCGATGCCGATCGCGCGACGATTGCCGAGCTGATCGGGGCAGAGGATGCCTGGCCGATCATGACCGAGCCCTTTACCCAATGGGTGATCGAGGACCATTTCCCGCAGGGCCGCCCGCCCTTCGAGAAGGCCGGGGCGCAACTGGTCGAGGATGTGGAGCCTTTCGAGCGGATGAAGCTGCGCATGCTCAATGGCAGCCACTCGACCATGGCGTATCTGGGCTATCTGGCGGGCCACGAATATGTGTCCGACGCCATGGGCGATCCGGCCTTTGTGGCGCTGATCCATGGGCTGATGAGCGAGGAAGTCATGCCGACCCTCGACATGCCCGGCGTGGACCTGGGCGCCTATCGCGATCAATTGCTGGAGCGCTTCGCCAATCCCGCGCTCAAGCACCGCACCTGGCAGATCGCCATGGATGGCAGCCAGAAACTGCCCCAACGCCTGCTCGGCACCATTCGCGACCGTCTGGCCGCCGGGCAGAGCATCGAGCGCCTGTCGCTCGGGGTCGCCGCCTGGATGCGCTATGTCATGGGCATTGACGAGAAGGGCGAAAATATCGACGTGCGCGATCCGCTGGCCATGCGGATGATGGCGATTGCTGCCGGCGCGGGTGGCGATCCGGAGGAGCTCTATGAGGGGCTGGTTGGGCTGACCGAAGTGTTCGGCGACGATCTGGCGGACAATGAAGTGTTCGGTGCCGACGTGGTGGAACACCTTGATAGTCTATTCGATGTCGGTGCGGCGGAGACGGTGCGGGAGATTGTGGGGTAGAGACCGCAGTCGACTTGGCGGGAAGCCTTCAGTCGACACCCTCCCCCTTGCAGGCAAGGCTATCGCATAGGCCTCAATCCATAGGCTCCATCGTCCCCTCGCCCCTCAGGGGAGAGGGTAGCGGCGCCGGGAGCAAGGCGACCTGGCAAAGCTGGGTGAGGGGTGCGATGCTGGGTACATCCGGTATCTTGCAGCATCGCACCCCTCACCCGCCGGCTTCGCCGTCGACCTCTCCCCTGAGGGGCGAGGTGACGGGCCGGTGGCATTCATAGCTCGCCACACGCCGATGCGGCTTCGCCTAAACCCGCCCCTCCATCGCCCGATCGAAAATCTCCAGCGCCCGCGCCTTGGTCAGCTCCACCGGGTTGCCCCCCGCTGTCGGATCGAGGATCGCCATGTCCCCGATCAGCTCGCGTTTGCTGCCATCCACCTTGAACTCGGCCAGGGTATGCGGCACGTCGAGCCGCAGGCGCAGGCCGATAATGGCGTGGAGGAACGCTTCGAAGGTGGGCGAGAGGCCCAGATACGCGGCCAGCCGGGCGATCTTGGCTTCGATCGCTGGCTTATTGACCATCAGCACATAGGGCATGAAGACCGCATTGGTCATACCGTGGTGGGTGTCGTAGAGCGCGCCGACAGGGTGGCTCAGCGCATGGATGGCGCCGAGCCCCTTCTGGAAGGCCGTGGCGCCCATGGCCGCCGCGCTCATCATATGGCCGCGCGCTTCCACATCATTGGGATCGGCCACGACCTTGGGCAGGTTTTCGAACACGAGCCGAATGCCTTCCACCGCAATGCCATCGGCCAGCGGGTGATAGCCCGGCGCGCAATAGGCTTCGAGGCAATGGGCCAGCGCATCCATGCCGGTGCCCACGGTGATGAAGCGGGGCATGCCCAATGTCAGTTCGGGGTCGGCGATCACCACCTTTGGCATCATCAGGGGGTGGAAGATGACCTTTTTAGTATGGCTCGTTTCGTCGGTGATGACGCCGGCGCGGCCGACCTCCGAACCCGTGCCTGCCGTGGTCGGAACGGCGATGATGGGGAAAATACCCTTGGGATCGGCGCGGGTCCACCAATCGCCAATGTCCTCGAAGTCCCACATCGGGCGGGTCTGCCCAGCCATGAAAGCAATGACCTTGCCCACATCCAGCCCCGAACCGCCGCCAAAGGCGATGACGCCATCATGGCCGCCCTCGCGCAGCACCTTGATGCCGGCTTCCACATTGGCCGAGATCGGATTGGGCTTGACCTCGGCAAACACGCCGACCGGAATGCCCGCATCCTTGAGCAGCTGGATGGTCTTTTGCGTCACCGGCAGATTGACGAGGCCCGCGTCCGTGACGAACAGGGGCTTGGTGATACCGGTGGCCTTGAGCACTTCGGGCAGTTCAGCGATGCGGCCGGGGCCAAACTTGATGGCGGTGGGGTAGTTCCAGTTGGCTTTGGTCATTTGGGCCTCGTTGTTGTGTTGGGGCCACTGGCCCCTGCACCGCCGTCATTGCCGGGCTTGTCCCGGCAATCCATCGCGGGATCGCGCTGGCGGCAGCATGGACCACCGGGACAAGCCCGGTGGTGACGATTGCACGGGAAGCGGTGGGGCTCCCGGAATTAAACCCGTTTCAAATGAAACGACTTGGGCTGGCTAAGGTTCGCATAGCCGATTTCGCTGAGGCCGCCGCCCTTGCCGGTGTTTTTCACCCCGGTCCAGACCAGGGCCGGATCGAGATAGTCGCAGCGATTGGCGAAGACCGTGCCGGTCTCGATTTTTGCGCCCAGCTTGGCGGCCGTGTCGAGGTCCTGCGTCCAGATCGAGGCGGTCAGGCCATAGGGGCTGTCATTCATCAGCGTCACGGCCTCCGCATCGTCGGCCACTTTCATGATGCCGACCACCGGGCCGAAGCTCTCCTCGCGCATCACACTCATCTGGTGATTGACGCCGGTCAACACTTCGGGCGCGAGATAGGGCGAGCCGGCGACATCAAGCGCATGTTTGGAATTGAGATGCCGCATCGCCCCGCCGCGCACGGCCTCTTCGGTCTGCTGGCGGACGTGATCGGCGAAGCTGCCGCGCGCCATCGGCCCGACAATGGTATCGGCATCGAGCGGATTGCCCAGCGTCCACCCCTTGGCGTTGTCGATGAAGCGGGCAACGAAATCGTCGTGAATCGAGGCATGCACATAGATGCGCTCCACCCCGCAGCAGCTCTGCCCGGAATTGAAGAACGAGCCATCGACCAGGTTCTCGACCGCATTGGCGATATCGGCATCTTCGCGCACATAGGCGGGGTCCTTGCCGCCCAGTTCGAGCCCCAGCGTGGCAAAGGTGCCGGCGGCGGCCTGCTCGATACGCCGCCCGCCCTCGACCGAGCCGGTGAAATTGATGTGGTCGATCTGCCCCGAGGCGATCAGCTTTTCCGTATCGGCATGGCCCAGCACCAGGTTCTGGAACAGTCCATCGGGCAGGCCCGCCTGGCGTGCGGCGGCGGCAAAGCGCTCGCCGGCGAGGAGCGTTTGGCTGGCATGTTTGAGCAGGATGGCATTGCCCGCCATCAGCCCGGGAATGATGGAATTGACGGCCGTGAGGAAGGGATAATTCCAGGGCGCGATGACCATGACCGTGCCCAGCGGCTCGCGGGTGATGTAGCGGGTAAAGCCTTCCTTGCCGGTTTTTTCGGCCGGGGCGAGCGCTTCGGCGGCCAGGTCGATCATATAGCGGGCGCGTTCCTCGACGCCCCGCTTTTCCCCGCCAAAACGGATCGGGCGGCCCATCTGCCAGGCGAGTTCGGGCACGATCTCGTCATTCATACCCAGCAGCGCATCGACGAAATGGGAAACGATCTTGCCACGCTCGGCAATAGTCAGTTCCCCCCAGCCCAGCCGCGCCGCCTTGGCGCGGGTAACGGCGGCCGAGATTTCGGCGCCACTGGCGAGCGGGCGTTCGGCATAGGTGCTGCCATCGATGGGTGAGATGATCTTGATCATTTCGGTCATGCTATTGGCCTCTAAAACTGTGGCACCATTCCGCCCCATCACCGGCTTCTCCCTCGGGCTTGACCCGAGGGTCGCTCGTCGTCTGGTGAACGATGAGAATGGTCCTCGGGTCAAGCCCGAGGAAGAGCCGGTGGGTTGGGCGGATTCGGTTCGGTCGGCCGTGTCAACTCCGCTCAAACCCGCGTTTGAGTTCCCAATCGGTGACACGGCGATCATATTCTGCCTGTTCCCATTCCGCCGTATGCACATAATGGCCGATCACCTGCTCGCCAAAGGCGTCCTTGAGCATTCTGGATTTGCGCAAAGTGTCGGTGGCTTCGCGCAGCGTCTTGGGGATTTCGCGCAGCTTCTTGGTCACATAGGCGTCGCCGACAAAGGCCGGTTCAAGCTCCAGCTTGTCTTCGATGCCCTTGATCCCAGCCGCGATCAGCGCGGCAATGGCGAGATAGGGGTTGAGATCGGCCCCGCCCATGCGGCATTCGACGCGGATGGCCTTGGAATGCTCGCCGCAGAGGCGGAAGCCGGCGGTGCGGTTGTCCGGGCTCCAGATTGCCTTGGTGGGCGCAAAGGTGCCGGCCTGGTAGCGCTTATAGGAATTGATATAGGGCGCGAGGAAATAGGTGATGTCGCGGGCATAGGCCAATTGCCCGGCCATGAAGTGCTTCATCAGCGCGCTCATCCCGCGCTCGTCCTTGCCGTCGACGAACAGCGGCCTGCCGTCCTTGCCCGCCAGCGACATGTGGATGTGGCTCGACGAGCCGGCCAGGGCATAATCCCACTTGGCCATGAAGGTCACGGCCTTGCCCTGGGCATAGGCGATTTCCTTGGTGGCGTTCTTGAGCACGACATGGCGGTCGGCCATGGTCAGCGCGTCGGAATATTTGACGTTGATCTCTTCCTGGCCCGGGCCCCATTCGCCCTTGGAGCTCTCCACCGGAATGCCGGAGGCCTGCAAATGCTTGCGCAAAGCGCGCACCACGCCTTCTTCCTTGGTGGTCTGGAAGATGTGGTAATCCTGGATGTAATCGCCCGCCGTCTGGGCGGTCCGATAGCCCTTCTGGCTGATCGTGCGATAATCGTCGTCGAACAGGTAGAATTCGAGCTCGGTCGCCGCATTGGCGGTGTAGCCCATGGAAGACAGCCGCTCGATCTGGGCTTTGAGAATGGCGCGCGGGCTATGCGGAATGGGTTCGTGATGATGGTGATCACTGAGATCGCACAGCACGATGGCCGTGCCCTCGAGCCAGCTCGCCTTCATCAAGGTCGTCAGGTCGGGCTTCATGACGAAATCGCCATAACCCTTGGCCCAATTGGCCGCCGCGTAGCCGGGCACCGGCTCCATATCGATATCGTCGGCCAGCAGGTAATCGCAGCCATGGGTTTCGTCATGGGCGGTTTCGAGAAAATACTCGGCCTGGAAGCGCTTGCCGATCATGCGGCCCTGCATGTCGGGGAAGGCCACGAGCACGGTATCGATCCTGCCGGCAGCGACATCCTCGCGCAGCTCTTCCAGTGAATAGGCCATATTTCCCTCGTTTGTTTTGTGGCGTGCCCGCCCGCAATGCCCCTCCGGCACCGCGAGCGGGGGTTAGAACCTGGCCCTTAGGCAATGGCCTTGTGTTCCAGCGCGAACTCTTCTTCGGGCGACATGATCAGCTTGTGCCGGCCGATTACTGCGAAATAGGCAATGCCCACCGCGCACCACAGCACGACCCAGATCACGCCCTTGAAGAAGTTCGGGTCCTGCAGCTGGTAGAACAGGGTGATTGCCGCGATGATGATGGTCAGCACGGCGCCCGGAATGCCCACGGGCGAGCGGAACGGCCGCTCGATATTGGGCAGGTTGCGGCGCAGGATGATGAAGCTGAGCGCCTGCATGATATAGCTCAGCATTGCGCCGAACACGGCCATGTTGAGCAGCACCGAGCCGATAATATCGTCGCCTAGCTGGGTTTCGCCCGCGCCGCCACCGCCATTGACGAACCAGATCACCAGCATCACGGCCAGGCCCAGCAGGGCCCCCGAAATCATGGCGACATGGGGGGTCTTGTAGGTGGGGTGGGTCACCGACAGCGCGGAGGGGAAATAACCCGCCCGGCTCAGCGAATAGACCTGACGGCCCTGCGCATACAAAATGGTGTGGAACGAGGCGACCAGCCCGATCAGGGCGACAATGCCGAAAATGGGTGCGGCAGCATCGCCATAAATGGCGCGAATGCCCTGCAATGCCGGTTCCAGCGAGGAGCCCAGGCTGAACGAGCCAACCCCGGCAATGGATGGATTGAGCAGCACGATCATGAAGGCGCTGAGCAGCAGCGTGCAGAAGCCTAGCAGGATGCCCTTGGGCATGTCGCGCTTGGGGTCAACCGATTCCTCGGCGGCCAGCGGCACCTGCTCGATGGCAAGGAACAGCCAGACTGCAAAGGGCAGGCTGGCGAGCACGCCCTGCCAGCCAAAGGGGAACCACGAACCATTGCCCTCGGGCAATTCGACCGCGGCGCCATCCGGGCCGACCCCGATATTGAGCGCCCAGCGCGAGAAGTCGATATTGGGGAAGGCGCTGAACCAGAAGAATACCAGGCCCGCCAGCGAGATCAGCGTCACCACCAGCGTGACCTTGTAGCTGAGCGCCACGCCATAGATGTTGAGCGCCAGGAATATGGCGAAGAACACGATCCACAATATGGGATAATAGGCGGTGTCGAGCCCGGTAATCGAGCCGAAATAGCCCGAAATGAAGGTGACGATCACCGCCGGGGTCAGCACATATTCGACATTTTCAAACAGGCCCGTGATGAAGCCGCCCCAAGGCCCCATCGAGGTGCGCGCAAAGGAATAGGCCGCGCCGGTATGGGGCAGAGCCGGGCTCATTTCGGCGATGGATGAGACCAGGCCCAGATACATGATGGCGATAATGCCGGCGGCAACCACCATGCCGCCCCAGCCGCCAGTCATGAAGCCGAAATTCCAGCCCGAAAAGTGACCGGAAATCACCGCGCCAACACCCAGCGCCCATAGTGACCAGATGCCTGCATAGCGTTGCAGGCCGCGCTTTTCGAAATAATCCTTGTCGCGCGTCGCATAGGCGACACTGCCGACCTTCCTTGTCTCAGCCATAACCACGTCCCCTGATTGTTAGCCCCGGTAGAGTCTAGATTGCCATCGCCTCTTTCCGCGCCAATCGTGCGGCCTCAAGACAACGGGCCAGCCGGTCGGCCCACAGGGTCACGCCGGCAGGTTCGAGAATTTCGTCATTGCGAATTTCGATCATACTGGCATCGAGCCCCCGCCCGTCGCCATGTTTCTCCAGTGTCAGCGTCACGCCATTGAGCGCGGCATAGGGCTCGTTCCAGCCGATATTCATCTCGGGCACCTCGGCCTTGAGCGCATCGAACAGGCCTTTGGTGTAGCTGGCATCCGCGCCATGGATCAGCCCGATGGGCCAGGGCCGGGCCACGCCATGATAGACCGGCGTGAAGGAATGCATGCAGACCAGAACCGTCTCCTGCCCCGCATGGCGGCGCGCTTCGAGCAGGGTTTCGATCGAAGCGTGGTAGGGCCGGTGGAAGTGCTCGATCCGGTATTGCCGTTCTTCGGCGTCGATATTTTCGTTGGCTGCAATCCGTGTCGTCTCCGACAGCGTCCAGATCAGGTCCGGCGCGTCCAGATCGCGATTGCAGTCGATGATCAGCCGGGACACCGTCGATTGCACCAGCGGCGCATCGAGCAATTGCGAGAGTTCGCGGCTCACCGCCAGCGCGCCGGGGTCCCAGGCGATATGGCTGACCCGCTCGGTCTGGCTCAGGCCCAGATCGCCATATTTGGCCGGCAGGCGATTGGAGGCATGATCGCATACGATGACGTAGGGCGATTGCCCCCGCGCATTGAGTACCTGCACCGATTTTTCTGCGCTAGCGTCCACTTTCCCTCTACGCGTGGCCAATTAACTTCTGTATCAAGTGTTCCGTAATTGCAAAATCTGTCAATACTGAAATCTGAATTTCAGAAAATCGGAGGCCATCTTGGAGGGAAAAAGCGTCGCCGCGCGTATTCACGACGCCATTCACCGGCTGACCCCGGCCGAAAAGCGTGCTGCCCGCGGCCTGCTCGGCGCCTATCCCACGCTGGGCCTGGCTCCCGTGGCCGAGTTCGGCCAGCAGGCCGGCGCGAGTTCAGCCACCGTGCTGCGGTTCGTCTCGCAACTGGGCTACAAATCCTATCCCGATTTCCAGCGCGCCCTGCGCGACGAGCTGGAGGAGCGCGCCAAATCCCCCCTGCAGCGCGGCCAATCGGCCAGTGCGAGCGCCAGCGACGACAATTTCCTTGACCGCTTCGTTAGCCAGGCCGCCGGCAATCTGCGCGGCACGGCCGGACTGATCCCGCCATCGGAATTTGAAGCCGTCTGCCAGCGCATCGCCGAGGCCAAGGGCCAATGCTATCTGGGCGGCGGCCGTTTCACCGATTTCCTGGCCGGTTATATGGAGGCCCATTTGCGGCTGATCCGCCCCGGCATGCGCCGCTTTGACGGCCGCCCCGCCACCCGCGCCGACCAGATGATCGACGTCCGCCCCGGTGATACGGCCATCCTGTTCGACGTGCGGCGCTATGATCCAAGCCTGCTCGAGGCGGCTGGCGAGCTGGCGGCCCGGCGGGCACAGATCATCCTTATCACTGACGAATGGATGAGCCCGGTGTCGCGCTATGCCAAATTGGTGCTGCCCTGCCGCACGGCGCTCGATCGCACCTGGGACGCCAATGGGTCACTGTTCACGCTGGTCGAGGCGATCATTGCGCGGGTGACAGAACTGGCCTGGCCGATTGCGAGCAAACGGATTGGCTCGATCGAGCCCGGTGGGGTGCCGTAAGGGCATCGGGATACCTCCTTAAAACGAGCGATCCCCCTGCTCTTTCATATAAGCCACTTCCTCATCCGTGCTCACCCGCCCCAGTGCCTTGTTGCGGAACGGAAACCGGCCGAAGCGGGCGATGCAGTCGCGGTGACCGGCCATGAAATTCAGCTGCTCGTCATTGCCCAGAGCCGTGAACAGCCGCACCCCCTCCTCCTGGATCACCAGCGATTCGGCATGCATGAAGGGCATGTAGAAAAAGCTCCGCCATTCCGGCTGCACCGCCTGATCGGCCCCGGCGGCAATGGCTTCCTGCGCCAGTGCCAGGGCCATCTTGTCCTGCGCGAAGGCCTCCGGCACGCCGCGATGCAATTGCCGCGAGAACTGGTCGAGCACGATGATTTCGGCCAGCCGCCCCTCCGATGTCCGCCGCCATTGCCAGGCTTCGCCCCGCGCCACTTCGGCATGGGTTTGCGCAAAAGCCTGGGCCAAAGCCGCGTCGAATTCGGGTTTACCGCCAAACCAATCGTCCTTGCCGTGGTCGATAAACCAGAACCGGATGACATCGTGACTGCTGCGCATCGCCCTATCTCCTAAACCGTGATGATCGCCTTGATCAGCCCCTCGCGTTCATGCGCCCATTTGGGCAGATTCTTGGGCACATCGTCCAGGCTGGTGGCGTGGGTGGCCAGATGGTCTGTGGGCACTTCCCCCCGGCGGATGGCCGACATGACATGCTCGAAATCTTCGCGCGTGGCATTGCGCGAGGCGCGGATGGTGAGCTCGCGCCGGTGGATTTCGGGGTCTTCCCAGCTCAATGTGCCCTTGACCACGCCGACCAGCGTCAGCGCGCCGCCATTGCGGCAATAATGCACGGCCTGGTTCATGGCGGGAATGGCGCCGGTGGCGTCAAATACCGCGTCAAAGCCGGTCGCCATCTTGGCCTTGAACGCCTCGCCTTCGCGATCCTGCAGCGAGGCCGCGCCGAACCCGAAGCCGCGAGCCGCCTCGAGCTTATCGGCGGCGGCATCGAGAATGGTGACATCGGCGCCGGCAATGCGGGCAAAAAACGCCGCGCCCAGCCCGATCGGCCCACCGCCGACCACCAGCACCCGCCAGCCCGGCTTGAGTTCGGTGCGCCGCACGGCATGGGCGCCAATGGCCAGAAATTCCACCATGGCCGCGTCGCGCAACGACAGATCGCCCGCCGGATAAAGATTGGCCTCGGGCATGACGATCTCCTCGGTCATGCCGCCATCGCCATGCACGCCGAGTACGCTCAGCGTTTCGCAGCAATTGGTCTTGCCCTCGCGGCAGGCCGGGCAATGGCCGCAGGGCAGATAGGGGTTGATCACTACCGGATCGCCGTCGCGCAGGCTCGTTGCCCCATTGGCGTCGAGCACCACTCCGCTCAATTCATGCCCCATGATGCGGGGATATTGCAGGAACGGATGCTTGCCTTCGTAGATGTGATAATCGGTGCCGCAAATGCCGATATGGCGGATGCCGACGCGAACCCAGCCGGGCTTCAGCGCCGGCCGGTCGATCTCGATCAATGCCAGTTCGCCCGGCGCGGCACAGCAAATGGCTCGCATGTCTGGTTCTCCCACCTCATTGGCGGGAGAACTAACATGTTAGTGCGCGAACAGAAAGTGCAGACTGAGACGGACTTCACCTCGCCCCTCAGGGGAGAGGTCGGCGCGCGGCACCGGGTGAGGGGTGCGATGCTGCAATATTCCACCAGCATCGCTCCCCTCAGCCCGCCAATACCCTAATCCGATTGCCGAACGGATCCTGCGTTTCGATGCCATTTTCTGCTTCGGCAACCGGCGCATTGGCGGCAGCCAAGCGAGCCCGAACCCCATCAAGCGTCGTCCCATCCGGCACCACAATCGTGAACCAGCGCAGTCCGGCCGACCCCGCCTGCGGCAGGCCGGCATTGGGGCCCGACCAGATATTGAAGGCAATGGTATGGGGCATGTAGTCGAGCCCCACATCGCCCATGCCGAAGGACTGGATCAGCATGAACCCGGCAAAGCCGATGACATCGCGATAAAAATCCATCGCCATATGCAGGTCGTTGACATGGACATGCACATGCCCGATCCGCGTGCCGGCCGGCATGCGGGGCGCGACCACGGGGCTCTCACCCAGTTCCGCCAGCAGGCCATCGAGATCGATCGGGTCGCGGCCCGAATGCGGCTTGCCTTCCCTGGTTACGGCATAATGGCCGGTTTCCGGGTCGCTCAGCGTGCCGCGCCAGGGCGTCTCGAAGGTGATTTCGATGCCATTGCCATCGAGATCCCATAGATAAATCGCCTCGGAAACCAGATGGTCGGTGGGCGAAATCCGCACATTGCGCTGCAGTGCCCGCACAGCCATTTGCGCCAGGTCGGCCCGGCGCGGTACATGAATGGCCACATGATAAAGCCCGATCGTGTGGCGCTGGCTGGGCCGGACAGCGCCGGTTTCGAGTACGATCAGCGGCTTGCCGCCGGCGCCCAGGGTCAGCTCCTTGCCCTGCTCGGCGATGAGATCGAGCCCCACTACATCCTGCCAGATGGCAAGGGCGCGGGCCCGGTCGGTGACGGCGATATGCACCGGCCCCAGACTTGTGGTCAGCGGCAGGACAGGCTTGGACCGAACGTCGGTCTGGATGCTGGCATCGATCATGATGGCCTCCTTGATTGGCCTCAAGATAGGCGCATCCGGCCAGCCGGGCATCCCCGCTTCATCGAACAGTGTGATCGCCTTGGCCGTGATCAGGGAACAGTCAACTCGTCCGCCAGCTTGATCAATTCGAACCGGCTGGCGCGGATGTCCAGCTCGATGCGCCAGATGCCGGCCACGGGGATGGTCAGCCCCTCGACAGACCACAGGCCATCCTGCTCGGTGGCGACCCGCGTGAACGGCTCGATACCCAAAGCGGGTGCCGAGAGCGTCACCGCGACATCGAGCGGGGAGATCGGCATGCCCTCAAGATCGGTCAGCCAGATGTCGAGACCAACCGGCCCCGCCTGCCCCGGCGCCAGGCTGACCATGGCCATGGTCGTGGCGTCCATCAGGTGGAGCATCAGCGGCTCGGCGGGAATGCCCGCCTCCACCGTGGCAAGAGCGCGCGGCGGCGGGGTAAAACGCCAGCCTGCCACCAGACCAAGGATGACCAGGATCAGCAGCACTTCGAGCACGATTGACTGACGCAGCCGCTGCCGCGCACTGGCGTCGCCAGCCAGAGCCGGCCTGGTCAGCCAAAGCCGGTTCCACAGCGCCAGGCCAAACAGCACGGCAAGCAGGCAGAGTTTCGCGCCAAGGATCAGACCATAGGGCGCCAGCCAGTGCGGACCAGGCCAGCCCATCTGGATCACCGCTAGGGTCACGCCGGACAACACGATCGGCGCCACGGCAAAGGGCACGAAGCGGGAAAATTGCGCCAGCGCCTGATCGGCCGCAGCACTGCGCTCACGCAGCAACAAAAACAGCGGCAGCAACGCACCGGCCCAGAAGATAATGCCGGCAATATGCAGGAACACGGCGGGCCGGGTCAGCCATTGCGGGCTGGCGGCGCCGGCATGGCCGCTCAGCGCCAGCGCGAGCGCGCCGGTAATCAGCGCGAGCCAGGCAAAAACGGCCGCTACCTTGCCCCGCTTCAAACACAGCGCAACCAACGCCAGCAGAAATCCGATGCCGATGGCCAGAACCGTCGCGCCATAGCTGGTGGCAAAACCGGTGTCCAGGATGCGCGCATTGGCCGACAGCAGCGGCAGCCCAAGCGCGTCCAGCCCTTGCAGCCACAAGCTGAGCACGGCAGCCGGCAGTCCGATGATCACCAGGCCAATAGAAGCCTTTTCCGCCCCCAACGGCAGGCTCGCCACCGATCCGAACACCGCCCCGCCAATGCCGGCGAACAGGGCGATGAACAGCACCGCCTTGCTGGCCCACAAGATCACACCGACAGCCGGATCGCTCACTTCTGCCGCGGCGGCCCCGGTAATCGTGCCGACGGAAAACACCAGCGAGCCACCAATAGGGTGGCCATCGGTGGACACGACCCGCCAACTCAGAACATGGGTGCCCTGGGGCAGACCAGCCGGCAGCGTCACCGCCACACTCTCGCCGCCGGTCGTGCCAGCGAGCAGATCGCTTTTGCCGCCATCACTGCCGATCAGGCTGATCGCGAGCGGGCTGACCGGCTCGTTGAACTGCAGCTGCACCGCCTGCGGCGCGCTCTCGAGCACGGCATTGTCAGCCGGATCAGCCGACAGCAATTGCGCATGCGCCCAGGCCCGCATAGGCACAAGCAAGGCCAGCAACAGGCTGAGCGCAAGAATGATCCGGAAATGGCGCATGATGCACTCCACAAGCGCTCCCCTCTTGAGGGGAAATTATCGCATATGCCGGGCTCACCTCGCCCCTCAGGGGAGAGGTCGGCGCGCAGCGCCGGGTGAGGGGTGCGATGCTGCCACGGGAGTGGTGTCCCAGCATCGCACCCCTCACCCTGACCCTCTCCCCTGAGGGGCGAGGGGACGATGACGCCCTGAATTTGTATGTTCCCTCCCCCCTGGGGGGGAGGGAAGCCGATCGCAGCGCTCAGCCCTTAATGCCCCGCATCCGCCGGGAGCAGTTCCAGGCTGGGTGCGGGCATTTCGGCATCCTCAGCCCCGGTCACGTCGATCCAGGCTTCCTCGCCATTGGCGCATTCCTGCACCACGGGGAAGTAGAACCGACCCGGCTCGAGCGTTCCCGCAAAAGTGCCGCGGAAGGTGAATTCGTCGTAGAATTCATTGGGCAGGCTGCCGCCCGACCAGACGATTTCCTTGACCCCTTCGGTCAGGGTGGTGCCGTGATTGTCATAGCTGCCCGCATAGGGGCCGGTGACGGTTTCCAGTGTCCAGCCCGCATGGGGCATGGGCTTCACATTGTAGAAGCCCTCGGGAATCTGGATGCGCAACGTGGTCGTCGCCTCGGCGCCGCAGCCATGGGGCACGCGGACCACGGCCTTATAGGTGGAGCCGAGCTTGGCCTCTTTCACTTCGAGCGTGACATGGGCAAAGGCGGGCGCGGACAGGGCAGCAAGGGTTGCGACGGCCACAGCCGCGCGAGCAAAAATACGGATCATGATGATTTCCAGCAATAAAATGGTCTGATTGGCAGCAAAGCTGCCGCTTGGATCAGGCCAAAGCTGGCGGGGCGCGCGCTTGCCCGATATGGGCCGGCATGGCGAATGCATCGGGCGCGGGCCGCAGCGCATAGGCGACGACTTCGCCAATGCGGATGATCCCGACATGCAGCACTGCCGGCTCGACAGAAGCCAGTTCGTTCTTGGCTATGCCGGAAGCGGCGCATTTGACCGCA
The DNA here is from genome assembly GCF_000735585.1 of Devosia sp. LC5. Classification (GTDB taxonomy): domain Bacteria; phylum Pseudomonadota; class Alphaproteobacteria; order Rhizobiales; family Devosiaceae; genus Devosia. Next base: position 40,079 of record NZ_JNNO01000047.1, read on the forward strand.
ACCGTCGTCTTGTTGCCGTCGGCATCCTGAGCTAGTGGCGCGCAGATTGACCAGCCAATGTCGGTCGCAAAACCGATGCTGGCCAGATCGCGCTGCAGTCCGGCGGCCTGATGCAGCGGCGCCAGGAGCGTCAGCACATAGATGGCCAGCACCGCAAAAGCGGCGCCCATCTCGCGTGCTATGGTCCTGTTCCGAAACGGCATGCAAACCTTCCCCCGTGGTAAGGCTGTAGCGCGGGGCTCGCTCTGCGACAAGGCTACAGATGTCGCAGGTGGCATCGCTCGTGAGCTGAGGATATCACGGGCGATTGGGTGTCATCCCCCGAGCAAGCCCGATATGGTCGCGCCTCGATTTGGAGCATCCGACACATTCATGGCCGACCTCGACACCCGTATCGCCACCCAGATTGCCACTGAAATTGCCGCCCGCCCGGCCCAGGCCCTGGCGGCTATCGAATTGCTGGATGGCGGGGCGACCGTGCCCTTCATCGCCCGCTACCGCAAGGAAGTGACAGGCGGGCTGGACGATACGCAATTGCGCCTCTTGTCCGAGCGGCTGGGCTATCTGCGCGAGCTGGAAGCGCGGCGGGCGACGATCCTGAAATCCATCGAGGAGCAGGGCAAACTGACGCGGGTTCTGACCGCCTCCATCATTGGCGCGGCGACCAAGGCGGAGCTGGAAGACCTTTACCTGCCGTTCAAGCCCAAGCGCCGCACCAAGGCCGAGATTGCCCGCGAGCGCGGATTGGGCCCGCTGGCCGAGGCGATCCTGGCCGACCGCCGCGCCGATCCGGTGGCGCTGGCGGCTGCCTATATCACCCCCGACGTGCCCGGCACCAGGGAAGCGCTGGAAGGCGCCCGCGATATCGTCATCGAGGGCCTGTCGGAAAATGCCGCTCTGCTCGGAAGGCTGCGCCAGCATATGCGCGACAAGGCCATGTTGCGGGCGCGTGTGGTGACCGGCAAGGAAGAGGCCGGCGCCAAATTTTCCGATTATTTCGACCATTCCGAGCGCTGGACGAAAGTCGCCGGGCACCGCGCCATGGCCATGATGCGCGGGCGCGACGAGGACATGCTCAGCCTTGAAATCGAGGTGGATGCGGATGTGACCGACCCGATCAAGCCAGTCGAGCGGCTGGTGATCTCGGCCCTTGAAGCCCAGGGGCCGGGGGCCGGCGATGCCTGGCTGCGCGAGGTCGCCAGCTGGGCCTGGCGCACGCGGCTGCGGGTATCGCTCTCGGTCGATCTGATGGTGGAATTGCGTGAACGGGCCGAGGTGGAAGCCATTGCGGTCTTTGCCCGCAATCTCAAGGACCTGCTGCTGGCCGCCCCGGCCGGCGCCCGCCCCACAATGGGGCTCGACCCCGGCATTCGCACCGGCGTCAAGGTCGCGGTGATCGACGCCACCGGCAAGGTGCTCGATACCGATACGGTCTATCCGTTCCAGCCGCGCAACGATGTGATGGGCGCCCAGGCCAGCCTCAAGCACCTCATCGCCAAGCACGGGATCGAGCTGATTGCCATCGGCAATGGCACGGGCAGCCGCGAGACCGAAAAGCTGGTGCTGGACCTGATCGAGCGCCTGCCCGCCCCCAGGCCGACCAAGGTGATCGTCTCGGAAGCCGGGGCCTCGGTCTATTCGGCCTCCGAGCTGGCCGCCGCCGAATTCCCCAATCTCGACGTCTCGCTGCGCGGCGCGGTCTCCATCGCCCGGCGCCTCCAGGACCCCTTGGCCGAACTGGTCAAGATCGAGCCCAAGGCGATCGGCGTGGGGCAATATCAGCACGATGTCGATCAATACCGGCTCAGCCGCTCGCTCGATGGCGTGGTGGAAGATGCGGTGAACGCGGTCGGTGTCGATCTCAACACCGCCTCCGCCCCGCTCCTCGCCCGCATTTCGGGGCTGGGCGGGTCGGTGGCCGAGGCCATTGTCAGCCACCGCGACGCCAATGGCCCCTTCCCCACCCGCAAGGCCCTGCTCGAAGTGCCGCGCCTGGGCCAGCGCACCTTCGAGCAATGTGCGGGCTTTTTGCGCATCAGCAATGGCGCCGAACCCCTCGACGCCTCCTCGGTCCACCCCGAAGCCTATGGCGTTGCCCGCAAGATCGTTGCCGCCTGCGGCCGCGACCTGCGCAGCCTGATGGGTGACAAATCGGCTTTGGCCGGGCTCGATCCCGCCCGCTTCGTCGATGACCGTTTCGGCCTGCCGACCGTGCGCGACATTTTCCTCGAACTGGAAAAGCCCGGCCGCGACCCCCGCCCCGCCTTCAAGACGGCGACCTTTGCCGAGGGCGTCGATGACATCAAGCATCTGAAACCCGGCATGCAGCTCGAAGGCACGGTGACCAATGTCGCCGCCTTCGGCGCCTTCGTCGATATCGGGGTGCATCAGGATGGGCTGGTGCATGTGTCCCAGCTGGCCGACAGCTTCGTCAAGGACCCCCATGCCGTGGTCAAGGCCGGCGACGTGGTCAAGGTGCGCGTCGTCGAAGTCGATGTCGCCCGCAAGCGCATTGGCCTGACCATGCGCCGCGAGATCGACGCCAATGCACCGCGCGAGATGCCCCGCGACAAGCCGGTCCGCCCATCGCAGCGGCCACAACAGCCGTCCAACCCACTGGGCTCGCTCGGCGACCGGCTGAATGAGGCGATGCGCAAAAAGCAGTAAGCCACGATCTGCACACCATGAAAAAGTCCGGGCTCTTTCGTCCCCTCGCCCCTCAGGGGAGAGGGTCAGGGTGAGGGGTGCGATGCCGGGACACCACTCCCGTTGCAGCATCGCACCCCCGACGCTACGCGCCGGCCTCTCCCCTGAGGGGCGAGGTGAGCCGGCATGGGCGATAGCCTTGGCGCAAAATCGATTGCTCCAAAGCCGCCACCATTCCGCCACTTGCACGTTCCCTCCTCACGTGACCTGCCGCAGGGGCGGGCAAGCGCAGTGCAAGGAGACGTTTGAATGACCAAGATCATGTACACCGCCAGGGCCACCTCCACCGGCGGCCGTTCGGGCCATGGCAGAACCGATGATGGCGTGCTGGACGTGACCCTGACCACGCCCAAGGAAATCGGCGGCGACGGCGCACGCGGCACCAATCCCGAGCAATTGTTCGCGGTGGGCTATTCGGCCTGTTTCCTGGGCGCCATGAAGGCGGCCGCCCGCAAGAGCGGCGACACCATTCCCGAAGACGCCAAGGTCACCGCCGAAGTCAGCTTCCGCGACCGCGACGACGGCGAAGGCTTCTGGATCCAGGCCGCGCTCAAGGTGGACGTGCCGGGCATGGACAAGGCCAAGGTCGAAGACATCGTCAAGCGTGCCCATGTCATCTGCCCCTATAGCGAGGTATCGCGGAAGGGGTTCGAGGTGGATTTGGCTGTGGTCTAAAAAACAACGCCGGGGCTCTCACCCCGGCGCTTCCTATCAGGCCACGTTCAGCCCCTTGGTCAGTTCCAGCGCCTGCCGCTCGAACAGCCGGCGATAGATGCCGCCCTTGAGCGTGATCAGCTTGGCATGATCGCCTTCCTCCACGATCCGGCCCTTGTCGAACACCAGCAGGCGATCGAGCGCCCGCACGGTCGACAGCCGATGCGCAATCACCAGCGTGGTGCGGCCGACCATCAGCCGTTCCATCGCCTCCTGGATCTGCACTTCGCTTTCGCTGTCCAGGCTCGATGTGGCCTCGTCCAGGATCAGCACCGGTGCATCGGCCAGGAACGCCCGGGCAATGGCGACACGCTGCCGCTCGCCGCCCGAGAGTTTGACGCCACGCTCGCCTACCATGGTCTCGTAGCCCTTGGGCAGGCTCAGGATGAAGTCATGCGCATTGGCCTGCAAAGCCGCTTCCTCGATCTCGGCGCGCGAGGCGCCGGGGCGGGCATAGGCAATGTTCTCGGCCAGCGTGCGGTGGAACAGGATGGGCTCCTGCTGCACGATGGCCAGCTGGCTGCGCAGGCTCGATTGCTGCACATCGGCAATATTGACCCCATCGATGGTGATGGCACCGCCATTGACGTCATAGAGCCGCTGGATGAGCTTGACGAAAGTCGTCTTGCCCGAGCCCGAATGACCCACCAGCCCGACGCGCTCGCCCGGGGCGATCTTCACCGAGAAATCGCGATAGAGCGGGGTGGCGTGCGAACCGTATTGGAACGTCACATTGTTAAAGGCGATGGCGCCTTCCCCGATCTTGATCTTGCCCGAACCAGGCTTGTCGGCAATGCCATAGGGCTGCTTGTCGAGCGCGACCAGTTCTTCCATGTCATTGACCGAGCGCTGCAGGTTGCGGATATGCTGGCCCACATCGCGCAGATGCCCCTGCAGCACGAAGAACATGGTGAGCACGAAGGTGATGTCGCCCGGGCTCGCCGCGCCCTGCTGCCACAGCCAGAGCGCGGTGCCCAGAATGGCCGCCTGCATGATGGCCATCATCAGGCCCTGCGCGCCACCATTGAGCGTGCCGCGCTGCCAGACGCGACGGGTCCGCTTGCGCCATTTGCTGACGACGCGAGCCAGAATGGCTTCTTCACGCTGTTCGGCGCCGAAGGCCTTGACCACCGCATTGCAGCTCACCGCATCGGCCAAAGCGCCGCCCATCCTGGTGTCCCAGGCATTGGCCAGCGCGCCGGCGGGGGCGACGAAGCCCAGCGACAGCCATACGGTTACCGCCACATAGATCAGCGAGCCCAGGCCCACGACGAGACCCATAACCGGCCAGACCGCACCAAGGATCACCGTGGCGCCGATCAGCATGACCAGCGATGGCCAGAGCGCTACCAGCAACACGTCATTGAGCAGGTCGAGCGCGCCCGAGCCACGCGTGATCTTGCGCACCGTGGAGCCGGCAAAGCTATTGGCATGCCAATCCGAGGAGAAGCGCTGCACCCGATGGAAGGCATTGGTGATGACGTCATTCATCATCTGCAGCGTGAAGGCGATCACGCCGAAATAGACGAACTGGCGCAGCACAACCGAGCCCAGATAGAGCGCCGCCATGATCCAGAACGCGCTCAGCGCCTGGGCCCAGAAGGCTTCGTTCTGCCCGCTGCCGGACGCGACGGCGTCGACCAGCCGCCCGGCAAAAACCGGGCTGAAGGCTTCCGCCAGCGTGGCGGCGAGCACCAGCAGGGCAATGCCGGTGGCCCGCCAAGGCTGTTTGGCCCAATGATGGAACGTGAAGCCGAGCACATTGGCGAATGCGTCGGCGCGGAAATCGAGCTTCTTGCGACTCATGGTGGTGACCCGGACGCCAAGCGCGCCGGCCCTTATGTGAAAGTCATGAAAGGCACAGCCGGGAACGGGACAAATATTCCCGTCAGATCAGAAATGGCTGCGATGGAAAAACCGCGGGCGGCTGGCCTTGTCGGCGGGCCGCGGATGGCAGGGACCTAACGGTGTGCCATGCCGATGGGGGAAGCGGTAAACATTACTGTCATATGACGCCTCCCTTGGTTGTGATCTGAAGCGGTAGACGATTACTAGCCAAAGCGTTCGGCTTTGCCAACCCGGTTTTTCACCCCATTGTGACGGCCCACCAAAAGCAGTTGCAAAGATGCCGCAGTCGAAGTGGCGGCAATGGCCCTCCGCCATCCCAGCCATCACCGCCCTCGCCCTCACCCGGATTCTCCCTCGGGCTCGACCCGAGGGCCGTTCCCCGCTTGCGCCGCACCCTGTGGTACGACCTCGTCCTTCGACAAGCTCAGGATGAGGTCCATGGGGAGATCACGTCTTACCAGTAGACCTCATGGTGAGCCTGTCGAACCACGAGGTCGTGGCACCACCCCTACGGCGCAAACACCGCAATCGCACCGGGCCTGATAATAAAATGCGCCGGCGTCTGGGTGACAATGTCCCCATCGGTATTGATCTCGCGCGGCTCGCGCGTCCGAATGTCGAATTCGGTGCTCTTGGAGGTCCGCACCTCGTCCCAGGCGCCATGCTGGCCACGCCGGAAGGCACCCAGCATCAGCCCGAATTTCCAGACGTTCTTGAGCTCGAGACTATAAAGATCGAGATGCCCATCCTCGATCGTGGCGTCTTCGTGGATCACCGTGCCGCCGCCATAATGCACGCCATTGCCCACCGCGATCTGCAGCGTCTTGACGGTCACCGCCGCGCCGTCGTCGCCGATGATCTGCGCCCGGAACGGCCTCGCCGAGGCCAGCACGCGAATGGCGGCCAGCCCATAGCCGAGCTTCCCCCAACGTTTCTTGGCTTCCGGCGTCAGCCCCCGCGCCAGATCGGCGCTGAGGCCAAGGCTGGCGACATTGAAAAACGGATGGCCATTGACCTCACCCAGGTCGATGCGGCGCTGATGGCCCGCCACGATGATATCTGCCGCCTTGAGCAGATCGTCGGGAATGGCCAGCGTCCGCGCCAGATCGTTGGCCGTGCCCATGGGCAGGATGCCCATCGGCAGCCCCGTGGCGAGCACGCCCTTGGCCGCCGAATTGATGGTGCCGTCCCCACCGCAGACAATGACCAGATCCGCCTCGTGCCGCCGCCGGGCGATATCGGCTGACACTTCCTCGGGTGTCTCGAAGCGCTCGACCACCACGTCGATGCCACCCGCTTCGAGCCGGGCAATCACCGGCTCCAGCGCCGCGCCGCCACGGCGGGATTTGGGATTGACCAGCATCAGGCCGCGACGGCGGGAAGGCATGGCAGCTGTCATGAATGAGAGGTCCGATCGCTTGTGGGCAGGTGCCCTAAATGGTCGACCCGGCGGAATGTCACAAGAGCTGCCACATTACCATTCGGTCATGCGAGCCGGCAGGTGGGGACCACCCTCACGCAACATTTTTTCCTATATGGCTGACATTGCCCACAAAGCAGCGCTAGGCTCAGCCTTCAGCGATTCAAAAACCAAGAGGCTGACGCCCAATGACCGCCACTCCCATCGATCCCGTCAAACTGGACAAGCTGGCCCAGGTGGCCATCAAGGTCGGGCTGCAATTGGCCGAGGGCCAGGACCTGCTGATGACCGCGCCGATGAGCGCAGCGCCGCTGGTGCGCCGCATCACCGAGCATGCCTATAAAGCCGGGGCGGGCCTGGTCACCACCATCTATTCGGATGAGGAAGCCACCCTCGCCCGCTACAAATATGCCAATGACAAGAGTTTCGACAAAGGTGCCGCCTGGCTCTATGCCGGCATGGCCGAAGCCTTCAAGGCCAATACGGCGCGCCTCGCCATTTCGGGCGACAATCCGATGATGCTGGCCGGCCAGGACCCCGACAAGGTATCCCGCGCCAACCGCGCCAATTCGGCCGCCTACAAACCCGCCCTGCAGCTGATCACCGGCTTTGATATCAACTGGAATATCGTTTCCTACCCCAATGCCGCCTGGGCCAAGCTGATGTTCCCCGATGACAGCGAAGAAATTGCCGTGGGCAAGCTGGCCGACGCCATCTTCAAGGCTTCCCGCGTCGATGTGGACGATCCGATTGCCGCCTGGAAGGAGCACAATGCCAATCTCAAGAAGCGCTGGAGCTGGCTCAACGGCAAGAATTTCGCCTCGCTCAAATATTCCGGCCCGGGCACCGACCTGACCATTGGCCTGGCCGATGGCCACCGCTGGAAGGGCGGCGCTTCGGAAGCCAAGAACGGGATTACCTGCAATCCCAATATCCCGACCGAGGAAGTCTTCACCACGCCCCACCGCTTGCGCGTCGAGGGCATTGTCAGCTCCACCAAACCGCTCAGCCACAATGGCACGCTGATCGAGGATATGCAGGCGCGCTTCGAGGGCGGCCGCCTGGTTGAGCTCAAGGCCTCCAAGGGCCAGGACATTTTCAACCGCGTGCTGGACACCGATGAAGGCGCCCGCCGCCTGGGCGAAGTGGCGCTGGTGCCCCATTCCTCCCCGATCTCGGCCTCGGGCCTGTTGTTCTACAACACGCTTTACGACGAAAATGCCTCCAGCCACATCGCCATGGGCCAGTGCTATGCCGATTGCTTCGTGGGCGGGAAGGATTTGACCCAGGAGCAGATCCTCGCCCGGGGCGGCAACACCTCCAACATCCATATCGACTGGATGATCGGCTCGGACAAGATCGACATCGACGGCGTCCACGCCGACGGCAGCAGCGAACCCGTCATGCGCAAGGGCGAGTGGGCTTAGGCTGAACCAAGCCCGGTGCGTGGCGCATAATCTGGTCCTCCACCGGGCTCACCCTCCCTTTGATGAGGAGGGCTTACCCTGGGCGCATCCAAGAAACGCGGTGACATTCCGGCGAAGGCCGGAATCCATGTCCGCATGGTCCCACAACCACTGGTGTTGGTGGATGCTTCACAGCATGGATTCCGGCCTTCGCCGGAATGACACCGTGGACGGTTTGAGTCACCGCTCTCCCTCGGGCTTGACCCGAGGGCCACTCGCCGCTTGCGCCGGATTGAGAGAGGCCCTCGGGTCAAGCCCGAGGGAGAACCGTGGCTGGGGTGGATGCGGCTTCCATCATTCCGCCCCGTTCTCGTGGCGGGTGGCTCCAGAATGTGCCAAACGGGACCGGAGACACCAACCAGAGAACCGGCAGCATGCGCCTCGTCCACCGCATTTATCGTGCGATCTTTGCCCTGTCGCTGCTCATCGTGGCGGTAGCCGGCGGGCTGGCGCTCGATATCTGGCGCTATGCCGGCCAATCCTCGGCCCAGAAGGCCGATGCCGCCCTGGTGCTGGGTGCGGCGGTCTTGTGGGATCGCCCCAGCCCCGTGCTGGCCGAACGGTTGCGTCATGCCAAGGCGCTCTATGACATCGGCCAGGTCAGCCATATCGTGGTCACCGGCGGACGCAGTCCCGAGGATAAGCTCAGCGAGGCCGAAGCCAGCCGCAATTGGCTGGTGGCCAATGGCGTTCCGGCCGAAGCGATCATCGAGGAAAACCAGTCGCGCACCACGATCGAAAATTTTGCCCTTGCCGCCCCGGTGCTGGCCGAGGCGGGTATTTCCAGCATCCTGATCGTGTCCGATCCGCTGCATATGCGCCGCGCCATGCTGATCGCCGGCCGGGCGGGTCTGAGCGCCCAACCCTCACCCACCCCCACCAGCCGCTATCTCAGTTGGGAGACGACCATGCCGTTTCTCGCCCGCGAAGTGTGGTTCATGGGGCAATATCTGGTGGCGGGGCTGTGAGTGGCTCTCGATGCTTAGGACCAATCGACATTCGCTCAGGCTGAGTCGAAAATGGCGGTTTTCGAGAACCGGAGCGGAACGTACATTTGGGTACGTGAGCACCGGAAGCGCAGAAAACTGCCATTTGCAGGCCAGCCTCAGCGAATGGCGGTTGGTCCTAACAGTCCGTTAACGCAAACGGGCCTGATGTTACGATGAAGTGGCGGTGAGGAGACCCCAATGCGCATTCTCGATACCCATCTGCACCTGGTTTATCCCCGCCAGTTTTCCTATCCCTGGCTGGCTGGCCAGCCGGTACTCAACCGCACCTGGACCCTCGAGGATTACTTTGCCGAAGCCGTGCCGCTGGGCATCGAATCGGCGCTGCATATGGAGGTCGATGTCGCTGAACAAGACATGCTGGCCGAGACCGAATACGTGCTCGCTCTGCCCCGCATCATCGGCGCCATTGCCGCCTGCCGCCCGGAAAACCCGGCTTTTGTCGACCAGATCGAGCGGCTGTCCGAGCACCCGCACGTCAAGGGCGTCCGCCGCATCCTGCATGAGGCGCCCGATGATCTCAGCCAATCCGATCTGTTCGTCGAAAACATCCGCCACCTGCCCGATTATGATCTGAGCTTTGACCTCTGCGTGCGGGCCGACCAATTGGGCATCGGCAAAATGCTGGTGGAGCGGGCGCCCGATGCCTCGTTCATCCTCGATCATTGCGGGGTACCCGATGTCACCGGCGCCGGGCTCGATCCCTGGCGCGCCGACATCAAGGCGATTGCCAAGCTGCCCAACCTCAATGCCAAAGTGTCTGGAATCATTGCCTATTCCGGCCCCGACTGGACCATCGACACGCTGCGCCCCTATGTCGAACACATCATCGAGTGCTTCGGCTGGGACCGGGTGGTGTGGGGCTCCGACCATCCCGTGGTCACCAAGACCGGCTCGCTCACCCGCTGGGTCGAAGCCACCCGCGAGATCGTCAAAGGCGCCAGCCAGGACGAACAGGCGCGCCTGTTCCATCGCAATGCGGAACGCATCTACAAAGCCTGAATTTTACTGCGTGCCGCCTTGATGGCGTCACCGGTCCGTTGCACTCTGGTTGGTAACAAGAACAGGGATTACCCCCATGGCCTCCATCGCCGACCGAATCGCCGTTTCTACCTGGTCGCTGCATCGCATTCTGGGCAGCATTTATCCCCATGACCTGACCACGAGTGCCATCGGCCCCGAAGACCAGCGCTACGGCGACGGCGAAGAATCGCTCCTTGGCCTCCCATCGGTGCTGAGTAACCATGGTTATCACCGGCTCGAACTGGTGTCGTTTCACCTGCGCAGCCGCGACCCGGTCTATCTGGGGGAATTGCGCGACCAGCTCAAAGTGTCCGGCGTGACGCTGCAGACGCTGCTGATCGATGCCGGCGATATCAGCCATCCCGAACATGGCGCGCGCGACACCAAGTGGATTGCCGGCTGGCTCGAAGTCGCCAACGAACTGGGCGCCGGGAATGCGCGGGTGATCGCGGGCAAGCAGAAGCCGACGCGCGACGCGCTGGACCGCTCGGTCAAGGCGCTGACCACTTTGGCCGATGGCAATGCCGGCTCCAAGGTGCGGCTGGTGACCGAGAACTGGTTCGACCTGCTGGCCGAACCGGCGCATGTGCATTATTTGCTCGACAAGCTGGACGGACGGGTCGGGCTGTTGGCCGATATGGGCAATTGGACCGGGCCGGAGAAATATGCCGATCTGCAATCGATTTTCGGCCGCGCCGAATTGTGCCACGCCAAGGCCAGCTTCATCGATGGCGACCTGGACGAGGCCGATTACGGCCTATGCATCGCGGCGGCAGAAGAGGCCGGATACAAGGGACCCTACACGCTGATTTTCGACAGCGAGGTGCCGGGGGAATGGCACGGGTTGGCAGCGGAACGGGATTTCGTGACGACGCGGCTGGAGGCGTAGCTCGCTGCCCACTACAGGCCGGCAAATTCAGCGAACCATCCATCAACCACAATGTCATTCCCGCGCAGGCGGGAACCTCTGTTTTCTTCTCCAACATCCCGAAACGGAGGTTCCCGCTTTCGCGGGAATGACACCATGGGTGGGGTTGAGTTCCCCCCTATTCCAACGGCTTCAAATCCGCCAAGAGCGTGGGGATCAGTTCCGTCACCGTGGGATGGATATGCACGGCGTGCATCATCGTCTTGTAGCTCATTCCCCCCGCCATCAATTGCAGCAGCGAGTGCACGATCTCATCGCCACCGATGCCCAGGATCGAGGCACCAAGCACCTTTTCGCTCTCCGCATCGACCAGCACTTTCATCAGGCCCTGGGTTTCCCCGCGCTCCTTGGCGCGGCTGACGCGTGACATGGGCATGGTGCCCATCAGCACCTTGCGGCCCAGCTTGCGGGCTTCGGCCTCGGTGATGCCCACCCGACCCAGGGGCGGGTCGATGAAAAGGCCATAGACCGGAATGCGGTTGGCGATGGAGCGGTTGCCGCCATTAACCACATTATCCGCGACGATCTCGAAATCATTATAGGATGTATGGGTGAAGGCACCGCGGCCATTGATGTCGCCCATGGCCCAGATGCCTTTGACCTTGGTGCGCAGGTGATCATCGACCGGGATATAGCCCCGCTTGTCGGTCTCGATGCCGGCCGCGGCAAGGTTGAGATCGGCCGAATTGGGGGTGCGGCCCAGCGCGATCAGCAGATGGCTGGCTTCGACCGAGGACAGCCGCCCACCGGTATCGAGCGAGAGCAGCACGCCATTGCCGGCCCGGGCCACCGCCTGGACATTGGTGTTGAACAGGAACGTCACCCCATCGGCCTCGACGATGTCCCGGATCGACGCCGAGATATCCTCGTCTTCCCGCGCGGCAGGGCGCGGGCCGCGCTCGATCACCGTGACCTTGGCGCCGAAGCGGGCATACATCTGGGCGAATTCGAGCCCGATATAGCTGGCCCCGGCGATGAACAGATGGCTCGGCAGGGTGTCGAGATCCATCATGGTCGTATTGGTGAGATAGGGGACCTTATCGAGGCCCGGCCAATCGGGAATGCTCGCCTTGGCGCCGGTATTGATGAAAATCTGCGGCGCGGTCAGCGTGCGGCCCTTGACCGACACCTCATTGGGCGAAACGAAACTGCCCGAGCCCTTGATATAGTCGAGCGTTTCCAGGCTCCCCAGCCAATCGGTGAGGCCTTTGACCGAGGCGCCCACCACCTTGTCCTTGCGCGCCTTGACCGCCTTCATGTCCACGGTAACGGGGCCTTTCACCACGACGCCGAAATCCTTGGCGTGGCGCGCGCTCCAGGCGGCGCGGGCGCTGGCAACCAGAGTTTTGGTGGGCGTGCAGCCATCATTGACGCAGGTGCCGCCCAGATGCTCGCGCTCGATCAGCGCGGTCTTGAGACCTGTGCCGGCAAGCCTTGCGGCGAGGAAAGGGCCGGACTGACCCGCGCCGATAATGATGGCATCAAATTGTTCGGACATGGCCGCATCCCCTACAGTCGGAAAGAGCTTATGGCGGAGTTCGCGACCGCACCAGTGGGAGAACGGGCGGGCAATCGTCGCTCGTGTTCGCTCAATGCTTGACGAACCGCCCCCAAACCAGCGAACACCGCCATATGAGCTTGCTTTCCCTCAAAGACGTGACCAAGGCCTATGGCGGTGTCCCGGCCCTCAAGGGCGTGGACCTCGATATTGCTTCGGGCGAGATTCACGCGCTGATGGGCGAAAACGGCGCGGGCAAATCCACCCTGATCAAGATATTGGCCGGGGTCGTCGCGCCCGACAGCGCCGCCATTAGCCTTGATGGCACTCCGGTCCATATCGACAGCGCCCAGCATGCCTATCGGCTGGGCCTGCGCTTCATCCATCAGGAATTCAATGTCGTGCCGGCCCTTTCGGTGGCCGAAAACATCTTCATGGGCCGCGCCTACCCCCGCCGCGCCGGCCTGTTCGTCGATTGGAAAAAGCTCAACGCCGCCGCGCGGGAAACCCTGCTCAAACTGGGCATTACCCATATCGATCCACGCCAGAAGCTGGCCACACTGACGCTGGGCGATCAGATGCTGGTGCGCATTTCCAGCGCCTTTGTCAGCGAAGCCGGTGCCCCCGCCCGTCTCTATGTATTGGACGAGCCCACCGCCGCCCTCACCAGTGAGGAATCCGAACGCCTCTTCACCGTGTTGCGCGAACTACGCCTCCAGGGCGCTTCGGTGCTTTACGTCTCCCATCGGCTCGACGAGATCATGGCCATTTGCGACAAGGCGAGTGTCATCCGCGATGGCCGCAGCATCGATACCGGAAAAATAGCTGATATCACCCATGACGATCTGGTCGCCCTGATGATCGGCCGCCGCGTCGAGGAAGCCTATCCGCGCCAGCTCACCCCGCCGCAAGACCACATCGCTTTCACCGCCACCAACCTCACCATTCGCGGCCGCGCACCCGTCTCGTTCTCGGTCCGTGCCGGTGAAATCCTGGGCCTTGCCGGCATCGCCAATGCCGGCCAGCGCGAACTCCTGCGCACCCTCTTTGGCGACCTCGTCGCCACGGGCGGCACGATGGCCCTGGCCGGTCACCCCTATCGGCCGCGCAGCCCCGCCGACGCCTGGCGCGCCGGCATTGCCTATATCCCGCGCGAGCGGCGCTCGGAGGGGCTGATCCTCTCGCGCCCGATTTTTGAAAACACCACCCTGCCTCATCTCAAGGCGCAAAGCCGCTGGGGCACTTTCCTTGACCCCCGCCGCGAACGCCGCCTTACAGCGGAACGCGGCCAGCTCGTCCGCCTCAAATCCGCCGGCCCCAATCAGCGCGCCCGTGAACTGAGCGGTGGCAACCAGCAAAAGGTGGTCTTCGCCAAGGCCCTGGTCGGCGATCCGCGCCTGCTGCTGCTCGACGAGCCCACCCGCGGCGTCGATGTCGGCGCCAAATTCGATATCTATACGGTGATCCGCGAAATGGCCGCCCGCGGCATGGCGGTCATTCTGGTCTCGTCCGACCTGCCCGAATTGCTCGGCATGGCCGACCGCATCGCAGTGATGCGCGACGGCGCCATTACCGATTTTGTCGCGGCGGCCTCCCTGAGCGAGCAAGCTCTCATCAATCTCACCTTTGGTCGCGCCACAGGATAACCCTATGCTAACCCTTCTCCGGCGTTACGGCACAATTATCGGATGTGCAGCTATCCTGATTTTCTTCTGGGTCAGCCTGCCCGACACCTTCATGACCGCCCGCAACTGGCTCAACATTTCCCAGCAATTATCCATGCTGATCGTGGTCGCCGCGGGCATGACCATCGTCATGGTGATGGGCGATTTCGACCTCAGCGTCGGCTCCATGGCCAGCCTTTCCGGCATCGTCGTGGCCGTGCTTTTTACCCTCGGCGTTCCCGTCTGGGCCGCAGTTTCCCTGGCTTTATTGGTGGGTCTGGCGGGCGGCGCCATCAATGGTGCGCTGATCAGTTTCATCGGCATATTGCCGTTTGTCGCGACCCTTGCCACCCTCACCATGTTCTCCGGCGCCGCCTTCGTTGTCAGCGGCGGCAAGACCATTTCGGGCCGCGCCATCCCCGAGGATTTTTCCCAATTTTCCCGTGGCGGCATAGCTTTAGGCGATTGGGGCGGCGTCGCCGTCAGCATCCCCAACCTCACCCTTCTGGCCCTCGCCGTGGTCATTCTGGTCTGGGTTCTGCTCGAGCAAACCACGTTCGGCCGCCGCCTCTATGCCATTGGCGGCAATAGCGAAGCGGCTCATCTGAGCGGCGTCGCCGTGCGCAAACTCAAGCTCATCGCCTTCGCTCTCACCGGCAGCACGGCGGCCCTGGCCGGCATCATGTATGCCAGCCGCGTCGCCTCGGCGAACCCGACCCAGGGCTCCAGCCTCATGCTCAACGCCATTGCCGGCGTGTTCCTCGGCTCGACGCTGAGCGAACATGGCGAGCCGCGCATTCTCTACACAATTGTCGGCGTCCTTATTCTTGGCGTGCTCGACAATGGCCTGACCCAAATGAGCGTCGACAGCTATGTCCGGCAAATCCTGGTCGGCGGCATCATCATCCTCGCCGTCTCCGCCAGCTCCCTCACCAAACGGCTGCGGACACGATGATGCTTTCCCCCAACGAAGCGGCCCTCCGCCTGCTCGAAACCCGCCGCTCGGTGCCCACCAGCCAATTGGCCGAACCCGCACCAAGTGAGGCGGAACTGGCCCGTATCCTCACCATCGCCACCCGCGTCCCCGATCATGGCGCGCTGGTGCCCTGGCGTTTCATCGTCTTTTCCGGCGACACACGCCATCAGGTCGGGCAGCGCCTCTCCGCCGTCTATCGCCTTGAAAAACAAGACATGCCGCCCGAGCGCCTCGAAAAATTCGCCGGCATCATGACCCGCGTTTTCACCTATGCGCCGCTGGTCATCCTCATCGTCTCCAGCCCCGCGCCCGATGCCAAGATCGCCCTGCGGGAACAGGAACTCTCCGCCGGCGCCGTCGCCATGAATCTGCTCAACGCCACCCATGCCAGCGGCTATGGCGCGATCCTGCTCACCGGCTGGGCCGCCGAAAGCCGGGGCGCGGCGCAGGTATATGGCGTCAAGCCACACGAACATATTGCCGGCATTGTTCACATCGGCACCCCCACCGATATCCCAGCCGACCGGCCGCGGCCCGATCTGGTACACTTGGTCACCCATTGGACCCCGCGGGAATGACACCGCGCCGTGGTTCGGATAATGGAACCTCATCCGCGAAGCACCCCAACGCGAAAGTGCCTGCCATGATCCCCGCCGCCGTCACCGTCGAAGATGTGCGCGCTACCTATGGCACCAAGGCCGCGCTCGATGGCGTCAGCCTCACCATTCCGCGCGGCTCCAGCTTTGCCCTGCTCGGACCCAATGGCGCGGGCAAGACCACGTTGGTCAATATCCTGTGCACCCTGCGCCGCCCCGATGGCGGCCGCGCCGTCGTGGCCGGGGCCGATGTCCTGCGCCAGCCCACCAAGGCCCGCCGCTCCATTGGCGTCGTGTTCCAGGATTCAAGCCTGGATGACCGTCTCAGCGCCTGGGAAAATCTTGAATTCCATGGCCTCGTCTATGGCCTCGCCCCGAAAATCCGCCGCGAGCGTAGCGCCACCGTGCTGGCTTTGGTCGAACTCGAAGACTGGCGCGACGAGATCGTGCGCAGCTTTTCCGGCGGCATGCGCCGGCGCCTCGAAATCGCCCGGGCCCTGCTGCACGAGCCCGAAATCCTCTTCCTCGACGAGCCCACTGTCGGCCTCGACGCCCAGACCCGCCAGCGCATCTGGCAGTATCTGGACCAGCTCCGTCGCGAGCGCGAACTGACCGTGCTCACCACCACCCATTATATCGAGGAAGTCGAAAGCGCCGATATGGTCTGCATCATCGACCACGGCAAGATCATTGCCCAGGCGCCGCCCGAAGACCTCAAGGCCCGATATGGCACCCGCTGGCTGCATATCCTGCCCCGCGACGCCGCCGCCACAAAGGCCATCCTCGCACGCTATCCCGCAGCCCAGAAGCTGGGCAGCCATAGCCTGGCCCTCCCCGCTGGCGACGATGCCGTCACTGACGCCTTCCTCGCCGAATTCCGCGATAGCCTGTCCGAAATCCGCTTCCAGGAACCGACGCTCGAAAGTGTTTTCCTCTCGCTCACCGGCCGCGAATTGCGCGACCGGGCCGATGGTCAGCGCGATGCTGAAAAGGCTGCCGGCAAGCGCGGAGGCCGCCGATGAGCAGTCCCATCATCCTCATGCGCGGCGTCTATGGCGTGTGGCTACGCGAGATAATGCGCGCCACCCGCGACCGCGGCCAGATGATCGGCGGCGTCAGCCGGCCATTGATCTGGCTGCTGATCCTGGGCGTCGGCCTCAACCCCTATTTCCGCGGCGAGGTCTATGGGGAGGTGCGCTATGTCATCCCTTATACCTATCTGCAATTCCTGTTCCCCGCCGTGATCGTGCTCAACATCATGTATACCTCGATCCAGTTCGCCGTGTCGGTGATCTGGGACCGTGAATTCGGGTTCCTGCGCGAGGTGCTGGTCTCCCCCATGCCGCGGGCGCTGATCCTGCTCGGCAAGGTGCTGGGCGGCAGCACCGTGGCCATGATCCATGGCGGCCTGGTGCTCATCCTCGCCCGCTTTGCCGATGTCACCCTCAGCCTCGAACAGATGGCCATGGCGCTCGGCCTCATGTTCGTTCTGGCCTTTGGCCTGACCTGTTTCGGCGTCGTGCTGGCGGCGCGGGTGCGCAGCTTTGAAGGCTTTGGCGTTTTCTCCAACACCATCATCCTGCCGCTCTATTTCACCTCGTCCTCGGTGTTCCCGCTCGATCCGGCGCTGACCCGCACCCAGACCGCCACGGCCTATCCAGAATGGCTGGTGTTCCTGGTGCAGATCAATCCGATCACCTATGCGGTCGATGCGCTGCGGGGCGTCGTCATCGGCTTCAATCAGTTTCCACCCAGCTATGGCCCCGCCGTCATCTGCACCATGGCGCTTGTGTTCTTCATCATGGCGCTGATCGATTTCGGCCGCTCATGAGTGCCAAGCGCCCGCATCGATGGCTGCAGGCCGGGGTCAACATCGCCTTCATCGCGGCCCTGCTGACCGCCATCAGCTTCCTGCCGCCCGACACCTCCCTGTCCGACAGGCAAGAGGCGGGTGTGCTCAAGGTCTGCGTGCCTCCGAGCTATCCCCCGCTGATCACCGGCAACCCGGCCGAGCCCGGCTATGATGCCGAATTGGTGGCGGCCATTGCAGGGGATTTGGGCCTGCGGCTGACGGTGAACACGCTGCCGGCCATCGGGCAGGATTTCAACCCGCGCAACTGGTTCCTCACCCGGGCGCAATGCGACCTCGTCGCCGGCGGGGTGGCCGATACGGTGCAAACGCGGGGGTTCCTGCAGACCATTCCCACTGCGGCGGAAACCGGCTGGGTCGGTATTTCTGCCACCGGAACCATGCCGCCTACCGGCAGCATTGTCGGCGTGCTACCCGGCACATCCGGACTCGACCGGCTAGCGCTGTCAGGCTGGCTGCGCCAGCAGGGCCTGCGCGCCCAATTGCTGCGTAGCCCGGCTCAACTCCAGTCCTCGCTTGAAAGCGGCGCCATCGCCGCCGCGATCACGGAGCGATTCGTTGCGGGAACCATCGATTTGAAAGAAAATGCGTTCGGATTGTTCTGGTTACCAGAAAGCATCTTTCCACATTATCGAATGGCGCTTGGCTTGTGGAAGGGCGACCAGACCCTCAAGCGGGCCGTCGCCAATGCCTTGGACAATCTAGCGAAAACCAACGTTTTGAATGCGTTGGAAGCGCGTTACGGGCTGGACGGGGCCATAGCTTCCACGGCGGAATAATGTTCGCACACAGCACTTTAAGATGTGCTGATGCGGTCTCGGAATGGACGGATTTGATCAAAGTGTCATTGTGCTTTCGTGCCGCATATGTAACGGTGGCGCATCACAATGAACCCCAGCGTTAACCGTCTGAAGGCTAACGCCTTTTCGCATTGTGCTTTACAACTCATTGGGAGGGTACCGTGCCTTTCAGATCCAAGCGGATCACCGCCCCCGTCACCTTGCTTGCTCTTGCCGCCGGCGTGTTGAGCGCCGGTTCGGCCATGGCCGCCGGCTTCACCGCCGAACAGGCTACCGCCGGCAAGACGGCGTATGATTCCAATTGCGCCCAGTGTCACGGCTTCCAGCTCGAAGGGCCCGATGCTCCGGGCCTGGCCGGGCGTGACGTGATGCAGAATTGGGATAGTGCTGGTGGGCTTTACGACTTCATTTCGGTCGCCATGCCTCCTTCTGCGCCGGGCCTGCTCGGCGAAGAGACGTACGTCAACATCGTTGCCTATATCATGCAGTTCAACGGCGCTGCGCCGGGTGACACCCCGCTCGCAACTGGTGACGCCATGTATGACGTTTCGCTCGCGACAGAAACCGCTGCCGGCGCCGCCAGCATGGCTGCTGCCGCTCTCGATGCCGGTGGCGCTCCAGCCGATGCCGCGGCTGAACCCAGTACGCCCGTGCCGCAGGCCTTTACCTGGGGCAAGCAGCTTCCCGGCGGCCTCGCGCCCGCTGACATGGCTCCTACGGCCGACGCCGCTGCGCCGACTGTCCCGCAAGCATACACCTGGGGCAAGACGCTCCCCACGGTCGGCAATTAACAACGGTCAACTAAGGCGTGCCTGAAGCGCGCTGACATATGGAGGTATCGATGAAAATCGATCTGATGAAATCTCTGCTTGTGGCAACGACTGCGCTGATCGCGCTGTCCGCCCCTGCACAAGCGCAGGGCGTCAAGGCGGATTATGTTCCGGTCACCGACGAGATGCTGGCCAGCCCGCCGGCCGAAGACTGGCTGATGTTCCGCGGCGCATATAATAACCAAGGCTATAGCCCGCTCGACCTGATCAACAAGGACACGGTCGGCCAATTGCAGCTCGCCTGGGCCTGGCCGATGGCCGAAGCCGGCATCCAGGAAACCGCTCCGCTCGTGCATGACGGCGTCATGTTCCTGCAGACCAACAACAATATCGTTGAAGCGCTCGACGCCAAGACGGGCGACCTGATCTGGCAATATCGCCATGTTCTGCCCCAGCTCCCCACCTCGTGGAGCTATCAGATCAACCAGGCCCGCCGCCAGAAGAACTCGATCGCGCTCTACCAGGACAAGGTGATCCTGACCACGGCTGACGCCAAGATCGTCGTGCTCAATGCCGCCGACGGCAAGGTTGCCTGGGAAAAGCAGGTCATCGACTACAATCTGGGCTATAGCTACACCGTTGGCCCGCTGATTGCTGATGGCAAGATCATCTCGGCCATTTCCGGCTGCTCGATCGCCGGCACCGCTGGCGGCTGCTACATCTTCGCCCATGACGTGAATACCGGCGACGAGCTCTGGCGCTTCAACACGATCGACGATCCCGACAACCAGGCCCAGCAGGACAGCTGGGGCGGCGTTCCTGCTGAAAACCGTTGGGGCGGCACGCCTTGGACCACCGGCGCTTATGATCCGGAAACCAAGACTACGTTCTGGGGCATCGGTATGCCCGGCCCCTATTCCGAACTCATCCGCGGCTCAGGCGATGGGTCGGTGCTCTACACCAATTCCACGCTCGCTCTCGACGTCGAGACGGGTAAGCTGAAGTGGTATTACCAGCACCTGCCACGCGATAATTGGGATCTGGACAGCCCGTTCGAGCGCATCCTGGTTGACCAGGAAGTCGACGGCCAGACGCACAAGCTGCTGATCACTGCCGCTGGCAAGAACGGCATCGCTTTCGGCCTCGATCGCGACACCGGCAAGTATCTCTGGTCCAAGGAGACCGTGGTGCAGAATGTCGTCACCGGCATCGACCCGGACGGCACTGTTCACATCAACGAAGACCTGGTCTCCCAGGCCGTCGGTGAAGAACACCTGATCTGCGCCTCCGTATCGGGTGGCAAGCTCTGGCAAGCTGGCGCCTATAGCCCGCTGACCCAGGCCTATTTTGTGCCCCTGACCGAAGCCTGCAACACCGTTGCTCCGACCCAGACCGAATTCACGGCCGGTAATGCCGTGGGCGCCGTCAAGTTCGGTCCGCGCGTGCTGCCCGAAGGCATCACCGATGCCG
This sequence comes from Devosia sp. LC5, assembly GCF_000735585.1. Lineage (GTDB taxonomy): Bacteria > Pseudomonadota > Alphaproteobacteria > Rhizobiales > Devosiaceae > Devosia. The sequence goes on from NZ_JNNO01000047.1 coordinate 60,835, forward strand.
GGCTGCTCCAAGCACTCAGCATCAACCCGACCCAGGGCGAGTCCAAGTGGCAGATGCGTGAGCGTCCGTCCATGACCAGCTCGGTTCTGGCCACGGCTGGCGGTCTGGTGTTCGGCGGCGACGCTGCGCGCGAAGTCAAGGCGTGGGACCAGGAAACTGGTGATGTGGTCTGGTCGCAGCGCCTCAATGCGCCGATCGGTGGCTATCCGATGACCTATGAAATCGACGGCGAGCAGTATCTGGCCATTCCGACCGGCTACTCGAACTCGGCCAGCTCGATTTCCTCGGCTTTCCCGGAAATCCCGCTACCCACCGGTTCGGGCAACTCGATCTTTGTGTTCAAGCTGCCAAAGGCCGCTAGCTAAAAAGCAAACAAAGAAAGGGGCTTCGGCCCCTTTCGTCTTTCTGGGCGCCGCAGCGCCAATTCGTGACGGGACGCCGGCTTTCCTTGGACCGCCAGGCGACCAAGGAGAGTTCGATGCTTCGTTATCTTACGCTAGGCCTGGCCCTGCTCATGGCTGGTGGCGCCTATGCGCAATCTTCCGGCATCCCGCCCGAGGAGATGGACAATTCGCGCAGGCTGGCCGGCGACGCCATCAATGTGTGCTTCGATATCACCAGCCTTGGCCGGGCCTTTGATGAAGATGTGGCCAGGGCTATTGGCGATGCGCTGTTTCTCGAGGTCAATGTGGTGGAAGGCTTTGGCGGCTTCCCGCTCAATGGCGATGGTTTTCTCGATGAGTTGACGCTAGCCATGAACAATACCTGCGACATGTTCATGGGCGTCTCGGTTTCGACCAATTCTCCCGTCTCCGACGCTTTCGCGCTGACCCGCCCCTATGCGACCATTCCCTTTGTCTTCGTTGTTGCCGACCCCGATTGGCAGAAGCTGGGCGACATTCCAAAGGATCGCAAGCTGGGCACCGCCATGGCCAGCCTGGGTGAGATGAACTACATCACCTGGGCGCAGCAACAGCCTGAGGCCGAGCGCTGGGTGCGCTATCCCTATGCCAATTTCGATCTGATGACGACGCGCGTGCTGGACGGCACCATTGCCGGCATGGTGCTATGGCAGCCCGCCTTTGCACACCTGCAGCAACAGCGGCCCGACGCCGCTGCGCTGCGGGTGATCGCCAATGACCCGATCCCCAATGCCGAAGTCCATGTCGGCGCGTTGGTGTCGAGCCGCAACAGCTTCCTGCGCAGCCAGGTCGACCAGGCCATCGACGCCTTGGTCGCCGATGGCACCATTGCCGGGTTCCTGGAAAAATACGGCTATACCGGGCACGCTGGCGAATAGGGCTTTGCCGGTGGCGGAAAACCTATTCGGCTAGTGGCGCGATGGGGGTGGTCCTCGGCATGCGGTTCCAGGCGTCGAGGGCAGCGATCTTGTAGGCTTCGGCGAGGGTCGGATAATTGAAGGTATTCTCGACGAAATAGTCGAGCGTACCGCCCAGATTGAGCACGGCCTGGCCGATATGGATCAATTCGGTCGCGCCCTCGCCCACGATATGGACACCGAGCAATTTGCGGGTATCGAGCGCGAAGATCATTTTCATCATGCCCGATTGCAGACCCATAATGTGGCCGCGCGAGGTTTCACGGAAACGGGCGACGCCGCATTCGTACGGCGTGCCGGCGGCACGGACCTGCTGCTCGGTGAGCCCGATAGTGGAAATTTCGGGCACGGCATAGATGCCATAGGGGAAAAACTGCGGCGCGGGCGGCATGGCGGCGCCGAAGGCGTGCAGCGCGGCAATCCGGCCCTGCTCCATGGAGGTGGAGGCGAGGGAGGGGAAGCCGATGACGTCGCCGGCGGCATAGATATTGGGAACCTGCGTCTGGAAGGTCGCAGGATCGACCTTGAGACGGCCACGGTCATCGGGGACGACGCCGCAGGCATCCAGCCCCAGATTGGCCGTCGCCCCGACCCGGCCGGCGGCGTAGAGCAGCATATCGGAGCGGACGCGGCGGCCATCGGTGAGGATGGCAATGGCCCAGCCTTGTTCATCGAGTTCGACGCGATCCACCTTGGCGCCCAGGCGAATGGTCATGCCGCGCTTGCGTAGATCGTGGGTGAACTCCTCGATGATCTCGCGGTCGATGAAATCGAGATAGTTTTCCTTGGGCTCGATCAAAGTAACGGGCACGTCGAGCGCCGAGAAAATGGTGGCATATTCCATGCCGATAACGCCGGCGCCCACCACGGTAAGGCTGCGCGGTACGCGCGGCTCGGTGACCAGGCTATCGCTATCGAGTACGGAATGGTCGTTGAAGGGGATATTGGCCGGACGATAGGGCGCGGTGCCCACCGCGATCACCGCGAAATCGAAGCTGAAGGCGTGATCGTCCCCGGCATGGTCGATGACCGTGACGTGGTGGGCATCGGTGAATTTTGCCATGCCACCAAAGGTGCGTACGCCATTGCGAGCGAATTGATGTTCGAGCACTTCGATTTCGTAATCGAGCGTCATGCGCAGGCGGGCGCCGAGGTCCTTGCCCTCGATATCCTTCTTGACGCGATAGGCCAGGCCATAAAAACCGCGTTCGCGCCAGCCCGAAAGATTGAGCACGGTTTCGCGCAGGGTTTTGGACGGAATGGTGCCGGTATGGACAGAGACGCCGCCCAGGCGGAGGCGATTTTCCACCACCAGCACGGATTTGCCCAGCTTGGCCGCCTGAATGGCGGCGCGGCGCCCGGCCGGTCCGCTGCCGATGACGACGAGATTATAGTGCTCCAAGCCCCTGCCCCGATTTGGTGTTTTGTCTGCCGTATCGGAGGAGTGTGACATTGCGATTGCGGGGGTGGCAATGGCGGGGTGGGAAGAGCAGGGATGCTTGGACTACTTCCAGCCTGGCGGCGGACCCAGGTCGGGCAATTCATAGAAGGCGCGCACCACGTCCCAGCCCTGCTGGGCAGTATCGACCAATGTAAACAGGTCCGGATCGCTGGGGGCGATGGTGCCGGCTTCGGCCAGCGCTTCGAAATTGATGACCTTGCCCCAGAATTCGGCACCGAACAGCAGCAACGGAATGCGCTCCATGCGACCCGTCTGGATCAGGGTGAGGGTTTCAAAGAACTCGTCCAGTGTGCCGAAACCGCCGGGGAAAATGGCCACGACCTTGGCGCGCAGCAGGAAATGGATTTTGCGCGTGGCGAAATAGTGGAAATTGAAGCTGAGCTCGGGCGTGACGAAAAGATTGGGCGCCTGTTCGTGCGGCAGCACGATATTAAGCCCGATCGATTGGGCACCCAGGTCCGCCGCCCCGCGATTGCCCGCTTCCATGACACCCGGGCCGCCGCCGGTGACCACGACGAATTCCTTGTCATCGAGGCTATTGGAGGTCATGGCCGCCAATTGGGCGAAGCGGCGGGCTTCGTCGTAATAACGCGAGGCGAGTTCGAGATTTTTCTTCTGCGTCTCGTTTTTGGCCGCCCAGGCCGGCTTGCCGGGCTCGGGAATTCGCGCGCCGCCGAACAGCACGACGGTCGAATTGATGCCATGCTCATGCAGGCGCTGCTCGGTCTTTTGATATTCGAGCTGGAAGCGGATGCCGCGGGTATCCTCGGAGGTGAGGAAATCATCGTCGGCAAAGGCGAGGCGGAAGGCCGGCGACTGGGTCTGGGGCGTCTGCGGAGCCCTCTTGGAGGCGGCAACGTCCTGTTCGGATGTGCGCAACGGGGTGGGGCGGCGTTTGGCCATAGGAGCTCCGGCAGGTGCAGTCCGATTCGATGGGACCCGATTACCCCGCCCGGCCATGGCGGTAAAGCGCAAGCTGGCGGCGCACGGACTTGTCATTGGCCGATCGTAGTGGCGGACCGCGACTTTCGCCTGGCGGCGGCGCAGCGTCCTGGAGGGTTATCCGGCCACAATTGCGCGCGCTTTGATGCGGCATAAGCTGGCTTGCTGTGAAAGCAGGGGCGGGAGCTTGGGCCAGTTTACGAGTTTGGAAGCGCGCATCGACGCGGCGGCACATGCGGTGCTGGCGCGGCTAGCACGCGGGCGGCTGGCCGATGGGGCGGTGGAATTTCTGGTCTTCGGGCTGAAACAGGCCTGGGCGTGCCTGTTCGGCGGGCTGATGCTGGGAATGATCCTGGCGACGCGGCTGTGGTGGCCAGAGATCGGGCTGGCGCGTTACGATTTCTGGTTTTTGGCAGCGCTACTGATCCAGATCGGCATGCTGGTATTTCGGCTGGAAACGCTGAGCGAAGCCAAGGTGATCCTGATCTTTCATGTGGTGGGAACCGGCATGGAGCTGTTCAAGACAGCGGCCGGATCGTGGATTTATCCCGAGGAGGCGCTGTTCCGGATCGGTGGCGTGCCGCTGTTTTCGGGTTTCATGTATGCCTGTGTGGGCTCCTATATGGCGCGCATCCAGCGGATTTTCGACATCCGATTTTCGCACTATCCGCCAATATGGATGACGATGCTGCTGGCCCTGGCCATATATATCAACTTCTTTTCGCACCACTTCATTTTCGATTTCCGCTGGGTTCTGTTCGCGGTGTTGGCCCTGCTCTACTTCCGCAGTTCCATGCATTACCGGGTGTTCCGCTTCCGCCACCGCATGCCCATGCTGTTGGCATTCCTGCTGGTCGCCCTGTTCATCTGGATCGGGGAGAATATCGGCACCTGGTCGCGAGCCTGGATCTATCCCGACCAGGCCGATGGCTGGTCGCTGGTGAGCTGGAGCAAGCTGGGCTCTTGGTATCTGCTGATGCTGATCTCGGTGGTGCTGGTGACGCTGGTGCACCCGCCCAGAGCGTATCAACAAGTGTCCTGAGGCCTTGCCAAGGGCACATTTTGTTCGCATATAGCGGTCGGGAGGTTGGCGCGGACGTGTTCCTCGCCAACCGGGTCAGGTCCGGAAGGAAGCAGCCCCAACGAGACCTTCACGGGTCGTTGCCAGCCTCCTACTGTGTTTTCCTGTGGCGTTCGGTCCGGTAAGGCCGGTATGCACTTTTGCTGGAAACGCTGCCATGCCTATGATGGCCAAATGGCTTTAGGCAGATTCCACTTAACCGATGCGGAAGGGCACGATGGCTGACGCTGCGACATCGCCCTATCTCGTGCTCGCCCGCAAATATCGCCCGCGTGACTTCACCACCCTGGTCGGCCAGGACGCCATGGTGCAGACGCTGGGCAATGCCTTTGCGCAAAACCGTATCCACCATGCCTTTATCCTGACCGGTGTGCGCGGCGTGGGCAAAACCACGACGGCGCGCATTCTGGCGCGGGCGTTCAATTATGAAGATGCCAGCGGGCCGCACCCCACGCTTGACCTGGGCGTGGAAGGCGAGCATTGCCGCGCCATTATCGAGGGGCGGCATGTCGACGTCATCGAGATGGACGCTGCATCCAATACCGGCATCAACGATATCCGCGAAATCATCGACTCGGTGAAATATGCGCCGGCCTCGGCACCCTATAAGGTCTATGTGATCGACGAGGTGCACATGCTCTCCACGGCCGCCTTTAACGGGCTGCTGAAGACGCTGGAAGAGCCGCCGCCCTATGTGAAATTCATCTTCGCCACCACCGAAATCCGCAAGGTGCCGGTGACGATTTTGAGCCGCTGCCAGCGGTTTGACCTGCGGCGGATTACCCCCGAAATCATGTCGGGATATCTCGAATCGATCCTGGCGCAGGAAGGCATCGGGTTTGAGCCCGAGGCGCTGGCGATGATCGTGCGGGCGGGCGAAGGCTCGGCGCGCGATAATCTGAGCCTGCTCGACCAGGCGATCGCCCATGGCAATGGCACGGTAACGGCGGCGACCGTCAAGGCCATGCTGGGGCTGGGTGACCGGGCGCGGATCATCGACCTGTTCGAAGAAATTCTGAGCGGACGCGTTGGTGACGCCATCGAGACCATGCGGGCGCTTTACGACATGGGCGCCGATCCGCAGACGCTGATTGCCGATCTGGCCGATTTCACCCATTTGGTCACCCGCATCAAAGTGGTGCCGGCGGCGGCCGAGGATATGTCGCTGACGCCCGACGAGCGGGTGCGCGGGGCTGAATTTGCCGGCAAGCTCTCGATGCGGGCGCTGACGCGGGCCTGGCAGATCTTGTTCAAAGGGCATGACGAGGTGGCGCGGACCAATAATGGCTTGCAGGCCGCCGAAATGGCGCTGATCCGGCTGGCCTATGCCGCCGATCTGCCGAGCCCCGACGACCTGATCGCCAAGCTGAGCAACCAGCCGGCGCCGGCCCCTAGCCTGCCGCAAGGCAATGGTATGATGCCGCGGGGGCCCTCGGGCGGCTCCAATGCCATGCGCGTTGAAGCGCCGCAGATCGTGCGTACGGAAGCGGTGGCACCGCAGCCGGGGCAGCCGCAGGCGTCCTTGCAGCCGCAAGTGGCGCCCAAGCCGTTGGCGGCGCCGGCCTTGGCGAGCGTGGGCAGCTACAAGGATTTGATCGCACTGGCGGGCGCCAAGCGCGACATTATCGTACGCATGGCGTTGGAAGGCTCGATGCGGCCGGTTTCATTCGAGCAGGGGCGGATCGAGGTGGCGCTGGCCGACGGGGCGGACCCCGGCATTATCGCTACGCTTTCGGCCCGGCTGCAGGCCTGGACGGGCGAGCGCTGGCTGATCACCGTTTCGAGCAAGCCGCCCGAGGGGCTGACGCTCAAGCAGGAACAAGCCAAAAAGGTCGAAGCGGCACATGCGGCGGCTCATGAGGATCCGCTGGTCAAAGCAATTCTCGAAACATTTCCCGGGGCCAAGGTGGTCAATGTGACCGTGCGCGAGGAGGCCGCCGCAGCGGCGCCTGACGTGCCGCCGCCCCCGCCAGAAGAGGACGACGAATGAAAGACATTATGGGCATGATGAAGGCCGCCAGCGAGATGAAAGGCAAGATGGAGGCCATGCAGGCCGACCTCGCCAATCTGGTCGTGGAAGGCCGTTCGGGCGGCGGGCTGGTTGTGGTTTCGCTGTCGGGCAAGGGTGACCTTAAGGGCGTCAAGATCGACCCGAGCCTGTTCAAGGAAGACGATGTCGAGGTGCTCGAGGATTTGATCGTGGCGGCACATGCCGATGCCAAGACCAAGAGCGAAGCCGAGATGCAGCAACGCATGGCGGAAGTGACATCGGGCCTGCCGATCCCGCCGGGCATGAAATTTCCGTTTTAGGGGTTTGGTTCTTGGCCTGCGCGTCCTTCCCTCTCCCCTTGAGGGAGAAGGTGCCCGAAGGGCAGATGAGGGGTCTTTCCTCGGTATTGAAGCATGGCGTGGCACAGTGCCCCCACCCCGGCCTCCCCCAGGAAGCGAGGGGTGACTTGGTAGATTGGACGGCATAGTGCGACGACCTCGTGGTTCGACAGGCTCACCATGAGGTCTACTCGCGGAACCATATTCACAGTAGACCTCATCCTGAGCTTGTCGAAGGACGAGGTCGTGGCAAGAAATGAGCATTATGGCTTCCGGCGGACCCGAGATTGAACAATTGATCCAGTTGCTGGCGCGGTTGCCGGGGCTGGGGCCGCGGTCGGCCCGGCGGGCTGTGTTGCAGCTGATCAAGAAAAAAGAGCAGCTGATGATCCCGCTTTCGGCGGCGCTGGACCGGGCAGTGATTGCGGTGCGCAGCTGCGAAGTGTGCGGCAATGTCGATACGGTAAGCCCCTGCTCGATCTGCGCCGATCCGCGCCGCAATGAGAGCGGCATGCTGATCGTGGTGGAAGATGTCGCCGATCTTTGGGCGCTGGAACGCGCCGGGGTTGGGGCGGTTAAATATCACGTGCTGGGCGGCGTATTATCGCCGCTGGATGGCGTGGGACCGGAAGATCTGACGATTGAGGCACTGCTGGCGCGGGCTGCGGAATTCCGCGAGATCGTGCTGGCAGTCAATGCCACGGTCGAGGGGCAGACCACAGCGCATTATATTACCGATCGGCTGGCCGGATCGGGCGCCAAGGTAACCCGCCTCGCCCACGGCGTGCCGGTGGGCGGGGAGCTGGATTATCTCGATGAAGGCACGCTGAGCCAGGCGCTCAAGGCGCGAACGGAAATCTAGGCCAGGGCTTGCTTGAACAGGCCGACGGTGCGCGACCAGGCGAGGTCCGTATCCGGGGCTGCCCGGCAGAGTCGCGTTCAGTCATGGTCTGTCCTCCTCTGGAGGGCAGTATAGGGCCGCCTATAGGCCAGCAGCATGACCATCGCGGAACTATTATGGGACATGGGACATGGAAATCTGGCCCGGCGTTTCATTCCCCACTGAGTCAGCCGGGCCTAGTGCATATCCTTTTCCGGGTGGAATTCGTCGCTGCCGTCCCATGGGGTTTCCTCGATGGGGCCCAGGTCGTCCTCCTCGAAGAATTCTTCTTCCGGATCGCCTTCGATGGCCTGGCGGGCCTCCTCGTCGTCAGGTGAGAGCGCGTCCAGATGATCATCTGGATTGCGGTCGAGCGGGGCGTCGAGATCAGCATAATCACTGGTATCGTCGGCATTGGCGATTGTGGCGCTTAGCTCATCGATGGCGCGGTCGAGTTCGTCAAGCATGGCCGCGGGGTCCTGATCACCCCAATCGCCGCTTTCGCGAATACTCGCTTCTTCGCGCAATTCGCGCAGGCGGGCCAGCCGCTCCATGGCGGGGCGGTCATCGCCATAGAGCAGGTCTTCGATTTCGCTCTGGCTATAGGGCTGGGCGATGCCAGGCTGGTCGGCATTATCGAAATTGGTCTGTTGCGGCACCATGGTGCCGTGATGGTCATGATGCTGAGCCATTGTCGTCTCCCATGTTGAACAGTTGCCTGGCTGTACAACGCGGGGCGTGGCCAGAGGTTCGAGGGGAATGCGACAAAGTCAGGAGAGGTCGCCGGGCTCCTCGCCGACGAGGCGCAGCACGCGCACATCCTCGGCGCCGCCGTCCCAGCCGGAAGGCAACTGCTTGCTGGATTTGGCGCCTAGCTCGCGCAGCATCTCAACCTGGCGGACGACGCTGCCCTTGCCGGACAATTGGCCTTTGGCGTCGGCGAAGCTCTGCTGGGCGCGATCGATATGGGTGCCCATCTTGTCCATGGTGGCCAGGAACCCCACGACCTTGTCGTAGAGGCTGCCGGCGCGGGAAGCGATTTCCTCGGCATTCTGGTGGCGCTTTTCGATGTCCCACACATTGCGCACGGTGCGCAGCACGGTCATCAGCGTGGTCGGCGTGGTCAGCATGACGCCGCGACTCATGCCAAATTCCACCAATTGCGGGTCGGCTTGCATGGCGGTGGCTAAGGCGGACTCGATGGGCACGAACATCATCACGAAATCCATCTTGGACTGCGCGTGACGCTGATAGGTCTTTTCGCCCAGGGTGCGGATATGGGTGCGGATCGAGGTGATATGGGCCTGCAAATGCTGCTGGCGGGTATCGTCCTCGCTTGAGGTATAGGCCTCAAAGGCAGTCAGCGAGACCTTGGAATCGATGACCAGCCGGTCGTTGTTGGGCATCAGCACTTCGACATCGGTGCGAACGCGCGAACCATCTTCGGCGGTGTGGCTCTGCTGGGTGACAAATTGCTCGCCTTCGCGCAGACCGGAGCGCTCCAGAATGGTAGAGAGGATCATCTCACCCCAGGCACCCTGGGATTGGGCATTGCCCTTGAGGGCGCGGGTGAGATTGTTGGCTTCGGCAGTGATCTGCAGATTGCTGGCGGCGAGAGCGCGGATCTGCTCGGCCATGGTAGTGCGGTCGCGCGAGAGATCGCCCTGGAACTCGACGATCTTGTCGTTGAGCGGCTTGAGCAGCACATCGACCTGCTCGCGGTTCTGTTTGGTGAACGTCTCGCTATGGCTCTTGAGCACGTCGCCGGCGATGGATTTGAATTCGTCGGTCATCTGCTGGCGGGCATCGAGGAAGCGGGCCAGGTTCGCCTCTGCCTGCTTGGCCTGTTCGGCCATGCGGGCGCGCAGGGCCGAAACTTCGGTCAACAGCTCAGCGGTTTTTTCACGTTCCTTGTCGAGCAGGTCAACACCCCGCTCGCGCTCGACGCGCACCTGATGGTCCAGCGCTTGGATGCGGGCGTCGCGATCGGCGAGCTGTTCGAGGAAGCTGGTGCGCAATTGCTCGGCCGCAAATTGGCCGGCCGCCTCGGCGCGGCGGGCGCTGGCCCGCATGGCGCCCAGCAGCAGACCAACGATGAGCAGCGCGACCAAAGCCGCTGCGCCGATGGCGGCCTGGGCCGTGGTGACCGGCACATCGCCAATGGTGAAAAGCAGAGTATCCATCCGAATCTTTTAAGCCGATTCGCCTGTTCGCGAAATGTTCTAGACGCGAAGGTCCCCTGGAGTTGACCCAGAGGCGGAAAATACCATATCGAAAGGCAAATCCTGTTTCGCTGGACATTCACCCATGGCTATCCGCCCCATTCTTGTCATTCCCGATGCGCGCCTGCGCGCCGTTGCCGACCCCATCATCGAGGTCGATGACGAGATCAAGACGCTGGCCAAGGACATGCTCGACACCATGTATGACGCGCCAGGCATTGGCCTGGCCGCGCCGCAAATCGGGGTGATGAAGCGCATCGTGGTGATGGATCTAGCGCCCGAAGGGGAAACGCCTGATCCGATGGTGCTGATCAATCCCGAAATCACCAAGTTCGGCGAGGAAATGCAGGTGACCGAGGAAGGGTGCCTGTCCATTCCCGAGCTGTTCTACGAGGTGGAGCGGCCCAATGCGGTAACGGTGAAATATACCGATCTGGATGGCAAGGAAGTCACCCGGGATGCCGAGGGGAAACTGGCCGTGTGCATTCAGCATGAACTCGATCACCTCGATGGCGTACTCTATATCGATTATCTGAGCCGGCTGAAGCGCGATCGGGTGATCAAGAAATTTGATAAGGCTGCCAAGCGGATGGCTGGGTAGTGCCACGACCTCGTGGTTCGACAGGCTCACCATGAGGTCTGCTGAGACAGTGCGGCCTATCCCGTAGACCTCATCCTGAGCTTGTCGAAGGGGAGGTCGTGCCACCGGAGTAGTTGTCTATGCGCGTCGTATTCATGGGTACGCCCGAATTTTCCGTGCCCACGCTGACCGAGATCGTCTCTTCGGGGCACGAAGTGGTGGCGGTCTATACGCGGGCGCCCAAGCCGGCAGGGCGCGGGCAGGCCGAGCGCAAATCGCCGGTGCATGAGGCTGCCGAGGGGTTTGGCATTCCGGTGTTTACGCCCCGCTCGCTCAAGGGGCTGGATGAACAGGGTGTGTTTGCGCTGCATGATGCAGACGTCGCCATTGTCGTGGCCTATGGGCTGCTGCTGCCCAAGGCGATCCTCGAGGCGCCGCGCATGGGGTGTCTCAACCTGCATGGATCGCTCCTGCCACGCTGGCGGGGCGCTGCGCCGATCCAGCGGGCGGTGATGGCGGGCGATAGCCAGACCGGCGTCATGGTAATGCAAATGGATGAGGGGCTCGATACCGGCGCGGTGGCTCTGGGCGAGGTCATTCCCATTGGGCCGGACATGACTTCTGGCGAATTGCACGACCAGATGATGCGGGTGGGTGCGGACCTGATGGGTCGGGCGCTGGCAGCGCTGGAGCGGGGGAGCCTCGATTTCAAACCGCAGCCCGAAGACGGCGTGACCTATGCCAAAAAGATCGAAAAGGCCGAAAGCCGGATCGACTGGTCGCGGCCGGCAAGCGAGGTGCATAACCATATTCGCGGGCTGTCGCCCTTTCCGGGGGCCTGGTTCGAGGTGGAATTGGGCGGCAAGCCGGTGCGGGTCAAGGTGTTGCGGCCGAGCCTGGCCCAGGGATCGGGGGCGCCGGGGAGCGTATTGGGGGATTTGACCATTGCCTGCGGCAGTGGCGCCGTACGTCTGGTACAGGTGCAGCGCGAGGGCAAGTCGGCCATGGATGCGGCGACGTTCCTGCGCGGCGTTGGGACCATGCCGGGGATCGTCCAGTAGCCATGCCGCGCTACAAGCTTACAGTGGAATATGACGGAACCCCGTTCTCTGGCTGGCAGCGGCAGACGAGCCGGCCGAGTGTGCAGCAGGCGCTGGAAGAAGCAATCGAACGGTTTTCTGGCGAAGCCGTGACGACGCAAGCGGCGGGGCGGACCGATGCGGGCGTGCATGGGCTGGGCCAGGTGGTACATTTTGACCTCAGCAAGGGCTGGGACCCGTTCCGCATTCGCGAGGCACTGAATTATCATTTGCGCCCCGACCCGGTGGCGATCATCCTCGCCGAGGCGGTGGGGGATGATTTCGAGGCACGGTTTTCGGCCAAAGCGCGGCATTACGAATATCGCATCCTCAACCGGCGGGCGCCGCCGGTGATCGAGCGCAATCATGTGTGGCACCTGCCCATGCCGCTCGATGCCGATGCGATGGACCATGCCGCCGGGATGATCCTGGGGACGCACGACTTTACCACGTTCCGCTCAGCGGAATGCCAGGCCAAGTCACCGCTGCGCACGCTCGACGCTTTTGCGGTACGGCGGGAGACAGAGCATATCGTGATCACGGCCAGTGCACGGAGCTTTCTGCACCATCAGGTGCGGTCCATGGTGGGCTCGCTCAAGCTGGTGGGCGAAGGCAAGTGGAAGCCGCGGGATCTACGGGCGGCGCTGGATGCCAGGGATCGCAAGCGGTGTGGCGCCATGGCGCCGTCGGATGGGCTATACCTGACGCGGGTAGACTATTAGACCGCTGGGGTTGGCGGGACGAAAAGGATCGCCACGACGGCCAGCGCCAGGAACACTCCGACGGCTTGCGAGACGAACAGAATACCGATCTGCAACGGCGTCAGGGTGACGATGAAGCGGCCGATATTGATGAAGGTCGCCAGCGCCAGGATGACCACGAGGGCGAGTATGACGACGCCCAGCGGCCCCAATAGCGTCGAAAGCAGCAGCAAGACGGCCGAAGCCAGGGTGACCCAATTGGACGCAACCAGATAAGGTATGAAGCCATCCTGCCGGCCCATCTGGCGCAGGGCGACAAAGCCGGTGGCCGCTTGCGCAGCGAAGAGCACGGCATTGACGACGATGGATTGGGTGGCGGCGCCCGCGGGCAGCGGCACACCGATCAGCACCGGGCCGAAGCCGGCCAGGCCAATTGCGATGGTGGTGGCGATGAGACTGCCGATAAGGCCGCGCTGACTGAAATCGAACCAGGTGGGCGCCTGCCGATCACCGGTCAGCAGGGCAAAGCAGCCACGTGCCGCGTTCATCAGTTCTTCGAGAAAGGTCGAGGTCGATTGGGCCAAAAGCTGTCTCGGGGCTAGATGGGAGGAGTGGCAGGGTTGGACAGCATGTAAAGCGTCACCGGCATGCCGACAAGCAGCAGCACGGTCAAAACTGCAAAGGCGAGGGAAATGCCGAGGCTCCAGGTGGTCGCCACACGGGCCAGACGATAGAGCAGATAGCCCAGCGCGATCCAGAGCAGCAGCAGGACCGGGCCGCCGATCAGCGAGAGTATCGCGCCAGCAAGCAGGTAGAAAACCAGCACATAAGTGCCCGGCACCATGAGATCGAGCATGGGCTGGGCAGACTTGAGAGCCGCCTTGGTACCCTGAATGGCGAGGGCCAACGCGGCCAGCGACAGGCCCTGCACGATGAGTGCACTGGCAATGCCGGGCAGGCCCGGCATGCCGATATTCATCGAGGCAAAGGCCACCGCGAGGAAGGCGAAGAAGAAGTAGATCAGGATCGCCGTGACCAACCCCGGCGCGGTGAAAGCGAAATGGGCGCGCCAATCGGCGTCGCCGCGGGCGATTCTGATCCAGCCGGCAAAGGCATTGGCGAGGGCGGCCCAGAGCTTCATGCAGCGGGCCCTGCGAAAAAGCGTGTCATGAAGGCGCGGTAGATTTCAGTGAGACCGGTGAGGTCATCGAGCGCGATGTGTTCGTCGGCCTTGTGCATGGAGGGGCCGACAAGCCCGCATTCGACCACCGGGCCATGCTGGGCGATGAAACGGGCGTCGGATGTGCCGCCGCCGGTCGAAAGCTCGGGGCGGCGGCCGGTGATCGATTCGATGGTGCTGGCGAGAGTTTCCACATCGGCGCTCAGCGGGGAGAGGAAAGAGCGCGAAGGCGTGCCCGCTATCTCGAAGCGCACCTTGCTCTCACCTTTATCGACGCCGGCGATACGGTCACGCACCCATTCGGCCAGGGTATCGGGCGTCCAAAGATCGTTGTAGCGAATGTTGAAGCGGAGTGTGCCACGCGCCGGAATGACGTTGGAAACGGGATTACCGACGTCGATGGTGGTGACTTCGAGATTGCTGGCGGGAAAATGCTCCGTGCCCTGATCGATAGGCGTATCGCTGAGCGCGGCGACGATGCGGGCCAGCGTGGGCAGGGGATTGTTCGCCTTATGCGGATAGGCGACATGCCCCTGGATGCCCTCGACAGTTATGAGGCCGGAAAAGGAGCCGCGCCGGCCAATCTTGATGCTGTCGCCAAGCAGGGTGGCCGAGCTGGGTTCCCCCACGATGGCGAAATCGAAGTTGTGCCCCTGCGCTGCAGCCCAGGCCATGAGCTTGTCGGTGCCGTTGATGGCGTCGGCTTCTTCATCATTGGTAATGGCGAGCATGATCGTGCCGGCATCGGCGGGGATGGCAGCGACGGCGGCAACAAAGGCGGCAATACCCGATTTCATGTCGGCGGCGCCGCGGCCATAGAGCTTGCCGTTGGCCTCGCGTGGCGTGAAGGGGTCGGCTGCCCAATCGGAGAGATCGCCGGCAGGCACCACATCGGTATGACCGGCGAACAGTAGACGGCGACCGGCATTGCCGCGGATGGCGAAGATATTGTCGACCGGATAGGAGCCGTCGCCCTCAAAGCGCAGGCGCGTAGCGGCGAAGCCCAGGCCGGTGAGGGACTTATCAAGCAGGTCAAGCGCGCCGGCGGCTTCGGGGGTGACCGAGGGGCAGGCGATCAGTGCCTTGAGAAGCTGGACAGGGTCGTCCGCAGCAATGTCAGTCACGAGACAATCCCACCGGTTGATGATCAGACGGGCCGGATTGGCCATCGGACTGCTGTCACCCGCGCTATCGCCGCCCAGGGAGCAAGACGACACAGCCGGGCCGGAATGTCCGGCGCGCTAAGTTTAGGTGACTCGCGGAATTCCCGCCAGCGGATGATTGGCGGTATCCGAGGCCTCCCAAGGCCGGACGTGTCAGTCGCGCAGCAATTCGTTGATGCCGGTTTTGCTGCGGGTCTGGGCATCGACGGTTTTGACGATGACAGCGCAGTAGAGCGAGGGGCCGGGATTGCCGTTGGGGAGAGGTTTGCCAGGCAGGCTTCCCGAGACGACGACCGAATAGGGCGGCACTTTGCCGATATGGATTTCGCCTGTGGCGCGGTCGACGATCTTGGTGGAGGCGCCGATGAAGACGCCCATGGAGATCACCGCGCCTTCGCCCACAACGACACCTTCGACGACTTCGGAACGCGCGCCGATAAAGCAATTGTCTTCGATGATGACGGGGCCAGCCTGGAGCGGCTCGAGCACGCCGCCAATGCCGACGCCGCCCGAAATGTGGACATTCTTGCCGATCTGGGCGCAGGAGCCAACGGTGACCCAGGTGTCGACCATGGTGTTTTCATCAACGAAAGCGCCCAGATTGACGAAGCTGGGCATGAGGATGACGCCCTTGCCGATATGGGCCGAGTGGCGAACCACGGCACCGGGCACGGCGCGGAAACCGGCCTCGCGGAAGCGATTTTCACCCCAGCCTTCAAACTTGGTGGGCACCTTGTCCCAATAGGAGGAGCCGCCCGGCGCGCCTTCGATGAGCTTGTTGTCATTGAGGCGGAAAGAGAGCAGCACGGCCTTTTTGAGCCATTGATTGACCTGCCATTTGCCGTCGATCTTTTCGGCGACGCGGGCCTGGCCGCTATCGAGCAGAGCCAAAGCCGTCTCGACGGCCTCACGTACCTCGCCTTTGGTCGAGATGTTGATCTCTGCGCGGGCCTCGAAGGCGGCGTCGATTGTGGCGGCGAGATCGGCGTGCGACATCAGTTCATCATCCTCTTGGGCGTTTGGGCGGACCATAGCGGGGAGCGGGATAGTGTCAATCTCGGAGCGGTGGTTAGGCCCTTTTCCCGCCGCAAAGGCGCGGCTAAACAATTGCGGCAGAACCACTTGCCCGAGGGAGCATGGCGTGAACAAACAAGCAGTGACTATTGGCGTGGCGATGGCTTTTGGACTGCTTGGGGGCCAGGCACAGGCGGCCCGCATCCATGGAGAAGCAGCGGCAGCGCTGAGCGAGACCGACACTTATGCGCTCGAAACGGCGGCGGCGGCCTGCAAGGAAGAGGATTTTAGCGCGCTGATGGGCGCCATGGCGATTTCCGATGCGGTGCGCCTCAAATACAGCGCGCCCGAAATCACCGTCGTGAAAGACGGGGCAACGAGCACGGTGGCGAGCGAGGATTATGCCGATTTTCCGATCGGCATGATGGATTATTATTGGGTCAGCCGCGCCTCGATGCAGGCCTGGGACAGTAACCCGGATGTCGAACTGGAATATCTGGATATGGAATTCAACCAGAGCCAGGCCAATCAATGGGCGGTGGATTGGCAGCATGTGCGCTTTGACGGCAATTCGTCGGGCGGAGACGATCAGGGCGAGATCGTGGAACGGATCGGCGAGCCGGGAGTGCTCAGCTTTGAGCCGTTTGATGGGTGCTGGCGGCTGATCGAGGATTATCGTGGGCAGGGCTGAGGCCGGCGGGTCCACTGCGGGATCGGAGTACCCCCTCCTTGCCTCCCCCTATCAGGGGGGCGTTAGGAGGGGGTATCCCTCTAAAGACGTGCTACTTCAGCTCGTTCTTGGGATACACACCAAGCACGCGGAAATAGTCGGTGAAGAAACCCAGTTCCTCGAAAGCATGTTGCACGCCGATGTCGGAGGGGTGACCCTCGATATCAGCGTAGAATTGGGTGGCGGTGAAGGCGCCGCCGACCATGTAGCTTTCGAGCTTGGTCATATTGATGGAATTGGTAGCAAAGCCGCCCATGGCCTTGTAGAGCGCGGCGGGCACGTTGCGGACGCGGAAGACGAAAGTGGTCTTGACGTCGCCGGGGGCGGCGTCCTGCTGTTCGCGCGAGAGCACGAGGAAGCGGGTGGTATTGTGCTCGGCATCTTCGATATTGGAGGCCAGCACGTTGAGGCCGTAAATCTCGCCTGCAAAACGGGAGGCGATGGCCGCGACGGATTTATCGGCCTTCTCGGCGACTTCGCGGGCCGAGCCGGCTGTATCTACTGCATTGATGGTGCGGAAACCGTGATCGGAGATGAATTTGCGGCACTGACCCAAAGCCACAGAAAGCGACTGCACAGATTTGATATCGTCCAGCGTGGCGCCAGGCACAGCGAGCAGGTTCATCTCGACGCGCAGATAGGTCTCCCCAATGATGAAAAGACCGCTTTCGGGCAGCAGATGGTGGATATCGGTGATGCGGCCATAGAGCGAGTTTTCCACGGGCACAACGGCGAAATCGGCCTTGCCGTTTTGCACGGCGGCAATGGTTTCCTCGAACGTGACGCAGCCGATCACCTCGTCATGGGGGAACACATTGGCGGCGGCGGCGTGGCTGAAGGCGCCTGGCTCACCCTGGAAGGCGATCTTTTTCGTCATGACACTGTCCATCGGTCTATCGGCGTCAGGCTTTTGAACCCCGGCGGATCGGGTGTCAATTCGGCCATAGCCGGCACGGTGCATCCGAAGAGGATGGAGGAATTGTCGCAACCGGGCTTTGCCCTGTTGCACCTCACGCCTTTTTGCGACTATCTTCCGCGCGCGTCGGGCCCCTCCGTTGAGGCGATTTCCTTGTGGGATAATCGAAAGTTGGGTGGCACGGCTGACGTCCGCAGGGGATGGACCGGCAGGAAGACCAAATGAATTCGTTCGAGCTTAACAAGATCATGGGCGCCGTTCTGGGCACCCTGTTGTTTGTCATGGGTGTCGGTCTCGTTGCCGAAGCCATTTATCATCCCATCGAAGACCGGGGCCCGGGCTATGCCCTGCCCGAACCTGAGCCGGCCACGGCGGCGGCCGAAGCCGGTCCAGCCGAACCGGAGGTGCCGCTGGGGACGCTCCTGGCCAGCGCCAGTGCCGAGCGCGGCGCAGCGGCGGCGCGGAAATGCCAGTCCTGCCACAATTTCGGCGAGGGCGAGGCCAACAAGACCGGTCCGCATCTTTATGATGTGGTGGGTCGCGCTGAAGGTAGCGTGCCCGACTTCGCTTATTCGGACGGGATGAAGGCGCATCATGACGCCGGCGATACCTGGACCTACGAGAATCTCAACCACTTCCTGGCCGCTCCCAAGGACTATGTCCCCGGCACCAAGATGAACTTTGCCGGTGTGCGCACCGCCGAGGAACGCGCCGATATCCTGGCCTATCTGCAGACGCTGTCGGCTAGCCCCGTGCCATTCCCGGCCGCAGAAGAAGCAGCGCCTGCTGAAGAGGCTGCACCGGCCGACACGGCACCCGCTGAAGAGGCTGCACCTGCTGCTGAGCCTGCCCCGGCTGCCGAACCCGCACCCGCGGCCGAACCGGCAGCAGAGCCAGCGCCCGCTGAAGCAGCGCCGGCCGAGACCGATGCACCGGCCCGGATCAATACGCTTATGC
This sequence comes from Devosia sp. LC5, assembly GCF_000735585.1. GTDB lineage: Bacteria > Pseudomonadota > Alphaproteobacteria > Rhizobiales > Devosiaceae > Devosia. Next base: position 79,409 of record NZ_JNNO01000047.1, read on the forward strand.
CGCCCGGCTAATAGCGGGGCCGACAATGGCCGCGCCCCGCAGGGAGCGGAAACAATCAGGCCGCGTTCCCAACGGGACGCGGCATTGTCTTGTCGAAAGGGCTGACGATCATGCTGCTGTTGCACCTGTCCGATGTGGATGAGGCCAGTTGGGCCGACAAATTGCGCGCCGCACTGGCGCCCTACCCCGTGGTGCGGCAGGGCGAAGCCTTCGACCCCCAGGACATCCGCTACATCTTTGTGTGGAAGCCCAAACCTGCGGCGTTTGACGGGCTGACCAATCTGAAGGCTATCCTGTCGCTGGGCGCAGGAGTGGATGCGCTGCTCAAGCATCCCGAGCTGCCGGACGTGCCGGTGGTGCGGTTTGTCGACGAGGACCTGAGCCAGCGCATGAGCGATTATGTGGTGGCTCATGTCACCATGCATCAGCGGCTCTATAGCCGTTTCCGGGCGGCGCAGTTTGCGCGGCGCTGGGACCAGCTCTATCCCCCGGCCGCTTCGCAGACCGCGGTGGGCATAATGGGCATGGGCGTCTTGGGGCAGGATGCAGCCAAAAGGCTCAAGCCGCAGGGCTTTGCACTGCGCAGTTGGAGCCGCACACCCAAAGCGATCGAGGGCGTGGAAGGCTTTGCCGGGACAGAGCAGTTCGATGCGTTCCTGGCGGGCACGGACATCCTGGTCAATCTGCTGCCGTTGACTCCTGAAACCACGGGCATTCTCAATTACGAGACCTTTTCCAAGCTACGGCGTGGCGGGCTCGAAGGCGGGCCGGTGATCATCAATGCGGCGCGGGGCGGGCATCAGCGAGAGGCCGATATCGTGCGGGCGCTGGCCGACGGCACGCTGGGCGCGGCAAGCCTTGATGTGTTCGAAACCGAGCCCCTGCCCGCCAACAGCCCGCTCTGGGGAATCGAAAATTGCTACATCACCCCCCATATCGCGGCGATTTCCAGCGAAACGGCCGGGGTTGCGTATTATGCGCGGATCATTGCCGAGCATGAGGCGGGCAAGCCATTGATCAATGTGGTGGATCGGACACGCGGCTACTGACGCGATTGTTATTGGCTAAGCGCCCAGAGGCAGCTGAACCTGACATTCCCGCAACGATTTGGTGCCGCCCGGCCCAGCAAGAGGCAAAGAGGTCCTATGACGGACGCCACAACGCAGCCGCAGAAACTCAAGTTCTACGACCGCCTGAAGCTGGCGACCAAGCACCGGCTGGCCGAACCGATATTGGGGCTGCTATGCTTCCTCGAAGCCAGCATATTGCCGATCTTTCCCGAAATTATGCTGGCGCCGATGATCATCGCCGACCGGAAGCGGGCGTGGCGGCTGGCGACGATCTGCACGGTGACCTCGGTGCTGGGTGGTTTGGCCGGCTATGCGGTGGGCTATTTCCTGTTCGACACAGTGGGCCGCGCCATTATCGCCTTCTATGGCGCAGGCGACGGCTTCGCCTCGCTGATGCAGAGCTTTAACGACAATGGCCCGCTGATGATCCTGATCGGCGCGATCTCGCCCATTCCGTACAAGGTGGTGACCATCACCAGCGGGGTGGCGGGGCTGGACCTGTGGACGTTTGTCTTTTACGGGCTGGTGGGCAGGACGGCGCGCTATTTCGTGCCCTGCGGACTGTTCTATTTCTTCGGCCCAGCGGCCAATCACTTCATCGAAAAGCACAAAATTGTTGCCGGCTGGGCGCTGGTGGCGCTGACGATTGTCGGCTTTGCCGCTGCGCCGCTGGTGTTCCCCAAGGGTGGAGCAGAAACGGGCAGCGTGATCGAGGCGATGGACACCACGACGCCCGACGCCATGCCGGAGGGCTGACTACCGTATTCCGCGCTTAAGCGGCAGCCGCCAATATTGCCCGTTCAGGTCGGCGCCAAAGGAGCGATGGGGCTCTTCGCGTTCGAGGGTGAAGCCGGCGGCCTGGTAGATCTTGCGGGCGGCCGTAAGGCAGTCCTGAGTCCAGAGCAGGATGCTGGAATAGCCGGAGGCGCGAGAGAAGCGGATGGCTTCCTCAACGAGGCGCTTGCCGATGCCGTGGCCGCGGAAGGCGGGTTCGACATAGAGCATGCGCAATTGGGCGACGGCCGGATCGGCGGCCGATGGGACGATAAAGAGCGAGCCGGCCACCTGCCCCGCCATTTCGGCGACCCAGAGCGATTTGGGCGGCGTGGCTGGTGCGGCCTCGTATTCGGAATAGATGCGGGCGATCAGCGCTTCGAACTCGCTATTCCAGCCTTGCTCGAGATGATAGAGCAGGCCCTGGCGATGCACGAGCCAGCCCAGTTCCCCGACGCGGTGGGGGCGCAACAGCATCGGCTCAGCCGGATCTGGTTCGGCCAGGAGCGACTGGATGCGGCGCATAGCGTCGAGCAGATCCCGGCGGCCGAACTCGTCCAGAGGCTCCAATAAACCACTGGCAATGGCGGCATCACTCATTTCATTGAAGCGACGATAGACCGCATCGCCTTCTGGGGTCAGGGCCAAGGGTGACGAGCGCCTGTCGGTAGCCCGGGGCAGTACAGCGACCACACCTTGATCGACGAGTTTCAATGTCAGCCGGCTCATTTGGCCGCGGTCCATATCGAGAGTATCGGCTATGATCGCCGCCGTGGCGTGACCTCGCTTGCCCAGTTCGTAGATCACCCTGGCTTCGGCCAGGCCAAAGGGGCTCTTATGCATGCCTTCTTCGAGCAGGCCGATCACGCGCGTGTAAAAGCGGTTGAAGGCACGAACCTCCGCGACATCGGCACTGATGGACATATTTCATGGCCCCGCTGACTAGTTGATATAGTCAACTAAATAGCTGTCCAAGTCAATTAACTTGCCGGATAGCGCTGCTTGAGTACCCCATAGACGGCGCGGATACCGTGATCGGTGCCGCCCTGGGGGCGGCCAGGACGGGCTTCGGGAGCCCAGGCCATGATATCGAGGTGGACCCAGGCCTTGGCCTTGCTGACAAAGCGCCGCATGAACAGGGCAGCAGTGATGGAGCCGGCAAAGCCGCCGCTGCCGGCATTGTTCACATCGGCGATCTTGGATGACATCATGCCGTCATAGGGCGACCAGAGCGGCATCTGCCAGAGCGGATCGTCAGCACGCAGGCCAGCCGTCATCAGATCGCGCGCCAGGACGTCGTCGGTGGAGTAGAGCGCAGGCAAATCGGGGCCGAGCGCGACGCGGGCAGCGCCGGTCAGGGTGGCCATGTCGATCAGCAGATCCGGGCCTTCCTCGTCGGCGAGGGCCAGCGCATCGGCCAGGATCAGGCGGCCTTCCGCATCGGTATTGCCGATTTCGACAGTGAGACCCTTGCGCGAGGCCAGCACGTCGCCGGGGCGAAAAGAATTGCCGGCAATAGCGTTCTCAACGATCGGTATGAGTACGCGCAGGCGCACGGCAAGGCGGGCCGAGACGATGGCGTGAGCCAGGCCCAGCACATTGGCGGCGCCGCCCATGTCCTTTTTCATCAGCAGCATGCCGGTGGCCGATTTGATGTCGAGCCCGCCGGTATCGAAGGTAACGCCCTTGCCTACCAACGTCACCTTTGGATCGGTGTCGCGGCCCCAGCTCAAATCGAGCAGGCGGGGTGCCTGGGGCGCGGCGCGACCGACGGCGTGGATCATCGGGAAATTGGCGGCGAGCAAGTCATCGCCGACAATGGACGAAACGCTCATGCCCCTGGTGGTTGCGAAGTCGCGGATAGCAGCTTCGAAAGCGTCGGGGCCAAGATCGTTGGTGGGCGTATTGACCAGATCGCGGGCGAGAATCGCGGCTTCCACGAGACGGTCGATTTCGGCGATGTCGGCGCCGGCCGGCGGGACGAGGCCTGGCGCGGGTTCGGCCTTGCGATACCGGGTGAAGCGGTAGGCGCCCAGACGAAAGCCGGCCACGGCCAGGACCGGGTCGCCAAAGGCGCCTTCGAGGTGATAGTCGCCGGCCTGCAGCGTCGCGCCGGCCAGGCCCATGACCAGCGCAGAGCGGTTGGCGGGCTCGCCAATACCGAAAAGATAGCCGGTCACTGCGCCATCATCGCCCGGCAGCGCCAGCAAGCGTCCGCGCTGGCCGGAAAAGCTGTTGGCCGCAGCCCAGGCAAGGTGTGCCGGCGAGAGATTTGCCGCGTCAAGACGCCCCTCTTCAATGACGATGATGGGCAGGGATTGGGCTTGCGACATGGCGGGCTCCGGCAGGGATTTGTGTGTGCATTTGTAGTGGGCGGGCCCTGCGCCCACAACGGCCGAAATGCCGTTTTAACGGGCTGTTAGGGTTAATGATTTATTGCTCGAGGCGGGCGAGACTGCCCGAGGAGTGCCTAGCGTGCTGTCGTCATTGTCCCCCTTGTTCAAGCCCTTGCGCATCGTGCTGCTTGCTGGCGCGGCCTTGGTGGCGATTTCGGCCTGCACCGCTACAAGGGGCCCCGCGCCGGGCTATGCGGCGGGGCAGCCGCAATTGGGCATTGCCGAACTCACGGCACGCTATCGCGCCAATCCCAAGGACAAGGCTACCATTATTCATTATGCCGCCGCGTTACGCGCTGCCGGACAGAGCGGACAGGCCGTGGCGGCGCTCGAGCAAGGCGTCGGCCATTATCCCAATGACCCCGACATTGCAGTGGCCTATGCCAAGGCGCTGACTGCGGACGGGCGGTTCGAGCAATCGCTGGGCGTACTGGAGCGGGTAATCCGGCCCGATGCGCCGGATTGGAATGCGCTCCTGGTCAAGGGGGCGGCGCTGGACCAATTGGGGCGCAATGCCGAAGCGCGGCAGGTTTATGGCCAGGCACTTGTCATGGCGCCGGGCGAGGCGTCGATCGCGGCCAATCTGGGCCTGTCCTATGCCATGACCAATGAGTTGGGCGCCGCCGAACAGCATTTGCGCCGCGCCGCCCAAATGCCGGGCGCAACCAGCAAGATACGGCAAAACCTGGCGCTGATCGTGGGCCTGCAGGGTCGTTTCGATGAAGCGCGCAAGCTCTACGCCGCCGAATTGCCACCCGACCAGGTCGAGAGCAATATGGCCTATGTCCGCTCAATGCTGACCCAGCAGAACCGTTGGGACGCGGTTGCAAAGAGCTAGGCCGGGTAGCTCGAAGGCGGCCTGCAGATCAGGCAAGACGGTGCTTCGCCGAAAATCGCCTAGCCCATACCGCCGCTTGCTGCGCCGCCGGGGCCGAAAATCTTGATCGCGGCCGGGGCCAGGATGACGATGAACAGCACTGGCAGGAAGAACAGGATGAGCGGCACGGTCAGCTTGGGCGGCAGGGAGGCGGCTTTCTTCTCGGCTTCCATCATGCGCGCTTCGCGGCCTTCCTCGGCCATGACGCGCAGGGCCTGACCCACTGAGGTGCCGTAGCGGTCGGCCTGGATCAGCGCAGTCATTACCGAGCGCACATTGTCCAGCCCGACGCGGCGGCCCAGATTGTCATAGGCGCGCGTGCGATCTTCAAGGAAGGACAGTTCGGCCGTCGTCAGGGTCAGCTCTTCAGCCAGCTCGGCGCTTTGCTGGCCGATCTCCCTGGCGACGCGCTTGAAGGCATGTTCCATCGACATGCCCGCCTCAACGCAGAGTAGCAGCAGATCAAGGCAGTCTGGCCAGGCCCGGCGAATGGAGAATTGGCGTTTGCTCGTGGTGTTCTTGAGCAGCAGTACGGGCAGATAAGAGCCAACGATACCCGCACCGATGGAGTAAACCAGGTTGAGATAGAGCGGGCGGCCGCCGGGCGCGAGTACCATCAGATAGAGCGCGGCAAACAGAAATACACCGATCGGAGTGGCAAGGCGCATGAACAGGAACGTCGTCAGATGCCCTTGCCCGCGGAATCCGGCCATAGCGAGCTTGTCGACGGTTGCATCGTCCTGGAATGCCTTTTTGAGGTCCAAACGTTCGACCACTTTTTTCATGTAGGACTTGGTTTCGCCGGCCCGCCTGATGGAGCCGCGCCCTTCCCCGCCATTGGAGGCGAGGCCCCGCAACCGGGCCATTTCCTCGGCGCGCATCTTGTCGCGCTCCAGCGCCACCCGGCGGATGCGCGTCTTCATTTCCGATTTGACGATGAAGGACGAGCCGAAAGTATAGACGATGGCGGCGGCGGAAATAGCCGCCAGAATGGCAATAAGCGATTCCCGCTGGGTCAGCATTTCGACGATGTTCATGACATGCTCCCCCGCGCTTAGAAGTCGAATTTGACCATGCGTTTCATGACGAAAATACCCGCGGAAAGCATGATCGCGCCAATGCCCAGCCAGATATGGCCCAGCGACGTGGTGACCAGCGGCTCAAGATAGCGGGGCGACACCACACTGACCAGAATGCCCACCACGAAAGGCAGCGAGCCGATAATGCCGGCGGATGCCTTGGCCTCGGACGACATGGCCTTGACCTTTTGCTTCATCTTCTTGCGGTTGCGCAGCACGCGCGCCAGATTGCCCAGGGCTTCGCTCAGATTGCCGCCGGCCTGCTGCTGCACGGTGATGACCACGACGAAGAAATTGACCTCGGGCAATGGTACGCGGTCGAGCAGCACCTGCACCGCCTCGGTCATGGACATGCCGAAGGCCTGCTGATCGAGTACGCGGGCGAATTCGGATTTCACCGGGTCCTTGGCATCCTTGGCGACGACGCGGATGGAATCGTTGAGCGGCAGACCGGTCTTGACGCCACGCACAATGGCTTCGACGGCATTGGGCAATTCATCGAGGAATTGATCCTGATATTTGCGGCGCTTGCGGCCGACATAGAAGCGCGGCAGCAGATAGGCCGCGGCGATGGCAAAGATGGCGGCGAAGTAGAATGGCACCTGCACCAACACCAGGATGAGGAACAGCACGACACCCAGGATGATGCTGTTGCGGATGAAGGCGGCCGGCTTGATGGTCATGCCGGCTTGGAACAGCAATTGGGGCAGCGTGAGACGCTTCTTCGCATTGAGCGCGTCTGTCTGGGTCTTGAGCGCTTGCTGTACGCTCTTGCGGCGCTGATCGCGGCTGCGCGCCGCATCCACTTCGAGGCGATTGACCCGCAGATCGCCCTGGAAGGCCTTGCGCCGCTTGTCTGCAGTGCTGTCGCCCAGCGCGGAAGGGACCAGGGCAAAGCCGGCGGCACCGACCGCGACCATGGCCAGGATGATGAGCAGGAGCGTGGTCATGAATCCAGCAGTTCGCGCTGTTCGATATTGGAGCGTTCGAGGGCTTCGACCAGATTGGCTTCCTCGTTGAAATAGCGGGCTCGCTCGGCAAATTGCGGCTTGGTGATGCCGGTCGAATGGTGGCGGCCCATGAGCATGCCCGACTGGTCTTCGCCCAGGATGTCGTAGAGGAAAATATCCTGGGTGACGATGACATCGCCTTCCATGCCCAGCACTTCGGTGATGTGCGTGATGCGGCGCGAACCATCGCGGAGGCGGGCGGCCTGCACCACGACGTCGATGGACGAGGTGATCATTTCGCGAATGGTGCGGCTGGGCAGGGAATAGCCGCCCATGGTGATCATGGATTCAAGACGGCTCAGGGCTTCGCGCGGGCTGTTGGCATGCAGTGTGCCCATGGAGCCATCGTGGCCGGTGTTCATGGCCTGGAGCAGATCGAAGGCCTCGGGGCCACGCACTTCGCCGACGATGATGCGTTCGGGCCGCATACGCAGGCAGTTCTTGATGAGATCGCGCATGGTGATCTCGCCCTCGCCCTCAAGATTGGGCGGGCGGGTTTCCAGCCGCACCACGTGGGGCTGCTGCAATTGAAGTTCGGCGGAGTCCTCGCAGGTGATGACCCGCTCGTCCTTTTCGATGAAGGCGGTGAGGCAATTGAGCAGGGTGGTCTTGCCCGAGCCTGTGCCGCCCGAAATCAGCACATTGGCGCGGACCCGGCCAAGGATGCGCAGCACTTCGGCCCCTTCGCTGGAAATGGAATTGTATTTGACCAGCTGTGGCAGGGTCAGCTTGTCTTTTTTGAACTTGCGGATGGTGAGGGCGGCGCCATCGATGGCCAGCGGCGGTGCGATGACGTTGACGCGGGAGCCGTCGGGCAGGCGCGCGTCGCAAATGGGGGAGCTTTCGTCCACGCGGCGGCCGACCTGGCTGACGATGCGCTGGCACACATTCATCAGGTGCGCGTCGTCGCGAAAGCGCACATTGGTGAGCTTCACCCTTCCGCCCACTTCGATGTAGCAACGCTGGGAGCCGTTGACCATGATATCGGCAATGTCGTCGCGCGCCAGCAAGGGCTCGAGCGGGCCATAGCCCAGAACGTCGTTGCAGATATCCTCAAGCAGGTCCTCCTGCTCGGCAATCGACATGATGATGGATTTGAGCGCGATGATCTCGGCGACGATGTCGCGGATTTCCTCGCGCGCCGCATCCTGATCCATGGTGGCGAGCTGGCTCAGATCGATGGAATCGATCAGGGCACTGAAAATGGCCGATTTGGTGTGGAAGTAATCCTTGTCGCGCTGCGTATCGACCGGGGTGCGGACATCGACCACCTCCTCGCTCGTGCGCATGCGGGCAGACATGGCGTCACTGTCAACACCACGGCGCGGGGCGGGGGCTTCGGAACGCAGCGGCGCGCTGGGCGCTGGACGTGTTTCGGCCAGGCCCGGCGTATTGCCACCAAATGTCGTGCGCTTGCCAAACATGTTCGTCCTATCCGGCCGATCGGAACCCGATCAGGCCCGCTTCTTGAGGAACGAAGGCAGCTTCATCAGGCTCGATGACTTGCCTCCGGCGTGAGACACCTGCCGTCCCGTCACCTGCATGCCGATGGCGCGGTAGATATCGTTGATCTTGCTGTTGGCGGCGACCTCGGCAATCATCTGCCCGTTATTGGCGGCAGTGCCGAACAAGGCCGCGTCGAACGGAATGGCGCCCAATAGCTGGCATTCGACCGAAGCGGCGAATTCGGCGGAGCTGATTTCGGGCCGGCGGGGCATGCCCATCTTGTTGAGCACCAGGTTAGGCATGGTCTCGGTGGGGCGCAGGGCCTTGATGGTGTCGGCCAGATTTTTGGCATTGCGCAGATTGGCGAGGTCCGGTTCGGCCACGATGACCACTTCGTCCACGGTCGCCAGGGTGTGGCGGATCCAGGCATTCCAGGCATGGGGAATGTCGAGCACCACGACAGGCATTGTGTTCTGGCTCATCTCGATGATCTGTTCGAATTCGCGTTCTTCGAAATCGAAGGTGCGATCGAGCGTGACCGGAGCCGTGAGCAGGTTGATATGGTTGGCTGCCTTGCTCATCAGGCGGTCCAGCATGGTCTGGTCGACCTTCTGGTTGGCCAGCACTGCATCAGCCAGGCCATGCGGAGGGTCCTGGTTGTAATTGAGCCCGGCGGTGCCGAAGGCCAGGTCCATGTCGAGGATGAGGCTATCCTGGCGCAGTGCAGTGGCAATGCCCCAGGCAACATTATGCGCCACGGTGGAGCCCCCTGCCCCGCCCTTGGCCGAGACAAAGCCGATCGTGCGGCCGATGGGAGCGCCCCCTTCGGCAGCGAACAGATCGGTGATGGCCGAGACGATCTGGCCCGAGGTGGCGGGCAACACTACATATTCGGAGACGCCGGAGCGGATCAGTTCGCGATAGAGCGGCACGTCGTTGACATGGCCAAGCACGATCAGCCGCGTGGAGGCGTCGCAGACTTCGGCCAGCCGCTCCAGCGCCAGCGGGATTTCGGACGGCGAGAGCGCGGTTTCCACGATGATCAGATTGGGTGTGGGGTTGGACTTGTAGGTCTCCACCGCACCTTCGATGCCGCCATTATGGGTGGTGAGCGCCACCTTGGACATGCGCCGGTCGTGAATGGCGCTTTCCACCAATTGGGCGGTCTGGGAATGCTCGCAAAAGGCCTGAATGGTGATGCGCGGGATCAGCCGGGCACCAGCGGAAATCTCGGCCGCGGCCTCTTCGCTCTTGGTTTTTTCGGGAGAGAGAAAACTCATCGTACTAAACTCCTGAGGCCGCGCTCAATCAAGCACGAAGCCGACAGATCCGTTAAAACCACCGCGCATTTCGATATTGCCGCCGACGCCGTAATTGCGCTCCATGCGGCCCAGGAAAATGGCTTCGGCATCGCTGGCGGCCTCGAACTTGTCGGTGGGCAGAATGGGCTGCTGGGTCATCGGCGCGGCCAGATAAGGTGTGACGATGATGACCAGCTCGGTCTGGCTGCGCTGGAAATTGCGTGAGCGGAACAGCGTTCCCAGGATGGGGATGTCGCCCAGGCCAGGCAGGCCCGAAATCTGCTGGCGCAGCTTGTCCTGGATCATGCCGGCAATGGCGATGGTCTGGCCCGGACGCAGCTCGATGGAAGTCTTGGCGCTGCGATTGTTGAAGCCGGGGACGGTTTCACCACCGATATTGAAGCCGGTTTCGGCGATTTCAGAGACCTCGGTTTCGACCTCGAGCCCCACCACGCCATTCGACTTGATGGTGGGCGTGAATTTGAGCTTCACGCCGAAATCCTTGAGCGTGTAGGTGCGGTTATTGGTGGCTGGGTCGATCGCCGAGAGAATGGGAATCTGCCCGCCGGCGAGGAATTCGGCCGGTTCGCCTGAAATGGCGGTGAGAACCGGCTCGGCCAGGGTACGGAGCGAACCGCGCTGTTCAAGCGCCCGCAGCTCGGCCGAGAGCGAGACATTGCCCGCCGAGAAGCCGCCGGTGACGCCATTGGGCAGGGTAGACTGCGTGCTGTTGATGCCGGCATTGAAATTGCCGATGGAGAGGCTGCCCGACAGGTTAATGCCGAGCTGCTTGACCGTGTCGCGCGACACCTCGGCCACGGTGACCTGCAGCATGACCTGCTGGGAGCCGGAAATGTCGAGAATATTGGCGACATTCTGCGGGTCGCCGGCAAACTGGACGGCCACCTGTTCGGCGCGCTCCCTGTCGTCGCTCGACAGCACCGTGCCGGTCAGCACGACACGGTTGGTCTCGTCACCCAGGGTCACCGATTCAACCCGAATATTGGAGCCGGGAATGACGCGGGCCAATGCCTCCTGGAGGGCATTGCCGACCTGGGATGGTTCCTTGATGACGCGGATATCGAGCACGGAAATGGTGCGGCCCTGGTCATCGAGGAAGAAAATGTTGGTGTCGCCACCCGAAATGCCCTGCACGATAGCGCGGGTGCGGGTGCGCATGATGGCAGCCGCGACCGCAGGCTGGGACACCACGACTTCGGCCACACCCGCGGGCAGATCGATGATGATGGACTTGTTGAGGTCGAGTTCCATCTGACGCGTGCCGCCATAGGCGGCCGATGAAATGGTTATCTGCGCCTCTTGGGCAGGCACCGGCTGGATCAGGGCAGCGCCGGTCAACAGCGCCATGATGGCGGGAGCCAGGAGCTTGCGGGACAGGGCGGAAACGGATGTGAACATGGTTGCCTCTCGCCCTATTGGGGCAACACTTGCGGCGCGGCGGCGCTGGCCGGCACATTAAGGGGAGGAGTGTAGAGATTGTCGGTCGTCTGCAGGCCCGTAGCGGCAGGCGGGTTGAAAACCTGGCCGCTGCTGGTCGAGCGCACGCTTTGTTCCCTGCCGAAACGGATCAGCCGGATCGATTGGCTGCCCCCGGCATCGGCCACGCTATTGTCCTTGAAATCGACCACCGAGCGCAGGGTCAGGCTGAGTTCGCCACGGGTGGCGGCATTGATCAGTATCTCGGCCTGGGGCGGCAGCAATTCGAGCGTGGCGATGGTAGCGTTGTCGAACACAACGGGCGTGGGCGAGCCCGTTGGCTCCTGGCCGGCCTCGGTGCCGGTAGTGCCCATTTCGCCCAAGCGCTTGCCAATGGCGAGTACCCGCACATTGGAGAGGATGACCTGGGATTGCTGGCCCATTTCGGTGGCGGTGGTCAGCACCACATCGACATGATCATTGGGGACGACGAAGCCACCGGCGCTGGAGACCGCCGTGACGCCGACCGAGACGCCACGCATGCCTTGGCCCAGCACAGCCGAGAGGTAGCCCTGGTCGGCGCGGACCAGCTTGGCCTCGCGGATCGGCTCGCCGGGGAAAAATTCAAACCGCACCACGGCGCCGGTCAGTTGCGTGGGGGCATCGGGCATGGCTGATGAGGTGACATATTCGGGGCGGACAGCGCCCTCGGGCCAATCCTGCCATTCCAGGCTCTCTGCGGTCAGGCGCTCGCCAATACCCACGGCGGTGCGCGCCACCAAGACCTGGGCCTTGGCTTCCTCGCGCACCACTTCGCTCACGACCTGCTCGGGCGCCGGGCGGCCGCCGCGGGTCACCAGAAATGCGGCCAGCCCGGCGGCGACGACTGCCACTAGGATCAAGATGAGACGCGCCGGCTTCATGCCACACTCCGCTTAGGCACAGAGCCGTTCTGGCCCAATTCCACGGTTGTGAGTGTGAGCCCAAAGGGTCAAAGTTTGGTTAACCGGACGTTTGCGAATTCAGTTAACGGGATGTAAATTTTAGAGAATTTGGTAATGGCTTGGGAAGGACAAGTATTGGGCGCGGGGACTTATTGATCTTTGCGGCGCTTACGGCCTGCAAGGCTCCGTCGAGGGCGCCTAGGCGGACAAGCGCTCGAAAATCACCGAGTTGGAATAGGTCAGGAGACCGGCCAACGCGAGAGCAATGCCGTACGGAATACCGGATTTGCGGTCATGCAACCGCTCGAGCCAACGATAGCGGGCGAGGAAGGGCGTGAGAGGAAGCCGGCGCAGGGCGAGGATCAACAGTGTCAATACGCCCCCCAGCACGGCGGCATAGACCAGATAAGGCAGCGTGAGGCCGAAGCCGAGCCAGAGCGCGGTCGCAGCCGCCAGCTTGGCATCGCCCCCGCCGACCCAGCGCAGGGCGAAAAAGGTGAAGCCGGCGACCAGGACGATCAGCGCCGCGACAACATGCATGGCAAATTGCTGCAGCGGCAGGTTGATGGCCATGGCCGTGATGCAAAAGCCGACCACCAGCAACAGCACGAGCTTGTTGGAAATGCGCATGGTCAACAAGTCAGAAGAGGCCGCGAAAGCCATGCCAAGCGGAAAAAACAACAATGCAATCGTGGCCATAGGAGCATCCCCAAAACGGCGCTGCTTCTGCCTTTGCGCCGTGGAGATAATGCGACGGGCGGCGTTAAAAAACGACAAAAAGGAAAGGGGAAAGCGACAAGCGCTTTCCCCTTTCCACGCGCTGCGGCACCGGGAGCCGGTGCCGCGCTACAATCCTTAGCCGTCAGCCGGCGGAGCGGCAGCACCAGTGGGCACGTCCACATTGTCGAGCCGCGTAGAGATGCCGGTAAACAGTTCGCTGAGGCTGCCACCCAGCAGGGTCGCGGCACCAATGATGGCAACGGAGATCAGAGCGGCGATCAGGCCGTATTCAATTGCGGTTGCGCCGGACTCGTCCTTGGCGAAACGTGCGAAAATAGTCATTCCCAGGCTCCTTTAAATAACGTCATCGGGTGACGCCGTCGTTCGACACGTCACACATCGAACATGAGGCAAAAACTAGTCGCGACTTGTTGCAATTGAGTTAATTGGTGCGGCCGCCGGATCGCGATTACGGCGCTGATTTCCGCATGATAATCAAAGCATTAATGAGATCGATGGCATCTTATCTATCGCCACGCCGCCAGGTGCCACTAAGTATAGAATCCGGCTTTACTTATCTGCTTTAGAGCCAGGCAGCATTGCCCGGCCATCATGCCCTGCGCGTGTGCGAAATATCCTGCCCGGGCCCTTGCTGGGTGTTTGTCAAAAAATTCACCATTCCAATGGAAAGTGGCAGGCATTGCGTCCTCGATGGCCGGATTGTCCCCATGCGTTTGCCCCCTGCTTTTGCCGCTTTGTTTCTGTTGCTGGCCAGCCCGGGCGGTGTCCATGCGGCTGACGGGCTGCCGATCGAGGTCAATGTCAACATGGCGCGGGTCTTGCGCATCAGTTCACCGGCCGCCACGGTGATCATCGGCAATCCCGGCATTGCCGACGTAACCATCCAGGACCCGCTGACACTGGTGCTGACCGGCAAAAGCTACGGGCAGACCAATCTGATCGTGCTCGACATGCAGGGCAATCCGATTGCCGACACCATGGTCGAAGTGGCGCAGATGCAGGCGGGGGTGATGACCGTCTATCAGGGACAAAACCGCACGACGCTATCCTGCGCGCCCACTTGCCAGCCCGTGATCATGCTGGGCGACGATAATTCCTTTACCGCACAGGCGCTGGCTTCGTCACAGGTCGTACAGTCTGCTGCGCAGTGAGCGGTTAACCGCAGCTTAACCTTCCGTGCGGACGGGGTGGCCCTTCGTAACCAAGGATTAGCCAAAGGCCCCTAGGGTGCGGCGACCAAACGCATGTGGGCTCATGATCAAGTCAACCGCATTCCTGCTCGGCAGAGCGACGCCGAGGAAAAGATGGCGGGCCTTCGCGCGCCATGAGGGTGCTGCGACGGTGATCGAATTTGCTCTCCTCGCAATGCCGTTCTTCGCCATCATGACGGCAATTCTGCAAACCTCGCTGGTCTTCATGTCCGGCCAGATACTCGAAAGTGCCGTGCAGGACGCCAGCCGGATGATCCGAACTGGCCAGGCGCAGCAGCGCAAGGACACGCTGGAATCATTCAGCAACAATATTTGCGACCGGCTTTATGGGCTGTTTTCCGATTGCTCGGGCCTGCATGTGCGGGTGTCGGTGGTGTCCAATTTCCAATCGGCGACGGTCGAGCCGCCGGTGGACTGGGCCTGCAAGACCGACAATTGCGGCTGGACCAAGGATGAGCACTATGCGCCGGGCGCTGGATCCAACGTGGTTCTGGTGCAGGTCTATTACAAATATCCGGTACTGCTGAACCTCAACTTTCTGGGTGGCTCGCTTGGCCTGTCCAATCTCAATGACGGGCGGCGCCTGCTGGGCGCAGTGACCGTGTTCCGCAACGAGCCTTTCACATGATCGGGACCTCGCAGATGCTCAAGCGATTGCTACGGCGCTTCGTCAAAGCTCAGGGCGGCGTCGCGGCGGTGGAGTTCGCGATGATCGTGCCGGTGATGCTGGCAGTTTATCTGGGGACGACCGAAGGCGGGGCGCTGATCACCATGGATCGCAAGGTGCAATCGGTTGCCGGCGCGGTGGGGGATCTGGTGGCCCGTGAGAACGGAACCATTTCCGGCACCACATTGCAGGATTACTTCCAGGCCTCGTCAGGCATTATGACGCCCTATACGACGACGGATATCAAGCAGATCGTCACCTCCGTGGAGGTGAAAGTGGACGGCACGACGAACGTGGCCTGGTCGCGCGAATATCTCAACGGCAACATGAGCGTGGGGACGACCTACCCGCAGAACCAGCCTTATGGCCGGGCCAGCGACATGGCCAGCATGGCCGATATCGCCAAGGGCAGCTATGTCATCGTTTCGGAAGCCAGCTATAGCTACAAGCCGCTCTACGGGATCGTCTTTGACACCGCCGTCAATCTCTATCGCCAGAGCTTTTACGTGCCGCGGTTCGGCGAGCCCATCGTTTTGAACTAGCCGTTGCACGTGCCTCCGGCGCGTGGCAAAAGCCAGCCAGCTTCCTCCCTCCTGGTGACAATTCCCATGACCGATACGCTCGTCCCTGTTTTTGATCTTGGCGGCGTGTTCGTCGACTGGAACCCGATGTATCTGTTCCGCAAGCTCTTCGAGAGCGAGGACGACGCGCTGTGGTTCCACCAGAATATCTGCACGCTGGACTGGAATCTGGAATTCGACGCCGGGGAGATCTATTCGGAGGGCGTGGCCAAGCTGATCACCCGCTTCCCCAAATATTGGCGCGAAATCCAGGCGTTCGACCTGCGCTGGAAAGAAACGCTGGGCGGGTTCATCCAGGGCACGATCGACATTCATGACGAGTTGATCGAGCAGGAAATTCCCACCTTTGCCATTACCAATTTCTCCTGGGAGAAATGGGTGAGTTGTCTCGGCGAATGGCCGTTCCTCGAAAAGTTCGATGGCGTGATCGTCTCGGGGCTTGAAGGCTTGGTGAAACCCGATCCGCGGCTCTATCGCGTGTTCTGCGAGCGCTATGGAATGGCGCCGGAAAGCTGCGTGTTCATCGACGATAGCGAGCCCAATATCATCTCGGCGCGCAAATTCGGCATGCACGGGATCCACTTCAAGGACCCGGTCATGCTGCGCAAGGAACTGATCGCGCTGGGCCTGCCGCTCAAGGCGAAGTAAGCAAGCCCGCCTATCATAGCGATATCGTCATTGCCCGGCCTGTCCGGGCAATCTATTTTTCAGCGGGCGCTGCAGCATGGATCACCCGGACGAGCCGGGTGATGACGATGGTGGAGTGGCCTTGCCGAACCGACCACCCTTTTGGATGACTTCGATCTGGTAGCCATCGGGATCGGCGACGAAGAAGAAACGCGCTACCAGCACTTCCTTGTTCATGAAATCCTTGAGCGGACGCGGATTGAACCCTTCGGCGGTGAAGCGGGCATGTTCGGCGTCGAGTTCATCGACCACCACCGCCAGGTGCCCATAACCATTGCCCAGTTCATAGGGCTCGGTGCGACCGAAATTGACCGTCAGTTCCAGCTCGAAATCGTCCTCTGTAGGATGGCGCAGATAGACCAGCGCGAAATCATCAAAGGCGATGCGTTCGGCCAGTTCCAGCCGGAAGGCGCGGCGATAAAAATCGATCGAGCGGGCCTCGTCGATGACGCGGATCATCGAATGGACAAGTTTGGCCATGGGCAGGAATCCTATTTCGTACCGTACATGCGGTCGCCCGCATCGCCCAGGCCGGGGATGATATAGCCCTTTTCGTTGAGATGGCTGTCGATGGAGGCGGTGAAGACCGGCACGTCGGGGTGGGTTTCGCCGAAACGCTTGATGCCCTCGGGGGCAGCGAGCAGGCAGAGAAAGCGGATATTGTTGGCGCCACGCTCCTTGAGCTTGTCGATGGCGGCGGTCGCCGAATTGGCGGTGGCCAGCATCGGATCGACCACGATGATCAGGCGATCTTCAAGATTGGACGGGGCCTTGAAGTAATATTCCACCGGCTCGAGCGTTTCGTGATCGCGATAGATGCCGATATGGGCGACGCGGGCGGCAGGGACCAGGTCGAGCATGCCATCGAGCAGGCCATTGCCGGCGCGCAGGATGGAGGCGAAAACCAGCTTCTTGCCCTTGATGGCGGGGGACTGCATCTCGGCCATCGGGGTTTCGATGGGGATCATCTCGAGTTCGAGATCGCGTGTGACCTCATAGCACATCAGATGGGCGATTTCGCGCAGCAGGCGGCGAAACCCCGCGATGGAGGTCTCCTTGTTGCGCATAATGGTCAGCTTATGCTGGATCAGAGGGTGATCAAGGACGGTCACGCTGCTCATAGGATCACCTGTCTATATTGTCGCTTCCGAACCGCAAAACCGCTGGCCACTTTTGCTGGAAACGCTCTGGTTAGAGAAAGCTCTTGCCATGGCGGCCGGGCGCGAGGCCGAGCCAATGGGCAATGGTTTCGCCAATATCTGCGAAGGTGGAGCGAATGCCAATCTCGCCCGCCGATACGCTTGGGGAAAAGAGCAGAATCGGGATCTGTTCGCGCGTGTGGTCAGTGCCGGGCCAGGTCGGATCATTGCCGTGGTCGGCCGTGAGGATCAACAGATCATCCTGCCTCAGCTTGGCGATCAGTTCGGGCAGGCGGGCGTCGAAATATTCCAGCGCCGCCGCATAGCCGGGCACATCGCGGCGATGGCCATATTCACTGTCGAAATCAACGAAATTGGTCATGATGAAGGCCTTGTCATCAGCCATTTCGAGCGCTTCGAGCGTCTTGTCGAACAGCTGGCCGAGGCCCGTGCCTTTTAGCTTATGGGTGACGCCGTGGGCGGCATAAATGTCGGAAATCTTGCCGATGGCGAAGACCTGGTTTCCGGCTTCCTTGTTGCGGTCGAGCAGGGTCGGCTCAGGTGGGGCAATGGCAAAGTCGCGGCGATTGCCGGTGCGTTTGAACGAAGCGGCGTCCTCACCCAGGAAGGGGCGGGCAATGACCCGGCCGATCTTGAGCGGCGAAGTCATCCAGAAAGCGATTTCACAGACCCGATAGAGCTTTTCGAGGCCGAAATGGGTTTCATGGGCCGCGATCTGGAAGACGCTGTCGATCGAAGTATAGACGATGGGCTTGCCCGAACGAATGCTCTGCTCGCCCAATTCGGCAATGATCTCTGTGCCCGAGGCGTGTCGATTGCCCAGGACGCCCGGCAGCTCGGCCTTTTCGATCAGGTCGGCGATCAGTTCGTCGGGAAAGGTCGGCACGGTTTGCGGGAAATAACCCCATTCAAAGGGCACAGGCACGCCGGCGATTTCCCAATGGCCGGAAGGGGTGTCCTTGCCCTTGCTGACTTCGCGGCCCACGCCGAAGCGGCCGCCCTTGGGCGTAGCGGAAAGGTTGGGCGGCAAGGTTCCGGTGGAAAGTTTTATCGCGGCACCGATGCCGAGGGCATCGAGATTGGGCACGTTGAGCGGCCCGGAACGCAGGCCGGCCTTATCGGCTTTGCCAGCCGCGGCCCATTCGGCGATGTGACCAAAGGTGTTGGAGCCGGCATCGCCATAGGCGGCAGCGTCGGGGGCGCCACCAATGCCGACGCTATCGAGAATGCACAGAATGGCGCGGGGCATGGGCTTACTCCGTTGGCGCGAGGCGCGCGGCAATGAGATCGTGGCGCGGGGCTGCTTCACCCAAGCGATAGGCAGATTTGAGGCGGGCTTCGGCATCGGCTGCGGAGGCTTCGTCGCGGGCGTGGATGCGGGCGATGGGGGTATGGCTGTCAACCGTGTCGCCAAGGCCGAGCAGGCGGTCGAAGCCGACTGTGTGATCGATGCTGTCGCTGGGCATGGTTCGGCCGCCGCCCAGGGCGACCACGGCCATGCCGACGCCTTTGGTGTCGATTGCGGCAATAGTGCCCTGCCCCGTGGCGAAGACGTCGCGGATGATCGGGGCGGGGGCCAAATGGGTGTCCATCCGCTCGACGAAATCTGAAGCCCCCCCAAGGGCGCTGACCATTTTGGCGAAGCGCTCGGTGGCGCGGCCGCTATCGAGTGCATCATCCACCAGTTTGCGGGCGGCGATGACGCTGTCGGCAAGGCCGGTCATGGCAGCGACTTCTGCGCAGAGGGCGAGGGTGACTTCGCGCAGGCGGGTGTCCTGATGCTTGCCGGTGAGGAAGTCGACCGCATTGCGGACTTCCAAACCATTGCCAGCGGCGGAGGCCAGTGGCTCGTTCATGTCCGTGATGAGAGCTGATGTTTTGAGGCCTGCGCCATTGGCAACGGTCACAAGGCTTTGCGCGAGATCGCGGGATTTTTCCAGCGTCGGCATGAAGGCACCCGAGCCGGTTTTGACGTCGAGGACCAGTGCGCCCAGGCCCGCGGCGAGCTTCTTGGAGAGGATGGAGGCGGTGATCAGCGAAATGGATTCGACCGTCCCCGTCACGTCGCGGATCGCGTAGAGCGTTTTGTCGGCGGGGGCGAGGTCAGCGGTCTGGCCGATAATGGCGCAGCCGGCTTCCTCAACCACTTTGCGGAACAGGGCATTGTCGGGGCTGGTGGCATAGCCGGGGATGGCATCGAACTTGTCGAGCGTGCCGCCGGTATGACCAAGGCCTCGGCCCGAGATCATGGGCACGTAGATGCCGATAGCGGCCAGGATCGGCGCAAGCATGAAGCTGACATTGTCGCCGACGCCGCCGGTGGAGTGCTTATCGGCGACGGGGCCGTCGAGATCGGACCAATCGAGCACGGTGCCGCTGTCGCGCATGGCCAGGGTCAGCGCAACGCGCTCGGGCATGGACATGTCGTTGAAATAGACCGCCATGGCAAGGGCCGCGGCCTGGGCGTGGGAGACCGTGCCATGGGTGAAACCATGAATGAAGGCGGCGATCTCGCCGGCGGAGAGGGCGTGGCCGTCGCGTTTTTTGGCGATGACTTCTTGGGGGAGGAAGACCATGGATGGCTCTTTTTGTTTAGGGGATACCCCCTCCTAACCTCCCCCTGATAGGGGCAGGGATGGCTCCACTCTTGTGGCACGATCGCGTCATAGGCACCGGGCGGTCCCTCCCCCTATCAGGGGGAGGTTAGGAGGGGGTACTCCGATCCCCGGACCTACGCCCCGTACGGAATCCAGACATTCTTGACCTGGGTCGCCTTGCTCAGGAAATAGTCGCCCTCGAAGCGTCGATCGGCCAGATCGTAGTAGAGGCCGCGGCTGGTCCAGGTTTGCTTGAGATTGGTGATCGAGGCTTTTTCGACCATGGCGGAGGCTTCGGCGGAACCGGCAAACCACATTGCATCGACGCCATCATGCTCGGCCAGGGTCTTGGCCAGGCTGACACTATCGCCGGTGACGATGTTGACCACGCCATTGGGCACGTCGGAGGTCTCGATGACCTGGTAGAGATCGGTGATGGATAGCGGCGACTGGCTCGAGGGGACCAGCACAACAGTGTTGCCCATGGCCAGCGCCGGGGCGATCAGGGCAATGGAGCCGAGCAAAGGACGCGATGGCGGGGCGACAATGCCCATGACGCCGAGCGGCTCAACCATGGCGGCGGCGACGGCGCGCAGGGGCGGATTGTGGACCGCGCCATCATATTTGTCGGCCCAGCCGGCAAAGGCGAAGAGGCGTTCGACCGAGAGGGCGACTTCGGCAGTACCATCTTCGCCAGTCTGCGCCTTGATGCGGGCGGCAAACTCGTCGCGGCGGTAGTCGAGATTTTCCGCGAGGAAATAGAGGATTTGGGCGCGGGTATGGGCAGCCGTTGTCGACCAGCCGAGCGCGGCACGGGCGGCTTCGACGGCGTTGCGGACGTCCTTGCGATTGCCTTCGCCCACTTCGCCAATGGTCTGGCCTTTGGGATCGAGCACGGGGCGATTGTAGGCGCTGTCGGGGCGGGATTGCTTGCCGCCGATATACATCTTTGCGGTCTGGTCGAGATGGCCGCTATCGAGCGGATTTTCGGCCTTCGCCGGCGCCGCCTTGGCAGCGGGAGCCAGTTTCAGCTCCTTTTCCCAGGCCGGCTTGAGATAGGCACTCATGCCTTCGCGGCCACCTTCGCGGCCGAAGCCGGATTCCTTGTACCCGCCGAAACCGACCGCAGCGTCGAAATTATTGGTGCCATTGATCCAGACCACGCCGGCCTTGATCTTGGGGGCGATGTCGAGGGCGAGATTAATGTTCTCGCTCCAGATCGTGGCGGCGAGACCATATTTGGTGTTGTTGGCCAGCGCCACAGCTTCCTCCGGTGTGCGGAAGCTCATGGCGACCAGCACGGGCCCGAAGATCTCCTCGGCCACCAGCGTATTGGCGGGGGAGACATTGGTGACGAGAGCCGGCTTGAGGAAACAGCCATTGGCAGGGACCGGGCCATCGGCCTCGTAGACCAATGCGCCTTCGGCCACGCCGCGCTTCATCAGATCGCGAATGCGTTCGACCTGCACCGGGGCGACCAAGGCGCCGATGTCGATGCTCTTGTCGAGCGGATCGCCGACGCGCAGGCTTGCCATGCGGGTCTTGAGCTTGGCGATGAAGCGGGTTTCGATGCTTTCCTGCACCAGCAGGCGCGAGCCGGCGCAGCAGACCTGGCCCTGATTGAACCAGATGGCGTCGACCAGACCTTCAATGGCGCTGTCGATATCAGCGTCTTCGAAGACGATGTAGGGCGACTTGCCACCTAACTCGAGGCTGAGGCCCTTGCCGGTGCCGGCCGTGGCGGCGCGGATGGCCTTGCCGACCTCGGTCGAGCCGGTAAAGGCGATCTTGTCGATACCTTCATGAGAAACAATGGCTTGGCCGGTTTCGCCCTGCCCCGTCACGATATTGACCACGCCCTTGGGCAGGCCGGCGCGGTCGCAGATTTCGGCGAACAGCAATGCGGTCAGCGAGGTGAATTCGGCGGGTTTGAGGATGACCGTATTGCCGGCAGCGAGGGCCGGGGCGATCTTCCACGCCAGCATCAGGAGCGGGAAATTCCAGGGGATGATCTGGCCGCAGACGCCATAGGGGACGGCGTCGGGGAATTCGCGGGATAGGTGCTGGGCCCAGCCGGCGTGATGGTAAAAATGACGCGCTACCAATGGGATATCGACGTCTCGGCTTTCGCGGATCGGCTTGCCATTGTCCATGGTTTCGAGCACGGCGAAGAGCCGGGAATGCTTCTGGATGGCGCGGGCGATGGCGTAGAGATACTTGCCGCGCTCGTAGCCGGACAGCGCGCTCCACGGCTTGAAGGCGGCGCGGGCGGCTTTGACGGCGGCGTTGACGTCTTCGGCGGTGCCCTCGGTGATATCGGCCAGTTTTTCGCCATTGGCGGGGTTTTCGCTGGCAAAAGTCTTGCCCGGCTTGGTCCATTTGCCGTCGATGAAATGGCCGAATTTGCGGCCGTGGCTATCGAGCCAGGCATTGGCCTGATCGGGCAATTCGGGGGCCGGACCATATTCAAGTGATTGAAAAATCTGTGCAATCTTGTTCATGTCACACCATCGGCTGGCGGTAGTCGGCGGCATAGTGTCCGGTTAACCCGTGTTCCAGCTGACGCTCGATATCGGTTAACAGACTGCTAGCGCCGAAACGGAATAAATGCGGTTGAAGGTAACGCGTTCCGAGTTCTTCCTTCATCAGCGCCATGTATTTCAGCGCGTCGCCCGCGGTGGCGATGCCGCCGGCGGGTTTGTAGCCGATTTCGATGCCGGTCTCCTCACTGAACCAGCGGATCATGCGGATCATGGTCAGGCTGGTGACGAGATTGGCATTGACCTTTTCCTTGCCGGTCGAGGTCTTGATGAAATCGGCGCCGGCCATCATGCAGACCAGCGACGCTTTGGCGATATTGGTTTGGGTGGCCAGTTCGCCCGTGCCCAGAATGGTTTTGATATGGGCGTCGCCGCAGGCCTTGCGGAAGGCTTTGACCTGATCGTAGAGCGCTTGCCAATCGCCGCGCAGGACCATGCCGCGTTCGATGACGATGTCGATTTCCCTGGCGCCGTCGGCGACCGAGAGCTCGATCTCCTTGAGCTTGGTTTCGAGCGGGGCGAGGCCATGCGGGAAGGCGGTGGAGACAGCAGCGACGGGGATGCCGGTGCCTTCGAGCGCGGTCACCGCGGTCTTGACGAAGCTATGATAGACGCAGACGGCGCCGGGCAGGATGCGCAGGCCGGGAATGTCGAGCTTGTCGAGAATGTCGGTGCGCAGGGGATGGCGCGCCTTGGCGCAGAGGCGGGTGACGCGGCCGTCGGTGTCGTCGGAATTGAGCGTGGTCAGATCGATCAGCGTGATGGCCTTGAGCAGCCAGGCCAGCTGATAATCCTTTTTGACGGTGCGGCGCGCGCCGATGGAGCCGGCGCGGCGTTCGAGCGCCGAGCGGTTCATGCGGACGTTGTTGACCCAATCGAGATCAAGCGGGAAGCCCGGATTGCGCTTATGCGGGGTATGGGGCTCGGGGTTGTCTACAACGCGTAAGCTCATAGTTCCTCCACCAGCGCTGGTATGAGCTTTTTCAGCTTCTCTGCGCCTTGTACCGCCATGGTCTTGGTGTGTTCATGGCTGATGTTCTCGCTCGACAGACCCGCGCCCATATTGGTAATGGACGAGCAGGCCCAGACCTTCATTCCCAGGAAACGCCCGAGAATGACTTCGGGTGCCGTGGACATGCCTACGGCATTGGCGCCCAGGCGAATGGCCATCTGGATTTCGGCGACCGTTTCAAAGCTGGGGCCAGAATACCACAGATAGATGCCTTCGCCGACCTTGATATCGAGGCGTTCGCCCAGGGCAATCGCCTTGGCGCGCAGATCGGGAGCGTAGCAATCGACCATATTGACGAAACGGCGGTCGGTGGGTTCACCGATCAGCGGGTTCATGCCGGCATAATTGATGTGATCGGAGAGCAGCATCAGATCGCCGGGGCGGAAGCGCTCGTCGAGCGAGCCGGCCGAATTGGTCAGCAGCAGGGTCTTGGCGCCGAGTTCGGCCATGGCTTCGAGCGCGGGGCGCATGGCGGCGGCATTGCCGTGTTCGTAATAATGCTCGCGGCCGGTGAGCACGGCGACGCGCTTGCCGCCCATCGTGCCGATGAGCAGGTCGCGGCCATGGCCTGAGACGCCGCCGCCGGGGAAGCCCTTGAGCTCGGAATAGGGAATGGTGACCTTGTCAGCCAGAAGCTCGCCAATGGCCGAGAGGCCCGAGCCGAGCACGATGGCGGCCTCGATGGGCTCCTTGCCGGCGATTTTCTGGATAGTCTTGGCGGCTTTGGTCATGGTGTGAATTCCAAAAGAAAGGGACCCCTCATCCGCCCCTGCGGGGCACCTTCTCCCCCGGGGGGAGAAGGGGGGCACAGTGGTTGGTCAGGCGCTGGGTCACTTGCCCAGGAACTCGGGTCCAAATGAATGCGGCAGCAATTCGCCTAGCGTCATGACCAGCGGGGTGCCATCGACCCCATGCGAAATGACCTCGACATCGAGGTCGGCGAATTCGCGGATGCGTTGGCGGCAGCCGCCGCAGGGGGTGACCGGGGTCGTGCCTGGGCCGGTGACATAGATGCGCCTGATGCGTTTGCCGCCGCCGGCCAGCATGGCGGCGATGGCGCTGGGTTCGGCGCAATTGCCGACGGGATAGGCGGCGTTTTCGACATTGCAGCCGGCATAGATCTTGCCGTCATCGGCAAGGATGGCGGCGCCGACATGGAAACCCGAATAGGGCGCATAGGCCTTGGCGCGAACGGCTTCGGCGGCGTCGAACAGGGCTTTGTCGGTATTGGTTAGAGACATCGCATATCCTATCAGTAGACTTCATCCTGAGCCCGTCGAAGGACGAGGTCGTGGCACCCAGGCCTCCACTTGCTCGACCTCGTGGTTCGACAAGCTCACCATGAGGTCTTTTGGGGATCGGTCCCCTAACGCTCCTTGGTATAGGCAACGCCGCCGGCTTTGGGGCCAACTGCCTTGCCGATGAAACCGGCCAAGAGGATCACGGTCAGCACATAGGGCAAAGCCTGAATGGCCTGAACCGGGATTTCCACCCCGCCCAGCCGCGCGCTCTGCAGGCGAATCTGCAAGGCATCGAGGAAGCCGAACAGCAGGCAGGTGAACATGGCGGGCACCGGCTTCCACTTGGCAAAGATCAGAGCGGCGAGCGCGATATAGCCCTTGCCGGCGGTCATATTGTTGCCGAAGCCCGAGCCTTGGGCGATGGAGAAATAGGCCCCGGCGATGCCGCAGAGCAGGCCGGTTATGATCACCGCCTGGTAGCGCAGCTTGACCACCGAAATGCCGGCCGTGTCGACGGCCTTGGGGCTTTCGCCCACGGCGCGCAGGCGCAGGCCGAAGCGGGTGCGATAGAGCACATAGGCGGTGACGGCCACCATGAGGAAGGCGATATAGACCAGGATGTAATGGCCCGAAATCAGCTCGTAATAGATCGGGCCAATGATGGGGACGCCCGCCACTTCATTGGCGAATGGCAGGTTGATGGGCACGAAGCGCCCACCTTCGCCAAGGGGAGGCGTGCGGCCGCCCTGGGAGAACCAGGTCTGGCCCAGGAACGTGGTGAGGCCCGCAGCCAGCATGTTGATGGCGACGCCGGCAATGAGCTGATTGCCGCGCAGGGTGATGGCGGCGACGCCTTGCAGCAACGCGGTCGCCAGCGACACGGACATGCCGGCGGCAAGGCCGATCCAGGCCGAGCCGGTAATGGCGGCGACAGCGCCGGCAGCAAAGGCTGCGGCCAGCATCTTGCCTTCAAGGCCGATATCGAAGATGCCCGCGCGTTCAGAATAGAGGCCGGCCAGACACGCCAGCAGCAGCGGGGTGGAGAGGCGGATCGTCGCGTCCAGAATGGAGAGAATGGCGGAAAGGTCCATGTCAGCTCTCCGTCTTGGCGGTTGAGGCGGCGATAGCATCGGCCTTCTGTTCGGGCGAGAACAGCATGAAGGCGCGTTCGAGCGCGGGGCGGAACAGGCCTTCCATGGCGCCGGTAAACAGGATCACCAGAGCCTGGATCACCACGATCATTTCGCGGGTAATGCCGGGGATGACGAATTGCAGCTCCTGCCCGCCCTGATAGAGCGCGCCGAACAGCACAGCAGCAAGCGCGATGCCGATGGGGTGGTTGCGGCCCATCAGCGCCACGGCGATGCCGACAAAGCCGGCGCCGGCGACGAAATCGAGCACCAGCCGGTTTTGCACGCCCATGACTTCGTTGATCGCCACCATGCCGGCCAGAGCGCCGGAAATGGTCATGGTGATCATGATCATGCGGGAATTGGAAATACCGGCATAGCGCGAGGCTGTGGGGTTCTGGCCTAGCACGCGCATGGCATAGCCGAATTTGGTGTGCCAGATCAGGATATAGACCCCGATCAGCGCGGCGATGGCGATGACGATCGACAGGTTGACCGGCGAATAGCCGAAGAAGGAGAAGAACTGGCGCAGTTGCGGCACGCGACCGGCCACGTCGATGGTTTCGGACTCAGGGGCCATCGTGCTGGCGGGCTTGAGCACGCGATTGACCATGTAGACCATGAGCGCGGCGGCGATGAAATTGAACATGATGGTGGTGATGACCACATGGCTGCCGCGCTTGGCCTGGAGCCAGCCGGGCACGAAAGCCCAGAAGCCGCCCACCGCACCGGCCGCGATCACGGCCAGGGGCATGGCGATCAGCCAATGGGTCTGGTCGAGCGCCAGGGCCACGACGATGGCGCCGAGGCCCGCGACATAGGCCTGGCCATCGCCACCGATATTGAACAGCCCGGCATGGGCGGCAACCGCCACGGCGAGGCCGGTAAAGATGAAATTGGTCGCATAATAGAGCGTGTAGCCGACGCCCTCGCCATAGCCGAAGGCACCATAGATGATGACCTGGATGGCGTGGAACGGATTTTCGCCGACAAACAGCACGACCAGCCCGGACACGATCAGCGCCAGCAGCAGATTGATAGCGGGCAGCAGGGCAACGTCCGCCCAGCGGGGAATGGGTCTGCGGGCGCTCACGGTTTAGTCTCCTGGCCGGCTGCGCCGGGGCCTGCGGCCGCCTTATCGTTGATGCCGGCCATCATCAGGCCCAGTTCGCCTTCGCTGGCACTGGCGGGATCGGCTTCGCCGACGATGACGCCGTCGAACATGACGATGATGCGGTCGGCCAGCGAGCGGATTTCGTCGAGTTCGACCGAGACGAGCAGAATGGCCTTGCCCTCGTCGCGCATCTTGATGATTTCATTATGGATGAATTCGATGGCACCGATATCGACGCCTCTTGTGGGCTGGCCGATGACCAGCACATCGGGATCACGCTCCATCTCGCGGGCCAGCACGATCTTTTGCTGATTGCCGCCGGAGAAGAGCGAGGTCTTGAGATTAATATTGGCGGGGCGGACATCGAACAGCTTGACGTGTTCGGCGGCGCGCTTCTTGGCGGCGCCGATATCAAGGAAGGGCCCCTGCCCGTAATCGGAACTGTTCTGGTAGCCCAGAATGGCATTTTCCCATTCGGAGAAATTGGTGACGAGCCCCATGCGCTGGCGATCTTCAGGCACATGGGCAAGACCAGCGGCGCGGGCGCGGGCGGCGCCGTCATCGCCCTTGAGCGAGAGGGCATCGCCGTTGAGGATGACATTGCCGGACGCCTGGTCGCGCATGCCGGAAACGGCTTCGAGCAGTTCGGATTGGCCATTGCCGGAGACACCGGCAATGCCGACGATTTCGCCGGCACGGACGGCAAAGCTCACATCCTTGACCCGGGTAATGCCCATATCGTCCTTGACGACCAGGTTCTGCACTTCGAGCAGCGTCTTGCCCGGCTTGGCCTGGTCCTTTTCGACGCGCAGCAGCACGCGGCGGCCGACCATGAGTTCGGCCAATTGCTCGGGGCTGGTTTCGCTCGTCCTTACGGTGGCGACCATCTGGCCCTGGCGCATGACCGAGACACTATCGGTAATGGCCATGATCTCGCGCAGCTTGTGGGTGATCAGGATCACCGTCTTGCCCTGCTCGCGCAGGGTGCGCAGCACGCGGAACAGATCGTCGGCTTCCTTGGGGGTGAGCACGCCCGTGGGCTCATCCAGGATCAGCGTTTCGGCGCCGCGATAGAGGGCTTTGAGGATTTCGACGCGCTGCTGCTGGCCCACCGAGATATCCTCGATGATGGCGTCGGGATCGACCTCGAGGTCGTATTCATGCTCCAGCCGGTCCAGCTCCTTGCGGGCGCGATCCAGGCTTGGCTTGAGGAAGCCGGAATCTTCGGCACCGAGCACGATGTTTTCCAGCACGGAGAAATTGTCGACCAGCATGAAATGCTGGTGCACCATGCCGATGCCCAGTGACAGCGCATGGCTGGAATCGGTGATGGACTGCACTTGGCCGTTGACGCGGATGGTGCCGCTATCGGCGGTGTAGAAGCCATAGAGGATGGACATCAGCGTGGACTTGCCGGCGCCATTCTCGCCCACAATGCCGTGGATGGTGCCGCGGGCGATGGATAGATCGATGTCCTTATTGGCGTGAACCGCGCCAAATCGCTTGTTGATCTGCTCAAGCTCGATCGCCCAGCCATTGGCCGGCGCCGATGCAGCGGCCGTTTCCGGCCGCTGCGGGTTCATGTGATCACCACTCATCCAGCTTGGCTTAGAGCGGGCAGGTCGAGTCGGTGGTGTAGTCGTGGACCGCGATCTCGCCGGCGATGATCTTGGCCTTGTAGTCCTCGGCGGCGGCGATCATTTCGGGGGTCAGCAGGGCCTCATTGTTGTCATCGACGGCGTAGCCGACACCGTCTTCGGCCAGGCCCATAATGGTCAGGCCGGGCTTGAAGGTGGCATCGTCAGCCGCTTCGGTCAGAGCGGTCTTGACCGCGACGTCGACGCGCTTGACCATGGAGGTCAGCACCGAGCCGGGCTGCAGATAGTTCTGGTTGCTGTCAACGCCGATGGAGAACTTGCCGGCATCCTTCATTGCCTGCAGCACGCCCAGACCCGAACCGCCGGCGGCGGCGAAGATCACGTCGGCGCCGGCATCAACGCCTGCCTTGGCCAATTCACCGGCCGTGACCGGGTCGTTCCAGGCGGCGGGAGTGGTGCCGGTGTAGTTTTCGATCAGCTTGATATCGGGATTGGCAGCCTTGGCGCCCTGGGCGTAGCCGCAATAGAACTTGTGAATCAGGGGGACGTCCATGCCGCCGATAAAGCCGACAGTGCCGGTTTCCGACTTGAGGGCCGCGAGAACGCCGACCAGGTACGAGCCGGTATGTTCGTCAAAAATGATCGACTGCACATTGGGTGCGTCCACGACGGTGTCGATCACGACGAAATTGGTGTCCGGGAATTCGGTGGCAACGGCGGTGAGCGCTGCGGTCCAGGAGAAGCCGGCCATGACGATCGGGTTGGCACCCTGGCCAGCAAAACGGCGCAGGGCCTGTTCGCGCTGGGCGTCGTTCTGCAATTCCAGATCGAGGAAGGAGCCACCGGTTTCGGCCTTCCAGGCCTCGGCGCCATTATAGGCGGCTTCGTTGAACGACTTGTCGAACTTGCCGCCCAGATCGTAGATCACGGCCGGATCGGCGAGCGCCACCCCGGTCAGCATGGCGCTCAGCGCGACACCGCCTGCGAGGGCCTTGGTGAACATGTTGAATTTCATGAATAGTCTCCCTGTCTCGCACATGAGCGAAGGCGCTTGCAGCCAACGGACAATCCCTGTGCGCTAAAAGGGATACAATCGTGCAAATGGCCTGCCCGCAAGAGGGAAAAAGGCAATTTTTTCCGAATGGTCAAAATTTGGGCGCATAGTCCACAGGCAAGGCGGCGTGGGCGTTTGCGCCTTGTGCGGGGCGATGCGCTAGCCCGGGTTCAGCAGGGAAGCGAACAGGTCGGCCAGATTGAGATCGGCATAAAGCACTGCCAGGACGGCAAGCGCGGCGATGGCGAACAGAGCAAGCGTATCTCGGGTGCGGGCGGTCATGGTTACAATTTGGCCGGTATTTGCGGGGCGTTGTTAATGCCTCAGTAACCCGGAAACGCAGTGCCGATTGTGATGGTTTTGCGGCAGAGCTTGGCGTGGTTAGGGATGGGTTAAGGCGCCCATTCCAGCGGCAGCGGGGTGACCTTGGCGCCCATGGCGGTGCCGAAACGTTCGAAGAAGCCGTCAATGACCTTCTGGGCGGAATTGCCGATAATGGCTTTGCCCAGGTTCATGATCTGGCCGGAAGCGCCGCCCTGGGCGGAAAAGAGCAGATCGGTTTGTTCACCGGCATCGCTGAGTACGATGTCGGCCGCCCCTTCGGCCAGACCCAGCAGACCGCCCTTACCCTTGCCGGCCAGCGTATAGCTTTTGGAGGGCATGATGTTGGACAGGGTCAACCCGCCCTTGAACACGGGATGGATGACGCCGAGATTGACCTTGATCTCGAGGTCGAGGGTTTTTTCGCTCGACCATTCTATTCTGTGGCAGCCGGGAATGGCGGCCTTGAGCATGGCAGTATCGTTGAGCGCCTCCCAGACTTCTTGCCGTGGCGCGGCGATGATATAGTGGCCGCCAAAATCCATTATCCCGCTCCCGCCGGAGGGCACGAGCCGGCCGCCCCATTGTGGCCTGAATGCCCATAGAAACAAATACTTGCCAGCATGGTGGCCCCGCTATTTGACGTGCGGCTTTTTCGCACCAATATGGCCTAAATAGTTGTGTCGCAGATATGTGGCAATTGTCATCCTGCGGCGCAGGGTCAATCTATGGCCCTGAAGGCACGCATTCCGCCGCATCGGCGTCAGATCACGGGGAGCAAAACATGGCCAACGAAGTCACATCAGCACCAGCAGCCACGCTTGCAGAGAAGCCGCTGCAGTATCTGGATAAAGCGGTCAGCGCGATCCGCGACCTGGGCATCTGGCCCGAACAGCAGGGCGAACAGCCGATCACGGGCCTGCTCAGCCAGATCACCGAATTGGATGAAACCCGCGTGGTGCTGATCGGCCGCACGCTGAGCCAGGCGAGCGCCTTCAACGAAGTGGTGCGCGAGCAGATCGCCGCCATGAAGATCGGCGAGCGCTATGAAGAGATCACCAAGGGGTTCGATTCCATCCGCGACGATGCCAAGGGCATGGTCGACCAATTGGCGGACAATAAAATCGATCTGCTGGAGCGCGCCTCCAATGTGTGGATGAAGGTCAGCCGCGGCGATATCGCCCAGCGCTTCAACAAGATCCGCGACATTTACCTCGATGTCACCAAGGACACCAAGGACCAGATCGACCGCGAGCAGACCATTCTCGAGGCCTATCGCGATTTCCGCGGTGCGCTGAAACAGTCCGAAGTGATGGCGCTCGAAGTGCTGGGCACCGCCGAAAAGCGGCTGGAAGAGAAGAAGAACATTTTGCAGACGGCCTCTTCGGCAGTTGCGGCTTATGCTGGTACGGCCCCGGCCGATCGTGCCCGCCTCGAAATGGATCGCGACGAAAAGCTGCGCGACATGCAGAACGAGGAAAAGCGCTACCAGATCGCCAAGGACCTCTCGGACAATCTGACCATTTCCTACAATACGTCGGAAGTGGTGATGGCGCGGCTGATGCAGACCACCAATGCCAAGGAGCGCGTCTATCAGCAGTCGATCAGCTTCTTCTCGACCAATGAGACAGTGCTGACCGCGCTTTCGGCCTCGTTCACCGGCATGTTCGGGCTGCATGAATCGACCGAAACGCTCAACGCGATGAAGGAGGGGATGAGCAAGAGCCTCGAAACCCTTTCCGAGATCGGCGACAAGGTGCAGGAAGAAGCCGTCAAGGCCGGCTATGGCCCCACAGTGCGCGCCGACGCAGTCAAGAAGCTGGTGGATTCGGTGGTCAATTTCCAGGAAAAGAGCCGCACCATCATCAACGAAATGCGGATCGCCTCGACCAAGAATTCGGCCGAAATCCGCGATGCGGTGGAAGATGGCAAGCGGCGCCTGGCGGCTTTGGCTGCCGATGGCAATGCCTTGCTGCTCGAAACCAAGAACTGATGCGGGGCCTGCCCCATAGGTGAGCTCAAGCCATGAGTGACGTGACAGCGAAGCCCGCTGCGCCCCTCGATGAAGTGATGCTGGCGATGGATGTGGTGGATACACTGCGCCATCGCCAGGATCTGGCCACGCGCGAACTCGACGGGATTTCCCGTGAGGCGCAGCTCATCGACAAGCTGCGGGATATCTATCACCAGCAGGGCATCGAAGTGCCCGACCATATCCTCAAGGAAGGCGTGGCGGCGCTGGCGGAAAGCCGGTTCGTTTATGATCCGCCCAAGCCGGGCTTTGGCACGACGCTGGCGCGGCTCTATGTGAGCCGCAAGCGCTGGGGCAAGCCGGCCATGGCCGTGCTGCTCGCCTTGGTGGTGCTGGGCATCGGCTATTTCGGCGTGTGGCGGCCCTATCAGGCGGGGCAGGCCGAGCAGGCACGGGTGGAACTGGCCGAGGGCCTGCCGGCGCAGATGGATGGGCTCTACCAGACGATTTTCGAAGAGACCAAGGTGCAGACGGCCGTGGTGCAGGCTGAAGCCATCCGCAGCCGCGGCAAGGCCTTTGCCGCCGAGGCGAACCGCGCCGGCGCCGAGCAGGCGGTAGCCGACCTGACGGCATTGCGCGATACGCTGCGCCAGCAATATACGCTGCGCATCGTCAACCGCGCCGATGTGCAATCGGGATTCTGGACGACGCCTGAAGTCAATATCGACGCGACCAACTATTATGTCGTGGTGGAGGCGGTCGACCCGTCCGGCAATGTCCTGTCGCTGCCAATCCTCAACGAAGAGAACGGGCAGACCGAGACGGTCAATATCTGGGGCGTGCGGGTGCCTGAAGTGGTTTACAACGCGGTGGCCGCCGACAAGCGCGACGACGGTATCATCCAGGCCAATGAAGTGGGCCGTAAGGCCGATGGTTTTCTCGAGGTGGAATATAACATGCCCGTTCTTGGCGGCGCGGTGACCCGGTGGTGACGCAATGAGCCTGCGCGGACCCGAAGCCCTGGCCTCGCTGGACGAAGCCATGCGCGACATTCGTCGCGAAGAGGACGAAATTTCCAAGCGGCTGGCCCGATCGGGCGAGCGCGTGGGCAAGATCCGCGAGAATGAGGCCGAATTGTTCCGCCAATTGGCGCAGCTGCGGCTGGATCCTTCTGTCCAGGGCGAGTTGGACGGACGGATTTCGGCGGCCGAAGCCAAGGCCCGCGACATGCTCAAGGCGCATGCGCAGGATTTGAGCAAGGCCGAGCAGGCGGCGGCCGATATCGATGCGGCTTTGGCCAGGCTGACCGGCGAGCGTGCGGCCGCGCTCAAGGAATTGGAAGGGCACCAGGCCGAGCTCAAGGCGCTGGGCGACAAACTATCGGCCACCATTGCGCAGGAGCCGGCCTTTGCTGCCAAACGGCAAGCGGCGCAGGAATTGGCCGATATTGCCAACCAATCCATGCGCAAGACCGAGCAGGCCGAGGCCGACCGCGAAGACAAGGGCAAGCCTTATCGCGACGATCCGCTGTTCATGTATCTGTGGGAAGCGGGCTACGGCACGTCCAACTATCGGGCCAATAATCTGATCCGCTATTTCGATGGGCTGGTGGCGGGCATTGCCGGCTTTGCCAAGGCGCGGCCCAATTTTGCCATGCTGAACGAAATCCCGCTGCGGCTGCGCGAACATGCCGAGCGGCAGATCGAAAGCGCCAAGGCGGCTGAGGCCGAACTGGAAGCGATGGAAACCGCAGCCATCGACGCGGCGGGCGGCAAGCCGATCCGGGCGGCTTTGGCCAGCGTGCAGGAGCGGATCGACGCCATCGACGCTGAAATCGTGGCCACCGAAGACCAGCGCGACCAGACTACGCAGGCGCTGGGCGTATTGGCGGAAGGTAATAACCCGGCCTTTGAAAGTGCCCTGGCCGAATTGGCCAATGCACTGGCGCGCGAGGATATCCAGACGCTGCTGGCCGAGGCGCGGCGGACGCGGACCGGGCAGGACGATACCATCGTCGCCCAGATCGACGATGCGCGTGCCCGGGCCAAGGACGAGGAAGACGAGACGCGCGACCAGAAGGAGCGGCTCAAGACGCTGGCGGCGCGGCGGCGGGAACTGGAAGATATCCAGTGGGAATTCAAGAAGCAGCGGTTCGATGATCCGCGCTCCAGCTTCCGCGAGGACCGGCTGGTGGGCGACCTGCTCAACGATTTCCTGCGTGGCGGCATTTCGGCGGCGTCCTATTGGGACCAGTGGCGGCGCAGCCAGAACTGGAGCAGCTCATCGGAGTGGGGCGGCGGCGCGGGCCTGCCCAATAATGGCCGGCAACGCTCTAGCACGCCCTGGCCGCAGGGCGGGGGATTCCAATGGCCCGATAGCAGCTTTGGCGGCGGCAGCAGTAGCGGCAAGAACAAGGGCGGCGGCGGCTTTGGTGGCGGCTGGGGCGGTGGCGCGAGTTCGGGCGGCGGCGGTTTTTCGCGGCCGCGCACCGGGTCGGTTGGCACGCGCAAGCATGGCGGGTTCAAGACCGGCGGCGGGTTTTAGGGCTGGTGCTTGCGGCGCGCCATTCGAGCGTAGCTCTCATGGCCTTCTCGCCTAAAATCGCTCCACTGGAGCGATTTTGCCTGCGGCCGGCTCGAAGCCCTCACCCTGAAATTCTGCTGCACGCAGAATTTCTGTCCCTCTCCCTCAAGTGACGAGGGTTGGCTCGGTGGCTTGCGTATCTCGCGCCCATCCACTCCCCGATCAATTGACCGGCGGGGAGGCCATCAGTTCCCAGACATTGCCTTCGGTGTCTTCGAAATAGGCGGAATAGCCCCATTCCGATTGGGTGCCGGGGGTGATGACCGAGCCGCCGGCGACCAGGACGCGGTCGAGGATGGCATCGACGGCTTCGGCGCTGTCGGCCTTGTGGCTGAGTACGAAGCCGGGTGTGCCGGGCACGGCGACATCCTTGCCGGCGGTCTGGGCGATCTGTTCGCGCGAGAACAGCACGAAGGAAAAGGCGTCGTCGAAGAAGAAGGCGACGTGATCCTCCCCTGCCCCGATCTGCTCATCGGCAATTTCGAACAGGGCGCGATAGAAGGCGAAGGCGCGCTCCAGGTCATCGACGCCGATGGTGATGATGGAAATCGACGGCTTCATGGGGCGGCTCCGATTGTTCAGCATGAACGCCCGGCCGAAAGGGGATCGGCCGGGCGATAGGGATCAGGACTTTGCCAGCAGATTGCGCAGCTTGCCAATGGCGGTGGCGCTGTCCTCGCCATAGGCGATGGTGCCCTGGAACTCGCCCTTGGTATCGAGCAGGAAGACCGAGGCGGTGTGATCCATGGTGTAGTCATCGCCT
Source organism: Devosia sp. LC5 (assembly GCF_000735585.1). Classification (GTDB taxonomy): domain Bacteria; phylum Pseudomonadota; class Alphaproteobacteria; order Rhizobiales; family Devosiaceae; genus Devosia. The sequence continues at coordinate 114,715 of NZ_JNNO01000047.1, forward strand.
TCGAGCGGCACCTTGGCGGCATAGACGCCCCAGGCCTTGACGATCTTGGCGATTTCTTCCGGGCTGCCGGTGACCCCGGTGATGCGATCGGAGACCCAGCTGACATAGTCGCCGAGGATTTCGGGCGTGTCGCGCTCGGGATCGACGGTGACGAAATAGGCCTGCAGGTTTTTACCCTCATCGCCCAGGGCTTCGAACCAGGTGGACATTTCGGCCATGGTGGTGGGGCACACTTCGGGGCAATGGGTGAAGCCGAAGAACAGTGCCGAAGGATGGCCCTGGAACATGGTCTGATCGACGGGCCGGCCGCGCTGATCGACCAGCGAATAAGTGCCCCCGCCAAAGCCGGCCGAGGCGGTGGCGGCGGAGCCGGGCTGGCGCAGCAGGAAGGTGGCGCCGGCCAGAATGACGGCCATGACGGCGATGCCAGCCCAGAGCCAGATGCGGATGGTTTTAAGGGTCATGATGAACCTCAATGACCAGCGTGATCGGCGGGCGCGCCGGCGGCAGCCCCCAGCACCGGCAGCGCGAGTTCGACCGTCCCGGCCTTTTCAAAGGTCAGTCTCACCGGCACGGTTTCGCCTTCGACGAAGCGCTGGGTGATGCCCATGAACATCAGGTGGAAGCCGCCGGGGGAGAGGGTGACGGTTTCGCCCGGGCCGATTTGCAGGCCATCGGAGAGCTTGCGCATTTTCATGACGTCGCCCTGCATGGCCATTTCGTGGATCTGCACATCGGGGGAAGCGGGCGAGGTGACCGAGACGAGGCGATCGGCCTCGGCGCCGGTATTTTCGATGGTCATGAAGCCGCCGCCAACCGGAGCGTTGGGCAAGGTGGCGCGGCTGAAGGGTTGGGAAATGTTGATGGGGCCCAGATGGGTGGTGCCGTCATGGGCGAAAGCGGGGACGGAAAGGGCGAGAATGGCCGCGAGGGCGGCGGAGAACAGATTACGGATCATGATGTGGGTTTTCCGGAAAAAAGATCAGCTGATTGGCCTCGAAGGGCAGGTCGATCAAAGCTGGACCGGAGGCGCCCTTGGTCCGCCCGGCGCCGTTTGGCGCGGCAGGAGAATTTTTGCCTGTTGGGTGATGCCGGTGGGGACGGCAGCGACGATGGATGCGCCCAGATCAATGCTGGCGAGCGTGGGCAGGACCAGGTCGTTCTTGCCGATGCCGGCGGCGGGGCATTTGGCGATTGTGACGTCATTGTCGCCGCTGGTGTCATTTGCGGTGCACAGTACCCAGCCGGTAGTGGTCGTCTCGTAGCCGAGCCTGGCGAAATCGAGCTGGCTGGCGCGGACCTGGTGCAGCGGGGCCAGAATGGTCAGCAAATAGAGGGCCAAGACGGCCAGGGCCGTTCCGAACTCTCTTGCCATGCTGCGCCGCTGGATCATGGTTTCACTCATAAGGCCGCCTGGGCGGGGGCGAAAGAGCTTTAGTGTCGCAATGGTGTTTGGGGGTTGCCCTCCCTCCCCCTTGAGGGGAGGGAGGCGAAAACCGAGAATACTTCAGTTAAACGGCGGGGGAGTACGTTTCGCTGCACAGCGCGATGAAACTCTTCATGGCGGCGGAGAGGGGGCTGGACTTGCGACGGGCGACGAGCAATTGGCGCAGGGCCCAAGGCTCGGCGAGGGGGGCGCAGACCAGGTCCGTGCCGGCGAGGAGATGCAGGCTCGTGGAACGCAGGAACCCGATGCCGAAGCCGGCTTCGACCATGCGGACCAGGGCGGGAAAGCTCTCGACGCGCACGCTTTCCTCGAAGGGCTTGCCGGCCTTGGTGGCGGCGTCGCCCAGGAGGCGATCGAGCGAGCCGGCATGATGGCTGCCGACAATGGGGTGGCTCAGCACCGCTGCAAAGGCAATGTCCTTGCGCGGTTCGATGCGGGCGGCAAGGGGATGATCGGGCGGGGCGAGCACCCAGACGCGGTCATCCTCGAAGGCTTTGATTTCAAAGCGGGTGAAATCGTAATTGTCGGAGACGATGGCGATATCCGCCCTGCCCTCGTCGAGCGCCACGAGGCCCTTGGCCGCGCCCATTTCCTGGATGTCGAGGGCGATGCCGGGATGTTTGATTGCATAGCGAGCCAGCAATTCGGGGAGCCGTCCGGTGAGCGCGGCGCTGGTGCAGGCCAGGCGCAGGCTGCCGCGCTGGCCGGAGCCGAAATCGGCCATGACGGCATCGAGATCGGCAATGGCGCGCAGCACATTGCGGCAGCCTTCGGCATAGGCGGCGCCGGCCGTGGTGAGCTTGACGCCATGGGCGGAGCGATCGAACAGCACCACGCCCAGCCGGCTTTCGAGATCGGACACGCGCCGGCTGACTGCTGAGGTCGCAATACCCTCGCGCTCGGCCGCGCGGCCAATGGAGCCGGTTTCCGCCAATAGCAGGATGAGGCGCGCGGTGACGCTATCGAATGGTGCCATGTCATCTCCCCAGATCGGCGGCACCATAACCACACTTGGTCCTTAGATCACGAGCAAGATGCCGCGGGTCAGATAGAAAATGCCGATGGCGGTGACGATCAGGCGGGTCCAGCGCTTGAAATTGGCGTCGGTGAGGTGCTGCAGGACCCAGTGGCCGGCGCTGGTGCCGGCAATGGCGAAGGGCGCGGCCAGCGCCACGGCGGCCCATTCGGTCGGGGCCAGCACCATGGCAGCGTTCCAGTAGAAAATGATCTTGCCGGCATGATTGACCACCTGGGCGGCGGCCTTGGTGGCGATGATGGTGCGCCGGTCCATGGGCGTCCGGATGAAGAACATGTCGATGGTTGGACCGGCCACGCCGACGGCCAGATTAATGCCACCGCCGAGAAAGCCGCAGATGAAAGCGTGATGGGGCTTGGACGCATCGAGCGCCAGCCAGGATTGGGGAATCCAGAGCAGGATGGGCAGCACGCCGATGGTGATGCAGACGGTGGCGAGATCAGGTGTATAGCGGACGATGAAGAGGATGGCGGCGGCGGTCAGCAGGCCCAGCGTCATGATGGCCAGCACGCGCCAATCGATATAGGCGCGGGAGAAGAAGGCGCGCGAGCCATTGGCGATGAGCTGGATGATGCCCTGGACGGCAATGGCGGTGCCCACCGGCAGGACGAGCAGGAAAATGCCGAGCAGGATCAACCCGCCGGCCATGCCGAAAATGCCCGATATCATCGATGTTGCAAACACCGCCACCAGCAAGGCGGCGCCAACGAGAAGACTCATCTGACTTTCCCCAATCTGGCACTGTCATGCGCTGATCGCTGACGTGGCGCCATGACGGATGCGGCAAGAGGGGATGCCCATGACAAAGCGCCGCCTGTGCCGCGGTTATCGAAGAAACGAACAGACCCCGAGACGGCTTTCGCCTCGTGATGGAGATGGAAACCTGGCTTGGGGAGACGCAGGGCTGGCCTTGGGGTTTACCCTCACCCCAGCCCCAATTCGGCCCGCAGCTTGCGCGTCAGCCGCAATGCCACCAGCCGATGCGCCTCGGTGAGATAGGCCTTGATCTCATCCTCGCTCAGCGGCGCGCCGGCGCTGAGGGCCACCCAGCCCGCCCGCGCCAGATAGGGGGCCGGCCGGATCCCCTCCAGTTCGGTCAGCAGCTCATAGGCCATGTCCGACACCTTGAGCCACACCTCACCGGGATCGCTATTGAGCAGCGCAAATATCTTGCCGCCGACCTTGCCGACCGAAGCATTGCCCCATTGGTGCACCAGCGTAGTGCTGGGCAGGCTCAAAATGAACGCCTCAAAAGCGGCGCGCTGCATGATGGGGGGAAAGGTGATGCTCAATGCTAACAGTCCGCCAACCAAAACGCCGATCCAGTGACCCGGATCGGCGTTTTTTTGCACTTAGGAGCCGTCGCCTTATTCGGCGGCGGCTGTTACGCCCGTCCCGATCGGACAGGACACGCCGGTGCCCTGCAATCCGCAATAGCCGTTCGGATTCTTGGCCAGATATTGCTGGTGATAAGTTTCTGCATAATAAAATTCCCCGGCCGGGGATATCTCGGTGGTGATGGCGCCCAGCCCCCGTGCCCGCAACGCGTCCTGATAGGCTTGCTTGCTGGCCGCGACGGCAGCCGCCTGTTCGGGTGTCGTGGTATAGAGGGCCGAGCGATATTGCGTGCCCACATCATTGCCCTGCCGCATGCCTTCGGTGGGATTATGCTCCTCCCAGAAGGTCTTGAGCAGCGCCTCGAGGCTGATCGCCTTGGGATCGTACACCACCTTGACCGCCTCGGTATGCCCGGTCTGGCCCGAGCACACCTCTTCATAGGTCGGATTGGGGGTCGAGCCGCCCTGATAGCCCACGGCGGTCACGATCACGCCCGGCAATTGCCAGAACAGCCGCTCGGCGCCCCAGAAGCAGCCCAGGCCGAAATAGATGGTTTCAGCGCCTGCGGGATAGGGACCCTTTAGCGCTGCACCATTGACAAAATGCTCAGCTGCCACGGGCATTTGCGTCGCGCGGCCCGGCAGGGCCTCGGCAGCGGAGGGGATGGTCGCCGGCTTGGATTTGAAGAACATCGAGTGCTTTCCTTTCATGCCAAATGGGTCAGATCTGGTCTTGCCGCACGAAGCGTTCGCGCCGGGGGGTGCGCCCGGCCAGCGCCAGCACGATGCCGGGCACGCCGAACACGGCAAAGGCCGGATAGGTCAGCAGTGCGTCGAGCGCCCGCTCCAGCAGCTCGGCAAAGAACCGGCTATCCAGAAACGCCCGCACGACGCCAAGGCTTGGCGCATGCAGGCTGGTCCAGGCATCGGCGAGGCTGGTGAACATCACTTCATTGGCGCCCAGCGAGCGGGTGCCGTCGATAACCAGCAGAACCAGCGCCAGGCCGATCAGCCAGGTGCCGGTAATTCTCAAGATCAGCCGCATTCCCATTCCCTGTGCTGGACGGGGATAAGGCGTGGCCAACCTACCCGTTCCTCCCGCGCACAAGGTTTGTTGTGCCATGCCCACGGGCCTGCCCACAAGATAGGAATGCCTGGGCAAAAAACAATCGTCATCTCTTTGACGTGATCCCTTGCGCCCAGGCCGCTGATAAGTATATTGCGCCTCGCTCGCGTCGGCCCACCAGCCGGCCCCTCCGGCGATTCCAGCCCGGGGATAAGGCGATGCGGAGAGATGGCCGAGTGGTCGAAGGCGCACGCCTGGAAAGTGTGTAGGCGGGGAACCGTCTCAAGGGTTCGAATCCCTTTCTCTCCGCCATTTCCAAGTCATTGACATCGTTAGGTGATTTTCCGGGCAGTAGCGGTCTGCTGCCGTAGCGCGCCCGGCTTGGCCGCTGCGTATCGTCCTCCAATGGAACCGGCTGCCCGCCCACGCGGTTTATGCAAAGCCGAGGATGAGGGGGGCGGGATCAATGAACATCGCGAACCTGCAGTTGGAAGGTCTTTATATTGCTCTGGCTGCCATCAATGATGCGCTGGTGGAGAAGGGTGCGTTGAGCCGGGACGAAATGAGCCTGGCATTGCGCCGCGCCGAGCAGATAGCGGTGGGGGACGAGCGTATGGACGAGCTCAGCAGCGCCGAACGCGAGGCCGTGGCTTTTGCGCCCAGGCTGCTCCTGCTGGCCAATGACCGGGCCGCTTCGGGCCCGGCCAGTTTTTCCGAGCTGGCACGCTTGGTCGGACAGACCAAGCGACCGCATCCCGATCAGCTATAGGACGTTCACCGGACCAGCACCGCCGGCAAGTGTCCTGCGCTAGGCCGGAGGGGTAAGGGCGAGATTGCGCCGCACCCGGAGGAGATATTCCGTCCGGTTGAACGGATCGGCCCCCGATCGCGGCCGGGCCGGGGGCGTGCCGTGCACGGGCGCGTAATGGTCGAAACTGGCCTCCAACACGCCCGCCCCGCTGGTCAGCCCCGGCAATTGCTGCTGCACGCTTTGCAATTGCGCGGCGGCTATTGTGCCCGTGGCGCGGACGATGCCCTCCGCTATCACCGTCTCCGCCACGGCCGCGCCCGCCCGGGCCAACAGGGTGAGCAGTGCACTCAGCGCCCCGACAGGGGCTTCGAGATGGAAGCGGTTGATCGGCTCGCACACTTGGTTCTGCGCTGCCGACAGGGCGGCCGCCAGCACCAGCGGCGTCAATTGCCGGAAATCGGCCGCTACGCTCGCCGGCTCGCGGTGCCGGGCGGCAATCACGGCGACATGGCAATCCACCACTTGCCACCCGAACCGGCCCTGGCGCAGCGTCTCGCTCACCCCCTCTTCCACGGCGCGATAAAAGCTGGCCGGCATGTGGCCCGGATCGACCTCCAGCGCAAAGCTGTTGCCTGCCCCTGCAGGCCGTGGTTCGATGCGCAGCCCGACGGTGGCAATATAGGGGTTGGGTTCCTTGAACATGATTTCCAGCCCCTCTGCCGTGCCGGTCGGCCGCTCGACACAGATCACCGTGCTTTCGGCGAAACTGGCTTCAAGCCCGAAATCGGCCAGCAGGCTGGCCTGGATCACTTCTTTCTGCACCTCGCCATAGAGCGAGACGAAAACCTCATTGGCATCCTCGTTGCGGCGCAGGTTGATCAAGGGATCCTGTTCGGCCAATTGGCCCAGCGCCAGCCATAGCGCGGCACTATCGGCAGGACGCCGCGGCAGGACCCGGGTTTCAAGCGTGGGCGGCGCGAAATAGGCCCGGCCGCCGCCGGGTATGCCCTTGCCGATTGCGTCGCCGATTCTGGCCGTCTTGAGCCCGCTGATGCGGCCAATCTGGCCGGCTTGAAGGCTCGGCACCGTCCGAACCTGGCCATGTTCGAACAGCTCGATGCCGGTCACGCGCTCCGCGCTATCGGGCAGGTTGATGAGGTCCCTAGTATGAACAATGCCCGCGTGCAACGCCAGATAAGCCAGCTTTTCGCCGCCCCAGCCGCGCTCGATCTTGAAGATCTTTCCCGCCACCGCCCCGTCGGCATCCGGCAGGCGGGCCGGCAGCAGGCTTTCGATGGCCTCGCTCAGGGCCGGCACCCCAATCCCGGTTGTTGCCGAACCGGCGAAGGCGGGTTGCACCAGGCCATTGGCGACCTGCCCGGCCAGGACGTGCTTCAGCTGCGCCGCCGTTACCAAATGCGGCGCCATCACGTAGTCGGACAGCAGGGCATCGTCATTCTCGGCCAATGTTTCGCACAAACCAGAATTGGCGTGCCACAGATCGCACCCTTGCACCTGCGCAGCCTTGCTGCCGGCTTCGAATACACCGGACATGGCAATGGGCCGGACCGGCAATTGCTGGGCAATCTCGGCTATCACCCGCTCATATTGCGCGCCGACCCGGTCGACCTTGTTGATGAAAAACACCATCGGCACGCCAAGGCGCCGCAGCGCCCGCACCAGCACGCGCGTCTGCGCCTGCACGCCTTCGACCGCCGAGACCACCACCACGGCGGCATCGAGCAATTCGAGCACCCGTTCGACTTCGGCTATGAAATCGGGATGGCCGGGCGTGTCGATGAGATTGACGCTCGTCTCACCCAGCATGAACGAGACCACCGCGGCCCGGATGGTAATGCCGCGTTGCCGCTCGAGGGCCAGGCTATCGGTTTGGGTATTGCCAGAATCGACACTGCCGAGGGTGCCGATCACACCGGCATTGAAAAGCAGTCTTTCGGTAAGGCTAGTCTTGCCTGCGTCTACATGGGCCAGAATGCCCAGATTCAAGGTGCGCATGAACCATCATCTTCTCAGAATTTCGCATGTGATTTTCGTGAGAAGTGAATCGGGGCATCGGAACCTCTAGGCGGTTTGGTGCGCATCTATATGCGCCACCCAATTTATTGAGTTGGGCGCAGGCCTGTCAAGCAAAGGCCGTTCATGTCACCCGCAGCGTTGTCGCGGTTGGGAGGTGCGGCTTGTCTCGACGTACAGCCTATGCTGACTTATCGATCAGCCTACGGGATACACAATGTCGAGTGGGTGTTTGCCGGGAGCCTGTACAGCTATAATTTGGTCAACAACAGGTGCCTTCCAAACACGTCCCAACTGTACGCCCATTTCGTCCTCCCCAATCCGACCAGAATAGACGCCAAAAAACGCCTCGACTGTTCCGATTGATGATTCATCAGTCAGTTCCGGCCCTCCAAAATAGATGCCATGATGGCGCACAAAAACTGGCGAGCCCGACATTCCCTCACGGGTAGCGGTGTCGATTAAGACGAGAGGCAAATGGTCTTGATTGAGAGCCGGTTCGCTGGCTATCGAGCCCCGCTTCCAAATTGGAGTCGCCCCTTGGCCTGTCATGCCTCTGGGATATCCAACGACAAATACTTCCTCGCCCACCTGAGACACATAGTTGGCTTCAAGGTGAGGTATTTCGTTTATTGCTCTACCAGCAAACAAATCCGCTTGATCAATCTCGATGTGCAGAGCAACGCAATCGATGACGTAACCAGCATCATGTTCGACCCAAAGCGGTATATTATCCCTGTAGAGTGGATAGGTGGCGTTCAAGCTGCCGATTCGGTACTCACCATTCTCGTTGGGTTTCTGGGTATAGTATTTGAACGTTACTTCCAGAGAGACCGGTACAAAGCCCCCATTGAAGGTCCTGTTGTCGGGCCGAACACCAGTGACGTTGTGCCAGTTGGTTATGAGCCACCATTCTCGGTTGTGACGCCAAAGAAAGCCCGTCCCGATCGCCCTCTCGCCTGCTGATCCCACGAAAGAAAGAGGAAGAACGGCAAAGGTGGCGCTATGCATCGTGAGGCGGTCCTTACGGCGGGAACTGGCACGGTTACATGCTTGACTAAGATTGTCGATGCGCACCGTTCGAGCCGGTCCTTGAACCTGGGCGTGTCGCCTAATCCCGCTCGATGGAATTGACCGCGTGTTCCATCAGCGACACCAGGGTCATCTTGGCCGGGGCGTAGTCGGAATCGCGGCGCTCGACCTGCAGGAAGCCATGTTCGCGCAGCGTCTTGCTCAGCGTGGTGAGATCGCGGCCGTCTTCGATGGTGACGAGTTCGCCGGACCGCAGTTTTACCTTGTAGAGGGGCATGAGGGTAACCTTGAGCGCGGGAAGGGAACCGAGAGGGCGGCCTGTTTGCGGCGGGGGCCACCCTCTCGTGGGCGTTCCCGGATTCTTCCGGGCTCGACACCAGCTTGCAGCCATCGGCGGTTCGGCGCCACGTAAAGCGTTCATTAACCTTTATAGGCGTGGTTAACGGCGCGTATGCACTGCCGGCCCGTGCCCAGGCTTGCCACAAATATCAGGTATTTCAGATGATTACCTAATCTGGGCGCGCTAAAATCGGCCTGCCCGTTGCAATGGAAAAATGTTCTGCCGTTCAGATTGGGTTCAGCCCTTGTCCGGCAAACTGTGCCCATTGATATTGCGTGTGGAAGGCGCCTGCCCCATGATCTCGGCCATAGCCAGTTTTCTGCGTGACGATGCGGGTATCAGCACCGTCGAATATGGCTTGATCGCAGCAATCATCGTGGTGGCGACCACTTGCGCTGTTTCTGCGGCCGGCTTCAGCCTGGCCGATATTGCGAACCTGGCACAGGCCCACTAGGCCAGCGCAGGCCGCGTCGCTCTCACAGATTTCTGGATATAGGCGTGGTCTTCAGCGCGGATGGGCGGCTTCGGCATCCCAGCTTCGCTTGCGCGGTTTTGGTTTTGCCGCGGCATTGCTCATTGCCAGGTCGAGCTGGTCACGCAATTGCGTGCTGGGCGTGAAGATTACCGTATGGCGCGGGGAAATCCGATGCTCGGTGCCGGTGCGGGGATTGCGCCCGAGCCGTTCGGCACGCGGCCGGACTTGCAGCGAACCGAAAGCGGTGAGCTTGACGCCCTCGCCCGCCATCAGCGCTTCCCCGATCAGGGCGAACATGGCCTCGCCAATGGCGGCCACTTCAGGCTTGGAAATGCCGGTCTTTCGAGCTGCAGCTTCGCTGAGCATTGCACGCGTTATGGTCTTGCTCACGATTGTCCTTCCTTCCCCTATTAAGTTCATAGGAGGAATTTAAGTCGCTGTCCAGCGCCGCGCCGCCCTACGCAAACTTGAACTGATCGTTCAGGTTTAGTTGACTTATTTTAGAATGGTTATAAGCTAGCGGCCAGTTCAAGCGTGCTTGCAGCAACATCAACGTCCTGGGCGCCCGCCATTTTTGGCCGCGCTGCGGGTATAATCCGGGTTCCGACTCGGCAGAAAGGTCCATACGTGAGACTGACGCGTCAATCCAACTATGCCATTCGCGCCCTGGTCTATTGCGCGGTCAACGAGCCTGGGCTCAGCCGCGTCGCTGATATCGCCAAGGCCTATTCCATTTCCGAACTCTTCCTGTTCAAGCTGATCAAGCCGCTGGTGGAAAACGGGCTGATCGAAACCGTGCGCGGCCGCCATGGCGGCATCAAGCTGGGCAAGCCCGCCGAACAGATCACCCTGCTCGACACCATCCGCCTCACCGAAGAGAATTTTGCCCTGGCCGAATGCTTCGAGGATGGCGCCGATTGCCCGCTGATCGGGGAATGCGATCTTAACGGTGCGCTGCGCGAAGCGCTGGGCGCCTTTTTCACCGTGCTGCAGAAATATACCATTGCCGATCTGGCCAGCAAGAAGCGCTCGATCCGCGATCGTTTGGGCCTCAATGTCATCGACGCCATGATGGCGCCCGCCGAATAACTTTTTGCCCTTCGTTTTGCCTTTGACGCCGCCCCGGTCCGCCAGGGCGGCGTTTTGCATTTTACAGCACAAATTCTATAAATATGAGTTTGACAGTCATGATTAGATATGGTTTTCTCCGGTCATCGCAAGCGCGCTGACATTGGCCTGAGGGGTAGGCCTGCCAGCGCCGCGGGCGGCACGACGGGGCTTGCTGCTACCGTCTCCCCGGGCTGGTCAGGGTCCTCAACGCCCTGACCAGCCTTTTTGCACGCATTGATCTGGCAGGCCGCCTGTGATCTATCCGGGCCGAAATCCGGGATCCTCATGGCCGCTGCACCGCTTCTTTCGCTTCAGAATATTCACCTGACTTTCGGCGGCACCACGCTGCTCGAAAGCGCCGAGTTGATCGTTTCGCCCGGCCAGCGTATCGCGCTGGTGGGGCGCAATGGTTCGGGCAAGTCGACCCTGCTCAAGATTGCCGCCGGCGATGTGCAGCATGATGGCGGGGTGCGCTTTGTCGAACCCAGCGCCACTGTGCGCTATCTGCCGCAAGAGCCTGACCTGTCGGCCTTTGCCACGACGCTCGCCTATGTCGAAGCGGGCCTGGGGCCGGGCGACGACATCTATCGCGCGCAATATCTGCTCAATTCGCTGGGCCTGACCGGCGAGGAAAGCCCCAAGAATCTCTCGGGTGGCGAAGGCCGCCGGGCGGCTTTGGCGCGGGTTCTGGCGCCCAAGCCCGATATCCTGCTGCTGGACGAGCCCACCAACCATCTCGATCTGCCGGCCATCGAATGGCTGCAGGCGGAACTGAATTCCCTGCGCTCGGCCATGGTGCTGATCAGCCACGATCGCCGCTTCCTCTCCGACCTTACCCGCGCCACCGTGTGGCTCGACCGCGGCCTCACCCGCCGGCTCGACAAGGGCTTTTCGGCCTTTGAAGCCTGGCGCGACACGGTGTTGGAAGAAGAAGAGCGCGACCGCCACAAGCTCGACCGCCAGATCGTGCGCGAAGAGCATTGGCTGCGCTATGGCGTTACCGCCCGCCGCAAGCGCAATGTCGGGCGCCTCGAGCGTCTCGGCGCCCTGCGCCAGGACCGGCGCGAACAGCGCCGCGTGACCGGCACGGTCAACATGAATGTGTCGGAGGGCCGCACTTCGGGTGCGCTGGTGGTGGAAGCCGAAAACATCAGCAAGACCTATGGCGACCGCGTCATCGTCAGTGATTTTTCGACCCGCGTGCTGCGCGGCGATCGCATCGGCATTGTCGGCCCCAATGGTGCGGGCAAGACCACGCTGATCAAGATGCTGACCGGACTGCTCAAACCCGATAGCGGCAAGATCAAGCTGGGTTCGGCGCTGGAGCTGGCCATGCTTGACCAGGGCCGCGCCAAGCTGGTGCCCGAAACCCGCCTCAAGGACGCGCTGACCGGCGGGGGCAGCGACACCATCCACATCAATGGCGAAGCGCGCCATGTCGTGGGCTATATGAAGGATTTCCTGTTCACCCCCGAACAGGCCAATACGCCCATCGGCAAGCTCTCGGGCGGCGAACGTGCCCGTGTGGCATTGGCTCGCGCCCTGTCGCTGCCCTCCAACTTCCTGGTGCTGGACGAGCCGACCAATGATCTGGATCTGGAAACCCTCGACCTGCTCGAGGAAATGGTCTCGGATTATTCCGGCACTGCCATCGTGGTCAGCCACGATCGTGACTTCCTCGATCGCGTCGCGACCTCCGTGATCATCGCCGAAGGCGAGGGCATCTGGACCGAATATGCCGGTGGCTATTCCGACATGGTCATCCAGCGCGGCGAGGGCGTCAACGCGCGCGCCGCCGTCACCAAGGCCCATCGTGCCGGCAAGACGGCCCTGGCGCAGACCAGCGCGGCTACAGCCAAGCGCAAGCTCTCCTTCAAGGAAAAGCACGCACTCGAAACCCTGCCCAGGGACATCGAAAAGCTCGAAGCCGAGATCAAGGCGCTCAACGCTGCGCTCGCCGATGGCAGCCTTTATAGCAAGGACCCCGCCGGCTTCGCCGCCAAGTCCAAGGCGCTGGCGGCCGCCGAAAGCAAGCGTGCTGCGGCAGAGGAGCAATGGCTGGAACTGGAATTGCTGCGGGAAGAGCTTGAGGGTTAGAAGGAGGGGCAAACCAGCACGTTTGCCCCTCAGGTCTTACCCGTTGGCATTGCTCCGCCGCCGGTATTCGCTTGCGACATAAAGGCAAGCCAGCGCAAAGGCGGCGCCGATGCCCACTTGCGCCCAGTCCATGCGGGCGATCAGGTCGGTGGCGTAGCTGATCGCGCTGAAGGGCTCCTTGCCCAGGAACCAGACGTCGATATAGCCGTCCTCGGTCAGCGGGAAAGTGGTGCGATAGCCCAAATAATCCCAGGTATGGGTGGTAAAGGGATGCAGCCCCCCCATTGTGACCCATTCGAGCATGGCCACGATGGATGGCAGGAGCAGCGACACCGGAATAGCCCAGCGGCCGATAGCCGTGGCCAGGGCCCCGACCAGCGCCATGAAGGGCAGATACCAGAGCAGGCCACAGATCATGGTCACCAGGATCGCCAGCGCCACATGGCCATAGATGGCCGCAATGCTGCCCAGCGCGGCAAAACTGCCGGTGCCGTTGATCATGGTGGTGACGAACGCCACGCCATAAAGCAGCAATCCGCTGAGCAGGGCCACGCCATAGACCGTGCCGGGCAGGATGGTGATGGCGGCCGCAAGTTTGCTGAGCAGCACCTTGAAATCGGTGACCGGCATGGATTTCCAGAACAGCATGGAATTGTTGCGCTTGTCGGCGGCAAAGCCATCGGCGCAATAAAAGAACAGCGTGGCGATCAGATAGAGCGACCAGGCAATGCCAAAGCCGAGGAAACTCAATTCATAGATGCGCAGCGGGGCGATGGTGAACATGGCCCCCGAGAACCGCGCGTCGACGCGGCCTACGGTAAAGGCCAGGATCGTGGCGCCGAACAGCAGCACGACCAGCAGCAGCGGACCATAGAGAAAGGCCCCCTTGTGCTCGATGAACTCGCGCCGCACCAGGGCAATGAAAGCCTTCATTGGGCGGGCTCCGGATTGGCGGTGGGCCGCTGCATCAGCGCGACGAAAAGGTCCGACAGGGTCGGTGTCGAGAGCGTGCCATAGGGTTCAAGCTCGGCGCGATCGACCCCATCAAAGATCATCACGGTCTGGCCGAAGCGGGTTTCCTCATAAACCGGGCCAAGCGCCCGTGCCTGCGCCTGCAGTCCGGGATCGTTGACAACCAATTGGGTGAACTTGTCGTTCACCGTTTCCATCTGCATATGCAGGATCAGTTCGCCATCGCGGATGAACATGATGTCGGACAGCATGAACTCGATCTCATCCACCTGGTGGGTCGTGATGAGCAGGGTGCGCTCCTCTGTCATGTAGTCTTCCAGCAGCCGCCGGTAGAAGCGCTTGCGATAGGTGATGTCGAGGCCCAGCGTGGGCTCGTCCAGCACCAGCAGCTTGGCGTCGATTGCCATCACCACAGCCAGATGCAGTTGCGCGATCATGCCCTTGGAAAGGGTCTTGATCTTCATGTCGGGCTTGATGTCGGTGCCCGTCAGGAAGCTCTGCGCCTTGGCCTGGCTGAAATTGGGATGGATGTTGGAGAGCAGGGCAAACAGTTCCCGCACCCGCAAGAAGCGCGGCAGGCTGGCTACATCCGAAATGAAGGCGACATTTTCCATCAGCTTGGCGCGCCTGGCGAAGGGGTCTTCCCCCAAAACGCGGATAGTGCCTTCGCAATTGGTCAGGCCCAGCATGGCATTGAGCGTGGTGGTCTTGCCCGCGCCATTGTGGCCGATCAGGCCATAGATACGGCCGGGCGGGATATCGAAATCCAGCCCATGCAGGATTTCCTTGCCGCCGAATTTCTTGCGCAGGCCGCGAGCGGAGACGATGGGTTCGACCGAAGCGGAAAGATCCGTCATTTTTGATCAGCCTCTTGTGCGGGAGCAGGAGTGGGAATTTTTGCGAGCAGGGTGGCCACGTCCAATTCGAGCGCAGCAATTTGAGCGGCGATGCGGGGCCAGTCTTCCCTAAGAAATTTGTCTCGTTCATGGGCGAGCAATTCAGCCCGCGCTCCGGTTTTAACGAACATGCCCAGTCCCCTTCGCTTTTCCACCACCCCGATATCGACCAGAGCTTCGAATGCCTTGGTGACCGTCAACGGATTGACCGAAAGGTCCCCGGCAATCTGGCGAACCGATGGCAGGGCATCCCCTTCCGCCGCCGCGCCGCGCAGGATCATCTCGATAAGCCGCTGCCGGATCTGCACGAAGATCGGCTGGCTGGTGTGAAAATCATCCATGTGTTGTGCCTGTGTAGTGTATTAGTTATGTAGCACACTAAAATATGGTGTCAAGAGGAGGAAGTGGCGGCGTTCTGGGGGGTGAGGTTAGCCGACCAGCACGGGTTGCGTGCAGCGCACGCCATAGACCTGCACATCGGCCTCGCCGATAGAGACGCCCAAAGCATCCAGCAGTCCAGACAAAATGGGGTCGAGCGGCGCCGCTAGCGGGGTTAGCAAGGCATCGAGCGCCGGCACGAGAACGGCTGAGAGAACCGAGCCTAGGCCGAGCAGGCCGCCCAGTTGCAGATTGCCCAGCAGCGAACCGAGTAGCGAACCCAAAATGGTCGTGGTCTTGGCGGTCTTGACAGTGTCTGCGGCGATCTCGCTGGGCGAAAAGGACAGGGGAACGGGTGTAAGCTGGGCAATTTCGGCCTGGGCAAATGCGGTAATTGGTATCCCCAGAAGGACGAGGAGATTGGCAGGGCTTTCAATGGGCGCCTTGTCGAATGAGCCGAAATTGGCAACCTCGCCCACTACGATTTTTGCTGCTCCCGGCCTCGCATTAATGACCGCCGAGCCGGAGACATTGGTGCCGATAGGACAGGTCGCCGAGGCAACACTGGCTTCCGAATGAGCAACCTGAACATAAAGTGGCAAATTTACCGCAAGGACATCCAAGAGCAGTTTCAGCTTGAGGCGAATGACAAGACTGAGCCGCACTTGGGCCGTTCGCACTACGGTCTGTGCCGGCCCGATCGCGTACCAGCTGCCGCCCTGTGGCGGCTCACCAATGGCCAATTTAAGCTCGACGATCAGGGTTTCGCCTAGCTTAAGCGGGAGTTCTGCCGAGACCTGATGCGTGCCGTCGCTGATCGCGGCACTGGCCGATAGCAGGTCCAGTGCCGAAATCTTGGTGAAGAGGCCGTTGGCGGCGCCGGTGCCGATGTCGAAATCGCCGAGTTGCCCCAATTGCAGCAGCTTGCCGATCGGCACAGTGCCGTTATTCCCCGCTGTGTTGGCCAGCGCCAGCATAGCGGTGCGCTGGGCGCCCGTCAGCAGGTCGGCCAATGCAGCGGCCAATTGGCCGTGATCTGCACGCATGGCGAGCAGGTCGTTATAGGTTCCGACGCTGACGCCCAGCTTGATGGCCAGTTGATCGAGAAAGGCGAAAAGGTCGACCTTGGCATTGACGAGACCGTTATAGTCCAGCGCAGTCAACTCGATATTGGTGCCAAGCAGCTTGTTGAGCACGGCATTGGCCAAGCCATCCTTGACGCTTGCCAGCCGCGAGCCCACCGAAAAAGCCACTTGCGGGGTCACCGTGGCGATTGCCGTGGCGCCCAGCGTCGGCGGCTCCGCCCAGCAATTGGCAAAATGCAGGGTGCCCGGTTTGCTGAAGGAAACCTGGACGGCGTTGGTCGGCGTGGCATTGACAACGAAGCGGCTTTCGACCGCCACTGCCGGATCGGGATTGTAGTTTCCCGTCACCACGGTCAGGCCGGCTTGCGAATCGGCTCTCATCAGCCCCGCATCCATTAGCGCGCTATAGGCCACGCTCTGGGCAGCGGCAGGATTATTGGCTGCGGCGAGGGCTGCCAGATCCACCCCGTTCTGGATGCCCCGCCGCTCGTGATAAAGCCCCGCCGCATCCACCGCGATGGCGGCGACCACGCTGGCCACGACAAAGCCTGCCGCGAACATCACGACCATATTGCCGCGCTGGTCCGCGCAGAACCGCCGCCAAAGCGTCATATACCGCCCCGGCGAATGGTCGAACTGTAGGCGATCTCCTGGCTGGGCAGGGGCAGCGGCACATAGAGGTTCCAGATCGGCAAATCCGAGGCGTTGTAGCGCAGGGTAACCCGATACTGATTAGGATCGGTCGTGCTGTCGCCGATCGTGTGAGTCAGCCGGGACCTATCGATCAGCATGTAGCTGGCGGCATTATCGTCGAGGAAGTCCTCGACCAGGCGGTTGCGTTCGGTCTGGTTGAGCCCGGCAATCGCGGTTCGTGCCGCATCGGCGGACAATTGCTGGAGAGAATGAGCGGCACCGAAATAGATGCCATAAGCCAGCATGCCAGTTAATAGCAGCAAAAAAACCGGCGTCAGAATGGCGAACTCCACGGCAGAGGTCGCCCGGTCGTCGCGAGCCCACGATATAAAACGGGATCGCATAATAAGCCTCCCAGCGCGTGATTTCTGGCTAAAGCCTGCGCTGCATGTGTTGATGCTTCGTCAATATCCACAGCGCACTATTACCTATGCTCAATTTATAGGCATCGATTTCAGCCCGAAATCTCCTTGCTGCCCAGCGTGTTGGCGGCTACCAATCCATACCAATAGGAGACCAGTGATGCCGCACCATCCGTTTAAGATCGAAATCTGCGTCGAGGGTATTGATGGTCTGGTTGCCGCCCAACAAGCCGGCGCCGACCGGGTCGAACTGTGCGCGAGCCTGCTCGAAGGCGGGCTGACGCCCAGCCTGGGCGTGGTGCGGGAGGCCCTGCTGGTGGCCACGATTCCTTTTCACGTCATCATCCGGCCACGTGGCGGCGACTTCCTTTATTCCGAACTGGAATTCGCCAGCATGATCGGGGACATCAAGGCCATGCGCGATCTGGGCGTGGTGGGCGTGGTCATCGGTTGCCTCACCGCTGATGGCGAGATCGACGAAGCGCGCACCAGGGCGCTGGTCGATGCGGCGCGCCCGATGAAGGTCACCTGCCATCGGGCGTTCGACATGACGCGCGACTATCGCGCCGCCATTGAGGCGCTGGTGCGCGCCGGGGTCGACCGTGTGCTGACCAGCGGGCAGCGCGATACGGCCGTCGAGGGCATCGATATCCTCAAGGACACCACCGCCATCGCTGACGGGCGCATCGTGGTCATGGCCTGCGGGGCGCTGGATCAAGGCAATATCGCCCAGGTGCGGCGCGCCACGGGCGTTGATGAAATGCATTTTGCGGCGCTCAAGACACTCAAGAGCGGCATGGAATTCCGCAATCCTCATGTCGGCATGGGTGGCACGGCGATCGAGCGCGAATATGAGATCACCGTAACCGACGAGGACGCGGTGCGCGCCACCATCGCTGCGGTCAGGGCGGCCTGACGCTGTCGCCACCGTGGCAACCCGCAATTATCTCTTTGCCGCCGACGATGCTTCGAGCCGGACCACCCAACTCATTGCCACGGCCGCCCGCGTCACCGGCTTCATGAAGGGTGCGCCGGGCGGGCATCGCCCCGGCTGGTACCTGCCGGGCGCCGATAATGGCGCGGTGCTGGGCCAGCTCCACCGGCATCTAGCTGAAACATATCCCAAGGCCGGGCCGGCCTTTTGGGCGGTGCGGCTGTGGACCAATTTCCTGTGGCAGCCGGCTTATCTGGCCGTTATTGCGGCCCATATCCACGCCAGCATGCCCGATCTCGGACAGCTGTCGCAGCGTGTCCATGGCATTTATGCCGATGGCTACCGCCTGCCGGCCGGCCCGCAGCAATCGGGCACGCCAGAGCAATTGATCGCCATTGGTGCGGCATCGCTACGCCCGTTCTGCGCCGGCCTTTTGGAGGAGATCAATGCCCTGGTGAAACTCAAGCCGCTGCCCGCGCGGCGGCTGCTGGCCGATCGCATGCTCTCGATCATCGCCCGGCTACCGCAATGGCAGCCCGGCGTCACTGCAGCAATGGCGGAGGATTACGCCCAGCTTTGGCTGGCCGCCTTGGGACTGACTGGCCAGGGCAGGCTAGACCGGATCGAAGTGGGTAGCGGCCGGGAAGTGGTCATCGTGACGCGCAAGGGCTGCTGCCTCGATTACCTGATCGAGCCCAAGGCCTATTGCGCTTCCTGCCCCAAGCAGGGCGAAGCGACCCGCATCGCGCGCCAGACGGCTAATGCGGTCGCTGAACTGGATTAGTCGAAGACTTCGTCGGGATAGACGCCCCAGATTTCTTCCTGGCGCAGATAGCCCGAATAGGAGCGATGTTCATTGCCCGGCTGGGCCGCGCTGACCTCGCACCACTCCCCGTCGCATTCCTTGATCTGCACCCGCAGGCCCGGCCCGAGCCGGGCACGCACGCCGGCATTGCCGGATTTGTCGCTGCGCAGGGCAATCTCGCCATTGGCCATGAGTGGCGTGACATAGCCCGCGCGGGTGCCGGAAAGCAGGTTCTGGTGGACCCAGCCTTCGTCGCCATCGATATCGCGAATCTTCCGCCAGGTATCGAATTCCTGGACAATCTCGATGGGAATGCCGGACTTGAGATAGGTCCAGGAGACTTCATATTTGGTGCCCGGCCCGACACGCACATTGATAGGGGTGGAGCGCGTCGTGGCGAAGCGGGGCAGAGGCAGCCCGCTCGGGTTGTCCGCCTGGGCCCAGGCAGGCGTAGTGCATATCATCGCCAGCAGCGCCAGGCACACCATGACAATGCGGAGGACGGGGCTTGGGGAGGATTGGATATGGCGGACGCGCAGGGCGCCAGTGGTCTCGTCAAACATGACTTTGCAGAAGGTCTGGATTTGCCCTATCACTACGCGATGATCCTTAATGGTCGCTGAAGGCGTGGTTTTCCACAAGCCTAGTCAGCCGCACTCCGGAACTTGATGACCAGCTCCAAACCCAAGATTCTCGTCACCAGGCGCCTGCCCGAAACCATCGAGGCGCGCATGGCGACTTTGTTCGAAACCGATGTCAACGAAGCCGACGTTGCGCTCACCGCCGATGACATTGTCGAGGGCCTGGCGGGCAAGGACGTGCTCGTCAGCTCCATCACGGACCGCATCGATGCCGACCTGGTCACCCGCCTGCCCGAATCGGTCCGGCTGATCGCCCAATTCGGCAATGGCGTGGACAATATCGATGTCGAAGCGGCGCTGGCGGCCGGGCTGACCGTCACCAATACGCCAAGCGTGCTTACAGAAGACACCGCCGACATGGCCATGGTGCTGATGCTGGCGCTGCCGCGCCGGCTGGTCGAGGGCACCCAGATGCTGGTGCGCGACGGGGTCTGGGCCGGCTGGTCGCCCACCTCCATGCTGGGCCACCGCCTGCGCGGCAAGGCATTGGGCATTGTCGGCATGGGCCGCATCGGCACCGCCGTCGCCCAGCGCGCCAAGGCCTTTGGCCTCAATATCCATTACTTCTCCCGCAACCGGCGCCCTCCGGCCATCGAGACGCCGCTCGAAGCCACCTATTGGGATGATCTGGACGCCATGCTGGCGGCGGTCGATATCGTCTCGCTGCACACCCCCCACACCCGCGAGACCTTTCACATTCTCTCGGCCGAACGGCTGGCGGCGATGAAGCCGGGTAGTTTCGTGGTCAATGTCTCGCGGCCCGAACTGATCGATGAAGCAGCTTTGGTGAGCCAGATCGAAAATGGCCATCTGAGCGGCGCCGCACTGGATGTATTCGAGAACAAGCACGGCATCGATCCGCGCCTGCTGGCGCTGGCCGAAGACAACAAGGTGGTGCTGACCGCCCATATGGCCTCGGCCACCCTCGAAGCGCGGATCGAAATGGGCGAGACCGTCATCGTCAATATCCGCACCTTCATGGATGGACACCAGCCGCCCCACCGCCTGTTGCCCGAAGGACCACGCGGCGCCGGGCGCAGTCAGAGCGCCTGATCGCCGCCCGAGTGTTGCGCCAACACAGCACCACGCCGCCCTTCGCCGTTAGCAATTGCCTTGCCTCTTGCTCTCGCACCCGCTTGCCCCCTAATCGTTGGGAGATGGCGCGCCCCGCGGGGACAGGCGCGGCCAGTGCGCGCGATAGAATCCGGGTGAGGAGTGCCCTCTTGTCTTTTACCAAACCACTCTTGCTGGTTGCCGCCGCATTGCTGCTGGTTTTTCCGGCCTGGGCCCAGGATGCGGATGAGCCGGCGCTGAGCGCGGCCGATGGCAAGCTGGTGCTCGACGTGCCCGAACAGCGGCTCGCCATGCCCCTGCCCGATTGGCTCAATGCCGGCGATGTGGGCGCGGGCGATATCAAGCCATTGGTCGATTTGAGCTATACGGTCGAGAACGGCCAGGTCCGGCTCGATATCCGCCCCAAGGGCGAAACCGAAGCGGATTGGACCATGGCTTATGGCGCCCATCTGCAGCAACAGACCAGCGGCACGCTGGTCGGTTTCCGGCGCAGCGTCATGGCCGGCTATGGCCAGTCCTGCCAGCCCAATGCCATGGCATTCTTCCAGTTCGGCCAGGATGATGGCGACAATCTGGCCCCGCTGGGCTTTGCCTGCGGTGCGTTTTTCGATGGCCTGAGCGGGCTGGCCGGGCGCGGGGAGATCGCCGTGATGAGCTTCCGCAAAAGCGCCAAGGGCGTTGCCGTCTTCTACCAGACCTGGCGCGGCCCGGCCTTTGATCCAGCCCAGCCGTCAAGCTGGCCGGTCGCCACCAATGTGGTGGAGGAGCGTTCGCGCCAGCTACAGGCCGAAGTCAGCCTGACACTGGCGGATTGACGGGCGCGCAACGAGGGCCTAATGCCTCGCCATGAGCAAAGATAACAAGCCAATCGGCCCCAGCCAGCGCATGCTGCGCGTCGGCGAACTCGTCCGCCACGCGCTGGCGGCGATTTTCGCCCGCGGCGATGTCGAGGACGACGCGTTGCGCGGCTCGGTCATCACCGTGCCCGAAGTGCGCATGACCCCCGACCTCAAGATCGCCAACGCCTATATCATGCCGCTGGGCGGCATGCATGCCGAGGAAATCGTCGCGGCGCTCAATCGCCATCGCAAGTTTATCCGTGGCCGGGTCGCGCCGCAGATCAACATGAAGTTTGCGCCCGAGATGCGCTTCTACGTCGACGATACGTTCGAGGAAGCCGGCCGCATCGATTCCCTGCTTCGCTCCGACCGCGTGCAGCGCGATCTGGATGGCGATGAGGACGAGAGCCAAGATTGAGTGCCCCCAAGCGCATCAAGCGCGCGATTTCCGGCTGGGTCGTCCTCAACAAGCCCTATGACATGACGTCAACGCAAGCCGTGGGCAAGGTGCGCTGGTTGTTCAGCGCCACGAAGGCCGGCCATGCCGGCACGCTCGACCCGCTGGCCACCGGCATATTGCCGATCGCTTTGGGCGAGGCCACCAAGGCCGTGCCCCAGGTGCAGGACGGCACCAAGATCTATCGCTTCGCCATCCAATGGGGCAGCGCCACCACCACGGACGATGCCGAGGGCAGCGTGGTCGCGACTTCTGATGTGAGGCCTGGCGAAGCGGCTTTGCTGGCGGTCCTGCCGCGTTTTACCGGCACGATCCTGCAGCGTCCGCCGATCTTTTCGGCCCTCAAGATCGACGGCGAACGCGCCTATGATCTGGCCCGCGCCGGGGAAGCGGTGGAACTGGCGCCGCGCGAAATCGATGTCGATGACATAGTCCTCGTGTCTCACGGCACCGAGCATTCCGTGCTCGAAGTCACCTGCGGCAAGGGCACCTATGTGCGCTCGCTGGCGCGCGATATTGCCGAGGCGCTGGGCACACGCGGCCATGTTTCCATGCTGCATCGTGCGGCCGTTGGGCCGTTCAACGACGCCGATGCGGTGACCATCGAGCAGTTGGAGGCGCTGGACATCAGCGAGCGCGACGCGCTGCTGAAAAGCATTTCGGCTGGCTTTACCGGCCTGCCGGAAATCCGGCTCGATGCGCAACAGGCCAATGCCGTGCGGCATGGCAATGCGGTGCTGCTGACGGGGGCCGGCTCGCCCGTGTCGCTGGATGAGTGTTGGGTGAGCTTTAAGGGCGAAGTGCTCGCCACCGGTTGGGTCGAGTTCGGCCAGTTCAAGTGCCGGAGAGTGTTTAACTAACAAGAAGGCGGGGATCGCTCCCCGCCTTCCGTTCATTCCAACCAAGCCTTACAGCCCGTCCGTCACCGCATGGGTGAACGCGCCTTCGGGGGCCTTGGTGATGGCCGGATTGTCCGGTGACACGGCCGAGAGCAGAGTATCGACGGTCTGCTGGTAATCGGCCTCGTCGAGCACGCCGGTCGAGCCCTCGGTCAGCTTGTTGATTTCGCTGACCTGATAGATCTGGTCTTCCAGGGTCATGGCGCCGGTCTGATCATTATCGACCACGATCTGGGCGGCTTCTTCCGGATTGGCGCGGGCATAATCCCAGCCCTTCATCGAGGCGCGGACGAACTTGGTCATCTTCTCGACAAAGGCCGGATCGGCCAGCTTGTCTTCGAGCACATAAAGCCCGTCCTCGAGCATGCCTACGCCTTCATCGCGATAGTTGAAGACGGTCAGCTCTTCGGGCGTGAGGCCGGCCTTCAGCACCTGGCCATATTCATTATAGGTCATGGTCGAGATGCAGGCGGCCTGCTTCTGGATCAGCGGATCAACGTTGAAGGCTTGCTTCAGCACTTCGACGCCCTCGGCACCCCCTTCGGTGGAAAGGCCCAGCTTGGCCATCCAGGCATAGAAGGGATATTCATTGCCGAAGAACCACACGCCCAGCGTCTTGCCGGGGAAGTCGGCAGTGGTTTCCACCCCTGCATCCTTGCGGCAGGTCAGCAACAGGCCCGATTGCTTGAACGGTTGGGCGATATTGACCAAAGCTACGCCGCGTTCGCGGGCCGCCAGGCCCGCCGCCATCCATGTGGTGATGACATCGGCGCCACCGCCGGCAATCACCTGCTCGGGGGCAATGTCAGGCCCGCCCGGCTTGATTTCGACGGTGAGGCCCTCTTCCTCGTAGAAGCCCTTGGCCTGGGCGACGTAATAGCCGGCAAACTG
This sequence comes from Devosia sp. LC5, assembly GCF_000735585.1. Classification (GTDB taxonomy): domain Bacteria; phylum Pseudomonadota; class Alphaproteobacteria; order Rhizobiales; family Devosiaceae; genus Devosia. The sequence continues at coordinate 138,366 of NZ_JNNO01000047.1, forward strand.
TCCCTGGGTGACCCATTTAAGCTGGAGCGTCACGCTATCCTGCGCCTGGGCCCCGCCTGCTGCTGCGGCCAGCGCCATTGCACCTGCCATCGTGCCAATAAGAAGTTTCTTCATAGTCGACTTTCCCCTGAGTTTTGCCCCGCCTATGCACCGCGCACAGACGGATGCCAGAAGGTGACGCCCCGTTCCATCAGGCTAATCACCCCATAGAAGACCGATCCCGCGACAGCCGCCACCGCGATTTCGGCCCATACCATATCGACATTCATTCTGCCGACTTCGGTTGAGATCCGGAAACCCATTCCCACAATGGGCGTCCCGAAGAATTCCGCTACGATTGCGCCGATCAAGGCCAGAGTCGAGTTGATCTTGAGGGCGTTGAATATGAAGGGCCCCGCAGCGGGAAGACGCAGCTTCATAAGGGTTTGCCAATAGCCGGCGGCATAGGTGCGCATCAGATCACGCTCGATGGCTGAGGAGGCGTTGAGCCCCGCCACACTATTCACCAGCATGGGGAAGAAGGTCATGATGACCACGACCGCGGCCTTGGATTGCCAGTCAAAGCCGAACCACATGACCATGATGGGCGCGACGCCGACAATGGGCAGCGCCGAGACGAAATTGCCCAGCGGCAGAAGCCCCGATTTGAGAAAGGGCGAGCGATCGATGAGGATGGCGACGATAAAGCCCAGCCCACAACCCAGCGCGTAGCCGATCAGCACGGCCTTGAAGGTCTGCTGGAAATCGGCCAGCAGCGTCGGCACCGAATTGGTGATGCGCGCCCAGATCATCGAGGGCGGCGGCAGGATGACCTGAGGCACATTGCCGGCCCGCGTGATGACTTCCCAGGCGACGAGAATGGTGAGCCCGAAGACAACGGGAATGAACAGGCCCAGCCCGGCATTGTCGGCATAGCCCGGGGCGATGGCCTTGGAGAGCCGCTCGACGAACAGCCAGGCAAACAGCCAGGCGGCGATCAGCGCCATCCAGAAGAATGCGGGTGCTGGAGTAAAGACGCCAATGCTGGTGAGCAGGGCGACTGCGCCGAGCGCGGCAAAGGCCCCATCGGCCCATAGTCCGATCGGTACGACAAAGCGGATCAGCGACAGTGTTCCGAACACAAGAAACGCCTTGAGCAGCAGGCCGGCTTCAAGTGGCGTGACCAGGCTGAGCGCCAAAGCTGCGGCACACAAGCCCCCCACCACGAGCGCCAGATAGAATTGCAGCTGGCTCATGCCGGACGCGCCCCCATGCCTTTGTTGACGAGCCGTTCGACCAGAGCTACGGCCAGCACCAGGACGGCGGCGAGGATGGAGGCGGCGACCAGCGCGGCCCAGATCTGCACTGTCTGGCTGTAATAAGAGCCGGCGAGGAGCCGCGCGCCCAGTCCCGCCACGGCTCCGGTGGGCAATTCGCCTACGATAGCGCCGACAAGACTGGCCGCCACGCCCACTTTGAGCGAAGCAAAGAGGAAGGGCACGGACGCTGGCCAACGCAGCTTCCAGAAAGTCTGGCTGGGCGAGGCATTATAGGTATGCATCAGGTCGAGCTGGATTGCTTCGGGGCTACGCAGCCCTTTGACCATGCCGACAGCGACCGGGAAAAAGCTGAGATAAGCCGAAATGATCGCCTTGCTGATCAGCCGCGCCGGATCGGTCGGAACGCCCAATGTACCGGTAAAGACATTGAAGCCGATGACCACGATCAGCGGGGCCAGCGCCAGGATGGGGATGGTCTGGCTGGCCACGATCCAGGGCATCAGCGAGCGGTTCATCGCCTCATTGTGCACGATCAGCACGGCAAGCAAGATGCCCAGCACCGAGCCCATGGCAAAGCCGAGCGCGGTGGCCGAGAAGGTGACCCAGGCATGGAACAGCAGGCTACGCGGCTTGTTGGGCGCGACGAGCACGGTTGAATTCCACAGCTCGCCAAACACCTGATGCGCCGTGGGCAGCACGGGCTTGTCCTGGTTCCAGGTGTCGAACACGAACTGGGTGGCGGGCACATTGGTGATGTCGCCGCGGCGATAAACATCGTTCTGCCATTGGGCATTCATGCCGATCGCAGCGGCATACCAGACGGCCACGATGGCGAGCAGGACGATGAGAATGGGGAAGGTGCGGGTCATGGCATTGCACACGGCCCCATCACACCGTCTCCTCATAAGAATGCCCAGCCCGCAGTCCATCCCGAACCCTTGCGGCGATCGCCAAAAATTCCGGTGTCTCGCGGATATCGAGCGGCCGCTCGCGGGGCAAAGTACTCTCGATCACATCGGTCACCCGGCCAGGGCGCGGTGACATCACCACGATCTTGGTCGAGAGATAGACCGCTTCGGGAATCGAGTGGGTGACGAAACAGATGGTCTTTTGCGTCCGCGCCCAGAGTTTGAGCAATTCGGAATTGAGGTGATCGCGCACGATTTCGTCCAATGCGCCGAAGGGCTCGTCCATCAGCAATAGATCGGCGTCAAAGGCCAGCGCCCTGGCGATCGAGGCGCGTTGCTGCATGCCGCCCGAGAGCTGCCAGGGATATTTCTTCTCGAAGCCGGAGAGGTTCACCAGCTCCATGGTGCGCCGGATGCGCTCGGCCTGTTGGGCCTGACTATAACCCATGATCTCGAGCGGCAGCGCCACGTTCTGTTCGATGGTGCGCCAGGGATAAAGCGCGGGCGCCTGGAACACATAGCCATAGGCCCGGTCCTTGCGGGCATTTTCCGGCGTCTGCCCATTGATGGTCAGCGTGCCCGAGGTCGGCCGTTCGAGATCGGCAATGGTGCGCAAAAACGTGGTCTTGCCACAGCCCGAGGGGCCGATGAAGGAGACGAATTCGCCCTTGGAAATGGAGAGATTGACGTCGCTGAGCGCGACGACGTCCCCGTCATTGGTCTTGAAGGTGAGGCCGAGATTTTGGGCGGAGACGACGGTGGTCAAAGGAAGGCCCCCTCACCCGCTGGCTTCGCCGCGGACCTCTCCCCCGAAGGGAGAGGTGTCGCTGCGCGACAATAAAGCCCTTCTTCACCTCTCCCTGGGGGGAGAGGTCGCTGCGCAGCGGCGGGTGAGGGGGCCTTGTTCAAACTCGAAATACCCATCAAACCCCCGTCGCCGGAATGCCGGAGCGTTCGACCTTGCGCGGGGCGACGATGTCTTTCCATTGGCTGAGCGCCCGATTGACCGGGTTCTTGGCCTCGCGGCCGACGAATTTGCCATGGCCCGGCTCGGTCTTGACCTCGTTTTCAACGATCGAGACCTTGCCGCGGCTCAGCACATAGCGGGGCAAGCCGGTGACTTCGAAGCCTTCGAACACATTATAATCGATGACCGATTGCTGGGCCTGGGCCGTAATGGTCTTTTTGCGGGCCGGGTCCCAGACGATCAGGTCCGCATCGGCGCCTACCAGCACGGCGCCCTTTTTGGGATAGAGGCCCAGGATCTTGGCGATATTGGTCGAGGTGACGGCGACGAATTCGTTCATGGTCAGCCGGCCGGTATTGACCCCCGTGGTCCATAGCACCGGCAGGCGATCTTCCAGCCCGCCCGTGCCATTGGGAATCTTGGAGAAATTGCCCAGGCCATTGCGCTTCTGCGCGGTGGTGAAGGCGCAATGGTCGGTGGCGACGCAGGAGAGCGAACCGGACTGCAGGCCGGCCCAGAGCGAATCCTGATGCAGTTTGTTGCGGAACGGCGGCGACATCACGCGCCGGGCGGCATGGTCCCAATCGGGGTTGAAATATTCGCTCTCGTCCAGCGTCAAATGCTGGATCAGCGGCTCGCCATAAACCCGCATGCCCTTTTGCCGGGCGCGGCGGATGGCTTCGTGCGCCTGTTCGGACGAGACATGCACCACATAGAGCGGCACGCCGGCCATGTCGGCAATCATGATGGCGCGGTTGGTGGCTTCGCCTTCGACTTCGGGCGGACGGGAATAGGCATGGGCTTCGGGGCCATTATTGCCCTCGGCCAGCAGTTTGGCCGTCATGGCGGCAACGACATCGCCATTTTCGGCATGCACCAGGGGCAGCGCGCCCAGATCCGCGCAGCGCTGGAATGACGAGAACATCTCATCGTCATTGACCATCAGGGAACCCTTATAGGCCATGAAATGCTTGAAGCTGGTAATGCCGCGATCCACCACTTCGGCCATCTCGCTCCACACCTGCTCGCCCCACCAGGTGATGGCCATATGGAATGAATAATCGGCCGAGGCCTTGCCGGTCTTGTTGTCCCACATCTGCAGGGCTTCCAGCAGGCTCTGGTTGGGACTGGGCAGGCAGAAATCGACCACCATAGTGGTGCCACCAGCGAGGCCCGCGCGGGTGCCGGATTCAAAATCGTCGGCCGAATAGGTGCCCATGAAAGGCATTTCGAGATGGGTATGCGGATCGATGCCGCCGGGCATGATGTAGCAGCCGCTGGCGTCGAGCACTTCATCGCCGCTCAGGTTCTGGCCGATCTCGACGATGACATCGCCTTCAATCTTGACGTCGGCCTTGTAGGTCAGGTCGGCAGTGACGACCGTACCGTTCTTGATGACTTTGCTCATTTCCGTTCCCTCTGAAATGCAGGTCCCGCGCCCTCCCTCCCCTCAGAATGGGGCGCGGTCATATATTTAGCTGAAAGGCGTTACTCCACGATCTCCGCGGTTTCGACGACGGCGTGGAACAGCACATCGGCGCCGGCCGCTGCCCATTCCCTGGAGATGTCTTCGGCCTCATTGTGGCTGAGCCCGCCGACGCAGGGGCACATGACCATGGTGGCGGGCGCTACCTTGGCGGCCCAGCAGGCGTCGTGCCCGGCGCCGGAAATGATGTTCATATGGCTATAGCCCAGATCTTCGGCGGCCTTGCGGACGCGGCCGACCAGGGTTGGATCGAACGTCACCGGATCGAAATGCCCGACGGCTTCGACGGAACAGCCAACGCCCAGCTCGGCCGCGATTTCAGCGGCCTTGGCCTCGATGGCAGCGCGCATGCGATCGAGCTTGTCCTGGTCCGGTGTCCGCAGGTCGACGGTGAACAACACCGTGCCGGGCAGCACATTGCGTGAATTGGGCGAGAATTTTGCCTGGCCGACACCGGCAACCGCGCCTGGCTGGTTCTCCATGGCGATGGCCTGCACCGCCTCGATGATCCGCGCCATGGCGAGACCCGCATTGACGCGCATGGCCATGGGGGTCGAGCCGGTATGGGCTTCCCTGCCCGTCAGGGTGAATTCGAGCCACCACAGGCCCTGGCAATGGGTGACGACGCCTATTCTCTTGTTTTCGGCCTCAAGGATCGGGCCCTGTTCGATATGATATTCGAAATAGGCGTGCATCTTGCGCGCGCCCACCTCCTCGGCGCCCAGCCAGCCGATGCGCTTGAGCTCGTCGCCGTAGGTCTTGCCATCCATGTCCTTGCGGCCATAGGCGTAGTCGAGGCTATGCATGCCGGCGAACACGCCCGAGGCCAGCATGGCCGGGGCAAAGCGCGCGCCTTCCTCATTGGCCCAATTGGTGACGACGATGGGGTGCTTGGTTTTGATGCCCAGATCGTTCATCGAGCGGATGATTTCGAGGCCGGCCAAAACGCCCAGCACGCCATCATATTTGCCGCCGGTGGGCTGGGTATCGAGGTGGCTGCCGACATAGACCGGCAGGGCATCGGGATCGGTGCCCGGGCGGGTCATGAACATGGTGCCCATCTGGTCGACGCCCATGCTGAGGCCTGCCTCGTCGCACCAGCGCTTGAACAGATGGCGGCCTTCGCCGTCTTCGTCGGTCAGCGTCTGGCGATTATTGCCACCGGCAATGCCGGGACCGATCTTGGCCATCTCCATGAGGCTGTCCCACAGACGGTCGCCATTGATCTTGAGATTTTCTCCGGGGGCGGACATGGGCTTACTCGTTGGGCTGTAGAATGTTGAGGATGGTTTGCAGCACGCCCTCGGTGTTGCCGAGGATGTCATTGTTCCAGAAATGAAGCACGGCGAAACCTTCGGCACGCAATGCGCGATCACGTATTTGATCGCGCATTGATCCATGCTGGCCACCATCGGCTTCGATTATGAGCATGGCTTCACGGCAGGCAAAGTCGGCATAGTAACCGGCGATCGGGAGCTGGCGAACGAATTTGAAGCCAGCCAAGCGGCGATTGCGCAGATGATACCAGAGGCGGTTTTCCGCATCGGTCATGGATGAGCGCAGGGTGCGCGCACGGTCGATTTGGCCAGGTTGAGGACGCGGTCCCCTCACCCGCCGCTGCGCGGCGACCTCTCCCCGGCGGGGCGAGGTGAGGACTTCGACGTTCTCCGATGTATCGGTGCCTTCACCAGGCCATCCCCCCGCGTCCCCTCGCCCCTCCGGGGAGAGGGCCAGGGTGAGGGGACCGGCGCTGGTGAAAGCACCCATCATTACTTCACGCTCGGGAAGCTGAATTCCGCGCCGCCCTTGATGCCGGCGGGCCAGCGGGTAGTCACCGTCTTGAGGCGGGTGTAGAAATGCACGCCTTCGGGGCCGTAGATCGAGTGATCGCCGAACAGGCTCCGCTTCCAGCCGCCGAAGGAGTGGTAGGCGACCGGGACCGGGATGGGCACGTTGATGCCGACCATGCCCACTTCGATCTTGTCGGCAAATTCGCGGGCGGCGTCGCCGTCGCGGGTGAAGATGGCGGTGCCATTGCCATATTCGTGGTCGTTGATGAGCTTGACCGCCTCGGCATAGTCATTGGCGCGCACGACCGAGAGGACGGGGCCGAAGATCTCTTCCTTGTAGATGGTCATGTCGGGGGTCACGTTATCGAACAGCGTGCCGCCGACATAATAGCCGCCTTCATAGCCCTGGAGCGCGAAGCCGCGGCCGTCGACAACGAGCGAAGCGCCCTGCTCCACACCAGCGTCGATATAACCGACAATCTTGTCGCGGTGCATCTTGGTGACGACCGGACCCATTTCGGCATCCTTGTCGGTGGCTGGACCGATCTTGAGCGATTCAACGCGCGGCTTGAGCTTGGCGACCAGCGCATCGCCCGTCTCCTTGCCAACGGGCACGGCGACGGAAATGGCCATGCAGCGTTCCCCGGCCGAGCCATAGCCGGCGCCCATCAAGGCATCAGCAACCTGGTCGAGATCGGCATCGGGCAGGATGACCATGTGGTTCTTGGCGCCGCCCAGGGCCTGGACGCGCTTACCGGCCTTGGTGCCGCGTTGATAGACATATTCGGCGATCGGGGTCGACCCAACAAAGCTCACGGCCTTGATGTCGGGATGGTCCAGAATCCCGTCTACCATTTCCTTGTCGCCGTGGATGACATTGAGAATGCCCTCGGGCAGGCCGGCTTCCATGAACAGGTTCCAGGCCAGCATGGAAGCGCTCGGATCGCGTTCCGACGGCTTCAATATGAAGGCATTGCCGCAGGCGATGGCGGCCGGATACATCCACATCGGCACCATGGCCGGGAAGTTGAACGGGGTGATGCCGGCAACGACGCCGAGCGGCTGGCGGTCGGAATAGGAATCGATCGAAGGGCCGACATTGCGGGAGAATTCGCCCTTGAGCAATTGCGGGATGCCGCAGGCAAAATCGACGCAATCGATGCCGCGAGCGACTTCGCCCAGGGCGTCGTCATGCACCTTGCCATGCTCGCGGCTGATTTCGCGGGCCAGGTCGTCGGCATATTGATCGAGCAGCGCCTTGAACTTGAACATGACGCGGGCCCGCTTCATCGGCGGGGTATTGCCCCAGGCCACCTGCGCCTTTTTGGCGGAAGCCACAGCGTCGTTGAGTTCGCTCAGGGTCGAGAGCGGCAGCTCGGCCGAGACTTCGCCCGTGGCCGGATTGAACACCGGCACGCGGCGGCCGGTCGAGACATAGCGTTTTCCGGCAACGGCGTTTTCGATAATGTTCATCATGCAATCCCCCGCAGCACGGTGCGAATACCGTCGATCAATTCGTCAATCTGGCCCTTGGAGATGATCAGCGGGGGCGAGAGCGCGATAATGTCGCCGGTGGTGCGGATCAGGAAACCGCTTTCATAGGCGGCAAGGAAGGCCGAGAAGGCGCGCTTGGTGGGCGAACCGGCAATCGGATCTAGCTCGATGGCGCCGACCATGCCGATATTGCGGATATCGATGACATGGGGCTCGCCCTTGAGCGAATGCAGGGCATCGGCAAAATAGGGCGCCAATCCGGCGCCGCGCGTCAGCAGGTCCTCCTGCTTATAGGTTTCGAGCGTGGCGAGCGCAGCGGCCGAAGCCACCGGATTGCCCGAATAGGTATAGCCGTGGAAGAACTCGATGACATGCTCGGGTCCGCCCATGAAGGCGCCGTGTATTTCCGGCGAAACCAGAACGGCGCCCATCGGGATGATGCCATTGGTCAGGCCCTTGGCAGTGACCATGATGTCGGGCGTGACACCGAAATAGTCGGCGGCGAACGGGGTGCCCAGACGCCCGAAGCCGGTAATGACTTCGTCAAAGATCAGCAGGATACCGTGCTTTTTGGTGATGTCGCGCAGGCGCTGCAGATAGCCCTTGGGCGGGATCAACACGCCGGTGGAGCCGGCCACCGGCTCGACAATGACCGCTGCGATGGTGGAGGCATCGTGCAGGGTAATGATGCGCTCGAGTTCGTCCGCCAGGTCGAGCCCATGTTCGGGCTCGCCCTTGGTAAAGGCGTTCTTGGCGAGGTTGTGGGTATGCGGCAGGTGATCGACGCCGGTCAGCAGCGTGCCGAACATCTTGCGGTTGGTAACGATGCCGCCCACCGAAATGCCGCCGAAATTGACACCGTGATAGCCACGCTCGCGGCCGATCAGCCGGAAACGGCTGCCATCGCCTTTAACACGGTGATAGGCCAGCGCCACTTTGAGGGCCGTTTCGACCGATTCCGAACCCGAATTGGTGAACAGCACATGATCGAGCCCCTTGGGCGCGATATCGACCAGCCGATTGGCCAATTCGAACGCCTTGGGATGGCCCATCTGGAAAGCGGGGGCATAATCGAGTTCGGCGGCCTGCCTGGCGATAGCCTCCACGATCAGCGGGCGGGCATGGCCGGCATTGACGCACCAGAGCCCGGCGGTGCCATCGAGTACCTGCCGGCCGTCCGACGTGGTGTAGTGCATGTCCTTGGCCGCAACAAACATGCGCGGGGATTTCTTGAACTGCCGGTTTGCCGTAAACGGCATCCAGAAGGCGCTCAGATCGTTTGGCGCGTTACTTGTTGAGGTGGACACGATAGCCTCGCTCCCGAATTCTTTTATATGACGTTGTTGGTCATGTTTATTGGCTCTTGACGTGGGAACGTGTTACCAAGAATTTTGACCAGTTGGAAAAATGTTAGCACTCCCAAAACTTCCCGCAAGGCGAAAATGCCGCCGATCAAGTTGAAAAGCTCAGTCCCGACCGCCGCCGCCAAACGCCAGCACAAGGCCGCGGCGAAAGCGGCCACGCAGGCCAAGGAAAAACCCCGGCCGCTGACCCGGATTCAGCGGGAAAAGCAGGATATTATCCTGGAAGCGGCGCTCGACGTTTTTTCCCTGCATGGCTTCCGCGGCGCGACCATCGACCAGATCGCCGAAGTAGCGGGCATGAGCAAGCCGAACCTGCTGTACTACTTCCCCCGCAAGGAAGAGATTCACCGCCGCCTGATTTCCGAATTGCTGGTCACCTGGCTGGCGCCGTTGCGCGAAATGGATGCCGACGGCGACCCCTTCCCCGAAATCCGCTCCTATATCCGCCGCAAGCTGGAAATGGCGCGCGACTTTCCGCGCGAAAGCCGGCTGTTTGCCAATGAAATGCTGCAAGGGGCGCCGCGCATTATCGAAATGATCGAGGTTGATCTGAAAAACCTCGTCGATGAAAAGGCGGCAGTGCTGACCACCTGGATGGACCAGGGCCGCATTGCCCGGACCGATCCCTATCACCTGATCTTTTCGATCTGGGCGACGACCCAGCATTATGCCGATTTCGACGTGCAGGTGCGGGCCGTACTGGGGCCATCGCGGGGCGGGGAAGGCCGCTTTGAGGATGCGGCGCGCTATCTCGAGCAATTGTTCCTCTATGGGCTGACCCCGCGCTCCAAGCGATGATAGTTAAGCCTTCGCTTGACAGAGCGGTTCTGCCGCCCTTATGCTTAAGTTACAACTTAAGTAATGGAGGGGAAGATGACCCAGCAAGTTCATGCACATATGAGCCTTTCGCTCGATGGGTTCGGCACCGGTCTCAATCAGACCCGGGAAAAGCCGTTCGGTGACATCGAGGGTGAGCCCATGCACCGCTGGATGTTCGAGGACGCCGACAATAACCGGGCCGAGCTCGACGCTATCACCAATTACGGTGCTTTCATCATGGGCCGGAACATGTTCGCCGCGCCGGGCCCGGATGTGTGGGAGATGGAGTGGAGGGGTTGGTGGGGCCCAAATCCGCCCTATCATGCGCCGGTATTCGTGTTGACCCATTACGCACGGCCGCCGATCGAGATGGAGGGCGGCACGGTCTTTAATTTCGTAACTGAAGGGCCTGATGTAGCACTGGCCCGGGCGCGGGAGGCGGCGGGCAGCCGCGATGTCGTTGTTGCCGGCGGTGTCACCACGTTGCGGAACTACCTCAATATGGGCGCGGTCGACATGCTGCACCTGCAGATCGCACCGGTCGTGCTGGGCCAGGGCGAGCGATTGTGGGATGGGCTGACCGCGACGCTTGAACCTGCCGGCGCTCGCGCGACGCGACTCACCACCCACATGGACTATCGCGTGCTCAAACCTTGATTTAGCGAGCACTACGCGCCTTGCCAACCGGACCGAGATGGGTGGCCCCGAAGCTGTCGAGCTTGAGGCCATAGCCCAGCAGCCGGTCGGCGCCGATATGGGCAATCCAGATCGCGGCGAGACCATTGGCCCATGGGCCAATGGCCAAGCCAGCCAAAGCGAGGAGCGCGGGCGCGGCATAATTATGCACCAGATTGTAGCTCATCCCGCCAAGCCGGGCCGAGCGGAGATAGCCCAGCATGGCCAGATCGGGCACGAGGAACAGCAGGGCAAAAACCAGCCAGGACTGGCCGAGCCAGCCATAGGCCAGTGCGCCGAGAGCCAATGCGGCGAGGCCTTCAAGGCGTTGCAGCAGCATGGCATCGGTTAGTTTGTAGAGGCTGGCAGTCTTGGCGGTCATGGCGAAACCCTCGGTGGAACTGCCCGAACCTTATGCCCATTCAGGAACGAAGTAATTTATCAAATATCGATCACTTCCCATTCAAAATTGAATGTCCTGCCGTGCGGCCTATCCCGGCAAAATCATCAGAGACTGACGGCGATAACCAGCAGGAACGCGCCGGCCAAACCGGCATTCATGATGGTCGCATTGACATGGCTGGCGCGGTCGGCGCCCTCATAGTCCCAGAAATTGTGGAACAGCATGGTGGCGAGCACCACGAAAACGATGAGGGCAACACCACCCCAGACGCCGAATGGCCCGATTGCCGTCAGCGCCCCGCCGACAATCTGCAGCGCCAGCCCGATAATGGCCGCCATGCGGGGCAGAGGCAGCCCGCGTGCGGCGAGACCGGCGGTCAGGGGGCCGATATTTGCGATGTTGCGAATACCAAAAATCAGAAAGGCCCCGCCCAGCAGCAGGCGGGCCAGCAGGATGAGTGTCGAGGTCAGATCGGTCGGCATTGCATTGTCCTATGCTGAGATAAGTCCGGATAATGCTATGACGGTCGACGCTGACAGAATTCGACAGGATGGCCGTGGGAATATTCTTCGTCCGGCCAAGTTTAGTTGGTCTTGCGGGGTGGGGGATAGATGATCGGCCCAGCATATGCGGTGACCCAGCGGCTCATCGCCCCCTCGCCCCTTAGGGGAGAGGGTCAGGATGAGGGGTGCGATGCTGGTTACATCTGGTATGTGGAAGCATCGCACCCCTCACCCGCCGGCTTCGCCGTCGACCTCTCCCCTGAGGGGCGAGGTGATCCGAGTGGCTCTCCAGAATTGTGCCCTATTCCGCCGGTTCCACCGCTGGCCTGGCCATCGGATTGTTCGGATGGCTGGTCCAGTTGGCGTATTTGCCGGTGACCACACGACCAGTGCGTTCGTCCAGCGTGCCGACCGGCAGGGCTTCCATGGTGATGCAATCATCCACCGGGCAGACATTGACGCACAGGTTACAGCCGACGCATTCGTCGTTCATCACCTCGAAATAGCGCTTGCCGTCCTTTTCCTTGCTGATCGCCTGGTGCGAGGTGTCTTCGCAGGCAATGTGGCAGCGGCCGCATTTGATGCAGAGATCCTGATCGATCTTGGCCTTGGCGATATATTCGAGATCCAGATATTGCCAGTCGGTGACATTGCGCACGGCGCGGCCGGTAATGGCGTCGAGATCCTTGTGGCCCTTTTCGTCCATCCAGTTGGAGAGGCCCGAAATCATCTCTTCGACGATCTTGAAGCCATAGGTCATGGCAGCGGTGCAGACCTGCACATTGCCTGAGCCGAGGGCAATGAATTCGGCCGCATCGCGCCAGGTGGTGATGCCGCCAATGCCCGAGATGGGCAGGCCGTGGGTTTCGGGGTCGCGGGCGATTTCGGCGACCATGTTGAGGGCGATGGGTTTCACCGCCGGGCCGCAATAGCCGCCATGCGTGCCCTTGCCCGCCACGGTGGGCACGGGGGCAAAATCATCCAGGTCAACCGAGACAATCGAATTGATGGTGTTGATCAGGCTGACGGCGTCCGTGCCGCCGGCCTTGGCGGCGCGGGCGGGCTTGCGGATATCGGTGATGTTCGGCGTCAGCTTGGTGATTACTGGCATGCGCGTATATTGCTTGCACCAGCGCACGACCATTTCGATATATTCAGGCACCTGGCCGACGGCGGCGCCCATGCCGCGTTCGCTCATGCCATGCGGGCAGCCGAAATTGAGCTCGATGCCATCGGCGCCGGTTTCTTCCACCAGCGGCAGGATGGCTTTCCAGGCCTCCTCCTCGCAGGGCACCATGATCGAAGCGATCAGGGCGCGGTCGGGCCAATTCATCTTGACCTGCTTCATTTCCTGCAGATTGACCTGCAGGGGCCGGTCGGTGATCAACTCGATATTGTTGAGGCCCAGGAGGCGCCGGTCGGCGCCGAAAATGGCGCCATAGCGCGGTCCGTTGACATTGACCACAGGCGGGCCTTCTTCGCCCAGCGTCTTCCAGACCACGCCGCCCCAGCCTGCCTTGAAGGCGCGTTCGACATTATAGGCCTTGTCGGTGGGCGGGGCCGAAGCCAGCCAGAACGGGTTGGGCGATTTGATGCCGACGAAATTATTGCGCAGATCAGCCATTGGAGCCTCCGGCAAGGTAAGCGTGAATACTCTCGGCCGCGTCGCGGCCCTCGGCAACGGCGGTGACGGTCAGATCGTCGCCCCCCGTCGCGCAATCGCCGCCGGCCCAGACGCCGCGCAGCGAAGTGCGGCCCTGTTCATCGACGGCGATCTTGCCGCCGGCCAGGTCCAGTCCGCCGCCATCGCTGGCCAGGGTCTGCCCGATCGCCTTGAACACCTGATCAGCGGCTATGGTGGTGACTTCCCCGCTTTGGACCAGCTTGCCATCAACCAGGGCAGTATAGGCCAATTCGATCCCGGTGACTTTTTGGCCATCGGTGAGGACGCGCTTGGGGGCCATCCAGTGGCGGATGGTGACCCCCTTGGCGGCAGCCAGGTCCTGCTCGAACTCGGAGGCGCTCATCTGCTCCTTACCGCGGCGATAGACCATGGTCACTTCTTCGGCGCCCAGCAGCTTGGATTGCACGGCGGCATCGACCGCGGTCATGCCGCCGCCAATGACGACGACGCGGCGGCCGACGGCCAGATTGGCGAGATCAGCGGCCTGGCGTAATTCGGCGATGAAATCGACGGCATTGGCGACGCCTGCAGCATCTTCGTTTTCGGCCTGCAGCGCGTTGACGCCGCCCAGGCCCATACCGAGGAACACGGCGCTATATTTGGCCTGCAGGTCTTCGAGGGTAAAGTCGCGGCCCAAAGCCTTGTCATTCTCGATGGTGATGCCGCCAATGGCGGTGACATAATCGACTTCGCGCTGGGCAAAGCCATCGGTGCTTTTATAGGAGGCGATGCCATATTCGTTCAGGCCACCCGATTTGGGGCGGGCGTCGAACATCACGACATCATGGCCCTTGACGGCGAGGCGATGGGCGGCGGCAAGGCCGGCCGGGCCGGCGCCGACCACGGCCACGGTCTTGCCGGTCGGTTCGGCGCGCTCGAAGAACTGGGCGCCGTGGAACATGGCGATATCGGTGGCATAGCGCTGCAATTGGCCGATCTTGACCGGCTTGCCTTCGGCTTCCTCGCGCACGCAGGCTTCTTCGCAGAGCTGTTCGGTGGGGCAGACGCGGGCGCACATGCCCCCCAGGATATTCTGCTCAAAAATGGTTTCCGCCGCGCCCATCGGATTGCCGGTGGCGATTTCGCGGATGAACAGGGGAATGTCGATCGAGGTCGGGCACGCATTCATGCAGGGCGCGTCATAACAGAAATAGCACCTGTCGGCCTCGACATAGGCCTCATGCCGGTCGAGCGGCGGATGCAGGTCCGCAAAGTTCGACTTATACTGGTCGGGCTCTAGCCGGCCCGGCGCAATGCCCTGTTTGAGAACACCCTGTGCCACCTGAAATTTCCCTTGCTGCTGTATTCCCCAAGGGAAAGCTAGCGCAGCTCCAAATTTTTATCAATTGGTCAAATTATGGAATGACAAGCGCGGCAAAGCGCCGGAAAGTGGGGCTTCCGGGTCTGGCTGAGCGACGATGGCGAGACCGGCGTCCACCCCCGCCTCCCCCTGATAGAGGAGTGTGTTCATTTTGGACACTTGCAGCTGTGGCGAGATGCCGTCGGCTCTTTCCCTCCCTCCCCCTAGAGGGGAGGGCCGGGG